>NZ_RBAH01000001.1 GCF_003626695.1 Paenibacillus ginsengarvi
AGTTGGACAGTTTGACCAGTAGCATCAGACTGTATGCCAGCAGGCACAGGTACATCGTGTTCCAAAGCGCTTGCGGCTTGTAACTATACAGTTTTACTAGCGCAGCTCGCTGTTTCAACCACTTGAAAAACAGCTCTATGATCCAACGTTTTCGGTAGGTTTCCGCAATATCTTCCGCGCGGAGATCGAACCGGGTCGTAACGACTCGGTACAGCCGGCCTTGTTCATCGCGGTATTCGACCAAGCGAACGGCCCGTTCCATCGAGACAAACGCGCTCCCCAGCCGTACTTTCGCATCGCGGACAACTCGTGAAGTCGGCTCGACGGCGTAGGATTCCAATACGGTGGCCGTATGTTTCTCGTTGACGCGGATGACATAGTGAAGCCCCTGCTGGATCCACTCATCCATACGACGGTATTTCACGTAGCCGCGGTCCATGACGTACAGAACGTCTTTGGCTACGACGAGTTCTGCCGCAACGGTATGATCGCTAACATTCCCGGTGGTTGGAATGATGGCTTCTGGTACGAGCACATCCGGCGAATCTGTGACCAGACGCAAGTGCATTTTCACCATGGTCTGGTACTTGTTGACACGGGCCCATTCACCAAGTCCTGCTGGAATCAGGAGTGTTGTCGAGTCCACGATCGCCAGCTTTTCGGTCATCGGGATCCCGAACCGGGGGCGGGTCAAGTCACGGATGCGTTGGACCGTACGCAGGAGTAGATGCTCCAGCATTTCCGTAGGGATTTGCGGCAATTTCCGAGTGAGCTGCGAGTGACTGATGCTTTCAGCCTTGACCCAGTCTTGCAAAGTCTTTTCCGCCCGAACCGCTTTTTCGATATCTCTCGAAGACTTATGCTCCAACAGGTATGCCGCGATAAACAACCGGATACAGTCTGCCGTCTTCAATTTTTGTTTGTAGGGGTCGAAGATGGAAAGATCGTATTCGTCCAAAGAAAGTAAAGAAAGGTATTTACCAATGACGGTTACATCTGATATGTTATCCATGAGGGTCTCCTTTGTAGGAAGGTATGGATAACGCGCCTACCTTTTTACAATAGGAGATTTTTTTGGTTTGGGCCATGAAAACATCATAATTTAACAGATATAGTAAATACAAGAGATTGTATTTTTCATGTTATCTTCTTTGCAACGCTAGTGTCTTTGAGGCGTCTTATCCTACCTTTACTTGGGCCGTGCGCAGGCATAGCAGTCTTTTAAGACGCTTATTTCGTGACATAATTGCTTTTGGAGCCAGGTACACCGGCTATAGGAGGCTCAAAAGCACTCTATTTTTCCAAAAACACTAGTTTCCGAGGAGATAGAAGGCTCAAAAGGCTTCTATTTGCAAACCTTGCATATGGCGTTAGGCGTGACAAGCCATCGAAAAAACAGGGTCAGTGAAGACTGACCTCTGATCCGCCCCGCTACTTCCCTGCAAAAGCAGGTACACAAAAAGGCTGGACAGAAAACTTTACGTTTTCTCGCCCAGCCTTTTTATTTTGGGACCTTATTCTATAGCCTCACCGATTATTTTCTCCGAAAGCCGCTTGGGAGATCTCCCGTCCGGCGAATCCGGAATACGCGCACATGCCCCCGGAAATTTTCTTCAGTCCACAGTGCCGATCTGGGAAAAGTTTGAGCAAGTTTAGGCATGCCTGAATCCCCCTCCGTCTCTATCAACTTATGATAGAAAACGGAGACGGACTGGACATCCTGCTAGGCTATGAAATTATTATTTTCAAAAAAAAGCGGCAGCCGCGATCGCGAGACATCCGGCTTTTAGCCGTTCGACTCGATCCACACCGTTTTTGGCTGCACCGGGCTTCTGCTCTTCACTGGAAGCGGCAGCTGCGGAACGCCAACATAGACGAACCCTACCAGTTCCTCGCCTTCCTTCAGGCCGAAGGCGCCCCGCATCGTCGGATGATACGCCGGTTCCCCCGTACGCCATACCGCACCGAGACCGAGGGCGTGAGCGGCCAGCAGCATGTTCTGAACAGCGGCATGAACCGCCGCAAGCTCCTCGATCCGAACCGCCTGGGGCTTGTCGCTCGGCGAAACGGCGACCGCGATCACGACAGGCGACCGAAACGCCTTTGCCCCCTGCTTCGTCCGAAATTCCTGCTCATTCGTTAGTGTCCCTGCAGCCATCGCCTGTTCCACCGCTATATCCGCAAAAGCTTTCGCGAGTACATTGCGTCCTTCGCCCGTCATCACGTAAAACCGCCACGGCTCCGTCAAATGATGGCACGGCGCCCAGTTTGCCGCCTCCAGCATTTGTTCGATCCGTTCCTTGTCTACCGGTTCGTCCTTGACGAGCCCGACCGATCTGCGCCCGCGAATCGCCTCGAAAAGTTCCATACCTGACCCAGCTCCCATCCGAAATTTTGTATGATAGAGATCGTTATCTATTTGCGAGCGGCACGGTCCATGCCGCTTCCTTGATCCAGCTGCGTCCGACATACTCTCTGCCGCGGAGCACGACTTTGTCCGCAAATACCTGAACGTAAAGCCCCTGCGCAATGTTATCCGGAACCGGGTTATAGCGTACATCCATGACCCGCCCCACGGACGAATTTTGAAACCAGTGGAACGTTTCCTTCACATAATGCGCCCGGCCGTTATTAAAATCCTGATGATTATGCCCGGAAAATACAAAAACATTGGCATAGGGCTTCAAAATGCTGCGAAACTCCTTGGCGCGGATAAGCGTATGACTGCCCCCGTCCTGGCCGCTCGGCGGAAGCGGCTGATGAATCATGACGAACACTGGCTTGTTATCGGTTCGCCGGGCGAGACGATCTTTCAGCCAGGCCAGCTGTTCGTCCGAGTACCAGGCCCCTTCGCCGACGTTCGGCTTCTCCTGAACGTATGCTTCCTGGGACAGCAGCAAGATCGTATAGTCGTTCACAACCGCTTCCGAATACGGCTTCTCCAGCCGAAACTGCTTCATGAACGCCTCTCTGGAACCGGCGTCGGTCTTGCCGTTCGGCATCGTCTCCTTGCTCCATGCCCCATCCTTGCTGATCCAGATGTTGTAATAGTCGTGGTTGCCCATGTTGGCGTACATCCGCGGCAAATTGTAACGCTTCAGGATGCGGCGAAACTCCTCGTAATCCCGCTCCGTAGCGGATTCGGTAATATCGCCGGTAATCACGATCGTTTCGATTTTCGACTCGAAGGCGAGCATGTCGTCGAGCGTATGGCGAAACTTCTCGCTTTGTTCGGAGGCGCCGCCGTTAATATGCAGGTCGCTCAAGATCATGAACGAAAACAAAGCGCCGGAAGCGTCATTCGGATTGCCGATTGCCGCTACCGCCCCGTCTCCCGGTGCCCCTACTTCATCGGTTGAAGCTAAGCCCGGCTCGGTTCGCCCGGCCTTGCGATCCAGCTTATATTTCCAAATGCCGCCTGCGGTCGCCATCGCCATAACGCCGAAAGCCAGCATTCGTTTGAAAAAAGTCCTTCTGTCCATATCCCGTTCCTCCGCCGGGCGGGCTTACAGCTCGTCGTCCAGCGGGTTCAAATTTTCATGGCCCGTCAGGTGGACGATCATATCCGTCAGCAGCTCAATCTCCTGCTCGATGTCGTTCAGGCTGGCCGTTTCCACGGGCGAGTGCATATAACGCAGCGGCAGCGAGACCAGCGCGATCGGGACGCCCCGGCCGGTGAAGCGCATCATATCCGCATCCGTACCGGTTTTGCGGGGAGTCAGCTCGAGCTGGATCGGGATGCCGGTTCTTTCCGCGCTTTGCGTCAGC
The DNA here is from genome assembly GCF_003626695.1 of Paenibacillus ginsengarvi. Lineage (GTDB taxonomy): Bacteria > Bacillota > Bacilli > Paenibacillales > NBRC-103111 > Paenibacillus_AB > Paenibacillus_AB ginsengarvi. The sequence continues at coordinate 3,769 of NZ_RBAH01000001.1, forward strand.
AGCCGGTTGATTTTTCGATTGATCGGTGCGCCTTTCGCCAGAACCGGTCCGCCGTCCAGCTTGACCGTTTCGTGCTTGGAGTCCGAGCCGGGATAGTCGGTGGCGAACGTCACGTCGATCGCAATCGCCATCGTAGGCGCGGTGCCTGCGGCTGCGAAGTAGGCGCCGCCCAGATTCGTTTCCTCGTTCACGGTACTGGCTGCGTACACGCCGACCTGCGTCCCCCGCTCCGCTACACGGCGCAGCGTCTCGGCGACGATAAACGCTCCGGTCCGGTTATCCAGGCCGCGGCCGCTGATCCGGTTGCCGAGCAGCAGCTCCGGCTCTCTTTTATAAACAGCCATATCGCCAACTTGGACGATGCCGGCAATCTCTTCCTTCGATTTCGCGCCGCAATCGATGCATAGATCAGAGAACTCGAAATTTTCCTTCAGCCCTCCGTGATGTTGGGCGTTTGCCCCTACGACTCCGGTCAGCCGTCCGCCGTATCCGAGCAGGTCGACCTTCATGCCGACGGCCAGCTTTTGGCTGATGCCGCCAAGCGCATCGACGTATACGAAGCCTTGTTCGTCGATCCGGCTCACGATCAGCCCGATTTCGTCGCAGTGTCCGGCCAGCAGCACCTTGAACGGCGCCTCCGGATTTAGAATGGCGATGGCGTTGCCGGCCATATCGGTGCGTATTTGCTGCGCGAACGGTTTCACGTAATCGATCCATTTGCGCTGAATGGTCCACTCTTGCCCGGACGGGGAAGGCGTGGACAGAAGCTCCATCAAAAACGGTTTGGCCCGATCGTCCATATGTAAACGTTCATCCTTTCTTCTAGGCGGCTATGAAACACCCCGTACTGCCATTATACCGTTTTTCCGCCGCAACCCCTAACCGCAAAACGCCCATACCTGCGCCTCGCAAAAATTAATGGCCGTATCCAGTGGATTCCAGCGCCGCACATTTGGTAATATAGTTGTACATTCCTCTTACAAAAAGGTTGTGACCAACAAATGGGCGTCCGCTTCAATCGCGAATACCGGGATATTATTAAAGATTTCGGAGCCGCTCTGGGACAGATCGACAATTGCCACGAAACATTCGAGATGGAACGAAGCGAATGGGAACAGCTCGGTCGCGAGGAGCAGATCGAATATTTGCAAACGCTCGCCGACGACATTTTTTACGGACTCGGGTCGGAGCCGCTCATCGCGGTCGGCGAAGGCAAGGTGCAGTACGACTCCACCAATCATCTGATACGGGTTTGGACCGATGCCCAGATCGTTCATTTGATCAAGCTGATCTAGGGGATCGGCGAAACTGGCATTGCGCACGACCGGCGCTCCTCGGAGCCGCCGGTCGTTTGATTGTTTCGGGCGAAGCACGATAACGTCATGCACCGGGTACTCGGCTCATACACATATAGGAGAACGCTGACGGTCTTTCGCCGAAAGGAGGCCGCTCATGAGCGAAACTCCCCAGCACTTCTGGAAAAAGCTCCGATCTCAGGCAGATCGCACGCTCGGCGAACAATTTTGGAACGATATTTCCGGCCTGATTCCAAATGCGCAGCCCCGAGCCGACGTCTTCCAAACCGAAGACCGATTTATCGTCGTCATCGAGCTGCCCGGCTGCAAAGTGGACGAATCGGTCAAGTTGTCCGTACAAAAAAATACGCTGCATATTAAAGGCGACATTCCGTACCGTTATCCCGTAGAGGACGATCAACTCCTCGTCTCGGAGCGCTTCTTCGGGCAATTCCACCGCAAAGTTGCGCTTCCGCAAGGAACGTCCGCGGAAGGCATGAGAGCCCGCTATCGGGACGGACTGCTGACGATCGAATTTGTTCGTCAGAAACAGCCGGATACCGTTATCGATATCGCGATCGATACGCTGGATACAGCCCCTGGCAGCGAACCGCAAGACCGCGAATAACAATCGGGAGGAGTGCCGCAGATGGTTCGCATCCGTTTCGATTCCATCAAGATCGACACGATATCGGGCAGCTCGTCTGTCAATAAAGGCTTAAACGTCATAATCGGAAGACGGAGCAGCGAGCAGCGAAACGAAGCGATGGGCTCGGTAGCCGGCAGCGACAATCGGGTCGAATCGGGCCAGTCCGTCGGCCGTACCGGTTCGAAGCGTCCGTAATTGCAGCTCCTTAGGTCTATCCTCCTCTATTCTAAGTCATACGGACAGGAGGCCAGCAGGATGGCAGCAGCATGGTTTTCCCCGAATTTCGTCATCGGCCATATCGAGATCGGCACTGTGGAAGGCGCTTCTTGCGTCAATATGGGGAACAATTTCCCCTCCAACTTTCAGAGCAACAAGAAGCACAACCAAGGCTTCGGCGACGTCAGCGGCAACAACAATCAGCTATCCGGCACGAAGTCGACGCTCGACGACTCGGATTTCCTCGAGTGGATGGCGGGCGGAGAAGCCGGGATGATTCCCGAGCCGGTGCGGCAATGGTTTACTGAGCTCGTCCGCTCCTCTTCGCTGCAAGCCGGGCTGGAGAAAAGCGAGTGAGATGAACAAGGCATTCTACAGCAGCCCCGACTCGCGAAATACGGTCGGCGCCCCGCAGTCCGAGCAGAAAGCGGCATCTTGGCGATTAACCTTCGAGCAGCCCTTATGCAGAGGGCTTCTTTTTTTCGAACATTTGTTGACGAGCGGCGCTCCGCATCTTACGCAATATTTGTCGGCTTTATCCGGCTGGTGCCCGCATCGCACGCACGGATCTTTTTCGCCTGCATCCGCCATCGCATTTCGCCTCCGTACATAGCTGTCGGCATATACTATGCAGCGAAGATGCGGACGGTTTGCCCTGGAAAAGAAAATAGGACCGCCCGGCCCAATAGGCCCCGGCGGTCGCTAGACTGGCTCTGTGACGGTTACTCCCCTTCCATAAAACGGAGCGGTATTTCCTTAACCGGAGGTAGTTCATCCTTTGGCAGCGTGATTTCGATAATCTGCTTTTTGCACAGCGCCTTGGCGCCGTCGATACGGACCGGCATCGGAAGCTTCACCGTTTTGTCTTCCCCATCCGGCAAACCGGTCACCTTGACCTCGGTGGTGGAGGCAACAATGCGAACCGTTCTCGGATTCGTTTCCGAGGACAAGCGGATTCTGACAATCAAGCTGCGGTGCGTCTCGAATACATTATAAGTAAAAGAAGACGTCTTGGACGTAAACGGCTGAACCGGCTGGGAAGGTACGGCCGATGCTCCGGGCGCGGTATCGACGAGTATGCTTTTCACATACCGATCGAGCCACGGAATCGACCCGGTCCCGTTTTCGTTAATTACCTGCTTCCACCCGGCCCCGCCGAAAAAACTGTTCTGGAACTGCTCCCAATTGAATACCCCCGGGCCCTGACCGGGAGAAGCCTCCTCATCGCTGCCTCCCACGGGAATCCCTCCTATTCGTTCTCATTTGCGGCAGTTGGAGTCGCCGCCGCCTTCCAGCCTGGGCAAGCTTAGGAAGCTTTGGCGACTTTGCCCGCGCTGAGGAAGATGTCGCGATCGTCGACCGGCATATCGATCAGGTCGTCATCATAGAAGACGTTAATATTTCCCGATACGGTTCCGTTCTCGACGCCTTGGATACTTGCGTTTGTTTTGTTATGCGAGCTCCAGCCGTACTGCAAGTTCGTACCGACGAAAATGCCGGAGTTCGGACCGATCGAGTTGACCACAATTTTGTCGAACTGCACGAGAAATTTCGTGTCCAGCATGACGGCAGCCCCTCCCGTTACGATTGTATGCTCGGTCCTCCGTCTCGCTCGAAGCCGTCCAGGATGAGCGTATCCAGGAAATCGTTGTCCGAGAACAGGAACAAATTGCCCGCAATGCTGTCTACACTGCCGAACGCGATATTATTTTGTCCGCTCGCAGTCTGGTTTTTATTGTGAGAATCCCAGCCCGGCGCCGACGCTTCCCCGACGAATACGGCTCCGTTCGGACCTTGGCTGTTCACGTAAATCCCGTTGAATATAATCGTACCCGGCACATGTGTCCCCTCCAGTCCGTCGTAATAAACCATATATATGCCGTACGCAAGGTGTCCTATTCGCCTTTCGGAACACGGAACGAATGCTTGGAGAGGCTCGCCCATATAATGTACGAGACGGGTTATGAAACCGGAAGAGCGAGGTATGGTCATGATCAATTGGTCGCCGAGACGCGAGAGCGCTCCATCCGTTTCCCGGTCTGCGGAGGAAACGATCCGGCTGGAGCGGAAAATCGAACAGATGGAGCAGACGATGCAGCAGCTTGCGAAGGAAATGAAGAAGCAAAGCGTCGTCGTGCAGCAGCTCCACGTCCACAATCCGGTCGTAGAAAACGTGACGTTCCGCCTCGATGCGCTCGATATCGAGGAATTGAGCGGTTCTCTCAATTTGGGCAACAACTTCGATGTGAACTTCGATCCGAACTCGTTATTCAAGGGGGCGGGGCACAAAGACGGCAAGGCGAAACAAGAAGGCGGCAGGGACGCAAAGGCGGCGGGAAGACCGAAAACGGCCGGGCAAACAGCCGAACCTGCATCCACTGCGACGGATGATTCCGCCGTGGAGCTTAAACGAACCGAGACGGGCTACTCATTCAGAGCGTCCCCTCCCCCATCCGCCAAGCGATAGCTTCCGCCCAACCCGATCGATTCGGCGCTGCGTATACTTTACAATAGCTTACGGGTCTTATCCCGAAACGGACATAAAGGGGCAAGAACCATTGGCACAGTCCTCAATTATAGTGAAGCAAATCCGCGTCGATCAGATGGGGTCGAACAGCGGCGTTTTTGTAGGAAACAACAACGCCTCGTTCTGGGGATCGTTTGCCAAAACGCAAACAGGACAGCAGATTTCGAACGGAACCTCCACGCGCAACCGGTATTATTTCAGTGACCGGGACGTCGTTGACATAATTGCGATCGGACCGGCCGTAATCGGGAAACGTTCCGTAGCCCGGAAACAGACCGCCTCGCCGAGCCGGGAGCAGCTCAGCGTACCTGGAAAGGCCCGCCCCCTTCTACGCCAGAAGCGAAAACGAAGGAAGCGAGGTAGCGCTTACAAAATATAGAAAGACCGAATTCGTCGGTAGACAAATTCGGTCATCTATACGGACTGCGCTGTCCTGGCGGACTGGTCAGTTGATCGACTTGCGTTCTGTCTCGCGCTTGCCTTCGGCAGCGTTCGTTTCCTCTGCTTCAGCGATCATTTGACGGCTTCCTTTGCGGAATTCGCGGAACGTATCCCCTACGGCACGTCCCAGCTGAGGGAGCTTGGATGGTCCAAAAAGCAGCAAGGCAATGAGGATGACCAGGATAAGTCCGGTCCAGCCAATATTAAACGGCATGCGATTCCCTCCTTTGGTTAATTCTCCTCTTAACCATAACAGACAGCCCGCCCATGAGCAATCCCCCGGGCGGGTCATCTTTCGTTTTTTTGTATGTTTTTTCGGTTAAAGCTTACGTAAACTTGCCTTACGCGATATCGACAAGCACGCCGCCCGACAACGCGGAACGGGCTTCCGCTTCGGCGATCGTCAGCGTAGCGAGCGTGTCGTATGGTGTCGCACGCTCGATCGGACGGTTTTGCATAATCGCCTCGGCGAAATATTTGATTTCGCGGTAATAACCGGAATCGGCGGACAGCTCGGGTACGAACGACTTGCCGTCCATCGGATTGTCGCGCAATACGCGTTTTTCATAGATGAGATTGCCTTTTTCGAAATTAACCCGGAACGACATTTCGAAGCCGAAATCTCCGGTCAGCGCCCGGTCGCATTGCGAGCTGACGATTTTCCGGTCCGGATACGAATAATTCGTAGAAATGATGTCGAACGAACTGCCCGGCAGCACGTCGCGGGCGAAGGTGGATACCGATTGCGGCTTGCCGAACAGCCAGTTAATCATATCGATATCGTGAATATGCAGATCGAACAGGCCGCCGCCGCTCGTTTCCTTGCGCACCATCCAGTCGTTAAACGTCCATTTCGGCGGATGCCCGCCCCGGAAAAAATGTGCGGACAACACACTGCCGTAACGGCCGCTATCGACCGTTTCCTTCAAATATTCGTATTCCGGCCAGAAACGAAGCACCTGAGCGATCATCAGCTTTTTGCCGCTCCGCAACGCCGCCTCGATCATGTGCTGTCCTTCGTCCGTGTGCAGCGCCATCGGCTTCTCGCAGAGCACGTGAATGCCGCGATCCATCGCTTTCACTGTCATCTCCGCATGCAGATGGGTCGGCATCGAAATATCGACGATATCGAACTGTTCGTTTTCCAGCATTTGGTCGAAGTTGTGATACTGCTTATAACCTGACAAATCCAGGTCGCTTCCGGCCGACGCAATGTTGCCCGGCGTGAAGATGCCCTGAAATTTTTGCTCATCGGTATCGCAAATCGCCGTAACTTGAATCGGAAATCCTTCCGCTTCCAGCCTCTTGTAATTCGTCAAATGCGTTCGGCCCATAAATCCGAGCCCAACCAAGCCCACTTTCAGCATCGCCGTTCTCTCCCCTGCGTAAAATGTTGCCGCCCTGTCAGATCAAACCGGAAAGCGGACGGCGTTCGGTCTCGTCCAGACGAGATGCTGGACGAATCCTTCCGCATACTTGCAGCCCGCCTGTATGCCTCTCGTCTTGCCCAGCGTACGGACGAAATCGACGATGTCCACGTTATCGTGCTCCTTCAGCCAGACGAGCTGGCTCTGATGCTTGCTCAGCATATCCAGCTTCGTATCCAGATGATCGGTCACATCGACGTAAAAGGTAGGCTCGAAGCCGAGTCCGGACAAGTTGTCCATATAATACAGGCCGGGAACTTTCTCCGCAGCCGGATTGTTCGTCTTAAACCACGGCAGCGTAGCGAAAAACGTCGCGTGAAACACGAGCTGGCTGACCGCGATATGGTCCGGCATATAATCGTTCGGCGCATGCGTAATGACGATATCCGGCTTCGCATACCGGACGAGATCGATGAAGATCATCCGGTTTTCCTGATTTTCCGCGATAATTTCCCCGTCGCCGAAGCCGAGCGAGATCACTTCGCTGCCGATAACACTGCCGGCCTCCTGAGCTTCCTTGCGGCGAATTTCCGTAAGCTCCTCGGGCGGTATCGTATAATGGCCCTTATCGCCCTTGCACGCGTGGCAAATGACGATGTGATGGCCGGCCTGCTTCAACTTGGACAACGTTCCCGCGCAAGAAATCTCGATATCGTCGGGATGGGCGCCAACGGCCAAAATGTTCATCTATAGCTGCTCCTTTCGCAATGGAAAATCAGTTCAGTTCAGGCTCCAGCGGCCCGGCCAGCTCGCCGAGGAAAAACAGCTTCCCGGGGATCGTCGGCATATAGCTCGATGGCACCCAAGGATCGGGACCATACCTCAGTGTCGTAAGCAGCGACATGCCCTGCCACATCATGCCGCGCCCGAGCGCGCCGTCAGCGCCGCCGATCGCATAATCGGCCTGCAGGAACAGTCCCGGACCGATCGTATTTGCGTAGCACGGAACAAGCGTCGTGCGGCTTTTGAAGCTCGTGATCGCATTTTGCTCGATCGTCAGCGGGTGCAGCTTCGCCGCAATCCGGTGCGTGTCCGAGCGCCATTCGGCTTCAGTTGCGTATTCCCCGGCAAAGTGCGGCTCCCAAAAGGCGATATGGAACACGCGGCCGATGCCGTAAACGACAGCGAGCTTGGCGCCTTCGCTTTTCAGCTTGGCGATTTTCTCCCCGTAGGTCGGCAAGTTTTCCTTCGTGGCAAAATTGCGCTGCGCTTCGGGAACGGTCAGGTCGCCGAGTTGGTTGTAGAAGCTGTTTTCCATGGCGTATTGGAACGCGCCCGGGTTCGAGGCCGGCAGCGTGTTGCCTTCGGCGTCGCTCCATTCGTCCATATTGAAGCCGGACACATGGGAAGCGCTCACGTTCCACGCTTTCAGGAAGTAAACCGTCCACTTGTACATACCCATCGGGCCGACCGGCAAAATAAGCGCCAGCTTCTCGCCGCGATCTCTCGTTTGCTTGATAAGCAGCGCGATTTCATGGCCCATAAACGTATCGAACTGCTCGAGGCTCGTGCATGGGATCGGCTGAAAGCCGTCATTCCAGTGCGCCTCCCGATTCAACGCCTCTTGCGGCGATACGGACGCGCAGCGGTCGATTTTGTTCAGATCCCAGCCGGACGGAAAAAACGACTCCATCAGCGAACCTTTGATCGTCGTGAACAGATTCATGCTCGTTCTCCTCCTAACGCGGCGGCTATGCCAGCCACTTGTTCAAGTTGTCGATGGTGGCGCGGATGTCGCGCGCCTGCTCGTCGCCCGCTATTTCGCGCTCGATGATCAGCTCGCCGTCGTATCCGATCGAGCGAAGCTTCGCCAGAAACTCGGGAAAACGCACCTTGCCGGTGCCGACCAGCACTTCCTTGCCCAGCAAATCGCCGTTCGTCGGATACAGCCCGTCCTTCACATGGACGTTGCGGACATAAGACCCGATGACGTCCAACGCGTCGATCGGATTGCCTTTGCCGTATAAAATGAGGTTGGCAGGGTCCAAATTAATGCCCAGATTAGACGTGCCTACCCGCTCAATCGTCCGCAGCAGCACAACCGGCGTTTCCTGACCGGTTTCGAACCAGAAGCCGAGACCGAGCTTCTCGCAATAAGCGGCGACTTCCCGGATCGCGGCGACGACACCTTCGTAATTCGGATCGGTCATATTTTCCGGGATGAAGCCGCAGTGCGTCACGAGCGCCGGAGCTCCGACCCGCTTGGCGAAATCGGCCCAGTTTTTAAGCGTTTGCACGCGCTCCTCGCGATACTGCTCCGGAACGAGGCCGAGCGTAACCGGCCCTTCCGTGAAGTTCCATTTGCCCGGCCCCGCTACCCAGCCCCACATGGCACAGATGCGAACGCCGTGCGCTTGCGATTCGCGAAGCACATTGTCCGCGATTTCCGTCGTGCACAGCGCCGGCTCCCAGCCGATCAATTGGCAGACGTTTACGCCGAACTGGCTTACATGCTCGAAGCAATTTCCGTTATTTTTTAGTATATTGACGACACCGATCTCCATCTTTGTGCCCTCGCTTTCTGTGACGTTTTACAAGTTCATCATAACGTGGATTCCGGGGTCGATCTTTAGACGATGAAACGACTTTTTTGCACCCTCTTTTGCACAATCGTTCGTAAAATTTGCATTTTCACCTGATCCGGCCCAAAGCGCATAATGGCCGAAAGGATTTTTCGACCTCTTTGTTGAAATGAAGACGAAACTAAAAGTTTCCGAGCAGAAAGGGCGATTGTCGGCTATGCGATTCCCCCGATACGAAATACGCGAAGACATCCTTATTCGCAAGCTAATCTCGTGCCACTATTTCGAGCTGTCCAAAAATTACAAATACGCGGGAGAGAAACACGACTTCTGGGAAATTTTTTACGTGGACAAGGGCGAGATCGCGATCGACACGGACTTCGGTCATTTTAACCTGAAGCAAGGCGACCTGCTCTTTCATGAGCCGAATGAATTCCATAGTCCGAAGAGCAACGGCAAAATATCGCCGAACGTGTTCATCGTCACCTTCGAATGCGAATCCGAGCCGATGTCGTTCTTTTTGCGCAACAAGCTGTTCCATCTGAACGAAAAAGAAAAATCCGTGCTCGCTCATATGATGGAGGAAGGCTGGAACTCGTTCGCGACCCCTCCGCTCGGCAGCGGCCGGATCTTGTCTCCGCGCGAAAACGCCCCGTTCGGCTGCGAGCAGCTGTTCAAGGTGCATCTGGAAACGCTGCTTATCCACCTGATCCGCGCCGGTAACGAAGCTCAGACCGTTTCGCCTCCGCCGGTGCCGCGAGAGGGCCAGGAAAGCGGCCTCGCCGACAGGGTGATCCAATATATGAACGAGCACTTGGGCGACAACCTGACCTTGGACGATTTATGCGACCATTTCGCCATCGGCCGGACCCAGATCAGCATCATGTTCAAAAAAAGAGTCGGCTGCGGCGTCATCGAATATATGAACACGCTTAAGATCGACCGGGCGAAAACGTATATCCGCGAGGACGTATTCAACTTGACGGAAATTTCCGAGCTGCTCGGCTACAGCAGCGTCCATTACTTCTCGCGGCATTTCAAGAAATCGACCGGCATGACGCCTTCGGAATATGCGAAGACGTTGTCCGGCGGTTATACGCGCGTTACGAAATGAATGATAGCTGTGAAACATCAAAGCCTCCCTATCCAAACAAACGTTTGGAAAAGGAGGCTTTATGTATCGGACCGCTAGATTATCCGAATAAAATTTCGCGATGGCTGCGCTGCGATTCGTAGGTGCCGAGAATAATTTCGAGCGAATGCTTGCCGTCGCGGCCGGTGACGACAGGCTGGCGATCGTGCAGCACGGCGAGCGCCATATCGCGAATCTGCGCGGCATGGCCGTCGGGTACGACTGCAAACGGCTCGAAGGCCGGAATCTCGACCTGTTCCCCGAGTATATCGAGCGTAGTTATGTCATCGCCCGTCAGGATCACGGTTCCTTTATCGCCATGCAGCACGATCCGGTGCTCCGGCTGTTTGTAGGCGGTTGTAGTCGCTTCTATCGAGCCTAGCGCCCCAGATTGGAATTGCAGCGAGACGACCGCCGTATCCTCCACCTCGATGTCGCGCAGAACGTGCTGCGCATAACCGTGCAGCGAATCGACGGGGCCGGCCAGCCACTGAAGCAGATCGACTGTATGAATGCCTTGATTCATCATCGCGCCGCCGCCATCCATCGCCCATGTGCCGCGCCAGCCTGCGCTGTCATAATAAGCCTGATCGCGGTAAAATTTGACGTAACCCGAACACAGGCTCAGCTTGCCCAGCCGCCCTTCTTCCACCAGCTTCTTGACGAATTGCGACGACGGAGACATCCGGCGCGGAAAAATGGTTGCCAGCTTGACGCCGATTACCTCGCATGCCTCGACCATGCGTTCGGCATCGTGCAGCTGGGTCGCCATCGGCTTTTCGCAGACGATATGTTTGCCCGCCTCCGCGGCTTGAATCGTTTGATCCGCGTGCATGCCGCTTGGCGTACACAGACAGACTACATCGATGTCCGGATCGGCCAGCAGCTTCGCGTAATCGGAATACGCTTTGACGCCGTACTTCGCTCCATATTCCTCGGCCCGCTTCTCATTAACATCGCAAACGGCTGCCAGCTCGGCTTCCGGCGCCCGCTCAATTCCGATAAAATGGCTGCCGGATATGCCCCCGCAGCCGACAACGGCAAAACGCACTTTGCGTTCGCTCATGCTCATCCTCACCCTTCGCTTCTGATCCGTTCTACATGATTAATAACACTTATCTTTAACTGTATTAATAATAGTCGCCTTTTCATCGGCTTCAACGGAGGCTCGGCACGTTTGCAAAATATCGTGATGTGTCAATATCGAATGTTTCCCCTGGATACGGTCGATAAAGTCTCCGGTTACCGTGCTCGAAAGCGCGGTCGTCTCCACCCGGACGAACGGCTCGTCGTGCGTAATCTGGAAAAACAGTTCTTCGTTCGTACCGCAAGAAGGATCGCCGCTGAGGCGAAGCTCCGCGGCCCCCGACGTCCCCGTCACGAACAGGCGGCCGTCTCCCCACGTCCAGCTTTTGTCCGGCGTATGCCAGTCCGTATACAGTTGAGCCATTGTTCCGCCGGTGAGCAGCACCTGCGCGCACGCCGTATCGTAGAAGCTCGGATATTCCGGCAGGATGTTTTTCGCCAGCAAGCTCTGGATCGAAGCGATCTCCTGACCGGTAAGCCAGCGCAGCAGATCGAAGTCGTGTACGAACAAGTCGATCATCAGGCCGCCGTTCTGCTCCTTGGAGAAATGCCAGGCGTGACGCGATGCCGGCGACAGCTTATGCGGCTTACGCATCGTAATGCTGACGATGCGGCCGAGACGGCCCGACTCGATCGTTTGCTTAAGGGCGGCGATCGCGGGACGAAAACGTTCCGTAAGCAACATGCCGATCTGGATATGCCCGCGAGCGAACACCTGCTCCAGCCTCTCCAGCCCGCTTCTGCTCGTCACGATCGGCTTGTCGAGCATAATATGCTTGCCGTGGCGCTCGCACCATTCGATGACGTCGATCTTCTCCCTATTGATCGCCGACGAGCCGATGATGGGTATGGAATCGTCCTGCAGCACCTCCGCGCTCCGCAGCAGCGGGATGCCGTACTGCTCGGACAACCGCTTTGCCAGCGCATTTTCCTCCCGATCGTATATGCCGGCGCATTCCGCGCCAAGCGCCGTCATCTCGCCGATAAAAGCAGCGATATGCCCGTGCTGGCAACCGTAAATGCCAAATCGCATTGCCATATGCCGTTGTCCCCCATAGTTCCATGATGTTGACCGCCAGCAGCGCAAGCCGCGCGCATACAGTCTCTCATCCTCATGATACAGCAAGGCGAGCGGCAAAAGATTTAGCGGATTGGCCGAACATTTTGCACCCGTATTTGGACAATCATTCGATAAATTTGCATTTACTTTCGCTTCGCGGACAAATAAAAGAAACGGCCCGCTCGAAGCGAAAGCCGTTTGTTTGCCAAGCGCTCAGCTCATAATGCCGTAATTGCGAAGCAACTGCTTCAGCAAGTTCACTTCTGTCTCCAACTGCCCAAGCGTCGAACCGCTCGTATCGGCGATTCCGGGCAGCGTCCCGATCGACGCAAACGTTGCGAAGGACGGCGGGGCATACGTTACCGGGCTTGCGGAAGGAACGTCGGACGTGAGATTCGCATTCAGCCTCACCTGATTGCCGGATATACGCACGATTCGTCTCAACTGGTTGCCCGTCTGGATGCGAACCCACATCTCCGGCTTTAGCGCGGATGAATCGTTTACGTTTATATACGGCGTGTTTATCGCTCCTGTCGCCGTAACCCCAGTCAGCGTGCCGGCCGTTCCGGTCGCCGTCACCTTGTATCCGGCGGGCGACTGTCCCGACGTTACGGCAAGTCCCGTATATAGCACGATTTCGCCTTGATTAAACGTGCCCGACATCGGCGGGAAGGACGCGCTCGTTTTAATGGATGGCAGATCGGTCGTCACCGACGGGCTGACGCTGAACCAAAGTCCGCCTTGTTTCGAGGTAATCAGATTGTTCGTAACGGATACATTCGTAAAGGTCCCGTCGAAGTCGTTGACTCGGATCGAGAACAGTCCCTTCGCCTGATCGTACGTATCGGAGATGAAATTGCCGGTAACGACGGCGCCGTCGACCGTCGAGCGGAGCAGGATGCCGGCCCGATACAGTTCGCTGGGAGCCGGATAATGGCCACTGTTCATAATCGAGTTGCCGGTAATCTGGATATTGCGGGCTTTGCCGATTTTGCTGTTGCTTCCGATACGTATGCCCGCGGCGGGAGCGTTTCGGATCAGGTTGTTGCTAATGACTACGTTTAAGATATCGTTCTCTTTCACGAGACCGATACCGTAGCCGAGATCATTGAAGCCGGAGCGGACCGTGAATTCCTCCTGAAATACGATCGTGTTGCCGGTAATCGTAATGTTCTCAAAGGCTCCGGTTTCGGTCGCGCCTCCCGCACTCGATATCCCCGTTGTCGTATACCGCTGATGAACCGTATTGGCGAGATAAATCGTATTGCCGCTGACCGTTACGTTGCGGAGCGGATACGTTTTCCACGGCCACAGCTGAATGCCCTGATTCGCATTGCTGAACGTATTGTCCGCTATCGTCATATCGGCGTGCTCGACCGATACGCCATTCGCCTGGGCGTTGACGCCCGTATAATAACCATCGCTGACGTTGTTCGTTACGACGCTTTGTCCCCCGTGCGTTTCGATCGCCCCGCGCGCCTTTTGCCCCGGCCCGGCATAGAACAGGCAGTTCGTCACCGTATGGTTTTGCCCGTTCAAATAAATCGCGGAGTTGTCATAGGCCGGATCTCCCTTAGCCATGACGAAATGGAACCGGCAGTTCGTGATCGTCGCATTTTTGCCCCGCTCGTTGTTCAGCGTAATCGTATTGACGCCGCACGTCGGATCGAACGTGACGTTATCGACGGCGATATTCTCGTAGTTGTACAAAGCGACGACAAATTGCCAATAGTAGCTGTCAGTGCGCGTCAAGTTAATATTACATGTCGTATTATTTTGCGGATTTTGGTCGACGCGCAAATTCGCGATACGCACATTTTTGAGCGGAACGCCGGAGTTTGCGGAGCCGAACATCATCCCGTAATCGCCGGCATTGTCCTTCACCTTGACGATCGAAGCGGTGCCTTCGCCGAGCAGGTGAACATCGTTTCGCAGGTTGATCTTCGTACTGCCGGAAGGAGAGACGATATACGTCCCCTTCGGAAAATAAACCGTTCCGCCTCCGTTTGCGCTTGCCGCATCGATCGTTTTTTGGATGGTGGACATGTCGTCGGTTGTTCCGTCTCCCTTGGCGCCGAACCATTTCACGTTCCAATACGGAACTTCCATCAGCCGCTTCAAACGGGCGCCGGATGCGGCGACGACCACCGTCCCCGTATTGTCCGCCGATAACGTATCGAGCAGGTCGCACTTAAAGTGGCCTTCCTGTCCTTTATCGGTCACGAGATACACATAATCCGGCTCTGGGGCCGTCATCGCCCGCAGTTCCGCTATCGTCGTAGCGATAACATACTCGAGCGCCGTCAAACTGTCCACTTGTCCTGCGATGCCCCCGCGGTTGCCCGCCCCATAAACGGCGCCGGATACGTTCTCGCCGCCTTTCGCCGCATTTCCTACGGCCCCGTACAACAAGGCGGCCGCTCCGGCCATACCGGCCGAGAGAAGCAATTTTCGCCGGCTGATCGCCTGTTGTTCCGCGTTCCCGCTCCGAGCCTGCTCCGTTTCGCTTTTGGTCTGGATCTGTTCCTTGTCCATCATCGATTCCCTCCCTTTAATGTGTCGTCTGCCATTCAGGGCGGCCAGTCTCGGAGCTTGCGGCAGACGAATCAAACTGCAACCGCTTTCAAAGCGGCATTACTGTAATCATAACGCGGAGATGCGCATCGGGGCTTTGGAAGATTCTTCGCACTTTTTGCATTACGGCTAGTATTATCGTTCAGCGCATTTGTACTTTTTATCGCAAACGGCAAAAAAAGCCCCGAAACAACAGTTTCGGGAGCTTCATGTGAAGACAAGGCCAAGCCCGCAAGCCGCCGGGCCGGATAGTCCGTATCATCTTCTTTTGCATTTGAACACCCAGGCTGGCGGGACGTTCATCCACGTATATCCGAGCTCAAAGGACGGGAAATGTTCCTGAAATTTCTTCTTCAGCAGCAGCGTATATTGAAAAGCGACGAACGTGCCGTCGGGAGCGAGCGCATCATGGATCGTACGTAACAGCTCGTGTTGCAAATGGGGCGGAAAATTCGCAAACGGCAGCCCCGAAATGATCAAGTCGAACGGGCGTCCCGTTTCTTTGACGACGGTGCCAAGCTTCAGCGCATCGTCCAAAATCGTCAAGTCCGGATACCGATGCTGCAAGTTTTGGCGAAACGCCTCGTTTTTCTCGAACAGAATAAACCGGCTCGTTCCGCTTCTCTTCTCTTCAATATGCCGGGTGAAGACGCCGGTTCCGGGTCCGAGCTCCGCAATCATTTGCAGCTTATGCCAGGGAACCGTAGGCGGGAGCATTTTGCGCGCCAAAAAGTTCGAGCTTGGGATTACGCTTCCGACCTGAGCCGTATTCGTCAAAAATTCGCCGAGAAACGAAACCTTTTTCATGCGACACCAACTTTCTTATCCAATAAATACAAGCTGCCATATGCTAAAAGCACATCCGCCGCCAGAAAGGTGAATAGGGACGGCAGAACGGAAGAAATGCCGGTTAGTACGAACAATCCTGCGATAAAGCTGATGAAGGTGATCGGAACGGAAAACGCTCCCTGCCATTTTCCAATAAAGACGCTGAAAAACGACAGCAGGATGATAGACGTTGCGGCAAGCAGCCATCTTACAAGCAGCAGCAGCTTCGGCCAATCGAATGCCAGGAGCGGCTCCGAACGAAACATGCTGCCGTCCGCAATCGTGTTCTGAATCGTAAATCCCGCGATGATAACCGCAAGAATCAGCAGCAATTCCAGCATAATCGCTATATATTTAGCGGCTATAAGATGCAGCCGGGAGACCGGCAAAATCATCAGCTTATAGATCGAATGCTGCTTCCATTCCTCGATCCACGTTGTAAAACAACGAATAAGCGGAAGCAAAAACCCGCATAGAAGCACCCCGCTATTGAGCGTTCTAATGAGATCGAGCGCCCCTGGAACAGAGAGGGTCGCAGTCAGGACGGCAAGAGCGGCTTGAATGATGGCGATTACGGTTAGCGAAACGACGAGCGCATTGCGGCGATCCCGCAGTTCGGTTTTGATTAAGCGGCTAAAGGCGCGCATGCTCGTACACCTCTCTCAATACATCCGCCAAAGACTGGTTCCGCTCCTGCTTGACCGTCTCGACATGGCCTTCCAGCAGCAGCTTCCCATCGTGTACGAACAAAAAATCGTCGATGATCAGCTCCACTTCGGCTACCTCATGCGTCGTGATGATAATCGTCTGCCCGTCATTAATGAAATCTTCCACGATAGCCTGGGCAATTTGCCTTCTGGCAAATGGATCGATGCCGGCAAAAGGATCGTCCAGCAGCACATATTTGGCATGACGGCTGAGTGCCAGCAGCAGCTTCATCTTGGCGCGCGTACCTTTGGAGACGTCCCGGATCAGCAAGTCCGGGTTCAGCTCGAAATAGTGCAGCAGATGCTTCGCCTTCTCGTCGTTCCAATCCCAGTACACGTCTCTCATATAAAGCATGGCGTCCGATAAACGCATCCATGAATTCCAAATATCTACATCCGGCAAGTAAGACAGCTTCGCTCTCGTCGATAGGTTAGGGGGCATGCCGTCAATCCGGATCTCGCCCCGGTCGAGTTGGACGAGTCCTGCTAGCGCTTTCAAAGCCGTCGATTTCCCCGACCCGTTCGCGCCGAGCAGCCCGACCATTTTCCCTTCTTCGATCGTGAAGCTAAGCTCGTTTAACGCTTTTCTGCTTCCGAATGATTTGATAGCCTGCTCCACTCTGATCATTTCGACTTCCCCCTCTCCAATACCTTCTTTACATACGCTAAAATTTCTTCATCCGATTTCCCGAAGCCGCGCAGCATCCCGATGCAGTGAAGGACCGCCGTTTCTAGAGCTTCCTCGCGAAGCGCCTCGAGCATGCCGACATCGCTCGTCATGAAGCTTCCCTGGCCTCTCGCCGTCACGATCAGCTTCATATCCTCCATCTCCCGGTACGCCCGCTGAATCGTGTTCGGATTTACGCCGAGGCTTCTCGCCAGCTCGCGCCGCGAAGGGATTTCTTGTCCAAGCTTATAGGTACCGTTCAAAAACTTGAGCTTGATGTCATCGATGATCTGAGCGTAGATCGGCTCCTTCTGATTGAACTCCATTGCAACCTCCACGGACTAACACAGTGTTACTGTATTAATTACTTAATACAGTAACACGGATCGATACCGGTGTCAATCGGTTATCGGGCTAGCTAAGGGCAAGCAAAAACCCCGGAACTGCCGCTCCGGGGCGCAAAATGCCATTATACGGTTTACCGTGCAGACCGCGGACGGTTAGGCTCCCCTCAAGGCTGAATGATGCCGAAATTGCGCAGCGCTTGCTTCAAAGCATTAACCTCCGTCTCCAACTGATCGACCGTGAGTCCCGTCGTATCCGCCTGCGCAGGCAGCTTACCGATCCGGCCGAACGGCTCGTAGACCGGAGGCAAGTAGGAGACTCCGCTCGCCGTAACCGTCGCCGCTAACGGCGCGTTCACTCTCAACTCGTTGCCGGCAATCCGGTTAATGCGGCGAACCTGGCTGCCGGATGCAAATTGAATCCACTGGCCGACCTTCAGCTTCGACGAATCGTTCACCGTTACTTTGTAAGTGCCGACTGTCCCCGTCGCGGTAACGCCTGTTAGCGTACCGAAGGTGCCGCCGTTCAGAATGCGGTAGCCGACCTGTGTTGCCCCGGCTGTAATGGCCCCGCCGTTCACGAGCACGATCGTTCCGGGCTGGTACGTCGTTCCGGCCTCCATAAGCGGATCGTCGAACGTTTTGGCCGTGAACTTCATATATTTCTCAGCCTCGTCCGTCCGCACCGTACTATGCAGATCGAGCCATAACCCGCCCTGTTTCGACGTAATCAGGTTATCCTTCACTTCGACCTCAGTGAACGTTCCGTCGGCGGCGTTCATCCGAATGGCGTACAGCCCGAGCGACGTATCGTACGTTTCATTGATCGTATTGCCGGATACGACGGCGCCGACAACGGTGGAGCGCAGCAAAATCGCGGCTTTGTACGCCTCGTTGCCGGCCGGGTAATGTCCGGCGTTGACGATGATATTATCCGTTATGCGCAAGTTCGACATCGTCCCGACCTTGCTCGTGTTGCCGATATGGATCGCGGCGATCGGCGCATTTTTGATCACATTGTTGCTGATGATTACGTTCTTCACGTTCGTATCTCGAACGAAACCGATGCCGTAGCAGAATCCTTCCAGCAGATTCGACCGCTTCGTAAACTCTTCCTCGCACGTAATGGTATTGCCCGTAATCGTAATGTTCTCGAACATCCCCGTATGATCGGGCGGCAAATAGCCGGGAAACGCTCCGATGCCGACCATCATGTCGCGCTGCTTTTGAGCGTTGGCGAGGCTGATCGTATTGCCGGAAACGGTTACATTTTTTAGCGAATATTGCTTGTACGGCCAAAACTGGATCGCGTGCACGGCATTCGTAAACGTGTTCCCCGTAACGCTCATATCCCCGTTTTCGCCGCTCGTCTCGCTGGATTGAATATGTACGCCGGTCACATAACCGTCGGAGACGTTGCCCGACACGACGCTCTTGCCCGTATGCGTCTCGATCGCTCCCATCGCCTTCTCGCCGGGCGCGGCATAAAATCGGTTATTGCTCACGATATGGGATTTGCCGTTCACATAAACGGCGGAGTTATCGTAACCGTCGAAGCCTCTTGCATGAACGAAGTTAAACGAGCAATTGCGTACGACCGCGCCCGTCGACGATGCGTTATTCAGTACGACCGTGTTCCAGCCGCAGATCGGATCGAACGTACAGTCCTCAATGACAATATTCTCATAATCGAACAATCCGATGCAGTACTGGGTCCAGTAATAGTCGGTGCGGCGATGGTCGATATTACACGTCGTGTTGCCGGACGGATTTTGATCGAAGCGCAAGCCGCGGATCGAAACGTTCTTCACCTTCGGCCAAGTTTGAAAGTTGCCGATGATCGTCCAGTAGTCGCCCGCATCGTTTTTGACCTTGATGACGGAGTTTGGTCCTTCCCCGAGCAGATGGACGTTATTTTTCGGTACGATCCGGCGGGTTTGCAGCAGAGGCGAGACGATGTACGTCCCTTTCGGAAAAAAGACAATTCCTCCGCCAAGAGCAAAGACGACATCAATCGCTGCCTGGATGATATCCAGATCGTCTGTCACTCCGTCGCCCTTCGCGCCGAACCATTTCACGCTGTAGCGGTCGTTCTCGACAATACGCTTGTAGCGGGCGCCCGACGACGAGACGAGAATAAGCCCGGTGTTGTCGGCCGACAGCGTATCGCCCGGATCGTAGTAGAAAAACCCTTCCTGTCCCGGATTCGTTACGTAGTAGAGCACGTCCGAACAAGGAACGCTGCTTGCTCTGAGACTTTCGATCGTCGTTTTCACAAAATCGTTTCCTGTCTCCGGGTCGCAAGCTCCAGCTCCATAGACGCTGCTGTTAACCGTAGATTGGCCGGTACCCGCTCCCGCCATACTACTCGTTGCTCCGTACAATGACACGGCCGCTCCGGCGGCTCCGACCGAGGCCAGCATGAGCAGCTTGCGCCGCGTCATTTTTTGCACGGCAATCGAATTCAGCTCGCTCCACGACGATTCTACTGCTTGTTCTTCTCTGGATTGGTTAGAATGTCCCTTTCTGCCTTGACTAGCACGATCGTCCATCAATTCCGCCTCCATTTTTATGTAACCGCTTTCACATCTTGCCCTTATTTTACCTCTTGCAGGCGGAAAAATCTTTGTAGTCTAGCCCGAACTTTTTGCACAAGTACGTACAAAATTGTACGGTATTTTTGCACTATGTTGCAAAATGTAGGGTCCGGGGCCTTTTGCAGGGCGGCATGGTTTCCGGCAAGAAACGTCTCAAATTCCAAAAGCATAGCTGTTATCATCCGCGCGAAACAACACGAAGCGGCAGCCGGGAACCTGCTCAGTTCCTGGACTGCCGCTTCGTTTCGCTATGTCTGCCGAGTAGAAACTACTTACTGGTTCTATGCTCCTGCCCCGCAGTCTATTTTCTGGCAACAATTGCGATAGCACCGGGCAATCCATGTAATGGCTCCCCGGTTTGCTCCGCTTCCGACTCCGCCATCCGCTCGATCCGAAAGCCGGCAGCGGCGATTCCGTTTACGATATCGGACAGGGTGTGATGAAAGTTCACGGTCGGCAGATTCATGTCGATCCCATACTTTCTCCCCGCCGGCGTTGCATCAAACGTATAATAATCGGGCTCTCGATTATGGTAGTTCCATGTAAGCGTGATGGCTCCGTCCTGCACATCGAGACAATTGGTAACCGGATGAGAGCTTGTAAATAGCAGCCTCCCTCCGGGCTTGAGCACTCGATGCCAAGTACGGAATGCCGCTTCAACATCCGCATACCAGCAAATATAGGTTGCGTATACGATATCAAACGCGTTGTCCGCTATCGGCAGCAGCGTTTGTGCATCCGCCACCTGAAAGCGAACGTCGCAGCCTATTTTGCGGGCGTTTTCCTCGGCGATTCGAATCGCAACGGGACTAATATCGCAGGCAGTGACTATAGCCCCCAGATTCGTCCAGGAAAAAGCTTGCGAAGCGTCGCAGGCGCAGCAGGTATCCAGAAGCGTCAGACCGGAAACATCGCCAAGCAAGCGGAATTCGAATTGATCGTCTACCCCTCCATCGGCAAAAAATTGATGGTAATCGGGACGATCTTTGAGTATACACTCCATGTAAACCGGATGATATTGATCCCACATTGACTTAACAAGCTCTGCATTATGCGGCTTGCTCATAAACCTCCCCCTTACTTCATTCGGTTCGGACACAA
Organism: Paenibacillus ginsengarvi; assembly: GCF_003626695.1. Classification (GTDB taxonomy): domain Bacteria; phylum Bacillota; class Bacilli; order Paenibacillales; family NBRC-103111; genus Paenibacillus_AB; species Paenibacillus_AB ginsengarvi. The sequence goes on from NZ_RBAH01000001.1 coordinate 24,942, forward strand.
GTGTATCCTAGTTCCATTATGAGGAAAGCTCCGTAATGAAGTAAGGGCGAAAATCGCTGTAATCGATTTTGACCAGCACCCGCTAAGCCGTCCGCTCGCTCCGTTTCGCCGCCTGGGCCGACTGGATGAACAGACACGATACGAATGCCAGCAGCGACATCCAGAAGCCATACGTCAGCAATTGATGAATGCCGGTCATCGTATCCGCCGCTTTGGTCAAAAACGCGCCCATGAGCGTCGTGCCCACTGCCGTCCCGATATTGCGCGAGAAAAACATCATCGAGGTCGATATGCCTTTCCGGTGGGGCTCAACAAGCTCTTGTGCGCCGATCGTAGTGACCGTGAAGATGAGTCCGTACGCCAGCCCTTGCACGAACATAATCATGAACACATACCAGAAGGCGCTGTCGGCATGAAGCATGTACGCTGCGAAGCCACACACGATCAGCAGTGCGTTGCCGGACAACAGCAGGCGGCGGTATCCGTAGCGAATGACCCATTTGCCGGCCGGCACGGAGACGAGCATCCAACCCGCCGCCTGGCCAAGCAGCGGAAGTCCGCTCATGAACAGTCCGTACCCGTGCACCTCTTGCATGTACAGCGGGATGTAGCTGGACGTGCCGAATAACGCGGCGCAAGCGAGAAAAATGTTGCCGATCATCCAGGCCACATTCCTTATGCGGAACAACGATAACGGGATAAGCGGCGAGCGGTGCTTCCGTTCGTACGCGATAAATACGGCGAGCAGCAAAATGCCGGCGGCACCGTACAGCAGAAGTCCTTTGCTCACGACCGTGAGCAGCAGCAGCAAACTGATGCTGGCCGTAAACAAAACGGCCCCGGCTACATCGACAGGCGCGCGTCTGGGCTCATAAACTTCCTTGTACGGAATAAGCAGCAGTATGGCGGCAATACAGACCGGAACGTTTACGTAAAAAATCCAGCGCCAGCTTGCGTATTCGACGAATACGGCGCCAAGCAGCGGCGCCATCACGGCAGAGATCCCCCACATCGCGGAAAACAGCGCCTGCACCGATCCGCGCTTCTCCACCGAAAGCAGGTCGCCCGCGATAATAGCCGGGAACGGATTCATGATCCCGGCACCGATCCCTTGCACGGCGCGGAACAGCACAAGGCCGAGCATCGTTTGCGCGCTGCCGCACAGTAGAGAGCCGAGCATAAAAACGAGCATGCCGGTCGCGAACACTCTTTTCCGGCCGAACAGATCCGACAGCCTCCCGGCGATCGGAGTCAGCACGGTTGAGGTAATCATGTAAGCGACAAAGCTCCATGCGTACAGCTCGAAGCCGCCCAATTCCTTGACGATGTGCGGCACCGTCGTGTTCGTAATCGTCGAATCGATCGAAGAGATCAGAACGGCCAGCACGATGCTTGTCATAACGAACCATCTGCTTTTCCGGTTACGGCTATGCTCCGCCGTCATTGATCGTTCATCCTTTCCGTTTCGACGCTTCTGCCCAGCAGCCGCTCGATCCATGCCCACCCCTCGCGGCACTCCGGCTTTTGGTGCACAGGAGCGAAGCCGTAGTTCAAATACATGCCTACCGCTTTATAGCTGGTCGTCTGTGTCGTCAAATAGGCTTCCTCGTGAAACAACGCCAGCGTTCGCAGCGCCTCCGTGAAGAGCGGCTTCGCCAGCTTCCTGCCCTGATGGTCGGGAATGACCGCAACCCAGTGGATGCGTCCGATCGGTCGGCCGTCAAACGTACCGTACCATGCAGTCGTCGTACCGACCGGAAGCCCGTCTTGATCGACAACGAACAAACAGCGGGACTCCATCTCCGCTATATGCTCCCCGAACTCTTTGCGAAAATGCCGCAGCGCCTCCTCTTCCGTCTTGAACTCGCCGGACAGACATTCGATACGGGCCCAATGCGCCTCGTCGCCAGAGACGAACGGACGGATTGAGTAACCTTCCAGAAGCTCTGCGCTTGGAATGTGCAGCAAATGCGATCGCTTCATCGTCAGTCCGAAATACGGGATCGCATCCGCCCCCTCCGGTTCGCGATAACCGGAAGCGCCGCCTGTGTCCGCGGCTCTCTCCATACGGGGCGTTTTCATCCGTTCTATTCTCATATTGTGATGCTCCTTCCTTTTGTCCCGAAATCCCTATGCTCCATTTTCCCGGATCGCGCCATTACTTGCAACAGGCAGTACTCGAGACGAAAAGGACACTCCAAACGAGTGTCCAACCTTCCGTCCTATGGTTCGTATATCATTTTGCGCGTCATTCCGCCGTCGACAACCAGATGGGCGCCCGTGACGAAATCATTTTCCGGATCGGTCAAATACAAACAAGCTTTGGCGATATCGTCCGGTTTGCCTACGCGTCCTGCCGGATGCTGGGCGTGATCGATCTGCCGAAGCGATCCGTAATCGCCGTTCTCGATCCAGCCCGGACTGATGCAGTTGACCCGGATGCGATCCGCCCCGAGCGAAAGCGCCAGCGCGTGCGTCAACGCTGCGATGCCTCCCTTGGAAGCGGCATACGCTTCCGAATTTGGCTCCGACATGAGCGCTCGCGTCGAGCCGATATTCACGATCGCGCCGCCTGACGGATTGCCGCGCATCACTTTGGCCGCTTCCTTCGCGCACAGAAACGTTCCGCGCAAATTCGTAAACAGCACATCGTCGAATTCGTCCGCCGTCAGCTCGTATATCGGTTTGAAGCGGGACACGCCGGCATTGTTGATCAAAACGTCAATCGTACCGAAATGATTCACCGTCTCGTTCACAAGCGATATAATATCCGCTTCCCTACGGACATCGGTCTTGACGAACAGCGCAGAGCCGCCGGCATCTACCAGAGCTGACGTGTGACGACGTCCCGTTTCCTCGTCCCGTTCGGCTACGACGACGCGAGCGCCCCGCAAGGCGTATTCGCGCGACACCGTTTGCCCGATTCCGCTGCCCGCGCCGGTGACAATCACAACCTTGTTCGAAAAATCCAAGCTTTTTCCGCCCTTTCCGCCACGAAGCCCGGCTGATTTGATATACTGCAAAGTAAAGGAGCTGATAGCATTTGAGAATTCCGTTTGAAACCATGTTCGAGCTGTTCCGGTCCGTTCTCGTAAAAAACGGCTTCCGCGCCGACCGGGCCGAGCTTTGCGCGCGCCTGTTCACCGAAACGAGCCGCGATGGCGTCTATTCCCACGGACTAAACCGCTTTCCCACCTTTATCGACTACATCCGTAAAGGCTACGTCCGCGTGGAGGCCGAGCCCGAGCTGGCGGAAAGCATGGGCGTTCTCGAGCGCTGGGACGGCCATTCCGGTCCCGGCAACCTGAACGCGCATGCTTCGATGACTCGCGCGATCGAGCTGGCGAAGCAGCACGGCGTCGGCTGCGTGGCGATCCGCAACACGAACCATTGGATGCGCGCCGGCAGCTACGGCTGGCAGGCGGCCGAAGCGGGCTGCGTCGGCATATGCTGGACGAATACGATTCCGAACATGCCTCCGTGGGGAGCCAAGGACAGCAAGCTCGGCAACAATCCGGTCGTTTTCGCCGCCCCCCGCACCGGCGGAGAGCCGATCGTGCTCGACATCGCCATGTCCCAGTTTTCCTACGGCAAAATGGGCATTCATGCCGCGAGCGGCGAACCGCTGCCCGTCTACGGCGGCTTTGATCGGGAAGGCAACCCGACCCAGGATGCCGCGGCCATTATCGAGACGAGACGCTCGATGCCGATCGGCTTCTGGAAAGGCTCCGGCCTGTCGTTCATGCTCGATCTGATCGTGACGATGCTGTCCGGCGGCAATTCGTCGATGGATATGGGCAAGCTGGGAGCCGAGCGGAACTTGTCCCAGGTGTTTATCGCCATAGACGCGGCGCGTCTGCCGGACCGCGACGAGCTGGACCGCAAAGTGCTGGCCATGATCGACGATTTGCATGCGGCGTCACCGGACGAGAACGGCGGCAGAGCCCGTTATCCCGGCGAGGAGACCTTACGCGTACGCGAGCGCAACCTGCGCGAAGGCATACCGGTGGATGAAGCGATCTGGGAACAAGCGCTGAAGCTGGACGCCTGACAGACGGCTGTTCGGTTCGCCATAACGCTACATATCCAGTGAAACGTCCCAGGCGCCATACGTTCCGATCGATCGCATCAAATCCGGGTCGATCGGGATGATGAACCGCATCGCGCCGTGCTGGAACAAGCCGCTGCGGTTATGAACCGTTACCTGCTTGGCGTATACGTTGTAATACGGCATCCCGTCTCCCGCTTGAACGACCTCGTGTCCGCCGACATGGCGGCTTACGAAGCGGATTTGCTTGAGCTCCGTCGTGTCGAAAGGAGTAATGCTGACGATATCCTCAAAGTTCATATAATAATTGACATGAGGCTTGTGCAGTACCACTTCCTTCGTGGAGACGGAGATGCCGAAGTTCGTTTTTTTGTGCGATACTTTCAATTCCCCGGCGAGCGGCTTCAACTTGATGAAATCGCGATTGATGGCAATCGACCTCCTCTGCCGTTTTATTTGCGGGATCGCTACAACCGCACTAGAAAGTGAACAGAACGGCGGAGCGGTCGTCGGGATTCATCCCTTTCTCCTTCTCGGCCGCCTCCACCTGCTCGACATACGGTTCAAAGCCTTCCTGAACGATGCGTTCCATCGTCGTTTCCAGCGGCAATCCCGGGTGGAACATGCCGTCCGAGATGAGCAGCAGATGCGTGAGCCCTTCCGCAGGAACGACTCCGGCCTGGATGTATGACTCCATCTCCGGCGTTCCGTTCGCCACTCCGTAACCTTCCGCCGTATTCGCCATAAACGTCCGGTGGTAAACGATTCTGGCGTGAACGTTCTCGAAATAGCTTTCGTCCTCGACAGTCTTGCCCATCTCGCGCTCCTTCGCCCGTTTCACCTTCGCCCTTGCGGCGACGCCCGATACGCGATTTTCCGTCAGCACCTGAACCCGGCCGTCCGCATACCGGGCGATGGCCATACAATCCCCGATCTGGGCATACGAGATGCCGCCCGTTTCGTCCACATACGCAGCGGCGAAGCAGGACGCCCACAGCCCGTGTTTGACGTTCAGATCGATGCCGCTGTCCAGCATCGCCTGACGGATCGCCCCGTTCGCTGCAACCATCGACTCCTTCAAGTTTATACTGCCTTGCAGCCGTTCCAAATACACCCGAATCGTATTCGAGGCGAGATAAGCTCCATTATGTCCGTCTTCGTCCCTGTAATCGACGATCGGAGTCACCCCGTCCATGACCCCGTATACGCGAGCGGCCGGATTGAGCACGATCGCATCTTCGCCCTCTTTTTTCTGCGGACTCGGTTTCGAATAATGGACAATGTTCATGATGATCGTTCCTCTCTCTATGTGTAGGTGTAGGGTTATAATGGATCCGCGAAAAAAACATGCTTAGCCTCGAACGCGGTTCCGTTTATCGTCACGAGGCCGTACGAATAAGCCGGCTGCCGCCTTTTCGCCGTCGGCGAGCCTGGATTGAACAGCACCGTCTGTCCCGATTTCTCCAGCAGCGGGATATGGGAATGACCGAACACGATCAGATCCGGCTTGTCGTCCGCAAAAGCCCGGATCGCCCGCTCGGGCGTCGTTTTGCCCGGACCGGTATGGCCGTGGACGAGCCCGATTCGCACCCCGCCGCATTCGACCGTGGTTTTCAGCCCGAACCTTTGGACAATCGCCTCGGGATCTCCGTTCCCGGCCACTCCGTACACGGGCGCCAGCTTCGAGAGCTCCTCGTATACGTCCAACGTCACCCAGTCGCCTGCGTGGAGAATGACATCGACTTCGCGAAAAGCGGTCATCATAGTGCGTGGCAGCCCGCGAGAGCGGCCGGATAGATGCGTATCGGACAACACGCCGACGATCATGATTTCCCACCTTTTTCCTGGCGGAATTGTTCAACATATGGCAATAAACCGCGAAAAATTTCCGTTATTTCATCCGTCGGCATCCGTACGAGCCCGCTGGATGAAGGTGCGACGAATTCGACCACGCCATGAACGAGCGGATGCGGCTGTTCGCCCCACTCGATCCGTCCCAGGCCGCTGTACTGCTCGTACACGCCCTTGCCGACGAAACAAGCTGCTTTCGGGCGATACTCTTGAAGCAGGGCCATCAGCTTCAGGCGGCCCGTTTTGTACTCTTCCTTCGTAATTTCCGCCGCCGTTTTCGTCGGTCTGGAGACGATATTCGTAAAGCCGTATCCCAGCTTCAGCAGCTCCCCGTCTTCCTGCGGCTTGTATTTGCGCGGCGTCAAGCCGGCGTCGTATAAGATTTTCCAGAAACGATTGCTCGGATTCGCATAATGGTGCCCGGTCTCGCCGGACCGTATGCTCGGGTTAAAGCCAATAAATAAAACCGCAAGGTCGTAACCGAGATGATCCGGAATCGAAAACATGACTGCTTCCTCCTTCATCCGCCACACGGCTGCGAGAATGGGTGTCCCATCATTATACCATACGCGCCAAGCGAATAGAGACCGAATTGGGTCTTTATATGCGGATGAAACGAACAAATGTCTTGACTGTCCCCCTCTAATCACGTACGATTAGTATCGTTACTGTTTTCTAGGGTTCCGCGGCGCAAGGCCGGCCTGGTCCGAGAGAAAACGCGCAGACCGATACGTCTGCGTACACGGAGGGAAAAAAGCCCGGGAGGATATCATGCTGCCATGATATCTGCCGGGCTTTTCCGTTTTTATTAATCTGCCTGCGATTGGCGGATACTAGACTTCAAGAAAGAGGTGGATCTGTTCATGAATCGTAACTGGACGCTTGTTTTTGTCGCCGGATTGTTCGAAATCGCCTGGGTCAGCGGCCTCAAGCACGCTTATAACGTCTGGACCTGGATCGGTACGGTCCTAGCGATTCTCATTAGCATGGATATGCTCATTCGCGCATCGAAGCGGCTTCCCGTCGGCACGACGTACGCCGTATTCACCGGCATCGGGACTGCGGGAACGGTACTGATGGAAATGCTCGTATTCGGCGAACCGTTCAAAATAGCGAAAATGCTGCTCATTCTGCTGCTGCTGGCCGGCGTCATCGGCCTCAAAGTGATTACGAGCGAAACCGGCTCGAAGGAGGTGCACTAGGATGGATTGGCTCGCTCTCGTATTGGCCGGATGCTTCGAGGTCGTCGGCGTGTCGGGCATTAACCGCGTAAACCGCTCGAAAAGCCTACTGTCCTATGCGATATTGTTCGGAGGCTTCACGCTCAGCCTGCTGCTATTATCCTACGCCATGAACACGATATCGATGGGCACGGCCTACGCGGTATGGACCGGTATCGGCACCGTCGGCAGCGCCATGCTCGGTATGTTCGCCTACGGCGAATCGAAGGACTGGAGACGGCTGCTGTTCATCGCTATGGTGCTGTGCGCGGCCGTCGGCCTTAAACTGCTCGTATAACCCTCCGCCGCTTATAGCTCGGAAGCGCGGATTTTGCGGATTTTCAGTCGGGACAGGCAGATGCCGTCCTCGGCTTCGCCCGCGCAGTAAGCCAGCAGCACGTCGTCCCCGGAAAAATGGATCGCGACATAACAGCAGCCGTTGCGGTCCTCTTCCCGCTCTACGGCAAAATGGCGGCCCCACGTCTTCCCTTCATCGCTGCTGACGGCGCCGATGAGCGGCGTTCGGCCCCAGCTATGTTTGTCCAGGGGGCGGGTATTGTAGGCTGGTATCGGATTCCAGATCGCAAGCAGCTCGCCGCTGGCCGGATTCCGCTTCATCGATAGCGGCGAGCAGGGCGAAGTAAAGGCGGAGGGAGCCGGCTGGCTCCAGGATTCGCCTCCGTCATGGGAGAATACCTCGTATTGGCACCCGAGGTCCGTTCTCGCCCATCCCCATAACGACCCGTTCGCCAGCTCGATGACGCCGGGCTCCTGCATGTCGCTCTTCGTTCTCGGCACCCCGGTCGAGCAATAGTTTTTCGCCTCTCGCCATGTATATCCATCATCGTCCGACAAGAAGAAAAACGTGATCGCCCTGCCGTCGAATGAGCCCCACTCCGTATCGCTGCCCGCCTTCATCCGGTGATAACCCGCCGGGACGACAAGCCGGCCCGAGGCGAGCCGAATAACGCGGTCGTTGTTCGTGACGTAGTACCCTTTGCCGGGCACGCAGACGACCGGATCGCTCCACGTTGCGCCTTCATCGGAAGACCGTCTCAAGTTCAGACGCATGTCGTGCCAGCCATAGCGCGGCAAATAGAACAGGCCGATATCGCCATTACCGAGCCGCAGCAGCGAGACGCTCATAATGTTGAGCGCGCTGTAGTCTTCCGGCTGGGCAACAATGCGGTCGTCCGACCACGTCTCGCCTCCGTCGGAGGAGTAGCGAGCGGCGAGGCACGCCTTGGCCGTATCGTCAAACGATGTCCCGATAAAACGGCTGTACACGAACAGGATACGTCCATCGCGGAGATCGATAAATGCGCCTTCGCTGTTGCGCGGGTTGCCTTCGCCGGGCCGCAGATCAAGAACGATTTTTCCTTTTTGGATCATACGGGTTCATCTCCTGGTACTGTTAGTGGTTATCCTTTCAAGGAGCCCGTGAGGACTCCCTTTACAAAATGCTTTCTGGCCGATCCGAATCACTTCTTATTTATATTAATACTATGGTATGACCATAGTCTCCCTATATTCCAAATAGTAACACATCGAGCGAAACTTACAACCTTTTTTTGCAAAAAAAGAAGCTGTCCGCTTGGGCCAGCTTTCAAGATCCTGTTATCGACCGATTCCCGACGTTATTTTTTTCCGCGATGCCGAAACCAGCTGATTCATTTCCGCTTCGGTATCCCGGATGACCGTATTGACGTCGGTACCGTTGAAATAAGCTTCAAATCCCTTATGCAGGAGCGGCCGCGCGCTGTTTTCGAGCGTCGAGAACGCCGGAGCGGGAGCGGGCGTGCTTTTGAACACGGCCTCGAGATGCTTGCCCTTCAAAAACGCCATGTCCGCTCCAAGCTGCTTGCGAAGCTCCATATCTTTCAGCGACGACAGGCGCGCCGTCGTCCGGGTGCTCAGACGCTGGACCTCGTCGGACGTAATGACGCCCAGCAGTTGCATTGCCTGGTCCTTGTATTTGCTCGTCTTGGTTACGGCGAAAATATGCGTGTCCACATGCCCATAAACGTTAGGCTTGTTTTTGTAGCTCGGGTATTGGGCCATATCCCAGTTCAAACCGTTTTTCTCCGCCGCCTCGAGACCGAGATTCAAAATATTTTGCACCGGCAGCATCGCTACGTTTTTATCGTTCATAAACTGCGTTCTGCCCGTCCCGTTCAGCTTATCCGGCTTATTGTTCGGAATGTCCCATATCCGCTTTGCCAGCTCGAAGACGCTTCTCCACGAATCGCTCGAAACAACCGGTTTGTCCGTCTTCGGATCGAGCATCGTAAGCGACAGCGGCATCGACATCCGGTTGATGTTTTCCGGATCGAGCCCGCGATACCGGATGCCGTTTTCGCTCCGGGACAGCTTCTCCGCCAGCGGAATCAGTTCGTCCCAGAACATCCCGTCCTTCGGATAGGCGACCCCGAATTTGTCGAAGATGTCCTTGTTGTAATAGGTAGCGTTAAAATTAACCGCAAACGGAATCGCCGACAGCTGATTGTCCATGACGATGCGGATCGCGTCCAGAACGGTCGGATCGAACTTTTTCAGGTCAAGTCCAATTTTACCCGCCAGCGGCGTCAAATCTTCGAGCAAACCTAGTTCCTTGAACAAGCCCAAATCCCCGTTCCATGTAAACACGATATCGGGAATATCTCCGGCGGCAACCAGTTCCTGAATCGTAGTCCCCGTGCCCGGTTTAACGACCTTCACCGTAATATTCGGGTGCTTCTTGGCAACCGGCTCCACGATTAACGATTGAATGTCCTTGTCGTCGAAGCCGGTAGTGAAAAACAGTTTGAGCGTAACCGGGCTTGTGTCAATCGCCGGCGCTTTTTTAACTGTATCGGCTGTCGCAGGCGGCTGTACACTCTCCCCTCCCGGCGTTCCGCTTTTAGCGGCGCACCCTCCTAGCAGCCCTGCAAGCAGCGTCAACGCGGCGATCCCTGAGACGGAATACGCGTTTTTTGTCCACTTGTTCATGGTTGACCCTCCCTTTCCGACCGGATTCATTCGGTGCCTTCCTGGTGCAAGATTTGAGAAGCTTATTCTCATAGTAAGCGCATTCACTTCCTCTCCACTACGATCATACTGGATCGGGCAGGACGAATCTGTATGCAAGCTTGCAATTGTATACTTCTCCCCTGCAATTCTTGCTGTTCGGATGAGGGAAAATTTGGTACATTGAATCTTGAGGAGGGGATTACCCGTGGCCATGCCGGGGAAACAGCAGCCAAAGCATTATGTTTATGAGGATTCGGAGCTGCTTGTCGGGTATTCGCAATACTTCGGCATGTTCGACATGACCGACAATCATCTTCACGACACGCACGAGTTGTACTACCTCATGTCCGGTCGCCGGAATTACTTCATTAAGGACCGGCTGTACCCGATTCGGAAAGGCGACCTCGTTTTCGTGCCGAAGGACGAGCTGCACCGAACGCTGGCCGCCGATACGACGCAGCACGACCGGCTCGTCATCCATTTCAAGGAAGAGCTGCTGACAACGTTTATGGACACCGGGTATGCCGAATATTTGCTTCGCCCTTACCGGGCGGGATTGTATACAGTAAGGCTGGAGCCGGATGACCGGCAGGCGCTGGAGAGCATCGTATTCCGGATCGTTCAGGATCTGAAGGAGCAGCCTGACGTTATGGCGCTGCAAATGAGAGTGCTTGTCCTTGATCTGCTGCTGTTCGTCGGCCGGCGGATGGAAAAGTACGAGGCCGCAGTCTCCCCGTTCGAATCGCATCTGCACCGCAAAATATCGGAAATCGCGGCATACATTAACGCCAACTATATGTACCCGCTCACGCTCGCCCATTTATCGGAAACGTTTTATTGGAGCCCGTATTACATTAGCCGGGTGTTCAAGGAAATGACCGGCTTCTCGTTCGTTCAGTATTTGACGTACGCCCGCATCGGCGAAGCGAAGCGCCTGCTTCGGGAAACCGACAAACTCGTGCTCTCGATCGCCGCACAGGTCGGCTTCGAAAACCTGGCGCATTTTAATCGCGTCTTCAAGCAAACCGTCCACCTATCCCCTTCTCAGTACAGACGAATGGCGGAGCGGAAATGATCACACCGAAAAGCCGTCGACGTATCGACGGCCCGCATGTTTGATTCGTTTGAAGTTTCTTGTTTTTCGCCGCTCCGCTTTCGCGGAGTTCGTGTGACAGCGGAAGTCTAGCTTTCCAGCCCGCCCGATTGCTCGATATCCCGCTCGGTGCGAACGCTCGTCTCCACCGCGATGGCCAGCCCGCGGACGATGCTGTCCAGCGGCATACCGGGCCAATCCGAATCGGCATGAACCTGCTCCGGAAGCTGCGGGACATGAATAAAGCCGCCGCGAATATGCGGGTACTCGGTAGCGATCAGATGGGCGAGGCCGTAAAACAGATGGTTGCACACATACGTGCCTGCCGAGTTGGAAACGGCCGCCTCGATTCCTGCTGCCCGAATCTCCTTCACGATCGCTTTGATCGACAGCGTGGACCAGTATGCCGCCGGTCCTCCGGGAACGATCGGCTTATCGATCGGCGCCTGACCGTCGTTGTCCGGTATTCTGGCATCGTCGATATTGATCGCGATCCGCTCCGGCGTTATTTGCCTGCGTCCGGCCGCCTGACCGACGCACAGAACGACGTCCGGCCGTATGTCGCGAATCGCCTGCTTCAGCGCTTCTACCGACCTGACGAAAACGGTCGGCAGCTGCCTGATCGTAACGTTCGTTCCTTCAGGCGCGTATTCCGCAAGGCGCCGCACCGCCTCCCAGGCGGCGTTTTGCTTCTCGCCTCCGAACGGCTCGAAGCCCGTAATGAGTACCTGCTTCATCGCTTCCCCCTGCCGCCCGCGGCTCTCGGTCAAGGCAGCACCAACTTGCCTTCGTTGAACTGGCGGCGCTGTTCGTCGGACAAGCCGGCGATTTTGTCTTTGCCCTTCACTCCGGTTATGCGAATGTCGTACTTTTTCTCTACGTATTGCTGAAGCTCCTTCATTTCCTTCTCCGTCACTTCGCTCAGCAGCCGATCTTTGCCGGCCTTCGCCATCATAATGCCGATGACCTCGCCGGCCAGCGACGTGTTAGGCTGAATGCGCGCACTGCCATAGGCGACGGCGGAGGCGCCTACATTTTTACCGGCTACAATCACGTTCGCATAACCTTTAGGGATAAACGAGCGAAGCGGCATGCCGTATTTATCGGGAACGCCCTTCCGTTCGCCCCATGTATGCTCCATCGTGCCTTGCAGGTCGAGCGGATAGCCGGCGATGCTGACGTTATCCCAATACATCGTCGCGCTCATCAAGTCGGTCGCTTGCAGCACGTACTCCGTTTCATAGCGATCGTAGTCGCGAATGTACAAATAGTTAGGATAACCGTTTACTTCGGCCTGCTCCCAGCCCGGCAGCTCCTGCCTCAGATGGGCGACGATCCGGTCCGTTTCCTTTTTTCCGTTCTCGACCGCCTTCTTCACGCTTTCCGGATTAGCGGGATCTACGTTATACAGCAGCAAGGCGTTGATGAGCACATCGCCGTCGCGCTGGTTGATCGTATTAAGCCCGCGCAAAAATACTTCCGGAGAACTAGGCTTGAATCTGGAGCCGACGTTGCCAAGTCCCCAAGTGAACGTATCGGTAACGGTCGTTTCCGAGCCGTACTTTTCCTCGCGTTCTTTTTTGCTCAGCTTGCCGATCTCCTTCTGGAACTTGCTCCAGTCGACGCCCTTAAATTTCATCATAAGCGAGGCTGCCATATGGTCGACCGGCTTCGATCCGGGGAATACCGTTTCGATTCCGGGAATCCGCTTCAAGCCGAGCTTGCTGGTCACGGCGGCAAAGTCGGTATTGTCGACGAAGTAACGGGCGGTAACGGTTTTCTGCGTCCCGTCCTTCGTCCGATAAGAGACAGAACCGATCTTTTGCTTGTCCGATCCGGCTTGCTTCTCGATCGCGATATTCGTGATCGTGATGCCGGACTCAATCGGAATGCCATCGGTCAGCGTATCGAAGTAGCTCTGAAACTCGCCGCTCTTGCGGATCGTCCCCTTCTTGTACGAATCGAACAGCTGCTTCACCCGGCCTTGCAGCAGCGTCTTCCCGCTGCCGTCGGACGGCTCGTCCAAATATTGCATTTCGCCTTGAATGAGCTGGCCGCCCGGCTTCTCCCGCGGGTCGATGACGACCACGGCAAGCCCCTCGTCTCTCGCAGCCCGGGCCAAATACATGCCTTCGACCTCTGAGCCGACGATGACCACATCCGGCTTCGACAAGTCGACCGGAGGCGGTGTCGTGCTTTTTTTGTCCTCGCAAGCGGCCAGCAGACCAAGGCATACGGACGCCAAAACCGCCGTTAAAACAAACTTTTTCATAAGTCCCCCTTCCAAGTAACTGCCGCATCTTCGCTTGTGTCCGGCTATTGAACGTTCACTGTCCGCAAAAGGTACACAGCAGCCCCCATATAGACCTTATCCCATCATTAGACGAAATTGGCGGACAAAGGTTTCATTTCCGGTTATTCGCCGGACTTGCGGGACGTGCCCGCGGGCGTTTTCGGTTGTTTGTTGTAACCATTGTCGCCGTAGGGCTGCAACCGCTCCAGATGACGGCGCTCCATCTCCTTCAACCGTTCTCTCCGCTCCTTGCCGGTAGGATTCACCCCAGCCTCCGGCTCGTACGTCTCCAGTATCTCGAGAACAAACTGCTCCTCCCCGTATTCGTTCCAGTCGCGCTGAAGCTGCGGATTGTCGCCATAGCCGGTTTGCAGCCCGAAGCGAATGCGATTCCAGGCGCCGTGCATATTCGGCGTGCTTTCGACGAGTTTTTTGCCGTTTGCCTTGTTAAGCAGCATGAAAACGCCGGCATGTCCGTCGCCGACCGGCTCCGCTTTCATTCTGCCTCTCCCCTTGGCGCCGCCCCGCTCCCCGTTTCCGCTTGTCGCAGCCGGTTTGATCCAGTATTCGCTTCCGTCCTCCTTGCGGTCCATATATCCGTAATCGACCAAATAACGGCGAATCGTCACGTAATCATGGTAGACGGACTTGATCGTTTCGTTTACTTCCTTCTCCGTATACGTCCGGTCCGCCTCGAAACGGTTCGCAATCTCGCCCAAGATGACGAGCTTGCGCTTTTCCTTGCGCGGGAATTCGGTCAACCCGCCCTCCGGCCCATCCGGAAAATATTTCGCCAAGATCGCATCCCGCTCTTGAGCGTCCGTATCCATACTATCGTTTTGCCGCTGCGCGAAGCGGGCGCCCGGCGAAGCCGAGGCCTTCGATTCCTTTTTCTCTTGCAGCAGCTCCATCATCACGAGAAAAAGCTTCGCCTGCTTCTCCTTCTCCTTCAGCATAAACCGATGATTGCGGATCGTGGAGGCGCTGCCTCCGTTCAGTTCAGCGACGATATCCCGGTCGCTTACTCCGTCATAAAACAAGCGAAGCAGCTGCTTCTGCAAATCCGATAATCCCGTAAGCTTCTTGTCCAGCTGCAGCAGAACATCGAACATCGAACCATGCTCTGCGGCCACATGCAGCGCCGCCGCTTTCTCCGCTTCATAAAACCGCGATTCGACCGGATAAACGGCGCCTTTCTCGAACCGTTCCCCGCAGACAAGGCATACGAAATGCTCCGTATCCGGCTCATACCGATAGCCTTTCTTCAAATCGTCCAAACTCGCCTGCCAAAACGATTCAACCGTTATTTTCATAAACGAATACTCCTTTTGTCTATATTATTATAGATATTATATAATTTCGTTTAATATCAGTCAAATGCAGGCTATAGTCTATCCGCAAACACACAATACTTGCCCGCGCATACACTATAGCACACATGTAACCCCTTACTTGGAGGTGTACCGTATGGACGTCTCGCTTTTACCGCTGCACTTCGTCTATCTTGCGTTTGTGCTGCTGATCATCGGCTTCATGGTTATGCGCCGCGATACGACTGTCGTCTGCGTTGTCGGCATCGTCGCTCTCGGTCTTTTGTCCACTCATTCACTCAGCGAATCTGTCGGCGGCGTCTTTTCCAGTTTGATTTATGCCATTAAGGAACTGATCGGTACGATTCTGGTTATTTCGCTGATCGTAGCCTTAAGCAAGCTGCTAATCGCTACCGGGATCAATGAAGTGATGATTTCTCCCGTTACGAGGCTCATCCGCTCCCCCGCTCTCGCCTTCTGGGTCATCGGGATCGTGATGATGGTTATTTCCTGGTTTTTCTGGCCGTCTCCCGCCGTTGCACTAGTCGGCGCGGTACTGCTCCCCGTCGCACTGCGCGTCGGCTTGCCCGCGCTTGGCGTAGCGATGGCGATGAACTTGTTCGGGCACGGCATCGCCTTATCCGGCGATTATGTGATCCAGGGCGCTCCGAAGCTGACCGCCGACGCCGCTGGCATCCCCGTATCCGATGTCATTACGGCCAGCATCCCGCTTGTCATCGTCATGGGGCTCGTAACGACGATTGCTGCCTACTGGCTTATGCGCAGAGATATGAAGCTCGGCAGGCTGATCGTGTCGACGGGGAGAACAGCGTCCCCTCTAGTGGAATCCGGAGCGGCGGCCTCCCCTTCTTCTGACGCGGCGCTCTCGCCCTCCGTCAGGCTTGGAGCCGCGATTGTGATTCCGCTATTGTTCGCACTCGATATCGTAGCCATGTTCCAGTTTAATCTGCAAGGCGGCGATGCGACCGCCCTGATCGGCGGAACGGCCATGATGATCATGATCGTATTGTCCCTCATCACCCATAAAAACGCCGGTCTGGAGAAATCGACCGCCTATTTGATCGACGGTTTTTTGTTCGGCTTTAAAGTGTTCGGTCCGGTTATTCCGATTGCCGCCTTCTTTTATTTGGGCGACTCGGCGTTCATCGATATTTTCGGCAAAGTGCTGCCCGAATCGTCACACGGCATCGTGAACGATCTCGGCCTCGCCCTGGCGCAAACCGTGCCGATCAATACCGGCGTCAGCTCCGTCACCTTAACGGTTGTCGGCGCCATTACCGGTCTCGACGGCTCGGGCTTTTCCGGCATTTCGCTCGCCGGCTCGATCGCTCACCTGTTTGCCGCCGCCATCGGCTCCGGCATAGCCACCTTGACCGCGCTTGGGCAAATTGCCGCCATCTGGGTCGGCGGCGGCACGCTCGTTCCGTGGGCGCTCATCCCGGCAGCAGCCATATGCGGTGTCGATCCGTTCGAACTGGCCCGCCGCAACCTGAAGCCGGTCGTAATCGGTCTGGTCGTCACGACGATTGTTGCCATGCTGCTTATCTAAACCACAAGCCGTACCGCTTCCGAGAACGTTCGCGTTCGGAGCAGTACGGCTTCATGTATAAACGGGCAGGTCAAGCATAGGATGTACGAGACGAAACATGCCGCCGAAATCGATCACGTTTCGCCACTATAGGCTCAGCCGCCTCGAGGAGGAGTATCCATGTGGTACCCGTACATTGTATTCGCCGTTACGCTCGGACTGTTTTCGCTATCCGGACTGCTCTGGCCTGCCGATCGTTCCTGGTACGCCAGCCTCAGCAAGCCGGTCTGGTCCCCTCCGGCCAAATGGAACGGCATCGCGCAAGTCGTCCTGTACGCGCTTCTTGCCGCATCCGTAGCGATGGTGTATGTCAAGTCGGATTCGTTTCAGGACATAGCCCCGGTATGGATCATAGCGTTGTTCGCGAACTACGGCTGCAACCAGGCATACCACTACTTCGAGTTTCATCAAAAGAAACTGTTCGCCGGCTTTCTCGCCAGCTTCGCAGTTGCCGCATCCGCCTGCCTGTTGCTGATCGAAACGATCCCTTACTCGAAGCTGGCGGCGGGACTTATTATGCCCTACCTGCTTTGGAGCTGCTTTGCGGCTTTACTTCCGTGGACGATCTTCACCTTAAACCGCGACGATGCGGAGGCCTGAATCACTTGGACCGTCAGCTTAACCGCTCCGTCTTAATCTTGCGAAGCAGCGCCGCGCAGCCGGCCGCGACGAGATCGTACACTTCATCGAAATTGCCGGTATAGTAGGGGTCCGGCACGTCTTCGATTTTGTTCTCCGGTACCAGATCAAGAAGCCGGAACAGCTTCGCTTCGAGCTCGCCGCGCTGATCGGAGCTGGTAGTCTGCTTGGCGATTATGGCGCGGAGATTGCGCCTATTGCTGTCGTCCATCGCTACGATGTAATCGAATTGCCGCATATCCTCCTGCGTTACTTGCCGGGCCACCATTCCGCTCCAAGCTATACGTTTCTGGTCCAGCAGCTTGCGGGTTCCTTCATGAGGCGGATGTCCGATATGCCAGTCTCCGGTACCGGCCGAATCGATCCGAATGTGATCCTCCAGCCCCGCCTCCTTCACTTGCTGGCGAAATACCGCTTCCGCCATCGGCGAACGGCAAATATTGCCCAAACAAACAAAAAGCACAGATATCACGTTCGGCCATTCTCCTTTCCGTAAAGGCAAAATTCAAGGTCACAATACATAAAGCTGCTGTGGCAGCGCGACTATATGCGCCGGCGTCGATCCGCCGAATTCGCCATCGGTATGGATCGTCATCGGGACGGATGCTTCGATCCGGATTCGGCTGCCTGCCAGCATCGTGACCGACGGATGGGTCGTGTGGGTCCCCCTGTACACGCGCGGAAAAAAACGAAGCAGCTCCAGCCTGCCGATATTCGCCACGAGGCACATGTGCAAGATGCCGTCATTGTGCCGGGCTTCCGGACATATTTTCATCCCTCCGCCGTAGTAAGGCATATTCGCGATCGCGATCAGCCAAACGCCGCGATGCACCGAACGGTTCCCGTCGATGTCCAGCTCGATATCACTAGGCTTGTAGGTGATCAGCAGGCGCAGTACGGTGACGACATACGACAAACTGCCAAGTCCAAACCGGTTCAGCCATCTTTTATACCACGAGCGGTTCGTGTAGTACGCTACGTCACCGTCAAAGCCGATCCCCGAGGATATGGCGAAAATCCGCCCGTTGACCGCCCCGGCATCGATGCGAGTCCGCTGCAGCAAAAGCACGCGCTCCAGCGCCTCTTGCCACTTCGCCGGAATGCCTAGGCTTCGGGCGAAATCGTTCCCTGAACCGGCCGGTATGAAGCCTATAGCTACGGGCGTCCCGATCAGGCCGTTCGCCACTTCGTGCACGGTTCCGTCGCCGCCGACCGCCACAATCGCCGCCGCTTGATCCCCTCCAGCCAACTCGACCGCGATCTGGCGGGCATGTCCCGGCCGCTCGGTCAATCGACAGCCATATTCGATTCGCCTTTCCGCGAGGACCCGCTCGACCTGCTGCCATATCCGCATCCCTCTACCGTTGCCCGACATTGGATTGACCACGAACCAGATCATACGCCCAGCCTCCTGCCGGCTTCGAAAATGTTACGAGCACAAAAAAAGTACAATGCTTTACGCGTCCGGATGCTTAACGAAATCAAATGCCTTTCTTTTTCTGGAACCCCGTAAGGCACCCTAATCTCCCCAGAAAAAGCAGATGGATATTTCGTTAAGCACCGCTAGATCGCTCGTAAAACATTGTACATCCGAACAGCCTGTCCGGTCACTCCCGCATCGGCCGATTCGTCAGTCGCTGCAATTGCTTTCGACTGCCGGAGCCGCATCTTCCACTTGAATTTTCTCCGAAACCGTATCGCGAATCACGCCGACGACGAGCTGGAGCAAATAGTTGATATCTTCCTGTGCCTGCTTGAACTGGGATACGATCGGGTAATTGTCCAGCTTGTCCTGAAGCTCTTCAAGCTCGCCGTTAATTTTATCGATCATTTTCTGATTTTGGAACTTCTCGAATGCGACAACTTCCTTTTGCCGTTTCTTGATCAGCTTGATCAGATCCTGGATTTCGGCGTTCGACTGCACCTGCTTCTCGGCCTTCTGGTAGAAAGCGACTTCGTCAGAGGTCGAGAGCAGCGAGGCGAGCTCCATCGCTTTGTCCATAATGTCCGCGCGAACGATCAGTTCCGTCGCCGTATATTTCTCCATATTTCTATGCGTGTCGCAATCGTGCCCATGCTCGTGGTCATGTCCGTGAACATGCGCCTCTTGGCTGTTTGTCATCTTTTATTCACTCCTACGCGATTTCTGCATCTACGTTTGCCGATTAGACGACCCGGGCCTTCTGCTCCTCGATCAGCTCACCCTTGAGCAGCCAGGTTTGCGGCTCCGTAATCATAACGTTCACAAACTGGCCGGCAAGCTCCTTCGGACCGGTAAAATGAACGAGCTTGTTCGTTCTCGTCCGCCCCGACAGCACATCCGGGTTCGTCTTGCTTTCGCCCTCGACGAGCACCTCGACCGTTTGGCCGCGCAGCAGCTCGTTTTGTTCCCTGGCGATAACCGTCATCAGATCGTTCAGCCGCTTCAGCCGGTCCTTCTTCACTGCCTCGGGCACATTGTCCTCCATCGCCGCCGCCGGCGTGCCGTCGCGCGGGGAGTAGATGAACGTAAAGGCCGAATCGTAACGAACCTCGCTCACAAGCGTGAGCGTATCCTGGAACTGCTCTTCCGTCTCGCCCGGGAAGCCGACGATAATATCCGTAGTCAGCATGACGTCCGGGATTGCCGTGCGAATTTTCGCCGCGAGCTCCAAATACTGCTCCCGCGAATATTTGCGGCTCATCCGCTTGAGCACTTCCGTATTGCCGGATTGCACCGGCAAATGAATATGCTCGACGAGATTGCCGCGCTTCGCCAGCACCTTGATGAGATGATCGTCGAAATCCCGCGGATGTGACGTCGTAAAGCGGATGCGCGGAATATCGATCTTGCGCACATCGTCCATCAGGTCGCCGAACAAATACGTCATATCGGCAAAGTCTTTACCGTATGCGTTGACATTTTGGCCGAGCAGCGTAATTTCTTTAAACCCTTGCCGCGCCAATTCGCGAATCTCGGCGATGACGTCCTCCGGACGACGGCTGCGCTCTTTACCCCGCGTATACGGCACGATGCAGTACGTGCAGAACTTGTCGCAGCCGTACATGATGTTAACCCAAGCCTTCATGCCTTCGCGCTTCTTCGGCAAGTTCTCGATGATGTCGCCTTCCTTGGACCATACTTCGACGACCATCTCTTTGCTGTAATACGCTTCCCGCAGCAGCGCTGGCAGCCGGTGAATGTTATGCGTGCCGAAGATGATATCGACGAACGCATGCTTTTGCATGATCCGGTTTACAACCGATTCTTCCTGCGACATGCAGCCGCAAACGCCGAGAATAAGCCCCGGCTTTTCCTGCTTCAGCGTCTTTAGATGGCCCAGCTCGCCGAACACCTTGTCTTCGGCATTTTCACGAATGGCGCAAGTGTTGAGCAGGATGATGTCGGCCTCTAGCTTCTCGTCCGTGGACGCAAAGCCCATTTCCTCCAGCATGCCCTTCATCACTTCGGTATCGTGCTCGTTCATCTGACAGCCGTATGTCCGGATTAAATAACGTTTGCCTGCGCCGATCGTCTTCATCTCGTCAGGGATGGCGGACTCGTAGTGGACGGACACTTCTTCCTTGCCGCGTTTTTTGGCGTCCTTCAAGGAAGGGGGTTGAAAATATATGGAATAATCCTTGTCGGACTTATTGGGCTTTTGGACCGTCGGATTTTGTGGTTCCTTCATTCATTACCTTCCTTTCTGCATTCAGTCATTTCACCATTATACCATTACAAGCCCCTCCATGACAAAAGGTTTGCAGCCGAAAAGAAAACCGATAGTTTACCTATCGGCTGCTCAGGAACTTGGACCAATCAACTGCCTTACTCTACAATAACGGCCTTATCGCCATTCCGGATACCGGCAGCATTCGCCTCGTCCGTATCGATGTGCATATCGAGCGCAAACTGATCGGACACGCGAGCGATGACGTTCTCGAACACAACCGCCCGCTCCCCCTCTACCCGAACGCGAAGCAGCTGTTTATCGGCTATTCCCCAACGCTCTGCCTCGCTAGTATGGAAATGGATATGGCGCGCTGCAACGATAACGCCGCGCTCCAGCGTCACTTCTCCAGCCGGTCCTATTACCGTCAGCCCCGGCGTTCCCTCGATATTTCCCGACTCCCGCACCGGAGCCAACACGCCGAGCTGGAACGAGTCGGTTCTGGAAATTTCGATTTGCGAAGCTTTGCGGGCCGGACCCAAAATACGAACTGTATCGAAACGTCCCTTCGGCCCGATCACCTGGACCGTCTCCTCCGCAGCAAACTGTCCGGGCTGCGAGAGCGGCTTCAGCGGCTTCAGTTCGTAGCCTTCACCGAATAGAGCGGCTATATGTTCTTTCGATAGATGGATATGCCGGGCGGACACGCCTACCGGAACGATTTTATCACTCATCTGATCGCCTCTTCTCTTGATGGTTCCTCTCATTATAGCCGAATCGGTTTCAAAAGAAAAAGACGAGCGGCAGGAAACCGCACGTCTTTCGCTGAATTGTGAACCTTATTTGAACTCGGCTACCAGCTTCTCGAACTCCGCCTCGGTAAGTTTGAGGTTTTGCTTCGCGAGCCCTTCCGGTTTGAAGCCCGGAACCATTTGCTCGTAGCTTTGTTTTTCTTTGTTTTGGTAAATGATACCGGTCAGCATCCCGTTCGTTTCCATAATCTTCGTCATCGCCATGACGCGATCGTTCGGATTGTAATCCGGGAACTGTTCGAGATCGACGATATTTTCTTTGAACCATTCGTACGTGTTCGTCTTGTTGAACGTAACGCACGGGCTGAAGATGTTGATGAAGGAGAAGCCTTGGTGCTTCATGCCTTCTTCGATTACATGCGTCAGCTGCTTCAGGTTGCTCGAGAACGATTGGGCAACGAACGTTGCTCCGGCGGCAAGCGCCATTTCGAGCGGAGCCAGCTCGGACTCGATCGAGCCTTGCGGCGTATATTTTGCATTGACGAACCCTTTCGCGCTGCGCGGGGAGTTTTGTCCCTTCGTCAGCCCGTAGATTTGGTTGTCCATGACGATGTAGGTCAGGTCGATGTTGCGGCGAATCGCGTGAACCGTATGGCCAAGACCGATTGCAAAGCCGTCTCCGTCGCCGCCCGATGCGACGACCGTCAGCTCGCGGTTCGCCATCTTCAGCCCTTGGGCGATCGGCAGCGAACGACCGTGAATCCCGTGGAAGCCATAGCAGTTAATATAACCGGAAATACGTCCGGAGCATCCGATACCGGATACGATCGCCAAATTTTCAGGCTCCAGTCCGACGTTAGCGGCTGCTCTCTGAATGGCTGCTTGTACGGCGAAGTCGCCGCAACCCGGGCACCAGTTCGGTTTTACATTATTTCTGAAATCTTTTAATGTAGCCATCTTATTTCAGCCCCTTGCAGTGAGAGTAGACTTCCGAAGGAAGGAACGGCGTTCCGTCATACTTCAGCATGCTCGTAATTTTATCGTGTCCGACGTGCAGCTTGATTTGATCGGCAAGCTGGCCGGTTGCGTTGTTCTCGACGACAAGCACTTTTTTCGCTTTCGCCACTTGAGCCGCAACTTCTTCCGCAGGGAACGGATGAATCAAGCGGACGGTCGCATGGTTGGTCTTAATGCCGTCCTCGGCCAGACGCACGCGCGCTTCGTCGATCGTGCCGCCCGTCGAACCCATGCCGATAATGAGCAGATCCGCATCCTCGTGCGGAGCGTCCACACGGACCGCATTCACAAGCTTCAGGTTTTTCAGCTTGTTCAAACGTTTATCCATCATTTGCTGACGGTTGATCGGGCTTTCCGACGGACGTCCCGTTTCGTCGTGCTCAACGCCGGTCACGTGATGCAAACCGCCCAGTTCGCCCGGCAGTACGCGCGGAGAAATGCCGTCTTCGGTCAATTCGTAACGTTTGAACAGCTTGCCATCCTCGATCTTCTCCGTGCCTGTAACGAGGTTACCGCGATCGATGACGATTTTGTCGTAATCCAGAAGCTCGGACGACTGCTTGCCGAGCGACAATTGCAGGTCCGTCATAATGATGACCGGACATTGGTATTTTTCAGCCAGGTTGAAAGCTTCGATCGTGTCGTAGAAGCAGTCCTCAACTGTTGCCGGAGCGATGACGATTTTCGGGATTTCCCCGTGCGTTCCGTAAATAAGAGCGTTCATGTCGGACTGCTCTTGCTTCGTCGGAAGACCCGTGCTTGGACCGCCGCGCTGCGTATCGACGATAACGACCGGCGTTTCCGTCATGCCGGCCAGACCGATCGCTTCCATCATAAGCGACAAGCCGGGGCCAGCGGATGCCGTCAGCGCGCGTACGCCGCCGTAGTTGGCGCCGATCGCCATCGTAACGGCCGCGATCTCGTCCTCGGTTTGAATGACGGTGCCGCCGAATTTCGGCAAACGTTTGATCAAATATTCCATAATCTCGGAAGCCGGTGTGATCGGGTAAGCCGGCATGAAGCGGCAGCCGCCTGCAACCGCGCCAAGACCGATCGCATCGTTTCCAATGATGAACAGCTTTTGCTCGCCGTCAGCCTCAGCCAGCTTGAACTCCTCAAGCGGACCGCCTGCCAGCTCGATGACATAGTCGGCCGCGCGTTTGACCGCTTCGACGTTTTTCTCTACGACAGCAGGCCCTTTGCGTCCGAACTCTTCTTCCACCGCTTTGTTGAACACTTCGAGCGGCAACCCGAGCAAAGCCCAGGATGCGCCGGATGCAGCCATATTTTTAAACAGCGCCGTTCCCAAATCTTCGGCGATCGCCGTAATCGGAACCGGGAACAGTCGCGCGTCGATACCTTCCGGTAATGTCGGATTAAACTTCGCGTCAGCGACGACAACGCCGCCCGGACGAAGCTCGTGCGCGTTCAAATCGATTGTCTCCTGGTCGAAAGCGACCAAAATGTCCAGATCGTCGGATATCGCTCTCTTCGGCTTTGTGCTGATACGGATTTTATTATTCGTATGTCCCCCCTTGATCCGGGAAGAGAAATGTCTATAGCCGTACAGATAGTAGCCAAGACGATTCAGGGCGGTGGAGAAAATCCGGTCTGTACTTTCGACCCCTTCCCCTTGCTGCCCCCCGACTTTCCATGACAATTGCTCGATCACAACGTCCACTCCTTTGAACTATGTCCTAACGATTTGTACGCGTTACAAAAGTTTTACAGGGATGAAAGAAAAATGACAAGGCCGTCATTTTTCGCAAGTAGAGTCGCAGCGCCCCGGTATTCGTCCTGCTGACAAAGCCGAAGCCATGCTTGCTGGACAAACGGTCTTCAAACCCGTTTCCCGGACAAACCAAAAAACAAACGCCGCAAAAGACCCTCGCAAGAATCGATACCTTATTACGATCAATCATCAGATCTTGGAGGAAAACAGGAATAGTCGCGCGTCAATAAACAGACGACACCCCTAGAATCTGGAAAGCGCCTTCTTTTGTATAAAAATGCTTATCATTCGTAAAGATCATATGCTTTGGCTATTGAAAAAGCAAGGAAATTCACATATTTTAAACATAGTTATTTTAGATCGAATCTATCTCAAAATTAGATTGATTTCACGACTAGCATTCTGCTCTCGGCAGTCTAGCAAAGATGCTTCATCCGTTTTCAGCGGCACGTCGCCTTACCATGTTATCCCATATTTAAAGCGCTTATACGGGCAGGCAAAGCAAAACACCCACAAAGTAGAGTCTTTGCTCCGAAGTTATGAGGCTCCGAAACAAAGCAAAAAAGCTCCCGCGCCAGGAGCTTTATCCGAATGGGGCTGCTATGGAAGTATTGCGGCGTTATTACCTCGGCTCCACGATCAGCTTGATCGCGGTCCGATCTTCTCCATCGATCACTATATCCGTAAATGCCGGGATGCAGATCAAATCGACGCCGCTGGGCGCGACGAAGCCTCTTGCGATCGCCACGGCTTTAATCGCTTGGTTCAACGCGCCGGCGCCAATCGCTTGCAGCTCGGCCGCCCCACGTTCGCGCAAAACGCCGGCCAGTGCGCCAGCGACGGAATTCGGATTGGACTTTGCTGAAACCTTTAATACTTCCATGGCAAGACCTCCTCGGGAATGTTTGGATGAATTCCACTATTACACTATTCGTGCACGTCTGGAATCATTCCATCTTCCGCTCGGACCGGCCCCGCCACCCCTGATTCTCGGGCGCGAATTAGTCGAACAGCGCTTCCGTTTCGAAGCGGCGAACCAGCTCGATCTTCCGGGTCATGCCCGTTTCCGGGTCGAGCGTGACCGCAACGGCATGGAACTGCCACGGGCCTTCATCCGCCGTAAACCGGACCGGCAGCTGCGTTTTGAACTTTTGCAGCACCGCCTCGCGCTCCATGCCGAGTACGCCGTCCCGCGCGCCCGTCATGCCGACGTCGGTCACATAACCGGTTCCGCGGGGCAAGATCCGCTCGTCATGCGTTTGCACATGCGTATGCGTGCCGACTACGACCGACGCCCTTCCATCCAAATGCCAGCCCATCGCGATTTTTTCCGAAGTCGCCTCGGCGTGAAAATCGACGAAGATGTATTTATGCTTCTTCTTCAGCTTTTCCAGGATACCGTCCACGCCTTGGAACGGGCAATCCAGCGGCGGCAAAAACGTGCGTCCCATGATGTTTACGATCGCCAGCTCTTTGCCGGAGGCGTTGCGGAGTACGGTAAAACCTTTGCCCGGCGTACCGGCGGGATAATTGGCCGGCCGGATCAAACGCTCCTCATCGTCGATAAAATTGAAAATGTCCTTGTTGTCCCAAGTATGATTGCCCATCGTAATGCCATGGACGCCTTGCTCGAACAGCTCTTTGGCGATCTGCTGGGTAATCCCCCGTCCGCCTGCCGCGTTTTCGCCGTTGGCAATAATGAAGGCAGGGTCATACTTTTTTTTGAGCTCTGAAAGCAGCGTCTTGACGGCTCTCCGACCGGAGCCCCCGACAATGTCGCCGATGAATAAGATACGAATGGATGTCTCCCCCTCGAATGTCTCATCTTTCGCAAAAGCAAAGGAGAAGTGGCCGGTTAGCCACTTCTCGAAGGCGCAATTTCTGAAACGTCGCTGCGCGTTTATTTCGCGTATTCAACCGCCCTGGTTTCCCGGATGACAGTAACTTTAATATGTCCCGGGTAGTCCAGTTCGCTTTCGATCTTCTTCGTAATATCGCGAGCGAGACGGAACGCCTCGGTATCGTCGATCTTTTCGGGCTGCACCATGACGCGCACTTCGCGGCCCGCTTGAATCGCATACGACTTCTCGACGCCATCGAACGACTCGGTGATCTCTTCCAGCTTCTCGAGACGTTTGATGTACGTTTCCAGCGTTTCGCGGCGTGCGCCGGGTCTTGCCGCCGAAAGGGCGTCCGCAGCGCCTACGAGCATCGCGATAACCGACGTCGCTTCGCAATCGCCGTGATGGGAGGCAATACTGTTGATTACGACCGGATGCTCCTTGTACTTCTTGGCGATCTCTACGCCGATCTCGACGTGCGAGCCTTCGACTTCGTGATCGAGCGCCTTGCCGATATCGTGAAGCAGACCCGCCCGTTTGGCAAGGGTAATGTCTTCTCCGAGCTCGCCGGCCATAAGTCCCGCGAGGTAGGCGACTTCCATCGAGTGCTTCAGCACGTTCTGCCCGTAACTCGTACGGAACTTCAAACGGCCCAAAATTTTGATCAGATCCGGATGCAAGCCGTGCACGCCGGTTTCGAACGTCGCCTGCTCGCCGTATTCGCGAATGCGCTCGTCTACTTCCTTACGCGACTTCTCGACCATCTCCTCGATGCGCGCCGGGTGAATACGGCCGTCTGCCACCAGCTTCTCAAGCGATGTCCGGGCGATTTCCCTGCGGATCGGATCGAAGCCGGACAAAATGACCGCCTCCGGCGTATCGTCGATAATAAGGTCGATCCCGGTCAGCGTCTCGAGCGCGCGAATGTTGCGGCCCTCGCGTCCGATGATCCGGCCTTTCATTTCTTCGTTCGGCAGGGATACAACGGAAACGGTCGTCTCCGCCACATGATCCGCCGCACAACGTTGAATGGCGAGTGTGATGACTTCGCGAGCCCTCTTCTCCGCCTCTTCCTTCGCTTGGTTCTCGATATCCTTGATCAGCTGTGCTGTCTCGTAACGTACTTCCTGTTCGACCGAGGTCAAAATAATATGTTTCGCCTCATCCATCGTCAAACTGGAGATCCGTTCAAGCTCCGCTACTTGACTGCGGTACAGCCCATCGATTTGTGCCTGCGTCTCGTCGATCCGTTTCTCTTTGTTGGCGATTTGTTCCTCTTTACGCTCCAGAGATTCCAGCTTTTTATCCAGCGTTTCCTCTTTTTGCAACAATCGTCTTTCTTGCCGTTGAGATTCATTCCGACGTTCACGAATGTCTTTTTCAGCTTCGGCGCGAAGTTTGTGTATTTCGTCCTTCGCTTCCAGCACCGCTTCTTTTTTCTGTGCGTCCGCTTCTTTCTTCGCCGCTTCGATGATTTGGCGGGCCGCTTCTTCGGCACTGGAAATTTTCGCCTCGGCGAGGGACTTGCGGATAAAATAACCAATCCCAAAGCATATTGCGCCAACAACGAGAACGATCGCGATCCAGATGTAAGTCATCTTGTTCACCTCCTCGTTGAAGCCTCCAAGGGGTTAGCTTGGGATATTCGGTTTTTTATTCCGGTTTGCTTTCCACTTTTTCAATCCAATTCCGGGTGTACTCTCCCACGGGAACGGTTTCGCGAGAATTTCGGCCGTACGCGGCAGCGAAAATCTGCAAGAAGGAAAAAGATTGCGAAATTCTGCGAAAACAGTGGTGTACACACCCATTTTAGCTTTTGCAAAATAGGCTTGTCAAGCAACAAGAAAGCGCTTCGTCTTGCGCCTACGAAGTAAGCCGGTCCACGATCATTGCGGCGGCTCCTACGGCAAGCGCATCATCCGACAGTTTGCCGCGTGTAAACGTTACCGGATACGTCGGATAGTAAAGCGTATTTTTGAGCGCTACCTGGGTGCTGATTTGATAAAACAGCTCGTTTGTCGTGATGAGCGGTCCGCCGAGTATCACTTTCTCGGGATGCAAAATGTTGAGCAGGTTGGACAAACCGATGCCGAAGTAAGTCGCCGCCTGCGTAAAAAGCTCGGTCGCGAGCCGGTCGTCCGCAGAAAGCGCTCGGAGCAAATGCTGGTAGTCGATTTCGTCCGGACTCTCTACCATGTCGGCGAGCACGCTTCGCCGCCCCTGCTTCAGCCGCGCCGCAGCTTGTTTCTCGAGCACGGGAATCGATACGAACGATTCCAGACAGCCGAACACATGCGGCCGCTCCGGATGCGGGGGACCGTCGGTTTGAATAATCATATGGCCGACCGAGCCTTCCATGTCGACTGCGCCATAAACAAGCTGGCCGTTCGACATCATCGCCGAACGAAGCCCGACACCGGCGCGAACGTATAACAGATGTCTGTATTGCTGCGGCGCTCCGGCCCAATATTCGGCGAGCAGAGCGGTATTAGCCCCATTGTCGAGCATGGCGGGAATGCCAAGCTCCGACTCCAGCTTCTGCACAAGATTCACCTGATGCCAGCCCTCGGCCGGAAAATAGAGCGGATTAAGCATGACGCCCGTCGTCCGGTCCAACGGACCGACAGCGCCTATGCCGATACCGATCAGCCGATCGGGCTCGATGCCCCGCTTGGCCGCCATACGCCTGACCGCCTGCACGACTTCCTTTATCAGCATCTCCGGCGTCATCCGCTCCGTCATCGGCCAGGAAGCCGAATCAAGCTTTTCCAGCTGCAAATCGCATAAAACAAGTCTCGTAGCCGACCGGGAAATATCAAGTCCGAACGCGTATCCCCGGTCCTGCTTCAAGCGGTACAGCAGCGGCCTTCTTCCCCCCGAGGATTCGCCGAAGCCGCTCTCGGCGATCCATCCGTTCGTAGCCAGCTCCTCCAGCATCCGGGTCAATGTACTGGAGGTTAGACCGCTCCATTCGAGCAAATCGAATTTGGATACGACGCCTCTACGCCGGATTTCGGCGAATATAGGCTTCGCCTTCCGGTTCGAGATCCAGTCTTCCACATTAGGCATAAAGCGCTACACCCACCAGGCCGGAAACCGCGATCACCGCCAGCGGATGCACCCGAAAGCGCATCAGGGCGATCAAAGCTCCGGCAAATATAGCGATGAAACATCCCGTTTTCCAATCGATCGCAAGCGAAACGCCGCCCGCCATCAGCAGCCGGTAAGCCGCATAAAACACCAGTGCCGTCACAAACGGCCGCAGGCCGTAAAACGCGGACTCCACAAGCGGATGATGCTGATATTTGGCGAACAGCATGCCGGCTGCGATAACGAGCAGCAGCGACGGCAGCGTCATGCCGATCGCGGAAACGGCCGCACCGGGAAAACCGCCCGCATGATAACCGACCATAATGGCCGTATTCGTGGCAATCGGTCCCGGCGATGCTCCCGCTACTGCAATCATATCAGAAAACGCCTGCGCGTTCATCCATCCGTGCGAAAGCGCCTCGCGTTCGATAACCGGCACCATCGAATAACCGCCGCCAACCGAAACGAAGCCGATCAGCATAAAGGTAAGGAACATGTCCCATAGCATAGGTGATTACACCCCCAACGCAAAAAGTCTGTGTACGCGAGCTCCCTCGCTCTGATCCGCCCCGTCCGTTCTTATATGCCGTCCCCGATAAAATAATCCGGTTCCGTGTAATAGCGCTGCACCGTTTGCGGAATACCGTGCTTGACCTTCCATGTGCCTACTCCAAGGCCGGCCGCCGCGCCGATCACAATGACGAGTATGGGCGAAAGAGTCGTCAGCAGCAGCAGCAAGGCAGCTATAACCGCAAAAACGATCGTCGATTTGTCGACAATCGACGTCTTCACCATCCGAAATCCGGCAAATACGATCATCGCAATAACGGCAGGTTTCATCCCTTGCAGCGCCGCCGCGACTTTCGGGTTATCGTTAAAGGTAAGCAGCAAAATCGAAAGCCCGATGACGATCAAAAAAGTCGGCAGCATCATCCCGATAACAGCCGTAATCGCCCCCGCCACTCCGGCGACGCGGTAACCTACGAACGATGCCGCATTCAGCGCCACAGCGCCCGGAATCGTCTGCGAGACGGCCAACACGTCGGCGACATCCTCTTGCTTGATCCAGCGGCGTTTATGTACCGCTTCGCGCTCCAGCACCGGAATCATGGCGTATCCGCCGCCAAACGTGATGGGGGCGATGCGGCAAAACGTCCAAAATATGGCCCACAGCCCGCTCCATGTCGTTTCCTTGGTTGCCATCACGATCTCTCCTCATTCCTCGATACATCCATTATAGCGCACTTTATATCATTTCGGAATAAAGATGTTGGCCTTATTTCGTTTCCGTTTCATTTTTCAGGTACATTCGCCCTAATTCCATAATTATCTGACAATCTTTAAACCAAAATGAATTTTACTTTAGTAATCATATCGTTTAACTTGGAATTGTTGCGCTGATGTTCGGACGAAACGACAAAAAAGCCGGGAGGTTCTCCCCGGCCGAATCCTTCATATGAAGCTCGCTTCGTATTCGCGCCTTATCTCTTGGTCAGCGCGTCCATCACTCTTGCCGTTCGCAGCGCGGAAACGCCAGTGCTCGGACAGGAGCCGATGCCGCACAGCTCATTCACGATCGACTGGATCAGCGGCTGTTGAATATGCTTCGGCTGCTCCAATTGATAGTCGCCGATGCCATCCTCCGTCGTTAGCCGGATCGGCTCGCTGCCGAACGTGGAGAACGTCAGCTTGCCCCGGGTGCCGACAATTTCGTTCACTTCACCGCCCTGGTAGGCCGTAAAACACCAGATGCCGGTACCCTGCACTCCCGATTCGAACACGTACGATCCGCTTACGATATCTTCCGCCTCGTACGCCTTCGCTTGACGGCCGGATTGTCCGGACGCATCCCGGACCGGTCCGAGTAAAAAGTCGAGAATATCCAGCGTATGGCTGGCCAGATCGAAAAAGTGGCCGCCGCCCGCTATGTCCGGCATCACGCGCCAGGGCAAGCTGTCCGGATTCTCCGTCAGCTTCTTCTTATGTACGGTCGTTACAAAGCGAACGTCACCGATCGTGCCCATGTCCAATAACTGCTTGATTTTCAGAAAACGCGGCAGCGCTCTTCTATAATAAGCAACGAACAAAGGCACTCCCGCTTCCCGGCACGCTTCGATCATCTCGGCGCATTCGTCGGCGTTCAGCGCCATCGGCTTCTCCACATAAACCGGCTTGCCCGCTTTGGCTACCTCAAGCGCATACGGCTTGTGGGTCGAAGGCGGCGTAGCAATGTAGACGGCATCCACCTCCGGATCGTTTATCAGTGTATCCGCGTTATCGTACCATTTCCCGACCTGATGCCGCCGCGCATAGTCTGCCGCCAGCTCGCCGTTCCGGCGCATGACGGCAACCAGCTCCGAACGCTCGGCCAATTGAAAGCCGGGGCCGCTTTTCACCTCGGTCACATTGCCGCAGCCGATGATTCCCCAACGTATCGTTTTCGTCACTCGCCCAACCTCCGCCTTATCGAATATGACGGCCCGCTCGCCGCTAAATGACCCCACAAAGTGAAGCCTGGACTTCGAAGTTACTCCACATACTTTGCGGGGAGCCCCAAAACCCTGAATCGTCCTAAGCTCCTGGACGCTTACGTCTCCGGCCAATCGAACATATCTTCAGCGTCGCTGTCGTCCGCCTCATCCCGGTACGTATCCGCCAGCCGGCGTATGACGTTGCCGGTAATTCGGGACGAGTAGCCTCGCCGCATCAAAAAAGCCGCCGTCTTGCGTTTTTTGTCCATCGTTGTACCGCTCGTCGCCTTCCACTTCTTATGCCCAAGCTCATACGCCAGACGTTCCTCTTCCTCCGGCGGCACCTGATCCAGCGTAGTCTGAATGGTAGCGGGAGCGACTCCCTTCATCTTCAGCTCCTGCTTGATGAGCTGACGCCCTTTCTTCTGCGAGTAAATGCGCTGCTCCGTCCACTGTGCGGCGAAGCTGGCGTCGTCGATGTAGTTCTGTTCCTTCAGTTTACCGATAATCGTATCGATGAGCGGCGGCAGGTACCCTCTGCGTTTCAAATATTGCCGCAGCTCCTTCTCCGACCTCGGCCGGCGGCCCACCTGCTTCAGCGCATCGGACCATGCCTTCTGCCGCTCTTCGTCCTCGAGCACGAGCTGCATTTTGCCCGGATCGATCGTCTCCCCTTTGAACAAACGATGTCTGATCAGCACATCCTCAAAAACGGTAAACGCGTACTGTCCGTCGACAAAAATCAGGTACCGGCCGGCGTTACGCGAATGACGTTCAATGGTAGTGATGATGCCTTCGATGCTGGTCATATAGCCTCCTTGTACTTGCCCGTACCGCGAAACCGCCGCACAAACGACAACTCTATCATAAAACGGAAAACGCACCTTGTATATCCCCAAGGTGCGTTGTCGTTATTCGTTCTCTTATTCGAGGGCAAGCAAATCTTCTTCGTCCTCGTCGTCCTCCGACACCGGAAGCAGGGCGCCTTGCGACATATTGCTCTCTTCCCGGATCTTTGCTTCGATCACGGAAGCGACTTGCGGGTTGTCCTTCAAAAACTGCTTCGCATTTTCGCGGCCTTGTCCAAGCCGGTCGCCATCGTACGAATACCAGGCGCCGCTCTTGTTGACGATATCCATCTCGGTCCCAATGTCGATAATGCTGCCTTCTCTGGATATGCCCTCGCCGTACATAATGTCCACCTCCGCTTGCTTAAACGGCGGCGCCACCTTGTTCTTGACGACCTTGATCCGCGTCCGGTTCCCGACCATGTCGTTGCCCTGCTTGATCGTCTCCACCCGGCGCACTTCCAGCCGGATCGTGGAATAAAACTTGAGTGCGCGTCCACCCGGAGTCGTTTCCGGGTTACCGAACATGACGCCGACCTTCTCGCGCAATTGGTTGATGAAGATGGCGATAACCTTCGACTTGTTGATCGCACCCGACAGCTTGCGCAGCGCCTGAGACATCAGTCTCGCCTGCAGGCCGACGTGGGAGTCGCCCATCTCGCCTTCAATTTCCGCTTTCGGCACGAGAGCGGCAACGGAGTCTATAACCAGAATGTCTACAGCGCCGCTGCGGACAAGCGCTTCGGCAATTTCCAGCGCCTGCTCACCGGTATCCGGCTGCGACAAAAGCAATTCGTCGATGTTGATGCCCAGCTTGCTTGCATATAAAGGATCAAGCGCGTGCTCGGCGTCGATAAAGGCAGCTTGTCCGCCGGCGCGTTGCACCTCGGCGATCGCGTGCAGCGCTACCGTCGTTTTACCTGACGATTCCGGTCCGTATACTTCGATAATTCTGCCTCGCGGGAATCCCCCTACTCCAAGAGCCAAGTCAAGCGCAAGCGATCCGCTTGGGACGGTTTCCACCTTCATGTGGGTGGACTCACCGAGTTTCATAATCGATCCTTTGCCAAATTGCTTCTCGATTTGGCGAAGGGCATTTTCCAACGCAGCGCGGCGATCTGACAACATACTCACTTCCTTCTCATCGTTTCTAGTTATAATCATACACGCTTTTCCGCCGTTTGCCAACTGTTTTTTCGAACATACATTCGCATTTTTTTTCGAACGCGTTCGGCTGCGGCAAAACAAAAACCGCAACAAAAGGCATTACCGGCCAGTTGTTACGGTTCTTCCGTTCCAATACAGCAAGTATAAGGCAATTTCAGAGCGATCGCAACCTTTATTTGCCTGAAGCCAGGCAATCGCCCGCCCTTCTAGTGCTTCAGCCGCTGCCACAACACGTACAGCGCCTGCTTCGCCGCCTTCAGACGGATCGCCTCCCGGTTGCCGGAGAGCTGCAGCTTCATCGCTTCAGCGGGCTTCCCACGCTCCGCGACGCCGAGATAGACGAGCCCTACGGGTTTCCCCTCGGACTCGGCCGGCCCCGCGACGCCGGTCACGGACAGCGCATAATCGGCTCCCGTCCGCTCCATCGCGTTCTGTGCAAGCAGGATCGCCGTCTCGGAGCTGATCGCGCCAGGCGCTCCTTCCCCTTCCAGCACGTGTGCGGGAACGCCGAGAAGCTCCTTCTTCGCCTCGTTCGTGTAACACACGATACCGCCGCGGTATGCCGCCGAGCTGCCCGGCACCGCGGTCAGCATTTCGCTGACGAGCCCGCCCGTGCAGCTTTCCGCCAGCGCCACCGTACGGCCCGCTGCGATCAGCATCGACACAAGCTCGTACTCGATCGGCACGTCACGATCGGCATAGATGTATTCGCCGACCCGGCTGCGGATTTCCCGCTCCGTATCGGCAAGCTTCCGCTCCGCCTCGGCCTCGGAACACGCCCGCGTCGTCAGTCGAATGCTCACTTCGCCTTCCTTCGCGTACGGAGCGATCGTCGGGTCCTGCTGGCCGTCGATCAGATCGATCAGCCGGTGCTCCAGGCTCGATTCGCCGATACCGGCGAATTTGAGCATTTTCGAATACAGCGGCGACGCTTCCTCTCCCATTACGGAGCGAATCCACGGTACGGCATACTGGTCAAACATCGGCTTCATTTCCTTCGGCGGTCCCGGCAGCAGAATGTAATGGGTGCCTTCGTGGGTCAAGGCGACGCCGACAGCCAGCCCGTTATCGTTGGCAAGCGGCGTGCAGCCTTCGAGCACGTTCGCCTGACGCTCGTTGCTTTTCACCATTTCGATGCCGCGCGACTGGAAGACGGCGGTGATTTTCTCCATCGACGGACCGTGTATCGAGATGGGCAAGCCGAACAGCTCGGACAGCGCATCTTTCGTCAGGTCGTCCTGCGTCGGCCCGAGCCCTCCTGTCGCAATGATGACGTCCGCCCGTGACGCCGCCAGGCTGAACGATTGCCGGATTCGCTCCCTGTTGTCGCCGACGACCGTCTGATAATAAACATTAAGCCCAATACTCGCGCAGCCCTGCGCGATGTACTGGGCGTTGGTGTTGACGATTTGACCGAGCAGCAGTTCGGTGCCGACCGCTATAATTTCCGCTTTCATTCGTCTACCCCTCCGCAAAGTCCGGCCAGATCCATTCCTGGCGCGGTAGGTCAATTATCGAACTGAATGACATGCCAATTTTTCACAAAATAGTCGATGCCCGACCAAATCGTAATGATCGCGGCAATCCAGCTGGCAATGACGTCAAACGGAATATTCAAAAACGCAAACGGAAAGTTATTGACAAGCAAAGCAATAATGGCGGTAATCTGGGCTGCCGTCTTCCATTTGCCGAGCTTGCTGGCCGCGAGCACGATCCCTTCCGCCGCGCAGATGGAGCGCAGTCCGGTCACGGCAAATTCGCGGCTGATGATGACGATCGCAATCCAGGCGTCCATCTTGCCCATGTCGACGAGCGAAACGAGCACCGCCGACACGAGCAGCTTGTCCGCGAGCGGATCGAGGAGCTTGCCCAGATTCGTAATGAGCTTGTGCTTGCGGGCGATATAACCGTCCAGACTGTCCGTGCTGGCCGCGATAATAAAGATAAGCACCGCAATGATCTGATTGTACGTAATGCTGAACTGCTCGATCCGGATCGGCGGCAGCTTGAAGTTCACGAGCAAAAAAAACATGATGACCGGCACGAGAAAAATTCGCGCCACCGTTATCCGATTGGCCAGATTCATGCAATTCCCTCCCCGGAAAGGTCGAACTCGAAGGAATGCGTAATCCGTACTTTTTGCATAGCTCCGATATCGGCCGTGCACCGGGTAACGAACACTTCGCCGTCCACATCCGGAGCGTCGAATTCCGTACGTCCGATATATACGTCGTTGCGCCCGTCATATCGCTCGATCAGAACGTCCAATTCCTGACCGATCCGCTTGCCGATCTCTTCACGGGAGATTTCGCGCTGAATTTCCATCAAGGTCGTCGCGCGGAACTCCTTCACTTCATCCGACAAATGGCCCGGCAGACGCGAAGCCGGCGTATCTTCCTCATTGGAATAGGCGAACACGCCAAGCCGGTCGAAACGCATTTCCTTGACGAACTCGCACAAATTCGCGAAGTCCTCCTCCGTTTCGCCCGGAAAGCCGACGATAACCGATGTCCGCAGCGCCACATCCGGAATGCGCGAACGGATTTTGGCGACAAGCTCTCTGGAGTCCCGCTGGCGGCCGGGACGACGCATCCGTTTCAGAATAAGATCCTCGCTGTGCTGAAGCGGCATATCGATATATTTGCATACTTTCGGGTTGGAGGCGATCACTTCGATCAGCTCGTCCGTAAAAAAGCCCGGGTACGCATAGTGAAGCCGCACCCATTCGATGCCGGGTACTTCGGACACTTTGTTCAGAAGCGTCGGGAGCATAAAGCCGTCGTACAGATCGGTCCCGTAATTCGTCGAATCCTGCGCGATCAGGCTGATTTCGCGAACGCCCTGGGCGGCGAGCTGGCTAACCTCGGCCGTAATCGATTCGATCGAACGGCTGCGAAACTTGCCGCGCATGATCGGAATGCTGCAAAACGTGCAGGCGTTGTCGCAGCCTTCGGCGATTTTGACATAAGCCGTATAACGCGGAGTCGTCATCCGGCGGGGAAGCTGCTTCTCGTAGTTAAACGCCGGGTTGCCGACGAGAATCGGTTTGCGGCCGGCAAGCGCTTCGTCGATAATGTCGTTGATTTTATCGAAATCGCCGGTGCCGACGATGCCGTCGATCTCGGGCATTTCGTTCATCAGCTCTTTTTTGTACCGCTGCGTCAAACAGCCGGAGACGATAAGCGCCTTCAGGTTCGCCGTCTCTTTCAGATCGGCCAGATCGAGAATCGTATTGACCGACTCTTCCTTCGCGGCATCGATAAATCCGCACGTATTGACGATAATAACAGTAGCTTCTTCCTTATCGTCGACCAGGGAATACCCGCGCTCGTGTATCAAGCCGGACATAATCTCCGAATCAACCAGGTTTTTCTCGCATCCGAGTGTTACCACTTTTACTTTTTCTGACATTCCCATATCCCCCAAATCCGAATTCCGCCCTAGCCGTGATCCACACAAGTATAAACCAATCGACTTTAGGGTGTCAAAAACACGAACAAAACGTCCCGGTCCATCTCTTACCGGAAATTGATAAACTGCAAATCGAGAGGAACTCCCGCTTGGCGGATCATCTGGATCGCCTTTTGCAGATCGTCCTTGTTTTTGCCGGATACACGCAGTTGGTCGCCCTGGATCTGGCTTTTGATTTTCAGCTTCGAATCGCGGATGATGACGTTGATTTTTTTTGCATTTTCTTGGTCGATGCCTTGCTTCAGCCCGATCCGCTGACGAACGGTTGAAGAAGCGGCCGGCTCGATTTTGCCGTACTGCAAGTTTTTCAGCGAGATGCCTCTTTTCACCATCTTCGAATGCAGCACGTCGAGCACGCTGTTCAGCTTGTATTCATCGTCCGAGGAGACGACCAGCTCGTTTTTGTCGAGCGCTATGCTGCTCTTCGAGCCTTTGAAATCGAAGCGGCTTGCGATTTCCTTCTCCGCCTGCTGGATGGCATTGTTCAGCTCCTGCATGTCGATCGAGGAAACGATATCGAACGAACTTTCCGAACTCATCTGTAAAGCTCCACCTTTCGCCTGTAAAGTAATGGCTGTTCCCTATCGGCCCATGGCCTCGTATCCCTACCATTATAACAACCGGCGTGCCGCAAAAAAAGACATCCGCATGCAAACGGATGCCACATCTTTAAGCTGTGCAACACGGCTGACTCGTTTTTTTAAATCGTCTTCACCAGATCGATTTGAATTTGTTTGACATCTTTTTTTGTACCGAGCGAAATCGCTGTGCCGTTCACGACGACTTCCACAGCAGGCGGAAACCCGATCCGCATGAAAACACCGGAATCCGAAGTCCAGTCCCGTGTGTCGCCTTTCTTATACAGCTTGGCCTCGATTTCCTGCCGCTCCTGCTTCCGCTCGGCGGTTGCCGGCACGATTTTGTCAATCTTCAGCCAGCACTCCTCGCCGTTTATTTTGAGAAGTACGCTCACCTTATCGGCATTCGTCACGGTATAGTAGTCGGTATTGCCGTCGGTACGGGCAAGAGTCACAACCGGTGTCGGCGGAGGCGGCGCCGGCTGGTTGATTTGCGTGTCGCCAGCCGGCTTGTTGCTCCCTTGTGGCAGCTTGGAGCTGTCGGTTTTGCCCGAGGCATCGCCGGCGAGGCTCGTTTCGTCCACCCTTTTCTCCGTTATTTTCTCGCCCGGATCCACTTCCTTGCTGGCATCTCCCTTATAGGAGTTGCCGATGAAATAGTAGAGGACGCCCAGAATGAGCAAGACGAACGACAGCATCAAAATGTTGGACGCCCATTTGCTGAGTTTCTCCGTGTTCCGCGCGTTCGTTCGTTTGCGTCGGATCGTCGGCTCCGCCGTCGTTTCTACCGTTTGCGCCGGTATCGCATTCCCGTATAGCGCCAGCACTTCGTTCGGATCAAGCCCTACCGACTCCGAATAGCTTTTGATAAAGGCACGCACATAGAAGCTTCCTGGCAATACTTTATAATCTCCATCTTCGATCGCTTCCAAATAACGCTTCCGGATTTTTGTCATTTCCTCGAGCTCGTCGAGCGATATCCCTCGATCCAGACGCGCTTTTTTCAGCAACTGCCCCAAATCTGACACTGCTTCATCACCTCCCGTAAACAAATCTCCGCTTTCAAACGCCAAACTTTAAAATCTTTCGTTATCGTGATCCGTATTCAAAAACGATTCGTACGATATTTCTTCGTCCGGCGTATTGCGAAGCTCAATGATTACATTGAAATTATCGTATGTATACTCCGATTCGCGAATAAATATATCCGGGTGCTCGATCACCTTAGTCGAAGGCATCGCCATAATTTCGCGCAGCAGCATATGGTGCTTTTCGTTCGAGCGCATCGACGAAACGATGCCGTCGATAATGAACACGTTGTGCGGGTTCATTTCGTCGTCGGACATTTGGCTGCGCACCGTTTGCCTCAGCAGCGTTGACGAGACGAACGTCCATCGTTTTTTGGCGCATACGCTTCCGGCGATAATCGATTCGGTTTTGCCTACGCGCGGCATACCGCGCAAGCCGATCACCTGATTGCCGTCCTTCTTGCATATTTCGCCGAGAAAATCAACCAAAAGTCCTAGTTCGTCGCGCGTAAAACGGAACGTTTTGCGATCGTCGGAATCGCGTTCAATGTAACGTCCGTGGCGAACGGCGAGAATATCGACCAGTCTCGGCGCGCGAAGAGCCGATACAGTAATATTATCCACTTTTTTCAGCATCTTACCCATAAGTTCTATTTTTTCGTCGTCATCCGTCTGCAGCAGCATGCCGCGCGTACGGTCTTCTACGCCGTTGATTGTCAAAATGTTAATTTCCAGCATCCCCATCAAGGATGCAATATCGCCGAGCAGACCCGGACGGTTTTTATGTATTTTGTATTCCATGTACCATTGCTTCGTTTCCATCGAGTAATCTCCCTTTCCGGATGTATGGCCCTTTACAACTAATTCTACAATATTCGCTATTATCCTCCTAGCTTCGCGTAAGAAAATACAACATCGTTGTAATTCCATGATGACCGCTTTAGCGGAATGAAATTATGAATGATGATAAGAAAAACGTATATCGGCGATTTCAAGGATAAGCGACCGCGATTTAGCAATTCTATATCATTAAAAAAAGTGCCAAAGCAGGAGGAAAAGCCCCCTTCAAGAGGAGGCTTCCTTCCCACCGCGCAAAAACGTACCGATGCGCATCCGAACACAACCGGTCAAGACTGGCTGACGAGCTTCACCATGCAGCGTGCGAGCACTTTTTTGTCCTCGTCGTCCGCTACATCCCACAATTCCTTAAGAATCCGTTCTTCCTTGTTCTCGGGATCGATCTTGTTCGCCAAAAACTCGCCGACCTGCGCAGCGATTTTGCTGATCGTCTCTTCGCTCATGCCTGCTTTATGCGCCTGCTCCACGCGCTCGGACAAAAACTCTTTCCAACGCTCAAAGCTCTTAAGTACAGTTGCCATGAAAAAGTTCCTCCTTGTCGGTTTTTAGGGGTACAACCAATACTAGCATGCGTCGTACGTTCCCCCCGTATGCCCGCAAAGAATGTCCAATTTCAGGCTGCTCGAAGCTCGTTAAGTATGCCATCCGCCGTTAGGACTTATAATTTGGCCGGTTATATAGCCGGATTCGGGCAAAGCGATAAAATAAACGAGCGAGGCGATCTCGTCCGGATGGGCGAATCGCCCGGCCGGAATGTCATTTTGCAGCGCTTCCTTCTCGGTTTCGCTGAGATTAGCGTTCATCGAAGTTTCCACGACGCCCGGAGCGACCGCATTAACGGTAACGCCCGAAGGCGCCAGCTCCTTGGCCAGCGCTTTCGTGAAGGCGTTGACGCCGCCCTTCGCGGTGGAATACACGACTTCGCAGGAAGCCCCTGATATTCCCCATACGGACGATACATTGATGATTCTTCCATATTTTTGCCGAATCATCGGCTCCATAAACAGCTGCGTGCACAAAAACATGCCTTTCAGGTTCACGTCCATGACGCGCTCCCAATCTTCCTCCGTGACATCCTGCAGTAAGCCGTAGTGGGCGACACCGGCGTTATTGACGAGAATGTCCGGCACCATGTCATGTTTCTCCATCTTTTCCTTCATCCGCTTCAGCTGTTCCCGGTTGCGTACGTCCGCCGTTACCGTCAGTACCTTCGCTCCGAGGTTCAGACAAGCCCGAGCCGTTTCGTTAGCGGATTCGTGCGAATGAAGGTAATGAATGACGACCTTCATACCTACGGAGGCGAAGCGTACGGCGATAGCCGCCCCGATGCCCCGGCTCGCCCCCGTAATCAGAACGGTCGTTTCCGACAAAGGCTTAATCATGCGGTCACCGGACTCCTGACGATCGAAATGGCGAATCGGTCAAAGTCGGCATGCTCGCGCAATCTCCGGTTTGCTTCTTCCAGCGTAACGGCCTCGTAGGCGTCCAATACGTCGAACAAGTTTGCGTCCCGGAACTCGTATTTCGTAAACTCGTTTGCCATCGCCTCGGGAGAGTTCATCATCCGCATGAAGCCGCCGATCTTTTTGCGCTTGCTGCGCTCGAACGATTCCGCGTCGATCCCTTCGGTTTTGGCCTTCTCCAGCGCCTCGCTTACGCGGCGTACAAGCTCGTCGGGGTCTTTCGTGTCGCCGCCGATAATCGAGAAGGCGTAGTTCGAGTTCGTATTGTATTCATGCCCGAACTGATCGGAGATGAGCCCGTCGTCGTACAGCTGCTGGTACAGCTTCGAGCTTGGGCTGAGCAGCGCGTCGAGCACGAGCTTCGACGTCACTTCCCGCTTCAGCCCCTCGCTGCCCCCGCCGGACTGGATCTGCTCCTTGAAGCCGAACAAACATTTAGGCAGCGATACCGGCAGTTCGATCACTTTTTTCGCTTCGTGCACCGGGTCCGGCTCCCGCTCGAAAAACCGGCGGATTTCCCCTTGCGGCGGGAATGTCTTAGCCGCCTGATTATCGCGCACAAGCTGCATGATCTCCTCCACATCGACGCCGCCGACGACGAACAGGCTCATATTGCTCGGATGGTAAAACGTATGGTAGCATTCGTAAAGCGTATCTTTCGTAATATGCGAGATCGATTCGACCGTGCCGGCAATGTCGATCCGAACCGGATGTTTCTGATATAAAGCTTCGATCAGGCCGAAATAAACGCGCCAGTCGGGATTATCCCTGTACATGTTAATTTCCTGGCCGATAATTCCTTTTTCCTTTTCGACGTTTTGTTCGGTGAAGTACGGATTTTGCACGAAATTGATTAACGTCGTCAAGTTTTCCTTCACCTGCTCCGTCGCCGAGAACAAATAAACGGTGCGGTCGAAGCTCGTAAACGCGTTCGCAGAAGCGCCCTGCGAGGCGAAGGTGGCGAAAATGTCGCCCGTC
Organism: Paenibacillus ginsengarvi; assembly: GCF_003626695.1. Taxonomy (GTDB): domain Bacteria; phylum Bacillota; class Bacilli; order Paenibacillales; family NBRC-103111; genus Paenibacillus_AB; species Paenibacillus_AB ginsengarvi. Next base: position 66,958 of record NZ_RBAH01000001.1, read on the forward strand.
GGCTCCTCGAACATCTTATGCTCGAGAAAATGGGCGATCCCGTCCGGCACGGCTGCTTCCGCTTTGCCCTCTACCTGGAAATGATTGTCGATCGAGCCGTATCGGGTGGAGAAGGTTGCATATATTTTATGAAAACCGGGCTTCGGGAGAATATAAACGTTTAATCCGTTAGCCAATTTCTCGTGATACAACGTCTCTTTCAGTCGGGTGAACGGTATCGTTTGCATGTCTCACTCCCCCTTCCGGTCGCGAAGGAAATAAATCGTATCCAGCTTCACGCCTTCGGCAACCCGGCGGATGGCCTCGCGGTCCGTTTGCTCGACCTGCTCGATAAGCTGGGCGGCCGATCTTACGGTGCCCGAAAGCTGATTATTGAAATCAAGGGCGATCGTCTCGAATGCCGAATCTTGGCTTTCACGCAGCTGATTGGCGATCATCGCCTTCGTCTGCGACATTTCGAGCTCGCTGATTTGGCCTTCGGCCATATGCTCCATTTGCCGTTTAATAATAGCTACTGCTTTTTCGTAATTCGCAAATTCGATGCCGGACTGAATCGTCAAAATGCCCTTATGCCCGTCAAGTCTGGACGAAGCATAATAAGCCAGACTTTCCTTTTCCCTTACGTTCAAGAACAGCTTCGAGTGCGGATAACCGCCAAGAATACCGTTGTACATAAGCGCTGCCGGATATTCCTTATCAGCATATGTTACATAAGTTCGCAAGCCCATGTTCAGCTTTCCTTGCGTCACATCCATCCGGTCGATGACCGTACGGACTTCGCCGACCTGCTTGTGCTCCGCCTTCCGGTCGTAAGCGGCGGTTCCCTTTCGCTTCCACTTGAACGCGGATTCCAGATGAGCTTTCACTTCGGCTAGAGTCGTATTGCCCACGACATACACGTCGATCGGCGAGTCGGCCAGCCACGTTTCGTAGGAAGCGAACAGCGATTCTGGCGTGATGGGAGCCAGATCGTCGGTCCTGCCAAGCGGATGAAGGCGGTACGGTTCGCTTTGGCACATCTCTTCGATCATCCGTTCGGCCGCATAGCGAATTTTGTCGTTTACGATGGCGGCGATTCGTTTGCGGAGCGTATCTTTCTCGGCCTCCACATACTTCGCTCGGAATACGCCCTGATCGCGCACCGGATCGGTAATCGCTTCACCGACGAATTGCAGCGCTTGCCCGAGCATCGAGCCATGATCTTTTACGAAATCGTCGTGGATCATATCCATCCGGAATTGTACGATCTGGTAGTCTCCCCGCTTGTAGACGTCAAAGCCGAAGCCGGCTCCGTACAGATCGTCCTGACGCTCGCGAAACTGCTTCGTCTCCGGCAGCTTGGCTGTTCCTCTACGGAGAACGAACGGGGCCAGAGCTACGGGCGTAACCGTGGACTCTGTCAAAGGAGTCCCTATGTATACCGAGATGGCGTACGTTTTGAACTGATCCGTCGGCAGGACGTGAAGCCTCACATTGCCGATCGTCTCTCTTTCAAAATTGGATTTGCTCAACGGCAATACGCTCCCTTCTTCGATTGATGGTCGGCTTGTATCTACTGCCATTGTATCGACCTCTTTTCCATTATATTCTTCCTGCAAGCGAAGAAGCAACCGAACGGCCGCCGGAGTTGAAGCAAAGGCTACATCTCGGCGGCCGCGAATCATTTGCAAAAAATGTGCTTGCCGATCTGCTTCACCTGAGGCCGCGACCAGATCCATGCGGAGGTTGCCGTTTCCGGGTTGAAGTAGTACGTGCAGCCACCGGTCGGGTCATACCCGTTCAGAGCATCCTTAACCGCCTTGGAGGCCACATCGTTCGGCGTCAGCCAAATTTGTCCGTCGGCAACGGCTGTGAAAGCGCCGGGCTGAAAAATGACGCCGGACACCGTATTCGGGAAGCTGGCCGATTTGACCCGATTTAAAATGACCGCGGCTACGGCAATTTGCCCGACATACGGCTCACCGCGCGACTCGCCGAAAACGGCGTTGGCCATCAGCTTCATATCTTGGTCAGACAACCCCAGATTGTTCGAACCGGAATATAATTCGTTTCCGGATGCTTCCTTGGCGGGAGCGTTTTCCTGCCCAGCTGCCTCATTCGAACCCGGCGCCGGGGAACCAGCAGGAGGAGCTGGGGCCTCGCTTTCCGCCCCTTTACGCGGCGTGCGGTCGGGCGACCACTCTTTGGTTGCTTCCCACAGCTTTACTTTCGTTTTCCCACCCGCGATTCCGTCCACCTTCATCCCGAACTGCTGCTGGAATGTCTTCAGCGATTGGAGCGTTTCATACCCGAAATCGCCGTCTACGTCTCCCTTGTAAAATCCGAGCAGCTTCAATCTGCCTTGCAGCTCGTAAACGTCTCCGCCCTGTGTGCCATAGCGGATCTCACTTTCTCCGAACGTTTGTTCGGAACTCCATCTGTGCTTCAATTGAATAGCCGCCAGCAAAAACATAACGGTACATATCGTTATGACAATCAGTCGCTTGTTCATCGCTGTCCTCAACCATCCTGTCTGCGTATTTAGGGCTGTTTTCATGCCTTATTATGACAAGCGGCCAGCGGTATTATGCAGAAAAACGCCCTGTTCCGAAAGAACAGGACGTTTCGTTTGTTTTCTCCCCGTTTAAGACGGGATTCGATTGTGCTGGTACTGCTCCATCGTGAGCAGCACTTCTCTCGGCTTGCTCCCCTCGTAAGGGCCAACGATGCCTTTCGCCTCCAGCGAGTCGATCAGGCGGGCCGCTCTCGCATAACCGACCCGCATACGCCGCTGCAATAGCGAGACGGACGCCTGCTTCGCTTCGATAACGATCTGGGCGGCCTGGTCGTACAGCTCGTCCTCATACTCGTCCTCGGCTTCCGCCTGCTCCTCCAGCTCCGGCACGATCTCCTCCTGGTAGATGGCTTCCTCCTGATTTTTGCAGAAGCCGACGACTGCTTCCACTTCCGGGTCGGACAAAAAGGCTCCCTGCACGCGAATCGGCTTCGACGCTCCGACCGGCAGGAACAGCATGTCGCCGCGGCCGAGCAGCTTCTCGGCGCCGACCATATCCAGAATCGTCCGCGAATCGACCTGGGACGATACGCCAAAGGCGATCCGCGACGGAATGTTGGCCTTGATCAGCCCGGTAATGACATCCACCGACGGCCGCTGTGTGGCGATAATGAGGTGAATGCCGGCTGCCCGCGCTTTCTGGGCCAGTCGGCAGATCGAATCTTCCACGTCGTTCGCCGCCACCATCATCAGGTCGGCAAGCTCGTCCAGAATGACGACGATGAACGGCAGCTTCTCTCCATCCGGCTTCTCGGCAATCATATTATTGTAGCCTTCGATATTCCGTGTGCCGAATTTGGAAAACAGCTCATACCGCTTTTCCATTTCGCCGACGATTTTTTTGAGCGCCAGCGACGCTCTTCGCGGATCGGTTACAACTGGCGCGAGCAAATGCGGAATGCCGTTGTACATATTCAGCTCGACCATTTTCGGGTCGATCATCAGAAATTTCACTTCATCCGGCTTCGCTTTGTACAAAATGCTCGTGATGATCCCGTTAATACAAACCGATTTCCCTGAACCGGTAGCGCCTGCAACAAGCAAGTGCGGCATTTTGGCCAAATTGCCGACGATTGCCTGGCCGGATATGTCTCGTCCGAACGCGATCGACAGGAGCGAGCTGGATTCCTGGAACACCGAGCTTTCCATCACTTCGCGCATCGTAACGACCGCAACCTCGGAATTCGGCACCTCGATGCCGATCGCCGATTTCCCCGGAATCGGAGCTTCCATCCGAATGTCTTTGGCGGCCAGCGCAAGCGCAATATCGTCCGTTAAGCTTACGACCCGGCTGACCTTCACGCCTACGTCCGGCTGAATCTCGTACCGGGTGACCGACGGTCCCCGTACGACGTCGAGCACTTTCGTCCGAACGCCGAAGCTTTCTAACGTCGTCTCGAGCTTGCGGGCGATCGTTTTGTAGTCGACGGCATCGCCGCCTTTGCCTGAATTGCCTGGCTTCGCCAGCAAGTTGAACGGCGGCAGCAAATACGGCTTGGCCGGAGGTTTTTCGCGCGGCGGCGCAAACGTTACGTCGATTTCGCCTTCCCCTTCGACCGGGAGCTTGATTTTCATCTGATTGGAGGGAGGAACATACTCCTGAGCCGCCGGCAGCGCCTTAACTGCCGGCGGCTCTGCCAGAACCGGCTCGGACGCTTCGAGCGGAGCGTCCTGCTCCTCCAGATGCTCTTGAAAATCGCGAATGCGCGGAAACTCAGATTGCTCCTTGTCCCCCTCGTCCTCATCCTCATAATCGTTCCTGGCGGCCGGCAAAACCGACGTACCGCGGTCGTCTGCGCTGTATACGACTTCTTCTTCCCCTTCCGTATCGTCCGATCCCGCAGCGGCGGGCTTTTGCTTTTTTTGCAGCAGTTGGAAAAAGACCGGCTTTTTCTTCTCGCGCATAATGACCGGCGCCGTGATCTCATCCTCGAAGTCGTCATCCAGAGCGACCTGCGGCTGAAGCGCCTTACGGGTGCGAACCGGCTTCGGCGTCTCCGGATTTTTCATCAGTTGAAACATATCCTTGAACGTATCCTTAAGTCTTAGGCCGCTGCCGCTGAACAGCCGCCTCACCTTGCTGCCCATATCGACATACGATAGGCCAGTTACCAGGATAAAACCGATCGCAAAGAGCGAATATTCGAGCAACCGCGCGCCGAGATTATCGAACAGGAAGTACAGGCAAGCGTACAAAACCGCCCCGATCATGCCGCCCCCCACTTGATGCTGAAGCATCTGCTGGTTTTGCGGGTGTATGCCGTCGATCAGACTATTCCAGGTCTGGCTAACGATCCATGTCGCTCTCGTCAGTTCGCCGGTCGGATCGAGCAGTTGAAACAACGTAATATGGTTCATAATGAGAAAACCGAGAATCAGCAGCAGCACTCCCGATTTGCGCGCGTTCCAGCCCTTCGGCCACGATCGCTTCACCATGACAAACAAGCCTATGTATATAAACACAATCGGAACGATAAAATCGCAAACGCCCAGGAAAAAGCGGAACAAGAAATTGAGCGATCTGCCGACAGAGCCTTCTTTGGAAAGCGCGATGACGGAGAAAATAAGTATGAGGATGCCGTATAGTTCGTATTTGAGATGGGTCGTTAGCGATCCGCCTTTTTTCCGTCTTTTAGCCAAAACTGTACACCTCCGGTTATGGAATCCGCTGTAAGCGGCAAGGGGCAAAGTAATAGAAACGTATTTCATTATATCATACTTTCCAATATTCGGCGTAAATAAAAACACCTGTTCGGTTTTTTCGACAAAAAAAGAGAGATTCCCGGTTCTCTCTTAAGGAACCGAGATCTCTCATTATCTATCCGGCAGCCCGGTTTATACCGGCTTGAACTCAATGATTTTCCCCGGAGCATAGTCCGGATTTAAGTAATTCATCGGGTCCGGGCTGTAGAGTCGGACAATTTTACCTTGGTACGGGGCAACCAGTTCAATCTGCATCAGAATTCCGTTAACCGTCACTTCCGACCTCTCCGGCTGCTTGTCCTCGAACCCCTCCATCACGGTTTCGATCGGAACGCTCGTATACAATATCATTGCACAAGCCCTCCTCTGACTCCGCGGTGCTGCTCGATCAGCCTGTTCAGTTCTCTGATCGCTTCGCCTACGCCGCCTACGGCATCGATAAGCCCGTATTTGACGGCATCCGCCCCTATTACCGTCGTGCCGATATCGCGTGTCAGCTCGCCGGTTTTGAACATAAGCTCCTTCAGCTTGCCTTCCGGGATACGGGAATGATTGGTGATGAAGCGAAGGACCCTCTCCTGCATTTTCTCCAAATATTCGAACGTTTGCGGAACGCCAATAACCATGCCGTTTAACCGAATCGGATGGATCGTCATCGTCGCCGTCTCGGCAATGAAAGAATGATGCGACGAAACGGCGATCGGCACACCGATGCTATGCCCTCCCCCGAGCACCAGCGTAACGCTAGGCTTCGACAAAGAGGAGATCATCTCCGCTATCGCGAGCCCTGCTTCCACATCCCCGCCAACCGTATTCAATATAATCAGGACGCCCTCGATTTTCGGATTTTGCTCGGCTGCGACGAGCTGCGGGATCAGATGCTCGTATTTGGTCGTTTTGTTTTGCGGCGGCAGGACGATATGTCCTTCGACCTGCCCGATAATCGTCATGCAGTATATGTTCGATTCCGCTGCCGGGGTCGCCGTTTGCCCCAATTGTTGGATCGTATCGACCACCGTGTTTTTTTTCTCCGCTACTTCCGGTTGCTCCGCTTCGTTCGCTTGCGTATTAGCCATCGAAGACCCTCCTCCTGTAGTCTTCCATAGTATGAATTGGTCGGTCGATTTTATCCGGTAGGGCTTCTTGGAAAGGTTTGTGGGCTCCAAGTTCACACCGAAGACGGGCCCCGAAAAGAAAAAGCCCCCCCAGTCGGGAAGGCTTGGCCATAAACGTGTTCGGGTATCATTGGGTTCAGTGACTAGCGTTTTACCGTTTAAACTTCCATAATAATCGGCAAAATCATTGGTCTTCTACGGGTTTGTTCATATAAAAATCGTCCGAGTGCATCTTTTACATGAGTTTTGAGTGAAGCCCACTCGTTGACGTTCTCCACCATCAGCCGGTTGAGCGTACTGCTGACGATCCGGTTCGCTTCGTCCAGCAGTCCTTCGGATTCGCGTACGTACACGAATCCTCTGGAAATAATATCCGGACCCGACATAATCGTGCCGTCCTGCTTGCTTAGCGTAACGACTACGACCAGAATGCCGTCCTGGGACAAAAGCTTGCGATCGCGAAGCACGATATTGCCTACATCGCCTACGCCCAGTCCGTCGATCAGCACGTTGCCGCAAGGAACTCGCGGTCCCCGGCGGGCAACGCCGCCTTGAATTTCCACCGTGTCACCGATGTCCACGATGAAAATGTTTTCCCGGTCGACGCCGACCGATTCTGCAAGATTAGCGTGCTGGCGAAGCATCCGGTACTCGCCGTGAATCGGGATGAAATATTTCGGCTTCATCATATTGAGCATCAGCTTCAGCTCTTCTTGACTTCCGTGTCCGGAAACGTGAACGCCGGTTACCGAGCCGGAACCGTAAATCACGTTTGCGCCGATCCGGAAAAGCTCATCGACCGTTCGTCCGACGAAACGTTCGTTGCCCGGAATCGGGGTTGCGGCAATAACAACCGTATCGCCCGGCAAAATATCCACTTTCCGATGATTCGAGCGAGCCATGCGGGTCAAAGCGGACATTGGTTCGCCTTGGCTTCCGGTCGAAAGAATGACGACCCGGTCCGCCGCAAGCTTGTTCACTTCTTCCGGTTCGATCAGCATGCCGTCCGGAATATGCAAGTAGCCGAGCTCGCTTGCGATGTTGACCACGTTAACCATGCTTCTTCCGATAACGGCCATTTTTCGCCGTGTAGCTTCCGCCGCATTGATTACCTGCTGAACGCGATGCACGTTGGATGCGAACGTTGCCACGACGACACGCTGCTTCGCTTTGCGAAACAACTCTTCCAGCTCCGCTCCAACCGTACGCTCCGATCCGGTATACCCCGGACGTTCGGCATTCGTGCTGTCCGACAGCAATGCCAGTACGCCGCGGCTTCCGATATGGGCCATTTTGTGCAAATCGGCATATTGGTTGTTAACCGGCGTTTGATCGAATTTGAAGTCTCCGGTATGAACGACAAGTCCTTCCGGTGTATCCAGGCACACGCCAACCGAATCCGGAATGCTGTGGTTCACCCGGAAGAAGGTTGCTTTCATCGACCCGAGCTGAATTTCCGAATCGGCGTTGATCAAGATCCGCTTCGTTTCGCCGAGCAAATTCGCTTCCTTCAGCTTCGCTTCGATCAAACCGAGCGTAAGCTTCGTTCCGTATACGGGAACGTTTAAATTCCGGAGAACGTACGGCAAGCCGCCGATATGGTCCTCATGGCCGTGCGTAATCAAAATCCCTCTGACTTTATCGCGGTTCTCCGTCAAATAGGAGATATCGGGAATGACGATATCAATGCCAAGCATGTCCTCCTCCGGGAATTTGAGCCCGGAATCGATGACGACAATATCGTTCCCGTATTGAACGCAGTACATATTTTTGCCAATTTCGCCCACGCCGCCCAGAGCGAAAATGGATACTTTATCTATATTTTTTTTAGACAAATCTAACCCTCCTAAGTTGTTTTGGCGACGATCTTTATATACCCAGACCAAAGATAACCCGAACCAGTCACTTGTGTTTCATTATACATGAAGCGCATATGCAAATACAAGTCGAGTACTATTAGCCTGCCCCAAAACAAAAAACCGATGCTCCCCGGCACCGGTTCTCGTTTTGCTTATTTTACTAAAGGCCCGATCAGCGTTTGAACAACTCGCGAATAAAGCCGGCTTCCTGCTCGGTAGCGGGTACAAGCGGCAAGCGAACCCCGCCGACGGGCACTCCATGAAGACCGAGCGCATATTTAACCGGTACCGGATTCGGAACGCGGTGCGGACAGTTAAACAAGCCGTTGAAAATGGGCCGCAGCTTCGCATGCCACTCGGCCGCTTGCCGCACTTCGCCGCCTATGTAGGCGCCGACGAGCTGCTGCATTTCCTTGCCGATCACGTGGCTAGCCACGCTGACAATGCCGTAAGCGCCTACCGACAGCATCGGAAGCGTCAAAATATCGTCGCCGCTGTACACTTTAAACGACTCCGGAGCGTTCGATGTGAGCTCCGAGATGAGGTCAAAATCGGAATGGGCTTCCTTCGTTGCGACAACGTTCGGCAATTGGGCCAGCTTGAGCGTAGTCGAAGCGGCTACCGTTATGCCTGTGCGCGACGGGATGTTATACAGCATAACCGGAAGCTTCGTCGCCTGCGCAGCCGCCTTAAAATGCTCGTAAATGCCTTCTTGCGAAGGGCGGTTATAATAAGGAGCAACGAGAAGTACGCCGTTTACGCCAATCGCTTCGGCCTGCTTTGTCAAATGAATCGTATGGGCCGTATCGTAGCTGCCGGTGCCCGCAATTATGTTGACGCGGCCCTTCGCCTGATCAACCGCAACCCGGAACATCTCGAGCTTCTCTTCCTCGGTAAGAGTCGGAGACTCCCCTGTCGTTCCGCAAATTACCAAGCTGTCCGATTGCTGCTCTTCGATTAAATAGTCGATTAGTCGTCTAGCTCCATCCCAGTCGATTTGAAGATTGTCGTCGAATGGGGTCACCATTGCGGTGATGACTCTTCCGAAGTCCACAAAAGTTCCTCCTTAACGTTTGGCGAAGCCGCATGCCCCGCAGCGATTATTTATCCAGTTGAAATGAATGATGAAGCGCCTGAATCGCCCGGCTCGCGTCTGCTTCCTTAACAAGCACCCATATGGTCGCGTTCGAATCGGCCGACTGCAGGATCGGGATGTCCCGCTGCGTCAGCGCCTCGACGATGCTCGCCATAATACCCGGTACACCGTTCATCCCGCCGCCGATAATCGAAACTTTGGCGCAGCCGGTCACAAACTCCGGAAGGCAGCCCATGCTTCGCAAAATCGCCAGCGCCCGTTCGGATTCGTCGTTGAATACGGTATAACAAACTCCCGATACGTTGACATTAATAAAATCGACGCTGATCTGATTGGCGGCCATCGCTTTAAACACATTCAAGGACAAATCGTATTGTCCTTCCTGCGCGGCTACTTTGATTTGCGTGATCGGAGCGACATGGGCGATGCTCGTGACGAAGCGGTCATGAAGCATCCGTTCGGAGCGTTCCGAGTCGTCCGCCTTGGTAACAAGCGTCCCCGGATCATCTGTGAAAGTCGAGCGCACCCGCACCGGAATCCCCGCTTCCATGGCGATTTCTACCGCTCTCGGGTGTATTACCTTAGCTCCTTGGTAAGCCATGTTGCATATTTCCGCATACGTGACCCGCTCGATGGGCTTGGCCTTGTCTACAATTTTCGGATCGGCGGTAAATACCCCGCTCACATCGGTGAAAATGTCGACATATTCCGCCCGAAGCGCCGCGCCGAGTGCCGTCGCCGTCGTATCGCTGCCTCCCCGGCCCAGCGTCGTCACATCGCCGTGAGCCGTTTCGCCCTGGAAGCCGGGAACGATCACAACCTTCCCCTCGGACAATGCCTGTACGACGCGGGAAGGTTGAATGGATTCGATGCGAGCGTCGCCGTACCGCTCGTTCGTCCGGATGCCGGCTTGAGCGCCGGTCAGTATAATGGCTGGAATGCTCTCGGCTTCGAGCAGACTGCACAAGACGGCGGCTGAGATTAGCTCCCCGCAGTGCAGTAAAATATCTTTCTCTCTTGCAGGAATGCAGTTGCCGTTCAGACGAATGAGCTCAAGCAATGAATCGGTGGCGTAAGGCTCTCCTTTTCTGCCCATTGCGGAAACGACTACGACAAGCTGGTACGATTCGGCCAAAGCGCGTTTCATATGACCGATGGCATGAGATCTGGCCCGGGAGTCGGAGAGGGAAGTGCCGCCGAACTTCTGCACGAGAGTACGCATAGTCTTCCCTCCAAGCCGGATAAGCGATGCCGTTTACGCTGCTCGGGTGGCGAAATACCGGACGACGGCGACGTGCCGCTGGAAAAAACCGGATGACGGCATGCAAATGTACCCCATTCGCCATAAACCGACTCGGGACGTCCGCAAACAACCGGTATTCGCACGCAAGCAGCTGTGTCAACAAAGCGAATCGTCATCCAGCATGTTATTCCATTAAATAACAAAAACCGTTTCCGTACACGTACAGCTTTTACAGAAAACGTCCGAAGACGATGCGGTCAGGATATAAAATCTTGAAATCTCTCAATAAGCAGCGGTTGAAGCTGCTTCCCTTCAAGCGCCGAAGCACACGCATCCATGATGAGCTCCATTCGGGCCACCAGCGAATTCGGCTTTTGGGCCGGATTATCCTGACCAAACGGAACGAAGTAAATATGTTTGGCTACTAGCAGCTTGGCGATATTCGCGGCGTTCAGACCTAAGCCGTCGTTCGTGGAAATGGCAAGCACCAAAGGTCTCTGGTTCCGCATCTGCGCCTTGGCCGCCATCAGTACGGCACTGTCGGTCATCGCATTCGCCAGTCGGCTTGTCGTATTGCCCGTACACGGCGCAATCAGCATCACATCCAGCAATTTAGACGGTCCCAGCGGTTCCGCATCGACGATGGAAGAAATGATATCATTGCCTGTTATTTGCTTTAACTGCTGCTGCCAGCTTGCCGATGTGCCGAACCGGGTATCCGTCGTCATAAGCGTCTGCGAAGCGATCGGAATGACCCTTGCTCCCGCGTCCACGAAGCGCTGAATATGCGGCATCGTTTCTTCAAATGTACAATGAGAACCGGTCAAGGCAAAGCCGACCGTCTTCCCCGTCCAATTCATGGCGCATTCCTCCCGGTAGTAACGTCATCCAAGATCAACTGGCTTATCGTATTCGCGAGAATGCGGCCAGCTGTTTTCGGAGCGACGATTCCGGGAAGTCCTGGCGCAAGAATGGCCTTCACGCCCCGCTTTTCCGCAAACCGGAAATCGGTGCCGCCGGGTTTCGACGCAAGGTCGATAATGACGGCGCGATGAGGCATACTGGCAATAATTTGCGCTGTGACTATCATAGTCGGAATCGTATTAAAAAGCAAGTCGATACTCGTCACCTGATGGGCCAGATCGGCCAAGTAAAACGGCGTAAATCCCATCTCCCACGCTCTTGCAAAATGCTCCGGCTTGCGGACGCCGACAAGCACTTTGGCCCCAAGTCCCTGAAGCGTCCGCGCCATCGTCATGCCGGTTCTCCCTAGGCCGAGAACCATGCTGGTCGAGCCGTGGATCGTAATATCCGTATTTTGAATGGCCATCATAAGCGCGCCTTCTGCCGTCGGTATCGAATTGTAGATCGCTACGTCATCCCGATCGAGCAGTTCGACCAGCTTGGTGTTATGCTCCGAGACCAGCTTCTTCAAATACGGCTTCGCCATTCCGGTGTATATTTTGGCATGTGACGGCAGAGCGGCAATATGTTCGTCGCGGATCGTCATGTCGGTTGTCGAGAAGATCGATTCCACGACGCCATTGTCATCCGTGCCGACAACCGGCAAAATGACGGCATCCGCTTTTTCCAGCACCTGGGGGGATAACGACACTTTCGTAACGCCGCTATATGCATATTGCAAATTGTCGAACCCGATCAGGGTGACGGTCGCGTCCAGTTCCGAAAATTTCTGGATCACTTCCAATTGACGGGCGTCTCCGCCAATCAGCGTTATTTGAATGCCGGTCAGCATGTTTACACCCCTTTCCTTCTTCGAGTATACGACATCTTATGCGGGTAAGGCGGGATGGGTTACTGCCCAAGACGAGCTATGCCGATCAGAAAACAAAAGACAAAAAAAATCGCCTTCCTTCCATTAGAAGAAGGTGGCGATTTTAATCGTTTTACTCGCTGCCATTACCGGCCGGTATGACCGAAACCTCCCGCGCCTCGTACCGTCTCGTCCAGGTCGTTCACTTGTTCGAGCGAAACTTGCGGGACTAATTGAAACACCATTTGGGCGATCCGTTCGTTGCGGTCGATCGTAAAAGGCGACTGCCCCAGATTGATCAGCAGCACTTTGATCTCTCCGCGATAATCGGCATCAATCGTGCCGGGCGAATTGAGGCACGTAATCCCGTGTTTCAGTGCGAGTCCGCTGCGAGGGCGTATTTGCGCCTCGAGCTGCTCCGGCATCGCCAGCGCGACACCGGTCGGTATGAGCGATCGCTCGCCGGGCTGAAGCGTTACCGGTTCGGTAACGGCCGCGTACAAGTCGAAGCCGCTTGCCAGCGCGGACATTTTTTGCGGGATATGAACATCTTCGTTGCCGGGAAGCTGCTTAAGTTTAACTTGGTATAACAAGAGAGTCCCTCCTGAAAGTTTGAATCGCTTTGTCCGATTTGCCGACCATGGCCAGCGCGAACGGCTGCGCGAACAACCGATTGATCAGTGCCCGGATATCGTCCTGCGTTACGGAATCGATCATGTTCAGTATTTCGTCCAGCGAATGATGCGCGCCGAGCATCAGTTCGTTTTTGCCGAGCCGGTTCATGCGGCTGCTCGTACTCTCGAGGCTGAGGATGAAGCTGCCCTTGAGCTGCTCCTTCCCTTTGCGCAGCTCCTCTTCGGTCAGTCCGCGACCTGCGATGTCTTGCAGCACATCCATCGTAACTTTCAGAACTTCGTCCGTCTGCTTCGGCGCCGTCCCCATGTAGATCGTGAACTCGCCGCTGTCCGCATGCGCCGTATGATACGAATAAACGGAGTATGCTAGTCCCCGCTTCTCGCGGATTTCCTGGAACAGATAGGAGCTCATCCCGCCGCCGATCAGATTGTTAAGCAGAATCATCGGGTACAGCATCGGGTCGTGCAGCGAGCAGCCGGGAAGCGACAAACATATATGATTTTGCTCCGTTTTTTTCTCGTGAAACAACACATTGCCGCCGAAAACGGGAGCGGCCAGCTTGCTGCTTGCCCCCATATTGCGGAACGACCCGAAGTGCCGGTCCATCAAATCGTAGATGCCCTCATCGATATTCCCGGCCAGCGAAATCACCGTGTTCGGTATCGAGTAACGATCCTGCATATAGTGCCGCAGCGTCTCCGGACGCATCGCGCGCAAGTTCGCTTCCGTGCCTAAAATCGTGTAAGCAAGCGGATGATCGCTATAAGCGGCTTTCGCTATCAAGTCGTGCACCAGATCGTCGGGCGTATCGTCATACATCGATATTTCTTCGAGGATGACATTGCGTTCTTTGTCCAGCTCCGCTTCATCCATCTTCGAGTTGAAGAACATATCCGACAATACGTCTACGGCAAGCGGCAGATGGGTATCCAGCACTTTGGCATAGTAGCATGTATACTCTTTAGCCGTAAAGGCGTTGACATTGCCGCCGATCCCGTCGAATATTTCGGCGATATCCTGTGCCGAATAGCGGTCCGTCCCTTTGAACAGCATATGTTCGATAAAATGCGAAATGCCGTTGTTCGCGGGTCCTTCGTTTCGCGAACCGGTCTTGATCCAAATTCCGAACGATACGGAGCGGTAGGTCGGTATCGGCTCCGATATGATGCGGAGTCCGTTGCTAAGCGTCTGCTTGATCAATATGAGGCTCCCCCTTATTATGAGAACGTATAAGAATCGACTGCTGCATCATGAGCCTGAACAGGTTAGCGCAGGTGGACGACATTTCGGTCTTTCGTTCTCACATGATAGTAACAAAAAACTTACTCCGTCTCAACCTTTGGTACCCGGTTCGGAGAGATCAGCTCGGATACGGTGCCAAGAACAAGGCCCTTTTCTTTGATCACCCGTATCATGTCTTCCAATGCCCCGGACGAAGATTCGGTCGGATGCATCAAAATCATGGAGCCGGGCTCCACGCGTGTGGCGATTTTTCGTACGATCGCTTCCGGCGCCGGCTTTTTCCAATCTACGGTGTCAACGGTCCACAGGATCGTCTTCAGCTTCAGCTCATGCGCAACCTTGACGGTCAAGCTGCTGAAATCCCCGGAGGGAGGCGCAAACAGCGTATTGTCGACACCGAGCTTTTCTTTGAGCAGCGTCTGCGTGCGCTCGATTTCTTTTATCGTTTCTTCTCGGCCGAGACCGCTCATATTTTTATGCGAATAGGCGTGATTGGACAGCTCGTGACCTTTTTCCTGAATCATTTTGGCTGTATCAATGTTTTTGCTCAGCCAGGAGCCGTCGAAGAAAAAGGTGGCGCGAACCCCTTCCTTCTCCAGTACACTCAGCATTGGCGGGAGAAATTCGTTCCCCCAAGCGACATTAATCATAAGCGCGGCCATCGGTTTGTGCGGATTGCCTTTATAGATCGGCTCGGCGCCTAGATCCTCCAAGCGGACACTTGGGGCAACTTCCCTATAAACAAAAGGAATGCCCGTATCCGTCCCGCGCTGCATCGCTAGCCTCATCGTCTCTTCGACGTTCACCTCGATGCCGTTGTAGCCGGGAATCGCTTTCCATACTCGGTCTATCTTTGCGTCGATCGGAGCTTCCCTTCGTTTTGCCGCCTCTTCCTGAATGGCAAGATGAAGCTGCTCCTCGTCCGGTTTGATCGAAGCCGTCTTCGAGTCCGCCTCGGACGCCTCGATATGACGATAAGCCGTTCCCGGGTTTGAGTCCAGCGATTGCACATAAGCGGCCAAATCCCCGGAGGAGAGCACCCCCCAAGTCGCGAGACTGAAAATACCGCCGATAACGAGCATTTTAACTCTTATCATGGTTTTCATAACCCCATCCCTAAGTTTGTACCATAATTATGAGGGACAGCCCTTGGTTATGTCCATGATTTTCCTGCTGCCCTGTGCCGTCAGCTTTCTTTTTTTAATAAAAAAAGAGACAGACTGCTCTGGCTCTTTGTTTTACAATATGCGATTTGTAGGGCTAATCAGCCTTGCGTCGGCACTTGAGGCGGCGCAAGCGTAGCTTTGCGGGACAAATTCACCCGGCCCTGATTGTCGATCTCGGTTACTTTAACCGTTATTTGATCGCCGATTTTGAGAATGTCCTCCACCTTCGCTACCCGCTCGTTCGAGATTTGCGAAATATGCACGAGACCGTCCTTACCCGGCAAGATCTCGACGAAAGCGCCGAATTTCTCGATCCGTCTGACGGTACCCAAATACGTTTCGCCAACGACAACCTCGCGGACGATCCCTTCGATGATCGATTTCGCCTTCTCATTCATCTCGGCGTTGGACGATGCGATAAAGACGGTGCCGTCCTGCTCGATATCGATTTTTACGCCGGTTTCTTCGATGATCTTGTTGATGATTTTGCCGCCGGCTCCGATAACTTCGCGAATTTTGTCCGGATTGATGTGCATGATGATAATTTTCGGCGCGTACGGCGACAGCGCTTGTCGCGGCTGATCGATCGCTTCCATCATTTTGCCCAAAATGAACATCCGGCCTTCCTTCGCCTGCTCCAGCGCTTCGGTCAAGATCGAACGATCGATGCCGTCGATTTTGATATCCATCTGGATAGCGGTTACGCCTGCAGACGTTCCGGCCACTTTGAAGTCCATATCGCCGAGATGATCTTCCATCCCTTGAATGTCGGTCAACACGGAGAAATGAGCCCCGTCCTTAATAAGCCCCATCGCTACGCCTGCAACTGGCGCTTTAATCGGCACCCCTGCGTCCATCATCGCCAGCGTACTTGCGCAAATGCTGGCTTGCGAAGTTGAACCGTTCGACTCCAGCACCTCGGATACGAGACGAATCGTGTACGGGAATTCCGATTCCGGCGGAATCACTTTCGACAATGCCCGTTCGCCGAGCGCGCCATGTCCGATTTCGCGGCGTCCTGGTGCGCGAAGCGGTCTGGCTTCGCCTACGCTGAACGGCGGGAAGTTGTAATGGTGCATGAACCGTTTCGTTTCTTCCAGGTCGAGCCCGTCCAAAATTTGCACGTCGCCCAGCGCTCCGAGCGTACAAATGCTGAGTGCCTGCGTCTGACCGCGGGTGAACAAACCGGAACCGTGCGTGCGGGGCAAAATGGCGGTATCGCACTCGATCGGGCGAATCTCGCTCAATCCGCGGCCGTCCGGGCGCACCTTGTCATGCGTAATCAGGCGGCGCACTTCTTCCTTGACGATGTCGTACAGCACTTCCTTGACATCCGCCAGCTTCTCCGGCGTTTCCGCATACACCTGTACGAAATGGTCAACGGTTTCGCCATTGATCGCATCAATCGCTTCTTGGCGGGCGTGCTTCTCCGGGATACGGATCGCTTCCACGAGACGCGCGCTTGCAAAGGCGCGGACATCGGCGTTCACGTCTGCATTTACCGCATGCAGCTTGACTTCCATCTTCGGCTTGCCGGCTTCGGCGACGAATTTCTCGATCAGCGCCACCGTCTTCTTGATTTCTTCATGGCCGAACATAATCGCTTGCAAAATGTCTTCTTCCGGTACTTCGTTCGCTTCCGCTTCCACCATCATGATCGCGTCTTTCGTACCGCCGACCACGACGTACATATCGCTCTTGTCTTCTTGCTCGTGGGTCGGATTAATGATGAATTGTCCATCGATGCGTCCGACCACGACGCCACCGATCGGCCCGCTAAACGGAACGTCGGAAATAGCCAGCGCCGCCGATGTTCCGATCATCGCCGCGATTTCCGGGGAGCAGTTTTGATCGACGCTCATCACCATCGAGACGATCTGCACATCGTTGCGGAAGCCCTCCGGAAACAGCGGACGAATCGTCCGGTCCGTCAAACGTCCGGCAAGGATCGCTTTCTCGCTCGGTCGGCCTTCCCGTTTAATGAATCCGCCCGGAATTTTGCCTACGGCATACAAGCGTTCTTCGTAGTTAACGGTAAGCGGGAAAAAATCCAAATCCTTTGGCTCGCTGGAAGCGGTAACGGTACACAATACGACCGTCTCCCCATATCGTACCAGCACGGCGCCGTTGGCCTGCTTAGCCAAACGTCCGGTTTCGAATTCCAAAGGACGTCCGCCAAGCTCCATGCTTACTTTGGTTGTCATGTAATCCCCTCCTGCTCTTATGTATGATCTGCTAGCGACTCTTTTTAATTCTGCATACCAACCAGTATTTCCTTCTTGTCAAAGAAAATTCCCTCTTTGACGGGGAATGTGGCGGTAACTAGCCCTTGCAATCGGTTAAACGGCCAGAAAAAAACAACCGGCCGGCATAAAGCCGACAAGGTTGTTTTTCGTTCGCGTGTTTACATTATCTGCGAAGTCCAAGACGTTCGATCAAAGCGCTGTAGCGGCTAACATCATTATTTTTCAAGTATGCGAGCAGCTTACGACGTTGACCGACCATTTTGAGCAATCCGCGGCGCGAATGATGATCCTTCTTGTGCACACGCAGATGGTTTGTCAAGTTTACGATGTTTTCCGTAAGGATAGCGATTTGCACTTCCGGAGATCCCGTGTCGGATTCATGCTTCTTGTAATCCTGGATCAGCTGGTTTTTGCGTTCTTGAGTCAGTGCCATCCCTTTCACCTCCCTGTTCGTCTTATAATCGCCGTTAGCCCAGAAGAAGACGGTGAGATCTAGCGACCGAGCTAAGGTTCGCTTGCCGCAGGCTAGTAGCCCGGGCAACGGAATATAGTATAGCATAAGCCGGGACACAAAGTAAATGTCCGATGACGTAAAACTACCGGACCGCCGTGATGGCCACCGTTCCGCCGCCGTTACCCGTTCGCGAGCCCTGTTCCCGCATCTGCCGTCCGGTATCCCGACAGCTCCTTCGCCGTCACGACGTCCCGGCCGATTTGCGCGACCAGTTCGTCTATGGAAGCAAACTTTTGCTCCGGGCGAATGTAGGCGATCAGTTCGACTGCAACTCGCTCGCCGTAAATCGACGAATGAAAATCGAACAGATGCGCTTCCAGCGACCGGTGAGCCGGGTTACCGTCAAATGTCGGCTTCGTCCCGATGTTCATGACGCCTTCATAGTGGCCGCCGCCCACTTCGAGCCGAACGGCGTAAACCCCATTCGCCGGCACGACGTACAGTTCATCCAGCTCGATATTGGCCGTCGGGAACCCGATCTGCCGTCCTCTGGCTGCACCGTGCACGACTGTGCCTGACATGCGATAGTAGCGTCCCAGAAGCTGCGACACTTTGCCCACGTCGCCGCACTCCAGCAAGCCGCGAATCAAGGTGCTGCTTACTTTCTCGTCATCCATACGATAGGGGCGGATGACTTCGACGGCGAACCGGCCTGCGGCCAGCTCGCACAGCGAGTCCGCATCCCCCGCTCCCTTGTGGCCGAAGCGGTAATCGAAGCCGACGACAACCGTGTTGACCCGGAGCGGCACAAGCACCTCGTCGACGAACTGGGACGGGCTGATCTGCGAAAAAGGCAGGTCGAAGCCGACAACGTAAGCGACATCGATGCCCGCCTGCTCGAACAAAGCGAGCTTTTCCTTCAGCGGCGTAATGTGCCTCACGTATTTGTCCTGCCCCAGCACCTCCCGGGGATGCGGGTGAAAGGTCATAATCGCGGCCGGAAGATGCAGCTTCCTTGCCGTCTCGACCGCTCTCCGGACGACCTCGCGGTGTCCGAGATGCAGCCCGTCAAAATCACCGATCGCCAGCACTTGCCCGCTCTGAGGCAAGCCCGGCGCCGGGAACGTAAACGGATAATTCATCGTTATCGCTTGCATATCCATTCTCACCTGCTAATCGGCGTCCGGCCGTGATAAGCTTTGCGCAAACACTTTCTCGGGACGCAGCATGCCCCCGGCACGATCAAGCCGGAACAGTCCGATAAACCGTTCCTGCGGATCGTATACCCGAAACAACTCTCCCGCTCCTGTGTCGGCATCTTTCGGCAGCGGCACGGTTTTTCCTTGCATAGCGGCAACCGCTTCCTGTACGGATACGGTGCATAGAGGCAAATGTGCGGCGACCCGGTCTCCCGGCATAACCGACGCAGCCAAACGGCCGCTGCGGTGCAACTCCTCGATTTGCTCCAAGGTTAAGCACATATCCAGCCCGATCGAACCGGAACGGCTGCGAACCAGTTTGGTCATAACAGCGGGAAAACCTAACGCTAGGCCGATATCCACGCACAACGTCCGGATGTAAGTGCCTTTCGAGCACAGGACGCGAAACCGGATCGTCGGGTAGTCCGCCGCCAAATCAAGCTGCAGCAGCTCGATTTCGTAGATGTCGACCTTGCGTGCCTTTCTCTCGACCTCTTTGCCTTCTCTGGCCAGCTCGTACAGCTTTTTACCGCCGATTTTGACGGCGGAATACATGGGCGGCACTTGCTCGATCGTGCCTACGAAGGAAGAGATCGTCCTGCGCAATTCGGCTTCGTTTATATGAACTTGTCCCGGAGGCAGCCTCTTGATCGTCTCTCCGGTCCAATCCTCGGTATCCGTGCTGTAGCCGAATGTGAGTTCAGCCTCATACTCTTTTGGCAGCTCCTGGATATACTCGACAAAACGGGTCGCTTTGCCGAGACAAAGCGGCAGTACGCCTGTAACCCCCGGATCGAGCGTTCCGGTGTGACCGATCCGCTTCAATCCGACGATGCGCCGCACTTTGGCCACAACGTCATGGGAGGTGAACCCGGCCGGTTTGTTGACCGGCAATACGCCATCGTAACTCATAGCAAAAATTGCCCTACTTCCTCTACGACCCGCTTCACAATATCGTCCAGCTCGCCTGAAAGCGTGCAGCCGGAAGCCCGGACATGCCCGCCGCCGCCGAACGATTTGGCGATGGCGGCGACATCCACGTTTCCGTTCGAGCGAAAGCTCACCTTAACCGTGCCCTCGTCCGTCTGCTTGAACAGCAGCCCGACTTCGACGCCTTCGATATTGCGCGGGTACATGATGAGCCCGTCCATATCTTCTCTATCTGCTTCCGTCGTCTTCATCATCTCGGAAGAGACGGTCATCCAGCTGATTTTGCGATCGCAAGCGAACGATAGCGTGCCTAACGCCAGCTTCAGAACGGAGATATGGGAAAATGTAATTTTCTCCAGCAGCCGTTCGGCAAGCTGATGCCCGTTCACCCCGGCCTCCAGCATCTCGGATGCGATCCGCATCACTCGCGGCGATGTATTCGAGAAGCGAAATCCCCCGGTATCGGTAAGCAAGCCGCTATAGATCGCAGTTGCCAGCTCGAGCTGAATAGGCAGCTTCATTTCGTGCGCCAGTTCATACAACAGTTCTACTGTCGCAGCCGCATCCGCGCGAATCAACTGCACATCGCCGAAATAGTCGTTGGACGCGTGGTGGTCGATATTTAAAACGGCCGCCTCGTCCGCGAACAGCTGCTTTACCCGTCCAACTCGGGTCTCGTCGCCGCAATCTACGCAAATGACGTTCGGAAAGCGCCGGTCGGGCGTTTCCTCGTCCATGGAGGCAAGCCGGTCAAATCCCCACAAATAAGCGAATTTGTCCGGCATATTGCCCTCATTAATCATCGCATACCGCTTGCCGAGCTGATGCAGCAGCCAGCCAACCGCGACGGTCGAGCTGGCGGCATCGCCGTCGGGGTTCACGTGGGCGACTACGAGAAAATCGTCGTTCGCCTCGATGAACGCCCGCGCGGCAGCCAGTTGTTCGGGATACGAACGGGCCCGGAAAAGCTCCGTCATACGTTCGGATTCCCGTCTTCCTGAATTTTGTGCAGCAATTGGTCGATCCGGCTGCCGTATTCGATGGAGCTGTCGATCTGGAATTGCAGCTCGGGCGTGATCCGGAGCCGGATCCGTTTGCCGAGCTCCGAGCGGATAAATCCGGTCGCTTTGGCAATCGCTTTGAGCGACTCTTCTTTCTGCTGCTCGGTGCCCAGAACGCTCAGGAATACTTTAGCTTGGGAAAGATCGTTCGTCACGTCGACTCCGGTTACCGTAATGAAGCCTACGCGGGGATCTTTCAGCTCCGCCTGCAAAATTTGACTTAATTCTTTTTTGATTTGCTCGCCGACGCGGCCTACGCGAACTTTAGCCATCCGTCATCACCTTTCTACGGTTTCCATCACGAACGCTTCAATGACGTCGCCTTCGCGGATATCGTTGTACTTCTCGATGGAAATCCCGCACTCGTACCCTTGCGCTACTTCGCGGACGTCGTCCTTAAACCGCTTGAGCGAGTCGAATTTGCCCGTAAATACGACGATCCCTTCGCGAATGAGACGCAAATCCGCGGAACGCGTAATTTTGCCGGAAGTGACCATACAGCCGGCGATCGTGCCGATTTTGCTCACTTTGAACAAGTTGCGCACTTCGGCTTGACCGATTACGACTTCCTTGAATACAGGGTCCAGCATGCCCTTCATCGCGTGCTCGATTTCCTCGATCACTTTGTAGATGATGCTGTGCAGGCGGATATCGACCTTCTCCTGATCGGCGGTTGCCATGGCGGCAGGCTCCGGACGAACGTTGAAGCCGATAATAATCGCGTTGGAGGCGGACGCAAGGATAATGTCCGATTCCGTGATCGCCCCTACGCCGCTGTGAATGATTTTCACGCGAACGCCTTCGACTTCGATTTTCTCCAGCGAGCCTTTGAGCGCCTCGACAGACCCTTGAACATCGCCTTTGATAATGACGAACAAGTCTTTCATTTCGCCATCTTTAATATGCTTATACAAATCGTCAAGCGTAACGCGGCTGTTCGCGCCCATCGTCGACTGTCGGTGAGTCGTATTTCTTCTCTCCGCAATCGCTCTCGCTTTCCGCTCGTCCTCGAAAGCAAGGAGCGGATCGCCGGCTAGCGGCACTTCCGTGAGACCGGTAATTTCCACAGGCGTGGACGGGCCCGCTTCTTTTAAACGGCGTCCCTTATCGTTTACCATCGCGCGTACGCGGCCGAAGCAAACGCCGGCAACGAACGCATCGCCGATCTTGAGCGTTCCGTGCTGGATCAGAACGCGTGCGACAGGACCTTTTCCTTTGTCCAGCTCGGCTTCGATAACGGTACCGCGGGCGCGCTTGTTCGGATTGGCTTTGAATTCCTGAACTTCCGCGACAAGCAAAATCATTTCCAGCAGCTCTTCCAGGCCGGTCCGCTGCTTCGCCGAAATGTTGACGAAAATCGTGTCGCCGCCCCACTCTTCCGGAACGAGTTCATACTCGGTAAGCTCTTGCTTGATTTTATCCGGGTTCGCATCCGGCTTGTCGATTTTGTTCACGGCTACGATGATCGGCACGCCCGCTGCTTTGGCATGGCTGATGGCCTCCACCGTTTGCGGCATGACGCCGTCATCCGCCGCGACGACGATAATCGTAATATCCGTCACCTGAGCCCCGCGCGCGCGCATCGATGTGAACGCTTCGTGACCCGGAGTGTCCAGGAACGTAATTTTTTTGTTTTTGATCTCGACCTGATACGCCCCGATATGCTGGGTAATGCCGCCCGCTTCGCCTTCCGTAACGTTCGTCTGGCGGATTGCATCAAGCAGCGTCGTTTTCCCGTGGTCGACGTGTCCCATGATCGTCACAACCGGCGGACGTTCGATCAGATCGGCCTCGTCGTCCTTCTCTTCAATCGTCTCAAAGTTGTCTTCCTCGACCGGAAGCTTCACTTCAACGTCGACTTTGAACTCGCCTGCTACGAGCAGTATCGTATCCAGATCGAGCTCCTGGTTGATCGTCGCCATTGTGCCGAGCAGGAGCAGCTTTTTAATAACTTCAGACGCGTCTTTATGAAGCAGCTTGCACAAATCGCCTACCGTCATCGTTCCGCGAACGATAATTTTCTTCGGCGTATTGTCGATTTTCTCCTTGCGGACGTTGTCCTGCTGCCCAAAGCGGCCTCTGCCGCCTTTGCCGCCCCGATTGTTCGCTCCGCCGGACCGATTTCCTTGCCCCGGCTTCGGCTTCTTCGCCCGGCCCTGACTGAGGTTGATATCGTCCAGGTTTTCAGTGCTGGTACGGAACACTACCGCTTTATTGAACCCAGGTTCGTTGTTTTTGAGTGCGCCGCCTCTATCCCGGTCTTGATAACCGCGATCGCGGTCGGTACGAGGAGCAGGCGGACGAGTACCGGCAACTGGAGCTGTCGATGAAGCGACCGGAGCGCGGCTGGCGCCTCCTTGGCCACCGCCTTGCGGACGGCCTCCTTGGCCGCTGCCTTGCGGACGATCACCGTACGGACGGCCTCCTTGACCGCTGCCTTGCGGACGGCCTCCTTGACCGCTGCCTTGCGGACGATCGCCGTATGGACGGCCTCCTTGACCGCTGCCTTGCGGACGATCGCCGTATGGACGGCCTCCTTGACCGCTGCCTTGCGGACGGTCGCCGTATGGACGGCCTCCTTGGCCGCTGCCTTGCGGACGATCGCCGTATGGACGGCCTCCTTGGCCGCTGCCTTGCGGACGGTCGCCGTATGGACGGCCTCCTTGACCGCTGCCTTGCGGACGGTCGCCGTACGGACGGCCTCCTTGACCGCTGCCTTGTGGACGGTCGCCTTGTGGACGGCTTCCTTGGCCGCTGCCTTGCGGACGATCGCCGTATGGACGGCCTCCTTGACCGCTGCCTTGCGGACGGTCACCGTATGGACGGCCTCCTTGACCGCTGCCTTGCGGACGGTCACCATACGGACGGCCTCCTTGGCCGCTGCCTTGCGGACGGTCGCCGTACGGACGGCCTCCTTGACCGCTGCCTTGCGGACGGTCACCATACGGACGGCCTCCTTGGCCGCTGCCTTGCGGACGGTCGCCGTACGGACGGCCTCCGTCGTTGCGACGCTCGCCTCCCTGGCTTCCTTGCGGACGGTCGCCTTCTTGACGGCGCTCGCCTCCTTGGCCTCCTTGCGGACGGTCGCCTTCTTGACGACGCTCGCCTCCCTGGCTTCCTTGCGGACGATCGCCTTCTTGACGGCGCTCGCCTCCCTGGCCTCCCTGCGGACGATCGCCTTCTTGACGGCGCTCGCCTCCTTGGCCTGCTTGCGGACGATCTTGGCGCTCGCCGCCATGATTGTCTTGCCCTTGACGTCTTCCTGCGCCTCCGCCTTGCGAAGATGCGGACGATCCCGAGTTCTCGTTTCCTGCCCGTTTGGCAGCCGCGTTAGCTTTAACGTCGCGGAAAAATTTCTCTACTTTGTCGACCGAATCGTTTTCCATTACGCTCATATGGTTGTTTACCGGCACATCCAATCTTTTTAAAATCGTAATAATTTCCTTGCTGCTCATATTTAAAGATTTGGCATATTCATAAACCCTCAATTTATCCTTGTCTTGATTACTCAATAGGTTCCACCTCCGGGGGTTTTACGAGACACGGCCTGATCAACTGTGCGAATCCTGAATCGAGAACGGCGACGAGCACTCGCGCTTCTTTGCCGATAGCGCCGCCGAGCTCGTAGCGGTTAAAGCATTCGAACAATTCCACATTGTAGTGTCTGCATTTATCTTGAAACTTTTTACGCGTATTGGCCGACGCGTCTTCCGCCAAAACAACGAGACGAGCCTGTCCGGAACGGACTGCCCCCAGCACGCCCTCGTCTCCGAAAGCGAGTTTCCCCGCCCGCATCGCGAGTCCCAAATAAGATAAGGCTTTACTCTGCTTGTTCATCGATTTTACCACAACTTACCGATTTATATTTATCCTGCACGGCGGCAAACGACCGCTCCAGCTCGTCATACTGCTCCGGCGTGAGGTTTACTTTTAAAGCCCGCTCGAACGCTTTTGTTTTTCTCGCTTTTTTGAACGCTTCGGCATCTCCGCACAGATAAGCGCCGCGCCCGTTCTTTTTACCGGACGGGTCCAGCTCTACCTGCCCTTCCGGCGTACGAACGATGCGGAGCATTTCCCGTTTCGACAATGACTTTTGGCATACGATGCATTTGCGCTGCGGTACTTTCCTTACTTTCACGGCGATCCCCACCCATTCTATAAATTAGCCAGGTACGAACGCTCGCGAGGTGACGCCGGCTTAATCGATGCTGACCGAGTCTTGCGGCAGCTCCTCGCCGAAAGTACGCGGCCGGCCCAGCTCCTGTTCGGCCTGCGATTCGCTCTTGATGTCGATTTTCCAGCCGGTCAGCTTGGCGGCGAGGCGGGCGTTCTGCCCCTTGATGCCGATCGCGAGCGAAAGCTGATAGTCCGGCACGATGACGCGGGCCATCTTCTCCGCCTCGAATACGTTCACCTCAAGCACCTTGGAAGGACTCAGCGCATTCGCTACATATTCCTCCACGTTTTCCGACCAGCGAACGATATCGATTTTCTCACCGCGAAGCTCGCTTACGATCGTCTGTACGCGCGTTCCTTTCGGACCTACGCAGGAGCCGACCGGATCGACTTCCGAGTTGCGCGAATAAACCGCGATCTTCGAACGGAACCCGGCTTCTCTGGCGACGGAACGGATCTCCACGACGCCGTCGTATATTTCCGGCACTTCCAGCTCGAACAGACGCTTCAGCAGCCCCGGATGCGTACGAGACAAAATAATTTGCGGCCCTTTCGTCGTATTCTCGACCTTTGTAATAAACGCCTTGATCCGGTCCTGATGCTTGAACTTCTCGCCCTGCATCAGCTCGCTGAGCGGAAGAACCGCTTCCACTTTGCCGAGATCGAGATACAGGTTGCGCAAATCTTGACGCTGGACCGTACCGGTAACGATATCTTCCTCGCGGTCGATGAACGCGTTGTAGATGAGGCCCCGCTCCGCTTCGCGAATGCGCTGCGTGACGACCTGCTTGGCGGTCTGGGCGGCGATCCGGCCGAAATCGCGCGGAGTGACTTCGATCTCCACGATATCGCTGAGCTGGAAGCTCGGATTGATTTCACGTGCCGCATGCTGCGATATTTCCAGACGGGGGTCGAGCACATCGTCCACAACCGTCTTGCGCGCGTACACTTTAATAAGTCCGGTATGACGGTTAATATCCACTCTTACGTTTTGCGCCGTATTGAAATTGCGCTTGTAGCTTGAGATCAGGGCCGCTTCGATCGCATCGATCAACACTTCCTTCGCAATTCCCTTCTCCCGTTCGATATCCGACAGTGCTTCGATAAATTCCATGTTCATGTTTTGGGAATTCCCCCTTTCGTTGGCTAGAAACGGTTAAAACAAAATGGCCATACGAGCGCTTGCGATTTTGTCGGCCGGAATTTCCGTCTTTTTATTTAACACCTGCACGACAACCCCATGCTCTTCCTTGTACTCCAGCAGCTTGCCTTCGAACTCCTTGGCTCCGCCTATAGGCTCGTAGGTGGTAATGAAGACGTTTTTGCCGATCGCACGAACGAAATCATGCGGCTTTTTCAGCGGCCGTTCCGCGCCGGGCGACGAAACCTCAAGGAAGTATGCAGTCGGAATCGGGTCCTTCTCGTCGAGCTTCTCGCTCAAAAACTCGCTGATTCGCGAGCAGTCGTCAATATCGATCCCGCCCTCTTTATCTACAAACACGCGAAGGAACCAGTTGCTGCCCTCCTTCACATACTCGATGTCCACCAGCTCGAACCCTTCCTGCTCCAGAAACGGTGCAATCATTTCCTCCACGGCCGTTTTGATTTGCTGTGCCATGGTCGACCTCCTCTGCTACTTACGCCGGGTAGCCCTCCGAATGTGCGCCAAAACGTAAAGAGTGGGTTTCCCCACTCTCCTGTCGCGCCGATCTATCCATTCTCATTATTGCCAGAAATGATTATACCATAACAGTTGTTTCCTTACAACCAGTTTCAGGACGGCCCGATCGGTACAAAACCGTTAAAACAAAGAAAGCTGGTTCGATTCCGGGAGGCCGCGGAAGCATCCCATCGTGCCGAGTAATTCGACGATTGTCTTTGTCGCCTTCGCCTTCGTCTGAAAATCTTCGATCGACAAAAACGGACCTTCTTCGCAAGCGGCGGCAATGTTGCGGGCCGCATTTTCGCCGACCCCCTGAATGGAGGAGAACGGCGGAATGAGCGAGTCGCCGTCGATTTTGAACCGTGTCGCGTCGGAGCGATACAGATCGATGCTCTTGAACGAAAATCCGCGGGCCGTCATCTCAAGCGCCATCTCGAGCACCGACACCATCGCTTTTTCCTTCGGCGCCGCCTGAAACCCTTTCGCCTCGATCTCGATCAGCTTCGCCTTGATCGCCTCGTACCCCTGGCAGGTCAGCTCGATATCGAAATCCTCCGAAGCGCGGACCGAGAAGTACGTCGCATAAAATGCGATCGGGTGGTAGAGCTTGAAGTAAGCCGTACGTACGGCCGATATGACATAAGCGGCGGCATGCGCCTTCGGGAACATGTACTCGATCTTCAGGCATGAATCGATGTACCACTTCGGCACGTTATGCTTCTTCATTTCCTCGATCCACTCGTCCGTCAGGCCCCGGCCCTTCCGTACGCTTTCCGTTATTTTGAACGCGAGCCCCGCATCCAGCCCGGCTTTGTAAATAAGATATAGCATAATGTCGTCGCGGCAGCCGATAACGGTTTTGATATTGCACGTGTTGCTCTTGATCAGTTCCTGAGCGTTGCCCAGCCATACGCCGGTTCCGTGGGAGAGACCGGATATTTGCAGTAAGTCGGCGAATGTCGACGGCTGCGTTTCCTGAAGCATCTGGCGGACGAACTTGGTCCCCATCTCGGGAATGCCGTAGGTCGCGACCGGGGAACGGATCTGCTCCGGCGTGACGCCAAGCGCATTGGTCGAGTTGAACAGGCTCATCACCTTAGGATCGTTCATCGGCAGCGTCGTCGGATCGATGCTCGTCAAATCCTGAAGCATCCGCATCATCGTCGGATCGTCGTGTCCGAGGATGTCAAGCTTGAGCAGGTTTTCCTCAAACGCGTGGTAGTCGAAATGTGTCGTTTTCCATTCCGCCTTAGTATCATCCGCCGGATACTGCACCGGGGTCACGTCTTCCACTTCAATATAATCGGGGACGACGACGATCCCCCCCGGATGCTGACCCGTACTGCGCTTTACTCCGGTGCATCCCGCGGCAAGGCGGAGCACTTCGGCCGTGCGCCACTTTTTGCCTTGCTCCTCTTCGTACTTTTTCACGTAGCCGAACGCCGTTTTCTCCGCCACCGTTCCGATCGTTCCCGCCCGGAACACGCTTTTATCGCCGAACATGACCTTCGTGAAGTTATGCGCCTCGGGCTGGTAATCGCCGGAGAAGTTAAGGTCGATATCGGGAACTTTGTCGCCCTTGAAGCCGAGAAACGTTTCGAACGGAATGTCCTGGCCTTCGCCCTTCAGCTTCGCTCCGCAAGTCGGACAGTCCTTGTTCGGCAGGTCGAAGCCGCTCGGGATGCTGCCATCCAGGAACCATTCGCTGTGCTTGCACGAGGCGCATGTATAATGCGGCGGCAGCGGATTAACTTCCGATATGCCCAGAAACGTAGCGACGACGGACGAGCCTACGGACCCCCGCGATCCTACCAGATAACCGTCCGCATTCGACTTTTTCACGAGCCGTGCGGATATGAGATAGTTCGCAGAGAAGCCGTATTCGATAATCGGCTTCAGTTCCTTCTCAAGCCGCGCTACGACAACTTCGGGGATCTCATCTCCGTACAGATCGCGAGCGGTCTGGTAGCACGTATTCCGGATTTCTTCCTCCGCCCCTTCGATAATCGGAGTAAACAGTTCCTTAGGAAACAGGTCGTACTTCTCGATCAGATCGGCGAACAGATTCGTGTTCGTGACGACCGCCTCGTACGCCTTCGCCTCACCCAAATGTGCGAACTCCTCCAGCATTTCGCGGGTCGTCCGGAAATGCACATCCGGCTTTTTCATATCTTTAAGCGGACTGAATCCGGTAATACCGTTAATCGTAATATCGCGATGAATTTTTTCGCGCGGATGCAAGTAATGCACGTTGCCGGTTGCGATAATCCATTTGCCCTGCTTCTCCGCGATTTTTACGATGCGGCGGTTCGCTTCCTCCAGCTCCAGCCGGCTGCCGACGAGCCCTTTGTCGACCAGATGCATGTTGACCCCGATCGGCTGCACCTCGAGCACGTCATAAAACTCGGCCACCTGCTCCGCTTCCTCCACCGACTTGTTCAGCACCGCCTCGTAAAACTCGCCTTTTTCGCAGCCGGACGAAATAATCAGTCCTTCCCGGTGCTCGATCAGCTTGCTCTTCGGAATGCGCGGCACTTGCTTGAAATACTGCGTGTGAGACATCGAAACAAGCTTGTACAGATTCTTTTTGCCAGTGGCGTTTTTGGCATACAAGCAGCAGTGGAACGGGCGAACGTTGGACAAATCTTTGCCCACCTCGGCGTTCAGCTCCCGCAGCGTCTGTTTCCCCGCCTCAGCGGCGTCCTTCAGCATATGGAACAACACTTGCCCGAGCGCTGCCGAGTCGTCTACCGCGCGGTGATGGTTGTCCAGGCTGACCTTGAACTTGTCGGACAACGTGTTCAGCCTGTGGTTTTTGAGCGTCGGATATTGAATCCGCGCCAGCTCGAGCGTGTCGAGCACCGGATTCGTCATAAGCGGCAAGCCGAGACGTTTGCAAAACTCCTGAATAAACCCGATATCGAACCGCGCATTATGCGCCACAAGAACCGAGCCCTGCGCAAACTCGATAAATCGCGGCAGCACGTCCTCCAGTTCCGGCGCCCCCACTACCATATCGTCGGTAATATGCGTCAGTTGGCTGATATGATACGGAATTTTCTCGTGCGGATTAACGAACGATTCGAACTTGTCGATCACCTTGCCGTCCTGCATTTTGACCCCGGCCAGCTCGATAATTTTGTTGTTAATGACCGAAAGCCCGGTCGTCTCAATGTCGAATACGACATAAGTCGCCTCGGCAAGCGATTCGTCCGTTTCGTTGAAAACAACCGGCACGGAGTCGTTTACGACGTTCGCTTCCATGCCGTATATCATTTTGATGCCGTGTTTTTTGGCCGCTTTATTCGCCTCGGGATAAGCTTGCACATTGCCGTGGTCGGTAATGGCGATCGCCTTGTGGCCCCACTTGGCGGCGGTTTTGATGTATTCGTCAATCGGCGTGACGGCGTCCATCGTAGAAAGCGTCGTATGGAGATGCAGCTCGACCCGTTTCTCCTCGGCATCGTCCTTG
Organism: Paenibacillus ginsengarvi; assembly: GCF_003626695.1. Lineage (GTDB taxonomy): Bacteria > Bacillota > Bacilli > Paenibacillales > NBRC-103111 > Paenibacillus_AB > Paenibacillus_AB ginsengarvi. The sequence continues at coordinate 97,547 of NZ_RBAH01000001.1, forward strand.
CGCTCCGGGGGAGCTACCACTTCGGTCAAGTCGCCGGGAATCATGACGAGCTCCGGCACCATCATGAAGCGGTCGTATTCCACCTTGCCGCGGGCACGTATCCATTTGCCGTTGGCCAGCAAGCCGAGAATTTTGAGATCTTCCTTATTGCGGGCGAACGCCTTCATCATGATCGAATCGGAGAAATCGGTCAGCTTGAACTCGAAAAGCGTGTTGCCGTTTCGCAGTTCTTTTTTGTCCAATCCGAATATAAGCCCCTGGACTGTCACCTTCTTCTCTTCTTCCAAAACGTCCTTGATCGGCACCGGAGGATCTTTGATCTCGTAGCCGATCATCAGCTTGAGCTCGCCTTCAGGCACTTCCGGCAGTTCGGCCTCCTGATCGACGGAAGTCATGATTTCCTGAATGACGCTCCGTTCTTCCTCTACGACGCGCTGCGCGAATTTCTCAAATTCTATCGTTCCTGTCTCGCTCATGGCCAGCTTGACGATATACTTGCGGCTGAAGTTTTCCTCGTAAAAGCGCTGCACCCAACCGTCGATGCTGCGTTTTTTGGCCATCTCAAGCCCGATCGCGTCAAGCATCCGCAGCGTTACGACGCCTCCGGCCACCTCGTATTTCGCTTTGCCCATCCAGCCGTTGACGGAAGCCGCCTCCCGCTGAACCCATTCCAGAAACAAGCCCCAATATTCGCTAACTACCGTTTCATCGGCGACCGAGCCATCGTACTGGACGACAAAGCGGGTACCGGCGATATGCGCGAACTTGGCACGTACCATCTGGATCAACGACCGGTATATGTCGAGCGGGAGGAGCGTCGTTTTGTTTATGTAAAACGTCCATTCCCGATTGCTCCGGCTGCATTCCACCCGCTCGATAAAACCGTCGGCAAAATAAGAAGTAACGACAGAACCCGGCACTTCCGCTTGCTGCAATAAAAGCTCGAATCGCTTCCTTTTGTCCGCTGCGCTGCTCATTCTTTTCCCTCCCACAGTCAAAAGCGAAGCCGCCCTGATGATCTTATTGCTAGATTGCTAGATTGTTAGATTACGAGATTCGAGGCTAAAAAACAGCCCCAAAAAGCGAAGTTAAGCTCGGGAGCTTAGCCTGATCCCTTCTTGGGGCTGCTTGCCGGCAAATTAGTAAGACTTTCCGAAAACGACCGTGTGCTTGGCTTTCTCGCCGCACACGAGACATTTCGTTTTATGCTCCGCAGGCTCGAACGGAATGTTGCGGCTCGTTGCACCGGCTTCTTCCTTGACCTGGCGCTCGCAAACATCCGAGCCGCACCAGCCTGCGAGCACGAAGCCGCGCTGAGCGCCCATAAACGCCTTCACCTCGTCCAGCGTATCGAACGCTTTGAAGTTGCTCTCCATAAACGTTTTGGCGTTATTGTACATAGCGTCGTGAACTTCGTCCAGCATTTTGCTGACTTCTTGAACGATGTCATCCAGCTTCACCGGCCGCTTCTCGCCGGTTACGCGGGAAACGAGGACGGCTTGTCCGTTCTCCATATCGCGGGGACCGAATTCGATGCGGATCGGCACGCCGCGCATTTCGTATTCGTTGAATTTCCAGCCCGGGCTCTGGTCGGGACTATCGTCCAGCTTGACCCGAATGCCGGCGCGTTTCAATTCGTAGAACATCTCCTCGGCGCGCGGCACGACTTGATCCCGCGTCTTCGAAGGCCCGATCGGAATGACAACCGCTTGGGTCGGCGCTACTTTCGGCGGCAGAGCGAGCCCGCGGTCGTCGCCGTGAACCATAATCAAGGCGCCGATCAGACGGGTGCTGACTCCCCAGGACGTCGTATGTACGAATTGCTGCGTATTGTCTCTGTCCAAATATTTTATATCAAAAGCTTGCGCGAAGTTAGTGCCCAAATAGTGGGAGGTTCCCGCTTGAACCGCCTTGCCGTCCTTCATCATCGCTTCGATCGAATACGTGTCCACCGCTCCGGCAAACTTCTCCGACGGCGTCTTTTGTCCCATAATGACCGGTATGGCCAGGAAGTTTTCGGCGAAATCCCGGTATACTTCCAGCATTTGCATCGTTTCTTTGCGGGCGTCCGCCTCGTCCTCGTGAGCCGTATGACCTTCCTGCCACAAAAATTCGGTCGTCCGCAAAAACGGCAAAGTGCGCTTCTCCCAACGAACGACGTTGGCCCATTGGTTGATCAGCACCGGCAGATCGCGGTACGAGTTGATCCAGTTCGAGTACATATGCCCGATCATCGTTTCCGAAGTCGGTCGAATCGCCAGCCGCTCCTCCAGCTTCTCTCCGCCCGCCTCGGTGACCCAGGGCAGCTCGGGATTAAAGCCCTCTACATGCTCTTTTTCCTTCTGAAAGAAGCTCTCCGGAATGAACAGCGGGAAATAAGCGTTGCGGTGGCCGGTTTCCTTGAATTTGCGGTCCAGCTCGCGCTGGATGTTCTCCCATATTTCATAGCCGTCCGGGCGCAGCACGACGCATCCGCGAACCGGCGAATAGCTCATCAGCTCGGCTTTGCTGATGGCGTCGATATACCAGCGGGAAAAGTCTTCGCCTTGGGGCGTAATTTCTTTTACGAATTGCTTTTCTTTGGACATGGTTAGCAATCTCCTATTCAACGCTACTATGGCAGCCTGCACGGCACCACAAACCTAAACAGCAGGACACAAGACCCTCTTGTGTCCTGCCGGCTTATATTCGGTCAGCCTTTGATCAAACGCAAAATGTCGTTATAGGTTACAGCGATCATCAGCAGCATCAGCATCGCAAAGCCGACAAAATGAACCATGCTTTCCCGGCCCGGATCAACGGGACGTCCCCGAACCGCCTCGAAGGCGAGGAAGACGAGACGGCTTCCGTCGAGCGCAGGAAACGGCAGCAGGTTGAAAATGCCGAGATAAAGGCTCATGATGGCAGCCCAAAACGTATACTGCGCGATGCCGGCGCTGGCATGTTCGCTTGTTACTTCCACGATCCGCACCGGACCGCCGAGATCGTCGAGCTTGAACTGCCCTAGGACAAGCGTTTTGAATCCGGTCATAATCTGCTTGCTCGCTTCGAACATATTCGTCCATCCGCCGGTAACCGCTTCTCCGAACGACGGATTCCGTTTATCGGATGTCAGCCTGACACCGACGAGCGGAATGTTGTCTTCCTTGATCTCGGGCGTAACCTGAATTTGCTGCTCCTTGCCGCCGCGAACGATCGTCCAATCCATCTTTTTGTTCGCCGAGGCGCGGATGAGCCTGGTAAGCTCGCTTGTATTGTCCTTGATCGGCTGTCCGTTTACTAATGTGATGACGTCACCGGCTTGAAGCCCTGCCTTGAGCGCAGGAGACTCCGGCTCTACGCGGTCGATCTTCACATTGGTCGGCATCCCGGCCAGGAACATGACAACGATGAACAAAACAAGCGCCAAAATGAAATTCATGAACGGTCCGGCAAAGATCGAAAGCGCCCGCTGGCCGACGGTCTTGCTGCCGAACTGCCGGTCCCACGGAGCGATCTGCGTTTCTTTACCCTTTGTGATCATGAATGCCTGCGGATGAACCGCATAGGTCAGCTTTTCTCCGTCTACGTCGAGGGAAACCGAGAGCTCTCTTTCCAGATCGATGCGTTCTACCGCGCCCTGCACAACACCGGTTCGCTGATCGAGCTGGTCCAGGTAAATACGGCTGACTCGGCCCTGCTCGAGCTCGACTGCTATCGTCTGGCCGGGCTGGACTTGCACGATTTCCGGATCTTCCCCGGCCATTCGCACAAAACCGCCGATCGGCAGCAATCTCAGCGTATACCGGGTCTCTCCGCGAACGAACGACAGCAGCTTCGGACCGAAACCGATGGCAAATTCGCGAACAAGAATGCCGGCTCTTTTGGCGAAATAAAAATGTCCCCATTCATGTATCGTAACGAGCACGAAAAACAGGAGCACGATCTGAAATATAACCTGAGGTGACAAAAGCATCTTCCTCCCGCGGCAATGCGATTTAGAGCTTTCCGCTTATTCGTTTTTGCTTGTACTAAGATTAACATTATTCTTTACTATAATACAAGCTTGCCGCCGGGATCAGAACTGCCCTCCACCAACTAACGTCATTTTCCGTAATTGTTTGCCGCCGCTCGCGCCCATTCCTCGATTTCGTCGATCTGCTCCAGTGTCGGTGACGCTATGACCTGGTGCCGCCCGAGCACCTCCTCGATCACCTGTTCGATATCGAGAAAAGCGATGTCTCCGGCAAAAAAACGCGACACGGCAATCTCGTTCGCCGCGTTGTAAACGGTCGTTGCCGTTCCTCCCGTTTTACCGCATTCGAAGGCCATCCGCAAAGCCGGGAAACGCTCCAGATCCATTTTGCGGAAATGAAGCTTGCCGAGCTCGGTCAAATCAAGCGACTCCGCTGGAGACACAAGCCGCTCGGGATATGTAAGCGCATACTGGATCGGAACCCGCATATCCGGAAGTCCCATCTGGGCGATCATGCTGCGATCCTCGAACTCCACAAACGAGTGAATGATGCTCTCGGGATGAATAACGACTTCGATACGCTCATACGGGACATCGAACAGCCAGTGGGCTTCGATCACTTCGAGTCCCTTGTTCACCATCGTGGCGGAGTCGATCGTAATCTTCGCTCCCATCGACCAGTTCGGATGCGCCAGCGCCTCTTTCACCGTCACCCCGACAAGCTCGTCCCGGGTACGATCGCGAAACGATCCGCCGGATGCGGTCAACATGAGCTTGCGCAGCGCCGACGCCGGCTCGCCGTTCAGGCACTGAAAAAGGGCGGAATGCTCGCTGTCCACAGGCAACAGCTTGACGCCTTTCCGTTTCGCCGCGGCGGTAACGAGATGTCCCGCGCTCACGAGCGTCTCCTTGTTAGCCAGTCCAATCTGCTTGCCTGCTTCAATAGCCGCAAGCGTCGGCTTGAGTCCCTGGCTACCGACGATCGCCGTGACGACAACGTCCGCGTCATTGCCTGACGCTGTTTCGATCAGTCCTTGCGGGCCGTGCAGAACGGCCGTTCCAGACGGCATATGCGAAGCTATCTGCTCTGCCAGCTCTCTGGTCGCAACCGCTACCTGCTTCGGGCGAAACCGGTTTGCCTGTTCGATGAGCAGTTTCGCGTTATTCCCCGCCGCCAGCGCCTCGATCTGAAAACGCTCCGGGTAACGGGATATGACGTCCAGCGTTTGCGTGCCGACCGAGCCGGTGCTGCCTAGTATAGAAACTCGTTTCAAAAACGTCCACCTCATCTGCTTGGAATCGGTTATTGCGGAAGAAGCGACAACAATTGCACGAACGGAAATACGATCAGCCAACTGTCGCAGCGATCCAGTACGCCGCCGTGTCCCGGTAGAATCGAGCCGGTATCCTTGATGCCGCGAATCCGCTTATAAGCCGATTGAATCAAGTCTCCTAGTTGACCTACCACGGCAATCACAAGACCGAGTCCGATGGCCCGGCCCCACGTAAGCAGGTCAGGGGCATATATGGAAAAGAGAAGGGCAACCACGACGGAGATGACGACTCCGCCCAAAGCGCCTTCCACCGTTTTTTTCGGACTGATGGTCGGCCATAGCGGTCTTTTGCCAAATGCCCGGCCGCAAAAATAAGCGCCGGAGTCGGTCGCCCAGATGCACACAAACGTCAGCAGCGTCCAATAAAGCCCGTGATCTCCAAGCCGCGTCGAAATCATGTAATGGAACCCTGTGCCGATATAAAGGACTCCCAGGAACACGAGCGCGATCTGGTCGATCGTTACTTTATTTTTCGAGATGACCGTCAGCGCGAACAAAAGGAACAGCGCCAGCCATATGGCCGATTCCGGTGCAAGCGCACGCAGATCGGGATAGCTTTCCCACGGAAACGCGATGTAAAGCGTGCCGGCAAAGCCGAGCAGCCCGGTGAGGCGAAAGGGCGGATGACCGTTCATCCGCGAATATTCGTAATAACCGACGGCCGCCAGTACCAGAATCAAGCCGGCAAAATACAGCTTGCCGACAAAAAGGACGGCCAGAAATCCGGCGCCGGCAATAAGGCCGGTCACAAGTCGTTGTTTCAAGCGATCTCCTCCGTAGGGTACGCGCCTTACAAGCCGCCGTAACGCCTTGCCCGACGCTGGTATTCGCACACCGCCTGCACCAGGTGTCTTTCGGTGAATTCCGGCCAGTAAATGTCCGTAAACCAAAGCTCGGAGTAAGCCATTTGCCAGAGCAAAAAGTTGCTGATTCGAATCTCTCCGCTCGTGCGAATGATAAGATCCGGGTCTGGCAGCGCCCCCGTCAGCAGCCGGTTCGAAATCAGCTCCTCGGAAATGTCCTCCTGCTTCAGCTCGCCTTGCCGCACCTCGCTGGCAATATCGCGAACCGTTTGGACGATCTCGTGCCGGCTTCCGTAATTAAGCGCGAAGTTAAGGATGAGACCGGTATTATGCTTCGTGCGTTCGATCGCCTTTTCCACCGCTTCCAGCGTATGGGCCGGCAATCCTTCCTTCCAACCCGTCATCCGGACCCGGACATTTTTCTCGACCAGCTCGTCCAGTTCGATGGACAGGAACTCTTGAGGCAGCTTCATCAAGAAGTCGACCTCATCACGGGGCCGCTTCCAGTTTTCGGTGGAAAACGCGTACAGTGTCAGCACCTCGACACCGATCTCGTCAGCTGCGATCGTAACCCGTTTGACGGCTTTCATTCCGGCGTGATGGCCGGCAATACGCGGCAGGCCGCGCCCTTTTGCCCATCGTCCGTTGCCGTCCATAATGATGGCGACATGCTTCGGCACATTATCCGGCATCAGCTCGAAAGCTTCTTCCCTCTCAAGGTCGGATCGAGTCCGTTTGAAAAGATGGAACATGATTGATTCCCCACCCTTGTTCGAAGCGAACACAAAAATCCCCCTTTAGGAACGGGGGGCCGATTTGTAGCTGTCACACTTCCATAATTTCTTTTTCTTTGCCTACGAGCACTTTATCGATTTCCGCGATAAATTTATCGGTCGCCTTCTGAATATCGTCCTGATGACGGCGGGATTCGTCCTCCGAGATCGTCGACTTCTCCAGCTTTTTGATGTCCTCGTTCGCGTCGCGGCGAATGTTGCGGATCGCTACCTTCGACTCTTCGCCGTATTTTTTCGTCATTTTGACAAGCTCGGCACGGCGCTCTTCCGTCAGCGGTGGAATGCTGAGGCGTATCGAGCTTCCGTCGTTCGAAGGCGTCAGTCCCAGCTCCGACTTGAGAATCGCTTTTTCAATCGCGCTTAGAGAGGACTTGTCCCACGGCTGAATCATAATCGTGCGGGAGTCCGGCGTATTGATGTTCGCCAGCTGGTTCACCGGGGTCATCGAACCGTAATATTCAACTTGAACGCGATCGAGCAGCGCAGGAGTAGCCCGGCCGGCGCGCAGGCTGGCAAGCTCCTTTTTCAGCGAAGCGATCGCTTTTTCCATCCGGTCTTCGGCAGACTTCTTGATCGATTGTGGCATTACTCCACACTTCCTTTCACGATCGTTCCGATTTTGTCGCCCAAAATGGCTCTTCTAATGTTACCGCGCTCCGTAATCGAAAAGACGAGAAGCGGGATGTTGTTATCCATGCACAACGACGATGCGGTGGAATCCATAACGCCGAGGTTTTTATTGAGCATTTCCATATAAGTTAGCGTTTCGAACTTCTCTGCGGTCGGGTCCTTGAACGGATCGGCGCTGTATACGCCGTCGACCTTGTTTTTCGCCATAAGAATGACTTCCGCTTCGATTTCGGCTGCACGCAGCGCCGCCGTCGTATCGGTGGAGAAATAAGGATTACCGGTACCGGCTGCGAAAATGACGACGCGCCCTTTCTCCAGATGGCGAATCGCTCTGCGGCGAATGTACGGCTCCGCGACCTGCTGCATCGTAATCGACGTCTGCACCCGCGTAGGAACCTCGATCTGTTCCAAAGCATCTTGCAAAGCGAGCGAGTTCATGACTGTCGCAAGCATCCCCATATAATCGGCGGTCGCACGGTCGATGCCTTTAGCGCTTCCGGCAATACCGCGCCAGATGTTGCCTCCGCCGACAACGATGGCCGTTTCCACGTTCAGATCGTGGATGTCTTTTACTTGCGCCGCGATTTCCGCGATCATCTTCGAGTCGATCCCATAGCCTTGCTGGCCGGCGAGCGCTTCCCCGCTAAGCTTGAGCACCACTCGTTTATACTTCGGTCGTTCCAATAGGGTCTCCTCCTATGCAGCTTTCCGTTACAAAATAAGGAACACCGCGTGTTCCTTATTCCAGACTATGATGCGACAACCAATACCAGAAAAAGCGGCGGTATTGGTTGTCTGCGAACGACCTTATTGTTTCACTTGAGCCATAACTTCTTCAACGAAATTGTCTTGCTTTTTCTCGAGGCCTTCGCCAAGCTCGAAACGTACAAAACGGCGAATCGAAATTTTCTCGCCGATCGTAGCTACTTTTTCGTTCAGCAGCGTGTTGATCGTTTTGTCCTGGTCTTTGATGAACGCTTGCTCGAGCAAGCAGTTTTCTTCGTAATACTTGCTCAAACGGCCTTCCACCATTTTGTCAACGATGTGAGCCGGCTTGCCTTCGTTAAGCGCCTGGTTTCTCAAGATTTCGCGTTCTTTGTCAAGTGCTTCTTGCGGCACTTCTTCGCGACCGACGTACAGCGGGCTCGTTGCCGCGATTTGCATAGCGATGTCGCGAACGAATTCGCGGAACGAATCGGTTTTGCCTACGAAGTCGGTTTCGCAGTTGACTTCGACGAGAACGCCGATGCGGCCGCCTGCGTGAATGTACGACTCGACTGCGCCTTCCGTTGCAACGCGGTCGCCTTTTTTCGCTGCAGCCGCAAGTCCTTTTTCACGAAGGATTTCAGAAGCTTTCGTCAAATCTCCGTTAGCCTCTTCCAAAGCTTTTTTGCAATCGAGCATGCCTGCTCCTGTTTTTTCGCGCAATTCTTTTACTGCTTGTGCCGTTACTGCCATTCGCCTAGACCTCCTTTGTTTTTCCCGTTGTCCGTTTTCCGTACCAACGAGCCTAGCCTATTATATTTATTCTCTTCAAAAAAGGGCGACGAGAGGTTAAATAACCTTCACCACCCTTTTTTTGTCCATCGATTTGAATTAAGCTGTTGTTTGCTCGCCTTGGTGAGCTTCTACGACTGCGTCGGCAATTTTGCCTGTGAGCAGTTTAACGGCGCGGATCGCGTCGTCGTTGCCCGGGATAACGTAGTCGATTTCGTCCGGGTCGCAGTTCGTGTCAACGATACCGACGATCGGAATGCCCAATTTGCGCGCTTCTGCAACTGCGATGCGCTCTTTGCGCGGGTCGATGACGAACAGGGCGCTAGGCAAAGCTTTCATATGTTTGATGCCGCCGAGGAATTTCTCGAGGCGTTCCATTTCTTTGCGAAGCAAAATGACTTCTTTTTTCGGAAGCAGTTCGAACGTGCCGTCGTTTTCCATACGCTCAAGATCGTGCAGGCGGTTAACCCGCTTCTTGATCGTATCGAAGTTCGTCAGCGTGCCGCCGAGCCAGCGTTGGTTGATGTAATACATGCCGCAGCGCTCTGCTTCTTCTTTTACGGAGTCTTGCGCTTGTTTCTTCGTTCCTACGAACAGGATCGTGCCGTTGTCGTCAGCGACCGATTTTACGAAGTTGTACGCTTCTTCCACTTTTTTGACCGTTTTTTGCAGGTCAATAATGTAAATGCCGTTTCTTTCGGTGAAGATGTAACGATCCATTTTCGGGTTCCAGCGACGAGTCTGATGACCGAAGTGTACCCCAGCTTCGAGAAGCTGCTTCATGGAGATTACTGCCATCTTCACGCACCTCCTTGTAATTGGTTTTGGGTTTCCGCCGCCTTTCGCATCTTCCGTTGAGACTCCTTCCGAACGAGTCGGTCTCCTGCGGTTAAGCGGAGCTGTCGGAGCACCTTCAGCGGAATTAAAAGGCGTGTGTGGTTTGACACCGAGAATTACTATACCACAAATGAAACACGGTTTGCAACAAGGTTCGCATCATCGGGTGTTTTTTGTCCCCGTTTCGACACGATTATTTGCCGATTCTGGGTCCGCGTTCCTCCGACTCGCTGATTTGTACCCGCGCCACGTTAGCCAAATGGATCAAATCTCCCTGCTTGCCGAACCAGCCGTCGCGATTTTGCGTAATGCTCATCGACACTTGCGTGAACGTATCCGCCTGTACTTCCATCAGATGCGTTCCTCCGCCGACAAAATAAAATAAAACCGAAAACTTCGCCACTTGGCTCCACGCCCTTTCTACTTTAATGAAGAAATGATGTGAAATTTACGGCGAGGCGATGGTGATTTTGGCAATGATGTCGTCAATCGTAACCGGTCCTTCGAACGTATACGAACCGGCTCGTATGCGGGTCGTCATCTTTTTTTGCGCTAAGGCGGATATAAACTGCGAGGCGTCGGTAAACATTCCCGCTTTGACGAGCATATCCGCGACATTGTAGGCTTCCATCCGCTCGGATATATAGATTGAATGAACCGTTTTGGCCGGAGCTTGCGGTAACGAGCCGGGCGCCTGAGCGGCCAGCTTCGTCCGCTCTTCCTCTGCGATCTTCGCTCGGATCGTCTCCAAATCTTTCTCCGTATAAATCGTCTGCTCCTTCGGATAAAGCTTATAGTTCAGCTTGTCCGCCCAAGCTTGAAGCTGCTCCGCCGTAGCTGCGCTTGCCGGGTCCGGCGATCCGTTTTCGAACTGATCCACCTTCAGCATCAGCTGGAGCAGGACAGCGCCCACGATAAGGCCAAGCCCCAGGCCATACAAAAACAGTCTGTTTTTAAACACGAGCCTGAGCCTCCCGCTCTGCCAGTTGAATAATTAGCGTCACTTCACCCTTGTTCATTTCCAGCTTTTTCGCAATGTACTCGGTCGACTTGCCCTGGTCGTACAATTCGAACACGCCGCTGTATCGCTGCCGAATACTCATCGGACCTTGACCGGCAGACGTGTCTGGCTGATTCGCAGGCTCGTCCTGTATTGGGGCGCCTGCCGGCGATTGCAGGGCGCTTCCGCTATGATCTGCCTTAACCGTCGGAGCGGACTGCGTCCGAAGGAAGGCCTCCTGTTCTTCCTTACGGATTTGCTCAGAACGCTGTAAAACGGCGATCTGCTCTCCGATCGCGCGATTTTGCAGTTCTACGGCTTCGAGCCGGCCTTCCAGCTTGGCGGTGTGCGCCTGATGGTCGTGTTTCATATCGGAAACGAGCTGAAGCAACTGGCGGTTTTCTTCCTCCAGATCGGCGGAAAACTGTTCCATCGTTTGTTCGATTTCTTTGATCACATGCGTCTGCTTGGTATCGGTTTCGCGCTTCGGAACGAACTTGGCGTAAACGACAATGACTCCTCCAAGCAGGACGATATACAACCAAGCATCTGCCACGGGTTCTCATCCTTTGTGCTTTCTTCGATTCTAAATAAAGCAGCTTCCGCATCTGCGAGCATGTGCGAAAGCTGTATAAGCGAGCTATTGTTTATTCTCACAGCGAAAAATCGATATGCTGCCCTTTGTAAGGGTGAGCGGCACGCTCGGCCTCCGCCGCTTGCTGCGGCTTTTCGGACTTGTTTTTCTGACGTTCCTTCCGCTTGCCGCCTTTATCGTTAAGATGCTCGCGGACAAACGCCGCCGAGGGCTCTTCAACCTTCGTGCTTTGGAGCAGCTCCCGTTCTTTCTGCTGCGATATTTTGTCAGCCAGTGCCGTTTGGTCATAAGCCGGCTTGTGCATCAAATGGGTTTGCGCGCTTCCGATCTCGCTGGTGCGGGGTATCGCAATCTGCATTTCAACCGATCTGAAACTCATGCCTATCCCTCCCATACGGATTTATATGCCCTGGGCGTGCAGCTTATTTTGTAACGGTAATGATAAGGCCAAACACGGCTTATACGTTCGGCTGCATCGCAATATCTCCATCGGAATACACGAAGCACACGCGGGAGATTGCGTCCTTCACAAATCGGGTGTATCTTCCGATGACGATCTTCGTCCCGCCGTACACGACGGATATGACTTGCACCTTCGCCCGGTCCGTATCCTCAAGCGTCTTCTCGATGTCCAGGATGCGCTCCTTGAGCGAAATCTGCTCTTCCATCGCCTGCTTCTTCGTGTGGGACAGCTTGATGCGCATGGCCAGCTTCTCCGCCGACAGCGATCCTGCTGCGGCGAGCTGATCGAGCAGAACGAGCGCCTTGTCGGTTTTGTCGAGTCCTTCTTGCAGCTGTCTTAACTGTTGGCGCAGCGAAGTCAGCTCATTGCGCAGCTCCGGGACGACACCGACCTCGATCGAGGTGGGCGTGGACATCGTATTGCCTATCGTTCTGGCGGTCACTCTCTCGCCCGCCTGAATCGTTCCGCCTACGATGAGTCCCTTCGGTCCGTTGCACAGGATCGCTTGCCCGGCCCGCACCTGGGAGTGAAGGATGCTCTGAGATACGATGACGTCTTGTCCGGCTTCGATCGTAGCGTCCTGAATGAACGAGCTTTTCAGAGTAACTCCCGCCCGGATGACCGCTTTGTTATGACCGAGAATGCCGGCGCCTACTTCAATGGAGCCCAGCGCGTCCACTTCGGCGCCTTCCACGCCTCCGGTGATGCGGATATCTCCCGCCGCCCTGACCGTAAAGCCGGAAAGCACATTTCCGCGAATGACGACTGTGCCCAAAAAGTCGATGTTGCCTGTCCGGTAGTCGACGTCGCCGTTCACTTCGTAGATCGGAAATACATTGATTTTACCGTTGTCCGTGATCACGACCATGCCGTCGATTGCCGCATAAAGCGCCTTTTGCTCGCCGTCGGCAACGACGTTTTTGCCAATTTTGAACCGTGCCTCTTTCCCTTTTCGGCCCGGCACGATATCGCCACCCACCGTTCTTCCCGGCGCTCCGTCCTTGGCAAAAGTGCGTTCAGCTATCAATTGTCCTTTGCGGACATTGGCCAGCCGAACCAGCTCCTTGTAGTTGACTGTCCCATCCTCGAGCTCAGCCGGCCTTTTCGCTTGCTCATCCAAGTCGTACAAATTCCGAATTTCACCATCAATTCCTTCGCTGGGAACTTCGCCGACAGCGACAACGGTTTTCGTCTGCATGAATGACATCGGCTCTCGGGTGATTCGATTAATAACGTCTAGTTGAACGCCGTAACGTATATTGTTTTTATCTAGAAACGAGACGATGTCGTGGGCCGTAAATTGGAAGGAATCCGAAAGTGTAGCGATTTGGATGGAGGCTGAAAATTTGTCCTCGGCCAGGCTCACATTCAAATAGTGCTCCAAAGGCAATATGGTGGACAATTCAATCTCCCCCTTCAAAGATTACGTTATGGCTGCATGAGCTGCGCTTTCCATCTTCCCAGCGATCCGCGAAGCCGCAGGATCGCCTTCGAATGCAGCTGCGATATGCGCGAAGGAGAAAGTGCCATCACTTCCGCAATTTCGCTCAGCGATAATTCCTCGTAATAAAACAACGATACTACGGTACGTTCTTTCTCCGTCAGCTTGTCGATCGCCTTCGCCAGCGACTCCTTCAAGAAAAACTCGCTCACCCGGCTTTCCGGATTTTTCGCCTTCTCATCCACCATAAGCGATAGCCGGGTCTCGGATTCCTCTTCCTTGATCGGGTCGTCGAACGAATAAACGGCCGTATTCGAAATTTCCTGGAGCATATGGGCAAATTCCTTTTCGCTCACGTTTAAGTATGCGCTCATCTCCGCATCCGTTACCGAACGCAAATATTGCTGCTCCAGCGTCTGGTACGCCTCCTCGATTTTTTTCGCCTTTTCGCGGACGGAACGAGGCACCCAGTCCCCCTGCCTCAGACCGTCGATGACCGCTCCGCGAATGCGCCAGGAAGCGTAGGTTTCGAACTGTAAGCCGCGCTCGTGATCGAACTTCTCGATCGCGTCGATTAATCCCATTATACCATAACTGGAAATATCGTCCCGTGAAACATTTTTCGGCAAACCGACGAGGAGGCGGCCGACTACATAATCGACCAAAGGCAAATATTGTTCCACGAGCGATTGTTTGGCCGAAAGCAAACCGTCACTTTTCCATTGATTCCATATCTCGATGTTGGACAAAGGGGATTGCTTCAATTGAATCATGGGGCCAGCACTCCTTACTCTTCTTTCATTTGTCGCAGCGCGCCCGCAAGTTTTTCAGGGGCTGTATCGGACACGGAAACGAGTTTTTTCGGCTGGAGCGGAATGAACGAATCGTCCGAGCCCGCGCTCAGCTGATCCTTCAGCATCTGATTCAACATCTCCTGATCGTCAGGCGTCGTTTCGTTGACCGCTTGTCCGGCCGAAGCGTCCGCCGACTCGTTCGGTGCGGCAACGTTTTTCAACCCCGCCAGCGTACCGAGCACCCAGCGAAGCGCATAAACAACGGCAAACAAAATCAAAAAGCTGTACATGCCGTGAAGCAGTGCCCGCCATATAAAGTTTTCGGACATCGACATGAAAAAGGTAAGCAAAAAACCGCCCAACCCGACAATAAGATTCCAGCGCACAGTTCCAATCATGGCTACAGTTCCTTAACTCCTTGTTGTACGGTTCGCAGAAGAAGGATGCCGTTCTCCGAGTTCAGCTCGATCGTTCGGCCGAAGCTTCCTCCTGTGTCTTCCGCAACAATCGGAATGGATAGCAGTTTGAGCTGCATTTTGCACGATTCCACGTTACGGGGGCCGATTCGCATCGTATCGCTCGTCGTGCCGAAGGCGAACATTTGCGCGCCTCCCGCCAGCTTGGCAATCATCCGCGAATTGACCGCGCCCATCCGGTTCATCCGGGTTATCATCTCCGGAATGGCCGTATCGGCATATTTGGCCGTGTTAATCGCCCCTTCCTTGGCAATCTCGGAGGACGGAAGCATGACATGGGCCATCCCGGCAACCTTCGTTTTAGGATCGTAGAGCGTAACCCCTACGCATGAGCCAAGCCCTGTCGTTTTCAAAATCCCGGCCCCTGAGGCTACTTGCAAATCGGCCATGCCGACCTTGATGTAAGAGTCTGGGGTCATTCGACAGGCACTCCCAAGGCACGGAAAATTTTGCCGAAAGAATCCGGATCGGGAACGAAGAACACATGAGCCTCTACGGCATCTTGACCTTCCAAAAACTTCGTGTCGATAAACAGCGCTTTATCGCCCATTTCCCCGTATTGCATAAGTCCGTAGCTGACGACGGCGCCAAGCATATCGATCGTCAGAGACGGGACGGTAGGCGACATGCTCAGTTTCGTAAAATCGGCGAGCGAGGATAAGTAGGAGCCAGCCAAAATATTGCCGATCTCGTTTAAAGCGGACAGCTCCATTTCGGAAAATTGCTCCGCATTGTCGCTTTCCATGCCGGCCAAGTTTTTGAGCAGCTTTTTGGCGGAATTCTGAGTCAGCAGAAAGAACATATTTCCGGGCGAATCGCCCGTGACGCGCAAATAAATGGTGAGGACGGTCTGTTCCGAACCGCCCAGCATCTCGATAATATCTTCGAACGGAAGCAGGTTTACGAGCGGCACTTGCATGTCGACCGGCCGCGACATCAGCTTTGACAAGGCGGTCGCCGCATTGCCCGCCCCGATATTGCCCACTTCCTTCAATACGTCCAGTTGAAAGTCTTCCAGGTTATGTAGGTCACTCATCGTTATTCACCGAACTGTTCAAGCTGCACAATTTCGCTCTTGTTCAGAACTTCCTCCAGATTCAGCAGCACGAGGATTTTGCCTTCTCCAAGCTTGGCGAGTCCCCGCAAATATTTGGCCCGAATGCCGCCTACGATTTCCGGAGGCTGCTCGATTTCGTCGCTGTTCACATCGACTACGTCGTTCGCCGAATCTACGATCATCCCGACTTCCATCTCGCCTACGGCAACGATAATAATCCGGGAATTGTCGGTATACTCGGCCTCCTCCAAATTGAAGCGGCCTCTCAGATCGATAACCGGCACGACGACGCCGCGCAAATTGATGACGCCCTTGACGAAGGCGGGCGTTTTCGGAACGCGGGTGAGCGGCTGCATCCGCTCAATCGTCCGAACTTTATCCACCTCGACGCCGTACTGCTCGTGGGCAAGCGAAAACACGATCACTTTCAGCTCTTCTGCCATCTTAAATCCCCCCATTATTTAATCAAAGCGTTCGAATCGACGATAAGCGCAACTTGCCCGTCTCCCAAAATCGTCGCACCGGAGACGGCAAACAAATTCGTCAAATATTTGCCAAGCGATTTAAGCACAATTTCCTGTTGTCCGATAAACTCGTCTACCATCAAGGCGGCCAGCTTTTCGCCTTTGCGGACGACGACAATTTCTGTTTCCTCCTCATCCGCTTCGGAGTAACCAGGCACATCGAACAACGTGCTTAGCGATATAAGCGGAATGATGCCGCTGCGGTATTCCATCATTTTATTGCCGTGCACGCTGCGAACCTGCTCCTTGCGAACGACGGCGGTTTCCACGATCGAGGATAACGGAATCGCATACTTCTCGTCCCCGAGCCGGACCAGCATCGCGGATATGATCGATAGCGTAAGCGGGAGCTGAACGGAAAAGTTCGTTCCTTTGCCGTAATTCGAAGTGACATGCACGCGTCCGCCGAGCGATTCGATCTTCGTTCGGACGACGTCGAGTCCGACGCCCCGTCCGGAAATATCGGATATTTTATCGGCCGTGCTGAAGCCTGCGGCAAACAGCAGCATATACACTTCTTCGTCGGTCAGCGTCTTCGCCTGCTCCGGGCTGACCACGCCTCTCTTCAAGGCGATATCGAGCACTTTATTGCGGTTGATGCCTTTGCCGTCGTCCTCGATTTCGATGAAGACATGATTGCCGCTGTGGAACGCCCGCAAATGGACGGTACCCGTTTCCGGTTTGCCCGCGGCCAATCGCTCCGGCACGGTTTCCACGCCATGGTCGACGGAATTGCGCAGCAGGTGAACGAGCGGGTCGCCGATTTCATCAATGACGGTCCGGTCAAGCTCGGTTTCGGCGCCGGTTATGATCAGATCCACCTTTTTGTCGAGCGACTTGGCCAGGTCGCGAACCATGCGCGGAAACCGGTTGAACACGTTGTCGACCGGCACCATGCGCAGCTTCAGCACGATATTTTGCAGATCGCTGCTGACCCGCGCCATATGCTCTACCGTTTCGGTCAGATCGCTGCGGCGCACCTCGCTCGCGAGCTGCTCGAGACGCACCCGGTCAATCAGCAGCTCGCTGAACAAATTCATCAGCACGTCGAGGCGTTCGATATCGACGCGAATCGTGCGGGATTGAACGGGCGCCCCGCCTCCGGCAGCCTTCGGAGCCGCTGCCGCCACGGGCTTCGCCGCCGCTGCGGGAGACACTTCGTTCGCCGCTGAAGCCACTTCACTAGCGGCCGCAGCAGTAGCTGCCGGCGCAGGCTGCATTTTGCGCTTCAAGCCTTCCGGATCGAGCTTCTCCGCCTGCACCGATTCCATCTCGCTAATATTGCCGACCTGCCGCTCCAACTCTTCCCCGCTTTGTTCCGAAACGAAATAAACGGAGAACGAGGTTTCGAACTTTTCCTTCTCAATATCTTCAACCGAAGGCATCGACTTGACGATTTCGCCGTTCTGCTCCAGGTAGCTGAACACCATGTAAGCGCGAGCCGCTTTCAGCACGCACGTTTTTTGCAGCGTAACTTCCAATCGGTAAACCTGAAGCCCGGCCTCAACCGACTGCAGCAAAATCGAATATTGAAACTCGTCCAGCTCCGCTCCTGCAGAAGCCGTCGGAGCAGCCGCCGGGGCCGTGGCTGTCGCGGCCGCAGCTTTCTCGTAATCGCCGGATACGATCGACTTCAGTACGGCCACAATCGCCGATACGTCCGCCTTCCCCGTCCCGCCGTTTACGATGTCCTCGACCATCGCATCGAGCGAATCCAAGCTTTTGAAAATCGCGTCGAAGATGAACGGGTTCATCGACAGCTTATGGTTGCGAACCAGGTCGAGCACATTTTCCATCTCGTGGGTCAGCGAAGCCAGATCCTCGAACCCCATTGTCGCGGACATGCCTTTGAGCGTATGGGCCGAACGGAAAATCGACTGCACGATACTGATATCTTCCGGGCTTGCTTCCAGCCTCAACATGTTATCGTTCAAAGCCTGCAAATGCTCCTTGGACTCGTCGATAAACATGCTCAAGTATTGATTCATTTCCATACGACAACACCCCGTCTTCCATCGGATTTACGTTTTTGAGTGGTAGTCCTGCGTAACGAGTTCGGTCAATTTGGCGGCGATCTGGTACAGCGGCAGCTGATGGGTCACGCAGCCCAGCTCTACCGCGGCGCGGGGCATGCCGTAGACGACGCAGGTTTCGTTCGATTCCGCGATCGTCGACAGTGCGCCGGCCTGACGCAGCGCCTGCATCCCTTTGGCGCCGTCGCTGCCCATTCCCGTCATCAGCACGACGTGGCGCTTCAGCTCCCGGTATGGCAGCAGCGAATCGAACAGCATGTCGACCGATGGCCGGTGCCCACTGCGGGGCTCATCCTTCGTCAGCCGGATCTTGTATCCCATGTCGTCTTTCTTAAGGATCATATGCCAGCCGCCCGGCGCGATGTAGGCAACGCCGTTTTGCAGCCGGTCTCCGTCGCAGGCTTCCGTGACTTTGATTTGCGATGTAGAATCTAAACGCATGGCAAGCGATTTGGTGAAATTCGGAGGCATATGCTGCACGATCAGAACAGGCGCCGGAAAATGCTCGGGCAGCGCCGAGACAACCTGCTGCAGCGCGCGCGGCCCTCCTGTCGACGTCCCGATGGCAACCAAACGTTCGATGCGGCCGCCGTACGTCTTTTCCGACAATTCCTTCGGCTTGTTGTCTACGAACAGGGGCTTGGGCGGCTGAATGATCGGCCGCGGCACGACCGGAGGCGCCGAGATTTTCGATACCCGGGTTTGCACGGCGATCGACAGCTTGTCCAGCAGCAAAGCTTTTACTTTAAACAAGTCAAGCGAGATGGAACCGGACGGCTTGCGCACAAAATCAACGGCTCCCATCTCCAGCGCGGCGATCGTTTCCTTCGCCCCTTCTTCCGTCAAGCTGCTGAGCATGACTACCGGCACGGGAGTATCCGCCATAATGAGCCGCAAAGCATCGAGTCCGTTCATCTCCGGCATTTCGATATCGAGAGTGACGACGTCGGGCTTCAAACGTTTCGTTTTGTCGACGGCTTCCAGACCGTTTTTAGCCGTATCGATCACTTCGAACCGCTCGTCTTCCTTAATCAGGTCGGATATGATTTTACGCATGAAGACCGAATCGTCAACGACCAAAACTTTATGCTTCGTCATAAAAATCACCTCATCCTGATGTCATTGGTTGTATCCGGCGTCTCACTTCAGCAGTCGCATCATTTTGCTCAAAAATTGTTTCACTGCTCCGTTTGGAGCTTCGGCAGCGGCTTCCCCGGTAATAAATTGTCCGGCCAGACGATCGATGCTTCGGGAAGCCGGAGAGGCAGGGAAAGCGACCGTAAACGGAATTTGCTTCTTGACCGCCTTGCTTACACTGGCGTCATCCTCAACGAAGCCTAAGGTCGGAATGTCCAGATTCAAAAACTGCTTGGCTACCAAACTGATTTTGTCCGCCGTATACTTGCCTTCGCCCGATTCCGTTACCCGGTTGACCACTAGCCTGAAGCGCACCACATGCCCCATCGAAGTAACCATTTTGATAATGGCGTACGCGTCGGTAATCGCCGTCGGCTCCGGCGTGGTAACCACAATCGTTTCCGATGCCGCAACGATAAACTTCAGCGTCTCCTTCGACAATCCGGCGCCCGTATCGAAAATAATAAAGTCGACATAACCGCTAAGTTCGTTCACCTGCTCGGCGAAATAGTCGATCTCCTCTTCAGTGAGCCGGATCAAATCGTTAAAGCCCGAACCTCCGGCAATGAACTCCAGATCGTGATAACCTTTATAGATGATATCCCAGATGCTTTTTTCCCGTTTGAGCAGATGGTACAAGCTGTACTTGGGAGAAACGCCCATAAGCAGATCGATATTGGCGAGTCCGATATCGGCATCGAATACGAGAACCTTGTAGCCCCGCTTTTGCAGCGACAGCGCGAAGTTAAGCGTAAAATTCGACTTCCCTACACCGCCCTTGCCGCTCGTAACCGTAATGATCCTCGTGTTCCGCTCGCGAGAATCGGTTTGCGATTTGACCAGATTGCGAAGGCTTTGCGCTTGATCGTTCATCAGCTGCGTTCCTCCAGGAGAAGCTCGGCGAGCCGATCTTCTTCTGTAAGCGAAATGTCCTCCGGAACGTTCTGACCGTTAGTCAAGTACGACAGCTGCAGCGGAAAATCATACAGCAGATTAATGATGGAGCCGTACGAATCGGTTTCGTCGAACTTCGTAAAAATGACTTGATCCAGCTGGAATTTGGCGAAATTTTCGGTGATCGCCTTCATGTCGCTATATTTGGAAGTCAGCGAGAGCACGAGATACGTTTCGCTTCTGCCCTTCGTTTGCAGCAGCGAGTTCAGCTCGGATACGTACATCTGATTGCGGAAATTGCGGCCGGCGGTGTCCATGAAGATAACGTCGCAATGCTTCAGCTGTTCGTACGCCCGGGCAAGCTCCTGCGGCGAAAACACCACCTCGAGCGGTATGTTCAAAATGGTGGCGTACGTTTTGAGCTGCTCGACCGCCGCGATCCGGTACGTGTCGGACGTGATGAAGCCGACCTTGCGGTTATACTTCAGCACCTGCTCCGCCGCCAGCTTGGCAATCGTCGTCGTTTTGCCGACGCCGGTCGGACCTACGAAGTGTGCGATGCGCGTATCCTCGGCTATGCCTTTACGGTTCGGATTATGTAAAATCGCCTTGAGCTGCTGTTTGACCGCTTCATACGCGAATGGCTCCGTTTTCGGCGACGTCTCGCTTTCAAATTGTTCGGTCGCCTGAAGGAGCAGCCGTTCGACGATGTCGGCGGAAATGCCCTGATCCAGCAACTGCTTCTCGAATTTCGCCACCGGCTCCGGGTACTTGGCGGCCAGCTGAACCCCAGTCGCCAGTTTGGCGAACATTTCTTTCATTTGTTTGATTTCATCCAGCAGGATGTCTTCTCTCGCTTGATGTCTGCCGGCCTGCTGCACGGCTTGAGAGACAGGAGGAACGACAGGCGGCAATATCGGCGTATCCAGCATGGCGACCGAAGCCGATGCCGGAGCAGCCTCCTTCATCCCGCCGTGAATCAGCGCCTCCTGCATTTGCGAAACGAACGACGGGGTCGCCGGAACGGCGGCGGCCTGCCTAAGCGGTACCGTAGGACTCGGTGCGGGCTGCTTCTGCCCTCCGGAATCGGTGGCGGCGATGACCTCGATCTTCTTTTTGCCGAACAGGCCGAGAAAACCGCCTGAACGAATTTCTTTTGTATTCAGGATGACCGCGTCTTTGCCTAGATCGGCACGAATTTTTTGCAGCGCATCCGGCATCGAGTCCACTACATAACGCTTCACTCTCACAGGTTCACCACCCCTACGCTTTGAATTTCGGCTTGAGGCTCAAGCTCGCTGTACGACAATACCGTAATGTCCTGCATCGTGCGCTCCAGCAGTTGGCGCAAATACATGCGGATTGTAGGAGAAGCCAGGATGACCGGCGGCTGCCCTTGCTGAATCAGCTTCGTAAGCTGCTCGGATACTTTCTGGAAAATCGTCTGCGACGAAGCCGGGTCCATCGCGAGATAGGAGCCGTGCTCCGTCTGCTGTACGCTTTCCGCTATTTTCTTCTCCAGCGACGGGCCGATCGTAACTACTTTGAGCGATTGTCCGTTTGCGTACTGATTCGTAATTTGCCGCGACAAAGCTTGCCGCACGTATTCGGTCAAAATGTCAGGGTCCTTCGTATACGTGCCGTAGTCGGCCAGCGTTTCGAATATCGTCACGAGATCGCGGATCGAAATTTTTTCTTTCAGCAGCTTGGCCAGCACTTTTTGCACGTCGCCGACGCTGAGCACGTTCGGGATCAGCTCGTCCACAAGCGCCGGATAGCTTTCCTTGATGTTCTCGATCAGCATCTTCGTTTCCTGGCGTCCGAGCAGCTCGTGCGCATGACGCTTCACGACCTCGGTCAGATGAGTGGCCACGACGGACGGCGGATCGACTACCGTATAGCCGGACAGCTCCGCCCTTTCCTTCATCGCCTCGTCGATCCACTGGGCGGGCAGGCCGAAGGCCGGCTCCGTCGTTTCGATGCCGACGATCGAGTCGTCTTCGATCCCCGGACTCATCGCCAAATAGTGGTTTAGCAGCAGATCGCTGCGCGCGACCGTATTTCCTTTAATTTTGATCACATACTCGTTCGGGCGAAGCTGAATATTGTCGCGAATGCGGATGACCGGAACGACAAGACCGAGCTCCAGCGCGCACTGTCTGCGGATGAGAATGATCCGGTCCAGCAGGTCGCCGCCCTGGTTCGTGTCCGCCAGCGGAATGAGACCGTACCCGAACTCGAATTCGATCGGATCAACCTGCAGAAGCGAGATCACGCTCTCCGGGCTTCTGACTTCTTCGATTTGCTGTTCTTCCACAAGCTGTTCCGTTTCTTCCGCCTTGCGCGACAAGTTTCGCTGCATCCGGTAGGCCGCCAACACGAGAAGGCCGGCGATCGGCACAGTCGTGATCAGGTGAATGGGTGTGAAGAGGCCGAGAAACATAACGGTTCCGGCCACAACATAGAGCAGCTTCGGATAACTGAACAGCTGCGCCGTCAAGTCGCTCGCGAGGTTCCCTTCGGAAGCGGCGCGCGTTACGATGATACCGGCCGCAGACGAGATGAGCAGCGCCGGAATTTGGCTGACGAGTCCGTCGCCGATCGTCAGGATCGAGAACGTATGCAGCGACTCCGAAAGCGACATGCCGTGAAACGTCGCCCCGATGATCAAACCGCCGATCATGTTGATGAACAAAATAACGATGCTCGCGATCGCGTCGCCTTTGACGAATTTGCTCGCACCGTCCATCGCCCCGTAAAAATCGGCTTCCCTTTCGATTTTTTTCCGTCTGTCTTTCGCTTCTTGCTCGTTGATCAGTCCGGAGTTCAGATCGGCGTCGATCGCCATCTGTTTGCCGGGCATCGCGTCAAGCGTAAATCTCGCTCCGACTTCGGCTACGCGCTCCGAACCTTTCGTAATAACGATAAACTGCACGATAACGAGAATGAGAAATACGACAAAGCCGACTACCAGATTGCCTCCGGCGACGAAGGAGCCGAACGTCGCCACTACGTTGCCCGCCTCAGCCTCACTCAAAATATTTCGCGTAGTCGATACGTTCAGCGCCAGCCGAAACAGCGTCGTAATCAGCAGTAGCGTCGGAAAAATGGAAAAATCGAGCGCCTGCTGCGTATTCATCGCAATCAGAATAATGATCAGCGCGATCGAAATGTTAACGATAAGCAGGAAGTCGAGCAGCGCAAGCGGGATGGGGACGACCATCATGAGAATGATGCCGATGATGCCGGACAATATGAATAAATCTCTCGTTCGCATGGATTCGCCCTCCTTTCCCTATTCGTGATTCTATGCCGATCATTTCCGTTAAGTAATCGTCGTTTTGCCTTTCAGCTTATATACGTAGGCCAGCACCTCGGCCACCGCCTGGAACAGATCGGCCGGTATCGTTTGTCCGATCTCGACCTGGTCGTACAGTGCGCGGGCTAGCGGCTTGTTTTCCATCTTGACGATACCGTGTTCCTCCGCGACCTGCCGAATTTTCAATGCGATGTAATCCATGCCTTTGGCTACGACTACAGGCGCTTCCGATTTTTTCGGATCGTAGCGGATCGCTACGGCGAAGTGCGTCGGGTTCGTAATAACGACGTCGGCCTTGGGAACTTCCTGCATCATCCGCTGCAGCGCCATTCTCCGCTGCTTTTCGCGGATTTTGCTTTTGATGAGCGGGTCCCCTTCGGAGTTTTTATACTCCTGCTTCACTTCGTCTTTGGACATTTTCAAATTTTTCTCGTGCTCGTAGCGCTGGTACATATAATCGAACAGCGCGAGAATGAGCAAAATGACGGCAATTTCGATCGCGAGCGTCATAATCAGCTTGGCCGTATACGAGAACGTATGAATAAGCGGCCATCGGCCCATCTCGATCAGCACGTCGCGGGAATTCCAGATCGTGAAAAAAACGACAAGACCGATAACGGTCATTTTCAGCACCGATTTGAGCAGCTCCACCAGCGCCCGAAGCTTGAACAAATTGGCAATTCCTTTGATCGGGTCCAGCTTGCTAAACGACATTTTCAGCGGCTCCATCGTAATCAAGAAACCGACCTGCGATGCGGACGCCACTACCGCCATAACTAAGGCCAGACCGAATATGGGAGCCAGCAGCAGCAGTCCTTCGAAAATAAGCCGACCGAATATCGTCGCAGCCGTGCTTGGCGTCAGCTCCATCCCCATGTAGTCGTGAATGGTGAATAAGAACATATTCTCGATTTTGTCCCGCATAATGCTGCCATACCCGAACAGCAGAAGCACGATTCCGAACAGAATGGACGACGAGGGGAGCTCCATCGATTTGGCGACTTGCCCTTTCTTGCGCGCATCCTGGCGTTTCTTCGGCGTTGCCTTCTCGGTTTTCTCCCCGGCGAACAGCTGTAGATCGAGCGGCAGCGCGAATCGCGTCACGTTATTGACACCCCCTATTCGTTTGGCGGAATTATTTCGAGGCTTGTCCGATCAGCTTAACCAGTTGATCGAGCGATTGGAACAAGGAGCTGAACAAATCTTGAAACAGAAATACAAAACCGGGAAGTACAAGTACGAGCAGCAGAAAGCCGATCAATATTTTAATCGGTACGCCGACGACGAAAATGTTGAACTGCGGTGCCGTTTTGGACAAAATGCCGAGCCCGATGTCGGTCAAAAACAAGGCTACTACCAAAGGCGTTGACATTTGCAGCGCTAACGAAAACACACTCGCGAACGAACGCAGCAAAAATTCGTGTACAGTACCGTTCTGGATGGCGGCGAACAGTCCGTTCGACAGCGGCATCCACTCGTAGCTTTTGATCAAGCCTTCAATCATGTAATGATGACCGTTAAAGGTCAAAAACAGCAGCATCGCCAAAATAAATTTGAAATTGCCGATCAGCGGACTTTGTGCGCCCGTCATCGGGTCGATCACGTTCGCAATGCCGAGTCCCATCTGGATATCGATAAACGATCCGGCAATTTGGACAGCCGTAAAAAACATGTAGGCGGTAAAGCCGAGCAGCAATCCAACCAGCACTTCGCGGATAATCGAGACGATAAACAGCCCGTCGATGGCAGTCGGATTGTTTAAACCGGCAGCCGGAAACGTAATAAAGGCGATCATCGCCGCTACACCGATTTTCCACGTCGGCGGCAAGCCGCGGGTGGAAAAAACCGGGGCGGCCAGCATAAACGCAGTAATGCGGCAAAACAGAAGCAGCCAGTTCGGCAAGTAAGGAATCCACTGTTCCATCGGCGATCTCCCTACCTGATAAACTTGTACAAATTATCGAGCAGGTTGAACGTATAGTCGACCAGCGTCTGCAAAATCCAAGGTCCGAACATCAGGATGGACAGCAGCACGACTACAATTTTCGGAACGAAGGCCAAAGTTTGTTCCTGGATTTGCGTAGCCGCCTGGAACACGCTGATGATGAGACCCACCGCCAGCGCGAGCAGAAGCATGGGTGCAGAGGCTTTCAGAACGGTATAAACAGCTTCTCCGGCAAGACGTATGACAAATTCGGAACTCAGGGCGAAGGCCACTCCTTTCCGTTTGCTGGCCAAACTACGTACGTCATAACGGCGCATTAAAGCTCAGCAGAAGGGATTTGACTACCAAATACCAGCCGTCGACAAGAACGAACAGCAAAATTTTAAACGGCAGCGAAATCATAACCGGCGGCAGCATCATCATCCCCATCGCCATGAGCGTACTGGCGACAACCATGTCGATAACCAGAAACGGAATGAAGATCATGAACCCCATCTGAAAGGCCGACTTCAGTTCGCTGATGGCGAACGCCGGAATTAACGCCGTAAGCGGCGTATCTTCGATCCCTTTCGGCTTTTCCGCTTTCGAGTAGTTCAGAAACAGCATCAAATCTTTTTCGCGCGTTTGCGCCGCCATAAACTTCTTGAGCGGCAGCGCCGCCTTGGCTAGCGCATCGGTTTGGGTGATTTCCCCTTTTAGATAAGGCTGAATCGCCGTCTGATTCATTTGCGAGATCGTAGGCGACATAACGAATAATGATAAAAACAAGGCCAGGCCGATCAATACTTGATTCGGCGGCATCTGCTGCGTACCCAGAGCCGTGCGCACAAAGCCGAGCACGATAACGATCCGGGTAAAACTCGTCATCAGCACCAGGATCGCCGGCGCCAGACTTAACACGGTTATTAACAGGATAAGCGTGACCGTATTGGTCGTTCCGGCAATTCCTTCGCCGCTGCCGACGTTAATATCGATACCGGGTATCGGATCGGCGGCAAACGCTTGTCCCGGGTTCATCAGCCATATCGCAAGCAAAGCGCCGAGAACGGCGATATAACGCTTCATGGCTCTAACTTCCGGTTGTCGTTATCGCCATTTTGCAGCATGTCTTCCATCATCTTTTTGCGGCCTGCCATTTGATTCATTTTGGATTGGAACACGCTTTGAAAAGAAGCGGCCACCTGATTTTCATCCTCCACCGATTCCGTCTCGCTTTTTTTGTTTCGGCCAAGCCAATCGCGCAGCTTTTGCAAGCCTAACCCGCCGATCGTATCCTCCGGCGAAAGGAACGCGGTTATGTAGGCCATTTCCTCGGGATCGTCGATTTTTTGAATCAAGGTGATGTTCTCGCCGACCCCGAGCACGTAAATGGACCTGCCGATCTCCACGA
This sequence comes from Paenibacillus ginsengarvi, assembly GCF_003626695.1. Classification (GTDB taxonomy): domain Bacteria; phylum Bacillota; class Bacilli; order Paenibacillales; family NBRC-103111; genus Paenibacillus_AB; species Paenibacillus_AB ginsengarvi. The sequence goes on from NZ_RBAH01000001.1 coordinate 124,465, forward strand.
CCTGAACGGATTTGTTCTGCCCGAGCGATAATCCCCCAAGCGTGTGAAAAGCCGCTCCCGCCGGATGCCAGCGCCATTTTTTTTTGGCCAAAACCTTCATTATAACTAGGAAGATGCCGATAATAAGAACAAGGAAAAAGATCACTTTCACCATTGCAATAAAGACGGCTCCGGAATCCCCGGGGACGGCAGATACGCCAGTGCCGGCCCGGAACGAATCCTCCTCCGTTTTTCCATCGGCATATGCGGTCGATGCGATACTCCACGAAACCGCTAACGAACATACGGCCAGAGCGGCCTGCTCAACCCGTTTGCGAAGCGGGCTTAATCGTCCTCCCGCAGTCATGGCCATTACCCTAACGTTTTCTTGATCGCTTCGATAACACGGTCGGCTTGGAACGGCTTCACGATAAAGTCTTTGGCGCCGGCCTGGATCGCATCGATAACCATCGCCTGCTGCCCCATAGCGGAGCACATGATGACTTTGGCGCCTGCGTCGAATTTCTTGATTTCCTTGAGGGCGGCAATCCCGTCCATCTCCGGCATCGTGATGTCCATCGTTACGAGATCGGGCTTCAGCTCTTTGTATTTCTCCACAGCTACCGCTCCGTCCGGAGCTTCTCCAACAACCTCGTACCCGTTCTTGCTCAAGATGTCCTTAATCATCATTCGCATGAATGCTGCGTCGTCTACGATCAAAATTTTGTTAGCCATTGAACTGTCAGGCCTCCCAGGTATTATTGTAATTTTTGAATGCGATCCATCTGGCTGATTATATCGGTTACGCGGACACCGAAGTTTTCGTCAATGACTACGACTTCCCCTTTGGCTATCAATTTGTTGTTCACCAGAATATCGACTGGCTCGCCGGCCAGCTTATCCAGTTCAATGATGGAGCCTTGGGAAAATTCCAGAATGTCCTTGATCAGCTTTTTGGTTCTACCTAATTCTACGGTAACTTTAAGGGGGATATCCAGCAATAAATTTAAATTGGTTTCATCCCCTTGCAAGGAAGCTCCGCCCAGATTGGAAAATTGGGCAGCTTGCACGTTAACGTTGCGCCCCGGCATACCCCCGTAGTTCGCCGGAACATGCGGCTGCGGCGGATACATCGGCTGTTGATACATGGGCTGCTGGTACATCGGCGGCTGCGGATAAGGCTGCTGATACATCATGTGCTGCTGCGCATAAGGATCTTCGAACGGCTGAACCGGCGGCATCTGCATCGGCGGCTGCATCTGTGGCGGCATTGGCGTTTGTTGCCCGTAGCCAGCCGTCGGATCCGGCGCGGATGGAGCCGGTGCAGGCGTTGCGGCCTGTGGGGCCTCGGTTTGTGCAGCCGGCGGCGGGGCTACCGGCTCCGGATCCATCCCGCTGCCTCCCAGCAAGATGGAGACCATCTCTTTGGAAAACGAAACGGACAACAGCTGCATCAAGGTCGAATCGATCAGATCGCCGATAATGAGACGGAACGAGATTTTAACGAAAACATCTTCGCGCGGCAGTTGATCTTTGCCCTCGCCATTTTGCAAATTCAAAATATTGATACCGGGAGGCGAGATGTTGACAAACCGGTTGAATATCGTCGACATCGACGTAGCCGAGGAGCCCATCATCTGGTTCATCGCTTCCTGGACGGCGCTTATATGGATTTCGGACAGCTCCATATCATCCGTCACATTGCCGCTCCCGCCCATCATCAGATCGGCGATCACTTGCGCGTCTTTCGTTTTGATCACTAGCAGATTGATGCCGTCGAAGCCGTCAACATAGTTGACATGGATGGCGACATGCGGCTTCGGGAATTCCGACTCCAGCTCCGTGCGGGCGATGATCGAAACTTTCGGCGTCGTAATGTCGACCTTCTTGCCAAGAAGCGTAGACAAGGCGGTCGCCGCGCTGCCGAAAGTGATATTCCCGATTTCCCCAAGCGCATCCTGCTCGATCGGGCTCAAGAAATCATCAACGGTCGGACTGCCGGCGGACGACGAACCGCTGCCGAAATCATCGCTCGTTTGCCGAAGCAGGGCGTCGATTTCTTCTTGCGATAAATAATCTTTACTCGTCATTTTCTTCTACCCCTTCGCTGACAATCTCCGTAATTTGCACGGCAAGTTTGTCTTTAACGGTTCCCGGACTTCCAATAAATTTGAGTTTATCCCCTACTTTGATATGCAGCCCGTTGTCAACGGTCTTATTTAATGAAATGACGTCTCCGGCGGCCAAATTCAGAAATTCCTTGACGTTGATAACCGACTCGCCAAGTTCCGCCACAATCGGAAGCTTTGCCTTGTACACCCGTTCCTGAAGCGCTTCGACCTCTTCCGGCGCACGGCTTTTGCGCTGGGACAAAAATTGGTGATGCACGGATAATCGCGACATGATCGGCTCGATGACGACATGCGGGATACACAGGTTAATCATCCCGGATGTATCGCCAATTTTGGTCGTCAGCGAGATCAGAGCGATCGTTTCGTTCGGCGATACGATCTGCATGAATTGCGGATTTGTCTCCAGCGCCTCAAGTCTCGGGGTCAGGTCGATGACCGTTTTCCACGCTTCCTGCAAGCTTTCGAACGCCCGGCTGAAAATGCGTTCCATGACGATCGTTTCGATCTCCGTCAGCGCATTGATTTTGGGAGGAGAGCTGCCGGAACCGCCAAGCATCCGATCCAGCATGGCGAATGCGACGTTCGGATGCACTTCCAGCACCATCCGGCCTTCCAGCGGTTCTGCCTCGAATATATTTAAAATCGTCATTTTCGGAATGGAGCGTATAAATTCGTCATACGGCAATTGCTCGACCTGAACGACGTTAATTTGCACGAAAGTCCGAAGCTGCGCTGAGAAGTACGTCGTCAGATAACGAGCGAAGTTTTCGTGAATCCGCATCAGGCTGCGAATATGATCCTTCGAAAACCGGACCGCGCGTTTGAAATTATACACATGAACTTTCTTTTGCGTTTCTTCCTTTTTCAGCTCTTCGGCATCCATCTCGCCGGATGAAAGCGCGGCAAGCAAGGCGTCGATCTCGTTCTGCGATAGTACGTCTACCAATTCCATCACCCCCTTATCCGCGGCATTTGCTTAATTATTCGTGATGTTTATGTCTGTAATGTCGACACGCACCAATTTACCTTTGGATAAAATCGGGTTAATTTTATTAATAAGTGTCGTACTGATAAGGTCCTGACCCTTGGAGCCGCTGGCCTGTTCCCCCGTCATATCGGCGAGCGTCTGCAAAACGATGGCCCGCACTCGCGCATTCAGCAGTTCGAACTCCTCTTTCGCCTTGCTGTTATCGAGCAAAAAGGAAAAACTGACTTTCACGTAGTTTTTGCTGGACAAATTCGTGAGAACGTCCTTCATTTCCACGCTGTTATCTTTCTCTTCCTTCGCCGTCATCTTTTTCACTTTCACATTTTCGACGGAGCTGGCGGCTTGATCCAGAGGGTCTGTCGACTTAGGTTTTTTGTCCAAGTACTCCCATAATACGAAGCTTGCGAGCGCGATCAAGGTAATGGCGATAAGAATCATGATTAACCATTGCAGCATTTTGTTCTTAAACATGACTATGAGCCCTCCGGGACGTTATTCTTGACGGCGACCCTGATCGATCCGACAGTTTGCATGTATGCCTTTACCAAGCCAACCACGTCTGATACCTTCTCGGTCACGATGAATTTTTTTCCGGTTGTCAGCGTTATGAGCGTATCCGGAGTTTCCTCAATCGTTTCGATCAACAATGCGTTAATGGTTAACTTGCTGCCATTGAGTCTTGTCACAGGTATCACGCTATCATCCTCCCGAAACCGTACTGCTAGGCCATTTGGTTTGGCAAGGGGAGATTACTTACTCCCCCGCCGCCCGCTTCTAAGTTTTATCGTTTTAAGCTGAGCACTTCTTGCAGCACTTCATCAGACGTTGTAATGATCTTGGAGTTGGCCTGGAAGCCGCGCTGCGCTACGATCATTTCCGTAAACTCGCCGGTCAGATCAACGTTGGACATCTCAAGCTGCCCCGAGATGATCGCCCCCGTGCCTACTTCCGGATCGTTAGGCGTCGAAAATACGATGTCGCCTTCCATAGCGTTCGGCGTTACGCGGTACATATTGCCGCCGACCTTCTCCAGGCCGGACGGGTTCGTTACTTTGACTACCGCGATCTGCATGCCGTCGATCGGCGCAGACGTTCCATCTACGTTCACCCCAATGAACTGACCGTTCTGATCGATCGAAAACGCCGTAACGGCATCCGTTTCGATCACCGGCAAAACATCGTCCAAGCCCATGACGCGATACCCGTCTGCCGTAACGATTTGTCCGGCCGCATCCAGCTTGAAATTGCCGTCGCGCGTCAGGAAAATGCCGCCGTCTTCGCCGGCACGCACCGCAAAAAATCCGTCGCCGTCAATCCGCACATCCGTGACGACGTTTGTCGTCATCGCGCTGCCCGGCGTATGTATCGTATCGACGGCCGCAAGCGTCACGCCGAGTCCGATCTGCTTCGCATTCACGCCGCCGTTGCCGTCGGCCGGCGCCGTTACGCCCGCTACGGTCTGGCTCAAAATGTCCTTGAACATTGCGCGGCTGCCTTTAAAGCCGATCGTATTAACGTTTGCTATATTGTTGCCGATGACGTCCAGCTTCGTTTGAAAGCCTCTCATCCCGGATACGCCGGAATATAGCGATCTAAGCATTCGCGTTCCTCCCAAATGTAAGGCTTGCGTTTGCGGGCTGCTTCAAGCGGTCCGCAGCCCAGGGCTCCCTGATAGGGCCGGCCCGCGCTTCGCCCGGTCTAAATAATTACGGCACTGTCGATTTGCGTAAACACATTATCCGTCATCGACGTACGGTCCAAGGCAGTGACGATCGTTTTACTTTTGACGTTCACGATCATCGCCATGTTGTCCATGACAATTAACGATTCCTTCGCTCCCTTGGCAGCCGCCTTCTCGATCGCCGTCCCGATTTTGTCCATCTGTTCCGGTTTCAGCTCGATTCCGCGCTGCTGCAGCCGAACGCCTGCATGATGACTGATTCGTACGAGGCTGTCGTTAAATACGTCCTGAAAAGACGGGCCTTGGCTAGCTTCCTGTCGCCGTACGCTGACATCGAATCGTTTCGCGGCAATCGGCGAAGGGACGTTCGGATACATATGTCCGACTGTGATTCGATCCGTCATGGAAAAACACCTTCTACTTTTTGATCTCCGTTATTTGATCAATGGACACCTGGTTCTCTCCGACGATCGCATACTGCTTGTTATCCTTGATCTTGATCGATTCGACAACGCCGGACAGAACCTGCTCCTTGTCGTTCGAATCTTTCTGCGTCCAGCCGATCGTCTGACCGATCAAGGCGGAGCTGAAACCGATCGATTGCCGTAGCAGCCTCATCTCGCCCGCCATATTCGTAAGCTGTTCTACCGAGGTAAAGGTGGCCATCTGCGAAATAAACTCTTTATCCTCCAGCGGCTTGGTCGGGTCCTGATTGGAGAGCTGGGTAATCAATATTTTCAAAAACTCGTCTCTGCCGAGATTGCTCGAGCCGGTCTTTTGCTTCTCGACCGCGTTCTTGTAATAAAACGTCCCGTTGGAAACGCCAACTGTTGGCATTTGTTATCCTCCATCCAAACGATCGATCAGGCTTTCGTGTCGAACAAGCCGTCTGTCACTGCCGGTCTGGCCCCCGTTATGCTCTCCAGCTGTTTAAGGAAATCGGCTGGATCTTCCTCGGTATTCGCGGAGTGTTCCTTTCCTCTGCGATCCGACTGCGATTGCTGCTGCTTCGCATCCTGGAACGATCCCTGGAACGGCTGCGGATCGGATTGCGATACGACCAGCCTATCGACTTGCAGCCCTTGCGTTTGCAGCATCGATCGGAGCTGGGACAGCTGGCTTTCCAGCATTTCTTTACCGTGGGCGGAATCCGCTACGAATTGGGCGATAACCTGACCGTTTTGCAGCGACACTTTAACATCCACATGGCCAAGATGCTCCGGCATCAGCGTTATTCTCACTTCAGACAAGCCGCTTTGCGCATTCGTGCGCAAACTCTTCATCGCCTTGGCCATTTCTTCGATAAAACGGTCCGCATGTACGACATGGGCTTGCGGCTGTGCCGACTGCACCGGCGCTTGCTGTCTCGTCAGATGGCTCGTTTGCAGCGAAGCGTTCGACGTATGATCCGTCTCTGCCGAAGCGATGTTCGCCGTATCGCCGACCTTGTCGTCAGCAGCCGGAACCGCTGCAATAGAAGGCTGTACGCCTGCTTTGGCTGCCATCGCCTCGAGCCGCTCTTTCAGATCGATTCCTTTCGCCAGAGCAGCCAAGGAAGCCGCCGCTCTTGGTGCCGCACCCGCGTCCGTTAGCTTTTCGGCCAGTTTTTGCTTTAAGGCCGAGTGGAGCGGGACCGCTGCCGCTGTATGGACTGGGGTAACGCTTGGCTGCCCCGATACCGTTTGAACGATCGTCTGGGTTTGCGCCGAAGCATTCACTGCAGTCGCGGCTGACTGCTCTTTATTTTGCGGAGCAAGCAGTTGCTCAAGAGATTGTACCAGCGCCTTTATTTCCGGCTGCTCCGGCTGCTTCCGATGCAGGTCGACGAGTTGACGCAGCGTTTGCAACCATTCGGCAGTGCCGGTAGCGTTCTGACGCTCCGCGCCCGGCATCGCTGACAGCTGCTCGTCGCCTTGCGCAGATATCGGTTGGTCTGCAGCAGGCTGCCACTGCGATACGACCGCCGCAGCGAGCTCCATTAGCGCCATCATTTCGTCGATCGTCTTCCGGTCTTCGGCTGATGGCTCCGAAGCTTGTAACTGATCAAGCCAGTTCGCCAGCAAATCTCCGGTTTGCGGCTTGTCTCCCGATGTTTCGGCCGGGGCAAGCTGCAAAAACAGCTCGGCCAGTTGTGCGCTCATCTGCGGGGACGCGAGAAGACCGCTTAGCGCATTTAACGCCGAAGTATCCGTGCCGTCCATCAAGGCTGCCAGCAAATCCCCGATTTGCGGCTTGTCGGTTGCGGCAGCGGTCACCTTCGCCAGCAATTCGGCGGAAAGCAGATTCGACTGGCCGGTTGCGGCCCCGCCGTCCTTACCGAGTATCGCTTGCACAAGCGCGCTCGCAAACGCGGCGTCGCCGGCAAGAACCCCGGTACCGTCCGCCCCATTGCCTTTGGTTGCGAGTACGCCAAGCGGACTGCCGCCTCCGGACTGCATATTACTTACCAGCATTAATGGTGCATTCATTATTTTTCACCTCCTTTCCAATCAAGGAGACTTTTATTCCGCAAGCTTGGAGCTGAGCGCGGCCGCCACCTGTTTATTGGCGTCGGAGATCGCCGCCAGTACCTTCGCTCTGCCCGCATTGTCCATCGATTTCAAAATGTCGACCACTCTTCCCGAGTTCGCGGCATTCATTTCGATCAGGATCGAAGCGGCGCTTTTCGGAACCATCTGCGAGAACGTCTGACCCAGACTATCCTTCGTCATCGCCGGAACGGCGGCTTTTTGCTGCTCCTGCTTGTTCACCTCAAGCCGCTCCTGCAGCGCCGCAATCTGCATATCTTTGGCCGGCACGACGTCTTTCAACTGAATCGATGTTTCCGCCGCTACCGCCGGCGTCATCTTCTCCAGCACTTTGCCTCGGTCGGCCGGCTTCATTTCCGCGAGCACGAGCGCCCTTTCCTTGAGCGTCAGCACCTCGAGAATCGGAGCGGATTTGCTCGGCATCATTCCTGCATATATCGAAGCCAACTGAGCGATCTGCGCCTTGTACTGCTCGTCGGTTTGCGTCTTCGTCTTCAGCTTCTCCTCGAGCTCGCCCACTTGCGCCTTCAAGCTTTTGATCGACTGCTCCTTCTGCTCGCCTTCCGCCGTTGCGCTTTGCAGGTCGGCCTGGGCTTTCGCGAGCTGAGCTTTCAACTGATCGATGAGACCGGTATCCGGGGCGGAAGCCGCTCCGGTCGAAGATGTGGCGGATGTCGTCTTCTCTTTCGGCTTCGGATCGGGAACGAATTTCTCGAGCACCGGCACTTGATTGGCAGCCCGAAGGACTCCGTTCATCACGTTGTTGTCAAACAGCATGAACAACACGCCGAGCAGCACAAGCGTAAAAATAATCGGCGTCGCAAAAAACAGAAACCGCTCGAACGATCCGTAAGAAGATTTCTCCACATCCGTATTCGCCATTACTTAGCCCCCTTTCCGTTGTAAGCTAATTCATAATCGTCTGAATGCGGCGGGTAAGCGCGATTTCGTCCAGCTCTTCCTGTTCTTTTTTCAAAAGGGTAGCGGTAAACTGTATTTGCGCTTTTTCTTTAGCTTTCGTCCATACTTTTTCTTCCATCATTTTTCCGGATAAAACCTGCCGTTTGTCCGCTACATTCGCCTTCGCCTTCTCCACGTCTTTCGCCTTCGCCTGCATCTGCCTGTCCAATCGCTGCAAATACAGCTCCAGCAGCTGAATTTCGGATATCGTCGTCATTCGCGCCGATGCAAGTCCAAGCTGCTCCGCTACGCGGCTGCGTTCTTCGGTCAGTGCAGAAAGAGATAACTCTTCCTGCTGCAGCTGTCCGATCGCATCAGAGAGATTCCATTCGGCCTGCTCTTTTTCATTTGTTTTCAAATCCAACAGCTTCTGGAACGGATATCGGTATCGCATGCGCCTTAGCCTCCGCCAAATTGCTCGAGCAGCTGCTCGTAAGCTTCGTCGTAGCTGATTTTCTCGCTCGTCTTTTGCTTCAAATATCCCCATATCGTTTCAATCTGTTCGATCGAACGATCAATTTCTGGATTGGAGCCTCGCTGGTACGCCCCTATTTGGATCAAGTCCTCCGAATCTTTGTAAATGGACAACAGACGCTTCAACTGATTGGCCGCATCCGACTGACTGTCGGGAACAATTTCTTTCATGCAGCGGCTCACGCTGGCCAGTACATTGATAGCCGGATAATGACCTTTGTGCGCCAGATTGCGGTCGAGTACGATATGTCCGTCGAGAATGCCCCGTACCGTATCGGCAATCGGCTCGTTCATATCGTCGCCGTCGACGAGCACGGTATAAAAGGCCGTAATCGAACCTTTCGGACCGGTTCCCGCTCGCTCCAGCAGCTTCGGCAAATTGGCAAAAACGGAAGGCGTGTACCCTCTCGTCGCCGGCGGCTCGCCGATGGCAAGGCCGACTTCGCGAAGAGCCATCGCATAACGCGTGACCGAATCCATCATCAGCATGACGTTAAGCCCGCGATCGCGGAAATATTCGGCAATCGAGGTCGCAATCAGCGCGCCCTTCATCCGGATCAGCGCCGGCTGGTCGGAAGTCGCCACAATCACAACCGAACGCGCAAGACCTTCCGGACCGAGATCGCGTTCGATAAAATCAAGCACTTCCCGGCCTCGTTCGCCGATCAGAGCGATGACGTTGACGTCTGCGGACGTATTTCTGGCAATCATGCCCATCAAAGTGCTTTTGCCGACGCCGGAGCCGGCGAAGATGCCGACCCGCTGGCCTTTGCCAAGCGTGAGCAAGCCGTCGATGCAGCGAACGCCGACGCTGATCGGCTCCTGGACCCGCGGCCGCTTGAGCGGATTGTTTACGGGCGAATTCGTCGAGTAATGCGCCATACGGGTCGGCAGAAACGAACCGTCAAGCGGTTGCCCAAGTCCGTCCAGCACTTTCCCCAGCAGCTCGTGCCCGACCTGGGCCGTGAGCGGCTTTCCCGTTCCGACGACATCGCAGCCGGGACCGATCGAGTGAAGCTCGCCGAGCGGCATCAGCAGCACTTTATTGTTGCGAAAGCCGACCACTTCCGCCTTCAGGGGCTGTGCCGACTTGTAAGGATAGATGTAGCATACATCGCCGACGCTGGCGTCCGGACCTTCGGATTCCACAGTGAGTCCGATAACTTGAGTTACTTTGCCGTTGACGCGGATCGGATCGATATGCCGTAAAAACTCGGTATATTTGGACACATCGGGAGCGCTACTCATGGGAATCTCCTCCGCCCTGCAAGGCGATCTGTTGAAGTCCCTTTTTGATTTCGTTCAACTGGGTATCGATCCGCGCGTCGATGCTGCCGAAAGAGGAACGAATGACACAACCGTGGTCGTGCACGGTCGGATCGGGAATGATCTGAAGCTCGGCCTGCGAATCGATCGCCAGCATCAGTTCCTCCCTTGCATCAACGATGAATTGGAAATGCTGTGCGGACACGCACAGCGTAATAATGCCCTGCTCCCTTCGGCGCTGCAGCACATTTTTAACCAAGTCGATCGTCCATTCCGGTTCGATGGACAATTGCCTGCCAACGATTTTCTCGGCAATCGCGCAGCTTAGTTCGATCAGAAACGGTTCGGACTCCTGGATCAGCTGATGCTTCACCAACACCGCGTTTTCAATGACGGAGCGCGCTTCGCCAAGCAGTTGCTCGTACTGGCCGCGAACGTTTCGTTCGGCTTCTTCATACCCTTGCTGGTAGCCGAGCTCCTGGCCGGCTGCAGTCGCCTGTGCCGACAACTGCTCGTCCTCCGCCCTGCGTCTGCTCCACCAGGCTTCTATCTCTACATTTGCTTCGCTGCGAAGCCGGTTGGCGTCCTCAGTCGCTTGACTAACGACGGACTCTGCATACTGTTCGGCATCGCGAATTATTTGTTCCTTCGCGACCAGCGCCGCGGCCACTTCCGCCGGCACGGTCTCTTCGTCTGCCGCCGTCTCGCTTTGGGCAAGTTCGGACGGCTCCGGATCGCGAACCGACTCATTCGCCGAAACCTTTATGAGCTTTTTATCGTCTAATGGAACATAGAAGGCCGCTTTGATGACATTAGACAATGATATCGTCTCCTCCGCCACGCGCGATAATGATCTCTCCGGCTTCTTCCAAGCGGCGGATCGTCGCCACGATGCGCGTTTGCGCCTCTTCTACGTCGCGCAGCCGGACCGGACCCATGTATTCCATTTCTTCGCGGAACGTTTCCGCCATTCGTTTCGACATATTGCGGAAAATAACTTCCCGCACTTCTTCGCTCGCCACCTTGAGCGCAAGCTGAAGATCCGAGTTTTCGATGTCGCGAATAATGCGCTGGATGGAGCGGTTGTCGATGTTGACAATGTCTTCGAATACGAACATCCGTTTTTTGATTTCTTCAGCGAGCTCGGGGTCTTGAATTTCGAGCGAATCTAGAATCGTGCGCTCCGTCCCCCGGTCGACTCCGTTCAAAATATGTACGATAGCCTCGATGCCGCCTGCGGTCGTGTAGTCGGTCGTTACAGTTGAGGAGAGCTTCTGCTCCAACACGCGTTCGACCTGATTGATCACTTCCGGCGACGTGCTGTCCATCAAAGCGATCCGCTTCGCCACATCGGCCTGCTTCTCCTGAGGCAGCGAGGACAAGATGATCGAAGCCTGATCCGGCTGCAAATAAGATAAAATGAGCGCGATCGTTTGCGAATTTTCGTTTTGGATAAAGTTCAATATTTGCGCCGGGTCGGCTTTGCGCGCAAAGTCGAACGGACGCACTTGCAGCGTCGCCGTCAAGCGATTGATAATATCCATCGCGCGGTTCGTACCGAGCGCCTTCTCCAAAATTTCTTTGGCATATTGGATACCGCCCTGGGAGATATACTCCTGAACCATGCATATTTGATGAAACTCCGCAAGAATGGCTTCTTTCTCGGCATTATCCACCTTTCTTACATTGGCGATTTCCAGCGTCAGCTGCTCAATCTCTTCCTCGCGCAAATGTTTGAAAATTTGGGCGGACACTTCCGGCCCGAGACTGATGAGCAAAATTGCGGCCTTCTGCCGGCCTGTCAGTCCTTGCTGCACCCCTTTTGCCACATAGGCCCCTCCTTATTCATCCACTAACCATGTGCGCAGCAAGTTTACGAATTCATCCGGTTTTTTCTTGGCCAGTCCTTCGAGCTGCTTGCGAATTTGGCTTTCGTTCGATACGTTTTCGATATCGATAGTAGGCATTTCCACCTTCGTAGGCGGAGACAGCTCTTCTTCGACGAGTTCGCGCTGATTTTGCCTTCTGCGGCGAATCATGTATCCCGCTATACCGGCGACGACCATGGCCGCTATGCCGATGCCGCCCCACATCCAGTAATTGACCGCTGTTTGTTCGCTGCCTGCAGAAATGGCAAACGGCTGTGCGAACAAAGTTACTTTTTTGGCGATATCCGCATCCGTCAGCGTTTGTCCGCTGTCCGCGAGCGTAGCGGATACGATGCTGACCAGCGTTTTCTGGATATTATCCTTCATTTCCTGCGTGAGCGAATTCGGATCGTTTTTGACCGGAGGTTCGATCCCGACACTAATCGACAAATCTTTGACAGAAAAAGGACTCGAAACGATATCATTCGTAATCCGGTTCACTTCAAAGTTTACGATTCGATTCGTCTCTTCCGATTGCGACTGAACGCCGGTCGATTGCCCGCCTTGATAGGTGGGAATATCCGTATTCGCCGTACCCGGCACCCCGCTGTTCGGCGCGCCGCTGCTCGTAGCGGTTTTGTTGTTTTCCTGAAGACTGATTTCGATCCCTCTGTTATCCACCGTGTTGACTGGGGTTACGAGATTCTGCTTGCTTGTCTTCTGATCGAAGTTCAGTGTTGAAATAACGCTGACGACAACTTTATCGGGGGCATACATTTTGCCCAGCAAGCTCATAATGTTTTTTTGCAGCTCGTTCTGGAACTGGTTTCGGATCAAAAATTGCTGCTGGATCTGATTCGATGTTCCGGCTATAGCCCCGTTCGTCTTCGAATACGGGAGCAGCTCGCCGTTCTGGTTCGAAATCGTGATGTTCTCGTACTTCAGCTTCGGAATCGTTTTGGCGACGAGATTGTACATCGTGTCGATTTGCGCCTGATCGAACCGGTACCCGTTCTGGATATTAAGCACGACGGAAGCCGTCGATTCCTGGGGCTGCGTAGATAGAAACGCGCTCTCCTTCGGCACCGTGATCAGCACCTTGGAGCTGGCTACACCGTTGATCTTGTTAAACATTTGCTGGATTTCGCCCTGCATGGCATTGATCAGCTTGACATTGAACTCGTTGTCGGACATGCCGAACGTACTGCTTCCTTCGAAAACGCCGTATCCTAGCGAGCCGTTTTTGTTGAGCCCTTGCGATTCCACGTCCAGCTTGATCGCCGCCGCCTGACTCACCGGTACTTCTATCGAAGTGCCGTCAGGAGCGAGCTTATACGATATTTTCGAATCGTCCAAATATTTTTTGATGCTTGCCGCATCGTTCGGTTGCAAATTTCGAAAAGCTGTTACGTATTCCGTTTTCGATAAGTTTATCGATGTTAGGATAATAACCGCGATCAAAATTACAGCTGTACCGAGTATCATATATTTTTGATTTTTACTCAGTTGTTTCCAATACCCAGTCGCTTTGTCTCGGTATTGGACAATTGTCTCATTCACCATGTCACCCCGCCCGGGAATCTGCTGCAGTTGTTAAAACGTTAAATTTGGGTTCTCATGACCTCCTGATACGCTTCGATTACTTTGTTGCGAATCTGAACGGTCATCTCCAAACTTAACGACAGCTTCTCGGCGGCGATCGTCAATTGGTGCGCGTCAGCGACTTCTCCAATGACAAAATTATCGTTCAATTGATCCACAGCGGCATGCTGCTTATTCAGCCCGTTCATCGCATCGCTGAGGAACGATCCGAAATCTTTCGTAATTTGCGCGGCGCCTAGATCTTCCGACGCCTTGGCATTCAGAGCGGCTAACGGTTTTTTGGGTAGAAATCCGATTTGATCGATCATGCTTCAGAGACCCTCCAGGCCAAAAATGATGTATGAGATTCGTGGTTATTTGCCTATTTCGAGCGCTTTGGAGATCATCGCCTTCGATGCGTTAAGCGCCGTTACGTTCGCCTCATAGGAACGAGAGGCTGCCATCAGATCGACCATTTCCTTCAGCAGGTCAACATTGGGCATCTCCACATAACCGCGTTCGTCCGCATCGGGATGCGTCGGATTGTACACTTGCTTGAAAGGTGCCTCGTCCTCGAAAACACGCGTTACCCGCACGCCTTCGCCCGTTTTGTCGCGCATCGACTGCGACAGCAGCGCCGAAAACGGCGACGGCTCCTTCGCTTCCATCGTCACTACCTTGCGCTGGTAAGGTACCCACTTGCCATCCACAAGCTTGCCGCGCGTCGTATCGGCATTCGCGATATTCGACGAGATAACGTCCATCCGAAATCGCTGCGCTGTCAGTGCCGAAGAGCTGATATCGAATCCGTTCGTCAGCTTCATCCGTTATCTCCCTCCGTTCAAGGCGGTCCTATAATTTTTCAGATCATGGCTTACTTGGCTGATCAGCACATTGTACCGCAGCTGATTTTTGGCTTGAAGCGCCATCTCGTAATCGACGTCCACGTTGTTCATGTTATTGTTCATGACCGTCTTGTCGTCTGTTGTAAGCCCGGGGGCGACTGGCGTCGAAGTTTGTCCGATTGGAATATGTCTCGCGTCGGTTCTTCTCCCTTGAATCGACGTTTTTTTCAATTCCTTCGACAGGAGCTCTTCGAACTGAACATCGGAACGTTTGAAGTAAGGAGTGTCGACATTGGCTACGTTATTCGCTATCACTTTTTGTCGAAAGGCTGCCGCATCAAGCGTTCTTTCCATCAAGCCGAGGCTTGGTGTGTCCCAAAAAGCCATTCCAATATACCCACTTTCACTAAAAAAGTTATGTAACAGTATTCTTCGCGCCTTTACAGTTTTCCTTCTATGCATTTGTGTCAAATAAAAAAAGTTTTGAAAAATGTCTATTTTTGTAACAATATGAGCCATATATATATTCCATCTAGAAAAGAAAGTTTACAATAAGCAAAAAGCCCTATCTTTAGGAAAGATAGGGCTCGGAACAATACAAAAGTCACTCATGCCCGGGCGTTAGCCACGCTCTGCACAAGCTGATCGTTTAGTATTTTAATATAGGTTCCTTTCATCCCGAGCGATCTCGTTTCAATCACACCGGCGCTTTCCAGCTTGCGCAGCGCATTCACGATCACGGAGCGGGTAATGCCTACCCGATCGGCGATTTTACTCGCCACGAGAAGGCCCTCTTTGTCTTTAAGCTCCTCGATAATATGATCGACCGCTTCCATCTCGCTGTAGGACAAGGAATTGACCGCGACTTGGACGGCTGCTTTGCTTCTCGCGTCAAGCTCGATCTCTTCCGCGTGCTCGCGCAGGATTTCCATCCCGACGATCGTCGAGCCGTACTCCGCCATAATCAGATCATCGTCTATGAAGGCTTCGCCGCCGCGGGTCAGCACGACCGTTCCCAGCCGGTCCCCGCCGCCGATAATCGGAATAATCGTTACATGCGCTTCATCAAAAAAAGAATGTATTTTTTCGGTAAACATGCGGTACGTACTGTCCGTATCGCCGTTCGAGGAAGTTTCTTCAATTCTTTTGAGCACGTTGTTGTACTCTTCCGGCAAACGGCGATTTTGAACGATCATCTCGTGCAGCGCTTCGGACGATAAGGGCCCTGCGACCGCATAGCCGAGAATTTTCCCTTTACGGCTAATGACAAATACGCTGGCCGCAATCAGATCGCGCAGCACCTCCGACATTTCCATAAAACTGACCGCGTTTCCGGCCGCCTTTTGCAGCAGCCGGTTCAAACTTCTGGTCTTGCTAAGTAAACTCATGCTTCAAGCCTCCCGGGTATTGCCGTAGCTGGCCAGCAGCTCCCGCTATTGTTATAGAATTTATAAGTTTGCTAAGGTATGAAAGTAAAATACGGAATTCTATACCAAGTAAAGCTGCCGCAAAAACACGAATGCGCATCATCGAAAGGCTCCGAGCGGAAGCTTTTCTTATCGTTACAGAAAAATTAGCTTCCCTAAAGCATTAAGCGAAGTGCAGCTTTCTGTACCAAGAAAAACTTCCGCTGTTTTTGGGGTCCCCGCAAAGTAATCGGAATACGCCTCGTAGTTTATCTTCACTTTGTGGGGTTCAGTAGCGGTCGCTCATCCTTGGATGACGTCGATAGACGTTTTTCTTACAAAATGTACTGGCTAAGATCGCGATTTTGCGCGATGCCGGCCACTTTCTCGCGCACGTATTCCGGCGTTATCAAGATGTGATCTAGCGTGATGTCCGGCGCTTCGAACGACAAGTCCTCCAGCAGCTTCTCCAGAATCGTATGCAGCCTGCGGGCGCCGATATTGTCCGTATTTTGGTTCACCTCGGCGGCGATTTTGGCAAGCTCGCTTATCGCTTCATCCGAAAACTCGACGCGTATGCCCTCCGTTTCGAGCAGCGCTGTGTATTGCTTCGTTAACGCATTTTCCGGCTCCGTCAAGATGCGCACAAAATCGTCCTGCGTAAGGTTCGTCAGCTCCACGCGGATCGGAAACCGCCCCTGCAGCTCCGGGATCAGATCGGAAGGCTTGGCGATATGGAACGCCCCTGCCGCGATAAAGAGCACATAATCGGTTTTGACCGGACCATACTTGGTCATAATCGTAGAGCCTTCCACAATCGGCAAAATGTCGCGCTGCACGCCTTCACGGGATACATCCGGCCCGCCGCTGCGTCCGGAGCTGGCGATTTTATCGATTTCGTCAATAAAAATGATGCCGGACTGCTCAGCCCGCTTGATCGACTCCTGAACGACCTCGTCCATGTCGAGCAGCTTCTGAGCTTCCTCCTGGATCAGCACTTGTCTCGCTTCCTTAACCGGAAGCTTCCGCTTCTTTGTCCGCTTCGGCAGCAAATTGCCGAACATTTCCTGCATATTCATGCCCATCTGTTCGTTGCCTTGCCCCGCAAACATGTCCAGCATCGAAGGCGCGGCGTCCTCCACCTCGATCTCGACAACCTGGTCCTCCAGTTCGCCTCGCTGCAGCTTCTCCGCCAGTTGCTGGCGGCGCTGAAGCAGCGCATGGTCGGTCTCTTCCTTATCCGTTGCCTGCTGGTTCGCGCCGCTGAACAGCATCTCGAGCGGATTTCGGGTCGTTTTCTGCGAAGACGTCGAAGGAGCGAGCAGGGCGACGAGCCGGTCGTTTGCAAGCTGCTCCGCCTTATCCTGCAGCTTCTCCGTTTTCTCCGCTTTGACCATACGGATCGCGGTCTCGACGAGATCGCGCACCATCGATTCGACGTCGCGGCCTACATAACCGACTTCGGTGAACTTCGTCGCTTCGACTTTTACGAACGGAGCGTTCACCAGCTTAGCCAGCCTGCGGGCGATTTCCGTTTTGCCGACGCCGGTCGGTCCGATCATAAGTATATTTTTCGGCACGATTTCGTCTCGAAGGGTGTCGCTCAGCATATTGCGGCGGTAACGATTGCGCAAGGCGACGGCGACCGACTTTTTCGCCTGCTTCTGCCCGATAATGTATTTATCCAGTTCCACTACGATTTGCCTTGGCGTCAGTAGGCGCTGATCCATGAAAGTCCCTCCCGAAATTAACCTCAAAAAATGGAGTCTAGGCTGCGATGATGGGGGGTGCCCCCCGAAAGTAACCCCACAAAGTGGAGTACAGGCTTCGATGCATATTCCAAATACTTTGCGGGGAGCCCCCCGAAATTACGGAACTGCCACACAAGGCCGCTAACCTTGGCGTGACAGCTCCTACATGCTATATTTCTTCCACAATAATATTCCGGTTTGTGAACACGCAAATATCCGCGGCCGTTTCCAGCGACGCTCTGGCGATGTCGCTCGCGGCAAGCTGAGGAGCGAACCGCTTGAGCGCACGGCCGGCGGCAAGCGCGAAGCTGCCCCCCGAGCCGATGGCGAGGATGCCGTCGTCGGGCTCGATAATTTCTCCGTTGCCCGAAATAAGCAGCAAACTCTGCGAGTCCATGACGATCATCATCGCTTCCAGCCGGCGCAGCACCCGGTCCGAGCGCCAATCCTTGGCCAACTCCACAGCGGCACGCAGCAGGTTGCCCTGATGCTCCTCCAGCTTCGCTTCGAACTTCTCAAACAGCGTGATCGCATCGGCGACGGACCCCGCAAAGCCGGCCACGACTTTCCCTCTGTACAGCCGGCGCACTTTTTTCGCCTGCGACTTCATGACCATGCTGTTGCCGAACGTCACCTGGCCGTCTCCGGCGATCGCTCCCTTGCCTTCATGCCGGATCGCAAATATCGTGGTAGCGTGAAACTCGCCCATGCGGACACCCCTCCTTTTCTATGTATATACGTTTACGCGCAACAAAGAAGAAACAGCATCAAACTGGCATCTGCTGCTGTTTCATGTATGAGTTTTCAGTATGAATGAAGCATCGCCGCCTTGCGAGCTCCGACAAGCACGTTAATCGTAACATAGTACATGTTTTAGCGACAAGTTGAATTGTGTACATTATATGAAAAATTCTGAATTGTTTCAAGAGCACGCTCAGCAAGCAGCTCGTATTTCCGTTTTTTGTCGCGAATTTTTTGCTCGAGCGGCGGCAGCAGCCCGAAGTTGGCGTTCATCGGCTGAAAATGCTTCGGATCGGCCGACGTAATATAGTGCGCCATACTGCCAAGCGTCGTTTCCGGCGGCAGCACGATGCAATCTTCGCCCTTCGCCATCCGTCCGGCATTAATCCCGGCGATCAAGCCGGATGCAGCCGACTCCACATAACCTTCAACCCCCGTCATCTGGCCGGCGAAAAACAGGTTGTCCCTTCCTTTAAACTGATAAGTAGGACGGAGCAGGTTCGGCGAGTTGATGAACGTATTGCGGTGCATGACGCCGTAACGGACGAATTCCGCATTCTCCAGTCCCGGAATAAGCGAGAACACGCGCTTCTGCTCGCCCCACTTCAGATGAGTCTGAAAACCGACAAGATTGTACAGCGTGCCCGCCGCGTTGTCCTGGCGCAGCTGTACGACGGCATACGGCAGCTTGCCGGTATGCGGATTGACCAAGCCTACCGGCTTCATCGGCCCGAACAGCGCCGTTTGCTTGCCTCTTTTGGACATGACTTCGATCGGCATGCAGCCCTCGAAGTATATCTCCTTTTCGAACTCCTTGACCGGGGCCGTTTCCGCCGTGATGAGCGCTTCGTGAAAAAGTTCGAACTCCTCTTCAGTCATCGGGCAGTTCAAGTAGGCGGCTTCCCCTTTATCGTACCGGGACGCCAAATATACCCGGTTCATATCGATCGAATCCTTCTCTACGATCGGAGCAGCAGCGTCATAGAAATACAAATATTCCTCGCCGGTAAGCTTCCGCAGCATGTCCGACAGTGCCGGAGAAGTCAAGGGACCGGTTGCGACAACCGTAATTCCTTCGGGCAGCTCGGTCAATTCTTCGTTGACAACTTCGATAAGCGGATGATTCCGCAGCGTATCGGTTATTTCTCCCGAAAAACCGTCGCGGTCCACTGCCAGCGCCCCGCCTGCGGGCACCGCGTGTTTGTCCGCGCTGCGCATAATGAGCGAGTTCATCCGCCGCATTTCTTCCTTCAGCACGCCTACCGCGTTCGTCAAACCGTTCGCCCGCAGCGAATTGCTGCATACGAGCTCGGCGAATTTGTCGGAAATATGGGCCGGCGTTTTACGCACCGGCCGCATCTCGTACAGCACGACCGGCACGCCTTGACTGGCGATTTGAAAAGCCGCCTCGCTGCCGGCCAGTCCTGCGCCGATCACTGTCACTTTGCTTGCACTACTCAAATACGTCTACCTCCCGCTTGGCTATAGCCCGCAGCTTCGCCTGACGCAGCCCGCTGCTGTCTTGGCGCGCCAGGCATAGGGCTTAATAATCGGCTTCGCCTTCGCCCTCGGCGTCCGCCTGCTGGTATTCTTCCTTGTGGCCGCATTCCGTACATTGCAGGAAATGGCCGGCCTTCGTATTTTTCTCGACCAGCATCGTCTCGCAGTTCGGACACGCTTTGCCGGACGGTTTATCCCAAGAGACGTAATCGCACTCCGGATACCGGTCGCAGCCGAAGAAGATGCGCCCTTTTTTGCTCCGCCGCTCGACGACATGGCCTTCCTTGCACTTCGGACAAGTGACGCCGATTTCCTTGACGATCGGCTTCGCATTGCGGCATTCCGGGAAACCGGAGCAGGCGAGAAACTTCCCGAACCGGCCCATCTTGATCACCATATGCCGGCCGCATTTTTCGCACAAAATATCGGTCACTTCATCCTGGATTTCAACTTCCTTCATTTCTTCCTCGGCCACTTCGAGCCGCTTTTCGAACGTCGAATAAAATTCATCGAGCACTTTGACCCAGTCGACCTTGCCCTCTTCGACGAAGTCCAGCTCTTCCTCCATATGGGCCGTAAACTCCACGTTCAAAATTTCCGGGAAAAACTCGGCCATAAGCTGGATGACCAGATCGCCAAGCTCCGTAGGGACGAACTTTTTCTCTTCCATCGCCACGTAGCCGCGCTTCTGGATCGTCTCCAGCGTAGGAGCGTACGTACTTGGCCGGCCGATCCCCATTTCCTCAAGCACGCGCACGAGTCGGGCTTCCGAATAACGCGGAGGCGGCTGGGTGAAATGCTGCTTCGGCTCGATGGCGCGATTATCCAGCTCATCGCCTTGTACGAGCATCGGCAAAAACTTGTCGTCCTCGGTTGTGCCGTCGTCGTTGCCTTCCACATACACCTTCATGAAGCCTGGAAACTTCACTTTGGAGCCGACGGCGCGGAATAACGTATCCCCCGCCTGAATGTCGACCGTCATCGTATCGAGAACCGCCGATGCCATCTGGCTCGCGACGAACCGCTCCCATACGAGCTTGTATAACCGATGCTGATCCCTGCTCAAAAACGGCTTCAGCTCATCTGGGGTTTTCACTACCGCAGTCGGCCGGATGCCTTCGTGGGCGTCCTGGGCGTTGGCATTTTTTTTCAAATAAACGCGGGGCGTCTCCGGATAATACTCGGCTCCGTACGATGCGAATATATACTCCTTGGCCTCTTCCTGGGCGACCGGGGAAATCCGGGTAGAGTCGGTACGCATGTACGTAATGAGACCAACCGTTCCTTCCTTGCCGAGGTCGATCCCTTCGTACAGCTGCTGGGCGATCTGCATCGTTTTCGCCGCCCGGAAATTCAGCTTGCGCGCCGCTTCCTGCTGCAAGGAGCTCGTAATGAACGGAGGCGCCGGATTGCGCTGCCGCTCCTTCTCCCTTACTTCGTTTACAACAAACTTCTCCGAACCGATCCGCTCCAAGATGTCTTGAACGTCAGCCTCGCGATGCAGCTCGAGCTTCTCCCCGCCCGCTCCATAAAACTTGGCGTCGAATTCGGTCCCTTTGACGGCCAGCTTTGCCGTAATCGACCAATACTCCTCCGGTACGAACGCGCGAATCTCGTTCTCGCGGTCAATAACGAGCTTTACGGCTACGGATTGAACCCGGCCGGCCGATAACCCCTTCTTGACCTTCTTCCACAGCAGCGGGCTAATTTTGTAGCCGACAAGACGATCCAAAATGCGGCGCGCCTGCTGCGCGTTGACCAAATCCATATCGATTGGCCGCGGCTGCTTGAAAGCGTCCTTAACGGCCTGCTTCGTAATCTCGTTAAACACAACCCGGCAAGGCTCCTTCTCGCTCAGCTCGAGGTAATGCGCCAAATGCCACGCAATCGCCTCGCCTTCGCGATCGGGGTCAGCCGCAAGATACACGTTTTTCACTTTGCGGCTCGCATCCTTCAGTTCCTTCAAAACGGCTCCTTTGCCGCGAATCGTTATATATTTCGGTTCAAAATGGTTTTCGACCTCCACGCCCATTTGGCTCTTCGGAAGATCGCGTATATGTCCCATGGACGCTTTGACAATAAATTTACTGCCCAAATATTTGCCGATCGTTTTCGCTTTTGCCGGTGACTCCACAATGACTAAAGAATCCGCCATAGACTCGCCGTCCTCCTTCCATCGTTCCTCTTCCTTGTATTCCTATGGTTAAGCCGCTCGTACGGACACTACAAACGTATATAGGCCGAACCAGGTAAAGGCTCAATCTTTTTTTTCAAAATTAAATTTAACAGAACTGAATGCAAATGTCCAAATTCTATACCGGAGAGGATGAGCAATTCGTCAAAAGTAATCGGAACGGCGGACAGCAGCTCCAGCAATTTTCGCTCGTCCGCAGACGCCTCCACGCCATCCTGGGCGGTATCCGCCCGACTTCCAGGCACGTCTTTTGTCGAATAACGCCGGTATTCTTCCATAATATCTTCGGCACAAGTTACGAGTTTGGCTCCTTGCCGGATCAGGTCGAGCGTACCGGAGCTTTGCGAGGAAGTAATCGGCCCGGGCACGGCAAATACGTCCCTCGACTGCTCCAGCGCCTGATCCGCCGTGATGAGCGACCCGCTTCGGCTGGCCGCCTCCACGACGACCGTTCCCAGACTGAGGCCGGATATGATCCGGTTGCGCTGCGGAAACAGGCCGGGCTTCGGCTCCGTGCCGAGCGGGTATTCACTAACGATAACCCCTTTCTGTGTTATATCCGCATACAGGGAAGCGTTTTCAATCGGATACACGCGATCCGGCCCGCAGCCTAGCACAGCCGCCGTGCCGCCCTCACCCTCGAGCGCACCGCGATGGGCGCTGCTGTCGATGCCTCTGGCGAGCCCGCTTGCGACGCATATTCCGCCGTACGATAGATCTCTCGCCAGTTCGAAGGCGATTTTCCGGCCGTATGCTGTCGGCGAACGGGTACCGACCATGGCGATGCACGGACGCGTCAATACGCTCAAGTCGCCGCGATAATACAGAACCCACGGCGGCTGGGCAATCTCGCGAAGCAGAGGCGGGTAGTCCGGGTCCGCTTCGGTCACGAAAGAGACGCGATTCCTAACGTACGTTTCCAGCCGGCTTTCGATAAATGCCGGAGTCAGTTTGCCGCAGATCGCCGCAGCCGCATTCGGTTTGACGCCAAAAGCGACAAGATCCGCCGGCTCCGCATCTAAAAGTCCGGAGATCGCTCCGGAAACACCGGAGACGAGCCGCTCGATCGTTCTCCAGCCCACTCCTGCAAGTTCGTGCAATCCAAATAATACATTACGGTCATTTATCAAGTAAAGGTCTCCTTTGCAAAAAAATTTGCCGGGCTTGTCCATTCGGACTATTTAAACAAAAAACCTTCCGTACCCGGGTAGCGGGATGCGGAAGGTTGCTTACCTTCAAAACGTTTTTATTTTTTAACGATGCATTTGTCTAGCATGCCTTTTTCTTCGAGCACGCTGACAAGCGTAGAGCCCATTTCGGACGGAGTCGGAGCGACTTTCACGCCGCAAGCTTCCAGCGTCGCCACTTTTTCCGCTGCCGTGCCTTTGCCGCCGGAAATGATTGCGCCGGCATGTCCCATCCGTTTTCCCGGAGGGGCCGTTTGACCGCCGATGAAGCCTACTACCGGCTTCGTCATGTTGGCTTTGATCCACTCGGCCGCTTCTTCTTCTGCCGTGCCGCCGATTTCGCCGATCATGATGACCGCATACGTGTTCGGATCTTCGTTAAACAGCTTGAGGATATCGATGAACTCCGAGCCTTTAACCGGGTCGCCGCCGATACCTACTGCCGTCGATTGGCCGATGCCGCGAGTCGTCAGCTGGTGAACCGCTTCGTACGTCAGCGTGCCGCTGC
This sequence comes from Paenibacillus ginsengarvi, assembly GCF_003626695.1. Lineage (GTDB taxonomy): Bacteria > Bacillota > Bacilli > Paenibacillales > NBRC-103111 > Paenibacillus_AB > Paenibacillus_AB ginsengarvi. Next base: position 148,054 of record NZ_RBAH01000001.1, read on the forward strand.
GGGATACTACGCCGACATGACCAGGCAGATGAATGTAGCCCGGCATAATGCCGATTTTGCACTCGCCCGGCGTAATGACGCCCGGACAGTTAGGGCCGATCAGGCGGGTTTTCTTGCCTTCCATGTAACGGCTCACGCGAACCATGTCGAGAACTGGAATGCCTTCCGTAATACAAATGGCCAGATCCATTTCAGCGTCGACCGCTTCCAGAATCGAATCCGCGGCAAAAGCCGGGGGAACGAAAATGAGCGATACCGTTGCGCCGGTTGCTTTTTTCGCTTCGATAACCGTGTTGTAAACCGGGAGCTTGACGGTTGTGCCGTTTTCCAGCGCAAACTCAACTTCCGTGCCGCCTTTGCCCGGGGTTACGCCGCCAACGAACTGGGAGCCGTATTCCAGGCCGCCTTTCGTATGGAAAGTGCCCTGCGATCCGGTGATGCCTTGCGTAATAATTTTTGTATTTTTATCGATCAAAATGCTCATCGAATGTCATCTCCTCTCGAATTACTTCACCAGCGAAACGATTTTTTGCGCGCCGTCAGCCATCGAATCGGCAGCGACAATATTCAACCCGGACTCGTTCAATTTCTTTTTGCCGAGGTCCACGTTCGTTCCTTCCAAACGTACGACGAGCGGACGGTCCAGACCTACTTGCTTAGCGGCTTCGATAACGCCGTCGGCAATAACGTCGCATTTCATAATGCCGCCGAAGATGTTGACGAAGATACCTTTTACTTTCGCGTCGGACAAAATGATTTTGAACGCCTCGGTTACTTTCTCAGCCGTAGCGCCGCCGCCAACGTCAAGGAAGTTAGCCGGTTCGCCGCCGTAATACTTGATGATGTCCATCGTCGACATGGCAAGGCCTGCGCCGTTAACGAGACAGCCGATATTGCCGTCGAGGGCGATGTAGCTGAGATCGAATTTGGACGCTTGAATTTCTTTTTCGTCCTCTTCGTCCAAATCGCGAAGCTCCAAAATGTCCTTGTGGCGGAACAGCGCGTTCGAATCGAAATTAAGCTTGGCGTCAAGCGCCATAACTTGTCCGTCACCGGTAACGACGAGCGGATTGATTTCGGCGATGGAGCAGTCTTTGTCCACAAACGCATTATAAAGAGCCGTCATGAATTGTACGGCTTTGTTAACGAGCGCGGTAGGAATGTTGATCGCATATGCAAGTTTGCGCGCTTGGAACGGCTGCAAGCCGATAGCAGGATCGATAACTTCCTTGAAAATTTTCTCTGGCGTGTGGGCAGCGACTTCTTCGATCTCGGTGCCGCCTTCTTCGGACGCCATCATAACGACGCGGCCTGTACCACGGTCAACGACTACACCCACATAATATTCTTTCTTGATGTCGCAGCCTTGCTCGATGAGAAGACGCTTTACTTCCTTGCCTTCCGGTCCGGTTTGATGCGTGACCAGCACTTTGCCCAAAATTTGCTCGGCGTATGTACGAACCTCGTCGATATTTTTGGCCACTTTAACGCCGCCCGCTTTGCCGCGTCCGCCCGCATGGATTTGCGCTTTTACGACAACTACGGACGTACCGAGCGATTTCGCGGCTTCGACGGCTTCATCCACCGTAAACGCCACTTTGCCCTGAGGAACCGCTACGCCATACTGTCTCAGGACCTCTTTCCCTTGATACTCATGGATATTCATTGACCGAATCCTCCTATCGAACTGTCTTGGGTGATGTTGTATACAAAAAAGGGCATAATGCCCGCTACCCACAAGGCGAACTGTAACGCTCGCGGTTAACCCAAAAATGCCTTATTTATTGTACCACGTTTTTTCGACACATTCCTGAAATTTTTGTGAACAATATGTATTTGTATGGTTATGGACGGTAAAAAGACAAAGCTTTCTTCCCACGCTCACATAGAAATAGCGCAGGCTTTCTTCCGGAAAGCTTGCGCTAAACGCACAAGATACGAATCGGCGGCGGTTACTGCATCGGATCGACGCGCGGCTCCCGCTCGGCCTGTTTGACGTATCGCATCTCATTGCCGATAAAGCCGCATACAAGGCATCCGATCATCGGCTCGGGAATTTCCTCCGTAACAGACTCGGACATTTGCGTAATCGTTCCGCTTACCGCCTCTTTCATAAACGACTGCGACGAGGTCGACATGATGCGGAATTTGGTCCGGTTCGACCGGCAGTTTGGGCAGAAATACGGTTTATCCTGCATGTGCATTCACCTCTTTCGTTACCAGTATCTCCACTTGCAGCCATATTATTAGCGCTGGGATCAACCTGAGAGTCTTGGCGCGGCTGTAAGATATCATTTCGCGGCGGAAGGATATTGCGCAGCCGGCGACGAATATAAGATTTCAGAAAATATGGAAGCACCAATTTTCGCGTACACTTGCCCGCCCAATCGATTGAACGGCGCCCGGCGGGCCTATTCCGACGAAAAGAGGTGCTTTTTGGCATGTATTTTAAAATGAACGGCGCGTGTCTGCAAGGCATCGACGGTACGATCGTAGACGTCGAAATCGATATTAGCAGCGGATTGCCTTATTTTCAGATCGTCGGCTTGCCGGACTCTTCAGTGAAAGAATCGACCGAACGCGTACGGTCCGCACTCAAAAACAGCGGGGCCGTATTTCCGCTCGAGCGGATTACGATTAATCTCGCGCCTGCGGATGTACGCAAGGAAGGCTCCTCCTTCGATCTCGCCATCGCCACAGGCGTGCTCAGTGCCAGCGGTCAACTGAACGTCCCCGGACTAGAGCGGTGCCTGACGATCGGGGAGCTGTCGCTGGACGGGCGGCTTCGTCCCGTTCGCGGCGTTTTGTCCATGGTAGACGCGGCCAAGCGCCGAGGCTTGTCGAACGTTCTGCTGCCGGCGGAAAACGTCCGGGAGGCGATGCTTATCGAAGGGATGCGAATCGTCGGGATCGGCGCCGTCAAGGAGCTGATGGAGCTTAGCGGAACCGATCCTTTTCAGGAAATCGCTCCGTCACAAGGAGTCGGCCGCACGCCGTTGCTGTCGGATAATGACGAAATATTTATGGAGGATTTTGTCGACGTGTTCGGCCAATACCAGGCTAAACGCGCGTTAACGATTGCCGCCGCAGGGTTTCACAATCTGATCTTTATCGGACCGCCCGGCTCGGGCAAAACGATGCTCATCCGCCGCCTGCCCTCCATCCTGCCCGCTCTGACCGACGAAGAATCGCTCGAGGTGACGAAGGTGTACAGCGCCGCCGGACTCATCACGGATCGAACAAAGCTGATTCGGCACCGGCCGTTCCGCAATCCCCATCATACGGTGTCAATGGGCGGCCTTGTCGGCGCCGGCAGTTACCCGAAGCCGGGCGAGGTCAGTCTGGCCCACCGCGGCGTTTTGTTTCTGGACGAGCTGCCGGAATTTCCGCGCAGCGTGCTCGAAGTACTGCGTCAGCCGATCGAGGACCGCCGGGTGACGATCGGCAGGGCGAGAGCCGTGTTCACGTTTCCTACCCATTTCATGCTCGCAGCTTCGATGAATCCGTGTCCGTGCGGCTTTTACGGCTTCCCTACGGCAGCAACTGCATGTTCATGTTCCCCGCTCAAAGTACAGCAGTATCGTTCCCGCATATCGGGACCGCTGCTGGAGCGGATCGATCTGCATGTCGAAGTGCCGCGCATAGAATACGATGCGATCAAACATGCCGCAGGAGGCGGCGACAGTTCTTTCGATCTGCGCGCCCGAGTCGGCAAGGCGCTGGAGCGCCAAGCGCTCCGGTATGCCGGTACCCCGGTCCGCTTTAACGGCGAGCTGACCGGACGGAAACTCCGCGAGCACTGCCAGCTTCCTCCCGAAGGGGATAAGCTGCTCGCAAGCTCATTTGAAGCGATGGGACTGAGCGTGCGCTCCCATGACCGCATCCTCAAAATCGCCCGCACAATAGCCGATCTGGCGGGGAGCGAGGCGATTCAAACCGAGCATTTGGCAGAGGCGCTGCAGTACCGCACCCTGGACCGGAACCGTTAGACCTCTTCCGGTGTTTACCGCAGCTCCAAGTTGCGTACAATAAGCTAGCCGCGGCGTAATTTTATAAGGAAATGATGGAGGTTACGATGCTAGATAATCTGGAAAGCAATTACGACTGCGCGAGTGCAGGAGACGATCTTCACCGGCTGCTGCAGGAAGCGGAACAGCTAAGCTCCAGCATTGGCGGATCGAAGGAAGATGAAGAGCGGATGAACCGCATCGAAAATCAGATTCGGTTTATTCGCAACAAATGCTCCATTCCCGGAAACAGCTAAATCCCCCGGAAACACGAAAATGCCGCCCGGACTACATCGGTCCAGACGGCATTTTTGCATGTAAATCGCTTTTCGATCACGCCTAAAGTTAAAACGCATTCTTCAAATGATTTAATTTAAGGAGCTGTCCCTCGGCTGTAAACAGAATGGTAATCACGTCGATTCTCGACTTGCCTGCCGTTGCCCGGCTTCGATATAAATAATAGGCGGCCGTTTCCCGGACTTTCCTCTGTTTGCGCATATCGACCGATTCCTCCGGACTGCCGAATGTTCCCGTATCGCGCCTGGAACGCACCTCGACGAATACGGTTACGCCTTCATCATCGGCGATCAAATCCAGCTCGCCGCTCGGACAGCGCCAGTTGCGTTCCTTGATCGTATACCCTTCGCCGACTAAATGCCGGGCAGCCGCTTCCTCGCCTTGCCGCCCCAACGCTTTGCGTCCGTCCGTCCGGCCGCCTTGATCCGGTCATGCTCCACCGTCCCCTTCCGCTTTTGCCCGAGAGTCGGTCCGGTACACAAAGCTTAATATTTCCGCAACGAGCTGGTACAGCTCCGGCGGAATTTCCTGCTTCAAGTCCAGCTTGGACAACACCTCGACCAGCGAGGGGTCTTCCTGCAAGGTGACGCCGTGCTCCTTGGCTTTACGGATGATCGTATCGGCCACATGGCCTTTCCCTTTGGCTACGACCATCGGGGAAACGTTTTTATCGGGCGCATACCGCAGTGCGACCGCCCGCTTCATCGCCATCTTCTCGTTCTCCGGCGTTTGGCTCATACTCGCATATCCACGCCTTTGTAAGACTTCACCCGGTAAGCCGCCGCAGACGGCGATTGCACCGGAAGTTCGGCACCGCCTGCCGCTTCTCCCCGCCCCGCCGAAGATAGCGACTGGGGATAGGGACTGCATTTCAGCACCGCGCACTCGTAGCCGTTTTGGCGCAGCCCTTCCTCAATTTCTTCGCGGTATGCTTCCAGCAGTCCGGCAAGAACCGGCATATCGTTGTGTACTTGCAGATGCACCTTCCTGTCGTACACCTGCACATCCACAAGCGTCAGGCCAAGTGTCTGCATATTCAGATCGAACAACAGCCGGCAATTGCTCGCATCAAGCTCTCCGCGGCTGCCTTTGCGCGTTTGAACGTGTACGGCCGCCGTCTGCTCCACCCCGTCCTGCCGCACCGGGAGCATCAAAGTGAGGTGCGTCAACGCCGCGCCGCGATCCGGGGACAGCAGAAGCTGCTGCCCGGTAATTTGCTGCAGCGCCTGCTGAGCGCTTTCCCGCAGCGTACTCGGCATCGCATCGGAGCCGCTAATTTGCAGCAGTACGCTTTTTAAGCTGTCGGCCGCCGCATGACGCAGCACATCGCTAGGAGACACCGGCTGTTCCGGTACCGCTGCACCGGCTGCAAGCAGCATTGAAGCGGATTCCGGCCCCGCCGTCGGGTGAGCCCGATGCTCGGCTCTCATAATCGCGCGCGATAGCTGATGTTCATTGTCCATTCCGACCGCTTTAAATAGCCGGGAAATCCAGTTATCTTCGCCTTTCGCCTGCATCCTCGGCGCCGCTGTGTGTTCCTGGGGCTCCGCTTGCTTCGGAGGCTGTCTCTGAGCGTCAGCAGGCTCGTTCGTTTCCGCTGCCTTATCCGCTTGACCTGTTGCTTGCAGAGGGCTGCCTCCGGCCTCTGGAGCCGCCTTGCCGAGCGGCACTTGCCCCTCTTGGCGGCCTACGTTCCCTACAGTTCGCTCCGCTTCCCCGCGTCCGCCGCCGGCTTCGGGCCTGAAGCCCGAAGGAGCCGATCGCTCCTCCGCCTGCTCGCTCGTCCGGCTTGCCGCATTCGCTCCCGCTTGCTCTGCCGCGGGCCTCTCTTGCCCTGGCGCCGCACGGTCCGACCGGACAGCAGCCTGAGGCTGCGTGTCTCCGGACTCTTCAGCGGCGGGTGCGGTCTGCATAGCCGCCCCATCGGCGGCTCTCGTCGCGAGCACAGAAGCTTTGCTCCCTTCGGTAGGGGAAGCCGCTGCCTGTTTACCAGAGACGCTCCCAGCGTCGACAGGACGTTCTGCGGGCGTTTTATCAAAGATGGTCCCTTTGGCCGCCTGATCGTTCTCGCCAGCGACAACCTGCTGTCCGTTACCTGCTTTCACCGCCTGCTCCGTCTGTCCGCGAACCGCCTCGATCGCCTGCTCCAGCTTCGTCAGCAGTTGCTGAGCTTCATCTGCCGCAGGGCCGGGCGGCAGAGCCATCGTTTGGAGCGTTTGCCGGGCTAATTGCTGCAAGCCGTTCAGCTTCTCGCCCAGAGGCTGCCCGAACATCGCTTCGCGCAAACTCTGCACCGATTCCCGGGTGACAGGCAGATTGCGCTTGCTCGCCACAATCGCCGCTTCCAGCCACTGCTCGGACGGCACGCCAGCAGGCGCCTGCTCGGCGATAGCCGCAAAGTTTTGCAGCACCGCTTTCGTCAGCGGGATCTCCGCCTGCTGGAGCTGCTTGGCGAGCTGCCTTAGCGACGGGCTGTCTTTCATACCAAAGCTCTGCAGCATATTCGCAATCGAATCTTCGCCGAGAAACGCCGCCGCCACATCAACCGCCTTCAAAATCGTCAAACTGCCCGTCGACTCCGGCTGTACTTGAAAATGCGCGACCTGCCCCTGCTGCAAAGAAGTCTCCAGCTTCGCTCTCAGATGAACGCCGCCAATATTAACGATCGCGTCCTGCTCGCCCAAAAGCTGAAGCACCATCCCTTTTACGACTTGTCCGGCTTTCAGCTCGACCGTTTTCGCTTCCGCCGGCTGCAGCTCGCCGAGCAGGCTCCGCATCATTTGACTGATTTGCATGCTCATCGTTACCGCTCCCTCGCGCCCGGATTTCTACTATGTATATCGGCAGCCGCCGCGGTATTTTGCAGCGAAATCCGTTATTCCGCCATGAACCGGCCCGACAAGCCGTTTAAAACAGCTCCATCTGCTCGTTCAATATGCCTTTCAGAAACGTTTTCCGGTGCATCGGGCTAGGGCCATACTGCATAATCGCTTCTCTATGTACTTTGGTCGCATAACCTTTGTGGGAGGCGATTCCGTATTCGGGATAATCGAGATTCCACCCCAGGCACAACCTGTCTCTCGTCACCTTGGCGATGATGGAAGCCGCCGCGATCGATTGGCTCAGCGCATCCCCGTGAATAACGGCTAGCTGACGAATCGGGCTGTCCACCTTTTCGGCATCAACCAGTAAATAATCCGGCGTCACCATCTCTGCGAGCTGCTCCAGCGCCTGCTTCATCGCCAGTCTGGCCGCCTGCTTAATATTGATCGCGTCGACCGTAGCCGCATCAACCTTGCCGATTCCGATGCCGAGCGCGTTCTCGCGGATGACCTCATACAGCTCCTCGCGCTTTTTCTCGCTCAGCTTCTTCGAATCGTCAATTCCTTCGATGACGACCCCTGCCGGAAGCACGACAGCCGCCGCCACCACATCGCCGAACAAACAACCTCGGCCTACCTCATCGATTCCGGCGATACATTGCACGCCGCTGTTCCATAATTCCCGTTCGTACTGTAACAACTCCATCATTTCCCCCATGATCGGTTTCATTCCTCCATTGTACCGGGATTGCGGCCGTTAGGGAAGATCGTTTCCTGCTGGTGGCATTTTCCTAATCTGTTCAACATAAAGCGCGAACAACGAAAAAAGCACCCTGCGGGCCGGCTTTTCAGCCGTCCGTGAGTGCTTCCTCCTTCGAGCGGCCATCCGGCCTCTCCAAACTGATCCGTCCCAGCTTGCCTCCGCGCAAATCGCGCAGCACGACCATCGAGGCTTTCTCCAAATTGACGGAGCCGCCGCTCTGCAAGCAGCCGCGCTTGCGCCCGATCGCCTCCATAACGCCTACGATCTCGTCCGCCTCCGCCCCTGCCCCAGGAACGTCCGTCAACTCGTAGCGCTCCTTGAGGTTAGCCGGATAAGCTTCGCTTATAAAGCGCAAAGCGTGGAACGCCACATCCTCCACGTGCAAAATTTGATCGCTGATCGATCCGATCGCCGCCAGCCGATAGCCGACGACCTCATCCTCGAACTTCGGCCACAAGATCCCCGGCGTGTCGAGCAGCTCCAAATCTCCGCCCGCCTTGATCCACTGCTGCCCTTTCGTTACGCCCGGTTTATCGCCGGTCGCCGCGATATGCTTGCCGGCGAGACGATTGATCAGCGTCGACTTGCCTACATTCGGAATGCCCACGATCAAAGCTCGGACGGCTCTCGGATTCATCCCTTTGCGCAGCTGCGCCTCGATTTTGTCGCGCAGCGCATGTTTGGCCTTCTCCGGTATGGAGCGGACCCCTTCCCCTGTGACGGCGTCGATCGGAAGCGCCTCGATTCCGAGCTTCCCGAAGTAGGCGATCCAGTCGCGCGTGATGCCCGGGTCTGCCAAGTCGGCTTTATTCAGCAGGACGAGACGCGGCTTGTTCATCATAATGTCGTCGATCATCGGGTTTCGGCTCGATAATGGCACGCGGGCGTCCAGCAGCTCGATGGCAATGTCGATGAGCTTGAGCTTTTCCTGAATCTGCCGTCTGGCTCTGGTCATATGACCGGGAAACCATTGAATCGTCGTCATGCGTTACCTCCCGGTGTCGTATTCGTTTAGGTTTCGAAAAGCGCCTTTATCTGTGAATCCACTGCATGTCAGCGATCGGCCAAAATACGATTTCGGCGCGTCCGACGACCTTCTCCGTCGGTACCGGTCCGATCATCCGGCTGTCCGTACTGTCGGAACGGTTGTCACCCAGGACGAAAACGGTGCCTTCCGGCACTTTCGACTCCGGCCAGTTCAAATTGTTATACGATTTGCCCGCCTTTTTGGCCTGTTCGACCACCTCGTGCAAATACGGCTCGTCCAGCGGTTCTCCATTAATATATACCGTATCGCCTTGAACCTTCACGGTCTCCCCGGGCAAAGCGATAATGCGTTTGATAAAGTCTTTGTTTTCGGTCGCATGGAACACGACGACCTCGCCGCGCTTCGGCTCCCGGAAATCGTACAGCAGCTTGTTGACGATCAGCCTTTCTCCCGTATGGAAGTTCGGCTTCATCGAAGGCCCGTCCACTATGTAAGACCCGAACAGGAAATAGCGGATCAGGAACGCGAGGCCAAAGGCGATCAGCAGCGCTTTCAGCCATTCCCACGCTTCATTTTTCGTTTTCAAGACGGCGGCCTGCGGCTCCGGACGGTCTCCGGACTTCCCGGCATCCGCATCGGGAGAAGGATTGTTAGCCGGTTCGTCGTCTTCTCGTTTCAAATCGCTATCGCTCATAACATCTCCCTCACTTTTCCGGACTTTCGTGGCGAACACATGCCGCTCCTCCGGGCAAGGTCCGTTCGCTGTAGCGCTTTATCTTTATGGGTTAAACGAATTAGTCTTTAACAATAAACGAAAAGGGACTTGCTGGTGACAAGCCCCTTTTTCCGAATTAACGGATTTCTTTAATTCTGGCTGCTTTACCGCGAAGACCACGCAAGTAGTACAGTTTCGCGCGGCGAACTTTACCGCGGCGAGCTACTTCGATCTTCTCGAGCTTTGGCGAGTGCAGCGGGAATGTTCTTTCCACGCCTACGCCGTAAGATACTTTGCGAACCGTAAACGTTTCGCTGATGCCGCCGCCACGACGTTTGATTACAACGCCCTCAAACAGCTGAACCCGCTCGCGCGATCCCTCGATAACTTTTACGTGTACCTTGAGGGTGTCGCCCGGACGGAAGCTCGGCAAATCTTTACGAAGCTGTTCTTGTGAAATTTCACGTACGAGATTCATAGATCTGCTTCCTCCTTCCACTCAGATGTTCGTACTCGCTCGTATAGCTCCTAATGGCTATCGTCATTGCGCGCAGAGGACCACCGAACTAAAACTACAACAGATGATATTCTAACATAGGCTTGGGTAGAAATGCAAGATCTTTCGATTAAATATTTCCAAAGTCTACGTTACATCAAGAACGGTCCGAAGACTCCTGCTGCCGCTTCAACCATTCCCGTTCCTTCGCGGTCAGCTCGGCATGCTCCAGCAAATCCGGACGCCGCTTCAGCGTACGCAGCAGCGACTGCTCCCTGCGCCACTTGGCTATATGCTCATGGTGTCCGGACAACAGCACATCGGGAATGCTCCAATCGCGGAACTGGGCCGGGCGCGTATACTGCGGATACTCGAGCAAGCCCGTGCTGAATGAATCGGTCACTGCTGATTGCTCATTGCCGAGAACGCCGGGCAGCAGCCGAACGACACTGTCGATGACAGCCATCGCCGGCAGCTCGCCGCCCGTCAGCACATAGTCGCCGATCGACAGCTCGTCCGTGATCAGAAACTCGCGAATCCGTTCGTCGTATCCTTCGTAATGGCCGCATACGAAAATAAGATGCCGCTCGGCGGACAGCTCTTCCGCCTTGCGCTGCGTGAACGTTTCGCCTTGCGGGCACATCAGAATGACGCGCGGCACCTCTTCGCTGCCTTCCGTCAAAGACTCCACCGCGCCGAAAATCGGCTCCGCCTTGAGCACCATACCGCCGCCGCCGCCGAACGGGTAATCGTCGACCGTATTATGCTTGTTGTTTGCAAAATCGCGAAAGTTGACCGTATTCAGGCTTACGATGCCTTTATCGCGGGCTTTGCCGAGAATGCTCGCGCCGAACACGCCCTCGAACATGGAAGGAAACAAGGTCAGCACATCGATCCGCATCAGTCGATCAAACCTTCCATCAGATGAACGCGGACCCGCTTCGCTTCCACATCCACATCCAATACGACGTCGTCGATAACCGGAAGCAGCACCGGCTTGCCCTTCGCCCGTTCCACAACCCAGACATGATTCGCTCCAGGAGCCAATATTTCGCTAATGCTGCCAAGCTCCTCGCCTTCATCGGTGACGACCAAACAGCCGATAATCTGGTTGTAATAATACTCACCCTTTTCGAGCGGCTTCCGGTCCTCGTCGGAAACTTTAATCAGCCACCCTTTATAAGGCAAAACTTCATTAATATTATCGTACCCTGTTAGTTTGAGAATATATACGTTTTTATGCGATCGGGAGCCTTGCACGGACACCCGTTGTTCATTCGCTTCGTTGTTCGGGTCGATCAGTACAAGCCGGCTTCCTTTGCCGAACCGCTCTTCGGGAAAATCCGTCTGCGATACGACCTTCAGCTCCCCCCGAATGCCGTGCGTATTGACGATTTTACCGACATTATACAGCTTTCCGCTCATGCGTTCCCTCCATTATCTGGTCTTGATCCGCCGGCCTTTTTGGCCTGCGGCAGTTGTGGCCTAAGCCTTGGCGGGAACGCTGTCACGAAACCCGCTTCTGCCCGAAATGATCGGGAAAAGGGTTAGGTCCGAGACCTAACCCTGTATCCGCGATTGCGCAGCTTATGATGCGATGCTGCACAATGGGTGCGCGGCCGCGTTCGTCGTCACGAGACGATTTCCACGGATACGCGCTTGTTATGTTTCACGGCCGCCGATGTAACGACAGTGCGCAAAGCTTTGGCGATTCGTCCTTGCTTGCCGATCACTTTGCCCATATCGGACGGATGAACGGAAAGCCGATAGACGATCTCGTCTTTCTCCTCCACTTCGCTCACGACGACATCTTCCGGATGATCGACCAACGCCTTGGCTAGTACGGTGATCAAATCTCTCATAGCAACCTCCAAATCAACAGATTACTTCTGTTGTCTGATTTGGTGAAACTTGGTCATAATGCCGGCTTTGCTGAACAAGTTGCGAACGGTGTCGGACGCTTGCGCGCCGTCTTGAAGCCATTTCAGAGCCTTGTCTTCGTCAAGCGTGACGGAAGCAGGCGTAGTCAGTGGGTTGTACGTGCCGATTTCTTCAATGAAACGGCCGTCGCGCGGAGAACGGGAATCCGATACAACCACACGGTAAAAAGGAGCTTTATGAGCGCCCATACGTTTCAGACGAATGCGAACTGCCATTGTGTTTTCACCTCCCTTAATAGGTCCCCCAAAAGTGAAGACAAGCTTTGCAACTTAATCCTATTACTTTTGGGGGAGCCCCCATTTTGCCCCAAAAAGTGGAGCGAAGCTTCGATGCTTATTACAATTACTTTTCTATGATGATTCTCGAAGGTTTAGCCGAACGGGAACTTAAAGCCGCCGCCCTTGCCCATCTTCTTCAAGTTTTTCATGCCTTTCGGACCGCCGGGACCCATCATCGACGAAAATTGCTTCATCATTTTCCGCATATCGTCGAACTGCTTGATCAGCCGGTTGACATCCTGAATCGTCGTCCCGCTTCCCGCGGCAATCCGCTTGCGCCGGCTTGCATTGAGCAGCTCCGGTTTCAGCTTCTCTTCCTTCGTCATCGACTTGACGATGGCGACTACACGTCCCATTTGCTTGTCGTCGACCTTCAAATCTTTCATGCCCTTCATCTTGTTCGCTCCGGGCAGCATATCGAGCAACTGGTCGATCGGACCCAGCTTCTTCACCTGCTCCATCTGCTCGAGGAAATCCTCGAACGTGAACTCGGCGTTCCGCATTTTGCGCTCCATCTCGGCCGCTTTTTCGGCATCGATGCTCGACTGCGCCTTCTCGATCAGCGACAGCATGTCGCCCATCCCGAGTATCCGCGAAGCCATCCGTTCCGGATGAAACGGCTCCAGCGAATCGAGCTTTTCGCCCATCGAAGCGAATTTGATCGAGCAGCCGGTAACCGACTTAACCGATAAAGCCGCGCCGCCGCGAATATCGCCGTCAAGCCTGGACAAAATGATCCCGGTCAGCTCGAGCTGCGCATGGAAGCTCTCCGCCACGTTGACCGCTTCCTGACCGGTCATCGCATCGATGACGAGCAGCGTCTCGTCAGGATCGACGGCCTGGACGATCATCTTCAGCTCTTCCATCAGCTCGTCGTCCGTTTGCAGCCGCCCCGCCGTATCGATAATGACATAATCGTTGCCGTTATCCTTGGCGTGCTGCACGCCGCCCTTCGCAATGTCGACAGGGCTTGTCTTATCGCCAAGCGAGAAGACCGGCACCTTGATCTGCTCGGCGAGCACTTGCAGCTGCTTGATCGCCGCCGGCCGGTAAATATCGGCTGCGACGAGCAGCGGACGATGGTGCTGCTTCTGCAGCAGCTTGGCGAGCTTACCCGACGCCGTCGTTTTACCAGCGCCCTGCAAGCCTGCCATCAAGATGATCGTCGGCGGCTTGTTCGATTTGGCCAGCTTGCTCTGCGTGCCGCCCATCAAGGCAGCCAGCTCTTTGTTAACGATATCGATGACAACCATGCCCGGCGTGAAGCTTTTCAGCACCTCTTGCCCGATCGCCTTTTCCTTCACCTTGGCAATAAACTCTTTGACGACCTTGAAATTGACGTCGGCTTCGAGGAGGGCCAGACGAACCTCGCGCAGCGCCTCGTTTACGTCGTCTTCGGTCAGCTTTCCTTTGCCTCGCAGCTTCGTCAGCACATTTTGCAGCCGGCCGGTCAATCCTTCAAATGCCATGGTCATCCCCCCGCATCTTTCGGTGGAGTCGGTAATGCGATTCCATTAACGCTCAATCTATATTGTACAAGCTTCGCACGTTCCGTTTCAATTCGTCGTGTTCCGCATAGGCCGGATTGCCGAAAATCGTTTCAATCTTCTCCGAAATATGCCGGCGCCGCTCGTGTTTATCCAGCAGCCTCAGCTTCGCCTCATAATCTTCGAGCGTAACCTCGGCTCGCTTAATATGTTCATACACAGCTTGACGGCTAATTTCGAACTCCGCGGATATTTCGCCAAGCGAGTAATCGTCGTGAAAATATAACCCGAGAAACGTTCTCTGCTTCTCTGTAAGCAGCGGTCCGTAAATGTCGAACAGCATATTGATGCGGTTCGTCTTCTCGAGCGACTGTTCGCCGGTCATCCGCGCCACCTCCTGTAAAGGAAAAACACTTTACACGACAACATGATCTATCATACCGACTCGCCGATCGATTGTCAAGCTTTTTACCTTGTCAGCTTTTAACCGCGTTTGATGAAGTTCGGGAAATTAACCCGCTCTTCACCGAATCAAGCGATCGGGGTGCCGTTCGGAAGCGGAGCATCCGGCTGCAACAGCACCACATCGCCTTCGGCCGGTACCCCTCCGAGCACGAGCACCTCCGAGACGAAGCCGGCGATTCGCTTCGGCGGAAAGTTGACGATCGCCACGACTTGAAGTCCGACCAGCGATTCGGGCTCGTACCTTTTCGTTATTTGGGCGCTAGTACGCTTTACTCCAAGTGGTCCGAAGTCAATCGCCAGCTTGATCGCCGGCTTGCGCGCTTCGGGAAACGGTTCGGCGCCGGTTACGGTTCCTATGCGAATATCCAGCTCTGCAAATTGCTCGTATTGTGCCATTTCTAAGAAGCCTCCTTGAACATGAGCCGTCCAAAGCGGACGGCAGTATGTATGCCATCATGCCCTAACCGCCCGTGCTTGTCAAAGGCTTCTTCGATTATAGTCATTCATTCGTACGACCGAAAAAAGCAAAAAACCTGCTAACGCGAACATAATATCGCTAGCAGGTTCTTTTCGATCAGGAATGGGCCACCATATCAAATTGATCCACTTCTTCGCGGGTCGGCAGCGAGGACTGCGCGCCAAATCGGGTTACGGTCAGCGCCCCTACCTTGGAGGCGAAGCGGACCGCCTCTTCGAGTCCGGCCCCTTCGCCCAATCGTACGGCAACGCCTGCATTAAACGAATCTCCGGCCGCCGTCGTATCGACCACATCGACCCGATACGCAGGGAAATCGGAGCGAACTCCTTGTATCGCGGTTCGGACTCCTTTCTCGCCCAGCGTAATGAGCAAATCCGCCTCCCCTGCGATTCGCTGTAATTCGTCCATTCGCTCCTCCAGGTTTCCCGCTCCGTCTACCGTTCCGGTGGCAAGGATCGCAGCCTCCGTTTCGTTCGGTGTAATCACATCGGCTAGTGCGATCACTTCCTCCGGAAGCTGTCGGGCCGGCGCCGGATTGAGCATCGTGCGCACCCCATGCATCCGGGCGATCCGCAGCGCCTCTTCCACGGCCGGAAGCGGGATTTCGAGCTGTACGAGCAGCACATCCGCGCCGCGGATCGCTTCCTCCGCATCCCGTACCAGATCCGGCGTGACGAAAGCGTTGGCCCCGGGAACGACAATGATATTGTTATCTCCGTCGCCAAGCACTTGTATGACGGCTACTCCGGTCGCGGTTCCTTTTACTGTGTTTACAAAAGCGGTGTCAATCGTTTCGCCGCGAAGCTGAGCGACCATCGTTTCCCCGAACACGTCGTCCCCCACGCAGCCGATCATGCAAACTTCCGCCCCGAGCCGCGCCGCCGCGACCGCCTGATTGGCGCCTTTGCCGCCCGGTATCATCGCGAACCGCTCGCCGAGCACCGTTTCCCCCGGCACGGGAGATTTGGCCGCCGTAACGACCAAATCCATATTGATGCTGCCCACAACCGCTATTTTCGCCTTGCGACTCATTAAAAGTTTCTCCCCTCGACCCGTCCCGTTATCTTCGGATGACGTTACGCTGCTTGAACGTATCGATAATTTGATCGAAGCTAATGCCATGTAATCTGGCAATGTCCTTCGCATAGCTGATTTCGTTCGGCGGACCCGGTTTCACCTTGTATGTCCGCTTCGCCGCCGACGCTGCGGCTACTTCTTCGCTGCCGTCCATTTCAACGCCAGCCACCATGCTGATGAGTCTGCTGTCCCCGGACACCTCGCCGTTGATCCGTTCGATGTCCAGCGCCAGCTCAAGCAGATGCGTGGCATATACGGCCCGGCAGCCGAGCACCTTCATCCCTTTGACGATATCTTTAGCCAGATGCAGGCTGTCCCGAGAGCTTGTGGAAGACAACGTCTCGTTCAGCAAAATCAGACTGTCGCGGGTGGCGTTCGCAAATATTTCGGCCAGTCTGCGCGACTCCTCGCCAAGCCTGCCATTCAGTATATTCGGTTTCTCTTCCTCGCTGAAATGGGCAAACACCCCGTCTACCGGACTTATGGCCGCCCTGGTGCCGGGAACGTACAGCCCCGCTTGGAACATAACCTGCGACAGTCCGACCGCGCGCGTATAAGTCGTCTTCCCGCCTTGATTCGGGCCTGTTAATATGAAAATACGGCCCTCGTCATCGAAACGGACGTCGCTCGCCACGACTGTATTGTTCAAGGGGATGTCCGGGTGGCGCCGCGTTAATCCGGTTGCCAGAACGACATCGAACATATTATCGATGCGGCATATCCGTTCCTTTTCAGGTACTGTCTCGGGCTTGCACATCCTGAGGCCGACGGACTCCATCAAGGCCACGAACCGGGCCGAGCCGACACAGAAGCCGATTTCCGCTTCCAGATTGGTGACGAGCGGAATGTTGATGTCGATATACCGTTTCATCGCTTGACCGATCGGAAGAAGAGCATCGCTAAGAATGTCTTCCAAGCTTTTGATTAAAAACGAATCCAGCGCCTGGCTCGTCGCTCTGTTGACAGGTTGGAACGGAGATATGCCCTCATACGGCTCGTCGACGGATTTCAGCCCGAGCAGGCTGGAAAGCAACGACCGTTTTTTGTTTTTGAACGGCTTCGATTCCAGCGACAAAATTATAGCCTCCGCCGGCTTCAGCTCGTGATCCAGATTAATGCCGAGCGTAACACTGGACATACTTTGCAGCTTTTGGCGGTATTCCGGAATCGCCTGCGATAGCGACTGGAACGATTCATCCGCGGTCAACCGATCGACAGCCGCAAACAGCCGGCTCAGCCCATCAGACTTAATCTCGCTGCGGAATCGCTCTGATACCGTTTTCATACCCGCGACGCACTGCACATACAGCTCGAGCGATTCCAGCTGCCAGGCGATTTTGCGCAATGGCTCGGCTCCCGTAATCGTCTTCGTGCGATACTGAACGTCCAGTTTATGGAGAAGCGGAAGCAGCAGCGCAAATTCGTCTGACATGTCGGGAAGTGTTACGAAATCTTCCGCTATGTCAAGACGGTACCGGATAACCTCCTCATTGCTGCACAGCTGGACGAGTAACTTCCGGATCGGATCATAATACTTTTGGTTGACGCACAGCTCATGCACCACTCTCTCAAGACCGAGGTCGTTTACGCATTGTTCCGTAAGACGCATCCCGTGCGCCGCCTGTTCCTTCGCCGACGCCGTCGGCCAAAGCAAGCTGACAGCAAGTTCCGTATCCAATCGACATCGCCCTCCCAAAACCCATGATCCCCACAATTATCCATCTTCTCTATCACACCACAATAGCCAAGGAAGAGCAACAGGGCAAGCCAAAAATTCACACAAAAAGCAAACAAGGCGGAAGCTCTTATTGAGCCTCCGCCTGACCGGTCAATACTTTATCGATAATCCCATACTCTATCGCTTCGCGGGCATTCATAAAGTAATCCCGATCCGTATCCCGCTCGATCGTTTCAAGCGACCGTTTCGTTTGAGCGGCAAGCAGACCGTTCAGCTTACTTCGCAGCTTCAGCAGCCGTGCGGCATGAAGGGCAATCTGCGACGCCTGGCCTTGGACGCCTCCAAGCGGCTGATGAATCATAATCTCGCTATTCGGCAGCGCGTATCGTTTACCCGGGGTTCCGCTGCTTAACAGGAAGGCGCCCATCGAAGCGGCAAGCCCGATACAAAGTGTGCTGATCTCGGGCTTCACATGCTGCATTGCGTCGTAAATGGCAAAACCCGCCGTTATCGAACCTCCCGGACTGTTAATGTAGAGCTTGATCTCCCGCTCAGGCTCGCTGCCCTCGAGAAACAGCAGCTGGGCGATGACTGAATTAGCAGCCTGATCGGTAATTTCGCCGTTCAAAAAAACGATCCGGTCCTGCAGCAGACGCGAGTAAACGTCATAGGCGCGTTCGCCGCGGCTTGTCTGTTCCACTACATAAGGGATCAAATCCATCTGACACCCCCGTTTTCGCAGCTGTAGTCTATGCGATACTTCTTCTCCAGATCGGACAACTGTAGCGGAGCGATCCGAATCGGCTTCAGCGGAGTCAACTTCTCGAACCGGTAATCAGGATCGGAAGCCTGGCACGGCTGCAACCGTTTGACAACCTCAGCCACTTCCGGATCGACCTCAGCATCCTCCATCTTATCTTCAAGCCTCGCTTCGAACGACACCGCGTGCTGTCTCCAATTCAGTAGGCCGTCTTCGCTTTCAAACGCCGCTTCGATGACGACCGTTTTCATTCCGGCATCGATCGGCTCAGAGGTATACAGTTCCACGACGATCTGCCGCGCTTTCGAACCGTATGCAACAACGATGTCGCCGCTGTTCGTTTCCGGGTACCCGCTCAAATTGGGCTTTCGGTAGATGCCTTCAGGCAGCCGGATGCGAACTCGCACCAGACCGTCTCCGCTTCGTTCTCCCCATTTGATCAACAAATGGTTCAGACCTTCCTCATTCTCCATAACGGATTTGGCCAGCTTGCACATCATCATCGACTGCCGTCCTCCTTTATCATCCGCGTAACCGTTTCGATGACATTCGCCCGCAGCTCGGCGGATATTCGCGGACTTACTGAAATAATAAGATCGTCGCTGATGATAAAAGTTTCATTACCGATCATCTGCTTCGACTGGTAAAGATGCAGACTTTCCCCGATCCGCGCAATGTCTTCGCTGGAGAGCGATTGCAGCTTCGTTTGAATGGCGGCCAGCGTCTCCCCGCTCTTGGATAAAGTAAGTATCGCGCGGAAATAATCGATGTGCTTATCTGTGTACACCCGCTTGTTGCCTACAAGCTCCAACGGCGGAACAAGTCCGATCTGCGTGTAATACCGTACTGTCCGCAATTGAAACTCAGGATCGTCCTTGCCGATCAGCTCGGCTACTTGCTTGGCCGTATACATGTTCAAACTCAGTCCCTCCATGTTTCCGTCTAAGTAACATTTCAATGTATCAATAACACTTAACTGTATGTGTTACAGTATACTGTAACTATATATTTTTTGCAACTCCGACACGAATGAAAAAACTCCTCGCTCGGACAAGGCTGAGAGCCCACTGTCCTACGAGGAGTTTTATTACCGCGAATCACCGCGAACGACCTGACTTAAGCTTCGTCCGCTTCTTCCTTCTGAATCAGGCCGGCAAACAGCGCATGAACGAACTGGTTGGAATCGAAATCCTCCAGATCGTCGATCTTTTCGCCCAGACCGACCAGCTTCACCGGAATGTTCAGCTCATTGCGGATGGCAATCACGATGCCGCCTTTGGCCGTGCTGTCCAGCTTCGAGAGGACGAGCCCGGTAACCCCGGTTTTCTCGCCGAACAGCTTCGCCTGGTTCAGTGCGTTTTGACCGGTCGTAGCATCGATGACGAGCAGCGTCTCGTGCGGAGCGTCCGGAATTTCGCGGCGGATGACGCGATAAATTTTGTTCAGCTCATCCATCAGATTCGTCTTGTTCTGCAGACGTCCCGCCGTATCGCAGAGCAGCACGTCGACCCCGCGCATCTTGGCCGCCTGGATCGCATCGAACATGACTGCAGCCGGGTCGGAGCCTTCCGACTGCTTGATCACGTCGACTCCGGCGCGCTGGCCCCATACTTCGAGCTGATCGATGGCGGCTGCCCGGAACGTATCTCCGGCCGCGAGCAGCACCTTTTTCCCTTGCGATTTGAAGCGATGCGCGAGCTTGCCGATCGCCGTAGTTTTCCCGACTCCGTTGACGCCGACGAACAAATACACAGTCAAGCCGTTTTCGTTCATATGAAGACGGTTGTCCTCGCCGCCCTGCATCATGCCGACGAGCTTCTCGGACAGGATCGGTTGCAGGTCGGCCGGATTTTCGATTTTCCGCTTGCGCACCTCGGTCCGCAGTTGCTCGATTAGCTCCAGCACCGTATTCACGCCTACATCCGCGCCGATCAGTATTTCTTCAAGCTCCTCGTAAAAGTCTTCGTCGATTTTCTTCCGGCGAAGAATGAGCTCCTCGACCTTTTCCACGAAGGCGGAGCGGGTTTTGCTCAGCCCGTCCTTGAATTTGTTCGTTACCGATTCCGCCGTGGCGGAAATGCTCTCGCGCAGTCTTTTAAAAAAGCTCATACTTTGGCACCGTCCATATCAAAGTTAAAGGGCCGTTACGCCGTCATCGGATTCTCATCGTCCAGGCGGACGGAAACGAGCTTCGATACGCCGCCCTCCTCCATCGTAACGCCATACAGCACATCCGCCGATTCCATCGTTCCTTTCCGGTGCGTAACGACAATAAATTGCGTCTGGCCGGAAAATTCCCGCAAATATTCGGCGAACCGGCTTACGTTCGCTTCGTCCAGTGCCGCTTCAACCTCGTCGAGCACGCAGAACGGCACCGGCTTGATGTGAAGAATCGCGAACAGCAGCGCCATAGCGGTCAAAGCGCGTTCGCCGCCGCTCAGCAGCTGCAGATTTTGCAGCTTTTTGCCCGGAGGCTGGGCCACGATCTCGATGCCCGTATCCAGCAGACGATCCGGCTCGGACAAGATCAGGTCCGCGCGGCCGCCGCCGAACAGCTTGACGAAGACGTGGACAAACCGGGAGCGGATCATATCAAACGTCGTTTTGAACCGTTTGGACATTTCTTCGTCCATTTCGCGAATGACGAGATACAACTGCGTTTTCGCTTCGACGAGATCGTTCTTTTGCTCGCTCAGGAACTGGTATCGCTCATTCACCCGCTGGTATTCCTCGACGGCCCCGAGATTCACTTCGCCGAGCGAGGTTATTTGCCGCTTCAGGTCTCTCACTTCGTTCTGGGCGGCGGGAACGTCTTCCGGGATCGGGTAACGCTGCTTGGCCAGTTCGTAGCTCAGCTCGTATTCCTCGGCCAGCTTCTTCAGCAGGTTTTCCAGCTCCACGTCGAGCCGGTTGACCCGCACTTCCGTTTGCCTGAGCTGCTCCTCGACCAACTTGAGCTGCGTCCGCTGCTCCTTCGTAAGGCTCTCGCCTTCCTCCAGCTTCTGCACCCATTTCGCCCGCTCCGCCCGCTTGAGCTCCATCTGCTCGGCCGCTTCCTGCTTTTTGAGCCGCAACTGGTGCAGCAGCTCGATCTGCTTCACCGACTCGGCATCGTTCGCCGCCAGATCGGCAAGCACCTGCTCCAGCAGCCGTTTGCTCGCGGCGTGCTCCTTGACCGTGGCGCTCAAATCTTCGTCGAACCGGTGAAGCTGCTCCTCAAGCGACTGCTTCTCCTGCGAAACCGAGGCGGTTTTCACCTTCAGCGACGTGAGCTGGACCTGCAGCTCTTCCTTGGCCGACTCCTTCGCCTTGCGCTTCAGCTCCGCATCGCGAATCGCCGTCTGCAGCCCGGTTTCTTCCTGCTTGTATACCTCGAGCGCTTCCTCTGCGGCTTTTTTCTTCTGCGTAAAATCGTTCCATTCGCCGGCAAGCGATTCGCGGTCATGCGCGTACAGCGCCGTCTGCTCCTCGGCGTTTTTGCCTTCGCTGTCAAGCTGGCTGAGCTGTGAACGAAGCTGCTGCTCCTCGATTCGCTGCTGTTCGCCGAGCTGGCGCAGCTCGTCCAGCGTTCGGCTGCCTTCGGCCAGCTCGCGCTTGATAACCTCCACCTTTTTGCGAAGATCGCCTAGCTGACTCTCCGAGGTGCGAATCTCCTTGTCCATCTCATCGATTTGGCGCTTGCGCCCGAGCAGGCTTGACGTTTTCTTCTGCAAGCTGCCCCCGGACATCGAGCCGCCCGGATTGACGACATCGCCCTCCAACGTAACGACGCGGTAGCGGTATTGGCATTTCGAAGCGATCCGGTTCGCTTCCTCCAGCGATGCGGCGACGATCACGTTGCCTAGCATGCTGGAAACGATGTTCTCGTACTTATTCTCGAACTCGACGAGATGGACGGCGACACCGACAAAGCCGTTCTGGGAAGACAGCATCGTTCGCTCGTGATCGGGAATCGAACGTCCGCGGATGACGTCCAGCGGCAGGAAGGTGGCGCGTCCGGCCTGCTTGCGCTTCAAAAAGGCGATCGCCTCGCGCCCGGAAGCTTCATTTTCGACGACGATGTTTTGCAGAGCGCCGCCAAGCGCCGTTTCGATCGCCGTTTCCACCTCGGCCGGCACCTTCACCAGCTCGGCTACCGCACCGTGGATGCCCCTCAGCCCGTCCGGCCGGTTTTTTGCCTTCAGCACCTCTTTGACGCCGAGCGCAAACCCGTCGTAATCGTTCTGCATTTCATTCATCGTATCGCGTCTGGAGATAAGCGCCTCCAGCTTCTGCTCCCATTTGCGCACCATGTCCTGCGCCTGACCGAGCAACTCCTGCTTCGACTTCATCTCCTGCCCGAGCGCGGCATAACGGTTGCGGCAATCGTCCAGCTCTGCGGCCAGCTTCGCCGACCGCAGCTTCAGCTCGCTCCGCCTTCGCTCGATCTGCTCGTGCTGGCCTGACCATTTGGCGTATTCGTCTTCCATCCGCTCCATCCGCCGCGACAACGATTCGAGCTGCTGCTCGGCAAAACGGACTTCGTTGCGGGACTGGGCGATCCGGTTCATCGTCTCGAGCAGGTCCGCCTTCAGGCTTTCCTCCTCCGCGCTGCTGACCCCTCCTGCCACTCCGAGCAGATGCTCCTCCTCGGCGGTCAGCTTCGCCCTCAGCTCCTCAACCTCGCGCGCGAGCAGCGCATATTTGTCGCGAAATGCGGCGGTCTCGCTTCTTTTCTCGGCGATGCGCCGCTGCTGAACGTCATGCGTAAGCTCCAGCTGGCTGCGGTTCGCAAGCAAATTTTTGCCGCGCTCTTTCAGCACCTCGCCTTGGCCTTCGGTTTTCTCGAAGTCCTCGCTGATCCGCAGCACCGTCTCGTGCAGCCGGTCGATCTCCTCCTCCAGCCTGCGCGCCTCCATCCGCTCCTTCTCGAGCAGGGCGTCATGCTTACTGACGATTGCCGACAGCTCCAGCTCTTCCTTTTGCAGCGCGGTCAGCTTATCGCTCGCCTGCTTCCAAGACTCGTGAATTTGCTCGATCTGGTATACGTACATCGAGATTTCGCTCGATTTCAGCTGCTCCTTAAGCTGCTTGAACAGGATCGCCTTCTCCGACTGCTTGCGCAGCGGCTCGATCTGATCCTCCAGCTCGGAGACGAGATCGTGGATGCGCAGCAGGTTGCTCTCCGTCTCCGCCAGCTTTTTCTCCGCTTCCTTCTTGCGCGACTTGAACTTGACGATACCCGATGCTTCTTCAAAAATGCCGCGCCTGTCTTCCGACTTCGTACTTAAAATTTCCTCGATCCGGCCCTGGCCGATAATCGAGTACGCTTCTTTTCCGATACCCGTATCCATGAACAGCTCGGTAATATCTTTCAGCCTGCAAGCTTGTTTGTTAATAAAATATTCGCTATCCCCGCTCCGGTGGATGCGGCGCGTAACCGTCACCTCATTAAACCCGAGCGAAAGCGATTCGTCCGAATTGTCCAGCGTAAGCGACACTTCTCCGTAGTTGACCGCCTTGCGGGAGTCGCTGCCGGCGAAGATGATATCTTCCATCTTGCCGCCGCGCAAAGACCGCGCGCTCTGCTCGCCGAGCACCCAGCGGATCGAATCGGAGATGTTGCTTTTGCCGCTTCCGTTCGGTCCGACGACGGCCGTAATGCCCTGGACGAACTCCAGCTCCGTCTTATCCGCGAACGACTTGAATCCGGCCAATTCCAAACGTTTCAAAAACATGGCTTCACCTCAAACG
Organism: Paenibacillus ginsengarvi; assembly: GCF_003626695.1. Classification (GTDB taxonomy): domain Bacteria; phylum Bacillota; class Bacilli; order Paenibacillales; family NBRC-103111; genus Paenibacillus_AB; species Paenibacillus_AB ginsengarvi. The sequence goes on from NZ_RBAH01000001.1 coordinate 172,039, forward strand.
ACTATGTACTGCAAAGGTTTACAGCTTATTGTAGCATATATGGTGCGGCAGGAACACTTCCTGCGGCCCCTCCCCGTCACGGCGCTTGCTATCTCCCGTGGGAGCGGGGTGGGTACTGCTCGCCGGCAATAGTTCGGTGCAATAATAAACCTCCACCCGCGATCATCGTTTGATCACGCAGATGGAGGTTTTATTCCCTGTTATGTACTCGGAGGCCGCGCGCGTTATTGCTCCAACGCAACCCGCAGCTGTCCGAGCGCTTGCGAAGCCGCCTGCTGCTCGGCATCCTTCTTGGAACGGCCGGTACCGGTTCCGAGCTTGCTATCGCCCATCCACACCTCGGAAACGAATTCCCGATCATGCGCCGGTCCGCGTTCCTCCACGATCCGGTATTCCACGGTTCCCATTCCGCGCTGCTGCGTATATTCCTGGAGCTTCGTTTTGAAATCTCCCGCCTGCAGCATCGCGTCTTTCGCCAAGTAAGGAAACATGTTCGCCTGCAAAAACACCTTGACCGCTTCCAGCCCCTGGTCCAAATAAAGAGCAGCGACGAACGATTCGAACACGTCGGCCAGCAAGGCCGGACGGGAACGTCCGCCGGTCAGCTCTTCGCCTTTGCCCAGAAAGACGTACGACCCGAAATCGAGCCGTTCGGCGAACTGAACAAGCGATGGCTCGCACACGATCGAGGCCCGATGCTTCGTCAGCTCCCCTTCCGGACGATTCGGGTACGTGCGGAACAAATAATCCGATACGGTCAGTTGCAGCACGGCGTCGCCCAAAAACTCCAGCCGCTCGTTATCCTGCAATCCGGCGGTGCGTTGTTCATTGACGTAAGAGGAATGCGTGAACGCTTGCTTCAGCAAACGCGGATCGCGGAACGTAATGCCCAGCTCCGCCTGCAGTTTTTTAAGTGATTTCAACGAAATCCACCGCCTATCGATTCGATCCGGTAGCGGGATTCACCCGAAGCCTTATTCCGCGAACCGTTTCAACACGATCGTTGCGTTATGACCGCCGAACCCGAACGAATTGGACATCGCCACGTTTACACTCGCTTCTCTCGGAACGTTCGGCACGTAGTCGAGATCGCATTCCGGGTCTTGGTTGTCGAGGTTGATCGTCGGCGCAATCCGGCCGCGTTCAATCGTAAGTCCGGAGATCACGGCTTCCACCCCGCCGGCTGCGCCGAGCAAATGCCCGGTCATCGACTTGGTCGAACTGATGGCCACCTTGTATGCATGGGCGCCGAGCGCCTTCTTGATCGCTGTCGTTTCCGAACGGTCGCCGATCGGCGTCGACGTGCCGTGCGCATTGATGTAATCGATCTCGGATGCATCGATACCCGCGTCACGGATCGCCCGAGCCATGCAGCGGGCCGCTCCGTCCGGATCGGGATCGGTCATATGGTGAGCGTCCCCGGACATGCCATAGCCGATCACTTCGGCATAAATATGGGCGCCGCGTTTCTTCGCATGCTCCAGCTCCTCAAGCACGAGAATGCCCGCGCCTTCGCCCATAACGAATCCGTCGCGATCGATGTCGAACGGCCGGCTTGCCTTCTCGGGCTCCTCGTTGCGCGTGGACATCGCCCGCAGCGCGCAAAAACCGGCCATCCCCGTAGGGCGGATCGTCGCCTCGGCGCCGCCGCAAATCATCACATCGGCTTCGTCGGACTGAATCAGCTTGTACGAATCGCCGATCGAGTGAGTTCCCGTAGCGCACGCCGTTACCGCCGTGCTGTTCGGGCCTTTCGCGCCGAATGTCATCGAGATTTGCCCGGACGCCATATTGGCGATCATCATCGGGATAAAAAACGGACTAACCCGCTTCGGCCCTTTTTCCAGCAAAATTTTATGCTGCTCTTCCCATGTGCCAAGCCCGCCGATTCCCGAGCCGACATATACACCGCAGCGCTCCGGGTCGGTATTTCCCCCGATGTCGAGCTTCGCGTTATCGATCGCGGCTTTGCTGGCCGCGACGGCGAATTGGACGAACCGGTCCATGCGCCGCGCTTCTTTCTTATCCATATAATCTTCGGGATTAAAATCGTGGATCTCTGCAGCGATATGAGTCGTGTACTCGCTTGTATCGAACGACTCGATGACCGAGACGCCGGATTGGCCGGCCATCAGGTTGTTCCAAAACGTTTCCAGATCGTGCCCCAAGGAAGACATGACGCCCATTCCGGTAATGACGACTCTTCGTTTCATCAGTTCCCACCTCTTCGACAAATGACGGCGATTGGTACTGCTTTGTATTGGCAGCTTCGGCCTTAGGCCGAAGACTCGTTTGCGCGATTTAATGAGGACAAGTCCCGTTCCTGTCAAGAAAACGGGACTTTGTTAACCTTTTAGCTGTAGCATAGAGAGTCGGAACTTCGCTGGGAAAGCTGTTTATACCCAGGAAGCCCGCTTCGTCAAAGTCTTAGGTATGAGACTTTATGTATTCTACTACTTCTCCTACGCTTGTAATCTTCTCAGCATCTTCGTCGGAAATTTCCAGATCAAACTCGTCTTCCAACTCCATAACCAATTCGACTACGTCGAGGGAATCTGCACCCAAATCGTCTTTAAAAGATGCTTCCAGGGAGACTTCAGCCTCTTCAACCCCTAAGCGATCGACCACTATGCGCTTCACGCGGTCAAAAATATCGGACATCCCGTTCACCTCCTCCTTGGTATTATACGAGAAAAGAATGCAAAATGCCATATGTGTTCGGCAGTTTGCCGCCCCGGTCATGCTGCCCCGAAGTGCGGCGCCGTTTAGGCCGTTTTATGAGACCGTTTTGCGGATGAGCTTAACGGTTTGCTCACATGTACATACCGCCGTCGACGTGAATCGTCTGACCCGTCATATAGGCGGAATCGTCGGATGCCAGGAAGCGGACGATCCGGGCGATCTCTTCCGGCTGCCCGAAACGGGCGAGCGGAATCTGCTGCAGCATTTGTCCGCGCAGCTCCTCGGCAAGCTTGTCGGTCATTTCTGTTTCAATAAAGCCGGGCGCAACCGCATTAACGGTAATATTGCGGGAAGCAAGCTCTCTGGCCGCCGATTTGGTCAAACCGATTACACCGGCTTTCGCCGCCACATAGTTGGCTTGTCCGGCATTGCCGAGCACGCCTACGACGGACGAAATATTGATGATTTTGCCATAGCGCTGCTTCATCATCGGACGGGTTACCGCCTTGATGCAATTGAAAACGCCCTTCAAGTTCGTATTAATAACTTGATCAAACTCGTCTTCTTTCATGCGCATAATCAGATTGTCCCGGGTAATGCCGGCGTTGTTGACCAAAATATCGACTTTGCCGAAACGGTCGATCGTTTGCTTGACGAGCTCGTCCACCTGCTCGGCCGAAGCGACATCCGCCTTCGCCTTGAACGCTTCGCGGCCCATGCCTTCGATGAGACGGACGACTTCTTCGGCCGCCTGCTCGCTGCCCGCATAGTTGACGACGACATTCGCTCCTGCCTCGGCGAGCCCAAGCGCGATCGCCCGGCCGATTCCGCGGGAGGCTCCCGTTACAATCGCTACTTTTCCTTCCAGCATCGCTAATTCCTCCTTCAAAATGGAGACCTGGAGGCCTCAAGCTCAGCGGCGAATTTGTCCAGCGCCTCGCGGCTGTTAATCGACACCGCTTGCACCTGCTTGTCCACCTTCTTAATCAGTCCGGCCAGCACCGTGCCCGATCCGATCTCAACGAACGTATCCACGCCCTGCGAGATCATCCAGGCGACGCTGTCTTCCCACAAAACGGGAGAGACGACCTGCTCGACGAGCAAGCGCCGGACCAGCTCCGCTTCCAATACCGAATCCGCCGTGACATTGGCTACGACCGGAATGCGCGCATCTTGCATGTCTACTTCGGCAAGCGTACCGGCAAGACGGTCTGCGGCAGGCTGCATAAGGGACGAGTGAAATGGTCCGCTTACCTCAAGCGGAATGACCCGTTTCGCACCGGCTTCCTTGCCGCGTTCTACAACCGCCTGAACGCCTTCCCGGCTTCCTGAAACGACGATCTGACCCGGGCAATTGACGTTCGCCATCTCCACCGCGCCGACTTCCGACGATACGGTGCGGCAAAGCGCAGCAAGCTGCTCCCGGTCCGCTCCGAGCACGGCAGCCATGCCGCCTTGGCCGCTCGGCACGGCCTGTTCCATAAACTCGCCGCGCGCGCGAACGGTGCGCACCGCGTCCTCAAAGCTCATAACGCCGGCTGCGACGAGCGCGCAATATTCGCCGAGGCTGTGACCGGCTACGAAATCGGGCTCGATGCCCAACTCCTTGACCGCTTCCAGAATAGCTATGCTTGTTGTCAGCAGCGCCGGCTGTGTATTGACCGTTTTTTTCAGTTGTTCGTCAGGACCTTGAAAAATAAGTTCGGTAAGCGAAAAACCAAGCGCTTCGTCCGCCTGCAAAAAACGGCTTCTCGCGCCTTCGTGGTTGTCGTAAAAATCTTTGCCCATGCCGACGGCCTGAGCGCCTTGTCCCGGAAATACAAACGCGATCCGTTTCATCCTCGGTTCCTTCCTTCCTGGCTAAACTACCCGGCTGTTACCATACGAGTACGGACGAGCCCCACGTCAAGCCGCCGCCGAAGCCGACGAACAGCAGCTTGTCGCCTTCCTGTACGCGGTTTTCACGAACCGCCTCGGCCAGCGCAATCGGAATCGAAGCAGCCGACACATTGCCGTACTTGTTCAGGTTGATCATGCATTTCTCTTCCGGAAGCTCGAGCCGCTCAAGCGCCGACTGGATGATGCGGATATTCGCTTGATGCGGGATTAGCAGGTCGATGTCGCTTTTCTCGACGCCGGCCTTGCGCAGCGCTTCCTCAGCCGCGCTACCCATAATTTTAACGGCGAATTTGAATACTTCCTTACCCGCCATATAGATGTATTGCGACTTGTCCTCCAGCACCTTCTGCGAGATCGGATTACGAGAGCCTCCGCCGCTTGCCTTCAGCAGTTCCCCGCCTCCGCCGTCCGCACCGAGCTCGAACGACAGAAATCCGCGGCCTTCCGGCACCTCGCCCAGCACAACCGCGCCTGCGCCGTCACCGAATAAAATGCATGTATTGCGATCCGTGTAATCGGTTATTCTCGAGAGGCATTCGGCGCCGATTACGAGCGCGTTTTTGTAGATGCCGCTTTTGATCAGGCCGGTTGCATTGGCGAGACCGTATATGAAGCCGGAACAAGCGGCCGACAAGTCGTACGCCGCCGCCTTTTTCGCACCGAGCTTGTTTTGCAAGATGCAGGCTGTCGACGGGAACGACATATCCGGCGTAACCGTTGCAACAATAATTAATTCTAGCTCCTGTGCCGAAATCCCTGCACGATCCAGCGCCTCCAGGGCGGCTTCGTATGCCAGATCGGAGGACGCTTGATGCTCCGCGGCAATTCGGCGCTCGCTCATACCCGTGCGGCTGACGATCCATTCGTCGTTTGTTTCGACGATTTTCTCCAAGTCTTTGTTCGTAAGCACCCGCTCCGGCACATACATGCCTGTGCCGAGAATTCCTACCGGTATCCCATTCATTTTACCCATCTCGCTTCCTGCTGGTTTCCGAAGAGATTGCGCCCACCAATCCGCTCGTATGCGCGATGCGCGCTTGCCTGACGGCATTTTTGAAGGCGTTCGAATCCGAGGAGCCGTGACATTTCAGCACAAGCCCGTCTATGCCGAGCAGCGGCGCCGCGCCATGTTCGGTGTAATCCATCTTTTGCTTGAAGGCGGTGAGGCCCGGCTTCAGAATCGCTGCCGCAAGCTTGCTGATGAACGATCTGGTAAACTCCGTCTTCAGCGCCTTAAACACCGCGCCGGCCGTTCCTTCCATCGCCTTCAGCAATATGTTGCCCGCAAACCCGTCGCAAACGAGCACGTCGCAGCTGCCATGGAGCAAATCTCTTGCTTCCACGTTGCCCACAAAGTGGATCGGGGCCTGCTCGAGCAGCGGGAATGCCGCTTTGGTCAGCTCGTTGCCCTTGCCCGCTTCCGTTCCGACGTTCAGCAGTCCGACTCTCGGCTTCGATATCCCGTGCACCTTGTTGCGGTATACACTGCCCATAATCGCATATTGGAGCAAATTATGCTCGGTGGAGTCCATATTCGCGCCCAGGTCCAGCGCCAAAAAGCCGCTTCCGTCCATCGTCGGCAGCATCGGCGCCAAAGCCGGCCGTTCGATGCCGTCGATTCTTCCGACGATGAGCAGACCCGTCGCCATAAGAGCGCCGGTATTGCCCGCAGATATCATTGCATCCGCCGCGCCTTCCCGGATCAGCCGTCCGCACACGACCATCGAAGCGTCCTTCTTGCGCCTGACGGCGCGCACCGGCTCATCGTCGCCGGCTATGACATCGGATGCATGATGGATCGTTACGTTCGAAGGCGCCCCCCCTGCCGGCAGATGCGGCGTAATTAAGGCCTCGTCCCCGACCAGGACGATGTGCGCGTCGTTCCATTCTTTAGCCGCCAGCAGCGCTCCTGCCACTGTCATCGCGGGACCGTGGTCTCCGCCCATGGCATCAATCGCGATTCGCATGCAGCTCTTCCCCTCTTTCGCTCAGTTCGTTTGCAAAACGATAGATCAGGAAGCTTCCGTGAAATACCGTTTCTTCGCCGACGTAAGTGAACACTTCCACCTTCGCCTTCCCCTTTTGCCCGGAAATCGAACGGACATACGCTTTCGCGATACACTTCTCCCCTAGCTTGACCGAGCGGATGAAGCGGATATCGGCGGAAGCGGTGAGCGCCTTTTCGTTATTCACTACCGCGATAGCAAGCGAATTCGCCTGCGCGAATATATGATGCCCCCGTGCGATGTTCGTCCGCGAAAAGACGTGCTCCTCCTTCAGTTCAAATATCGAAATCCCGCTTTTGTCGAGCTGGAGATCGATAATATCCCCGATGACTTCGTGAATCGGCAGGGACCGGACTTGATCGTACGTTCGCTCGGCCATCATCTTCAGACGCTCCCGGAGCTCCGGGATGCCAAGCTCGAGCCGGTCCAGACGGATCGTCTGAATACTCACCTTGAACATGCGAGTAAGCTCCTCGTCCGTGATGAACGGGTTGTTGTCCAGCTCCTTGGCCAGCGATTGCTGACGTTGACGTTTCGGCATTCGTTCGATGTCGGGCACCTACTTTCCGGTCTTCTATCGTTTGCAACGTATCTACGTTTTTACGTTTATATAAATCGATCGCCATCGATTGTTACCAGGTACTAAACGTTAGTATAAGTTATTCCCGGTCAAAAAGAAAGAGCCGGGATAAGCCGCCTCAAAGAAAAAAGGCACTTCACCGAAATGAAGTACCTTTCGCACCCGTTACAGGGCCAGTCGAATGTTCAGCATCATGGAATGAGCCTACATTACGATTTTACGATTTCTCTGCCTTTGTAAGTACCGCAAACTTTGCAAACGCGATGCGCAAGCTTCAGCTCGCCGCAGTTGTCGCATTTAACCATACCCGGTACGGACAATTTAAAGTGAGTACGGCGTTTGTCGCGTGTAGATTTCGATGTTTTACGAAATGGAACTGCCATATTCCCACCTCCTTCACAAAAACTTATCGTTATTTCCCTTTGTCAAGCCACTCTTGCAACACGGCCAGTCGCGGATCGATTCGCGCTTCCGGAACGGCCGCGGGATCGATATTCAGGTTCGCCCCCGTCTCCGGGTTCAACCCTTTGCATTCGGGCATGCATAGCGGTACGTAAGGCAATCCGAGCATGACGGTTTCCTCGATGTACGGTGTGAGATCGACGACATCTTCGGTTATCACATGCAGATCGTCCTCGTCGTCTTCCGAATCGCCCGGTTTGCGCGAGAAGCGCTCCCGGAACGGGATCGCCAGCTTGCTGCCATAATGGCTCAAGCAGCGCGAACAGATGAATTCGGCGTGCAACGTAAGTGTCCCCGACGCTTTCACGACGCCATGATCGGCGGCTGCCGTCAGATCGATATGAAGCGGTTCGGCACGTACGACATCGTTGTTACCCTGTAGCAAATGCCCGATATCCGCAACTTCGGTGCGGCGGACTTGTCCCGAGCCTGAGACGAGCTCCCGGATGTTCAAATGCATGATTATCACTCCAAACAAACATAGCCTATTATATCGATCCACTGGCAGCTTTGTCAACATTTCAGGCGCATGATATAGTATTATTATCCTTCACTAGCGAAATAATGTTACCTGTTTCGCCACCTTTTATGTTGTACGCATGAATCCCGCGAGGAGTGCTTCTTTTTGAAAACGGTCGGAATCATTGTCGAGTACAATCCGCTGCACAACGGCCACGTCTATCATTTCGAGCAAAGCAAGCTCGTCTCCGGCACAGATACCGTCGTCGCCGTCATGAGCGGCAGCTTCCTGCAGCGGGGCGAACCGGCCATCGTTTGCAAATGGGCGCGTACCGAAATGGCGCTCCGTATGGGCGCCGATCTCGTGCTCGAGCTGCCGGTCGCTTATTCGACGCAGCCTGCCGAATGGTTCGCCTACGGCGCCATTTCTGCGCTGGAGGCTACGGGCGTCGTCGACGCGTTCTGTTTCGGCAGCGAAAGCGGCGACCTGGAACTGCTGCGCAGCGCCGCCAGGCGGCTGCATGAGGCGGATAATCGGGAAGCTCCAGATCATGCGGATATGACCGCTGGCTCCCTTACAGGCTTAGCGCCATCGTTCCAGGACGCCATCCGCAGCCGGCTGAAGAGCGGCTTAAGTTATCCTTCCGCCTATGCTGCCGCCGCAGGCCGCCTACTCGCTGAGGAGAGCGAGGAAGACTGGCTCGCCAAACCGAACAACACACTCGGACTGCATTATTTGCTTGCGCTGGAGCGGCTGCACGGTACGATGCGTCCTTACACGATCCAGCGGCAAAAGGCGGATTACAACCAAACGGACATTTCGGACGAGCGGATTGCCAGCGCAACCGCACTTCGCAAGCTGCTGTCGGGCGAAGCCGATACGGAAGCGGTCCGCCCCTTCGTGCCGGCGTATACGAGACGTATTCTGCAGCGGGAATGGGAAGCCGGACGAGCTCCGGTCAGTTGGGCGAGCTTTTATGCGCCGTTGTTCGCGCGCCTGGCCGTAACGTCTCCGTCCGAAATGGCCGAGTTCGGGGAAGTAACGGAAGGGCTCGAGCACCGCATCGCCCGCTGCTTGCACGAAGTGCAGCCGTCCGCAGGCGAGCCCTTCGAGCAGTTGATGCAGGCTTTAAAGACGAAGCGGTACACGCGAACGAAACTGCAGCGGATGATGACCAGAATTTTATTGAACCACCGTAAAATCGACCTGTCGCCCGATCTTCTGCGCGGCGGGGTTCCGTACTTGCGCGTGCTCGGTTTTACGGCCGCAGGACAAGCGCTGCTCAAAGCGATGAGGAAAACGGCGTCCGTGCCGGTCGTCACGAAAGCGGCGTCATTCCGTCACCCGTTCCTCGACATGGACATCCGTTCGGCGACGGTGCACGCTTCGGCTTATCGGCAGCCCTCGAAAGCCGAGCTGTTCCGGGACTATTACGAGCCTCCCGTTCGGCTGGCGGACGAAGTCTGATGCGCGGCTGAAGCTGGATCAGACCCGTCCTCGCTCGGGTCGGACTCGCGCCGTGCCTTACGCCTTAGGCTTCAAGCTTTCCAGATAACGTACGGCTTCTTCCAGCGTCGCCACGGGAACCACTTTCATCTTCGAATCGATTTTTTTCGCCTGATCGGCCGCATCGGAAGCGTTCGGCACATCCGCGGCCAAATTGCACTCGCCCATCTTGCGGTCGACCGGAGCGAAAAAGATGTCCGCTTTCTCCCGGTCCGCGGCGACGATTTTTTGCCGGATGCCGCCGATCGAGCAGACGTTGCCGCTGGGATCGATCGTCCCCGTTCCGGCAATCCGGTACGATTTCGTCAAATCTCCGGGCGTCAGCTGGTTATAGATCTCGAGCGAAAACAGCAGTCCGGCCGACGGCCCGCCGATTTCGCCGGCATCGATCGTTACCTTCTTATCGCTCCGCTCGGGTGTTATGCCGAGCAGCTCCGCCGTCGATATGCCGAAGCCGATGCGGCCGCCGCTTGCCGGCGCGCTTCCCGCCGCGCTGTTTTTCCCGTGTTCCTTATCGATGGCGTCCAGGTCTTTCAGCGTGACCGATACCGTTTTCTCCGTCTTGCCGCGTTTTACTACTACATCGACCGCTTCCTCCGCCTTATGCAGCTTCAGCTCATTCACGATGTCCTCATGCTTCAGCACCGGCTTGGAGGCGACCTGCAATATTTTATCCCCGGGCAGAAGAATGCCGTAGGCCGGATACTCCTTGATCGTCTGCATCACCAGCACGCCTTGGGAATCGATGCGAAACGGTATGTTCGCCTGCTTGTAGGCGGCCTGAATCGAACTGCTCTGCGAGTCGAGCATCACATATTCCTGCCGGGTCGAATATTCCTGCTCCGTACTGCCCCGCAGCACTTCTTCCTTCTTGCGGATTTCCGTATTCGGACTTAATTTGGCGAGCACAAAACTTAGGATGCTTGAGCGGCCCATGGACACCGTCGTGAGCATAAAGGCCCCTTTTTCCTCCGGATCCCCGTTCTCCACCTTCACCATCGGCTTAAGCTCCTCTGCGGTGCCAGGCTTGTAGATGTAATAGGGAACGGGTATGAAATAAAACGCATAAGCCAGCGTGATTGTAAGGAGAAACGAAGAAAGAAAGCCACGCGACCATTTCAGCTTGCTGCGTTCTCTGTAGCGACTGTCGATCATGCTTGTTGCTCCTTCCAGACTGGTAGCCGGGCGAATCAGGCCGGGCTTGGTCTAAAGCGCCCCCGCCTCGCGTAAACATGTACCACTTGACCCTATGCGGAGGCGATCGCAATGCGACTTTGGACGTTTCACGCAAGAAGCCGCGAATATACCGCTGCGCTTGCGGTGCTGACGGCCCTATTGGTGCTTTCGATATTGTTGTTTCCGGAACGTGCGTTTAAGTCCTCTCTCGGCGGATTAACGATATGGTGGAACATCGTGTTCCCTTCCCTGCTGCCGTTTCTGATGCTTGGCGAGCTGATGAACGGCTTCGGAGCGACACGCGCGATCGGCACCTTGCTCGAGCCTTTGGCCCGCCTGCTGTTTCGTTTCCCCGGAATCGGCGGCTGGGCGATTGCGCTCGGCGCCGTAGCCGGGATGCCCACAGGAGCGGAAATGGCCGGCAAGCTTCGCCGGGACGGGCTCGTCAGCCGCGAGGAAGGGGAACGCATCCTGGTAGTTTCCCACGTGGCCAGCCCTTTTTTCGTGCTGACGGTCATAGGAGCCGGGTTTCTGCATAGCGCCGAGACCGGAGCGATCATTGCCATCGTTCACTACGCGTCCGCTATCGGGACGGGGCTGTTGCTCCGCCTGTTCCAGCGCGACACACGACCCGCTATCGGGAACCCGGCAGCTCGAAGCTCCAGCACTGCCGTCAACAATAAACGAACGCTTCTCTTCCGCGCGTTAGCGGACATGCACCGGGCCCGTCTTGAGGACGGGAGGTCCTTCGGCAAGCTGCTGGGCGATTCGGTATCCGGATCGATCCAAACGCTGATGATGATCGGCGGAACGATGATCGTTTTCTCCGTGCTGCTCGGGGTGATCGAAACGGCCGGCGTTGTGCGGGCAGCGGCGGGCCTTGCGTCGCTAACCTTTCCGGAAACGACTGCGGCAGCGGATTCGGTTCGCAGCTTCCTCTCCGGTCTGCTGGAGCTGCACATCGGCTCCAACCGGCTCAGCCAAATACCGCTGTCTGGCGCCTCAATCGCTGCCTTGATCGCCGCAGGGCTCGCCTGGAGCGGCCTCGCAGTGCATGTGCAGGTAAAAACGGCGATCCGCCACACCGATTTGCGTTATCGCGTCTTTTTGCTGACCCGGCTTGTGCAAGCCGGTTTATCCGTTCTTTTAACCTTCGCGACGTGGCAGCCTTTATCCGCATGGTTCCGCCGGGCGGAGCCGAGTTTTTTCCAGCCTTCCGCCGCTGCTGCCGAATCCGGCGTTTCCCTGTGGACCGGTTGGTTGACGGCCGCTCCTTATCAAATAATGGGACTAGGAACTGTACTCCTAATCGGCATCGGCTTGTCGGTCGTTGTATCCATATGGCAGCGTACGGGAAAATGGGCGGACTGACCTTCACTGATCGCCCGGTACGGCCGGTCTCGCTTACGCGAATTTATCGTTAAGCGCCTGCTCCACTTCGGCGGGCACAAGATCCGACACCGGCCCGTGGTAACGCGCGATTTCTTTGACGATGCTCGAGCTTAAGTACGAATACTGCGGGCTTGTCATCATAAAGAAGGTTTCCACTTTATCGTTCAGCTTATGATTCAGGGAGGCCATCTGCATCTCGGATTCGAAATCGGAAATGGCCCGAAGCCCTTTTACAATAACGTTCGCTTTCTTCTCGCTCACATAATTGATCAGCAAATCGCCGAAGCTGTCCACCTCGACGTTCGGCAGGCCGCGCGTCACTTCCCCCAGCAGCTGCGTCCGTTCCTCGACCGTGAAGAGCGGACTTTTTTTGCTGTTGTTCAGCACCGCCACGATTACCTTATCGAATACGGCCGCGGCCCGGTGAATAATATCGAGATGTCCGAATGTGACCGGGTCGAAGCTCCCCGGGTAAACGGCAATTTTGTAATCATGCTTCTGTTCGCTCATCGTTACCTCTCCCCTCCGATTCATATCCCAGTTCCCGTTTATAGACGGATACGGCCGTTTCCCCGTACTCGACATGCTTTTTGCGGAACAAGTCTCCGATGCTCTCCTCCCATACGTTGGATGCATCGTGCTCGATCACGACCGTGGCGTCATCCGCCAGCAGGCCAAGCTCCAGCATCGTCTGAATCATTTCCGCAATCGCCGTCATTTTATAGGGCGGGTCTAGAAAGACGAGGTCGAACTTCGTTCCCCGTTTGCCCAGCACCTTCAGCGCCCGTATTGCGTCGTTGCGGTATACCTCCGCCTTCGACTCGAGTCTTGCCGCCTGTAGATTGGCATGTACGACTTCCACGCTCTTCTTGTCCGCGTCGATAAAAACGGCGGCGTCCATGCCCCGGCTGAGCGCCTCAATGCCGAGACCGCCGGTTCCCGCAAACAAATCCAGCACCGAGCCCCCGGCAAAATAGGGCCCGATCATACTGAATATCGCTTCTTTAACCTTATCCGTAGTAGGCCGCGTCCCCATGCCCGGAACCGCCTTCAGCGGCCTGCCCTTGGCCGACCCCGATATCACTCTCACGGTAGTCCCCCGTTCTCTCTGTACCACACTTGAAGTATGTAATTTCCGCTTTGTTCCGGCAACGGTCTTTCCCTTGCCGCCTGCGGCATTCCTGCTGCTATCGTAACATATTCTGCAACAGAACCACAAAATTTCAGCGGCATAGGTATATCTTTTTCCAGGTACGGGAATATTGAAGATATCGACATCCAACCAATGTCGTAGACAACCGCGGAGAAGGCTTACGTTTCCCCATAAGCTCTTCGTCCGGTTTCTCCTCTCCCATGAAGGAGTTCGCGCAAGCGGGCTCCGAGACCTTGATCCGCTTTCCCTTGTGGGAAGCGGTTTTTTTATGGTTAAGAGCGACGTGAATTTCTTCATATTCGCAAATTGGATACGAATTGGGGAAGAAATTCGGCGAAGGGGCTTTCCAATAAGTCCCCCCAATATAAAAGGGGCACATCACCCCGACCAGTCATCGCCGAATAGATTGCTCGGATTAACGTGGTATTGCGGCCTTCGAAGCACAAACCAAAAAACATGGTGAAAAATGGAATAGATATTTAGCCTAAATGATCGCAACCTACAAGTGAATCCTAAAACAATTTGGAGGAGATTGAGTTATGAGAAAACTTTTCATGGCCACATTTGTTCTGTCTTTCGGTTTGTTTCTGTCTCAACCTACATTTGCCGAAGGTACACCTACTGACAATGCAATTGCTGTAAACACCACGATGAACAATGCAACCAACACGACTCACGCCTACGCTACAGACAATAGGAATAACAATAATTGGGGCTGGCTTGGTTTAGCAGGTCTTTTAGGATTAGCTGGAATGAGAAATCGTTCGAAGGATCCTCAAAAATGAGGGTTTTGAACTAGAATAACCCGTGTATTTTGAGGTAATGATAACAACCGGTTTACAATACAAGTAAGGAGCTGTTATTAATGGGGATTTTAAGTGGCAATCCTAAAGATCAGCCTTTGCATTACGGAGAAGCCTTTGATCTGTGGGCTTTCTCAATGAAAGCAAAAGGTTGTATTTCCGTCTATCGGGCTTATTCGTACCATGCTGGTGATAAAGAGCTAAAGAAAATTTTGGATGATATGATCAACCAAGCAGAACTGGAATCCGAAGAATGCGATGAAATCTTGATTCATAACGGGATACCTTCATCCCCTACTCTCCCTGCAAGGCCCGAAGCAAAGCTTGAAGATATTCCCGTCGGCGCAAGATTTACGGATATCGAAATTGCGTCCATGATTGCCACTGATACAGCTGCAAGTATGGCAATATGCAGCCAGATCATGGGCAAATCGATTCGTGAAGATATTGGGGCATTATTTGGTAAATATCATGTCACCAAAGCAGCTCTAGGTTTAAAAATGTTGGAGTTGAGTAAGGAAAAAGGATGGCTAGTGCCACCTCCTCTACACATGAAACGACCAGAGCTTGTTGAAGCTTAAAGAATTAAATTCCGGGGCTGCCCAGAAAGTCAGTGAAAGCTGATACTGGTCCGCCCCGTTTTCTTGTTTTGTAAAAAGAAGCACAAAAAAGACGTCTTTTTGGAAAAGGGGCCACGATTTGGACTTCTCATTCCGTACGGCAGAGAAATACTCCGTACGCTCGGCATAGACGAAAAGAAAAACTCCCGCCCGGCACAAGGGCCAAACGGAAGTTTTCCAGATGGATCGGGGGAACAATCGCAGGCTGCACATCCCCCATATGCAGCAGTTCACACATCGTATGGGGCATTAAAAAACAAAAGCTCGCGAGACGATGACCAGAAGGATGAAGAGTACCAGGATAACCGCCGTACTGGTTCCCAGACCGCCACAGCTAAAACCGCCAACTCCACCTATTCCGCCAATACCACTCATGTTTTCACCACCCATCGTGCCTTTCTGAACTACCTCCACATCGTATGAGCGAAAAATAAAATGGTTTGGACTAATGTCCGGTAGTGCCGGGGTTTTCTTATATAAAAAAACGCCCTCGTCTGCACAAACGGAGAGCGTTCGATAATCCCGCCGCAAAAAAACATCTATACGGCCGATCGTAACCGTTAACGGCGCTTTTTCATGACATTGTTGAGTATAGAGGAAATCATCCGTTCCGGACCAATACCTTTTCTGCGTTTGCCGCCAAAAGACCCCATTCCGCCACCGAAACCGAAGCCCTTGCCCTGCTTGCCATTCAATAGCCCCATAATGCGCTCTAGCATGGAATCACCTCCACTTCTTTAAGAATGCTATATCATATGGTGATTCAATTGCTAGAAACACTAGCGCGTATACCGCCCCTCAAGTCTATTTATAGCTTGTTCATCGCAGCTTGGCGGGACAAACGCCTAAAACTTCCATTACTTAACGGCCTTAACGACCGCATTTGCCGAAAACGCCGAACAGGGCCTTCCCGTCCTCAGGAAGACCCTTCCGCTTTTAACCCTCATCCTCCGGCTTTCCGCTGCTTCGCATCAGGACGCCGCTCCACTCTCTTTTTTCAGACTCCATATGGAATTGGTGACAAGGTCTAAAGCTTCCGATATTTTTAAGGCTGTCAGAAACGTCGGCTCACTCTCCCCTTTGACAATCCGCTTCATGGCAGAACTCGATATCCCTACTTGCTTGCAGAGCCATTCCTGCTCAATTCCTCTGGAATCGAGAATTTCTTGCAGCCGGCAATCGATTTGATCCACCATCGTTTCATCACCTCTTCCTAAATCTTCGACATGACCGTTTGTCGAATCCTTTGACGAGGGATAAGAGGTTTTGACGAAATCTACAAATAGTTATCCAGCTCGCGCATGGAACGAATATGCCCGATCGACGGAACGCCTCTTCGTTCCAGCTCCGTCATCCGCGCATTGTATGCCAGAAAGGAAATTCCCGCTTGCTGCGCCGCTTTTCCGTCGATCCAGGAATCGCCTACGGACAACCACAGCTCCGGGCGAATGCCCGGGTACTGCGACAACAGGTGAAAAACGCCGGATGGTGACGGCTTCAGCGAAGTCATCTGTTCCCGGCCTGCAATATGCTCGAAGAACGGCGCAATGCCTGTGCGTTGCAAGGCTTCCTGCGCGGCTTCAAGCGCATTGTTCGTCAGAATCGTCATCCGCACATGGCCTCGGATACGTTCCAGCGTCTCCTCGACATGAGGCTCCAGCTCCGCTCCGGCCATTCCTTCCCGCTCGCCGCGAACGACGATGTCCCATACGCTGCGATCCAACTCATCCGTCAACCTGTTCGAGGCACGCGCCGTTTCGATCAGGGTCGCGATCGTATGGTCTTCGAGCGGAAAGTCCGCGGGGAGAATCCCTTGCTCGGTCAGCAGAGCGAATACGTCGCGCTTGATCCGCGGAAAATCGATTCGCGATCGCAGCAGCGTGTTGTCCATATCGAACAGGATCGCTTTGTAGCGAGCTTGGCCCCTACTCATGCCGTTTCTAGAAAAGCAAGCAGCTCGGCTACTCTCTTCACGTACAGATCGGGCATCGTTCCGAATTCGTGCGTCTGCACGTTCTCAAGCCAGTGCGCCCCGATCGTGAACACGCCGGCACCTTTGCCCGCCCGCATATCCGCTTCGCTGTCGCCGATAAAAAGCGTTTCGTCCTTCTCGGCTCCAAGCGCTTGCATCGCCGTGAGCACCCCTTCGGGGTCGGGCTTCGGCTTCGTCATTTCATCGCCGGAGACGGTCACATCGAAGTAATCCGTCATGCCGAGACGATCGAGAGAAATATCGAGCGAATCCCTGCCTTTGCCGGTTACGATGCCCATGCGGTACCCTTTGCTTTTCAAATGGCCCAGCAGCCCGAGAATCGCCTCGTTCGGCTTCACTCTTACGTCGTGCTCTTCATTGTACAGCTTGTAAAAAAGCCGCACCCCGTCTTCGGCCGCCTCCCGATTCCGCAGATTCAAGCGGATGATATCCGCTTCGGTAGGGCCAAACATCGCCACGACCTCACCGGGCGTCAGCGTTTGGCCGTCATAGGTCAGGAAAGCTTGCTGGATCGCATGAATGCATATCGGCAGCGTATCCGCCAGCGTACCGTCAAAATCGAAAAGAATCGTCGTCAAGTTTCTCACACGCTCACTCCTCTGTTTGTTCGGGCATTACCGGCGTCACCGCCATAGACAACTGTTCGTCCGAGTACAGTTCCAGCTCCAGCAGCGCCTCGTATGGATCGCCCTTCAGCCCGAAATAGTCGGCAAAAGCGGGCTCTGTCTTCATACCGGCGCGCTTCCTGTTCAGAATCGCCTCTTTGGCGCGTTGTCCGTACAGCTCCAGCAGCCGAGCCTCTATTACCATATGCCTGTAGCCGTTCTGCATGCGAACCGGCGCCGGCTCCGCAAACAATTCCACCGGCAGATTGCCGCACTCAAAGCGGACTACCGCCCGTTCTTTGCGTCCCCGCTGCGCGCCCCTGCGCACAAACTCAAACTGGTCGAAGCCGCCGAACGCCTTCCGGACGGTCTGCTCGAACGGCTCGAACCGGTAAACCTCGCAGGCAATGTCCAGATCGCTTCCTTGAACGTTCAGCTCGATCGGGATCGTCCCTACGACAACCGGCTGATAAGGCCGGAGCGGCTCCAGCAATCCGAATCGGAATATAACGTCGTAAGCCTTCCTCTGAACGGCGGTCCCTACCCTCAAATATTCGATATCCGACCAGCTTCTTCGCTGCACGTCTTCCCTCATTCGCCCTGCACCTGCCAATGATCGTATCTGGCCGCCTCGAGCGGTAACTTACCCGTCCTGACCCAACGCAGCGCATCCAGAACGAGCGGTGACGCCGCATCCTCGTTAATCGATTCGACATCGATCCATTCCGCCCCGTCGGAATCGTCGAAGCATGGCGAATCGGCAACGTCTCCGTCCGCATATTCGACTTCATACAACACGGCGATGTGGTGGCAATGCGTATGGGCGAAGCTTTCCCGCGTCCAGGCGACTACATAGTCTCGCGTGCCAAGAGACCGCATGATGCGGACCTGCAGACCCGTCTCCTCTAGAAACTCGCGATGGACCGTTTCGGTTAGCGATTCGTTCGGCTCTATCGTCCCTCCGGGCAAATCGAACCGTTTCGTATACGGCCCGCCGTTTTTGCGGATGACCAGAAGCTTTCCATCCCTAAGGCATATTCCGTATGCCCCCAGATGCCTGTGCCATTGCTCCGGTTTGATCATGGCCGCCTCCCATCCAATCCTTTTTCCGTTCATAACCCGTCATCCGGTTCCGATCCAGTCGGCAAATGTGGATATAAGGACAATCCTCGTTCAGCATGGCTGGCAAATATTTGGGGATGGCTTCGCCTACGCCCAAATTATGATCGGACAGCACCCAGCCGATCTCCTTCCATTCCAGCAACCCCTCTTCCGTTCGTCTTGGCGTCTCGTAATGCTCATCCTCCGGCAGTTCGGCCGTGAACAAGTACATGCCCACAGCGGGCGCGCCATGCGACTCCCACCATACGATACCCTTGAAGCTGGCAGCCGCGAGCCGGATTTCCGTTTCCTCGAACGCCTCCCGCAGCACTCCTTCGAGCGGCGCTTCCCCGGCTTCCAGCTTGCCGCCGACGCCGTTCCACAGCCCTTTCGCCGGAGCCTTATCCCGGTTCAGCATCAACAGCTTGGACCCTTGACGAATAAACAACAGCGTATACGGGATAGACGGCTCATCGCTCATACCAAATCCCTCGAATACAGCAGAATTCCGTCTCTTCTCGACCAGCCGCTGCCGGACCAATACCGGTTGCCGATCTCGTTATGTTCCAGCGTAAACAAATGACATTTCGTAATGCCCGCGTTCCGCAAACTTCCGAGACTCCGCTCGACCAAATCTTTCGCGATCCGCTGCCCGCGATAGGAGCGGTGTACGGCTACGTGATACAAAAATCCTCTGCGGCCGTCGTGACCGCACATACTCGTGCCCACCACTTGCCGTTGGTCGATGCAGACGAAGCTTAGGCCGCTATTGCGCCGCAAAAAGCTTTCGATATTTTCCCTGGAATCCGCCTCGCTCAAAACAAGCCCTTCCGTGACGTTCCACAGTCCGATCATTCGCTCGTAATGCTCAATCGTCATTTCCGTAATCTCAACCACGGCCTGGCCTCCTTCCCTTGTAACCCCGCCTGCAAGCCTCACCTTTTCCCGGGAAAGCGCACAAACCGACAAGCGCGCCGACAAAGCGGAAACTTGTCGGAAAACGCCTCATCCAGCCCCTTCTTCACGAGGGGCCGTTATCCGTTCGGCCGCAGCAGCAGCGAACCGTGCAGCGCGATATACCGGATACCGGAATAAACGGTAATGCCCGCCGCCGCGAGCATCGCAAACGAACCGGCGCTCGAACCGGCGAAGGCAGCGACCGGCAGCTGTTGAACGAGTACGATGCTTATAGCGGCTACCTGGACGACCATTTTCCACTTTCCGTATGTATCGGCCGCAAGCACGACTCCTCTTGCCGCAGCGGCAACCCGGATACCGGTAATGACCGATTCGCGCCCGATGATGACGACCGCTATCCAGGCCGGTATAAGCCCAAGCTGCACCAGCATAATTAACGCGGTTAATAATAGCAGCTTGTCCGCAAGAGGATCAAGCAGCTTGCCCAAATTCGTCGTTTGATTATAGGTCCGGGCGACATATCCGTCTTATCCGTAGCGGCAGCCAGCACAAACACAAACGTCGCCGCATACATCCCGTACTGATCCAGCCATTCGACGACTGCGTACTCCCGGACCAGCCCATCCGGGAATGGCTGCAAAAACAGCACGAGCAGCGGAATCAGTCCGATTCGGGCAACCGTTATCCGATTCGCAGCGTTCATAAAACTCCTCCTTGCAAGCGCTTATTGGTTTATTCGCCTATAGGTGTCGGTCCGATACCGAAG
This sequence comes from Paenibacillus ginsengarvi, assembly GCF_003626695.1. Taxonomy (GTDB): domain Bacteria; phylum Bacillota; class Bacilli; order Paenibacillales; family NBRC-103111; genus Paenibacillus_AB; species Paenibacillus_AB ginsengarvi. The sequence continues at coordinate 192,161 of NZ_RBAH01000001.1, forward strand.
ACAGTTTACAGATAACGTTGCCTTCCTGCTGGTAAACGATGGAGAATCCCGCTCTCTGCAGCTCCGCCCGCAGGGCGTCCGCCGTCAAATGCCTCCGGTGCGGCAGCCAGTAGCCACCATCCCGATACAACGTATCGGAAAACAAAGCCGGGTCCGCCTCCAGCTTCTCGTAAACGATGCCCTTCTCCGAATCGTAATAACCATCGCCATAATCCCGGCCCGAGTGGTACATCGCCGTAGCCACAATGTAGTAGCCGCCATTCTTCAGCCCCGATCGTACAGCGGCAAACAGCGAATCGCGGTCTTCGTCCGTCACGATGCTCTGCATGCAATAATTGTCCACGACGAGGTCGAACACCGGTTCCGCGAACCGGCACTGTGTTATATCGCGTACAGCATAAGCAACGTTAAGATTGCGCTCCAGCGCATAACGTCTCGCCAGCTCGATCGCGTCCGGCGTAATATCGATGCCTTCGACTTCAAATCCGCACCGGGCCAAAAAACATGACGCAGCTCCTGTCCCGCATCCGTATTCGAGTGCGCGTCCCACTCCGCCGATTGCCGCGGTCTCCAGCGCCTGCTCCAGAAATGGCCGCATCATAAAGCGATCGAAGCTGTAAGAGTCGGGATCGTAATATTGATCCCAGGCGGCGATTCCCCGCTCCTTCATTTCGGCATACGCTGCCGTATGCTCGTCCAAATAATATTTTTTCACAGTCGGTTAACCTCTCCCTGTTCGTTCTCCCGGACCGCAGCAACCAACAGACGGACTACGCCTCGGTTCGCCGCTCATTCAGCCACCGGCTCAACTGCTCCTTATGCCGGGGAAATGCGAATTGTTCGAACGGAATATGCTCCGGGCGGAACCACTCCAGCTCCAGCGATTCCGCCGACTTGGTCAGCATACCGCCGATCAGCCGGGCCTCGTAAAAGACGGTGCACACCCGGATGCCCCCGGTGACGTCCAGCAGCTTCGTCACTTCGATCTCCAGCCCCGTTTCCTCGAGTACTTCCCGCACGGCGCAAGCCTGTATGGACTCTCCCTGCTCGGCCATGCCGCCAGGCAAAGCCCACATCCCGTAACCGGGCTCAATCGCTCTCCGTTCCAGCAAAATGCGCCCCTCCCCATCCGGGATTACAGCCACCGCCCCGACCGACTGGGACGGATACAGCGTGTAATGACCGGACGGACAAAAACGATAGCTTTTCCCTTTCTCGTATGTCCCCGCAAGAGGGCCGCCGCATAGCGGACAATAGTTATAGTCGCTCATCATCGGATTTCTTTTACCTCCCGATCTGATTGCCGTGAAAGGCTTGCAAAATAAAAGTCGCATCCGGCACGTCCAGATCCAGGTACGATCTCAGAAAAGCGCGGTTATCGTAATCCGCTTCCTTGCACTCGATAGTCACGGCGCCGCCTGCCGCGCGCACGATGGCGTATCGGGCCTTCGGTATAACGTAACAGCCCAGAGCGCCAGGATTCAAGTAGGTTCGGCTGGCCGTCTCGAACAGATGCAGCGGATGATGATGGCCGAAGCAAACTAGGTCGTAGCCGGTACCGCTGTATAGCGCATCCAGCTTTAGCCCGTCCGGCCGGGCATCAATTGGCTCGAATTGCCCGTCGGCACGAAGATGGTAATGCGTCATCAAGATCGAAACGCCTCCGACCTGCACCTGCTCGCTTACCGGCAGTCCGTTCAAAAAAGGGATGTAGCGCGGGTCTAGCCGCTCCGCAATCCACTGATGGTGCGCATAGGCCGTCTCATGTCCGTTCAAACAGCCGCGGCCGTCTATAATGTGCAGGACGGCCAACTCATGATTGCCCGTTACGAACGAAACGTCGCTTCGTCCGGTTAACCTCGCCAGCACTTCATTCGTATCGGGGCCGATTCCGATCATATCCCCCAGACAGTAGATCCGCTCCATATCGCCGGCGGCGTCGATTTCCGCCAGCACGGCATCAAGCGCGGGAGCATTGCCGTGAACATCGGTTATAATCGCTATTTTCATATCAAGTTGCCTTTCCTCCTCCCGCTTCCCAACCGCAATGGCTTACCGTTTAATGACTGGACGACTCATACTCCTTCGGCGTGCAGCCGACAAGCCGTTTGAACGTTTTGGCAAAAGACTTCGAGTCGGAAAAGCCGACCGCCTCGGCGACCTCGTACACTTTCATCTCCCCCGAGCGCAGCTTCCGCTTCGCCTCCTCGATCCGAATCCGGGTCAGCGTTTCCGTGAGCGATTCGCCCATCTCCTTGCTGAACAGGTCGCTCAAATAGCTGCGGCTCAGCTTGACATGGTCAGCGATATCAACCGTGCCGATATTCCGGTTGTACTGCTCGCGCATAAAGCGGATCGCTTTGCGGATAAACGGATTGCCGGCCCCTTTGGCCGCCTCATGACCAAGCGGCTTCATCCAGAGCTTGCGCGCCGTTTCCTTCACGAATGCGCATAACGGTTCCACATGAAGCGCGGAGCGGAGCGGCTGGAGCAGCCCGGCTACCGCATCGTCCTCCTCGGCCCCGTTCGGATGGTGCTGCCGCGCAAGACCGAAAGCGACCCCGAGCGTTTCCAGCAAAAACGATTGCAGCTTGGGAACGCCCGGCTGATGCCGCCGGACCGATTCGGTCAGCATATCGATCGAATGATAGGCAGCTTCCGGATTGCCGTTCGAGACGGCGCGCAAAAAGTCGTTTCGTTCTGCGACCGGCAGCGGACCGTCCGCTACGGATTCCGGCCAGCTGGTAATAAACGCGTTAGGCGCGCCATAGAAACGATTGTGGGCCTGCTTGCGGTGAACGGCTATACTTTCGTGGATTTGCGGCAGCCGGGTTATCGCCGGACCGAGACACACGAACCAGTCCGCCTCTTTCGAGGCGTTCTCTTTGCATCGTGAGTACAAGCTTTGCGCGCTTGCAAACATCCGTTCGTAGCGTTCCTTTTCCGAGGCCGATTTCTCGTAGGCGTACAGGGCGATCCAGATCCGCTCGCTCCAGCGGACTACCGCCTTGGCACCCGGCAATGTCCGTTCCTCGATATTCGGCAGCGCCGACAGATCGCCTTCGACCCATACGCTGAACAGGCCGCAGCCGGGCGAGAACAGCTCCGTCTCCAGACGTTCCTGACCGTTGCCGCTTTCCACGAACTGGCGCAGCGAGTCGGCGATTTTGTAAGCGCCGGATTGCTGCATATGCTCGCGCCATTCGGCCAGCGCCCGCTTCGTTTGCCTTTTTTCTCCAAGCTTTTCCTTCACCGTTTGCAGGATCGACAGCAGCTCCTCCGGCTCCATTGTCGGCTTCAAAATATAGTCCTGCGCGCCGAGCTTCATCGCCTCCTTCACGTAGGCGAAGTCGTCCAGACAGCTCAGCACGAGCAGGCCCACATCGTCCTGCACCGACTTGACCTCGCGCATAAGGGCGAGTCCGTCCATTCTCGGCATGCGGATATCGGTTATGACGATATCGACCGGCCTGCTCCGGAACAGCTCCAGCGCCTCGACCCCGTCGGCCGCTTCGCCGATCAGATGAAATCCGTTTCGTTCCCAATCGACGAGGGATTTGAGCCCGACACGGATGATCGGCTCATCGTCGACTATCAGTACATTCATGGTCAAGACTCCTCGCTTCGGTGAATGGGCAGCGATAGGCGCACCGTTGTCCCCGCATTCGGTTTGCTGAATATGTGCATCTTATAATCCGGCCCGTAGTACAGCTTGATCTTGTCGCGAATATTGTTCAGACCGATGCCGCTCATTCGCTCCTTGGCGCTTTTGCCGGGAGGCAGCGCCTCTTCTCCCGCCTCGGGGGGCGCCATCCCTTTCCCGTTGTCCTGCACCTCCAGCATCAGCATATCCCGGTCGAGCCATGCTTTGATCGTAATTTCTCCGCCCTTCGCGCTGTTTTCGAGCCCGTGAATGAGCGCGTTTTCGACGAGCGGCTGTAAGATCATTTTCGGCACGAGACAGATCGATGCGATCGGGTCGATATCCAGAAACATGCGGACCGTATCTCCGTAACGGAACGTTTGAATCGCCATATAGTCGCGGATGAGCCCGACTTCCTGCTTAAGCGTCAGAAAATCGCCCTTTTTCCCGAGACTTGCTTGCAGCAGCCGGACGAGCGCACTGACCGCATCGGAAATTTGCGGCGTTTGGTGAATTTTCGCCACCCATTTGATCGTATTCAGCGTATTGTACAAAAAATGCGGATTGAGCTGATATTGCAGCGCTTCGATCTCCGCTTCCTTCTTGAGCGACTCCTCCAGCTTCGCCTGCTTGATCGTCTCCTCGAGCCGGTTCAGCATCTGGTTATAGCCGTTACCGAGCTCGTCGATCTCGCGAATGCTGCCGGACATCCAGTAGGCCTTCAAATCGCCGGATTCGGCGCGTTTCATCAATTGACGCAGCTTGCGCAGCGGCCTCGAGAACAACGTGGAGAAAATAAACGAGCTTACAATCGATACCACGACCAAAATCGTACAAAAAACAAGAATCGTATTTTTCAGCGTCGATTTCAGCGAACGAATGTCCGTATTGGGAGATTCCAAATACGTCATCCACGTTTGGCCCGGTACGGATACCGGACGCTGAGATAAAAAAACGTTCGACTCGCTGCGCAAAAACGGTTCCTTCTCCGCCAAAAACAAGGAAGAGCCGGGGCTCGTCGCCGTATCGCGGCGGCCGCTCTCGAACAGGATGGAATCGCCTGCCGTATCCCACAGCACCAGATCGGACAGCGCGTGATCGCTTCGGATTTCACCCAGCAGCCGTGGCATGTCGAAGACGATCTCAATCGAACCGACAATGACGAGGTTAGCCGGATCGTACAGCGGGCCGACCCAGCCAATCCCTTTATGTCCTTGGACACGTATAATAAAGTCGGAGCGATTCGCCGGCTTTCGCAGTTCTTGCTCTTCGTAATCGAACGGATTGCCGTTCGTGCAAAACGAGCCCGCTTCCTCGATCGTAAAGCAAATATCGGTGACGAATTTGCGGTATTCCATCTGAACCATCGCCATGCTTCCGATCGATTCCTTGACCGAGCGAAACGCCGTTTCGTTCAAGAGGCGGCCGTCCCGGTTCATCATAATGAGCTGGGCGACATACTCGTTCTGCATCCAGCTGCGGTATAAATATTCAAGCTCGCGAAGCTCTTTGTCCAGCCTTCGCTGTACCTGATCGTGCTTCGCCACGACCGTCGCCCGCCATTCCTCGTCGGAGCGCTCGGAGGAATGGACATAAAAGAGCGACAGCGCCCCGAACACCGGAATCGAGCCGATCAAAAACAAATAAATAAACAAGCGGAGCTGAAAGCTCCGAAAAGGCTGCGAACCAAGCCATGCAAACAGTCGCTTCATAAGTCACCCGTCATTCCAAATACGGCAGTAGTTCCATTACTTCGACAAAAACAGCCGGATTCCTACCTCGGCCCATGCTTTTGTACTTAAACGAAGGGATCTGTCCCGAAATCCCTTCCCGAAAACTGGAAAAAAAATAGGCCGGCCGGGTAGGAACCGGCAAGCCTGGGTCGAACGAAAAGCCCGGTTAGCCCGGGCTTTCGCCAAACGTATGAACAGCACTCAGCCAACTTTACACTGCATTAGGCTGCTGACCGCCGGATGTAAACTGGCTGTTGTACAAATCCGTGTAAAAGCCGCCGGCGGCAAGCAGCTCCTGGTGAGTCCCCTGCTCGATAACGCTCCCGTGATTCATGACGAGAATCAGGTCGGCGTCCCGGATCGTGGACAGCCTGTGAGCGATAACGAAGCTTGTTCGCCCTTGCATCAGATCGGTCATCGCTGTCTGAATATGCACCTCTGTGCGGGTGTCGACGCTGCTCGTGGCCTCGTCGAGAATCAAAATGGCTGGATCTGCGAGTATAGCCCTCGCAATCGTCAGAAGCTGCTTTTGCCCTTGCGACAAGTTGGATGCTTCTTCGTTTAATATCGTGTCATAGCCGTCGGGCAGCGTACGGATAAAATGATCCGCATACGCCGCTTTCGCCGCCTGCACGACCTCTTCCTCAGTCGCGCCTTCGCGCCCGTAGGCGATATTGTCGCGAATCGTGCCGTTAAACAGCCACGTATCCTGCAGCACCATGCCAAACATCCCCCGCAGCGTGCTGCGCTTCAGCTCGCGGATATCGGTGCCGTCGATCGTGATGGATCCGCCTCCGATTTCGTAGAAGCGCATAAGCAGATTGACAAGCGTCGTTTTGCCCGCTCCGGTCGGTCCGACTATGGCTACCGTCTGTCCGGGCTTGATCGCGATCGACATCCCCTCGATCAGCGGCGCCTCTTCTTTGTAACCAAAGCTGACCTCGTTAAACGCAACATGGCCTTTCGGCGTCTTGAGCGCTCCGGCAGCGGGCGATTCCGGAATTTCCTCCGTCTCGTCCAGCAGTTCGAAGACGCGTTCGGCCGACGCGAGCCCCGATTGAATCAGGTTCGCAATATTCGCCACCTGCGTAATCGGCATTGTAAACTGCTGCGAATATTGAATGAACGCCTGCACATCGCCGATTGTAATCGCCTGGCGCGTGACGAAGATGCCGCCGACCACGCAGACGAGAACGTAGCCGATATTGCCGACAAACATCATAAGCGGCATAATGATGCCGGAGACGAACTGGGCCCGCCAACCGGAATCGTACAGCGTTTCGTTAATGGCGTTAAACTTGTCGACCGACTTGCGCTCGTAGCCGAAAGCTTTTACGATCGAATGCCCGCCGTACATTTCTTCCACATGACCGTTCAGCTCCCCGAGCGTTTTTTGCTGGGCGGCGAAATATTTTTGCGAACGGCCGGCGACCTTCTTCGTAATAAGCACGCTGAGCGGCAATGTAATGATCGTAATTAACGTAAGCCAAGGGCTGATCGTCAGCATCATAACGATAATGCCCACAAGCAGCACAACCGATGAGATGAACTGGGCCAGCACCTGCTGGAGCGTATTGCCGATGTTGTCCACGTCGTTCGTCGCCCGGCTCAGAATTTCCCCGTGCGTGCGGGAGTCGAAATACTTCAGCGGCAGCCGGTTCAGCTTGCTCTGTACGTCTTGACGCAGAGCGAAGACAATCTTCTGGGCAACGCCGGCGACGATAAACTGCTGGATGAATGTAAACAGCGCGCTGACCGCATACAAGCCAATTAGCAGCAGCAATATACGGCCGATCGCTTCGAAGTCTATAAACGCTCCCGGTACGTTTTTCATTTTGGCAATGGCGCCTTCGAACAGAATCGTAGTCACCTTGCCCATAATTTTCGGGCTGACGATTCCGAACACGGTGCTAAGAATCGCCGCGATCAGCACGACCCACAGCTGAGCCTGCCGCTGCTTCAAATAACCGAGCAGCCGCTTCATGGCGCCTTTCGCATTCTTCGCCTTCTGTCCCGGCATTCCCATCATGCCGCCTCCAGGCCCGAAGCCCGGTCCCCGCATCGGCCCTCCATGAGACGATTTTCGATTCTGCTCGCTCATTGGATCTCCTCCTCGGACAGCTGGGATGTAACGATCTCACGGTAAACGCCGCACGAAGCGAGCAGTTCCCGGTGCGTTCCGATGCCCGCCACCTCACCGTCGTCCAGCACAATAATCCGGTCGGCGTTCATAATCGTGCTGACCCGCTGCGCCACGACCAGCATCGTTGCATCCTCCGTTTCGGCTCGCAGCGAAGCGCGAAGCAAAGCGTCCGTTTTGAAATCGAGCGCGGAGAAGCTATCGTCGAATACGTACACGGCAGGCCCCCGGGCGATCGCGCGCGCAATGGAAAGCCGCTGCTTTTGCCCGCCGGAGTAGTTCGTTCCTCCTTGCGAAACGGCCGAATCGAAGCCTTCCTTCATCTCATCGATGAACGGCTTGGCCTGAGCGACCTCGGCAGCATGCTCCACTTCCTCCATCGTGGCTGCATCGCTTCCGAAGCGAATATTTTCCGCAACCGTACCGGAGAAAAGCGACGCTTTTTGCGGCACATACCCGACTAGGCCGCGCAGCTGCTCCTGCCGCATTTCGCGAATATCCTGGCCGTTAATCCGGATGCCGCCTCCGTCTACATCATAAAATCTCATGAGCAGATTCATCAGCGTAGATTTGCCGCTGCCGGTGCCGCCGATAATGGCTGTCATCTCGCCAGGCCTAGCCGTAAACGAGATGTTGCGCACGGCAGGCTGCTCCGCTCCCGGATACCGGAACGTAACAGAGTCGAATTCGACGACGCCTCGCTGCACATAGGCGTTCTCCCGGGCTCCGGTTCTATCCACGATCGAAGGCTCCGTATTCAGCACTTCGTTGATCCGGACCGCCGAAGCCGAAGCCCGCGGAATCATCATAAACATCATCGATACCATCGTCAGCGACATCAAGATTTGCGCGGCGTATTGGGTGAAGGCGATCAGGTCGCCGACCTGCATATGCTGGTTATCGATCCGAATGCCGCCGAACCACATGATCGCCACTAGCGACAAATTGAGCAGCAGCAGCATAATCGGAAAAATGACAGACATGATGCGAGTCACCTTAATGGCCGTATCGGTCAAGCTTTCATTTGCCGTCCGAAACCGGCTGCGCTCCCACTCCGTCCGATTGAACGCCCTGACGACACGGATGCCGGTTAAGTTTTCCCGAAGAACAAGGTTCAGCCGATCCAGCTTTGCTTGCATGATCTGGAAGAGCGGGAGGCCTTTGGAGGCGACCAGCACGATGACGGCAACAAGCAGCGGAATGACCGCTACAAGCACCAGCGACAGCGTCGCGTCTTTGGATACGGCCATAACGATACCGCCGACGATCATCAGAGGAGCGCTCAAAAACATGCGCATCAGCATGAAGAGCACTTGCTGCACCTGGGTAATATCGTTCGTCGTACGGGTAATCATCGATGCGGTACCGAATTTGTCAAACTCCTGAAGCGAAAATGTTTCCACATGGGCGAATACGTTGCCGCGAACGATTTTGCCGAAGCCGGCCGCCGTTTTGGCGGACATAAAACCTGCCGTCACGTTGCAAAGTGTGCCGAAAGCAGCGAAAAGCAGCATCATGGCGCCGGTTTGCAAAATATAGCCGGCGTCCCCGTTCACGACGCCGATATCGACGATATCCGCCATAAGCGTAGGCAAGTATAGCTGGGCGATCGACTGTAGAAACATAAGCAAAACTACAGCGACCACCCACATCCGGTAAGGCCTCACAAAACGAAATAGTTTGAACATCATTCACACTCCTAATACTTGTATAACATGTCCGTTTAGAGCTTCATCGATTACTATAAACGCATAGGCGCAAAAAAGAATCGGTCGCCCGACCGATTCTTTTTGTAGGAGTTACGTATGCATACTAGAAATTATCCGGAGTTACCTGGATTGTTCTTCCCCCCGTCGAGCCGGTGCCGCCGGTTCCGGTACCCGTTCCTGTGCTCGCACCGGTTCCAGGCGTTCCGGTTCCTGACGTTCCAGTGCCTGAGGTTCCCGAGCCCGGTTTCGTTGTACCGGTGCCGCTGCCCGGAGTTTGTCCCGTGCCGCTACCCGTACCGCTTCCGCCGTTCGTACCTCCGGTACTGCCACCGGTTGATCCGCCTGTGCCGCTGCCGGATGTACCGGTGCCGGTGCCGGGAGTCCCCGGTTTCGTTTGCCCGCTGCCTCCTTGGCCCGCACCGGTACCTGAACCTGCTCCGGTTCCGTTCCCGCCGGAACCGCCAATGCCCGTTCCGGTTCCAGAGCCTCCTGTTCCCCCGGTTCCAGTATTGCCGCTACCACCTTGATTGGAGCCGTTCCCGTTCCCATTTCCGTTGTTACCGTTGTTATTGTTGTTGCCGTTGTTCGGGCCGTTGCCTTGGCCATTGTTCCCCTGACCGTTCCCGTTTCCTTGACCGTTGCCCTGGCCCGGACCGTTCGGATTGTCCCCGGGTTGGCCGTTGTTCGCGCCGGAGGCCGGAACGTCCACGTTCGCCACATTCGATTTTTCCGCATCCGTATCGGTCGCCGAATTGTAGGGAACGACATAATACTCGTATTTGTCGCCCGCCGGCACGTTCAAATCCTCGAAGCTTGGCGTCGCCGAACGGGCCAGCTCGGCAAAATCCTTATCCTTCGAGCTTTTACGGAACAGCTTGTAAACTATATTGTCGCCGGTGATCGGAGACCATGTGAGCCGTACCGTTCCTTTTTCCGGAACAAACGCGGCGCTTAAATCATTCACTGCTTGCGGCGGCTGCGTCAGCTCCGGAACGTCCTTCGGCTTCTGGAACTGCGTCGGCTTGCGCCCCGCCAGCGCTTTGGTCATTACTTCCTTGAACAGAATGGCCGGTCCCGCGCTGCCGCTGGATACATAGTGATCTTTATCGGTCTTATCGAAGCCCATCCAGATCGCCGCAGTCCATTCCGGCGTATAACCGGCGAACCAGACGTCCCGGTTATATTTCTCGAGTCCTTTCAGATCAAGCTGCGTTGTGCCCGTCTTGCCTGCGACAGGCCAATTGCCGAGTTTTGCGCTCGTGCCTGTACCGTTGTCAACGGCATTTTTGAGCATAACCGTCATGTACCAAGCAGTTCTCGCACTCATCGCTTGGGTTGGCTTGTCGTTGAACTTATACAGCTCCTTGTTGTCCGGTCCGACAATTTTGACGACCGAGTGGCTTTCGTGCTTCAGCCCGTTATTGGCGAACGCGCCATAAGCCGAAGCCATTTGCAGCGGAGTAACGCCCTTCGTCAAACCGCCGAGCGCGATCGCAAGGTTGTTGTCTTTGTTCGCATCGAGATCTATTCCTAATTTTTTTGCAAAATCCATGCCTGTCTGTACGCGAATCTCGTTCAACAGCCAAACGCTAGGCGCATTGGCCGACTTTTGCAAAGCCATCTGCATACTGATCTGACCGAGATAGATGCCATCCCAGTTACTCGGCGAATAGCCGCCCTGATACGTCGTCTTCTCGTCTTTCAGCATCGAATACGGATTCCACTTTTTGAAGTCCTTCTCCATCGCCGGCCCATATTCCGCGATCGGCTTAAACGTTGACCCCGGAGCCCGAGGCTGGATGGCCCGGTTGAGCTGCTTCGTCTTGTAGTCGCGGCCGCCGACCATACCGACGATCCCGCCGTCTTTGTGATTCACGATGACCATCGCGCTTTGCATTTTCTGATTCGGTCCGTCCTTCTGGAACAGCTTGTCGTTCGCATACGCCGTTTCCATCGCCTTTTGCGCCGCCGTGTCCAGCGTCGTGTAGATCTGATACCCGCCGCGCAGCAGTTCGTCCTCGGTTTTGCCCGACTTCTCCTCCGCTTCGTCAAGCGCATAGTCGATGAACGTCGTATACTCCTTCGTCGTTGCCGGCGCTTTGTACGTATACTCCACTTCCGCCGCCTGCGCCCGTTCCGCTTCGGTTATATAGCCCTGATCCCTGAGCAGTTGAAGCACGACTCCCCGGCGCTCCTTGGACCGGTCCGGATGATCGATCGGGTTATAATAGGCAGGCGCCTTCGGAATAGCGGCCAGCGACGCCATCTCCCACAGCTCGAGCTGGTTCAGATCCGATTTGCCGAAATATTTTTTGGCTGCCGCCTTCACGCCGTACACCCGGTTGCCGAAGTAAATCCGGTTCAAGTACAGCGTCAAAATCTCATCCTTGGACAAATTGTTTTCCAGCGCCAGTGCAATCGATGCTTCGGTCGCTTTGCGGAATATCGTTTTGTCCGCGTTCAGAAACAAGTTTTTGGCGAGCTGCTGCGTGATCGTGCTGCCGCCCTCGACCGCGCTGCGGTTGACGACGTCCTTGACCAGCGCCCGTCCGATCGACCAGAAGTCGATCCCGCCATGCTCCTCGAACCGCTTATCCTCGGTGGCGATAAACGCCTGACCGAGCCTCTGCGGAATATCCTTGGCCTCGACAAGTTCGCGGTTTTCCCCCGCCACGTACAAAGTGGTGACCTCTTGTCCCTGCACGTCATACACTTTGGCCGATTGCGCCATGTCCAGCTTGTCGAGATTTTCCCGGAACAGCTTCTCCCCGTTCAGCATAATGAAAATATAACCGCCCATCGCACAAAACATGCCTAACGCGCAGGTGATGAAAAACCACAGGATCAGCTTTCGCGGCCGAAATCGCTTTTTCTTTTTTTTGTTTGGGGGCTTCGGCTCCTTGCCGTTACCGTTTCTTGTTGCGCTCATCGTCCGACTCCTTCCCTACCCGAATCCGAAAATCGTCGCCCGCTTTCGCAGGATTCCCGTCTATCTCTCTATGTGCCGGAAGCAAAAGAACAACCCACCGCGGGTTGCTCCTCTTTGTGGTACACCTATTAAACGAAATTCCACCTGAAAAAGTTTCAAAAAATGTTGCGCCCGCTCAAGGCCACCGGCACGAATCCATCAAGATTCGCTTGCGGACTCCTGGGGCATAAGCGATACCGGACGCTGCGGTGTGAACGTCGAGATCGCATGCTTGTATACCATCTGCTGACGGCCGTCGCTGTCGATAATGATCGTGAAATTATCGAACGCTTTAATATATCCGCGGATTTGGAAACCGTTCGTCAAATATACGGTAACGGCAATACTCTCCTTGCGAAGTTGGTTCAGGAACGTATCCTGAATGTTGATCGACTTGTTCATCAAGGTTCCCCCTAATATAGAAATGTCCGCGGACGCTGCCGGCATTGTTGTTTGGTAATCTCCCCACTATTATTCTGGATCGGGGGTAAACTTTCCTGCTAGTATATCATGAAATGTTTGCAAATGCTCAGAAAAATTTGGCTCCGTCACGTCGATCCACCGGATATCCGTCATGTGGCGAAACCAGGAAAGCTGGCGTTTGGCAAACCTTCGCGTATTCCGTTTCAGCAGCTCGACCGCGAAGTCCAGATCATAGTCGCCCTTGACGTATCCGGCTATTTCCTTGTAACCGAGTCCGAGCATCGAAGGCAGGTCGGTCGTATAGCCGCGTGTCAGAAGACGCTCCACCTCGCCGACGAGCCCTTGCCCCACCATCTCGTCGATGCGCGCTTCAATACGTTTATATAAAATTTCGCGGTCCATTGTCAAGCCGACGATACACAGTTCGTAAGGCGATTCCTTTTTGTGTCTCGCCTGCTCGCGGGAGACGGGGGCTCCTGCGATATGGACGATTTCCAATGCGCGGATCGTCCTTCTCCGGTCGTTCGGATGAATTCGCGCTGCCGTTTCGGGATCGGCAGCCTTCAGCTTGTCATGCAGCGCTTCCTCGCCATAACGATCGGCATAGCTGTTTAACTCCGCCCGATACTCCTCGTCGACGCCGATATCGCTAAACTGATAGTCGTAGCATACCGATTCGATGTACAGGCCTGTGCCCCCGACGATAAAAGGCAGCTTGCCGCGGTCGCCGATGTCCGCGATCAGACCCCTTACCCGCTCCTGGAATTCGGCGACGGAGAACGGATGGTCCGGATCGTGAATGTCGATCATATGATGGGGCACGATCGATCGCTCCTGCAAAGAGGCTTTCGCCGTTCCGATATCCATGCCCCGGTATACTTGCATCGAGTCGCCGGAAATGATCTCACAGCCGTATCGCGCTGCCGCCTCCAGGCTTAATTGCGTCTTCCCGACGGCCGTAGGCCCGACCAGCACGAGAAGACGCGGTTTCGTTTCCGTCAAGGATGTATCACTCCATAGGCTATTTTCGTGCGCGAGCGCGGCATCTCGGGGAAGCCCAGACGCTCGAACTCGCCGCTGTCTTTATTTTCTTTCAGCACGACGCTTTTGCGGGCGACGCGGAGCGCCTCGCGGATCGACTCCTCCGCAAGCGGCGCGTGATTGGCGACTTGCCTGAGCGGTCCGATGGCACTTGATTCCAAGGCCGGACGGCGAAACATCGGGTCGAAATAAACAATGTCGACGCTGCGATCCGGCAGTTCCCGAAGGACGGACAAATGATCGGCCAGCTTCATCCGGACCCGCCGCATCGCCGCCTCGAACGGTTTTAGCGGCGAGTCGTACGTTAGCAGCCCTTCCCGCACGACCGTATATAGCGCAGGTTCGCTTTCGATAGCCGTTACCTCGCCCGTTTCACCGACCGCATAGGAGAGCACGATCGCATCCGAGCCGAGTCCGGCCGTGCAGTCCACTACGCGGTCCCCGGGGGCAGCACCGGAGATTTTGACCAATCCGTCGTTTTCTCCGTTCATCAGTCGTTTAACGCGAACCAAAGAGAGCGACGGGTGAAAAAAGAGCGGCGTATCGCCGTCTCCGTAATAGTGCAGCTCCCGTTCGGTAACGAGCAGAAATTCGCTCTCGCGATATCGTTCGCCGAGCCGGCGGACGGAGGACGTGCCCCGCGGCACGTAAGACAGCGCAAGCTCGCCGGCGATGCGCTTCGCGCGCTCAGTCGCTTCGGACGTCGGAGAATAGGAAGTCGTGACAAGCATTACATCACCCGTTTAAACATTTTTTCCAGCTCGTACGTCGAGAAGCTGACTACGATCGGTCTTCCGTGCGGACACGTATACGGATTGCGGCACCGGGCCAGCCGGTCGAGCAGCGCCTCGATCTCCGCCGTGCTCAAATATTGATTCGCCTTAATCGAAGCTTTGCAGGAGCACATAATCGCCGCCTTCTCACGCAGCTTGGTCAGATCGACCGACTTTTTCTCGGCCAGCAAATAGTCCGTCATTTCCTCCACCAGCGCCTTCTCTTCTCCCGGCGGAAACCAATGCGGAAGTCCCCTGACAAGAAAGGCGCCGCCGCCGAACGGCTCCAGATCGACGCCGACCTGTCCGAGCAGCTCCAGCTTGCCGGTCAGTGCCTCGGCCTCCGCCGTTGTTAATTCAAGCGTAAGCGGCACGAGCAGCTGCTGGCTTGCCTCGGCGGGCTTGCCGAATTTCTCGTAGTAATATTCGTAGTTAATGCGCTCATGCGCGGCATGCTGATCGATCAAATACAGACCCGTCTCGCTCTGGGCGACAATATACGTTCCGTGCATCTGCCCGATCGGATCAAGCTGCGGGAACCGCGGAGCCGCAGACGGCTGCAGCGCTCCGGATGCAGGCAGCATCCCGGTCATGCGATCATAGGGAACGCCGCCTTTGGAATCCGGCCGTTCGTAAGAAGCTCCTCGGTTCCTGCCGGTAGCCGCCGAAGACGAAACAGTGCTTCGCTGCGCGCTGCTGTCCAAATCCGAACGGCGCTGCTCCCCACGAGCCCCACTGTAATCCTTCTGCGGATTAATCTGCTGGCGCTCCTCCGAACGGTCAGGTATGTAAGGCTCTGTCGTGTTCGTGTTAGCGGGCGGAGCCGCTTCCCGGACCGGCGCTTGCTCGCGATCGTCGGGAGATTCCATCTCCTGGCGTTCCGGCTCGGAGCCGTCGGCAGCCGCGGTGCCGGTTTCCGTCGGAGGCTCCGGAAGCGGTGCGCTCCGATAGGCGTCGGATTCGGCAAACGGCTCGGCGGGCGCGCGGTACAGCTCCATCCGCTCTTGCACGACAGCCGCCTTCGGCGTTGGCCTGGCGGCCTCCGGAATGAGCACCTGACCTCTCAGGACACTTCGAACCTGCTCTTCAACGAACCGGGTCAGCTCCTGCTCCATGCTGAAGCGTACTTCCAGCTTCGCCGGATGCACGTTCACATCGACAAGCGCCGGGTCCATCCCGATGTGCAGACAAACGACCGGGTAACGGTTGATCGGAAGCAGCGTATGATACGCGCCGAGTATGGCATTCGATACCGAGTAATTGCGAATCGTTCTGCCGTTTAAGATCATCGTGATCGCCTGGCGGTTCGACCGGGTCATGTCCGGACGCGAGATATATCCTTGGAGCGTATAGTCGGCATTTTCCGCTTGTATCGGCAGCATCGTCTTAGCTACAGCGGTGCCGTATACGGCCGCAATGACTTGTAGCAGATCCCCGTTGCCGAGCGTTTGCAGCAAAACCGAGCCGTTGTGCCTCAGAGTGAACGCCACTTGCGGATGCGCCATGGCGCTGCGGTACAAGTAATCGGAAATGTGGCCCAGCTCGGTCTGGATCGTCTTCATGTATTTCAGCCGGGCTGGTGTGTTGTAGAACAGCTCCTTGACCGTCATATCGGTGCCCCGGGACGCGGCCGTTTCCTCGAACGCCTTGACGGAGCCTCCCTCGATAACGAGCTTCCTGCCAAGGCCGGTCCGCTCCGGAGACGTTACGCATTCCACCTTGGCTACGGCCGCGATACTCGGCAGCGCTTCGCCGCGAAAGCCAAGCGTGCGAATTTGGAACAAATCTTTGCCGCTGCCGATTTTACTCGTTGCATGGCGGAAAAAGGCGACCTCGCAATCTTCCGTTTCGATGCCGCTGCCGTTGTCCGTTACGCGGATGAGCTGCAGGCCGCCCTCCTCGATCGCGACGTTTATTCTGGTGCTCCCGGCATCCAGCGAGTTTTCGACGAGCTCCTTCACCACGGACGACGGCCTCTCGATGACTTCGCCTGCGGCGATCTGGTTCGCCACATGTTCGTCGAGCACTTTAATTTTTCCCATTACATTTCTTTTCCTTTCACGGTCAGCACGGTCTTCTCCGCATCGTTCGTCCATTCGATTTGCGGATATTGCTCCTTGAAGCGGCTCAGCTCAATGAACCCGGTCCCTTTTTCGTTGCGGAAACCCGTCCCGTCGCTAAACAAATGCTTCGCGCTGCCTTGACCGATCTCTACGGCGTGCAGGCTTTCGTTCCATACGAGCTGTTCCCCGACGCTCGCCGCAAGCACGCGGGCAGGCATATAAAGATGACCCGCATCGGTGATCGTCGGCAAATCCGCATCAAAAAATTCGAACCCGCCCACCTTATAGGAATGTTTGTCCGCCTCCAGCCGAATGTCGTTCAGCCCGGCTTGGCGAAGCCCCGTCAGAAGCTGGGGTACGGTACCTTCGGTCTCGATATCCGGCATAAGCCCGACCTTGTTAACCACACGCTTGTCCGGCGATAAATATTCCTGAACCGTTACTTTCAGCACGCCGCCGGACGGAAGCGGATAGAGCGACTGAACGCTTCCTTTGCCGTACGTTTTCTTACCAACGGCAGCGGCTTTATGATAATCCTGCAAAGCGGCCGTCAGCACTTCCGAAGCACTGGCGCTGTTCTCGTTGACAAGAACGATCACCGGGAACGAAACCGACTGTCCGCTTCGGATGTATAGCGGCTCGTCCACGCCGAATTTGTCCCGGGTATGGATGAGAACGCCGTCCGAAATAAACTGCTCGGCGATATGCTTTGCCGTTTCCAGCAGCCCGCCCGGATTGTCGCGCAGGTCGATAACGAGTCCTTTCGCCTTCGCTTTTTTCAGCACGTCCAGCATGGCGGCGAACTGCTCGTCGGCTTCCTCGGAGAAGCTGTCGACGTTCAAGTAGCCGATTCCGCCTTCCATCATGCCGCCACTGACGACGGGCAGATGAATTTGTTTGCGTTTGACCGTCAAGTCAAGCTGCTGGTCTCCCCGCTTGACCCGGATGCTTATTTCCGTTCCTTCGGCTCCGCGTATAAGGCCGGTCACCTCGTCGATTCTCATGCCGGCCGTCGGACTCCCGCCTACGGCAATAATGTAGTCGCCGCGCCGCAGTCCGGCCGTTACCGACGGCGAGCCCTCGAATACTTCGACGGCGATAAAGCCGCCTTCATCCTGCCCAAGTCGCATGCCGATGCCCGCATAGTTCAATTCGAGCGAATTTTGAAACTCATTCCATCTCGCCTCGTCGAAATATTCCGTATAAGGATCGTCCAGCTTTCGAATCAAGCCTTCGATCGTATCCGCCTGCAAGTCGGCGGCGCTTATTCCGCTCAAATGCACTTTCTGGATGACGTCCCGGACTTCCTTCAGCTGCTGCGCCGTTTCGGCCTTGGCTTCCGCCCATGTCGGTGCGGCCGGAGCGGTTAGCAGGGCCAGCAGTGTCATTGACGCCGCAAGCGTTTTGAATACCCGTAGCTTTCCGGCAAATATGCTGCGATTCATCGGATAATCCCCCTTATTTCGCTTCCGCTGCCGCCATCTGCTTCAGCTCGAACAAAAAATTCATCGCCTGAAGCGGCGTCATATTGATCAAATCGGCGGTTTGCAGCCGCTGGCTCAGCTTCTCGGCGGCCAGCTCCGCCTTCGACTTCCCTTTCGCCGCCGACTTGCCCGGCCGCTCGCCCTCTCCGAACAAGCTAAGCTGCACGAGCGGCGACTCCTTGACCATCTCCGGCGCAAAAGTTTCCTCGCGAACAGGCACGGCCTCCGCTTCTTCGGCGCCGCCAACTTCGGAAGCAGCCGCTGCTGGGATCGCCGCCGGAGGCTGCGTCGTCTCCTCCCTAGTCCGCTCGCGGCCCGCTGCGGCTTCGTCTGCGGATTGCAAAACGGCGGAAGCCGTCTCGAACCGGCTCAGCAGCTCGTACGCCCGGTCTATGATCGTATCCGGCAGTCCGGCGATGCGGGCACAGTAGACGCCGTAGCTCGTGCTGGCTGCGCCTCGGATCATTTTGCGCAAAAACGTCACGTCGCCATCGCTCTCTTTGACCGCCATGCAATGATTGCGGAGCCCTGGCTCCGTCTCCTCCAGATGAGCCAGCTCGTGGAAGTGCGTCGAGACGAGCGTTTTGCAGCCGACCCGGTCGTGCAAAAACTCGATAACCGCCTGCGCGATCGCCATGCCTTCGCTTGTCGACGTGCCCCGGCCGAGCTCGTCGATAATAACGAGGCTGCGTTCCGTCGCTTTTGCCGTCATTGTCTGGATGTCCATCATCTCGACCATGAATGTGCTTTGTCCGCCTACCAGATCGTCCGCCGCGCCGATCCGCGTAAAGATGCGGTCCACGATCGGAATCGTAGCCTCTTCCGCAGGCACGAAGCTGCCGATTTGCGCCATAATGCTAAGCATCGCAACCTGGCGCATATACGTGCTTTTGCCCGCCATATTCGGTCCGGTGATGAGCAGCACGCGCCCGTCGTCCCGGGCCATATCCGTATCGTTGGCGATAAACGAGCCGCCCTCCAAAATCGCCTCCACGACCGGATGACGCCCTTCCTTGACGACGAGATCGTAGCCGTCGGTTATAACCGGCCGCCGGTACCGATACGTCGCCCCGACTGTCGCGAACGATTGCAGCACGTCAGCCGCCGCCACCGTTTCGGCCAGGAGCTGAAGCCGCTTCACCTCCGCAGCCAGCTTGTCCCTGATCTGCATAAACAGCTCGTATTCGATGTCGACCATCTTTTCCTCGGCTTCGAGAATGAGCGCTTCCTTCTCCTTCAGCTCGGGGGTGACGAAACGCTCCGCGTTCGCCAGCGTCTGTTTCCGTTCGTACCGGTGCTCGGGCAGCGACGACAAATTGCTGCGGGTGACCTCGATATAATAGCCGAACACTTTATTGTAGCCGATCTTCAGCGATTTAATCCCGGTTGTTTCCTTCTCCCGCCGCTCCAGCTCCGCGATCCACATCTTGCCGTTCGCGCTGGCTTCCCGCAACTGATCGAGATGCGCTTGGTAGCCCTGCTTGATCAAGCCGCCTTCCTTGACCGAAACGGGGGGCTCGTCCGCTATCGCCTCTTCGATCCAGGCGCGGATATCGTCGCAATCGTCCATCGTATCGGCAAGCTCTTGCAGCGTTGACGAACCGGATTCGGCGCATATTTGCTTAATAAACGGAATTTGCATCAGCGACAGCTTTAGCGCGACCAGATCGCGGCCGTTCGCATTCCCGTACGAAATGCGCCCTACGAGGCGCTGAAGATCGTATACGTCCTTGAGCTGTTGACGCAGCTCCTCGCGCACGATAAGCCGGTTGTACAAGCAATCGACAGCCTCGAGCCGTTTCTCGATGTCGGCGCGGTTTGTCAGCGGCTTGTCGATCCACCGCCGCAGCAATCTTCCGCCCATCGACGTGACCGTGCGGTCAAGCAGCCACAGCAGCGAGCCTTTTTTCGTCCGTTCCCGGACCGTTTCCGTCAGCTCCAGATTGCGCCGCGTGAACGGGTCCATCGTCATATGCTGCCTGCGTTCGTAGTTTTCGATACGGGTGATGTGGGTGAGCGCCCGCTTCTGGGTTTCGCTCAAGTACGAAAGCAGCAGGGCGACGCATTCCGCACAAACAGGCGAAGTTTCCCGAAGCTGCTCCTGCGGAAACTGGGAGCTGAGGAGCTTCTCGTCCTTCCGCTGCCAGTCCGTAAGCAGCATGCCTTGCAGCCATCCGGCCATCGACGCGCGCAGCTCGCCCAGCACTCCGGGCTGGCCAATCAGCTCGGACGGGCTGTATACGTTGATTTCGTCCATCAACTGTTCCAGAGTGGACTCCGTAGCCGTTACGAACAGCTCGCCCGTCGATAAGTCGCAAGCAGCCAGTCCATACTGGTCCTTGGACGAGCTGACGCATACGAGGAAGTTATTTTTCGTCTCCGGCGCCATCTTGCCGTCCATGACGGTGCCCGGCGTTACGATCCGCACGATCTCGCGCCTCACGACCCCCTTGGCTTCCGAAGGGTCCTCCACCTGCTCGCAGATGGCTACCTTAAATCCTTTTTCGACCAGTCGATTCATATAAGCTTCTGCAGAATGATAAGGGACGCCGCACATCGGAATACGTTCCTCCATGCCGCCTTCACGCCCGGTTAACGTAATTTCCAGCACCTGCGCCGCCTGAATCGCGTCGTCAAAAAACATTTCATAAAAATCGCCCAAACGGAAAAACAGTATGGCGTCCTCCGCCTGAGCCTTGATCGACAAATATTGCTCGATCATCGGCGTATATTTGCTCATGTCCATCCCCCAACCGAAAATCGTGGTTCAACTGCGTGTAACCTTCATTATAACATAAAACGTGCCGCTCACCTTGTCCTGCATCGAACCGATTCGGAAGGCCGGACAAACGGACGAACGAACGCAGATTCCCCTGCCCAAACAAGCCTGCTGCTGGTATACTGTGGAAGAAACCAGTGCATTCGGCGCGACGAAATGTTATCGATAACACCAAATGATGCGGCGTATGCCGGGAAGTCCTGCATTTCGATCATGGAGGAGTCCGCATGTTATATTATAAGCCTGTCAAGCCTACAGATGCCGAGCATACAATCGTGTACCGCAAAAACGACGAGTTCTGCTCCTGGCCGTTTAATGCCGGGATGTGGAAGCTGTCGGACCAACACGTCCTCGTCGGGTTTATGAACATCGCCTGCAACTATTCCGTACCGGGACAACTGAACCACGACCGCGTGGAAACGTACGGCCGCATCGCAGCCGCGCGAACGCTCGACGGAGGACGGACCTGGTCGGAGGCGGCCGATATCGAGGACAATTACCATCTGGCCGAGCCGCTGCTGTACGGGCCGGCGCGAAAAATAGCCGAAGGGGCGGACTTTTCGGATCCGAACGTGCTGCTCGCATGCTGGAGTACGCCGAATTCGGGCAGCGATAAAGCGAAAGCCTGGATCAAGCTGTCCCGCGACGGCGGAGCCGTATGGGGGGAAGCCGTGCTGTTGCCGGGCTGCGGCATTCCCCGCTACCAAGGGCGCCCCTCCTATATCGTACGGCCGGATGGCGTCATTTTATTGTTTTTGACGGCGAAGCCGAAAACGAATCCGCATGACCGGCCTGTCGTCTTCGCCTCGTTCGACAGCGGCGTAAACTGGTCCTTGATCTCGCTTATGCCGGCAAGTCATGAATACCGGATGATCTGCCCCTCGCCCGTCCTGCTTCCAAGCGGTACGATCCTAGCGGCCGTTCGATGCAAGCCGGATATGATCGCCGCCTGGAACGAGCTGTACGCTTCCGAGGACGGGGGCCGGACGTGGCGCTTCGTCTCGCGGATCAACGATCATGGCGACGTCGTTGACTTGAAGCTGCTGAGTGACGGCAGACTGCTTGCCGTTTACGGATACCGGCGCCCTCCGTTTGGCATTCGCGCCGCATGCAGCGAAGATGGCGGACGGACATGGGGACCGGAGCTTATTTTGCGCGACGACGGCGGCAGCAAAGATCTCGGCTACCCGAGGGCCGTCGAAACAACGCCCGGCGAGGTGCTCGCCGCTTACTATTTCAATGAAGCTAATGATCCGAACGGCTATGACGGAGGCATCAGACATATTGCGGCTACCCGCTTCAAGCCGTGAGCAGCTTCCCCAGCTGACGGGTCGAACGGAGCGCGATCATACGTCCGCAGGCACCGGGATTTTCCACCCGGCCCGAATGTCGCGGCTTTCGTCCCAGCTCTGTCCGCTTGCTATCATCGCAAGCAGCGGCTCCAGAGCAGGCTCATACTCCGTATACTCCGGCAGCCGGCGAATGTCGTCCAGCAGCGGCAGAACAACTGCGCGAAGTCCGGCTTTATCGCCCGCAAAGTATTGCCTGAGGACGGCAGCCCGATGCAGCGGTCTTGCCCGCAAGCTTTTGTAGCGTTTCGCGATCAGCGCCGCCAGGGCGATCGCGCCTTTCGCCACCTTTGGCGAAACAAGCCAGCTGGGCAAGGTCCGGTATTCGAAGCCGCCGTGCGGCTGACGGCGGAAGTCGCCGGGAATGCCGTAGCGGGGGCGTCGTGAAGCCGCCCGGCTGTCCTCGATTAGGATTAACGGCAGAGCCAGATAGTTGTCGAACGCCCGGAGCAGCTCCGCCCGGAGCGGGGTTCCGCTTATGTGAATATGACCGCCAAGCGCGAACCCTTTGGCCGGCATTCCTCCGGCGAGCCACTTCACTCCGGGCGAGTCCGGGATAAGCTCGGACGCAGCCAGAAGCGCCCGGCGAACATGGATGACGAGCTGCAACGGGTCGGCGCTTGGCACCGGGCGCAGCTCAGCTAACGGATAATGCACCTTGCCGGCGATACGGACGAGGTCGCAGCCGGCAAGCCCGGCTCTCGGCAAATAGACGGAAGCCGGTACGACCTTGCCGTCCGCATTGGTCAGCAGAAACTCGGGGTCAGCCCCCAGCAGGACCGGAGGCTTCCAGGCATCCCCGCTATCGGCCGCTTCCAGCCTGCGATACCGCTCCAGCGCCTCCGCCATCCGCTGCGCCTGCGCCGCATCCAAGGCTGCATCCGGCTGAAGCGCAAGCAGCACGGGTTTCTCTCCCGAACGAATACCGATATCTACGATTCCGTAATCGAAGCCGGTTATGTACAAAATGCGCAGGGCGGCCTTCCTCGCTCTTCTAAGCTTCGGGTCATCCGTCTTGTCGTCCGCCTCAACCAGACTCCACTGCTCGCCGCCGTCACAATCGGTACGGACCGGCGTGTACAGCGAACCGCTCCGCGCATGACGCGCCGTATAAACGCAATTGGCCGCCGATTTGTATGTAAGCAACACCTCGAAGTGAAACAAGAAAAACCGGTAACGATGGGTGATGACCCGATCGTCCCCGGTTCCCGTTAGCTCCGCATAGCCGAGCAGACGGGCCTCCTCGTGTCCAAGCCCCATCCGGCCCTCACGGCCGTCCCGCACCGAGGCGTTTAAGCCGAGCCGCTTGGCCTGCTCATGTAAAGGGTCCACCCGGGCCGCCTCCTTTCCTCCGATAGCGCCGCTAAACAAAAAAGAGGGCGAATGCCCCCTGACGAAATGCACAGCTCCGACATAGTATATACAGTAAGTATTAATCCACTTCGTCGTCGAGCAGATCCGGGTCCAGATCCTCGAATTCGGTATCGCCGTTATCGTCGAAGTCGGTATCCTTCTCGAGATCGTCGCAGCCCCCTGCACATACGAGAACGCACACTTTCGTCTCGGCGACCAACTCAACCTGGAATTCCCGCTCCACTCGAATAACAACACCTCCCCCAGTGGACGAAACATTCGCTTCCACACAGTTCGGGTCCTGCGTTGCGACCGCAGACACCTCAACCGTGGAGGCTCTATGTTTCGAATCGAGATACGACAGCGGGACCAGTTCTACATAAGATACTGTCTCTTTTGCTACGTCTGTGCTCTTGTTTTTGTCGTAAGAATACCAAATGTTGATATCGTAAGTACCTACCACTTCGACTCCGTCGTTCGATTTGACAGCTTCATATTCATGGTTAATGACCCAAGCACCAAGAATACTGGACGGCGAGTGTGGCGGAGTTACGGTATGCGTCACTTGAGAAAACTTACGACCCTTGCCGCATACAGCTTTCGTGATGATTTCTCTGCAATGCGTATCTCTATGTGATGTCGACATCCTGCAAACCTCCTCCATGACAATCATTCAATTAAAGTGTATGCAGGACATAGGCGAATGTTGATTAATTGGATGCAGACGAATATAAATAATTCGGAAAACCCTGATATAATCGGTATTCCGCGTTTGATGCAAGCTCATGAAACCAGTGGTGGTATAGGCTTCGCGGCCAATCACCGGATTCCAACTCTTTCTTTTTGCAAACCAAAAAGCAGCGAGGTACTCCTCCCTGCCACCTTCATTTATAGTTCTTTTGCAATAAATATGATTGTTCCCGCCGGAACCCGGACTTTTTAAGATTGGTGGCGTACAGGCAAGCGGACGGTCATAACCGCTCCGCGCTCGCTTCCGTTCGCAGCCGTGATGGTCCCGCCGTGCATTTCGACGATTTTGCGGCTAATGGAGAGCCCGAGTCCGCTTCCGCCTCCCTTTCGGGTCCTCGACGGGTCTGCTTTATAAAACCTATCGAACACACGGGCGATACTTTCCTCGGGGATGCCTGCGCCGGAATCCTCAAAGGTAACGACCGCTTCGTCCGTAGTCTTAAGGAGCGTTACGAGGATGGTACCATTCTCCGGTGTAAACTTAACCGCATTATGAAGCAGATTGGTCCATACCTGTTCAAGCAGGTCCGCATCCGCCTGAGCCTGTACAGGCTCCAGCTGTGCGCTAAGCTCCAAATTTTTCGCAGCCCACTGTGGCTCCGCGGCCAAAATGACACGCTGCAACTGCTTGTCCAGCCTTAGGTCGACAGGATTGAAGGGATGCTTGTCGGAATCGAGCGAAGCCAGCTTCAGCATGTTGTCGGACAGCCGGGACAGACGAACGCTCTCCTGCTCGATAATGTCCAAATAATGGACCCGCTGCTCGTAAGAAAGATCGCCTTCCTTCAACACGCGGGCGAATCCGCCGATCGAGGTCAGAGGGGACTGAATTTCATGCGAGACGCTGGATATAAACTCCTGCCGCATCACTTCTATTTTTTCCAAATCGGCCGCCATATCGTTGATTCCTCGGACCAAAAAGCTCATTTGGCCATCATTCCACTCCCCCTCCAGCGGGATTTTTACCCTAAAGTCTCCTTTGGCGATCCGGCGGAGGGCGTCCATGATCGATTGCAGAAACGCATCCCGTCTTTTCCGCGTAAAGAGAGAAATCAGCATCATCGTAAAACCGAACAACAAGAAGCCGAGTCCGGACGTGATCAGATGATCGAGCAGAGGCGCAGGCTCCCAGGGAATCACTTCCATTAAATAGAAGGCCCCGATCCAGCAAACAGTCAGCCATGAAAACACGCCTATAAATAGCAGGCAGCTGATCAGGATCAATTTGAGCTTCGGGGAAAGCCGCTTCATCCTTTTTCCTCCAAACGGTATCCGAGCCCGCGAATCGTCCGTATTTCCAAACGATCCGCTTCCGCGAGCCTTTCCCGGAGCCTCTTGATATGAACGTCGACCGTGCGCTCGTCGCCTTCGTAGTCGAAGCCCCATATTTGCTCGATCAGAGCGTCGCGCGTCAGCGTTTTCCCCGGGTAGCTGGCGAGAAGAAACAGCAGCTCGAATTCCTTGAGCGGCAGCGTTACGTTTTCGCCTCCAATCCGGCATTCGAACGTTTTCCGGTCCAGCTCAAGACCGCCGATCCGGATTTGCTGAGAAGCGGCGATCCGGTAACGCTTAAGCAGCGCCTTCACGCGGGCGATCAGCTCCAGGGGCTCAAACGGCTTTACGAGATAATCGTCCGTTCCGAGCTCGAAGCCTTTTACTTTATGCACCGTTTCTCCTTTGGCGGTAAGCATGAGAACCGGCAGATCCGGGTAATCGTCCGCAAGATTCCTGCACAGTTCCCAGCCGTCCATCTCCGGCATCATAATATCGAGGATGACAAGATCCGCGCGTTTGCGGGAAAGCTCGTTCAACGCTTCCCGACCGTTTCCGGCTTCTTCGGTCGAGAACCCTTCCTTGCGCAGGAGGTGGGTGACAAGCTCGCGGATATGGCTGTCGTCATCGACGACTAAAATATACGGCATCACGATCCCGCCTTCAAAATCGGTTATGGTTGAGTTTAACGGTTTCTTTCCGACCTCGTAAACATAATCGTTCCGACGACGGTAAATACAAGGAAACAAGCGGCCATTACGGCCAAGTCCGTAAGCGGATGATGAATGACCACAAGATCGTATTCCGGAGTTCCCGCGTAAAAAACGGCTCTTGCAAAATCGATGCAGTAGGTCATCGGCATGAGCTTCGCCAAAAAGCCGAGCAGGCCGGTGGAATGCTGAATCGGAATCATCGCTCCGGAGAGAAACATTTGCGGCATAACGATCATCATGGAGCCGATGTCGGCCGACTTGCTGTCCTGAACGAAGCCGATGAATAAAATGCCGAGCGATCCTGCGACGAGACAAAACAGCGGGGTCAGCAGAAACAGGTAAACGATATGCATGCCCCCAAGAGGGATGTTCATAAGTAGTGCGACGAGTAATATGCCGAGCAGACCGACTAAGCTGGAAAAGCTGGAGCCGATCATCTTGCCGACGATAATCGTATATCGCGAAATCGGCGACACGTAAAGCTCTTGCGTCAAGTTTTGATTTCTCTCCTCGATCAGCGAGCTCATGCCGCTGACCAAGCCCGTGAACGTGCTGTTCACGATCATCCCGATCATCATGAATTGAAGGAAGTTGTATCCGAGTCCGCCGGCCATATTTTGCGACAGGCTCCCGCCCATCAGGCCGATAAAAATAATCGGCATCACGATGGAGACAATAAGCAAGGTGGGATTTTTAATCCCTTTCGTAATTTCTCTTGCGGCGATCGCCGCCGCGGCGTTACCTTCCCTTCTCCAAGCTGCAATCATGCCGAAACGCCTCCTTTGCCGGTTACCAGACTCAGATACGCTTCTTCCAGCGTCGGCTGGCGAATATCGAGCTTCGTTAACGGCGATTTCAAGCCTGCGACGATTTTTTGCGCTTGCCCTTCCCAGCAGGTGATCCGCAAGCCGCCCGGCTCCTCGACAAAGGGAGCGTTCAGTAGAGTAAGCTCGTTTTTCAACGTCTCGATGTCGTCCGATGCCAGCACCATCATGCCGGGGCCCGCCAACTGCCGTTTGATTTCATCCGGCGTTCCTAGCGCGGAGATTTTCCCGCCGGTCACCATGCATACACGATCGGCTTCTTCAGCCTCCTCCAAATAGTGAGTCGTCAGAAACACGGTAATCTTTTGTTCTTTTCGGAGCTGTTTCAAATAAGTCCATATGGACTGACGGGCCGAAGCATCGAGTCCTTGCGTAGGTTCATCCAGAAACAAAATGCGCGGGTTATGCATCAGGCTTCTCATAATTTCCAGCTTGCGCTTCATGCCTCCCGAAAAGCCTTTGACTTTCTTAAACAATTGGTCTTGAAGCCCGACGACTTCGGCCAGTTCATGGATACGCTGCCGGTATTCGGCAGGCATCATCCGATAAAGCGGACGATAGCCGTATATGCCGTAAATACTGACATGCAGACGAATGTTTTCCTCCGCCGTCAAATCCAGGTCCAGGCTTGGGTTCTGGAAGATGATCCCGACGTTTCTCCGGACCTCGGCAGCTTCCCGTTCTATATCGTAGCCGGCAATCGTAACTTGCCCCTCCGTCTTCGAGAGCGTTGTGGTCAGTATGGATATGGTCGTTGTTTTGCCTGCTCCGTTTGGGCCGAGAAACGCGAAAAACTCTCCCTGCTTCACCTCGAAGCTAATTCCGCCCACGGCCGGTTTGTCGGCTTTTTTGTATCGTTTCACCAAATTGTTTACCGCTATAATAGGTTCCATTCCGTTTCCTCCTCCATGATTGGTGCCGGCTTCAATCTGCGACCCAAGCCGATCACTTTCGGAACAGTACCTATCATAATCGGTAAATGTGAACTGAATATGTACTGCGTTCAGCCGGGGAAAACTCTTCTCATTCCAGCCTGTACTTTTCTCTCTTCGCGATGTTGAGATAATATTTCAACTCGTGGCACATTTGCAAAATGGCCGAGCGCACCTCGAACTCCTCGCGGCTTTGCGGCAGCGGCATGCCCTTGAACTGCTCCTCCAGCGCGGTGAGCCGCTTCTCCACGTTTCCAGTATACGTGTCGCTTTTGACGTCTACACTGAGCGCCTCGAACAGCTCCGCCACGAGCTGGCCGTGCGGCAAGCTGCTGTACACCTGGGCTACGATATGGATCATGTCCTCGATCGATTCGAGCTGACTTTCGCGCATACGGAAGTACTGGCCCCAGTAAGGCTTGCCGGGAAAAAGCCGGTTTTCCGCCGCCTTCACCGCTTCGGCCTTGCCGCTATCGATCGCTTCGCGCAGCTCGAGCACCTCGCTTCCGCTCCAGGCATAATCGACATCGCGCAAGCTGTGCGCGATTTGCAAAAAGATGGCGGAGAACAAATGTTCGACCCGCTCGCGCCCCATCTTCAGTTTGCGCTCGGTGTCCGGCATATAAACGATATTGACGAGCGTAGCCGTTCCCAGCCCGACCAGCAGCAATCCGATTTCGTTCAGGACGATCGGAATCGTCGCGTCGCCGATCGAGAAGACGTGGAAGACCGCTACGCAGCAGGTAGCGAGCCCGTTTTGCAGCTTGAGCCGGAGCAGCACCGGAATGGCAATGAGAATGAAGGCGGCCAGCACGAGCAGATGAAAGCCGAACACGACCAGCATGATCGTGGCGATAGCCAGCCCCAGCACCGACGCCCCGATGCGGACGAGCGAGGTGACGATGCCTTTGCGGATCGTCGACTCCACGCCCAGGATCGCCAGCAGTCCGGCGGACATCGGATACTGCAGCGTCAGCAGCATCGCCAAATAAACGGCAGCCACCGTGGCGATTGCGGTTTTCAAGGTTCTAATACCCATAGGCGACTCCCCCCTGTTTTTGTTTCTATAGTAAATCAACTCGGCTTCGCATTCAATCGGCGAGCTTGTCCGCTGGCGCTCCGGTAAAAAAGGATGCGACAACCTTCCGTCCTCCGCATCCCGTTTTCCTTTCCCTACGGCTTTCTGTTCAGTCTTGCTTCTATAGAAGCTACGACCCGGTACATCACAGTCGCCACGATCGCGATAATAACGAGACTCCCGAGCACAAGCGTAAAGTTGAACACTTGAAAGCCGTAAATGATCAAATAACCGAGCCCCTGCTTCGATACGAGAAATTCGCCGACGATCACCCCGACCCAGGCGAGCCCGACATTTACTTTCAGCGTCGATACGATAGCCGGAATCGAAGCGGGCAAAATCGCTTTGCGGAACGACTGGCTTTTCGTTCCTCCGAACATACGCACGACCTTCACATAGTTATCGTCTACTTCCTTAAAGCTTGCATACACGACCAGAGTCGTAATGATAACCGTGACGGCAAGCGTGGTCGCTATGATCGCCCCCATGTTCGGACCGAGTCCGACGATAAACAGCGGGCCAAGCGCCACCTTCGGCATACTGTTGGCCACAACGAGATAAGGATCGAGGACCCGGGACAGAAAAGGCGACCACCAGATGAGTGTAGCGAGCGCCGTGCCGAGCAGCGTACCGAGGAGGAAGCCCGCTCCCGTTTCCAGCACGGTCGTCCAGACGTGGGGCATTAGCGAGCCGTCGGCCAATTTGCCGGCCAGCAGCCTGGCGATCTTGCTCGGATAGCTGAACAGCAGCACGTCGATCCATTGGCGTCTTCCAGCCACTTCCCAGACGGCAAGAAAGACGAGCAAAATCGCGATTTGCGTCGTTAGGACGGCCACTGCTCGCCTGCGCAGCAACTTGCGATGCGCCGCAAGCACGTGGGAAGGGAGGTCGGCCGGCCGAGCGTCTCCGCTTCCGGCCCCTGCGTTCCGTATCATAACGGTTCCCTCCTCGCTTCCATGTCCTCGAACTCGTTCCATATTTCGCCGAACAGCCGATGAAACCCCGGCATTTCCCGCGCTTTCATCGGACTGGCCGCCCGAATCTCCTCCGGTATTCGAATATCCCGGCGCAGACGTCCGGGCCTGCGGTCCATCACGATGATCCGGTCGCTCATCGCGATCGCCTCCGAGATGTCATGGGTCACGAGCAGCGCCGATTTGCCCCACTTGCGCAGCGTATCCGCTATGAGCTGCTCCAACTGCAGCTTCGTCTGGTAATCCAGCGCGGAGAACGGCTCATCGAGCAGTAAAATGTCCGGCGACGTAACCAGCGTCCGCACGAGCGCCACCCGCTGGCGCATCCCGCCCGACAGCTGATGCGGATACTGGCCCGCTACGTCCCCGAGTCCCATCTCCGCGAGCAGCCCGAGCGCTTCGCTGCGCTGCCCCTCCGTTATGTTCCCGTGCAGCTCCAGCCCGATCAGGCTGTTGTCCAGTATCGTTCTCCACGGAAACAAGTAGTCGTGCTGCAGCATGTAGCCGATCTGCCGGGAAGGGCCGGTTACCGCTTTGCCGCCGACCTCCACGCGCCCTGCGGTCGGCGCGATGAGCCCCGCGACGATGGAGAGCAGCGTCGTTTTGCCGCAGCCGCTCGGCCCGACCAGACTGACGAACTCCCCGGCCTGAAGCGTAAACCCGATCCGCTCCAGTGCCAGAAACGCCGTTTTGCCGGATACGTATACATGGGAAACCTCTTGCAAAACTACTGACGGCTTCGCCTCGTCCACAGCCTTCACCGCCCTTCCCTCCGGTTCCTTATTTTTTGACGGTTTCGATTGCTTTCTGGGCGAACGTGTTGTTGACAAGCTTGCCGTAATCGGCCCGCTGCTGCAGCTCGCCTGCCGCCTGCATCACATCCTGCAAGTTGTTCCATTCCTTCTCGTCCACGATCGGGTCCGTCGCAAACGACGCCTGATCCTTGTACCGCTTCACGACCGCCTTGACGATCTCTTTATCCGTATCGGCGAAGAACGGCATAAGCGCAGCCGTTATGTCGTCAACCGGCTTTTCGGCCACCCAGCGCTGCGCTTTATAGACCGCGTTCGTAAATTTTTGAATCGATTTCGAGTTTTTATCGATAAAGCTTTTTTTGGACATGAACACCGTATACGGCAGCTGCCCGCTTTCCACACCGAACGAAGCGATGACGAAGCCCTTCCCTTCTTTTTCGATAACGGTCGCCTGCGGCTCGAACATTTGCACGTAGTCGCCGGTTCCCGAGGCGAAGGCGGCCGGAATGTTGGCGAAGTCGACGTTTTGAATCAGCTTCAAATCTTTTTGCGGGTCGATCCCTTTCTTCTTCAGCGTAAACTCGCCTGCCATCTGCGGCATGCCGCCTTTACGCTGGCCGAGGAATGTGCTCCCCTTCAGCATCGACCAGTCGAACTTGTCGATCTTTTTGCGCGACACGAGAAACGTTCCATCCGTCTGCGTGACCTGCGCGAAGTTGATGACCGGATCGCCGGAGCCTTGCTGGTTCACATAAATCGATGTTTCTGAACCGACGAGCGCCACATCGATCGCTCCCGACAGAAGCGCGGTCATCGTTTTGTCGCCGCCCGCCGTTGTCGTCAACTCGACATCCAGCCCCTCGTCCTTGAAAAAGCCTTGACTGATCGCCACGTACTGGGGCGCATAAAAAATAGAGCGGGTTACTTCGCCGATCCGGATCTTGGTCCGGTCCGCAGCGGTGCCGGAGCAGGCGGCGAGCGCAACCGCAGCGAGGGCGACCAGGACGGCCAGCAGCGGCTTCATCGTTTTGCCCATGTTGCCATTCTCCCTTTGCTTTTTGCCATCAGTTTATGCGGCTGCCCATGTATTGGTGTGAGGCCCGGAAGGGAAGGCGGATATAAACGGCGGCGAAAAGCAAAAAGGCAAGAGAGCGCGAGCTCCTTGCCTTTTATAACCCTTAGTTCAAGTTGTAAATGTCGCCGTACTTCTTGCCGAGGTAATCCAGCAAATATTCGGGATTCAGCGGCTCTCCTGTCACGCCCTCCACGATTTCATTCGGTGTCAGCAGCTTGCCGTGACGATAAATCTTCTCGACCAGCCACGTCTTGACCGCGGAAAATTCCCCTCTGTCCACCAAATCGTCGAGATCGCCGAGCTGCTTCTCCATCGTGGAGCGGATCTGCGCTGAGTACATGTTGCCCAGCGAATACGACGGGAAGTAACCGAACGCGCCTCCGGCCCAATGGACGTCCTGCAGCACGCCTTCGCCGTCGTGAGCCGGAACGACGCCGAGATACTCCTTATACTTCTCGTTCCAGTATGCAGGCAGATCGGCGACGCGAAGCGATCCGTCGAAAAGCTTCTTCTCAATCTCGTAGCGGATCATAATATGCAGATTGTAGGTCAGTTCGTCGGCTTCGATGCGAATGAGCGAAGGCTGCACGACATTGATCGCGTCGTAGAACGAGTCGACCGAAACGCCCTCGAACCGGTCCGGGTAAAGCTCCTGCAGTTTCGGGTAATATCGCTTCCAGAACGTCCGGCTGCGTCCGACCATATTTTCCCAGAAGCGCGATTGCGATTCGTGGATGCCCATCGACGTTCCCGTGCATAACGGAGTGCCGATCAGCTCCTGCGAAATATTTTGCTCATACAGCGCATGGCCGCATTCATGGATCGTGCCAAACAACGCGCTCGTTACATCGTGAGGCAGGTAGCGGGTCGTAATGCGCACATCGCCCGGATTCAGCCCTGTCGCAAACGGATGAACGCTCTCATCAAGCCGTCCGGCTTCGAAATCGTAGCCGAGCTCCTTCAGTATGTACAAGCTGAACGCTTTTTGCTGCGTCACATCAAACGTTTGCCGTAAAAACGCCGTATCCGGCACGTTCGACGATTGCCCGATAGCGGCCACAAGCGGCACCAGCTTCGCTCTCACGTCCGCGAACAACTGATCCAGCTTCTGGGTTGTCATTCCCGGCTCGTACATATCGAGCAGCGTATTGTACGGATGCCCCGCATAACCCCACAGCTCAATAAATTCGCGGTTCGCGGCAACGATTTTTTCCAAATACGGCTGGAACATGGCGAAATCGGCTTTCTCCTTCGCCTCTTCCCATACCGATTCCGCCTGGGACGTCAGAACGACGTATGCCTGGTATTTGTCCGGCGGAATTTTGATGCTGCGGTCGTATTCCTTCTTGCACTCCTCCACCAGCTTCCGGTCCACGGCGTCAAGCTGTTCGAAAACGCCCGGCTCCGACAACTGCTCCAAAAAGCGGCCCATTTCGCTCGATACGGACATTTTGAACATTTCTGCAGACAGCTCTCCGATGACCTCGGAACGGGCTTCTACGCCTTTGCGGGGCGCACCGGTGCGCAAATCCCAATACATGACGTCGAGCGCTTCCCCGTAGCTCTTCATCTTCTTCACATAACTGCGAAACGACTGTCTAAGCGCTTGGATCGATTCACTCATCTTGAACATTCCTCCTTCGTCAGCGGAAACGGATGGTTCCATCATACATTGGAGCGGCGGGAGGAATCAACTTCGCCGGCTTTTTGTGTTACAATCAGTACACTACGATTCCATGCGGGGAGGTTTCCGAATATGTACATTCACTTTACCGACGATGCGGCCGCCTTCATCCGTCAAACCTATTATACCGGAACGGCCGCAGGCGCCTTAAAGCTCGCCTACGATACCGACGGCTGCGGCTGCGCTGTGAACGGTGTCGCCGCCCTGTGGCTCGTCAATAACCCGGACGAGGACGACCAGCTTGCCCGCAGCAACGCGTTTACCGTATTTTTCGATCCGAAGCAGGCCGTTTTCTTCGAGGAAGAATTGACTGTGGATCGAAAGCCCGGAGGACCAACGCTCGTTCTGAAAAGCAAGCAGCAAACGTACAATTCGCACATGAAAACGATCGATTTCCGCACCGCAGCGGCCGGTTCGTCATCCGTTAAAGCCTGAATCGCAGCAAAAGGGCCTCTTTCGCACAGCGAAGAGGCCCTTTTGGCTTGCACTCACTTAATTGTCCAGATAACCTTTATCCACAACGTCGAGCTTGCCCGTCTTCGGATCGATCACGAGACCGTGAATCGGAATGTTCGGCACGAGCGGATGATGGCGGATCAGGCTGACGCTTTTGCGGATGCTTTCCGATACGTCGTCGAAGCCGCGCAGCCAATGCTCGATATTCAGGCCTGAATGTTCCAGAATTTGCAGCGTATCTTCGGCAATGCCCCGCTCGCGGAACTTATCTTTCATCGCATGCGGGTTAATGTTGCCCATGCCGCAGTCGTAGTGGCCGATGACGAGCACTTCTTCGGCGCCCAGCTCGTAGATCGCCACGATAATGCTTCGCATGATGCCCCCGAACGCCGTCGACACGACGCCGCCAGCGGATTTGATCATTTTTACGTCGCCGTTTTTGATGTTCATGCTCGCCGGCAGCAGCTCGATCAGACGGGTATCCATACAAGTGAGAATTACGAACTTTTTGTCCGGAAACTTCGACGTCAAGTAAGGCTCGTACTTGCTCTGATCTACGAACGAACGGTTAAAATCGATAATTTCATCTAATAGTCTGGCCATGTTCCAAGTCTCCTTATTCGTCCGGCAGCAGGCGTGCCCGCCGCGCGGGAGTGTCAATTGAAATATCCTTGCTTGACCGCCTTGCCGATCAGTTCCTCCGCATAGCGCCACAGCTCCGTCGAACCTTGTGCGATATGCTTGTTCCGCTCCAGCACCCGATCGCTCGAGATGCCGTGCTCCTTCCACGACTGGCCTTCGTTCTCGTAATTGAACAGCATCGGCTGCAGCCGGTCGACGGCCGCGGCGAATTTCGCTTCTTTCGTCTCACGCGCCTCGAACTGCATCCACAGGCCGATAAACTCGTCCTTCTGATCGTCCGGCAGCATACCGAACAGACGTTGCGCGGCTGCCTGCTCGCGCTCGAACTTGCCTTCAAGTCCTTTCTCGTCGTAGGCGAATGTGTCGCCGGCATCAATCTCGACGAGATCGTGGATAAGCAGCATCTTGAGCACCGTAAGCAGATCGAGATCCGGCTCGTTGGCATGCTCGTACAGGACGACAGCCATCATGGCGAGATGCCACGTATGTTCGGCATCGTTCTCGAATCTGTCGCTGCGTACGAGCCGTGTTTTGCGAAAAATATGTTTGAGTTTGTCGATTTCGATAATAAAGCTTAGCTGCTGCTCGAGCCGCATGGCCACCTGACCGCTCACCCCCGCGCTTCCTTGTATTCGTGCCGCCGATTGGCTTCTCTTTGCCGCGCTTCGATCACGTCGCTTCGGTCGCGAAGCGTATGTTTGTTTCTCAGGAACGAATCTTCCGGGTCGCTCGGCTGTTTCCAGTTCAGCCCTTTGGCCTCGCATACCGATTCGCACTTCGCGATCAGCCGCGCGTCCGCCAGCGGAATATCCATATCGGCAAACGGCGCCGCCTCGCCTGCATTCAGCTTGTGCAGCCGCCGCTCCGCTTCCCTGCGAAAAGCGTCCGCATCGATCCCGAGCTCCTTCAGATGGACCTGATCCATATTGCGCAGCGCCGCCGACATCATTTTCAGCGCGCCAGACTGATTGCCGCGTCTATGGTGGTACAGCGACACCGCTACTTGAATCAGTCCTACCCAGGTCCGACTTTTCGGATCGTGCGGGTGACGCTTCCAGTATTCCTCCAAAATTTCGTGACATTCAAACCAGTCCCGGCTGGCATGAAAATGAATCAAATAGTCGACGTACTCGTCCGGATACATCTGTAAGATCGCCTCCTATCCTATCGGGCGCAGTCCATCTACGTATTATATCACTTATCCGGCTCC
The DNA here is from genome assembly GCF_003626695.1 of Paenibacillus ginsengarvi. GTDB lineage: Bacteria > Bacillota > Bacilli > Paenibacillales > NBRC-103111 > Paenibacillus_AB > Paenibacillus_AB ginsengarvi. Next base: position 227,984 of record NZ_RBAH01000001.1, read on the forward strand.
GATGCAGTTGATCGGAGGCAGCAATTTTTTTATAAAAACTTTTTATCAAATATTTTTTTAAAATATGAAACCGATGCCGAAACTAATCGTAGTACAACTTGATAGGCAGATTGATTTATAGTACAGGAGGGTTTACCAATGAGAAAATGGGTGCTGGTACTGATGGCTTGCTTCGCCGTCGTAGCGTTCAGCGCGCCACAGTTTGCAGATGCGAAGCCGAAAAGCAGCTTCAATTCGGGCAGCAAGTCCTACTCCCCTACGAAGCCTTCGGACAATGTGTCCAAGACAGATTCGGGGAAAGCAACGACTAATCCGACTACACCGGCTACTGCTTCCAAGCCCGGATTTTTCAGCGGCGGCGGCTTTATGAAAGGCCTCATGATCGGCGGTCTGGCCGGTATGCTGTTCGGCGGCATGTTCGGCGGCATGGGCTTCCTCGGCAACATTCTCGGCCTGCTCATCAACGTCATCGCCATCTTCGCGTTGATCATGCTTATTCGCGTCGCTTATGTGTACTTCCGCGACCGCAATAAATCGAAGAAGAGGTTCGAGCCGTAATGACGCTTAACCAGCAGGAATTGATCAACGCCATATGCGAGCATATGGCCGAACGCAAAGGCATTTCGCCCGATCAGGTAAGCGTTCAGCTGGAATGGGAGGAAAGCCTCGGGTTTTCCGCCGAGATCACGATCGACGGCCGTTCGCACTATATTATCGAGGCGAACATGCTCGAGGCGGTCGAACGATACGTCCTGAACCATTACAATCGGCGCGTGTTCCGCAGCCAATTGGAGCTGGATGTTGAGGACGAGATGTTCTGTATCGTCAAAGAGTAACAAGTTAGCGAAGAGCGTTTCCGGGAAACCGGAACGCTCTTTTTTTGTCCGTTTCCGAACGTATCGCCCGATTATCGGTGCTACACCGTATTTTCTCTTGATATTTGGCCGATTCTCCCGAAATCTCGCAACTTTCTTCATCTTTTTACGTCTAATAGACGAGATTGATAGGGAGAGTGGCTGATCGAAATGAGAGGAAGCAGATGGGTTGCCGCGCTGCTCGTGTCGGTAACCGTATTGGTAACGCCGTTCACCGCTATGGCGGCGAACAAAACGACGAAGTACCGGGTGTATCAGAATGAAACGGCGGTTTCCGAGTTTTCCGACTTGAAGCAGGCGATCGCTTACGCAGGAGGGTATAAGGAAAGCTACGTCGAAGAGATTGGCTCGCGCAAATGGGTGTGGAACAATTACCCGCGCTACAAGCTGTACCAGTACGACGTATCGCTGCCCGGCTGGGAATTCGCCACGTTGGAGGAAGCGAAGGCGGTTGCCCGTTATTACGGTCACGCCGCGATCCGCGACATGCAGTCGACCTCCTGGGTGTGGAACAACTACCCGCGCTACCGGCTGTATCAGGGCTCTATCACGCTGGATACTTGGGAATTTGCCGACCTGAAGGATGCAATAGCCGCAGCCAAGTATTATCTGGGCTCTCATGTCATCGATCTGCAAACGAACAAGTGGGTATGGGATAATATATCCGCCGCGGAGAAAGACAAGCTCCGGCAAGGAGCGGGTATTTATAAGGTGCGGCAGCAAGGCGTATCGACGGATTTGGGCACGTTCGCATACTTGGAAGATGCCGTGACTGAAGCGCTGAAATGGTACGATTCGGTCGTAATCGATACGTCGAATAGCGGCGAGGTCGTGTATTCGAACGGCAGGCCGTACAAGGTGTATCAGAACGATACCCCGATCGCCGAATTCATCAGCGTCGACGAAGCGATTGCCTACTCGCAGTGGTATCTACATATTACGATCAAGCTGAACGGCAAAGAAATATGGACGAACAATCCGTACTATGAGGTATACCAGAACGACAATAAAGTGACCGCCTTCAAAACGATATCGGAAGCGCTCCAATTTTCGCAATGGTATACGGGGATATCGATTCGCACCTACCATGGCAAACGGATCTGGAACAACAGCTGCAAGCTGCTGTATTGGGGCTGGAACGGCTCGTCGGCCGCCGACACGATCAAGAAGCAGGTGCAGACGACCGTCGGACTCGATATCGACTCCCCCACCTGGTTCCAGCTCGCGGACGCAAACGGCGCGATGAAGGACATGTCGAACAAAGAATCGATCGCTTGGCTCAAAAGCCAGGGCTATGACATTCACCCGCTCGTCAACAACCAATTCGATTCGGCTTTAACGACGCAATTTTTAGCCAATCCGGCCGCACAGCAAACGTTTATTAAAGCACTCACCAACCGAGCGGCGGAGCTCGGCGTGGACGGGCTCAATATCGACTTTGAAAACCTGGCGGGCAAGGACCGCGCCGCTTTTACCACGTTCATGAGTTCCTTAACAACCGCGGCGCGTGCGAAAGGTCTGCTCGTTTCCGTCGATCTGCCCCGGGGAAGCGTGAAATGGAATCACTTGTCGGCCTTCGACCACGAGAAGCTCGCCGGCATCGTCGACTACGTCGTTACGATGGCTTACGATCAGCATTATTCCGGCAGCGACAAGCCCGGCTCCGTATCGGGTCTGCCTTGGGCGGAGGAAGGCGTACAGGAGTTTCTCGAATACGGCATTCCTAGAGACAAGCTGGTGCTCGGCATCCCTTACTATGTGAGAGAGTGGAAAATCAATCCAGGTACCGGCGCGCTGGAGAGCAACCGTGCCATCTATATGAAAGATATTCCCGCACTGATCGCCGCCAAAAAAGCGGTATCGACATGGGACCCGCAGTTTCAGCAGTATAAGGTCGAATATGAAGACGGCGGGTACCGCTACGTCTTCTGGCTGGAAAACGAGGAGACAGTCAAAGCCCGGGTCGACATTGCGAACAAGTACGACCTGGCCGGAGTCGCCGCATGGAGACTCGGCTACGAGACGACCGACGTGTGGAATTCGATTTTGCAGCTCAAATAAACCGTTACCAAAAGCAGCGTTCCTTTATGCGGATCGCTGCTTTTTGAAACTGCCGGGAACGGTCAACTTTTTGGCTGAACCTGCCGTACGAATTGGCGCTTGCCCTACGCATGACACCGATATAATGGAAGTAAATAAGAAGAGCACAGGAGGATGCCCATGTATACTTGCAGACCTGCGCAAAGCGAGGACTATCAAACGATATGTACGTTCGTAGAAACCGAAGACGAGCTGTATTTTATGTTCCCGTCGGGCAAGTTCCCGCTCCAGGCCGGGCAGCTCGAGCAAAATGCGAAAAACCGCTGGTGTCCGACCATCGTGGAGGATGAGAGCGGCATCGCCGGCTACGCGAACTTTTACGGCTACGAGGAAGGGAAGCAGTGTCATCTGGGTAATGTTATTGTCGCGCCAGCCCACCGGGGACAGGGAGCCGCCGCTTTTCTGATCCGAACGATGATAACGAAAGCGTCCGCCGAGTTAAACGTCCCCCGCCTCCTGCTCGTCTGTCACAGCACCAATCCGCGGGCGCTGCTGTTTTATGACAAGCTCGGCTTCAAGCCGTTTGCCTTGAGCAAAAAGCTCAACTTCCGGGGCGAGGCCATCGTCGGCATATCAATGGAGAAGCTGCTCGAACAGCCCTAGAAAAAGCAGCAAGCAGGCGGCGCCGGAGCGCCAGCCTGCTTGTTCCATATGCGGCTTAAATAAAATCGCTTTTCGTATCGAACTGGCTCGGCCTTATCGCCTGATGGTAAGGTTCGAACGTAGTCGTCAGCTCGTAGCGGCAGCCGGTTTCCGCCGAACGGTAGGCACCGAACATGATCTCATGCACATGGAGCTGCTGTCTCGCCGATTGCTTGGGCGGCTGACCGGAGCGAAGGCAGTGGATGAAGTGGCTCATGATGTCTTTGTCCGTGCTCTCCACCTGCTCCAGCTTCGGCGCATAACAGTCCTTCGCGCCCCGCCATACGACCGGCTCCGCATCCGGTATAGGCGCTGCCGGCGAATGGACAACGAGCGGGAACCCGCCGTCGTTCAACGCTACCGTACCTTTGCGGCCGTAAACGATCGTATTGTTCTGATTGAACGAGGTTCCCCACAAGGTCCGCACGACCGCATGCTGCCCTCCCGCAAATTCGACGATGGCGGTGGCGTTATCGTCCACATCGCTGAGCACCGTTTTCCCGCCGCCCACGATCCGTTTTGGGATTAGCGTATTCACTTCCGCCATAACGCTGCGCGCGGGTCCGAGCAAGCCGATTAACCGGCTGATCGGGTACACCATGCAATCGAGAATCGCCCCGCCATGCGAAACTGACTTGTCGTAATACCAGTTGTCGCGCGGAGGACCGGGAATATTGAGCTGTACTTCCGCCCCTGTCAGCTTGCCGATCGTTTCCTCACCCACATAACGAAGCGCGGTGATAAAAGCCGGATTCCAATCGTACGGCAAGCTCATCAGAAGCGCGCCGCTCCGCTCCGCAGCTTCCACCATACGGAGACAATCTTCATAGGACGTCGCCATAGGCTTTTCGTTTAGTACATGCAGTCCCCGCTCGAGTGCAGCCAGAACGACTTCCGCATGGACCGAATGAGGAGTGGTTACAATGACCGCGTCCAGCTTTTCCTCGTCCATCATCTGCTTGTAGTCGTCGTAAGCCTTGGGCACGTTGTACTTGTCCGCTTTCCGCTTCGCGTTGTCCAAATGTTTGGCGCACGTCGCCGCAAAACAGACTCCCTCCAGCTTCGCCGCCTGCTCAAAAAAACGGTTGCTAATATCTCCGCTTCCTACCATCCCCAGCGTGATCGGCCTCATTCGAACCATAACCTCCTGCTTGCGAAAATAATGATTGTAAATCTCTTCTATGATTAGAATAGACCGAATCGGCTGAGAAAGGAATCCCGTTTTTTACTTTTTCATCTTTTGATCGATACTTTTGTTAGCCGCCTCGGCCACGTCGCGGAAAGCCGTGTTCATATTTTTCGTATCGGAAGCCACGTCCACGTAAGGGGTTGCGAATACACAAAAAGACGGCGTACAGACCGCACTTTCATACGCAGCGAAAAAGAGGCATTCGCCAGTCGCAGCGGATGCCTCCTCGTTATCCTTCCCTTAACGCTCAATACGGCTCCGCGTCGCGGCCTTTGCGCACAGCTTGAGCCGGAGCTTCGCCGGCGTCTTTGTTGCCGAGCGGGCTTTGGCCGGAACTCTCTGCCGGAGCTTGCTGCAATCCCTCTCTCAAACGGCGGCCGTACTCTTCGTCGGCTTCCTCCGCCAGCGCGATCATTTTTGCCTGAATGCGCGAATCGCAGCGGGAGAGGTCCGTGACGAGATTGAGAATCAGATCGGCTCTTTCCCACTCCTCGAACCTGCGGAACGTTTCCCCCGCTTGCTTGGTGTTGCTTTGACGGTCGATCGATTCGCGTTTGACCTGGCCTGCCACGTACGGTGTATGCTCTTTCCCCGGTTGACTGGCCTCCGTCAATCCGCCAAGGATCGAGGGCTCGTAATTGATGTGGGGATTTTGTCCCGAGGCGCGATCCGTCCTAATCTGCATTTGTCCGCCGCTTTGGTTCGTGGCTACCCGCTTTTTCGGGGCGTTGATCGGCAATTGCAAATAGTTCGCTCCTACCCGGTGGCGCTGCGTATCCGAATAGGAGAACGTGCGTCCTTGCAGCATTTTATCGTCCGAGAAATCGAGACCGTCTACCAATACGCCGGTGCCGAAAGCGGCCTGTTCCACTTCCGTAAAATAATCTTCCGGATTTTTGTTCAGCACCATCTTTCCGACTGGCAGCCACGGGAACTGGTCTTCCGGCCACAGCTTCGTATCGTCGAGCGGATCGAAATCCAGCTCGGAATGCTCTTCATCACTCATCATCTGGACAAGCAATTCCCATTCCGGATAGTCTTCGCGCTCTATCGCCTGGTACAAGTCCTGCGTAGCATGATTGAAATTGGTCGCCTGGATTTCCCCCGCCTGCTGCTGCGTCAAATTTTTAATGCCTTGCTTTGGCTCCCAGTGGTATTTGACGAGCACGGCCTTCCCTTCGCTATTTACCCAGCGATACGTGTTTACGCCAGATCCCTGCATCATGCGGTAGTTGGCCGGTATCCCCCACGGCGAGTATACGAATGTCACCATATGAAACGACTCCGGCGAGCTGGAGCAGAAGTCGAAAAACCGTTCGCTATCCTGAATGTTCGTTATCGGGTCCGGTTTGAAAGCATGGATCATGTCGGGAAACTTCATCGCGTCGCGAATGAAAAAGATTTTCAAATTGTTTCCGACCAAATCCCAGTTGCCGTCCTCCGTATAAAATTTGACGGCAAAGCCGCGCGGATCGCGAAGCGTCTCCGGCGAATGGCCGCCGTGAATCACCGACGAGAAGCGGACAAATACCGGTGTCCGTTTGCCTTTCTCCTGAAATAGTTTGGCCCGCGTGTAGGTAGAGACGGGCTCTTCTCCGACCGTACCATATGCTTCAAAATACCCGTGGGCGCCTGCGCCCCGCGCATGTACGACACGCTCGGGCACTCGTTCCCGGTCGAAGTGGCTGATTTTCTCGATGAAATCGTAGTTTTCCAAAGTTGCGGGACCACGGTTGCCCACAGTTCTTATATTCTGATTGTTGGTCACCGGATGACCTTGCCGATTCGTTAATGTTAGATCAGTCTCATCCTGCCCCATCCTTGTCCCTCCATCCAGATGCTTGTTCTTTTAACCTCCCCAGTATTTCCTTAAGCAGGTGAATTATGTACGAAAACATCGCCAGCTATTCAAACTTGACTAGATATACACCTCGTGTTACCATTTCATGTATCGGCTATTCAAATTTGAATAGAAAGAGGCGGTTTCCTTCATGTCATCCGTTCGGCTGCTTGTACTCGGCTCCATCCTGCGCAGCGGCGCGAGTCACGGTTACAAAGTTTACAGCGATATTACGTCCTGGCGTGCGGACACTTGGACCAACGTAAAACCCGGCTCGATTTACCATGCTTTGGAGAAGCTGGAGTCGCAGCGGCTAATTCAGCCGGTACCTTCGCAAAGCGAGGAAAAGCCGGGGCCTTCCCGCACCGAATATTCGGTATCGGAGAAGGGAAAGGAAGAATTTTATTCGCTCCTCGAAGCGGCATTGAAGAGCAGTGATATCCAATCGTTCTCCGTCGGCGTTGCTTTTATGGAAATGATGCCTCGAACTGAAGTTTTGGCCCTGTTGCAAGAACGCCATACGCTCCTGCTCCATTCGGCGCAGTTCCTGAAGTCGCTGCCGACATCGGAGTTTCCATCCGATCCATCCAAGCACCCCGAGCTTGTTGGCCTGTGGGTTCGCTATGTAGAGAGCCAAGCAGAGCATACGCTACGGATGCTGCAACATATCGAGTCCGGCCAATATGGATTTAGGGAACATCATGTGAAGGAGGAGAACGAATGATTGAGGTTACGATGCACGACGGAACGAACATAAACGTCGATATCCAGGGGAAAGGCCAGGCGCTGCTATTGCCTGTGAATCCGAAACCCGCCGAAGGGGCTCAAGCCGAGGAGCTGAAGAAATGGGGCGTAGACCCCTCGCTTGGCAAAACGCTAATCGACGGTCTCAAAGACCGGTACCGAGTCATCGCCTTCGATTACGAGGGGCATGTCATCCTCAACCCGAAGCCGGATTCACTTACGCCGGAGCAGCTGTCAAACGACTTCTTGGCGATAGCGGATCGGGCCGGGGCGGAACGTTTCGCCTATTACGGTTACTCCTGGCTCGCTCTTGCCGGATTGCAGCTGGCCCTCCGCACGAACCGTTTGTCCGCCCTCATCATGGGTGGATTCCCGCCGATCGGCGGTCCTTATAGAGAGATGTTAAAAGTAACGACGGCTACTTATGCTATGGCTACCGCCAATCAAGGAACGTACGGCCCCAGCTATTCGCCGGAACAAGCGGACGAATTCGATTGGTCAACCGTAGAAGTCACCATGAGCGAAGCCCAGACGAAACAATTCGTTACCCTCTACGAAAGCTTGCAAAGCTTCGATGACTCCGCCATTCAGCATCTGCTCCGTTGTCCGCGTCTTTGCTTCGCCGGCAGCGCCGATCGAATCGAGTACGGCGAGAAATGGGGAGATGTCACGGTCGATATCGCCGGTCCACTCCTCAAGACCAGGGGCCGGCTGATCGAAGCCGGTTGGGACGTGGCTCTTTTAGACGGACTCGATCACACGAGCGCCATGCAACCTGTAAACGTACTTCCCCTTATTCGTCCCTGGCTTGATTCGAAACCAACTGCTGGCTGATACAAAAATAGCGATCCCTGTCTTGACACTCCTGCCAATATATGCACAATAAAGTTATAGTCTTCAATGAGAATGAAATCCATTCTTGACTCAATAAAGGAGCGGCACCATGATACTGATCGCTACGCTTGTCATTTATTGCATATGCTGCCTAGGCTTATTGAGTATTGCCTTCATCTTGTATTCACGTCATGAGGAGGCCCAGCACCCGACGATGCAAGAAGTAGTCGAACGCTCCAGAAAGCTCAGAATCGCCTATGAGGATGAGTCTCGTTCCTAAACGAAAGGCCGCCGGCTTCTCTCCTGAGCTTGAGAGAGCCGGGCGGCCTTTGCTGGCACACGTTATCGTCCAATTACTTTCCGTTTACCACTCGCCGATCCCCAGGTTCACCTGCCAGCCGATCCCGAACTTATCCGTCAAGGAGCCGTAACACTTACTCCAGAACGTCTCCTGCAGCTCCATGATCACGGAGCCGCCTTCCTTCAACCGGTTAAACGCCGTTTCGACTTCCTCTCGGCTTTCGCTCACAAACGATAGGCTGATGTTATTGCCCTGCGTAAAGGGCATGCCGGGAAACACGTCGGAGAACATCACGTTGCTCCCGCCGATCGATAGCCGCGAATGCATAATTAGCGATTTCGCTTCCTCCGGAAGCTTAAATTCCGGATTGGGTGGGACATCGCCGAACGTCATCATTTTCGGCGTTCCCAGACCGAATACCTCCGCATAAAATTGAATCGCCTCCCGACAATTGCCGTTAAAATTCAAATAAACATCTACCGACACACGCATCGCTCCTTCTTATCGATTATGGGTTCCTGCTTGTCCTACATCATTACTATACACCAGTTTGGCACTATTTCGGCAGCCGTATTCCAAAAAATGCCCTACTTTCTTGAAGCGGCACGTATCCCTATGTAACATTTCCATGACACTCCACCTTGATACGCAAAAAAGACGGATAAGCCTCATGGCCTACCGTCCCTGCCGCTCCCGGACCGATCGCTTTACCGGAAGATGCCCCACAACTTGATCAGGTGAAACGTATTGTTCGGATCGAGCTTCAGATCGATCACCATTTGCACGATTTGATTCGCCAGCGCGTCGGAGACCGGCTCATGCAGCGCCTTCGTCAGCTTGCTCAGCAGCGACTTGACCTTCACCCGGTCCTGCAAATCGGCTTTCGTCACCCCGTCCAAAAGCTGCTTCACCCGGTCTTTCGTATCGGGGTCTTTCAGCTTCAGCTTGATGCGCTCCACCAGTTCCCGCGGGATTCCGTAACTTTGATACGTAACCAACCGAACACCTCCCGGCATAGTCATTGTATACCATATGCGGGAGGTGTCCGGGTTACGCCTATTCTTTTGCCGATCTCCGGGAGTAGCTGCTTCAATCGAGCCGTTCGCCGTCCAATATTTGTTCTCGCTGCAAAAACTCGCGCAGCGGCAAATTGTCCGCCGCTGTCCAGAAGTCGGACTGGGCGACCAATTCAGCCGCGTCGTCCCGCGCGTGCTCCATGATCTCGAAGTCGCTCATCATATCGGCCAGCTTGAACTCCGGCAAGCCGCTTTGCTTCGTGCCGAAAAAATCCCCGGGGCCGCGCAGCTCCAAATCGCGGCGGGCAATCTCGAAGCCGTCGTTCGTCTCGGTCATGACACGCATTCGCTCCTTGGCCGTTTCGTTTTTCGGATCGGCGATCAGAATACACGTCGATTGATGCTCGCCCCGGCCAACACGCCCCCGCAGCTGGTGCAATTGCGACAGCCCGAAACGGACGGCATCGTAGATGACCATCACCGTGGCGTTCGGCACGTCCACGCCGACCTCGATGACGGTAGTGGATACGAGCACCTGCACGTCGTTGTCCTTGAACGCATTCATGATGTCGTCCTTCTCTTGTGCCGGCATCCGGCCGTGGAGCAGGCCGACGCGAAATTCCGGGAACGCGTGCGACATCTGGGCGTGCACGTCGATCGCATTTTGCACATCGAGCTTGTCCGACTCTTCGATCAGCGGGCAGATGATATAAGCCTGGCGGCCTCCGCTCACTTCTTTGCGGATAAAGTCGATTACACGCTCCAGCTTATCGTGCCCGAGCGCATACGTCTGAATCGGCTTGCGCCCTTTCGGCAGCTCCCGCAGCGTCGACACGTCGAGGTCGCCGAACGCCGTAATCGCAAGTGTCCGCGGAATCGGAGTCGCCGTCATCGTCAGCACATCCGGGTTCATTCCTTTGCGCCGGAGCACGCTGCGCTGGTTAACGCCGAATCGGTGCTGCTCATCGGTTACGACAAGTCCGAGATTGCGGAACATCACATCGTCCTGGATAAGCGCATGAGTACCTACTACAACGTCAATAAGGCCCATATGCAGCGAATTGATCGTGTCCCGGCGCTGCCGGTCCGTAAGGCTTCCGGTCAGCAGGCCGACCTGAATGCCGTACGGCTCGTATAGCCGCTCCAGCGACCGTTTGTGCTGCTCGGCCAATATTTCCGTCGGTACCATGAGCGCCCCCTGGTGTCCGGCCCGTACCGATGCGAATAGCGCGGCGGCGGCTACAACTGTCTTGCCCGCTCCCACATCACCCTGGAGCAGCCGGTTCATGCAGTAGGGCTGCTTCAAATCATGCAAAATTTCGCCGATTACTTTTTTTTGCGAATCGGTGAGCTTGAACGGCAGCGCGCGGACAAACTGGCGCACGACCTCGTTGTCGAACTCGTGGGCTACCCCGTCGGCTTTCTTCCGCTGAAGCGCCCGGAACGCGTGCATTTTGAGCTGGAAAAAAAACAGCTCCTCGTACACGAGCCGCCTGCGGGCCTGTCTGCCTTCCGCCGCATCGTCCGGATGGTGAATCCGGTAAACCGCCTGCTTGCGCGCCATAAAGCCGTACTTGTCCGTAAGCTGCGGCGGCAGCACCTCCGGCACAAGCGCGCCGAACTGCGTCAGCGCCTGCTTTACCGTTTTGCGCATCCATTTTTGCGACAATGCCGCCGTCAGCGAATAAACGGGCTGCAGCGTTCCCGTCTGCGATGAGCTCCCGCCAGGAAACTCCGCCTCGGAAACCGTAAGCTGCAGCCTTTTCGCCTCCCATTTTCCCGTCAGCACAATTTCCTGTCCGGGACGAAGCCGATCCTTCAGAAAATGGCGGTTAAACAGGACCGCCGTCACGAACAGCGGGTCCACGTACACTTTGCAAGACATTCTCGATTTGCTGCGCCCGTACATTTGCAAAGCCGGTTCGCTGTACAGCTTACCCTGAATCGTTATTTTCTCGCCGTCCTTCACTTCCGCCAGATCGCGAATCCGGTAGTCCTCGTACCGGAACGGATAATAGTCGATCAGGCGCGCCACCGAATCGATCCCAAGCTCCTCCAGCTCCTTCGCCTTGGCCGGAGTAACACCCGAGACAGAACGGACGGGCAGCGAGTGCAGATCCATGCTCATAACACCGGCCTGGCGAAGGCGGCGACAGTGCCCGGTCCGGCGTGAGTGCCAATTACGGGACCGACGTCCGTAAACGTCATCTCGGCGATGTTAAAGTTCGCCTTGAGCACTTCGCTGAACTCGGCTGCCACATCGGGCGAGCTGGCATGGGCGACGGTCATATTAAGCAGCCTATCGCCGAAATCCGCCTTGAGCAGTTCGACGATGCGGGCGACAGCCTTCTTGTGGCCGCGAACCTTGTCCACCGAAGACACCTCGCCGTCGTCGTCCAGCGTTAAGATCGGCTTAATGTTGAGCAGCGAGCCGAACAAAGCCGCAGCCTTGCCGATTCGGCCGCCTTTCTGCAAATATTCGAGAGTGCCGACAAGAAAATATATGCGCATTTCCTTGCGAATCCGGGCAAGCAGCTCGAGAATGTCGTCCTTGCTTTTCCCCGCCTGAGCCGCTTTCGCCGCTTCCACAGCGAGCAAGCCGATTCCGTAGGAGGCTGACTTGGAATCTATGATCGCAATCGGCTTCTCAGCGTCCAAAAGCGATTTGGCCAGTAAGGCCGATTGATACGTGCCGCTTAGGGCGGCCGATAAATGAATCGATATGACTTCGGTATCCGGCTCGTCCGTCAGCCTCTTGTACAGATCGAGAAAATCCGCCGGCGACGGCTGCGACGTGGTCGGCAGCGAAGACGACGCTGCAAGCTTCTCGTAAAACTGGTCGGGCTGTATCGTAATGGCGTCGTAATACGTCTCCGAGCCGAAATGCACTTTCAAGGGCACCATCTCGATGCCGTATTGTTTCCGAACCGCCTCCGGAATATCGGATGTGCTGTCCGTCACTATGCGAATGTTTGCCACCGGCGTCCCCCTCCCGCTTTTGGTTATCTTACTCTACCGAGAACAAATAATAGTATAGCGGCTGTCCTCCCGCGAGTATTTCCAACTCGCCGTCCGGGTACGCATCCTCGATCAGCTCGGCTAGCTGCACCGTATCTTCCTCTCGCGCCTCCGCTCCGGTCAAGACGGTCACAACTTCGCCGCCATCCGCCATCATACTGGCCAGCAGCTTGGCGCACGCGTCGATCATGGACGGCTCAGCCGCTACGATTCGGTTGTTGTGGATGCCGAGATAGTCGCCCTCGTGGATGTCGACCCCGTCAATCTGCGAATCGCGGACAGCGTAAGTGACTTGTCCGGACTGTACGTCGCCAATCGCCGCTTCCATAAGCGCGCCGTTTCGCTCTGCCGATTCGCTGGCCTGAAACTTCAGCATAGCGGCTATTCCCTGCGGCACCGTTTTCGTCGGCACCACGATGACGCTGCGCTCCATCAGCTCGCGAGCCTGCTGGGCGGCCAAAATAATGTTCGAATTGTTCGGGAGGACGAATACCGTCTCCGCATTCACCCGTTCGACCGCAGTGGTGATGTCCTCCGTGCTCGGATTCATCGTTTGTCCGCCGGACAACACGACATCGACGCCGAGATTTTTGAAAATCGCCGAAATTCCTTCGCCGGCCGCTACGGCAACGAAGCCGAACCGCTTCGCGCCTTTGCTTTGGCGGACAGATACGGCCGCCTCGCGCTCCTCTTGCTTCGGCTGCTCCGCTGCCGGTTGCCCTCCGCTATCCGATACGATATGGGAATGCTGCTCCCGCATATTTTCGATTTTGATTTTGACCAGATCGCCGTACCGCTGCGCCAGCGACAACACATTGCCCGGATATTCCGCATGAACGTGCACTTTCACAAGATCGTCGTCGGCTATAACAAGCAGTGAATCCCCATGCTCGACAAGCTGCTCGCGGAACGCCGATTCCGTAAACCCAGCCGCGGCGCTTCTCGCCGGATCGAGCCGGACGATAAATTCGGTGCAATAGCCGAACTCGATATCCTCCGTCGCCATATGCGCTTGCGCACTGAGCGAACCAACGTCGAGCAGATGCGACGGGCTGCGCGTCTGAACGGCATGTCCCGCTCCCGCGCCTTCCGGCATTTCGCCGCGAAGCGCGGCAACGAAGCCTTCGTAGATCAGAACCAGGCCCTGGCCGCCCGCATCAACGACGCCGACCTGCTTCAGCACCGGAAGCTGCTCCGGCGTTTTGGCCAGCGCTTCCTTCGCCTTTTTCAGCACCTCGCTCATCAGCTCGGTAATATCGGCATGACGGCGCGCCGTCGCAAGACCATGCTTCGCCGCTTCCCGGGCGACGGACAATATGGTTCCTTCCACCGGCTTCACGACCGCTTTGTAGGCCGTATCGACGCCATGCTGCAAAGCTGCGGCAAACTGCTGCGCATCGATCTCGTCGGCCTCCTGGATCGATTTGGCGAAGCCGCGGAACAGCTGCGACAAAATGACGCCGGAGTTGCCGCGGGCGCCCATCAGCAGCCCTTTCGACAACGCCTCGGCCGATTTGCCGATATGAGGGGACGTTTTCTTCTTCAGCTCGTCCACACCGGAAGTCAAAGTCATATTCATGTTCGTCCCCGTATCGCCGTCAGGCACGGGAAATACGTTTAAAGCATTGACATGATCTACGCCGGCATGCAGGGCTTCGGCACCTTTGCTCATCATGTTGGTAAAGTCTGGCCCATTTAACGTTTTAAAGCGCTTACTCAAGAAAAAACTCCCCCATCCATCGGAATTCGTTGCCCGTCAATATTGCTTATGCCCTTCAGCGCGCGATGCGAACCCCTTGTACGACTATATCGACGAAGTCGGCTTTCAGTCCCACAACCTCGTTCAGCACATATTTGACTTTCGACTGCACATTATGGGCGACTTCGGAAATTTTCGTCCCGTAGCCGACAATAATATGAAGGACGATATGTAAGCCGTCGGCCTCGGTGCGAACCTCCACCCCTCGGCTCAAGTTTTCCCGGCCGATCATCTCCGCCAAGCCGTCCTTGAGCTGCTTGCGCGACGCCATGCCTACCAGTCCGTAACAATCGAGGGCGGCCGAGCCGGCGATCACCGCGATCACATCGTTTGAAACGAATACTTTTCCCCACTCGTTATCCATCTGTACAGTCACGGCAAGTCCTCCCCGGTTCGTTTCTTGAAACATTACTTTCATTTTACTATAATCGACAAAAGAAAGAAATGCAAAACCGTTTCAACCGATAATTGACGAGGCTACTACGGATATGCTAATATACTTAAGTATGTGCTCGGTATGATTGTTTTTTCAGGAGGTGTAACTCATGTCCCGCAAATGTACGATTACTGGCAAAAGCCCGCGCCAAGGCAATCACGTGTCCCACGCTAACAACAAGAACAAGCGCACTTGGGGCGTTAACGTGCAAAAAGTTCGCATTATGGTAAACGGCAAACCGAAACGCGTTTATGTAAGCGCCCGTGCTCTGAAATCCGGCCTCGTAGAGCGCGTGTAAGATTTCGCCCGGACCTTTGTCTTGATTCGCTCAAGGCAAATAGACAAAAAGCACCTGTTCAGGTGCTTTTTTTTTACGTCTCGCCAGACACGGCCTCTGCCCGCTTGGACGATTCTCCCGCATGGCCCGCAAGCGGAAAACCGGCGGCGAAGAGATCAGTTAACGTGAGGAGGATCGCTATTGCTTCGGTTAGCGGACGGAGGCATTCCCGAATTGCGCGGCGCGCGCCGGCAGCGCGGCCGCTCCATCAATTTTTGCTGAACGAATTCAAAATCGCTTTCACGACACCACCCAAAAATCTCGGTAGTTTGATCGTGTAAAATTTCATTTCTACCCCTCCCTCGCCTGTTCCGCGCGGCTTTTGGACGCCCGTCGCTTGTTTCCCTCCTGTGCCGCCGCATGGAACCACCTTATGTGCCAGCTTATGCCCGTCTTCGGAAAAGGTGATGATCCGAACAAAAAAACTACAAGAGCGGCTCTCTTGTAGTCATCTATATGCGGTCGGAGCCGAAAACATACCTCCGCGTTATTGCTCCATCTTCAGCCCCGGCGGCTCGAGATTCAATATCGGTATTTTGCCGATAGCGACATAAACGAACAACAGCAAGAGCCAGAACACCATCGCCGTGACGATAAAGCCGATCCGCAGTCCCAGCGATTCGTACGTCTTGAAATAATAAATCCCGATAAACAAAGCTCCGAGCGAATATACATAGCGAAATATCGAAAAATCGGTCCACGAAAAAATGAGCAGCAGGTGACCGGCTACAAAGCTGCAAAGCAGCAGCATCAATGTTTTTTTCAAGCGCGCTACTCCCTCCGGGAAGCCGCTTCGCGAATGCCGGCCATGGCCGCGCGCCGATCTGGCTGCGAAAATACCGCATTGCCCGCGACGAGCACATTCGCTCCCGCTGCGGCAACCAGAGGCGCCGTTTCCTCATTCACTCCGCCGTCGACCTCGATATGTACGCGCTGAAGTCCGCGCTCGTCCAGCATCCGGCGCAGCGCCGCGATCTTCGGCACACTGGAGCCGATAAACCGCTGGCCGCCGAAGCCCGGGTTGACCGTCATAAGCAGCACGAGGTCAAGCTCGTCTACGATATGCTCGAGCACTGTCAGCGGGGTTGCCGGATTAAGTACTACACCGGCTTTCACGCCCTCGCTCTTGATCAGCTGTACGGTGCGATGCAGATGCGTGCACGCTTCGGCGTGAACGGTAATGTAATCCGCCCCCGCTTTGGCGAAGGCGGCAATGTAATCGTCCGGCTTCGAGATCATCAGGTGAACGTCCAGCGGCAGCTTCGTATGCGGCCGGATACTCTGTACGATCGGCGGGCCGAGCGTAATGTTCGGCACGAAATGGCCGTCCATAACGTCCACATGAATCCAGTCTGCGCCGCCGCGTTCCACATCGGCGATTTCTTCGCCCAGCTTGGCGAAATCCGCCGACAAGATCGACGGAGCAATCAGCAAATTCGACATTGTCAATACCTCCGTTTCCGTTCTTTCATTTCCTGTAAAAAGATGAGGTAATGCTTGTAGCGGGTTTGCGCGATCTCGCCGCGCTCCAGCGCCGCCAGCACCTGGCAGCCCGGCTCGCTCTGATGAAGGCAGCCACGGAATTTGCACCCTGCGGACAGCGGCTTCATCTCGATAAAGCAGGACGACAACTCGTCCGCCTCCATATGCAAAAAGTCGAGCTGGCTAAAGCCCGGCGTATCGGCGACGAAGCCGCCCTGCTCGCCATCCAGCGAGATCAGCTCCACATGCCGGGTCGTATGCTTCCCTCGCCCCAGCTTCATGCTGATCTCGTTGGTCTGAAGCGTCAGCTCTGGCATAATCGCGTTCAGCAGCGATGACTTGCCTACCCCGGATTGACCGGAGAAGACGCTAATCCGGCCCTCCAGTCGGGCACGCACCTGCTCCAGCCCTTCCTTCGTATTCGTGCTCGTTACGATGACTGTGTACCCGATTCGTTCATACAGCCGCTTGACCTCATCCAGCGATATTTCCTCATGAGCGGTAACGTCGTCTTCGCCGCCCTCGGGGAGCAGATCCCGCTTCGTCAGGCAAATGATCGTATCCAGACCGCTATTGCTCGTATGAACGAGAAATTTGTCCAGCAGCTGCAAATTTAGCGCTGGCTCCGTCAGCGAGAACGCGAGCACGGCCTGATCGACGTTCGCCACAGGCGGTCGAATCAGCTCCGTGCTCCGCGGCTCTATTTCGTCGACGGTGCCTTCGCCGTTTTCCGTCACGGCGAACTGCACGCGGTCGCCTACGAGGGGCGTGACGCCCTTTTTCTTGAAGATGCCCCGGGCCCGGCACTGGATAAGAGTGTCTTCGTCATCAACCGGTCGGACATAATAGAAGCCGCTGAGTGCTTTCACGATGATCCCTTCGGGCATCAATTTCGTCCTCCCGCGCCAGGATTCGTCGTACCGGGCTGCCCGCCCGTCGTACCGCCGGTTGTTCCTCCGGTGGTACCGGCAGGCGGTTTCGTGCCGTTCGTTGCGCCATTTGTTGTGCCATTTGTAGTTCCGTTTGTGTTCCCGTTCGTAGCGCCGTTTGTGGTGCTTCCGGCCGCTCCGCCCGGCTGCTGGCCGCCCGACGCCGGCGGTCCGCTTGGAACGCCGGATACCGGACTGCTCGTCGTTTTGCCCGAATAAGGAACCGTATCGATGTCGATCCGCTTGCCGTCCCGGAAATACTGGATTTGCCCGTCCTTATCCGGCGAAAGCACCAGCTTGATATCGAACGATTGGGCATCCGTGATTTTGCGCGGCTTATCCCATTCGAGATCGTCGCCTCTAGCGTCGCTGTATTTGATTTCGATCGTGCTCTCCTTGCCTTTTTCGGACGGAGCGATCATTTTCGTTACCGTTATTTCCTTCGCCGTATCCGGATACCCGGTGCTGACGAAAATTTTCACTTCCGCACCCGGAGACACGAGCTCGCCCGGCTTGTACGGATGCTGGTCGAACACTTGACCGCGCGGCTTTTTGAACGTCGCCTCCTGCTGGACGACCAGCTTCAGGTCGTTCAGCTTCGCTCTCGACTGAGCGGCCGCCTCGGTCAGGCCGATCAGGTTCGGCATCTCGATCTGCTCCTTGCCTTTGCTGACCGACAGCTTGATCTCAACGGTTTTCGGATCGTACTCCTCGTCGGCCGCAGGCGTCTGGGCCAGTATCGTTCCCGGCTCCTCGTTACCGAAAGTCGCCTCCTGCTTGACCTGGGCTTTGTTGATCCCAAGACGCAGCAATTCCGTGTTCAGCACATCGTTCACAGACTTGCCTTTCCAGTCCGGCATCCGTTTCTTCTCCGGCCCGTCGCTTACGTACAGCGTGATGATGTTGTTCACCTTAACCCGGCCCGACGTCGGGTCCTGCTGCATGACGATATCCTTCGGCGTTTGCGCATTCGACTGCGTGACGACCTTGCTCGACATGTTTTTATCCTGAAGCGCCTTCTGGGCTTCCTGCACATTCATACCGACTACGTTCGGAATCTCAATCTCGGGAACTTCGATCAGCTTCTGCACATACATGACGCCGGCCATCATAAGCCCAAGCAAAACTAGCGTGACGACCGTCCATACGACCGGCTTAATCCAGCCGCGGCGTTTGCGCGGCGTTTCGTCGTCCTCTTCGTCATCGTGATCCGCCACCGGCGTATAGTCGCCGCGAATGGCTGGCAGCACGCGCGTTTTCTCGCTGTCATCGTAAAGCTCGTCGTCAGAGGAAAACTTGATCTTGGCTTCGTTCCGACGTTCCGGCTGCAGGCAAGTATCCAGATCCTGAAGCATTTCCTTAGCTGAACGGTAACGCTCCTCCGGCTTTTTGCGCATCGATTTCAGGATGATATTCTCGACGCTTTGCGGAATGAGCGGGTTCACCTTGCGCGGCTCCTCCACATCCTCCTGCAAGTGCTTGAGCGCGACGCTGATCGGACTTTCTCCGAGAAACGGCAGACGCCCGGTAAGCATTTGGTAAAGCACGATGCCGAGGGAATACAGGTCGGACTGGGCGCCTGTGAGCGTTCCTTTCGCGTGCTCAGGCGAAAAATAATGCACCGAGCCGACGACGGAGCCGGTCTGCGTAATTTGCGAAGCATCCGCTGCGCGGGCGATGCCGAAGTCGGTCACTTTGACGCGGCCGTTTTTGCCGATCAAAATATTATGGGGCTTAATATCGCGATGGATGATTTGGTTATGGTGGGCATGATCGAGCGCGTCGCATATTTGTGCGGCGATCCGGGTAGACTCGTCGACAGGCAGCGGCGATCGTTCCTTGATCAGATCGTTCAGCGTCTTGCCTTCGATGTACTCCATAACAATATAATGAATCTCGTCTTCCTGTCCGACATCGTAAATGCTGACCACGTTCGGATGCGACAAAGATGCGGCCGCCTGGGCTTCCCGCCGGAAACGGCGAATAAACTCTTCGTCATGCACGTATTGCTGGCGCAGCACCTTGACGGCTACCTTGCGGCTCAGTAAAATATCGTGTCCCTTGTACACAAGCGCCATGCCGCCGCCGCCGATCCGGTCGAGAATTTCATAACGTCCTCCCAGCACTTGGCCGATCATGCTCCATCCCTCCTTTCCGCCTCATCCGTTACTGGCTTTGGGTCCCGGGCGACATTCGCAAGCAGCACAACCGTAATGTTGTCCCCTCCGCCCTCTTCCAGGGCACGGGCGATCAACCGATCTACCTTCCACGGCAAATCATGAACGGCGGCAATAATGTCCCGCATCTCGCTTTCCTCGACAAGCCCGCTCAGCCCGTCGCTGCACAACAGCAAAATATCGCCCTCGCGCCACTCGCAGCGGATAATGTCGATCTCCACCTGCTTGTCCGTGCCGAGCGCGCGCGTAACGACATTGCGCAGCGGATGAACGTTCGCTTCCTCCGACGTAATCTGCCCCGACTTGACCAGTTCGTTCACCAGCGAATGATCCTCGGTCAATTGCCGGATCGACTCGCCCGAGACGAGATAGGCGCGGCTGTCGCCGATATGGCCGATTACGACTTCGTTCTGCGAGGCGAGCGCGGTGACAACGGTCGTGCCCATTCCCTGATAACGCGGCTGCTTGGAGGCGAATTCATAAACCTCCTCGTTGGCGATGGCGATGGCGCGGCGCACCGTCTCCTGGCGCTCCTCAAGCGTCATTTCGGCGCGGACGGTGCGCATCTCCGTCTCCACCAGCTCGATAGCCATCGTACTGGCGATCTCCCCCGCCTGATGGCCGCCCATGCCGTCCGCTACGATGGCGAGGGTAAACCCGTTCCACTCGTCTCTCACCGCCGCCCGGTCTTCGTTAATAAGCCGGACAAGTCCGGCATCGGTACGATACGCCGTTAGCATGAACCCTCACCTCATCTTATGACTCCATATGCTTGGCCCGCAGTTGTCCGCAAGCGGCGGCGATGTCGCTGCCGTGCTCGCGACGAATCGTCGCGGGAATATTATGCTTTTCCAGAATGCGCTGAAAAGCGAAAATATCGTCCCTCTCCGTTCGTTTGAAATCGCGTTCCAGCACGAAATTGACCGGAATCAGATTGACGTGGGCGAGCGGCAGCATCCCCTTAAGTACGCCCGCCAGCTCCTCGGCATGTTCCGCCGCATCGTTGACGCCGCCCATAAGCGCGTATTCGAACGTAATCCGTCTGCCCGTCTTGCGCAAATAATAACTGCAAGCTTCGACCAATTCCGCAAACGGATAGCGCCGGTTAACCGGCATCAGCTTGGAACGCAGCTCGTCATTCGGCGCATGAATCGATATCGCCAGATTGATCTGCATGTTCTCGTCGGCAAACCGGTAAATGTTCGGCACGATGCCGCTCGTCGATACGGTAATATGTCGCTGGCCGATATTCAGCCCTTTGTCGTGGTTCATCAGCTTCAAAAACTTGAGCATCGCGTCATAGTTTTCGAACGGCTCGCCGATCCCCATAATGACGATGCTGCTTACTCTCTCGCCTGTGGCGTCGAGCAGACGCTGGGCGGTCACCACTTGCGCCACAATCTCGCCAGCGGACAAATTCCGCTTCAGCCCGCCAAGCGTCGAAGCGCAAAATGTGCAGCCGATGCGGCAGCCCACCTGTGTCGTGACACAGACGCTGTTGCCGTAATCGTGCTTCATGATGACGGTTTCGATCGCATTGTTGTCGGAGAGCTCGAACAGAAATTTGACCGTCCCGTCCTTGGACTGCTGACGGGCAATTTCCTTCAGCGATACGAAAACGAAGGAATCCGCCAGTTTATCGCGCAGCGACTTGGACAGGTTGGACATGTCCTCGAACGTGCCGACACGCTTCACGTACAACCAGTCAAATATTTGTCCCGCCCGGAAGGACGGTTCTCCTTTTTCTTTCAGCCACGCCTCCCAATCTTCCAGGGAAAAATCGTAAGCGGAAGGCTTCTCCGGCACATGCGGCAATAATGGTTTTAACGGCTTTAAAGGTTTCAGCAAAAATATCCCTGCCCGTTTCTTTGATTTCACATGTCGTAAACACACGCGTGAGACCGGCGGCAAGCGCCGACCGGGTATTATTTCTTCATTTTAGCATAACCGCGGGAATAGCTAAAGTTTCGTCGCCGGTGCCGCAGGTCGATTGTTATTCAGGAAGTCTGGGGCGATCCGCGACCATTGCTACTCCGGCCGCTTCCGCAGTCTGGCGATAAAAAAGCCGTCCGAGCCGAACAAATGCGGCAAAATCGTGACCATTCCCGACGATCCGATCGCTTCTGTAGGCAGCCGTTTGCTTATCTCTTCCGGCGGAGGCTCCACCGTAAACGCTGCGTGCTCGGCCAAAAATCGTTCGACCACCCGCTCGTTCTCCTCCTCCGACAACGTGCAGGTGCTGTAAACGAGAAGGCCGCCCGGCTTCAGGAGCGTAGCCGCTCCGGACAGCAGCTCCGTCTGCAGCTTGGCGATGTCCGCCAAGTCCTCCGGCCGCTTCACCCATTTGATGTCCGGTTTGCGGCGAATAACGCCGAGTCCCGAGCAGGGAGCATCCAGCAAAATGCGATCAAACCCGGCACCGCGCAGCAGCTCGGGCAGTTCCCGAGCATCCGCTGTTTTCGTCTCGATGCATGTCAGGCCGAGCCTCCGGGCTTGCGCCTCGATTAACTCGCGCTTGTGCTCATGAAGATCGCAAGCGACGATTCGACCGCGATCCCGCATCCGCTCGGCCATATGCGCCGTTTTGCCGCCGGGCGCCGCGCAGCAGTCCAGCACCACCATGTCCGGCAGCGGGTCCGCCATTTCGGCGACGAGCATCGAGCTTTCGTCCTGCACGGACAGCCGACCTCCCGTGTACCAGGGCGTTAACGCCATATTTCCGCCGCCTGCAACTACGATTCCCGCCTCGGAAACAGCAGAGGGGAGTGCGTTATAGCCTGCCTGCGTCAATTCGGCGATCAGCTCGTCGCGGGACAGCTTGATGCCGTTCACTCTCACGCTCGTATGTGGCGGCTCGTTATTCGCCAAACACATCCGTTCGGTGGTTTCGGCACCGAATCGCCTTACCCAGTCTGCCACGAGCCATTCCGGGTGGGAGGCTTCCAGCGCAATCCGGGCGACCGGATCAAGCGATTCGGGGACGAAGAGCTCCGTTTTGCGGCGAATCGCGCTGCGCAGCACCCCGTTGACCATGCCGGAAATGCCGGCATGTCCTCTGCGCTTGGCGATCGAAACCGCTTCGTTCACGGCGGCGTGCTCGGGAATGCGGTCCAGATATAGCAGCTGGTACAAGCCGATTCGAAGCAAGTTGCGCACCCACGGCTCCAGCTTCGCAAGACCTTTGGCTACAAAACGGGCGAGATAGTAGTCCAGCGTATTCTGTCGCTGAATCGTTCCGTACACAAGCTCCGTTGCGAGCGCTGTATCCGCCTTCTCGAGCGGATGCTTCAGCAGCATCTGATTCAGCAGCAGATTGCTGTAGGCTTGCTCCATCTCTACGCGCGTAAGCACGTCAAGCGCGATCTCGCGCGCCGAAAGCGCCCTTGCCCTTGAGCCGGCGGCAGGTGAACGTCCGCGCCCGGACACAGCCGGAGCGCCTTGGCTCCCCGCCTTGCTGCCGCCCGGACGTCCGTTCGTGTGCTGGTCCGTCCCCGGCTTTGTTTGTTTGCGAGGGGATTGTTCGTTTGGCTTCAACTTGGTTCAACCCCCAGTACGGTGCCAGGCGGAATAAGCGTCCCGCGCTTCAGATCGGATACGCTCATCGCCTTTTTCCCGGCGGGCTGCACCTGCGTCAGCCAAAGCGAGCCGTCGCCCGTTCGCACCTGCAGACCATCGTCGGTCATTTGCAGCACCGTTCCGGGCGCTTCGGCAGAAGCGCCGGTCGCAAGTGCCGGCTTGCGGCTCGCCCATACTTTGAACACTTCGCCGTTCCATAACGTAAACGCGCCGGGCATCGGGTTCAGCCCGCGAATCTGATTGAAAATGGCAAGGGACGGCCTGGACCAGTCGATTCGCTCGTTATCACGGCTGATGTTGGGCGCGTAAGTCGCCTCGGCTTCGTTTTGCGGAACTGCGGTTAAACGTCCTTCCAGCAGATCGGGAAGCGTGCGCCGCAGCAGGTCGGCGCCGGCTGCGCTTAGTGTATCGAATAAAGTGCCTGCCGTGTCCTCGTCCGTGATCGGCACCTGGGTGCGGCTGATCATATCTCCCGTATCGAGACCGGCGGCCATGTACATGATCGTGACGCCGGTTTCCGCCTCGCCGTTCATGACGGCGTGCTGAATCGGCGCGCCGCCGCGGTATTTGGGCAGAAGCGAGCCGTGGACGTTAATGCAGCCGAACTTCGGCAGCGCCAGCAGCGATTTCGGCAGAATTTGCCCGTAAGCAGCGGTCACGATCAGATCCGGAGCGTAGTCGCGAATGCTGTCCACAGCGCCCGGATCGCGAAGCTTCTCCGGCTGAAGGACAGGGATGCCGTGTTTCATCGCCTCCGCCTTGACCGGGGGAGGCGTCAGCTCGCGCTTTCGCCCTTTCGGCCGGTCGGGCTGCGTCACTACAGCCACGACGTTATACCCCCCGTCCAGCAGCGTTCTTAGGGAAGGAACGGCAAAATCGGGCGTTCCCATGAAAACGACGTTCATGTCTTCACTCCTCGCCTTTCTTCTGCCGTTCCTCTTCGCGGTATACGCTTTGGGCCAGATCTGTGAACAACACGCCGTTCAGATGGTCCACCTCGTGCTGGAACGCCCGGGCCAAAAGCTCCGAGCCGGTGATGACGAGCTCGTCGCCGTTACGGTCCAGTCCTTTTACCGTCACCTTCATCGCCCGCTTCACGTCGCCGCGCAGTCCCGGAATGCTGAGACAGCCTTCAGGACCAAGCTGCTCGCCTTCCAGGCTGACGATCTCCGGATTGATCATCTCGATCAGTCCGTGCTCGTCGCCTACGTCGATGACGATGACCCGCTTCAAGATGCCGATCTGCGGCGCTGCTAGTCCTACGCCTTCCGCATCGTACATCGTGTCGGCCATATCGTTCAGCAGCTTGTGGATGTTCGGGGTAATTTTCGGTACGGGCTTCGCTGTTTCGCGAAGCACCGGATCCGGATCTTTCACTATAATTCGAATAGCCATCGGGCAGCTTCCTTTCCTTTATGAGCATTCAGACAGCGGGACCTGTTATGGAGAGCATCCTTACATTAGAACTTGCGGATTCACATCGATGCTGATAAGCAGCTTGTCGTTGCGCACCGTTTCGTCGAAAGCGGCGGACGTTTCCGCGAGCATGGCGGATACGTCGACATTCCCCCGATATTTTATCATGCATTGGAACCGATATCTATCTTTGATTCGCGGGATCGGCGACGCGACCGGGCCGTAAACCTCGAAGTACGCGTCTTCCCCGGAAAGGGAAAGCCGCTCTCGTTCCCACAGCTGCTTCAGTCTGGCCGCGAACGATTCGCCCGCCCGGACAAGCAGCGGAACTTGTTCGTGAGATAACGTCACGAGTACGAGTTCGCAATAAGGCGGGTAGCCGCGCAACCTGCGCAGCTCCAGCTCGCTGTCCAGAAACGACTCGTAGTCATGGCCGCTTGCCGTCACGATGCTGTAATGCTCGGGCGTGTACGTCTGAATGAACACCTCGCCGGGCAGTTGGTGACGACCGGCGCGGCCGGCTACTTGAGTGAGCAGTTGGAACGTTTTCTCCGCCGCCCGAAAATCCGGCAAATGCAGCACCGTATCGGCGGCGATGACGCCAACGAGCGTAACGAGCGGAAAGTCGAGTCCTTTCGCAACCATCTGCGTGCCGAGCAGCACGTCCGCCTGCCTGTTCCGAAACCGACCCAGCAGCTTCTCGTGGGCCCCCTTCTCCGATGTCGTGTCCACATCCATTCGAATAACGCGGATGCCGGGGAACAGCCTGCCGAGCTCCTCCTCGACCCGTTGCGTCCCGGTGCCGAAGTAGCGGATATGCTCGCTTTCGCAGCTCGGACATTTTTTCGGCTCGGGCTCGGATAAGCCGCAGTAGTGGCAGCGCATCGTTCGCGACACCTGGTGGTACGTCAGCGATATGTCGCAATGCGGGCACTGTACGACGTAACCGCAAGATCTGCACATGACGAACGTCGAGTAGCCACGGCGGTTGAGCAGCAGAACCGTTTGCTCCCCGCGTTCCAGGCGCTGCTCTATCGCTTCGTGCAGTCCCCGGCTAAACATGGAGCGGTTGCCGGCCTTCAGCTCTTCGCGCAGGTCGACGACATGGACCGCAGGCAGCGGGCGTCCTTCGACCCGCTCGGACATAGTGAGGAGCTTGTATGCCGAATCGGCTGCCTCCTCTGATTCTATAGCCGGCTGCTTCGCTGTTTTGGCAAAGCTTTCGAGCGAAGGTGTGGCCGAACCTAGCACGACGGCCGCACCATGCTGCTTTGCCCGTTCGACGGCGACATCGCGCGCATGGTACTTCGGGCTTTCCTCCTGCTTGTAGGACGATTCGTGTTCCTCGTCGATGATGACGAGGCCGAGGCTGGAGAAAGGAGCGAAGATGGCGGAACGCGCGCCGATGACGACTTTGACCTTCTTCAGACCGATTTTCCGCCACTCGTCATAACGCTCTCCGTTCGATAGCCGGCTGTGCATCACGGCTACGGCCTCCCCGAAGCGCCCTTTGAACCGCTCGACCATTTGCGGCGTAAGCGATATTTCCGGAACGAGCACGATCGCCTCCCGGCCTTGATCCAGACATCGCTGAATCGCTTGCAAATACACTTCGGTTTTGCCGCTACCTGTGACGCCATGCAGCAAAAACACGCGATGCGCGCGGCGGTCCAGCGTATCCGCGATCTCCTTCAGCACGACCGCCTGCTGCTCCGTCAGCGGCAGCGGCTCCGTTCTGGCGAATTGCCGGTCCGCATACGGATCACGGAATACCTCGCGAGCTTCGACGGTCAGCCAGCCTTTGTCCGCGAGACCTTTTACGGTCCCGGGACTCATGCCGAGCTTTTCGGTGAGCTCCGCAAGCGCCAGCGGCTCGCTGCTATCCGCGAAAAAACGCAGCAGCTCCTTTTGCCGTTTGGAACCGCTCGGCAGCTTCTCGCTATGGGCAAGAAGCTCCTCCCTGCTCACAGCCGGCTCCACGTAGAGCACCTTTTTCGCGTTCAGCCGGTCCTTGACCGTCTGCACCTCGGCAAGTGTCCCTCTTTCCAACAGCCGCTTCAGATGCGGCCCTGCGTTCGGGAACCGGCTCAGCATCGTCTCGGTCGTTACATTTCCTTTTTGCCGAACGAACGCTACGATCTCTTCCTCCTCGGGGCTTGCATCGAGCAAATACGTCTGCCCGCCGGGCGATCCGCCGCCTGCCGCTGTATCCGCCACCGTTATCCACTTCTCATACTTCGCTTTGAGCGCGCCGGGAATCATCGCTTGCAGGGCGGTAATGTCGTGGCAAATGTAGGTGTGACTCATCCAGCGGGCAAGCTGCACCAGCTCCGGATTAAGCGGGGGCATCAGATCGAGCACCTGCTCGATCGGCTTGAGCCGCGAAGCCGACATCGCCGATTGCTCCGACAGTCCGACGACGAAGCCTTGCAGCGTGCGCGGGCCGAACGGTACGCCGACACGGCTGCCTACGCTGACCCATTCGCGCAGCTCGGACGGAACGATATAATCGAACGGCCGGTTCGTTTGCTTGGCCGGAACGTCCACGATAACTTGAGCATACCGTATCAGCTCTTTGGCCTTCGTTTCTTCAGGCAGCAGCGAGCCTTCGTACAGCCCCGCCGCCGATCCGCCGTTATGCCGCATCAGGCTTCACTCCCGCCGCGGCCTTCCAGCCGCTCGGCTGCAATCTCCAACAGCCTACGGGCGACCTCGCGCTTGCTTAGCTGCGGCAGCGACACGACCAGACCGCCAGCGTCGAAAATTTTGACGATATTCGTGTCCGTCCCGAAGCCGGCCCCGGCCATCGTCACATCGTTCAGCACGAGCAAATCGCAATTTTTTTTGTTCAGCTTCTCCATGGCATATCGCTCGCCGTCGTTCGTTTCGGCTGCAAAGCCTATGGTGAACTGATTTGTTTTCAGTTTGCCGAGCGTTTCGATAATATCCGGATTTTTGACCAGCTCCAGCGTCATTGTTTCGTCTTTTTTCTTGATTTTCTGCTCGGACCGGTGCGCCGGCCTGTAATCCGCAGGGGCGGCCGCCTTGATCACGATATCCGTCTCCGCAAAACGGGCAAGTACGGCGTCCAGCATATTCTGCGTCGATTCGACTCGCACGACGCCCACTCCCGCCGGTACGGCAGCGGATGTATTCGCGGCTACTACAGTCACGTGCGCGCCCATTTCCTTGGCCTCTTCAGCGATCGCAAAGCCCATCTTCCCGGACGAATCATTCGTGATGTAACGGACGGGATCGATCCTCTCCACCGTTCCTCCTGCCGTCACGAGCACTTTTTTGCCCGCCAGCGGTTTCGGCGCATCGAAAAACCGCTCGATCTCGGCGGCTATCTCTTCCGGCTCAGCCAGACGGCCTTTGCCGACATAGCCGCAAGCGAGCTGGCCTACGCCCGGCTCGATGAATTGCACCCCGCGCTCGCGCAGCAACCGCATATTGTCCGCGACAGCCGGGTGCGCATACATATGTACGTTCATCGCGGGCGCGATGAAAATCGGCGCCTCTGTCGCAAGCAGCGTCGTCGACAGCATATCGTCGGCGATGCCATGCGCCAGCTTGGCAATGATATTGGCGGTCGCCGGTGCAATGACAACGAGATCGGCGCTGTCGGCCAGGTTGATGTGCGAAACGACGGAAGCATCCTTCTCGTCGAACGTATCGATCGCTACGTCGTGACGGGACAACGTCTGGAACGTAAGCGGGGCAACAAATTTCGTTGCCGACACCGTCATGATGACGCGTACGTCCGCGCCGGCCTGGGTAAGCTTGCTGCACAGCGCCGCCGCCTTGTAGCAGGCAATTCCTCCGGTGACGCCAAGCACGATCGTTTTTCCTTTGAGCATTTGTAGAAACACCCTTTCCCCGAAAAGTGAAAGTGAAGATCAGCTGCTTCGCCACGGCCAAACATGTGAAGAGAAAAAAATAACAACCTGCCAGAGGTTGTTTTCATGAGGTCTTTCTTTTTAAGCTTGCTTCAAGCCTTCTTTCGGCTGGTTTTCTACTTGGATGTAGTCTCCGTAAATTTCTTCGAGCGCTACTCCGACATATTTGCTCGCCGTCGGATCTTTCAAGTCCGTTTTGGAGCCGTCGCGCAGCATTCTCGCCCGTTTGGACGCCGCCACGACCAGGGAATATTTACTTTCGATTTTATTGATAAGCAGGTCGATCGATGGGTATAACATCGGTTAACGCACCTCTTCCATCCATGATTTCACATAAGGCATAATCCGTTCGCGCTTGCAGTGCTCCGCCGTAATAATCGATTGGATACGTTCGCACGCCGATTCGACGCGATCGTTGACGACCGCATAGTCGTAATGTTCCAGCAGCCTGATTTCATCAACCGCGACGGACAGACGATTGCGAATCGACTCGTCGGTTTCAGTCCCGCGGTTTTCGATCCGGCTGCGAAGCTCGTCCAGCGACGGCGGCATCAGGAAGATGAATACGCCGTCCGGAAACCGCTGCTTCACCTTCATGGCGCCCTGCACTTCGATTTCCAAAATAATATCTTTACCGGCACGGATCGTATCGGCAACGAAGCTGCGCGGCGTTCCGTAGTACTGGCCTACATATTCCGCATATTCGAGCAGTTCGTCCTTCTCGATCATCGAACGGAATTGTTCTTTCGATTTAAAAAAATAGTTTACGCCGTCTGTCTCTCCGACGCGCGGGTTGCGGGTCGTCGCGGAAACCGAATATACGAGTTCCGGAGCCAGTGTGCGCAGCATGGAACAGACGGTGCCTTTGCCTACGCCGGACGGGCCGGATAGCACGATCAAAAGGCCTTTGTCCGCATTACTCGTCATGATCATCGTCCTTATTGTTCGTAAGTCTGTGCGCCACCGTTTCCGGCTGCACGGCGGATAAAATAACGTGATCGCTGTCGGTAATAATCACCGCACGCGTGCGTCTGCCGTACGTGGCATCGATCAGCATATGCCGGTCGCGCGCTTCCTGAATAATCCGCTTAATCGGTGCGGATTCGGGACTTACGATCGAAATGATCCGGTTTGCGGACACAATGTTTCCGAAGCCGATATTGATCAGTTTAATGGCCATCATTGCCCTCCTACGAATTCAAGACCGCCGGGTCAACTTATTGATCCGAGCCGGCAACGGCCTTGCACTATTCTTGCCCATTCCTGCTAGTCTCATACTCTAGCAAGGCGGCCATTTTCACGGGTATCCCCACTACTGTGCATGTTTGGTCGACTGCAAACATGTATTCCCACTCAATACCCTATTCTAATGCATTTTATAAGTACGGACAAGTACAAATCGG
The DNA here is from genome assembly GCF_003626695.1 of Paenibacillus ginsengarvi. Lineage (GTDB taxonomy): Bacteria > Bacillota > Bacilli > Paenibacillales > NBRC-103111 > Paenibacillus_AB > Paenibacillus_AB ginsengarvi. The sequence continues at coordinate 257,957 of NZ_RBAH01000001.1, forward strand.
CTTTTAGCGCGCCAATGGCTGCCGGCCCGTCTTCTCCCATACATAAGCGGTCAACTGCGCGCTGACGTCGTAGAAATGCATCGGCGTCATCAAGTAGATTCCGTTGAATCTCGGCATGGCGACATCCAGCAGCTCTTTGGCAATCTGAACGCCCATTGCGCGTCCCTGCTCGCCGCTGAGACCGGCCATCCGCCGGCGGACCTCCTCCGACAGCTGAATGCCCGGCACCTCGTTGTGCAGGAACGTGGCGTTGTTCTCGCTGACGATCGGCATGAAGCCGATGAAGATCGGAACGTTCAAATGTTTGGTCGATTCGTATACGTTCTCGATCAGCTTGGCGTCGTACACCGGCTGGGTCATGATAAAGTCGGCGCCGGCTTCGATTTTTTTCTCCAGCCGCTGAACCGCCTTCTCCAAATATTTGACGTTCGGATTAAACGCAGTGGCCACGATAAAATTCGCCTTATGCTTAAGCGGTTTGCCCGAGAAGGCGACCCCTTCATTAAGTTGCTTGATCAGTCGGATCATTTCGAACGACGTCATATCATACACCGAGCTCGAGCCCGGCAAATCGCCGAAGCGCGAAGGGTCCCCCGTGATGACGAGCGTATGATCGAGTCCGACGGCGTGCATACCCATCAGATGGGACTGCGTCCCAATCAGGTTGCGGTCCCGGCAGGCGATGTGCAGAAGCGGTCTTACCCCGAGCTGCTGCTTGATCAAAATGCCGAGCGGCAAATTGCTCATCCGCGTCACGGCGAGGGCGTTGTCGGCCATGGTGATCGAGTCTACACCGGCGGCGCGCAGCGCTTCGGCCCCTTGCATAAACTTGCCGATATCGAGGTCTCTGGGCGTATCCCATTCCACGATGACGGTATGGCGCTGTGCGACTAGTTCCAGCAAGCCCGGCTCTTTCGCTTGTTCCGGTACAGCCGGAGAAGACACGGTCGGCCGGGATGTTTCGCTCGCTTGCGCGGATTCGCCTGCCGGTTTTTGAACACTATCTGCGATCACCGCTGCCGGATCGAAATCTTTCAAAGCGGCGGCCATCGCCGCAATATGCTCCGGAGTCGTCCCGCAGCAGCCGCCGATGAGACGAGCTCCCAGCCGGGCGAATTTCAGCGCATTTTCGGCAAAATAGTCCGGCTTCGAGCCGAACACATACTTGCCGTCTACATAGCCCGGCAGCCCCGCGTTCGGAAATACCGAATACGGCGTGCCGGGAATCGGCGCCAGCTTCTCCATCGTCCGCAAAATGCCGTTAGGCCCGCTGTGACAGTTGAAGCCGAGCACATCTACGCCTTCCGCCACCAATATATCGAACGCCTTCTGGTAGTCTACGCCGTCGTTCGTAGTCGTTCCGCCGTCCGTGGCAAACTGCCCGATAATCGGCAAATCGGTTAAGCTTCGCGCCACGCGAACGGCGATCCGCATCTCTTCCAGATCGTAAAACGTCTCGAAGAGCAGCCCGTCGACGCCGCCTTCCAGAAGCGCCTCAATCTGCTCGCGGAAGTCGCTCTCAAGCTGTTCCTGCGGAATGTTTCGGCGCCGCGCGGCCCGGATCGCCCCTACCGCTCCGACGACATAAGCATCCTCGCCGACCGCTCCGCGCGCGATGGCGACGCCCGCTTTGTTGATAGCCGCGACGTCCTGCTCCAGCCCGAACTTCGAAAGCTTCTCGCGGTTCGCGGAAAAAGTGTTCGTCTCAATCAATCTCGCGCCGGCGGCATAATACTGCTTGTGAACGTCGCCGATCACATCCGGCTTGAGCAAATTATATTCTTCGTACGACACGCCTACCGGAAAACCGAGCTGGTACAAATACGTCCCCATCGCCCCGTCCCCGATCAGCACCTGCCGTTTCAGCGCGTCCCGCAAATTGGCTTTCATTCTCGCTTCTCTCCCATGCTTTCCGTATGATTCACTCCGCCGTTCCGCTGTAAACGATCTCCGCCGGTCCCGTCATATAAACGCGGCCGTCGCTCTCGTCCCAATCGATCGCCAAATCGCCGCCCTTCAGCGACACGACGGCCTTGCGATCCGTCTTGCCGTCCAGCACGGCCGCCACAAGCGTCGCGCAAGCCCCGGTGCCGCAGGCAAGCGTTGGTCCCGCTCCCCGCTCCCACACCCGCATCTCGATGCGGTCCCGCGAGCGGACGGTAGCGAACTCGACATTCGTTCTGCGCGGAAACAGCCCGTTCGTCTCAAGCAGCGGTCCCCACCGGTACAAGTCGAAGCCGGCCGCATCGTCAACATAGATGACGCAGTGCGGATTCCCCATCGATACGGCGGTAAAACGGAACTCGGTTCCGTCCACCGCTACGGGAAAACCGACGACCGGATTCGCTTCGACCGTCGTCGGAATGTCGGGCCCGTTCAGAATCGGCGCCCCCATGTCGACGCGCACTTGACGCACGCGGCCGTCCTCCACAGAAAGCCGCACCGGCTGTACGCCTGCGCCGATCGTTTCGATCGTCAGCTCCGTTTTATCGGTTAGTCCGTTATCGTAAACGTATTTGGCGACGCAGCGGATTGCGTTGCCGCATTGCTCCGCCTCGCTGCCATCGGAATTAATAATTCGCATCAAAAAGTCAGCCTTGTCCGAAGGCAAAATGTAAACGAGCCCGTCGGCGCCGATCCCGAAAAACCGGTTGCAATGCCGGACGGCCAGCTCGGAGACGTTATCCGGCAAGCGGGATTCCCCATAAACGACGATAAAATCGTTCCCGAGACCGTGCATTTTCGTAAATTCCATGGTGCATCCACCTGTTCTCATGCTTAGGATTAGAATCATTATAGAGCAAAACGGTCGGAATGCATAGGGATTTCGTGAGCGAGAACGTTTCCGGGCGAGCAAAACGTTTATGGAGCCGCCTCAAACGGCTTATATTGCGGAAAGCGCTGGTAAATCTGCGAGAATACGCATATGCGTGAATTTCTTCGATGAAAGCTACTACTGTTACTTTGCGGAGCCCGCAAAACCAGGGCTGCTATTCGCGACATGGATATGCGCCGGACAGCCGCGCTAATCAGCAGTCCGACTTTGGTTATCGCAGGGCAGTATGATACGGTGACTCTTCCAGAGCACGGTGAATTAATCGCCAAGACCGTAGCTGGCGCGAAGCTGACCCTCTTACCTGCCGTTCATCTATCCAATGTGGAGTATCAAACCGAACTCCTCAATGTCGTGCTCGAGTTCCTGCAAGTTAAATGAAGAAATTTGAGGCTGCGAAAGTTGAGTTAAAAATAAAAGCCCTCGCATAACGCGAGGACCAACGTGGCAATCAAGAGGAGCTTCCAGCTTCGTTCAGCCGGTCCAAAAGTCTCGCGGCCGATTCGACGAGCCGTTCGCCCGTCTCTTCCGGGAACCGGTTGCGGAACGTCATCTGCGGCTCATACCCGCCTTGGCGGTACGCTTCGCGCGTGCAAATGTAGGCGCGTATCGTCCCGTTGCTGAGCGTATCGATCATCGTATAACCGAAGGCCGACCGCCGCTTGATATCAAGGCCGAATTCGACGAAAATTTCACCGGGCAGCCCGGCAATGGCGAGCTCGCCGATTCGAACGGCCTGCACTTCGACCGTGGCCTCTACTGGCGGATTTTCGTCGGCGATCCGTGCGATCTCGCGGGCATACAGTGCGGTACGCGTGTCGTCCGTGCCGGTCTCGATAATGCGGCGCGCCTCGTCGATCCGCTCCTGCGACGGACTTCTCAGCTTGAGCGTAAACGTCTCGCTGAGCGCGGCTACCGGCGCCGAGTCGCTTACTCGAATCTTTTCCCGCACCTTGATCGCCTCGGCGCCGAGAATACGGCCCATCCAGCGATAATGATCGGCGCCCTTCCGGTATTTGCCGGAAACGTCGATATGGTTAATATCCCCGCACGCTCCTAACAAAAACAGGCTGACGGCCTGCTCGCCAAGCTCACGCTTGACGCATCGGCTCAGCTCGCCCGGATAATCAGCGCACAGCTCCGCCCCACCGACCGTATCCGTATGGCAGGCGTAGTTAGTGACGACGCCGATCGGATTGCCGGCCGCATCGTCGATCCGCATGACCAGTACTTCCGGATCGATCGGGCCGGCCGCCCGGTCGATCAGCGGGTTGCTTACGCCCGGATTTGTCCTAAACGAGCCGTCCTTCATCCAAAACCGCCGGTTGAAGGCGATGTCCGCTTCGTGGCCGCGCCCGAACCCGATTCTCGCTTCCTTTCGGGTACGGTACGCCAGCAGGACGCTGTCCGCCGCCTTCTGCGCGGCCCATGCCAAATAGGCGGGATCTTCCACCGAGCCGAACCCTGTAGATACCGGACCGCCCGTATGCGTATGCGTGGCCGATACGAGTACGGCCGCCGCCCCGATCCCCGTATCTTCGGCAACCCGCTCGCGGATCGTTTGCGTCACCGATTCCGGGACAAAGATGGAATCGAGCACTACGATCACTACCGTATTTTCTCCCGATTCGACTACGAGCGATTTGGCGTACAGCGAGTCTTTTACGCCGCTTGCATGCCGCGGACCGAAGTATCCCGGAATTACACTTCCGAGCTTCGGTGTTATTTCGACTTCCGCCATTCCACATCGGATCATGATAGAGCCCTCCATCCGTTGCTTTCGGTGAAATTCGTGACTAGCCTTGCCCCTCCCGAAGCTCGGCGATCATCAAATACTGCGTATACACCGTTTCGAAGCCCGCGCTCGTCAGCCATTGCGCCAATTCTGGGTCCGAGGTGGACAAGTTGTCCGTAGCCCGCCTGCAATCTTCCTCAAGCGGGCCAAAGGCCGCCGCTAGCGCCGCATGAAGAAGTTGCTTCCGCTCGGCCCGGGACGGGTCCGCCGCGCACTGAAGCAGCGTCACCGACGCCAGCTTGCCTTCGTCGTCATATCTTCGGACGACGAGCGCGTACGCTCCTACCGCACCATCCTTGTCAAAAACAAGAATGCCCTCCGCCTCCGGATGATTAAACCAGGCTGCGGACCAAGCGGTTTCATGGCGGAAAAACGGCAGCTTGGCCAGTTGATGCGGCTTCGCCTGCCCGATCGGATATTCGCGGAGCTTCTGCGCCGCCTCCCGGATTTCATCTGGCAGCGGACCGGTTCGCCGGGCGCCGATCAGTCCGTCTCGAATCTGAAAGCCGGAGCTTTCGTAAGCGGCAATCGCACCGGCATTTTTTTGCACGACCTCCAGGACGCACGATACCGCTCCGCCCCGCTTCATCGCTTCCACCGCTTCGAGCATGAGCCGCTTCGCCAGCCCTTTGCCACGAAACTTCGGGTTTACGCCCGTGCCGCCGTTCCAAGCGATTGGCACGCCGTCCACTTTTTTCATCGCCACCAGCACGAACCCGGCCGGCTCCCCGTCCACAAATGCCGCGACAGAAAGCTCGGGACGGATAGATTCCCGCCCGAGCCTCGGAATAAAGCTTTCGAGTGTCATCGACATATCGGAGTAATAGCCGGAGAAGCCGAGGTTCCACAGCTCGACCGCCTGATTAAACGTACAATCGGCCAGGCTGCGTATTTGTATCGGTAAACTATCCCCAGCTGTCATTCGCGCTTCCCCCCGCAATAAATTACAGTTCGAAACCGGCTTCTTCCAGCAGGCGCGTCAAGTTGACTCTTGCCTGCACCACGCGCTCGTCGAGTTGTTCGATCGGAATGCCCGCGTTAAAAGCTCCGGCCGCTCCGTCCAGCCGCTCGACGATGACCGGACCGGAGAAGCCGGCCGTATGCAGCGTCGCGAACAAGGAACGAAAATCGATCTCGCCTTCGCCCGGTATCGGGAAATCGGACTCCGCCCGCTCGCCGCGATGATCCTTCGCCACGATCGATACGGTGTTCGCGGCGATGATCGGCAGGTCGGCCGCCGTATCGACGCCTTCGTAGAAGCGGACGTTGCCCGGGTCGTAGCTGGCTCTCACATGAGGCGAGCCGATCTGGCGCAGCGTGTCCGCGATGACGGCGGCCGTCGCGGTATTGCCCGTATGCGGCTTAATCGTGACCACGATGCCGCGCTTGCCGGCTTCCTCGCCGATTTGCCGGTACTTGTCGGCGAACGCCTCGTTAAGCGGTTTCATCTCTTCCTCGCTGATCGGCTCGCTTGGGAATTTCCGGTAGCTGGTCGTCCCGAGCGACAATAGTTCGGTCACGCCGATAGCTTTGGCAAACTCCAGCCGGCTGATCGCCCGCTCCAGCGGCTTGGCCGGGGAGAGCACATCCGTGCTGACGAGCGACACCGGCTTCAGCCCGTAACGCTCCAGCAAGCCGGAAATGCGCTCCGCCTCGCCAGGGTCGGTATCGTCGAAGGCAGGCTTGCCTTCATGGGGCAGGCCAAACGACACATACTGGTAACCGGCGCGGGCAATCGACTCGAGCGCCCGTTCGAACGAATGCTTCATATAGATCCATGACATGCATGCAAGTTGCGCTTTACGTTTCATCCTTGCACCCCGGTTCCCGCCGCGCTGCGCAGTGCCGAGTAATCGACGGCCACTTCGCGGCGCTCCTTCAGGGAGCGGTAAGCAGCTTCCGATACGGCGATTACGCGCAGGCCGTCCGCCAGCGAAATGAGCGGCTGCTTGTTCTCCCGGATACAGTCAACGAAATGGCTGTTCAGGCGAACCCACATATCGTTGCTGTCGAACGACGTTTTCCGCTCCGGTCCGTTATCGTCCTTCACAAGCAATTGTCCGTTGTTGTTCACGGCCGTCAAACGCTCGGTAGCCACTCCGGTGATGTCATATTCGACGCGGGTCACCCAAGGGGTGCTGACTTGCCCGATGCCGCCGTTTGCAAACCGAAGCGATACGGTAAAGGCGTCGGCGACGCTGCCCGGCGGCAGCAGATACGTTCCGCCGTAGGCGAATACCGATTCAATCTCGCCGCACATCCATGTCAGCAGATCGTAATCGTGCGAGCCGTGGGAGAATATTGGCCCTTTCGCCGTAACGTCGTCGAAATACCAGTTCGGTGTATCATAATAATGATCGCGGTATTTGTCGTACACCCGCTGATTCGGATCGAGAAAATGGGTGCGCATCGACCACGCCTGGATCGGCTTGCCGACATCGCCGGAAAGCGTTTCCTTCATCGCCCGATATACCGGAGAGAAGCGCAGCGGATAAGCGACCATCGCCTTCAGCTCCGGATGTTTCGCTCCGGCTGCCACGATCTCCGCCCCATCCTCCATGGATGTGGCCAGAGCTTTTTCCAAAAACAGATGCTTGCCCGACTCCAGCACAGCCTTGGACGCATCGACGTGCAAATGGTCCGGGGTCGCCACCCATACCGCATCCAGATCCTGGTCCAGCAGAGCCTCATAGCTGTCATAGACCGTAGCGCCGACTTCGGCGGCCAGCGCCTCCGCCTTTGCCCGCGTCCGGTTATGCACGGCCGCCACCTTGACGCCCGGCAGCGTATGGAGCGTGCGGGCATGCAGCGATCCCATCAGCCCGCAGCCGATAATTCCTACTTTTATAGTCATAGAGAGCAGCTCCTTCTTAGGATTTATCGTCTTACAGCGTTACGGGAACGCCTTGGCTTCCGTACATCGACCAGATCGTCCGGTGCGACTTCAAAATTTCGTGACCGTCCGTTTCCGGCCGTTGTCCGGTTGCGATGGACTCGAGGAAATGCTCGATTTCGAACAGCACGTTTTGGCCGCGGCGGGTCGGATACTCGGGCGGACGCTGATACAGCGTTTCCGTACCGTCCTTGGAAATGGCCGTTACAGTCCACATGCTGTTGTCCAGCTCAAGGAAGCCTTCGGTCAGATGAATATGGAATTTCGCCGGCGGTTTTTTGTATCTCATCCCCCAGCTCGTCGTGAGATGGGCGATCGCGCCGCTCTTGAACTCGATAATGCCGTGGGACGTGCCTTCCCCTTCCATCCATTCGGTGCCGACGCGCGTGCCGAAGTGCGATACCCGATTCGGTTCGCCGAGCAGGTAAAGCAAAATATCGATATAATGGCAGCCGTGGCTGAACAAACATCCGCCGCCCAGCTTTTCCTTGCTTGCGAACCAAGTGCCCGGAGCCGGAGTCAAAAACGCTTCGACCCAGCCCTGCGCGCTGATCGGCTTGCCGTACTTGCCGCTGTCCACCGCTTCCTTCAGCTTGCGGATAGCCGGGAGGAACCGGACGACGAAGGCGAGCATCAGCGTTACATTGTTCTGCTCCGCGGCGCGGATGACGTTGAGGCAATCTTCCTCGGAATTGGCGAGCGGCTTCTCGAGCAGCACGTGCTTGCCGGCGGCGATCGCGGTCAGCGATTGCGGCGCGTGCAGATGGTGCGGCGTACACAAGCTGACCGCGTCGATATCGTCGAGAATTTTCGTCCAGTCCGTCGTGTAGTTGCAGCCGAGCTCGGCGGCTACCTTCGCGGCCTTTTCTTCGTCCAGATCCACTACCCAGCGCAGGTCGGACCGATCCGCCAATTTATAGGCATATGCGTGCTCGAGTCCCATGTTCAATCCGACAACGGCGGTGCGTATTTTATTCATTGTAACCCTCTCCTCGACATTAAGTTTTGATTTAGCTTCAATGCGATTATACCGAGGACGATTGTCGAAAGATTTGGCCTAAACGATGATAAATTTGCACTTTTACGAATTGTTTGCACTTTTATTGACTGTCTCAAAAAGATCGCCTACTATAGCTTTAGTAAGTCTCCCTCATAAGGATGTGGCGGTCATGAATCGGCGTTACCGGCATATTGTGCTTCAGGAGCAGCTGACGATCGATAAAATTTATTCCTTTCACTATACCGAGCTGAACAAAAATTACGTATACAGCGGCGAACAGCATTCGTTCTGGGAGTTTCTGTACGTCGACAAAGGCGAAGTCGAAGTAACGACCGATTTTACTACGTTTCATTTGAAGCAGGGCGAAATTATTTTTTATTCGCCGGACGAGTTTCACAGCCTTAGGTGCAACCAGAAAACGCCGCCCAACGTGTTTATTATCGCGTTTGATTGCGAATCCGAGGCGATGCGTTTTTTTTCGCGCAAAGCGTTCTCCGTCGGCGACGAGGAGCGCAAGCTGCTGCTGCTGCTGCTCGATGAAGGCGCGAAGCTGTTCAAGCTGCCGATCATATGGCCCCCGGGCTGGAAGCCGGACCGGACGGTCCACCGGCTAACGAAAAACGAAGACCCGGAGTTCGGCTGCGAGCAGCTTATCAAAATTTATTTGGAAGCGCTTCTGATCCGACTCGTACGCAACAACCGCGCCCAGACGACGCCCAAGGCGAAGCTGTCTTCGATTACGAAGGAGAAAAGCAAGGACGAGCTGATCGACCGTATCGTCGACTACTTGCGTCTCCACTTGTCGGAGCATCCGACGCAGGAGCAGATTTGCACCGCATTCGCTTTAAGCAAGACGCATTTGCGCGCCGTCTTTCGCGAGCATACCGACTACGGCATTACGGAATATATCGTCAAAATGCGCATTGACCTCGCCAAGCAGATGATTCGCGAGGAAACCCGCAATTTGACGGAAATCGCCGAGCATCTCGGCTATTCGAGCCTGCATTATTTTTCGCGCCAATTCAAAAAGGCGACAGGAGTGTCGCCTTCGGAATATTTAAAAACAATGAAAGCCCGCATGTAGGTTTAATGTTTATGCTGCGACCTTCGAGTTGTAGCCGCCGATCAGCTTGCGGCGTTTGCGCCGGCGCGTCGTCAGGACGCTGCCGAAACCCATCAGGAACGTCGGGATGCCGGCAAATACGAGTGTTATAAGCCATTCCTTCACGCCAAGCGGAACGGTTTTGAAGATCGGCTGCAGCGGCTCCACGTACATGACGACGAGCATCAGCGCCAGCGAAGACAGCACGGCCAGCACCAAATATTTATTTTGCAGCGGATTGCGGTGAAAAATCGAACGCGAGCTGCGGCAATCGAACACATGGATGAGCTGCGCCATAACCAAGGTGGCGAAGGCGACCGATTGGGCCTTGAGGAGTCCGGCCGCGCTGTCCGGGTTTTCCTGCAGCATGATCCAGAATGCGGCCAGCGTGCAAACGCCGATCAGCAGCCCGCGGCTGATGATTTTCCAGCCGAGACGCCGGGCGAATATGTTTTCCTTCGCCGTGCGGGGCCTTTGCTGCATCAAATCTTTTTCCGGCTGATCGACGCCGAGCGCCATCGCCGGCAAGCCGTCGGTGACGAGGTTGACCCACAAGATCTGGATCGGCACGAGCGGCATTGGCATGCCCAGCATCATGGCGAGAAACATCGTCATAATTTCGCCGACGTTCGAGGCGAGCAAATAACGGATAAATTTGCGTATATTTTCGTATATGCCCCGCCCTTCCTCGATCGCCGATACGATCGTGGCGAAGTTGTCGTCGCTTAAGACGAGCGCCGATGCTTCCTTGGTGACGTCCGTTCCGGTTTGCCCCATCGCGATGCCGATATCCGACGCCTTGATCGCCGGAGCGTCGTTGACGCCATCGCCTGTCATCGCCACGACATGGCCTTTGCGCTGAAGCGACTTGACGATGCGCAGCTTGTGCTCGGGCGAGACGCGCGCGTATACGTAGGTTTGATCCGTCTTCTCGTCCAACTCGTCGTCGGACAACGCGGCGATTTGCTGTCCGGACATCGACAGTCCGTTCGCCGGAATCATACCGAGCTGTCTCGCGATCGCCTCCGCCGTCGCCAGATGATCGCCGGTAATCATGACCGTTTTGATGCCGGCCCGCTTGCACGTCTGGATCGCGTCTCTTACTTCTTTGCGCGGCGGGTCGATCATGCCGGCGAGACCGACGAAGACGAGCTGGCTTTCGAGCGTATGCGGCGTATCCTCGCGATCGGTCGACTTCAGCTCCTTGTAGGCGAAGCCGAGCACGCGCAGCGCGGAGCGGGCCATCCCTTCGTTCGCGGCAATCACTTTCTGCTTCAGCGTCGGCGTAAACGGGATCACCTTGCCATCCCACAGCACATAGGCGCATTTTTCGAGCACAACGTCGGGTGCGCCTTTCGTGAACAGCAGGCGGCCTCCCTGATGATGCATCAGCACCGACATCCGCTTCCGGTCCGAATCAAACGGCAGTTCGCCCTTCCTGTCGTACAGCCCCTCCAGCGACTGCCTCGTAATGCCGGCCTTCGCGCCCAGCACGACCAGCGCTCCTTCCGTCGGATCGCCCTTGATCGAAAAGACCGGCTTCAGCGGACCTTTCGCCCCTTTTCGCTTCTGCTCCGGCATTTCTTCGTGCAGCACGGCGTTGTTGCACAGGACGCCGATTTGCAGCAAACGGCGAAGCGTCTGGTTTTGCCGCAGATCGACGGGCGCGCCGGCCTTTACGATGTGTCCGGACGGCTCGTAGCCGTCTCCGGTTACTTCGAGCACGTCTCCGCCGAGCCAGACGTGAGTGACGGTCATTTTATTTTGCGTCAGCGTTCCCGTTTTGTCCGAGCAGATGACGGACGCGCAGCCTAGCGTTTCTACCGACGGCAGCTTGCGTACGATCGCTTTGCGCTTGATCATGCGCTGCACGCCGAGCGCAAGGGCGATCGTAACGATCGCGGGCAATCCTTCCGGAATGGCGGCGACGGCGAGGCTGACCCCGGCCAAAAACATCGCGTAAGGCGGCTGGCCGTGCAAAATACCGGCGATGACAACCATGATCGTCAGCCCGATCGCAACCGCGATCAAAATTTTGCCGAGCTGCTCGAGACGGTGCTGCAGCGGCGTTTCCATCGTTTCGGTGTTCTGGATCAGATCGGCGATTTTGCCCATTTCCGTGCCCATGCCGGTGCGAACGACGATTCCCTTCGCCGTTCCCCTCGTGACCATCGTCCCCATGAAGCCGAGATTTTTCTGATCCCCAAGCGGCACTTCCCCGCTCTCCAGCGCTTCCGTATGCTTGCCTACCGGAACCGACTCGCCGGTCAGGGCGGATTCTTCCACGTACAGGCTGTTCGCCTCGATAAAGCGCACATCGGCAGGAATGCGGTCCCCGCTCTCGATGAGAACGATGTCTCCCGCTGCCAGTTCCCTTGCCGGTACTTGCGCGAGCTCTCCGTCGCGTATCACTTTGGCGGTAGGCGCCGATAGCTCCTTAAGCGCCCGCAGCGACCGCTCGGCCCTGAACTCCTGAATGAAGCCGAGGATGCCGTTCATGACGATGATCGCCACAATCGTAATCGCGTCCAAATATTCGCCCAGCAGACCGGAGACGAGTGTGGCTGCCATGAGCACAAGCACCATGAAATCTTTGAACTGATTCAAAAACAGCACGATCAGCGGCACGTTCCGCTTCTCCGTCAGCTCGTTATTCCCTCCGCGCTCCCGGCGCGCCTTCGCCTCATCCCAGGTAAGACCGTGAGCCGGTACGACATCGTGCGCGCGCGCCGCTTCCTCCGCCTCCATCTGATACCACATCTTCTGTTCCACGCTTTATTCCCTCCCGAAGCGCCATAATGTACACGCCCATTCAACGTAAATGTATTCAGACAAGCCGGAAAATATCCCACCGCCCGTCCGTTTTCCGATTATTTTCAGCCGCGCACGTTCGCCAAAAATGATTAAAACATTTGTTCCTCCCGTCCTGTTGTGGCATGATAGGAGAAGCCCGTAAGCGCGCCGGTTGCGGACGCTGCGGACTTCTTAGAGCTTTATCCAAAAAGGAGTGTAACATCATGTCATTGGACGGTCTGGTCACTCGTGCGATCGCAAGCGAGCTTGCGATGTGCGAAGGCGGCCGCATTAATAAAATCAACCAGCCCTCGCGCAGCGACATCGTTCTGCAAATTCGGGCGCGCGGACAAAACCTGAAGCTGCTCTTATCGGCGGGGGCCACGTACCCGCGGGTTCACCTGACGGAAGCCCAATACGTGAATCCGACCGAGGCGCCCATGTTCTGTATGCTGCTGCGCAAGCATTGCGAAGGCGGCGTCATCGAGAAGGTGGCGCAGGTCGGGCTGGAGCGCGTTCTGCATATCGACGTCAGACAGCGCGACGAAATCGGCGATATTAGCCTGAAGCGGATCGTTGTCGAGATTATGGGACGGCACAGCAATATCATCCTGCTCGATCCGGCGTCGGGCACGATTCTGGACGGCATCCACCACGTCACCCCGGCTATCAGCAACTACCGGATTGTCATGCCCGGCAGCTCCTACACGTCTCCTCCGGAGCAGGGCAAAGCGAATCCGCTTGAGATGACGGAAGCGACGTTTATGGATGCGGTAAACAAACCGGACGAAGCCGGTACGCTAACTCGTCAGCGGCTGGTCGATTGCTTCAGCGGCGTAAGCCCGCTGGCCGCCAGAGAGATCGTGTTCCGCAGCGGCATCCCGGCAACTGCCTTAGCTCTTGAAACGGATTGGAGCGCCGTATGGAATGTGTTCCGCGAGGTGATGCAGGACGTCGGCGCAGGACGGTTTACACCGGTAATCGCAGACGAGACGGGAAGCGGCAAGGCCTACTTTTCCGTCATCGAGCTCACCCATGTCGAAGGCACTTCAAGCCGGTTCGATTCGGTGAGCGCGTGCCTGGAGTCCTATTACGGAGATAAAGCGGTGCGGGATACGGTCAAGCAGCGGGCTTCGGACATGATCCGTTTTCTGCAAAACGAACGCAACAAAAATGCGAAAAAGCTGGAGAAGCTGGACGAAACGATCGAGGAAGCGAAAGGGGCGGACGAATACCGGATACTCGGCGAGTTGCTCACCGCCTCCCTGCATACGATCCGCAAGGGCGACAAATCGATCGAAGTGATTAACTATTATGACGAGGAGCAGAAGCCTCTGCGCATCGAGCTCGACCCGCTGCTGAGCCCTTCCGAGAACGCGCAGCGTTACTTCAAGAAGTATACGAAGCTGCGGAACAGCCTCGAAGCGGTGAACGAGCAGATCGAATCGGCCCGCAAAGAAATCATTTACTTCGATACGCTGCTCACTCAGCTCGACCGGGCTGCGCTGGTAGACATCGAGGGCATCCGCGAGGAATTGATCGAGCAGGGTTATCTCCGCGAACGCGGGGGCAAGAAAAACGTCAAAAAGAAAAAGAACGACAAGCCGGTGCTTACCTGTTATACGTCCGGCGAAGGCGTTCCGATCTATGTAGGCAAAAACAACATCCAGAACGAATATTTGACGAACCGGGTCGCCCAGCCGAACGATACGTGGCTGCATACAAAAGATATTCCCGGCTCCCATGTCGTCATCCGCGCCGACAAATTCGGTGAGGCGACGCTGCACGAGGCGGCGATGCTGGCCGCATATTACAGCCAGGCGAAGTCGTCCAGCCAAGTACCCGTCGACTACACGCTCATCCGTCACGTACGCAAGCCGAACGGGGCGAAGCCGGGCTTCGTTATCTACGAGCGGCAAAAAACGCTGTATATGACGCCCGACGAGGACGCGATCAAGACGCTGCCGGTAACGGTGAAATAAAAGAAGAAAAGGCGGTCACCATGCGCGGTGCCGCCTTTTTGCATATCAACTCGTTCTTTACACCGGGAGGACGGAGTAGCTGTTCGTATCCTGCGAGATCACAGCCGTTATCTTTTGGTTGTCCGGCATCAGGAGCGTGCTCGTTCCGCTTTTGACGGAACAAAGCGCCGCCTGGTTGTATTCCGCTCCGCTATCGTTCTTGATGCACATTTCGTCCAGCGCTACCGCGGCAAGTTCGCTTCGCCTCATCGTAAAAGCATTGTCGTGCACCTGCACGGAAGTTCCCCGGCTTGCCCGGAATAAACGTACGCCTAGCTGGTCGTGCGTTTTGCATACGATCGTGTTGCCCTGGATTTCGATACTCGCCAGATCGCCGATATCGTCGCAGTTCATATAGATGCCGCAGGCGCCGTACGGCTCATTAGCTGTAAAATCTTTGATCGTGTTGCCCTTGACCACAATACCCTGCTGATCTCCGCGAATAATAACGGGATTCCGGAACCCTTTTAACAAATTGTTCTGCACGACCACATCGAAGTTGGTACTGAGCCGGCCCCGGATGATGCTCGTTCGCAGCTCGATGCCAATCTCCGCACGCCTTCCCTCCAGCCAGTTCCCTTGGATGAGTCCGCTGTTCGTCTGATTGGCGATTACGATGGCGGCCCGAACCTGATCTTTGATCGTATTGCCCTCGATAATAAAATCCTGAGCACGCTGGTTGACGTCCCGTCCCATGCCGAAGCCTTGTATCGAGAAGCCGTCGACGTTATCCTCGAGCACGTTGCCGATTGCGATCGGTTTCCTTGCCCCGCAAAGCCGAACGGCATGCTGCGAACTCCTCTTGATGAAGTTCCCTTGGATGAGACACTCTTCGCCGCGGATGATTTCGATTCCCGAGCCTTCGGCGGTGTTGACGATCACGTTGTACAGCAGCTTCGTGCCGAACGTATGGGTGGCCGCGCGAATGGCGGCATCGTCGCAATTGTCGAACCAGCAGTGCTCGATTACCGTTCGCTTCGCCCCCGTAATATGAATGCCGTGAACTTCCGAATCCGTCCCATCGTAATAAACGTCCGGACTGCATACGTTTTTCACCTGAAGATGTCCGATATAAACATCATTTGCCCGCGATGTGATATGGATGCCCGGGCCGAGCGCCTGAAATTGAAGCACAGTAGATGCTTTTCCTGCTCCCCGTAACAATGTTGCCGCACCCGGCTTCAAGGTCGCCGCAGTTAAATACGTGCCTGGTGGTAGGGACAACTCGCCGCCCGCGGCACGGTCCAGCGCTTCCTGGAGCGCGGCCGAATCGTCGTGGCCGACATAAACGCCGCGCATTTGCTCCAAAGCGGGACGATCCAGCGTTACCGTTCGCCCGTCCACGGCCGCGATTCCGGCAAGCAGATAGCTGCCGAACTGTACGACTTCCAATCTGCCGACGGCTCCGGTGGATGCCGAATCGTACGTCCCGGTTTCTCCCTTCATAGCTCCCTCGACTTTTGCCACGAAAAAGACCACATTTGAATTCGCATAACCGCCGGGAACCCAGTTTTTGTAGGAGCCGCTTCGCCATTGGGCGGCAATTTCCCGCGCAGCCGTCCGCTTCCCTTTCTCCATCACAAGCTCCGCTTCGACGCCGGTGTTCTGTCCGTATACAAAAGAATCTCGCTTGATCCCCGGCTCGCCGGCTGTCAGCCGCACTTCTGCCGTTCCCGCTTCGCCGCCGTTCGTCCATCCTTCGAAAAACCAGTCGCGAATCCGATCCGCGATGACCGGCACCGTCTCGCCCGCTTGGACGGGAATCAGAAATTCTACTGTATCCAGTACGATTGCTATATACCCGGAAGCCGAACAGCCCTGCGTCAGGCGCAGCGCAACCGTTTCGCAGCCTGCTTCAACCTCCGTCACCCGGACTTCCTCACCCGGAAGAACAAGGCTGATTACGCCCGAACTTCGCGCATCCTCCTCGATAACGAGCGACAGCACTTCCCGCAGCGGTTTTCCCGCCCCCGCAATCAAGATGCCCTGCCCCTCCGCGAAATCGATCTCTTCATCCAGAACGAGCCGTCTGCTTCCCGATTCGATCGTTCCGGTCGTCCATTTCGACGATCCCGACAGATGAGGAACGGCATCGTTGTTTCCCTTCATCCTCACAACCCCTTCCAACCGATTTAAAAACTAGCGATCTTTTACTATAATATATTCATCCTATAACCGTAAGGGGGAGTGACTTATGACGGAAGTCAAACCAAGAAAACGTTTACGGTTGCAAACGGAAATCGAGGTCGCCGATTTATATACGTTTTACTATTTCGAACTGCCTACGCACTATATGTCCGGGATGGAACAGTACGATTTCTGGGTGCTCAGCTACATCGACAAGGGCGAAATGCTCGTAAATCTGGAAAACGACGAACGAATGCTGAAGCAAGGCGAATTGACGCTTTTCAGACCCGGCACCCTGCACCGGGTATCGTCTTCGGACCGGAGCGCGCCGAACGTAATGATCGTCTCCTTCGAATGCCATTCCCCCGGTTTAAACGGCTTGGCCAACAAAACGCTAGTTTTGACGGATTCGGAAAAGCGGCTGCTTTCCTTCATTTTGCAGGAAGCCTACCGATCGTTCGAGTTAAAAACGCAAGACCGCGAAATCGTCAGAAGCCCGAATCCGCCTTTCGGCGGCGAACAAATGATCAAAAACGTACTGGAGCTACTGCTGCTGGCGCTTGCAAGAAGATCAACGCCGCAAAGCGAGACCGAGGCTCCGGCGTCTATCGTCAAACCGGTCAAGGACGGCGGCACCGTTTCCGACATTATCGAATTTATGAAAACCCGGCTGTCCGGCCAAGTTACGGCCGAAGAAATCGGCAAAACGTTCGGAATCGGTAAAGCGCAGCTGTACGCAGCCTTTAAAACGAAAACAGGGTACGGGATTATGGAATACTTCAAGCTGCTGAAAATGGAAGAAGCGAAGCGGCTTATTCGCGAAGACAAACGGACCATAACCGAAATTGCCGCTTCGCTCGACTTCAACAATGTGCAGTATTTCTCCAAACAGTTCAAGCGGCTGACCGGCATGAAGCCGACGGAGTACGCCAAGACGGTGCATGCCCGATTCGGCAGAGGCAATCTGGATTTGCCGCTTACTTCCATTTAGCCGCCTTGGAACGGCTCCTTTTAGAGACGGTTTCCTGCCAGCGTCGTCGTGCCGCTGCCTCCATCGAGGTATGAGGCCGTCTCTCCCCCGTCCAGCATATCGTTGTTCGCCACCAGATTATCGCTGCAATCGGCCGACTGAATGCGAATACCGTACGCGGCGCGGGCGGCTCCGTTTCCTTTGCGAGCCGTGTTCAACTGCAAGTTGTTGAAGCCGCTGTTCTCCATGACAAGAATATTATCGTAGACGTTGTGGGCGGCCTGACTGTTGCCGATGCAAGTGTTCGACAATAACTCGTTATGGTGGGATTCCTTTCTCAGCCACAGACCGGCCTGTTTGTTCTCGCTGCATGTATTGCCCGTAATCTTGTTGTAAGAGGACTGCCACAGTTGGATGCCGTAAACGTTCTCGATGCAAAAGTTGCCCGACAAGTCGTTAAACTGGCTCGTCGTACCGACCAAGCGGATTCCGTACAAATTCCCGTTCGACCGGTTATCCGCTACATGAGTATATTGGCTATACGTAACGCCGATCCCTTCCTGCGCGTTATTCAGGCAGTCGTTACCGCTGATCGTATTATGCCGGATGCGGGAGGTCGCGGTTCCTTCGACGGATATCCCTTTCCCGCCGTTTCGGGCTGCCGTATTCCCCATGATGTCGTTGTGTTCGGTTATAACCGAACGGGTGTTGATAGCGATCCGAATGCCCATGTCCGTGTTATCGCTGCAATTGTTGAACAGCACTTTGTTGTTCGAAGCGCTCCGGATCTGAATGCCGCGTGTATTGTGCAAGCAGCTGTTCGACTCAAGAATGATATTTCGCGCATTCGTATCGGTCGTTCCGTATATGCCGATGCCGCTCCCCGCGTTGTCATTGCATTCGCAGCCGATTACGGCAAAATCGGTGACGACGACGGTACCATTCGGCTCGAGATCGATTCCGCTCTGCGGTTCGGTTCCGTTCGTCTTGTTGAATCGGCTGGCCAAGGCGATTCCGCCTTTGCACGCCGTGACCGACATCCCCTGCCTCCGGTTATTTTCACAGGTGACGCGAATGATTTTGATCTGCTCGCATTCGACACGCGGGTTTTGGCTGTCGTTCGTTCCCAGGTAGATGCCGTCTCCCCAGCAATCGCGGACGATCGTATCGCATACCGTGACATTGCGGCTGCTGCGGATCGAAATGCCCATCCCCCACTCGCCCGTCGTTCCCAGATGCTCGTTGCGCTCGCCGACGACCGTCCCTCCGCGAACCGTCACATTTTCCTTATTAATAATATTGATGACCGCGAATCGCTCCTTGTCGTTCGGTATCGCTTTTAGCACGGCGCCGGGAGATAGCAGAAGCGTCGTATTGCTGGCCGGCCGAAGCTCGCGAACCGCATCGATCCGGTAAACGCCGTCGGCGATATACACGGTTCCTCCGGCTGCGGGGACACTATCCAAAGCACTCTGGATCGCTCCCGTGTCGTCGGTGCTTCCGTCTCCTTTGGCGCCGAACCATTTGGCATGGATCGCTTCGCCGTAATGCCGTTTGAACCGGATGCCCGACGTGTTCACGAGCACCGTCCCCGTATTGTCTGCCGATAAGCTATCGTTCGCATCGGCATGAAACCATCCTTCATGCCCGGGATCGGTGATGTACACTAACGTATAGGGTTCTGTCGACGCCCGAAGCCCCGATACCGTTAATGTGACGCAGCATTCTCCGGGCTGGCCTCCGGTCCCGTATACCGCATGCGATACCGAGGGTCGCTCCGCACCGCCTGCCTCAAGCAGCGTCGTTTGACTCAAAGCGGCCGCAGCTCCGGCCATTCCGAGCGATACAAGCAGCTTTCTGCGGCTAATGCCCTCCTTCCTTTCAGATACCGGATTTCCGCTCCCATGGTTCAACATACCCATTACCTCCTCGCCAGTTTACTTGCGTTTTACTTCGGCAATCGCTTTTTCCGCTTTTTCGGCGGCCGTGCGCAAAGCGGAGTTCATATCGGCCGTTCCTTGCACAACGTCGACCGGCACCGATTTGAAGATGTTTTCCACTGTCAGGTGGTAAGGGGATATTTTCGTCATCGGCGCGAAAGAATTGTAGAAAATTGCCTGCCAGTTTTTGTCCTTGAACGCGGAGTTTTGACCGTAAGCCTTTTTAATGCCCGCATCGTTCAAGACAGGCATTATACCGTCCTTGGAGTAGCTTTCCTGCACCTCCTTTGAAGTCAAGTAATGGATTGCATTCATCGCCGCATCTTTGTTTTTAGCCATAGACGTAATGCCCATCAGATATGGGGTCGCCTGCGAACCGACTCTCGGTTTCTCTTTAAACGTAGGCAAGGCGACGACATCCCATGATACTTTCTCGATTTCTTTCGGGACGGTAAACGGAAATTGAGAGTTGAAAACGAACAGCGCCAGCTCCTGCGTATCCGTAAATTCGGTCCGGTACGGAATACGCTTGAGCGCTTTGACCCGATCCTTGTAGCCCTGGTCGGCGGCGGGAGCGACAAACATCGCATCGATCAGCTTTTTCCATTCGTCCCGTTCGAAGGTCGGCTTATCGGTGGCCGGGTCCAGATACGGCTGAGACAGCGAGTTGGCTCGCAAAATATGCGCCGGAGAGGCGGCAAAGCCCAAATACTGCTTGCCCCCGTCGGACCGGTTCAGCTTCTTCGCCGTTTCCGCCGTCTCCTCCCAAGTCATGCCGTCTTTCGGATAAGGGACGCCGAACTTGTCGAATATCAATTTGTTGTAAAACATCGCCTGAACCATGTTCGTTACCGGCAAACCGTATAACTTGCCGTCACTCGACAGTTTGACGCCGTCGATCAGCGTCGGTTCGAACTTGCCCAGATCGACGGCATTCTTTTGGGCCAGCTCCGTCATGTCGAACTGCAAGTTCGAACCCATCGACAGCTCGAAAAAGTTCGGCATCGAGGCGAATACGATATCGATCCGCTGATTTTGCGCCAGCAGCTCCGGTAGCGTCTGCCCTTTCTCCGAGCGGATATACTTGATCGTGTACTGGGGAAACTGTTTGCGTAAAGCGTTTCCAAATAAGCTGTCGAACGTTTCCACGGAATCTCCGTTGTTCGAATGGAATACAAGCTCTGCCGGTTCGCTCGCCGCTTTGTCCGGCACTTCCGCAGGCGGGCTTTGATCTCCCGTGTTCCCGCACCCCGCCGTCATCACTCCGCATAGCGTAAGCACGCTCATCCATTTCAAAACGGCCATTCGGTCTAAACTCATTTTGCCGATCCCCCATTTCGCATTTTCCAATCGGTATAGTAATCGGTTTCCCGACTTGCAACCTCAGTTTAGGGGATTACGTTGAAAAATACAGTGGCGATTTTTCCGATAGATTTATACTTTTCGCCCGTTTCACGCGAAAAACAAAAGAAGCGCCCGCCGGGACGCTTCTTCCGCATATCACCTATTAACCTGGAATCATACCGATCAATAACTCATAACGTACTCGCCGACAATCGGACAGTGATCGGAAGCCATCGACGGCAATACGGCCGCGGAGTCGACCGAGAGATTTCCCCTCGTCCAAATGTAATCGATTCTCGACTCAGGCGCCGTCGACGGAAAAGTCGGCCCCGCCGCCAAACCGGCCAAGCTGTCGACAAATCCCGCTTCACGCAGCAGCCGCAGCTCAAGGCTGTCCGGCTCGGCGTTGAAATCGCCGGCGAGTACGACCGGCCCGCTTTTCCGGCCGATGATCTGGGTCGCATCCTCCACCTGCGCGATCCGCTGCCGGGCGGTAAGCCCCATGTGGATGTTGTACGCGCGGATGCTGGGGCCATCCGCACTCAGCTCGATCTCGGCCTCAAGCAGTCCTCTCTGCTCATCGCCGAAGCTGTTCAGCGGATAGTTCCGGCTCTCCATAATCGGGTGTTTGCTGAGTATCGCAGTGCCGTACTGCCGGCGCGGCGCTCCCGGCACAGGCGGATCCAGGTCCAGATTCGCTCCGTAGACGACGGACAAACCGAGCGTCTCGGACAGCAGCTTCGTCTGGTCGGCGAATCCGCTTCGCCGGGACCAATGTTTATCCACTTCCTGCAGAAAAACGATGTCGGGACCGGCTTCGGCTATCGTCTCCATGATCCGGGGCAGGGTCGGTGCGCCGGAGCTGTCCGTGCCGAAGTGAATGTTATACGACATAAGCTTGATTGTTAGCTTCGCCATTACAGGTTCGGCAGTGAAATTTCGACTTCGCGCCGCAACTCCGAAGAACGAAGCACCCCGTCGATAATCGCCTGATTGTACAAAATTTCCTCGCCCGGAATCGGCGCGGAACGTCCTTCGCGAATGGCGGCGACAAAGTCCTTCACTTTCTCCTGGAACAGGTTCAGACTATGCTCCTTGACTGGAATCGGGCTCTCCGTATGATGGCCAAGCACGTCGTGGAACAGCGTCATGCTGCCGACTTTTCCGTCCCATACGCCGCTCCACGGGCCTTTTCCGGCCGGCGTAATTTTCAGCCCGCCCTCGGAACCGAGGAACATCGTTGCGCCGAGCGTGTCCATATGCATCGCCCAGCTGATTTTGAAGTTAAGCGCGATGCCTCCTTCCAGACGAATGAGCGCAACGCCGAAGTCTTCCACGTCGAACCGGTCCGCCTCCGGATGATACTTCGGATTCGTGCCGAAAAAGTTCGACGTATACGCGCTCACGCTGAGCGGCTTCGGATACCCGAGCGCATGAAGCGCCATATCGAGCGAGTAGCAGCCGATATCGGCCATCGCGCCGGCCCCGGCCAGTTCCTTGCGCACGAACGTTCCGCGCGGCATGCCGCGGCGGCGTCCGCCTCCGGTTTCCACATAGTACACGTTGCCGAGCTGCCCGGACTGCACGATGCTGCGAACGATATGCATGTTCGGATCGTAACGGGGTTGAAAGCCGATCGTCAGCATATTGCCGGTCTGCTTGGATACTTGCACCATCTCGATCGCTTCGTCCAGCGTGACCGACATCGGCTTCTCGAGCAGCACCTGCTTGCCCGCCTTCATCGCATCAACCGACGTGCGGTGATGCGCCATATTCGGCGTACAAATGCTCACGCCGTCCAGATCCAGCTGCAGCAGCTCGCGATGATCCTCGAACGGCTGGGCGGCTGTGAGCCCGTTCGCCTCGATAAATTCGCGCGCTTTCCCCGGTACGAGATCGGCCACGGCCACAATCTCGACATTGTCGATCGTCTTGTATGCGTTAACGTGGGCACGTGCAATGCCGCCGCTGCCGATAATCCCGATTCGAATCGTTTGAGTAGTCGTCATATGCCTATTTCGCCTCATTTCGCCTATTTTTCCGGTACATTCCCGGCGTTATTCCGAATCTTTTGCGGAATACGGTATACAAATAATTGGCGCTCGTAAAGCCTTTGGCAAGCGCGATCCGCTCAATCGGCTCCTCGGTTGCAAGCAAGCTTTCGCATACCCGCTCGAGCCGGACCGACTCGACATAATCGCTGAACGAGCCTAACCCGTTGTCGCGAAAAATGCGCTGCAGCTGTCTGCCGCTAATATGAATTTTCTCGGCTACATCCTCAAGCGTGATCGGTCCCATAAAGTTCGCCGCGATAAACTGGGTGGCCAGTTGGACCCGGTACGCGTTCATATCCCGCGTCGGCAAGCTCGCCCCCGCCTGATGCTGCCCGTAAGCGCGCACGGCGCGAAGCAAAATTTGAATGACCGCCTGCTTGATCGTCGTATACATGCCGGGTTCATTGTTCGTCCACGCCATGAACGCCGTCATAAACCCTTCCATCGCCCCATACGCATCGGCTGTCGGCACGCGCGGAAGCTCCCTCAGCCGGCGCACGCATTCGTCCGCTTCCTCGGCCTCCGCGCCTTGCTCCCATCTCTCACCGGACAGGTCGGCCTCTTGCTGCCTCTGCGAATGCGGCTGGCCCAGCTTAATAATGTCGATATGAAGGCATAATTCGTCCATGCCTTCCTCGTCGTCGGCTTCCTGCCGGTGCTCGACGTCCGGGCCGGTCAAGTAAAACATCCCTTCATGGAACGGATGCGTCAAATCGTCCATCAGGACGACGCCTTTTCCCCGCGGAATAAAATGAAACTCGAATTCGGCATGCTTATGGAATCCGACCACTTTTCCCGGAGAAAACGCCGTCCAATGAAAACGAAGGATCCGAAAGCCGTAATCGCCCCAGCGAAAACGAATGTCCAGCCGGTCGAGATCATGATTTCTTCCGCTTAGGAATGCATACGGATTCCGCTTCTCCCCGCGTTTCACAAGAGAAGACGACTCCGCCCGTTCAGTCACACCCACTGAGCGTCCGCTTCTTGCTCCAGCTCATCCAGAGCGATCGCCCGGTTTTGCTGTACGGACATATTGGAGGCTTCCATCAGCTTCGTCAAATCAAGCGCAAGCTGAATGTTCTCGGCCGCGACCGTATCGTCCTGGATATGGCCTACCCATTGCTGAAAAGCGGAGGCACGGTTGTCGTGCAGCTCCTTGACGGTCCACGATTTGCTCGCTTCCTCGCCGAGCTTGGACGTACGAAGCACCATCCGGCTGTCCGGCGTTCCGAACAGCAGCGATCCTTCGGTCCCGTGCACCTCGAGCGTAAACGGCGAAAACTTGTTGGCGAAACCGGCTTCCACGATGCCGAGCGCTCCGTTCGGATACCGCAGCACCGATACCGCATTATCCTCCACTTCTTTTCCCGTCACATAGCCGTAGCTCGCTGTAACGCTTTCCGGAAGTCCGAGGAACAAGCGCGTCAAATACATCGGATGGCAGCCGAGATCGATCAGCGCCCCGCCGCCCGTTTGCTCCAGGTTATAGAAATGGGCCGGCAGCCAGTTGGCCACGGCGCCGCCATGCGACAATCTGGCCCGCACCAAGGTAACCTCGCCGAGCAGTCCCTGCTCCAGCACTTCCT
The DNA here is from genome assembly GCF_003626695.1 of Paenibacillus ginsengarvi. Lineage (GTDB taxonomy): Bacteria > Bacillota > Bacilli > Paenibacillales > NBRC-103111 > Paenibacillus_AB > Paenibacillus_AB ginsengarvi. Next base: position 282,415 of record NZ_RBAH01000001.1, read on the forward strand.
GAATCGCCAGCGTATATCCGTCATTTAACCGCGGAAGCGATACCGTCAGCTTGACTCCCGCCTGCCTGACGGCTGCGACGATTTCGTTCGCTTCGCGGATCGTAGTGGCGAGCACCTTTTCCGTAAAAATATGTTTGCCGGCATTCGCCGCCTTGACCATGACTTCTCCATGCATATTCGAAGGCGTATCCACAACGACTGCGTCAATATCCGGTTGCGCGAGCAGCTCGTCAAGCGATTCGTAAAAACGAACGCCCCTTGCCTCGGCTTCCTTGCGGCCTCTCTCAGCAAGCTCGTCCCATACAGCCACGATTTCCGTATCCGGATGCTCATTCACTTGTTTGGCATAATCTCTCGCGTGCACGTGCCAAAAGCTCAACATGGCGATTCGAATCAAAGCCGATCCACTCCCTCTCGGATTATATACTAAAAAAATACGACACCTCCTACAAAATACCACAGTTCATCTTAGTTTATTAGTGTTTTTTTGTGACATTTTCACTTCACTTTTACGACATCGTTCCGCATTATGGCGCAATGAACTTGGGAAAGCCGGGGCAGTGGTTTATGTGACCGGAAGAAGTTTACGCGGTGCTACGACAAACGGTTTTCCAGGCAGTGTTGATGAAACTGTACGAGAGATTATTAATCATGGAGGAGAGGCTTACGCCTGCCGTTGCGATCATACCTGCGATGAAGATACACAAGCTTTGATCGAGAGAATCCGGCAGGAACAAGGATGTCTTCATATCCTTGCGAATAACGTCTGGGGTCTTCATGACTTGGGAACCGATTTGCAGCCGAAACCTTTCTGGCAATATCCGCTGCAACTGTGGAATGCGACGTTCCAGAACGGAGTACGTTCACAGATAGCCATAAACCATTATGCGATTCCGCTTATGTTGGAAGCAAATTCCGGATTAATCGTACACACCACGTTTTGCGATCAGAACAAGTATCTAGGAACCTTCTATTACGACCTTGCCAAAAATGCGATTAACCGCTTAGTGTTCGGATTAGCTCACGATCTGGAACCTACTAAGATCACAGCGTTAGCGGTCTCCCCTGGTTGGATGAGAACGGAACTGGTATTAAGAAATTTCAATACAGATGAAGATCATTGGCAAGAGGTCGAAGCTCTTAAACGCACGGCGTCGCCGTATTATGTCGGGCGAGCTGTGTCGGCCTTGGCGGGGGATGAAGAGGTACACTTGAAAAACGGACAGGTCCTGCAAGTCGGCAATCTTGCCCGGGAATACGGATTCACCGATGTGGATGGACGATTAATCTCCCCTTTTCTAATCTAGCGTTTTAACTCAATGAACCTTATGCGGCGCAAAAAAGCAGGCTCGCACCGAGCCTGCCCGTATTCCCCGCCTATTAACGTCTCGCTTCCGTTGACCATCCGTTTACAAGCGAGGACAAGTACTCTCGCACATCTTGCTTCAAATCGTCGCGTCTCAAAGCAAACTCGATCGTAGCCTCGATGTACCCGAATTTATCGCCGATGTCGTACCGTTTGCCTTCGATCGGATAAGCGACCATCGGCTTCACCGCATTGAGCTGGCGCAGCGCATCGGTAAGCTGGATTTCTCCTCCCCGGCCCGGCGCGCAATCCTCGAGCAGACGGAAAACGTCCGGCTCGATAATATACCTGCCGATCACGGCCATATTCGACGGGGCCGCGTTCCGCTCCGGCTTTTCGACCAGATCGTCAATCCGGGTGTACAAGCCATCCGCAACGGACGCGCCCGACGGCGAAACGATGCCGTATTTGTTCACGTCTTCCCATGGAACGCGCTGCACGGCGATAACTGATGTTTTCTCGCGTTCATACAGCTCGATCATCCGTTTCAGACACGGCGGCGTGGAGTCGATAATATCGTCTCCGAGCAGAACCGCGAACGGCTCGTCACCGATAAATTTCCGTGCGCAAAACACGGCGTGGCCGAGTCCGAGCGGCTGCTTTTGCCGAATATAATGAATATCCGCCATATTCGAGATGTCCCGGACGACGCGCAGCAGGTCGGCATTGCCCTTCTCCTCCAGCGTCGCCTCCAGCTCGATCGACTTGTCGAAATGATCTTCGATGGCCCGTTTGTTGCGCCCGGTTACGATAATGATATCTTCGATCCCGGACTCGATCGCTTCTTCAATGATATATTGGATTGCCGGTTTGTCGACGATCGGCAGCATTTCCTTCGGCTGGGCTTTCGTAGCTGGCAAAAATCTCGTACCGAGCCCGGCTGCCGGAATAATAGCTTTACGTATTGTCATGTCAGGGGTTAACTCCTCTCGAAAAATCGGCTGGCGGCCTGCAAACGTTTGACGGCTGCATCATCCACATACCTGGCTCCCAGCGGCGCATGAAAAACGACTCCATTCCGCGAGCCATGGAAATCCGAGCCGCCGGTGACGATAAGTCCGTGCTGACCGGCAAGCTCCGCATATCGCTTCTCCGTATCCGGCGTGTGGTCGGAATGATAAGCCTCGATACCCGCTACTCCGTACCCGATTAGACGCACTACGAGTTCGTCATCGTCATACAGCCCCGGATGAGCCAGCACGGATACGCCTCCCGCCTCGCGAATCCAGTCGATCGCATCCTCGGGACGGATGCGCGGCGGGTTCACATAGGCCGCTCCGTCCTTGCCCAAGTACCGGTCGAACGCCTCGGCGATCGAGGACACATAGCCTTTGGCAACGAGCACCTCCGCAATATGCGGCCGCCCGACGGTTTCATCCTTTCGCGGCTTTTTCTTCGAAACTTCGAGCACCTCTTCCATCGTCACCGGAAGTCCCAGCTCGCTTAGTTTGGCCAACATCATATCGTTGCGCTGATTGCGCGTTTCCCTAAGTTGCCCGAGCCGCGACAAGAGCGTTTCGTCCGTGTAGTCGATATAATAGCCTAACACGTGAATATCCTGACCGCCGGCTACCGTGCTGATCTCGACGCCCGGAACGACCTCGACGCCGAGCAGGCGCCCTTCCTCCACCGCCTCGGCCACTCCCGCTATCGTGTCGTGATCGGTAATGGCGAGTCCGCGCAGCCCGGCTTCCTTGGCCAGCCGTACGTTTACCGCCGGGGCGTTCGTGCCGTCCGATGCGGTGGTATGCGAATGCAGATCAAACTGGTCCGTCATGTGTACCGTTCCCCGCTTCCTATATAGAGTAATCCGACTCGCGCCGAATTATAACTATAACCAGGCCTTCAAATCCCGCTCCCGCAAAAAGGTCAAAAACGTGACCGCCGATATGGGCAGCAGTGCGGCCTGCAAAAAAATCGAATAAAAATGGCGCGTAAAGGTGAGCCCTTCGATCCGCTTCACCTTAAAAATGCCTAATGCGGTTTCGTGCCGGACCGCCGCCTGGGACAACAGCGTAATGCCGAGTCCCGCTTCCACGGCCGACTTGATCGCTCCCGTACTGCCGAGCTCCATGACGATTTTGAGCCTGTCCGTGCCGAAGCCGACCCGCTGCAGCTCCTGCTCCATGACCTGGCGTGTGCCCGAACCCTGCTCCCTGAGTATAAACGGGTATAGCTGCACATCGTCAAGCGTGATGACTTCCTGCTCGGCCAGCGGATGATCCGCATGGACGATCAGCATAAGCTCGTCGTTCAGTACCACTTCCGTTTTCACGTCCGGATGATGGATCGGCGCCTCCACAAGCCCGAAAGTAAGCTGATGACCAAAAATTTCCTCCAATATTTGCGTCGTATTCATCACCTTGAGGCTGACGGAAATACTCGGGTACTCCCTGCTGAACGGCCCCAGCAGCCGGGGCAATATGTATTCGCCGATCGTCAGGCTGGCGCCGAGCTGCAGCCGGCCTTCCAGCATATGGGTGAATTTCGACATGGCTACATCCGTGCTTTTGATGAGATCGATGCTTCGTTTCGCAAACGGCAGCAGCGTGCGGCCCGCTTCGGTCAGCTCGATTTTTTTCGTCGAGCGCTGAAACAGCTTCGTGCCGAAATAATCTTCAAGCGACTGGACCTGCATGGTAACCGCAGGCTGCGTCATATGGAGCGCTTGCGCGGCCATAGAGAAGCTTCCTTTCTCGGCTACGGTGTAAAAAATATGAAGCTGATGGAAATTAAGCGCCATGCCGGTCCCCCCTCTCTACTAGATACTGTACCCGAAATTCGTGCCCATTTGCAACAATTTGGAAGTTCCCTCCAGTATGGCATACCGGCTGCCGCGCCTGCAAAAAAAGCATGCGGCGTTTGCCCGCATGCTTGTCCCGTGCCCCATCCGTCATTTTCGTTTCCGGCTGTTTTTGATCAGCGTCATTCTTCTCGAGTGGCGAAGCCATGAATAGTATGATTTCAAATCCCGGAGCTCGATAACTTCGGACATCCGTCCGAGGAAAGTAACGATGATCATTTTGTGGAGCGGATTGCCGGCGATATCGAACTCATTGTCTATAATCGAAAACTCGGCCACCATGACCAAATCTTCTTCTACGACGTAAACATCTTTTTCATTTTTGTAATAAGGCTTAACCTGCTCTTTTTTGAGCCGGTCCCACAGGAAGGCGCAAATGTCCTCGAAGCCGGTTTTCTCGCTTTCGACGCGATCGATCCATCGGGATCGGGCATGATTCGTAATAATGATATCTGCTACTTTTTTATCGCCCAACACGACGTAAAAAGGCTCATAAGTGCTCCAGCGGTCCATAATTTTATCCTTCATAATCCCAACCCCTTTCCTAAACGAATCAGGCCCTTTTACCTATGTACATCGGAGTTAACTTTATTTTACTCGATCTTTTATATTTTTCCAAATGGATTCTGCCCCATTTTGCAAAAAATGTGCGAAAGGGAAAAGATCGCCCGCCGATTGTTGCACAATCGGCGAGGCCTGCTATAATAAATAAGCCCGCGGTGACGGGTTACGTGTAAAGATTCGCCTTGTCAGGAACATTACTATTATATTCGGTCCGAATTTCATTTCGGTACGAACGTTCGATTTTTTTGACGAACGACAGCTTTTGAATCGCTTTCGTCGCCTCTTCCGCGCGATCGCTATTCACATACAAGACGACATAATGCATTCGCTTCGAAACGTAATGAATGGTGCCGAACTTCTCGAGCTGCTTCGTATGCCTTGAATCGGACACCCACAAAATAAGGCCGGTGCGTTGTGGATACATCGTCTTTATTCCTCTCTTGATCTTTCGACTTTACTTCATCAGGAGTGATTCCCATCATGTCTTCGGAACATCTGGTGCGCGTAGAGCGCGGACCTTTAACGGAATCCATTCATTGCGGACATATTGCCGTTGTTGACGGAAAAGGCCGGGTGATCGCTTATGCCGGCGATCCCGGCTATACGACGTTCGCCAGATCGGCAGCCAAACCGCTGCAGGCGATTCCTGTCATCGAGGCGGGAGCGGTGCAGCGCTTCGGACTGACCGGGGAGCAGGTCGCGCTTTTGTGCGCCTCCCATAACGGCGAGCGGGAGCATGTGGAAGCGGCAGCCGCCATTCTCGGCAAGCTGGGGCTTTCCGCAGGCGATCTTCTCTGCGGCCCCCACTATCCGTTTCACGAACCTACGGCAAACGCCATGAAGCTTACAGGCGAAGCTCCTTCGAGGCTGCATAACAACTGCTCCGGCAAACATGCCGGGATGCTGTCGCTTGCCCGGTTAATGGCTGTGCCAACGAAAGGGTATACCGCGCCGGACCACCCGGTTCAGCGGGCGATGCTGCAAACGATCGCCGAGCTGGCCGGCATGCGCGAGGAACAAATCGCGCTCGGCACCGACGGCTGCGGCGTTCCCGTGTTCGGTTTGCCGCTGGACCGTCTGGCTTACGCCTTCGCCACGTTCGGATCGCCTTCCCGGCTTGGCGGCGAGCGAGCTCGCGCCTGTGCGGCCATTATCGACTCGATCCGGCGCCACCCGCGCTTTATCGCCGGCTCCGACCGTTTCGACACGCAGCTGATTCAAGCGACAGGCGGCCGCATCGTCGGGAAGATGGGAGCCGAAGGGGTGTTCGCGCTGACCTCTGCAAGCGACAATGCCGCCCTGGCCGTCAAAATAACGGACGGTTCCCAGCGAGCGCTGTATCCCACCGTAGTGGAAGCGCTTATCCAGTTGAATTGGCTGAAGGAGGACGAAGTCGCCTCCTTGCGTCCGTTCCATCATCCGCCTGTGCGGAATTGGAGCGGCGACGAAGTCGGCGCCATCATCCCCGAATTCAAGCTGCAGCTGTGCTGAAGCTGTTCGTCAGCCGCAGCTGCTGCAGCCACCGCTGCAACCGCCGCTGCCGCAGCCGTTTGTCGGCAGCGGGTTATTGCTCGGCACCTTGATCGAATCCGATACGGAGTGCGCGATCGTTTTCGAAACGGTAAACAGCAAATCGTCGAGACGCGTTTCCGCCTCTTTAAACTGCCGTACCGATTCGAACGAATCGAGCCTTTGCTCAGCTTTATTTACAACATCCAACGCGGCGTGGTAATCCGGATGAAAGTGACCGAATCTTTCGCATTCCTCAAACATCATCTTCGCCTTGGCAAATGCCGCCACGGCGACCTGAATTTCGGAATCGCGTTCCACGGCGTTTTTCCACTTGATATAGTTCGCCACTTCCGCTGAGCTGTTAATCATCTCGCCAACTTCATACGCTTGCATGAGGATGCCCGTCATATCAAGCGCATGCGCCTCGGTTACGCTCATTCGCTTCCGGCCTCCTTTCATGCCTTTTCGCCGGACTTCAGTCGTTGATGCCCGGCAGTATGAGCTGCATTTCCTCCCATCCGTCCGGAGCCAGCCTCACCTCGGCTGCTTGCTCGAATCCGGTAACGGCCCAGTCGTCCCGGGTCCCGTCCATTCGGACAGGAATGAGCACGGTATCCCGGCCCGAAGTGCGAAGCTTCAGCAGCGCCTTCCATTCGAGCGCCTTCTGAACGATTTCTTTTCGAGTCGAGAGGTGGTACGTCCTGCAATCTTTGAGCCACATCGGCGGTATTTCCTGCAAGCCGGGATATACATCCTCCACTTTAGAAAAGATGCGCTCACTATCATAATACTTCACTGCGGGCTTTGAGTAAATAAGCCCTTTATAGTCAGTAGCCCGGCCTCCTGCCGCCTTGACGGCCGAAACCCCTTCTCCCTCATCGCCGGACCACGCCGTCCGGGGTGAAGCTGCTTCCCCGCTATTCCTTTTTTTACTTCCCGGACTGTAGCCGCTTCTCGTCAAATAAGCGCGAAGCTCCTCCGCCTTGTCCGCTCGAACTTCCCAAACCGCCGGCCCGAGCGCCTCTCCCAGCCATTGCCCGATATGCTCGTCCCGAAGAACGTTCTGCGCGGTACGTTCATCGCGAAACGTAAGCACCGTTTTCGTTTCGATTTGAAGCTGCGATTGCTGATCGCCCCACTGCAAAATGGACGTCCTGACGTGATCGGGTACGCCGAACTTCGCATGCTTCTCGAGGAAAGCGACCGTTTGCTCCGCCGTCCTTCCTTCGTCAAAAGCCCGCAGCATCGATTCCCTCGTAATCCGATAAACCGCAATATGCTCATGCCGGACCCGCTGGGCGATCATCTCCAGCTCCCAGCGAACGTCGTACTTGCAATCCGGGGTCGCAATAAGCTCGAAATCCGGCTGCACGAACAGCGTCGCGGCAGGAACAGGCGGCATCGCGCCCGCATCGGGTTTGCAGTCGATATCCTCCTCAAACGGCCCGGGCTTTCGGATCCAGCGGAACAACCGCTCGCCGCTTGGCGAACATCCCGTTTCGGCCCACCCCCAAGCCGCAAGAGAACGAATAGTACTGCTGAGCCGTTCGGCTTGATGACCGGATTCGTCTGCCCCTGTCGTAACGATAGCGCCGGAAGACAGCGGACCGACTTCTTTTAATTGTGCGCAAACAGAGGCGATCGATATCCAGCTTTCTTCCGGAAGCCGTTCCAGCAAACAACACGCATGCTGGAGCCACGTATGTTCCAGTAAGCCGCACGACCGCTTCCACTCGTCGTACAGGCGGCTGTTCATCCTTGCTTCCGTCCGAGCAAACCAGTCGTTTAGCCCACCAGGGCTGACGGTTAACCGATCGTTTTTTTGTTCCAGCAGTCCGAGCCGCTGCGCCGCTGTGAGCAGCAGCGAAACAGCCGCCGAGCCGCCGTTTGCCTCTGCCGCCGCTTCGCTGTCCGGAATCGGAACGATCGCAGACAAACGGCCGGCATGGCGCTTGTGCAACCCGCCTTTTTGCGTAATGGTTACGTCCTCCTTGGCTAGATAGGACAGCGCGAACAGTAAATAGGCCGCCATCCCCGGCCGGTATTCCGAATCGGTCGCAGCATCTCCGCCCGCATACAGCAGCTCCTTTTCGTCACAGGGCAGCAGCAAAGCGCGCCAGATCGCAAACGTGTCCTCGGGCAGCACGTAGTCGGTCTCTCCCCACTTACGCCGAAGAGCAAATACAATCCCTTTCCGGCTAAGCCGGATCAAACCGACCTTGATCGCCGCTCCGGACAACTCTTTCTGTCCCGCCTTCTCCAGCTTCGCATAATCGAACGGCGCACAACCGAAACGTCTCAGCAGGAGCGTAAGCGTGCTCCGCTCCAAATCATATAACGAAGCGTTTTGCTTGCCGATCTCCTCCGGCGAACGAAGACGCTGCCCAAGCTCGGCGCCGCGGCCGTCCCATCCGTACTTATCGCCGATTTCTGTGCGCAGCGCCTCCGGCATTCCTTCGAGCAATTCCGCGAGCTTCACCTCGGCACCTCCCTCTGTCCTTTTTCCATAACCGCCGGGCGAATGTCGTACCGGTAGCCCTGTTCCACCAGAAACATCTGCCTGTGGATCGAAAAATCCTGCTCCCTCGTATCGTCGCTGACCAGCGAATAAAAGTACGCCTTGTTATCGTCCCGCTTCGGACGCAAAATGCGGCCAAGCCGCTGGGCTTCCTCCTGCCGGGAGCCGAAGCTGCCCGAAACCTGAATGGCGACTTTCGCATCAGGCAGATCGATCGCAAAATTAGCCACCTTCGAAACAACAAGCGTCCGGATTTCGCCTTCATTAAACTTCTTGTACAAATCGTCTCGTTCCTCGTGAGGCATTTCGCCGGAAATCATCGGGATGCTTACGGTTTCGGCTATGAGTCTGAGCTGGTCCAAATATTGGCCGATAATAAGCGTCGGCTCCTGCTCATGCCTGTCCAACAGCTCGAGGAGCACCGCGAGCTTGTCCGGATTTTCGCCTGCAATCCGGTGTTTGTGCCGTGCCTCGGCAAGCGCATATTGGTGCCGTGCCTGATCGGAGAGCGGCACGCGGACTTCCGTGCACAGTACGCTGGCCACCCAGCCCTTATGCTCCAGCTCCTTCCACCCCGCTTCGTACAGCTTCGGGCCGACCAGCGAGAAGACGTCCTCCTCCCGCCCGTCCTCGCGAACGAGCGTTGCCGTCAACCCGAGACGGCGCGTGGCCTGAATATCGGCGGTGGCGCGGAAGACGGGCGCGGGCAGCAAATGCACTTCGTCGTAAATGATAAGCCCCCAGTCCCGCATACCCAGCAGCGACATATGCGAAAAGCCGTCCTCCTTGCGGTGCCGGTGCGTCAGGATCTGATAAGTCGCGATCGTAACCGGCCGCACCTCCTTCCGGTCGCCGCAATATTCGCCTACCATCGCCGCATCGAGGTCGGTTTTGCTCAGCAGCTCCCGCTTCCACTGCCGGACCGACGCGACATTGGTCGTCAGGATGAGCGCCGCGCATTGCAGCCGGGCCAGCGCCGTTATGCCGACAACGGTTTTACCGGCTCCGCACGGCAATACGACGACGCCGCTTCCGCCGTGATCCGATTCCCCATTGTAAAAGGCATCCGCAGCAGCCTGCTGATAATCGCGAAGACGGAACATTTCTCCTGTATCCAGCCGCTCGCGAAGCGCGATGGGCAGCAGCTCGCCATGATGGTAACCGGCCAAATCCTGTACCGGAAATCCGAGCCGGATCAAATCCTGCTTGAGCATGCCCCGATAGGCGGGCAGCACTTCAATACCATCGGGGCGCGGTTCCCCGGCAAAATAACATTGTAACGATTTGTAGCCGGCCAGCTTGTCAAGCAGTCCCGGCTCCGCGGAAACGAGCAGAAGCCGTCCGCCCGCCGCCTTCAGCTTGATCAGGCCGTAACGGCCGACATAATGGGCAATCGACTGCTTCACTTGCAGCGGCACGTCAAATTTCGCGTATTCGCTCAAAATATCCAGTATTTGCTCCGCCGTCGTGCCGGACGATGCCGCGTTCCACAGCGAAAGCGGCGTCATCCGGTACGTGTGAAGCTGGCCTGGCGTTTTTACAAGCTCGGCGAACCGGCTGATCCGGCCGCCGGCTTCTTCGCTTTCCGGGTGCCCGGCCTCCAGCAGCAGGACGGAATCGCTCTGTACGATGAGCGGCCGTTCGGGATCGTAACGCATCCAATCGCCTCCGTTGTCGATTCAAACCTATCATGATTGCCATTAAAACAAAGCGGCTTTGTATTAGTATGAAAAAAAACGGCTGGAAATAAACGGGCCCGTTTGCCGAAAAAGCATTGAACCGCATGTCCGGAAAGAGGTAGTATAGTAGTCGGAAGTCGCCAAACATCCTATTTTGGAGGTTATAGTCATTCGCGCAAAATGGTTACTCACGCTTATCTTTTTGATCGCTTTGCTCGCCGGTTGCGGCGGGGCGTCCGGTGCTGGAAACGGACCCGACAAGCTGCAAGCGGTGTTTGACCGCTATCCTGAACTGAAGGGCAGAACGTATACGCAAACCGAAGTGAAGCGGGTCGTCGACGGCGATACGTTCGAAACGAAAAACGGCGACAAAGTCCGGCTTATCGGCATGAATACCCCGGAGACCGTCAAGCCGAACAGCCCCGTCGAGCGATACGGCAAGGAAGCCAGCAACTATTCCAAAAAAACGCTGACCGGCAAAACGGTTTACCTGTTCGCGGACGCAGGCGACACGGACAAATATGGGCGGCTGCTCCGATACGTATTTCTCGAAGGCGAAGCGGAGATGTACAATGAAACGCTGCTGCGGGAAGGGTATGCGAATACGATGACGATTCCGCCGAATGTCATGTTCGCCAAATCGTTCGTCCAAGTCGAGCGGGAAGCGCGCAATAAAGGAAAAGGATTATGGGGAAAAGAGAGCGAGCCGGGAAAAGCGTCGCCGTCCGAGGCCGCTTGCAAAAATCCGCAGATCAAAGGCAATATTAACGCTAAAAACGAAAAAATTTATCACCTTCCGGGCAGCGGTTCGTACGAGCAGACGAAGGCCGAAATGATGTTCTGCACGGAAGAGGAAGCCGGAAATGCCGGTTTCCGCAAGGCTGGGCAGTAGGAATAGGGATACACAGACGAAAACCGGCATTCCCCTCTTGGGAATCCGGTTTTCGTTTTCTCTCTGTCCGTATAATTATCTTACGGCCGCTGCACCATGGTCGACGTTTTCCGAAATTTCGCTGAGCGCTTGTCCCGCTTCGTCAACGAACACTTCGCGAATCGCCAGATCGGCAATGGCAACGACGCCGACCAGCTCTCCGCTTTGCACTACGGGCAAACGGCGAATTTTCCGGCTTGCCATTAGCCTAGCGGCTTCGTCGATCGTAGCGTCCGGGGAAATCGTCGTGACATCCTTGGAAATAACCTCCTTGACCGCCGTCGAGCCGGAATGCTTCTCCGCATAACCGCGAATGACCAAGTCCCGGTCGGTGACGACACCGATCAGCTTTTTGCCTTCGACAACGGGAATAAAGCCGATATCGTTCTGTTTCATTTTCAGGGCAATTTCGTACAAATTGTCCTGAAGCGTAACCGTAACGCAGTCGGTGCTCATTATTTCGCTTATTTTTTTCATCGGACGCGCGTACCTCCCAAGGTTCGTAATATGACGAATGCATCTATAGGCTTTCCGCGTGGATGAAAGACATACGTGAAAGAATGTGCCAACCGCTTCAGCTTGACGACTTCCGGTATCCATCCAAATAATCGAGCGCCATGGATGCGAGCAGGACTGCGGCTTGCAGCATCGACGACTCGTCGATATCGAATTTCGGATGATGATGGGGCGCCGTAATGCCGGCCTCCTTGTTGCCCGCTCCGACGAACATGAAGCAGCCCGGGACGCGGTTCAAATAGTAGGCGAAGTCTTCGCCGGCCATGATGAGCGGAGAGCGCCGCGTCTTATCCGCTCCGAACAAGCTGCCGGCGACACGGAAAAACCGTTCCGTCTCCGCCTCGTCGTTGATGACAGGCGGGTAACCTGGCTTGTAATCGAGCTGAATGTCTGCGCCGAACATTTCCCCTGTTTGCACGCATATTTGCTGCAGCCTTTCCACGATGCGGTCGCGCACGGTCACGTCGAACGAACGTACAGTTCCGTTTATATAACAAGTTTCGGCGATAACGTTAAAGCCGTTTCCGGCGATAAACTTGCCTACCGAAACGACGCACGGCTGGGTAGGATCGATGCTGCGGCTGACGATCGACTGCATGTTTACAACTAGATGGGCGCCTACCACGATGCTGTCCACCGTTTCGTGCGGCAAACCGCCGTGTCCGCCTCTGCCCGTGATCCGGATCGTAAACTCGTCCGCAGCCGCCATGATCGGACCGGGCGCGGAATAAACGGAGCCTGACGGAAAAGGCGTCCACAGATGAACGCCATAAACGGCATCCACCCCGTTCAGCACTCCGTCTGCAATCATCGGAGCGGCCCCTCCAGGGCTGAGCTCTTCCGCCGGCTGAAACAGCAGCTTGACGGTGCCGGCAAGCGACTCGCGGTGATCGGCGAGCAGCTTGGCAACCGCCAGCAGAGCCGCCGTATGGCCGTCGTGGCCGCAAGCGTGCATCACGCCGGGTACGGTCGAAGCGTATTCGCAGTTTTTCTCGTCTTGTATCGGAAGCGCGTCCATATCGGCTCTCAGCGCTACAACCGGGCCGGGCAAACTTCCTTGAATCGTTCCTTCCACTCCGTAGCCTCCGACATTCGTGCGTACAGTAGCGCCCCATTCGTTCAGCCGCTCCGCGACAAAAACGGACGTATGCCGCTCTTCGTACGACAGCTCGGGATGGCGGTGCAGATGACGGCGCCATGTTACCATGTCCGGGAACAATAACCCAAGCTTTGCGGATAGGTCCTTCATCTTATTCCTCCTGCCAGTTCTATTTCATGCTGCCTATATTGTACCAAATCGGCCATGCCGTTTCACCCGCGCTCGCCGCATATCGCCATCAAATTTTAATATCTCGGTTTTTAATAGGCTTGCGCATGCAAGGGAAACATACTATCATGAATAAAGGATTGCACGCCTGCCGGATTTTACTTTATTTATGAACGCTCAGGAGGTTTGTTGTATCGTGATTATCGAAAATGCAGGAATTAAAGGCTTAAAGAGCGATTTGGCTCATTTGGACAGCGTATCGAGCAAGCTTGGCTTCGTTCGCTGGCAATGGGAATATTACCGCGCTACATACGATTTGAAGATTGAAAATAAACCGACGAACGCCGAATATTTCCTTCGCTTCAATTCCCGGGCCGTGGAAGGCAAGCTTGAATCCCCGTACGCCATCTTGGCGCTGGAGGAAGCTTATATCGGCAGAGGTACGTTCCCGCACGGCCTTGATTACGAATCGCCGATTCCGGATCAAGTGCTCAAAATTGCCAATCAGAAGCTGGCCGAGCTGAAGAAACAACTGAGCGAATAATCGTGAAGGCGGAATCGTTATGAACGAAACCCGCAGGGGTACACCGGATTTCATGCTGCTGCTGCTGACGTTCCTGCTTGTCGGATTCGGGCTTGTCATGGTGTTCAGCGCCAGCTCCGTAACGGCGCTTGCTAGGGAAAAGTTCGGCAACGATCCTCTATATTTTGTGAAGAAACAAGCCATCTTTGCCGCTGTCGGCACGGTTGGCATGTTTTTTCTTATGAACATTCCGGTCGCCAAGCTGAAGCCGCTGCTGCGGCCGGGTTTTATCGCCATTATTGTGCTGCTGGCGCTCGTTCCTTTTTTCGGCTTTGAGGCAAACGGGGCGCGAAGCTGGTTCAGCCTGGGCCCGTTTAACATGCAGCCCTCGGAATTTGCCAAGGTAGGCGTTATCTTGTATTTGGCGCTGCTGATCAGCAAGAAGGGCGAGCGGTTCCGCGATCTGAAAAAAGGGCTGCTGCCGACGGTTATTATCGTCGGGATCGTGGCCGGACTCATCATGCTCCAGCCGGACTTCGGCTCGACGATGATCCTCGTGCTGGCGGCCTCGCTCGTCATCGTCGTCGGCGGCGCCAACCTGAAGCATATTTTTCTCGCCGTAGGTTTGATCGGCCTCATCTCCGGATGCGTGCTGGCCCTGTACCTGCTGACTTCGAGCACAGCAGGCTATCGGATGGACCGGATCGCCTGCTATTTGAACCCGAACTCCGACCCGCAAGGGACATGCTATCAGATCGTACAGTCGCTGTACGCCTTCGGACACGGAGAAGTGACCGGAGCCGGGTTCGGCAAAAGCATTCAAAAAATGCACTACTTGCCGGAAGCGCACAATGACTTTATTTTCGCCATCATCGGCGAAGAACTCGGATTTCTTGGAACTTTATTGTTTTTGTTCGGCTACATGCTCTTTCTGTGGCGCGGCATCATCGTATCGCTGCGCTGTCCCGACGCCTTCGGCAGCCTGGCCGGCACCGGCATCATCGGCCTGATCGGCATCCAGGCGCTGATCAATATGGGCGGGGTCACGAATACGATTCCAATGACCGGGGTTACGCTTCCGTTCATCAGCTACGGCGGCTCCTCCCTGCTTATTACGATGTGCAGCATCGGCATCCTGCTCAGCATATCCAGGGAAAGCACCCGCGTAGACAAGGAACCGAAGGAACGCAAACAACAACGCACATCCAGATAGAGGAGGTTATGCTATGGAAGCGCATATTCGCGGAGCGGTTCGGGAAGACCTCTCGTTCCTTCTGGACATTTACAACGAATCCGTCCTCCATTCCGTCGCCACCTTCGATCTGGTTCCGCAAACGTTAACCGAACGCGCCGTCTGGTTCGAACAGTTCGGCGATCCGTTCCCGATTCTTGTCGCCGAGCTAAACGGACAAGTAGCCGGTTATTGCTGTCTGACTCCCTTCCGTTCCAAGCCGGCGTATGACCGTACGGTCGAAATTTCGATTTATTTGGACCGCCGTTTTCGCGGCGCCGGTATCGGCACGCGGCTGATGAGCCATATGATCGGGGTGGCGCGGGAACGCAATTTTCATGTTATTATCGCGGCCATTACAGGAGGCAATGAGATCAGTATCCGGCTGCACGAGAAATTCGGCTTTGCGCCGGCCGGCGTGTTCCGCGAAGTCGGCTACAAATTTGACGCCTGGCAGGACGTTCATTTCATGCAGCTGCTGCTCTAAGGCGACCTGTCCTGTTCAGGTAAAATGTGGTAATCTGGTTATACACCGCCAAGGGGAGGAAGTTCCATGCTGCTTCTGAAAATTATCGGCATCCTCGTTCTCTCCTTCCTGCCGTCTTATCACTATTACCGGAACCAGCTCTGGAAAAGGGGCAGGACGTTTGACGGCATGTAGCCGGGAACAAAATGGCGGCGCCCTAAGGGGCGCCGCCGTTTGTTATCCATCGCTATTTGATTCGAACCGCAGCATCCTTGTCTTCCGCTTCCTCTTCCTTGAAAGCGACGCCCTCGACTTTTACATTAACCTCGACTACATGGAGTCCGGTCATATTTTCTACGGCTTCTTTCACGTTTGCCTGCAGCTCGCGGCATACATCCTGAATTTTCGAACCGAAATGGACGATGACGCGAAGATCGATAGCCGCTTCCAACTGCCCGACTTCGACGGATACGCCCTTTTGCACGTTTTTTCCGCTGAGCCGTTTGGCAAGCCCTTCGGATATTCCGCCGGACATCGCTGCCACGCCAGGCGTTTCCAGTGCGGCCAGTCCGGCGATCGTAGCTACAACGTCATCGGAAATGCGGATCATTCCCGTTTGATTCTCGGCTGACATTTGCCTCACTCCTTGTATGCGAATATTTCCATTGTACCTTGTCCGGCCACCGCTTCGCAACCGCGCCACCGGGCGTTCACACACCGTTCATTTCTACTTTGCAATTGTAAACTTTTCCTATATAGTAGAATAGGATTTGGAACGAACAGGAACAATGAGTACATCGGAGGGAGCGTGTGAACCCATGAAGCAGAAGTTGTTTTATACGATTTTGATCGCCAGTTTCGCGTTCAGCGCCATCGCCCACTACAGCGGGATGTCCAGCACGCTTCAATTCGCGCTCTGCTGCATCGCCGTTATTTTCGCTGCGGGTTTCATGGGCAAGGCGACCGAAAGCGTGGCTCACTATGCGGGCCAGCGGCTCGGCGGGTTTCTGAACGCTACATTCGGCAACGCTGCGGAGCTGATCATTGCCATCTTCCTGGTCAAGGACGGCTTGCACGACATGGTCAAGGCGAGCATTACCGGTTCGATTATCGGCAATATGCTGCTCGTTCTCGGCCTGAGTGTGCTGATCGGCGGCTTGAAGTTTAAGGTGCAGAACTTTAATGTTAAACTGGCCGGCTACAATGCGTCGATGATGCTGCTCGCTGTCGTCGCCTTGTTTATTCCGGCGTTGTTCGCCAAAAGCTTTACGACGAAGGAAACGAATACGCTCAGCCTCATCGTGGCCGTTATTCTCGTTATCGCGTATGCGCTCTGGCTGTTATTCTCGATGGTCACCCATAAGGATGAGCTTCGCGATGAAGCGGGAGACGAAGAGGAGCACGAGATTGCCTGGAGCAAAGGCAAATCGATCCTCTATTTGCTGCTCGCCACCGTCATGGTCGCTTTTATCAGCGAATGGCTGGTAGGCACTCTGGAGGAATTTACGCATAAGTTCGGCTTGACCGAACTGTTCGTCGGTGCGTTCCTGATCGCCATCATCGGCAATGCGGCCGAACATAGCGCCGCTGTATTCCTGGCGATGAAAAACAAAATCGGCGCCGCCGTCGAAATCGCCATCGGCAGCAGTCTGCAAATTGCTTTGTTCGTCGCCCCCGTGCTCGTCATCATCAGCTTTTTTATGGGACAAACGATGGATATCGTGTTCACGACGTACGAGCTTGCCGCTATCGCCGTGTCGGCCGTGATCGCCAAATCGATCTCGCAGGACGGCTCGACGAATTGGTATGAAGGCGTTCTGCTGCTCGTCGTGTACATCATTCTCGGGATCGCTTTCTTCCTCGTCTAGCGAACAGTCCGCCCATCTTGCACAAAACCGGAGCAATACGCTTCGGTTTTTTTCGTATATTCCGATAAACATGCAAAAAAAAACGAGCGCTCGGCAAGGAGCTACTCGTTTCGACTTTTGGCCAAAGCCTCGTACAGCTGGGCGAGCTTGCGCTCCAGCTCGCTTAATATGTTTTTGCCGGCGTCCTCCGTAATCAGCCCCGCGCGGACGGCGAAGTCGATTTCACGGGACAGCCCGTACATTTGCGTATCCAATACCTCTTCATAAAGAGGGCATCTGCGATTCGTTAACGATTCCATCTGAATTTGAATCAGCTTCTCGATGTTGTCCGCATCTTCCTGAAGAAGCGTCAACGCTTTCTGATGCAAACCGACCATGACGTCAGATGAAGACATACCATATCCCCCTTTGCCCAAAGCTCATCCATCTCTATATGCATATGATAGACGATATTGGACGATTACACAAGCGATATGGTCGTTCGGACGGCGATTTTTGCAATTGAATCCGTACGTGCGAGTCTATACAATAAGAACGTAACCATGAATCAGTGAGGAGCGCGCGGATGAACGCGGAAACGAATCCTTTTAACCGAAGCTTCGATCATCTGGAAGCTTTGGCCGACGCGATCGGCGAAGTGCTGCAGGCGCCGGTCACGATCGAAGACGCGAACCATCGTTTGCTCGCTTATAGCAAGCACGATTTGCAAACCGACCCGGCCCGGATCGCCACGATTATCGGCAGGCGCGTACCGGAAAGTGTAATAGGAAGTTTATGGAAGGACGGAGTCATCCCGAAGCTGATGGAAACGGACGAGCCCGTTCGGGTAAAGTCGATACACGACGTCGGCCTGGGCGACCGCGTAGCCGTATCGATCCGCAAGGATCGCCAGGTGCTTGGTTATATATGGGCGCTGGAGGTACATCGCCCGCTTGACCGTGAAGCGCTGAAGCAGCTCAAGCTGGCGGCCGCCGCTGCCAAAATCAAGCTGCTGCGCCTGCAAACGCAGCGGCGCAAAGAAGACGAGGAACGCCGCGACTTGTTCTGGGAGCTGCTTACCGGCCATCATCAAACCGCAGCGCAAACGAAGGCGAAAGCACGAACGCTCGGCATCGTCCTGCCGGACACGTTTTGCGTCGTTATTATCCATTTTGTATCCGAAATGAACGAGAAGCTTCAACAGATCGTCCACTACATGATTACGACGACGCAGCGGGTCCGCCCCGTGCTGTCTGTCATCTCCGGCAATCAGCTCATTGTGCTCGTAACCGACGCGAATTCGCTCAAGCTTGCGGCCAGCGCCGCGGACTTCGCGGCTTCGTTCTGCCAGCAGATACAGGACCGCACCGGCTGCCTGCCTCCCGCCAAAGGGATCGGCGCCGTCTACGAGGATATCACCTCGGTCGAGCAAAGCTACAAGGAAGCGCTCACCGTCCTGCAAATTCAGGCTTTGTTCCCGGCCGAAACCGGGGCCATCGTCCATTATCACGAGCTTGGGTACTACCGCTACCTGCCTTATTTTCTGGAGCAAAAAAAGCTGCATAAGTACGAAAACCCGTCGCTCAAGCGGCTAAGGGCGTACGATCGCGAGCATCAATCGAATCTGCTGGAGACGCTCGAGACGTTTCTCGTTTGCGGGGGCAATGCCAAGGAAGCGGCGGACGCCCTTCACGTGCATACGAATACACTGTCCTACCGGCTGAAGCGAATCGCGGAAATCGGCGAGATCGACCTGGCGAATGTCGACCAGCGGATGACTTTGTTTCTCGATATGAAAACGGATAAATGGAGCGACGGCGAGCCTTTGTGATTTTTCACAACAAGCGGCCCTCTTTTTCTCGCTGCGGGACGAAGCGGTACGGCTCGTTCGCACGTATACTTGTAACGAAAACGTGCGTGGGAGCTGATCGAGATGAGAGTCGGAGTACCGAAGGAAATTAAAAATAACGAAAACCGCGTAGCTCTTACGCCCGCCGGTGTAATGGCATTAACGAAAGCGGGTCACGAAGTGCGGATCGAAACCAAGGCGGGCGAAGGCAGCGGATTCCGCGACGACGATTATATAGCGGCGGGGGCAGTCGTTTGCCCGGGGGCGGCGGACGTCTGGGAAGCGGATATGGTCATGAAGGTGAAGGAGCCTTTGGCCGAAGAATACCGTTATTTCCGTCCAGATCTGATCTTGTTTACTTACCTGCATCTGGCGGCAGAGCCGGAGCTGGCGAAAGCGTTAACAACAAACGGCGTCACCTCGATCGCCTACGAGACCGTGCAGGTGAACCGGACGCTGCCGCTGCTCACTCCGATGAGCGAAGTGGCCGGACGTATGGCGGCGCAGATCGGAGCGCAGTTCCTGGAGCGCCCGAAGGGCGGCAAAGGCATCCTGCTCGGCGGCGTCCCCGGCGTGAAACGCGGCAAAGTGACGATTATCGGCGGCGGTGTTGTCGGTACGAATGCGGCCAAAATCGCCGTCGGACTCGGAGCGGACGTAACGATTATCGACATGAGCGCGGAACGGCTGCGGCAGCTTGACGATATTTTCGGTACGCAAATTCATACGCTGATGTCTAATCCGCTTCATATCGCCGAAGCGGTAGCCGAATCGGATCTGGTCATCGGAGCGGTGCTCATCCCCGGCGCCAAAGCGCCGAAGCTCGTGACGGAAAGCGCCGTTCGGGCGATGACGCCGGGCTCGGTCCTGATCGACGTCGCCATCGATCAAGGCGGCATCTTCGAAACCGTCGACCGGCTGACGACCCACGATAATCCGACCTACGAGAAATTCGGCGTCGTCCATTATGCAGTGGCGAATATGCCGGGAGCCGTGCCGCGCACCTCTACGATGGCGCTGACGAACGCTACGCTGCCTTACGCGCTCGATCTCGCCAAGTACGGCATCCAGGCTCTCTCGCACAATATCGCGCTGCAGAGCGGCGTTAACACGCTTCACGGCGCTGTCACGCACCCGGCCGTAGCGAATGACCTCGGTTATACGTTCGTGCCGGTGGAGCAAGCCGTACAACTCGTGCGTACTTAATTGGAAAAGACTGCCTCGGACGCGTCCCGCCCGCCGTTGTTAGACCGATCTAACAGCGGCGGTGCGGTTCGCAAGTCCGGCGGCAGTCTTCTTAACGTTCGGAACAGTCGCTTCCGAGACGAATCGGCTTACTCGCTTACTACGTTTACATGCAGCTCGTGCTTCTTGAACACTTCGACCATCGCTTTGGTCGCTTCGTCTGCATCGGGACCGTGAACGTGCAAGTCGTATGTGCCCGTATCGAGCAGTGTCGTAAACAGGCCGAGAATGCTCTTGACGTCGATGAACTTGTTCTCGTATTGGAGAACGATGGAAGATCTGAATTTGTTGGCCGTTTGCGAAACTTCTACAATTGCCGCGTTAGTAGCGCTAGACATGACACAATCCCTCCATAGATTGAAGCGGCGCTAAGTCCGGCTTCGGAATATATTACTATCTTATCGTGGAACATGTATTCGTGCAACGATCATTTTACCCGAAATATTCGGTGCATTAGTTCCTATTTCAGCCGCTCCGGATTAAGCCCCGCCAGCTCCGGAATAACGAAGCGCCCGTCCTTGCGAATCAGCACATCGTCGAAATACACTTCCCCGCCGCCGTATTCCGGACGCTGGATCAGCACGAGGTCCCAGTGAACCGACGAGCGGTTGCCGTTGTCGCAGTCCTCGTAAGCTTGCCCCGGCGTGAAATGCAGGCTGCCGTCGATTTTTTCGTCGAACAGCGTGTCCTTCATCGGATGCAGAATATGCGGGTTAAAGCCGAGACTGAACTCTCCGATATATCGGGCTCCTTCGTCCGTGTCGAGAATGGCGTTCAGCCGCTTCGAATCGTTTGCCGTCGCCTCGACGATTTTGCCGTTTTCGAACCGGAAGCGGATGTTCTCGAACGTAATGCCCGAATTGACGCTTGGTGTATTGTACGAAATAACGCCGTTCACCGAATCCTTCACCGGACACGAGTATACTTCACCGTCGGGGATGTTGCGGAGCCCGGCGCATTTTTTGGCGCCGATGCCTCTGATCGAGAACGACAGATCGGTGCCGGGACCTGTAATCCGTACTTTGTCGGTGCGCCGCATCAGCTCGGCGAGCGGATTCATCGCTTCGTCCATGTTCCGGTAATCGAGATTGCATACGTCGAAGTAGAAGTTTTCGAAGGCGCGGGTGCTCATATTGGCCGATTGCGCCATCGACGGATTCGGATAACGGAGGACGACCCACTTCGTCTTCTTTACCCTTCTCTCCAGATGAATCGGTCTATAGTAAATGCTTTTATACATATCGTGCTTATCGGCAGGCACATCGGCCAATTCATTGGCGTTATCGCCGGAGCGAACCCCGATATAGCAGTCCATCTGCTTCATCCGCGCCAGATCCATCTCCGCCCACACCTCGAGCTGCTCCTTCGTAATCGATTGAAGCAGCGAGCTTAGCACGGCACGGTCTTCATAGATCACATAGGGATGCCCGCCTCTCGCGTACACTTCCTCGACGAGGCAACTGACAATCTCCCTCTCCGAGCCAATCATCTCGATCAGTACGTTTTCACCCGGCTGTACGTCGATGGAATAGCCGACCAGATTCGCGGCGAGCGTTTTCAGTCTTGGATCTCTCATCTGCAATGCAGCTCCTTTATTTGGGATTCGAGTTGTCGCGCGCCTGTTCCCACCTCGACTTCATCCAATGTCCGATGAGCAGCAGCGCGGCGAACAACAGCAGCACGATCATAAGCCTGCCCTTATGTTCCTTGAACCGGATCAGATCGTGCCCGATGAACGTTTCCAGCAGGACGATCGGCAATTTGCCGATAACGGTCGCAATGAAAAACGAGCGAAATCTCATTTTCGATACGCCTGCGGCCAAATTAATAAGCGATGAAGGGATGACCGGAATGAGCCGGCCAAGCAGCGTGTACATAAAGCCATGCTGCTCCAGCTTGCGGTTAAACGTCCGGACCGTTTCATATTTCTCCAGCTTCGATTCCACGAAATCGTGCGCCACATACCTTGCAATAAAAAAGGCGGATGCGGCCGCGGCGCAGGACACGCCGTAATTAATCGCAAAGCCGCCGGACAAGCCGAACACATACGCATTGGCCCCCGCTATGAGCACGAACGGAATGAACGGAAACCATGTTTGAAAAAAAATGGCCAGCATCCCTGCCAAAACCGCAAAAATGCCGAACGAATGCAGCACATCCGCAAGCTGCTCCACATCGCCGTGGCGCAGCTCCTGTCCCGACTTCGTAAACAGCACAAAATAAGCCACGGCGGCAAACAATGCCAGCGGGATGCTGAGCTTCAACCGATGCAGCATATTGTTCAACCTATAGCGCCCTCCCCAGCTGCCCCCTGTTCCTGCTGTCCATGGTCCCGGGATCGCGCCGCCCGCGCCCGCTTGGACTATGTATAACACTCCTATTGTATCATGGATAAGTTACTTGGCAACCGGACGGTTCTCATAGCTCGTAAACGTATAGTCAATATGCGTTTTTTCCTGCTTCGGCTGCCCGCCCGACCTATAATTCATTTCCGTCTCAACCTGCATGCGCCTAGGCAGTCGGCTCGTCCGGTCTACCCATATGCGGTACACCGAGCTTGCCTGCATCGAGCTGCCTGCCTCCTCGATCGAGCTCTTCGTTTTCCGTACGGTTTGATCGAGTTCGCTGCGCATCCGCTCGGCCTCCCGGTCGGTCAGTCCGAACTTAGCGCGAAGATCGGCGAGCTGTTTGTCCGTTGAAACGCCCTCCGCCTGCCGTGAAAGCTCCGCTTTGATCGTGTTCGTGATGGCCGCCGCATCCGGCGTGACGGTCAGGACGGTCATACGCGTCGAGTCTCGTCCGCTCTCTACCTTTTTATCCATCGTGTTAAGCTGCTCCAGCTTGTAGAGCGGACTCCAGGGCAGCAGCATCGCCGCGCTTCCCTCGGAATCGTGATCCTGGAGCGTCCACAGCTTCTCCTTCCGGTCAAAAACGACGGTTTCGCTGCCCCCGCTCTGCCGCGCCCGAATCGATTCGATTACGGCGGTCCCTCCTCCGCCCGCGTCGCCGTCGAAAGACATGACAAGCCGGTTATGGCCCGCAACGGAGCCCTTAAAGGAAGAGCCGGCCTGCATCGGGAGACTGCCGACCGCTATACGCGTCGTTCCTTCGAATTGAAAATCGTCCGTGCCGGAAAGCCCGGATATCGTCTGCTTCAGCAAATCGTCGGGATTGGCATTTATCCCCTCTTGCGAGCATGCCGCCAGCAGCGCCGCGCACAGAAACACTGCGGCCGCAGCGAATGCGAAACGCCGAAACCGGTTGCGATTTCGGTTGATGGGCATATGATCTCTCCTCAGCTATCGTGATGACCGTCTTACGGTTATCGTTTCCCCGGAAAAGATTGTTATGCGCAAAAGAGCCCCACAAAGTGGAGCCAAAGCTTCGAAGCAGGGGGCTCCCCCGAAAGTATTAGGATTAAGCTACAGAGGCTCACGTCACTTTCGGGGGAATTTGTATAAAAGGCGCCTAATCGGCGCTTATCCGGTTTTTGCCGGAATGCTTGGCCCGATAAAGCGCCATATCCGCCCGATAAAAGAGCGATTCCACACTGATTTTTTCGTCCTCGAAGCTCCAGTCCGACACGCCGCACGATACGGAAACTTTCGGAAACGTTTCGGCCTGGACGCGGGCGCGAATCCGCTCCGCCACGACCATCGCCTGCTTTCCCGTCGCCTGCGTCAAATAAACCGCAAGCTCCTCGCCTCCCCATCGCGAAGCGATGTCGCCTTCCCGAATGCTCGTCCGAATAATCGAGCTGACCTGCGTCAGCACCTGGTCGCCGATCTGGTGGCCAAACGTATCGTTTACCTTTTTAAAATCGTCGATATCGACGACGATCAGCGAGCCGCAATAATCTTTTTTCTGCATTTGACCGATTTGATCGTCGAGATAATGCCGCGCGAGCAGCCCGGTCAGCCGGTCGGTTTGCATCATTTTGCGAACTTCGGCGTGGAGACTGGCATTGGATACGGCCAGACCGATATGACCCGACAGCGTCTGTAGCAGCTTGTAGTTTTCGTAGGAGAAATAGTCGGCTTGCCGGTGGCCGATCATAATGACGCCGGCCGCGGCGCCCTCCACCAGGATGGGACAGGCGAGCATGGAGCGGGAGAACGTCGCATCCATCCAATCCGACTTCATCCCGCTCTCCGAGTCGTAATCCGAGATGATCAGCGTCTCCCTCGTCTCCAAAATGCGCCCCGCAAATCCGCTGTCCACCGGATAACGCCGCTCCAGAAACGTATTCGGCTCTCCGGCCCGTACAACCAGATCCCCCCGCTGCTTGTCCAATTCGAGGATGCATGTAAATTCCGCTTCGAACATCGTGCTGAGCTCGGTCGAGACGAGATGAAAAATATCTTGCAGCTTGAGCGACTGGTTGAGCCGCTTCGACATCTCGTTAATGAGCCGCAGCTCGCTCACGAGGCGATTCGATTGCTCGTACAAGGCGGCGTTCTCCAGCGCGCAACCCGCCGTATCGGACAACATCGCCACTTCGCGCATCGTCTCCAGTTCCGGCGTTTTTCCGTCCGCTATTTCCATCAGCAGCACCCCGTACACGCTCTGCTTTCCCCGCAGCGGAAAAGCGGCCTCCTCCGGCTTGCCCGATTCGCCCCGGCCAACGACCGGAACGGACTCCGTAAATGCCCGGAATCTGCTGTCGTCCTCGCGCTGCTGAAACTGCAGCGGTTTCACGGACGGGATCGTGCAAACTTTTTCGTGGGATAAATAAATGTCATATTTGCGTCCCGGAGTCAGCTTCTCCAGCGTTCGCATCAGCGCCCGAAGCACATTGTCGGAATCGGTCCGCGACTGGATCTGCATCCCGAGCTCGTACAACAGCTGCTTTCGCTCCGCCCGCAGCCTGTGCGTATCGATCCGGCTTTGAAACGAGCGGATCTGCTCCTCGGCTTCTTGCGCTTTCAGCAGGGCGCCGAAGGCGGTGCCGGCTAAACCCAGCGACAAGGCAAGCTCCTCCTCGGATACCGAAGCATCCGTTATACGCAGCAGATAGGCGACCAATTCTCCGCCTCCGCCCGGAATGGGACATACGGCGAGTGTATAGGATGGGTCCTGCGGACCCGTGATCGGCAAGTGGACTGGGACGGCAAACGCCGCTCCGCTGCTCCCTGCGGCGGCAATCGCCTCTGCGAGCCTTCCGTTTTCAAACAAATAAGCTCCAATCCGACACGAAACCGGCGAGCCGCCGGCTGTATGATGGGTCAAGTAGCAGGCTTCCGTATCGGCCAGCGCAAACACATCCGCTTCTCGGGGTAAACGCTTCTCTATTTCTACTATAAACTGTTGGAATACTTCCATTAATCTAGCTGCAAGCCGATCCTTGGGAGGCATTTCTTTCATAGCGAGCCCCTTTACATAATTCGTCAGTATCTTTATCATACTAAATCGCGCTTCCTGCTGCATTAAATTTTCAATCAAGTTTCCTGAACGCATGCCTCTCCATACCGAGATTGCCGAAGGAGACTGGCAACTCGTATGCAGGCGGTGCAAACAAACCAAACAGGCCTTATTGTCGCTTGACAATGCCTATGTTCATCTTATAAAATTAGAAGTCGAGTGGAAAAAGGTGTTTGTTAGATTGGCGACGCACGATGCGACCCTCACGGTAAACGCAACCGCTGACCAGCGGCTGAACTGTCTGGCGGGAAACGATCAGGCCCTAAGGCCCGTTTCACAGCGCTTTACCGCGTCGGAACGTCTCCCCTATTCCGCCGCTACCCTTTCGAAAACAAAACACTATCGGTGCAAAGGAGCAACTCATACATGGCACGCTATACAGGTCCTAAATTTAAACTGAGCCGCCGTCTCGGCATTTCGCTCAGCGGTACAGGCAAAGAATTGAAACGTGCATTTCCTCCGGGACAACACGGTCCGGGACAACGCAAAAAGCTGAGCGGATACGGCATCCAGCTGCAAGAAAAACAAAAGCTTCGCCATATGTACGGTCTGGGCGAGAAGCAATTCCGCAACCTGTTCGACAAAGCTTCCAACATGCAAGGGATCGCCGGCGAAAACTTCATGATCCTGCTCGAAAGCCGTCTGGACAACCTCGTGTATCGTCTCGGTCTGGCTAACTCCCGTGCAGGCGCCCGTCAGCTCGTAGCTCACGGACATGTAACGGTCAACGGCAAAAAAGTGGACGTGCCTTCCTACACGGTAAGCACTGGCGACGTAATCGGCCTTCGTGAAAGAAGCCGCGCCCTGTCCTCGATCAAGGAAGCTTTGGCTAACCGCAACTTCCTGCCGAACTACCTGGAGTTTGCGGACTCCTCGATGGAAGGCAAGTTCATCCGTCTGCCTGAGCGTTCGGAGCTGGCACAAGAAATCGACGAAAAACAAATCGTCGAGTTTTACAGCCGCTAATCGTATACAGCAAATCCCCCAAGCTTTTACTTGGGGGATTTTTTTGTGCGGCTACACCAGTTTGATTTTGACGAATACCCGCTTGCCGATCTGCACAACATCGCCGTCCGTTACGGTCACTTCCTCATTCGGATCAAGCAGCTTCCGCTCGTTCAGCTTCACCGCTCCCTGTACGACGCTCCGCTTCGCTTCGCCGTTCGATTGCTGCAGCCCGAGATTTACAAGCAGCTGCACCGGGCGCATCTTACCGTCCGTCAGTTGCGACGCCGGAAGCTCCGCCAGCCCGATTTCGTCCGGCAGCGCTCGCTGCTGAAAGACCGTGACGAAATGCTGCTGTGCCGCTTCTGCCGCCGCTTCCCCGTGATACATTCGCACGAGTGTGTAAGCAAGCCGCATTTTGGCGTCGCGCGGATGCACGCTGCCGTCTGCGAGTCTTGCCAGCATGACGTCAAGCTCTTCCTTCGGCACATCCGTCGCCAGATTGTAATATTTCCCCATCAGCTCGTCCGGAATCGACATCGCTTTTCCGTATACCGCGTTCGGCTCCTCGTCGATGCCGATATAGTTGCCGAGACTTTTGCTCATCTTGTGCACGCCGTCGAGTCCTTCGATCAGCGGCAGTATAATCGTCGACTGCTGCCTTTTGCCATATTCCTTTTGCAGCGTACGGCCCATAAGCACGTTGAACTTCTGGTCCGTCCCTCCAAGCTCGACGTCGCTCTCCAATTCTACCGAGTCGTAGCCTTGCATCAGCGGATAAAAAAATTCGTGCACGCCGATCGGCTGGCCGCTCGTGTACCGCTTCGTAAAATCGTCGCGCTCCAAAATGCGGGCGACCGTCACCTTCGCCGCAAGCTGGACGACATCCGCGAAATGAAGCTTGCCGAGCCACGCCGAATTGTAGTATACCGTCGTTTTTTGCGGGTCCAGCAGCTTGTAAATTTGCTTCTGGTACGTCTCTGCATTCCGCTTTACATCTTCCTCGGACAGCTGCTTGCGCGTCTCCGACTTGCCGGTCGGATCGCCGATTCGCCCCGTGAAGTCGCCAATGATGAGCTGCACTTCATGGCCCAGCTCCTGGAACTGGCGAAGCTTGCGCAGGACGACCGTATGCCCGACGTGCAAATCCGGCGCGGAAGGGTCCATCCCCAGTTTGACCTTCAGCGGGACGGCGGTGAGAATCGATCTGGCGATGCTATCCTTCAAGCCGTCTTCCGGTATAATCTCCACCACGCCCCGGCTGATTAGGCCAAACTGCCGCTGCGCTTCCTTGCGCTGTTCCTCATTTAGCTGATTCCAATGTTCCATTCGCCAACGCCCTCCTGTTAACTCCGGTCATTTCGGTCCAAAACGAAAAGCAAAAAAGCCCTCCCATCCCCTGAAAAGGGACGAGAAGACTTCACCCGCGGTACCACCCTAATTAAAGCAAGCCGATCCGAATACTATACGTACCCGGAGAGCCGCTTTCACTTTGGCAAAATAACGGGATGACCCCGGCGAAAGCTAGGCCTGAACAAGGCTTTCCCTTCCGCAGCTCCGGACCGTACTTCGGCTAAGGACGCATCCCGGCTCGCACCAACCGCCGGTTCTCTGTTATGCGTTCGTTCCTTTCGCTTACTTGCCCTGGGCCCTAAGGTCCCAGGCGTTGTCCCTCTTCGCTTTGACCGTAATGTGATTGTTTTAACAGTTATATCACACCGTCAAGACGAAAGTCAAACCAGAAAAATTGTGGTATAATAACACCGTTATGCCTAAGGAGGATAGAAGAATGGCCAAGGACTTATCCAATAAACCCGCCGTAGGCCGGAAGAACGGATGGCGAACGGCGGGACGCATTTTCCTGGGAACACTCAAATGGCTGTTTATTACCGGAATCGTCACCGGCTTTCTGGTCGCAGGCGCTGCTTTCGGTTACGTCAGCGCGCTCGTGAAGGACGACCCCGTCCGGTCGCAAAGCGAAATTTTGGAAAAAATTAGCGAAGATGCCATTACCGGCTTCGTCTATTTCGGAGACGATACCCCGATCGGCCAGTTGCGCTCCGAGGAAGACCGCAGACCGATCACGATTCAGGATCTCCCCGATCTGGTGAGGAATGCCGTACTCGCTATCGAGGACCACGAATTCAACGAACATTACGGAATTAACCTGAAAGGTTTTACACGGGCCGTAACCCAGAAGCTGACCAATGCGGATGTCCAAACCGGCGGCAGCACCATTACCCAGCAAGTGGCGCGACGCGTCTTTTTGACGTTGGATCGCAACGACAACCGGAAAGCGAAAGAAATACTGCTTGCCCTCCGGCTGGAGCGCCTGCTCTCCAAGGACCAGATTTTGCTGGCGTACCTGAATAAAATACCGTACGGCAACGGCTCGTCCGGCTACAATCTGTACGGGATCAAGGCGGCCGCCAAAGGCATTTTCAACATTGACGACCTGAATCAGCTGAACATCCCGCAAGCGGCTTATCTGGCGGGACTGCCGCAGCTGCCGTCGAAATATTCGGCGTTTACAAGCCGCGGAGAGCTCGACGAGAAAGGGCTCGGCTACGCGATTGAGCGTACGAAGCTCGTGCTGAAGCGAATGCTTGAGGAAAGCGTCATTACCCAGGCCCAGTACGACGAAGCGCTTGCCTTCGATATTAAAGGCTCTCTCGCCCAGCCGGAGCCGAAAGCGTACAATACATACCCGTATTTGATGCTCGAGGTAGAACGGCAATCGTCGGAAATACTCGCGGCGCTGGCGAATCCGGAGTTAAAAAAAGATACGAAGCAAGGGCAAGAAGCTTACGCGGAGGCGGTCAAGCAGTCACGCGAAGATTTGCTGCGCAAAGGCTATCACATCTACACGACGATCGATAAGCCGCTGTACGATCAGATGCACGCCATATCCGAGAACAAAAACAACTTTACGCCGGACGATCCGGAAAAAGGGATCGAGCAGATCGCCGCCGTCGCTCTGGACAACAAAACGGGCGCGATACTCGGAATGATAGAAGGACGCGATTTCTACAAGGAGCAAATGAATCTGGCTACCCAGATGACGCGTCAGCCCGGCTCTACGATGAAACCGATCGCCGCTTACCTGCCTTCGATCGAGAAAGGCGCGATTGCCCCGGCATCGATCATCGACGACGTTCCGGTTATTTTGAAAGACTATTCGAAAGGGTTCCACCTGCCGGAAAACTGGGATAACGATTTTCACGGGCTCGTTACCGCCCGTCATGCGTTTAATCAGTCGTACAACATTCCGGCGATCAAGCTGTTTCTCGACGTGGTGGGCATTAACAATGCTTGGGATTTCGCCAAAAAGCTCGGCATCACGTCGATCGAGAAAAGCGACTACAGCGCCCAGACCGGCGTAATCGGCGGGATGGCGCGAGGCGTCTCCGTCGAGGAAATGACGAATGCGTACAGCTCGATTCCGAACAAGGGCGTGTTTACGGACGCTTTCCTGATCCGTAAAATTACAGACACGGAAGGCAATGTCGTGTATGAGCACGAGCTTAAGCCAACCACCGTATTTTCCGAGGAAACCGCCTATCTGATGACCGATATGATGAAAACCGTCATTACATCGGGAACGGCGTCCATTTTGAAAAAGGATTTCAAGTATTACAGCAAAGTGCCGGTCGCCGGCAAAACCGGCTCCACGCAAAACGACGGCGACGCCTGGTTCATCGGCTTCAGTCCGGACATTACGGTCGGCGTTTGGGCCGGCTACGACCAGATGAAAAACTCGCTGAAATATAGGGGCTGCGACAAAAACAGCGAGCTTGGGTGCGGCACGCAGCGTGCGCTCAAAATATGGGCGAAGGTCATGAACGCGACGGTGGAAACGCGGCCGGAACTGCTGCCGACAAAAGAGTTTACGAAGCCCGCAGGTATCGTCAGCATGTCCGTTTCCGCTTATTCGGGCAAGCTGCCGAATGAGCAAACGAGAGCCGCCGGCAAAACGACGACGGACCTGTTCAACAAAAAGTTCATTCCGACCGAGGAAGATCAGGTGCTCGTTAAGCAAAGCTACGTAGCTTACGACGGCAAAGTGTACTTGCCGCAGGCGGGCACGCCGGCCGACATGGTGCTGGAGAAAACGGTCGTAAAGCGCGAAAAACCGATTGCCGACATCATTAAAGAGATCGAGGCGATACTGCCGAAACTGCCGGCCGACAACAGGCCGAACATTTCACACTATTACCCGCTCGATTATACGAACGATGCCGCCTATGAAGTAGACCCTCGAGCTGATGATGGTCAAGCGCCGAATCCGCCGGGCGGAGTGACGCTCAAGCACACCGGCGATAAAGTGGAAATCGCGTTCCAGGAAGCCGGCAGCGCCGATATCGTCGGGTACCGGCTGTACAAAGCGTCTACCCCGGGAGGAGGGTTTCAGCGGATGAACGGCAAGGTCGTCTTGTCCGACCAGGATCGTCTGTTTACGGATATTGTGGGCTCCCAAGCCGTTGCCGCGTATTACGTTACCGCTGTCGACGTAAGCGGCAAAGAATCGAAGCCGAGCAAGGCCGTACTCGCCGACGGCAGCTCGTTCGATATCGGTTCCCCGCTCGATCCGTTCGGAGTTCCGAAGACAAACGAACAAAACGGCGGGCAGGGCAACGGCAACACCGGAGCTAATGGAACCGGCGGAAAACCGGGCGATTCCAAACCAGGTGACACTAAACCCGGCGACACTAAACCGGGCGATGCCAAGCCGGGTGATCCGAAAACGAATGGCGGTACCCAAGCGAAAACGCCGCCGTCGACGCCGAAAAATGTCAGCGTCAAATCGTCAGGGGCCGGCATCGAAATCAGCTGGTCGGACAATCCGAAAACGGAGCTTGTCAAACGGTATGACGTCTATTACAGCGAAAAAGAAGGCGGCCCGTTCAAAAAGCTGCAATCGAGCGATTCGAACAAACTGAATTATTACGCCATTGTGTACGACGGCTGGTATCAAGTCGTCGCCGTCAACGACGCCGGCGAGTCGAAGCACTCTCCCGCCGTTCCGTACAAAGTAAAGAAACCTTAATAACAGCGCAAAAGGGCCCTGATCTTTCGCATCAGGGCCTTTTCGTATGGAATTGTCGATTAATCTTCGATTGTAGATAAATCGCCCGTAGGCAGGCCAAGCTCCCACGCCTTCAGCACCCGGCGCATAATTTTGCCGCTGCGGGTTTTCGGCAGCTTGTCTTTGAATTCGATCTCGCGCGGAGCGGCATGCGCCGCAAGGCCGAGTTTAACGAATTTGGCGATATCCGCCTTGAGCTCGTCGCTCGGCTCGAAACCGGCTCGCAAGGAAATGAACGCCTTGATAATCTCGCCGCGCAGCGGGTCCGGCTTGCCGATGACGCCCGCCTCCGCAACCGCCGGATGTTCGACCAGCTTGCTCTCCACCTCAAACGGACCGACACGTTCCCCGGACGTATTGATAACGTCGTCGACGCGTCCCTGGAACCAGAAATAACCGTCCGCGTCCATGTAAGCAGAGTCGCCCGACACGTACCAGCCGTTCATTCGGAAATACTCCTCGTATTTGGCCGGATTATTCCAAATTTTGCGCATCATCGACGGCCACGGCGTCTTGATCGCCAGATTGCCCATCCGGTTCGGAGGCAGCACGTTGCCGCTGTCGTCCAGAATGGCCGCTTCCGTGCCCGGAATCGGCTTGCCCATCGAGCCCGGGCGAATATCCATGCTCGGGTAATTGCAGATGAGCTGGCCGCCGGTTTCGGTCATCCACCACGTATCGTGAATGCGGTGATTGTACACCTTAAGTCCCCAGCGTATGACTTCCGGGTTAAGCGGCTCTCCAACGCTGAGCACATGGCGCAAGCTCGACAGATCGAACTGCTTGACCAGATCGTCTCCCGCGCTCATCAGCATCCGGAAAGACGTAGGAGCGCTATACCAGACTGTTACTTTGTTATCTACGATCGTGCCATACCAGTCCTCGGGCTTGAACCGTCCGCCGCGAACGACATTCGCCACCCCGTTCAGCCACGGTGCGAATATGCCGTAACTCGTGCCGGTTACCCACCCAGGGTCGGCCGTACACCAGTATATATCATCCTGCTTCAGGTCGAGCACGATTTTGCCTGTATAATAGTGCTGAATCATGGCGTTATGGACATGACATACGCCCTTCGGTTTTCCCGTCGAGCCGGACGTATAATGCAGAATAAGTCCGTCCTCGCGGTCCATCCACTCGATCGCCAGCTCCTCGGACGCTTGCTCCATCTCTTTATAAAAATCGACATGCTCCGCCCCGACTTCAGCCGAATCGCCTACGACCACTACATGACGCAAATGCGGCAGATCGCGGACGGGCACGCGCGGCAATAGCGCAGGCGTCGTTACGATCGCAACCGCTTCGCTGTCCTCCAGCCGGTCGCGGACCGCTTGCTCCATGAACGCTTCGAACAACGGGCCGACGATCGCTCCGATCTTGATCGTGCCGAGAAGCGCGGCATACAGCTCGGGTGTGCGCGGCATAAAAATAAAAACGCGATCGCCTTTCGCCACCTTCAACTTGCGAAGCACGTTGCCGAATTTGTTCGAATTCGCCTTCATTTGCCCGAAAGTGACGGCTTCTCTGCGATTCGCGTCGCTGTAATACAGCGCTATCTTGTCAGCCAGCCCCGCTTCTGCATGACGATCGATCGCTTCGTACGCCATATTCACCTTGCCGGTCGTATGCCAGGAGAACGCCTTCTCCACTTCGCTCCAGTCGAACGTGCGACGGGCTTCCTCGTAGCTCTTCAGGTTGGCATCCACTGCTGTCGCTTGTAATACTTCCGGTTGAACGCTGCTCATTCTTTCCCTCCTGTACCCTCATGATTTCGTCAAGCTCATTCGAAAACGCGGCGCTCTAGGGCGTGATTGCAAACCGTACATCATTTGCCGGTTTGCAATCACGCCGCAGGATGAAAGTTTTGTGTCATCCCTATTATATCATAAGGCTAATGCGCTTACATTGCTTTTCAATAGCTCCTATATCTGTTATAAGTGTCTTAGGGGCTTTTGGACATAATGACCGCATCCGGAAAGGAGAAGCCAGTTCATGGAGCACCGCAAATTGTACCACTCGCTGGAAATCGAATATGACGGGCGAACGCTGCTCGTCGAAGGACCGGTGAAGCCGGACCATCTGCGAACGCTGACGATGCATCCCGATCTCGACGCATTTCGGCGGCCGAACGAGCAGCACGAAGCGCTGGTGGAAATATCGGAATTACCGGAAGGGCGTATTATACTGACCCGCGACGGCTCGACTATCGTCGGTTATGTGACGTTTCACTACGCGGACGAGATGGAGCGCTGGTCCGAAGGAAATATGAAAGACTTGCTGGAGCTTGGCGCTATCGAAGTAGCCGACGATTACCGAGCGATCGGTCTCGGCAAAAAAATGATCCGGCTCGCTTTTTTGGAAGAGCAGCTTGAGAATATGATCGTATTTACGACTGAGTATTACTGGCATTGGGATTTGAAAGGCAGCTTGTCGAACGTATGGGATTACCGAAAAATGATGGAAAAGCTGATGAAATCGGTCGATATGATCTGGTACGCCACAGACGATCCGGAAATATGCTCGCACCCGGCTAATTGCCTGATGGTTCGCATCGGCAAGGAAGTTCCGCAGTCCTCGGTGGAACAATTCGATACGATTCGGTTCCATCAGCGGTTTATGTTTTAAGATGACGGAGGAAATGCCCAATGAGCAAAAACGCGGTGTACGTTTTCCACGAGAACGAGCTGCAATATCGCTTTAACGATACACATCCGTTCGATCCGGAGCGGCTGCTCATGACACGCGACCTGCTGGACAAAATCGGAGCGCTCGATCCCTCGCAAATCCGTAAGCCGCGCATGGCAACCGAAGAGGAAATACTGCTAGTGCATACGCCGGAGTATGTAAACGAAGTGAAGGCGTTAAGCGAGCCGGAGCCGACCGCACAGGCGCTCGCAGATAGCGAGAGGTTCGGCCTGGATACCGAGGACACCCCCTATTTCACCGGCATGCATGATATTACGCGGCAAGTTGCCGGTGGCTCGATCGTCGCCTCCGACATCGTCATGACCGGTCAGGCAGACCACGCCCTTCATCTGGGCGGCGGGCTGCATCATGCGCTGCCCAATAAAGGGGCAGGCTTCTGCGTCTATAACGACGCCTCCGTAGCAATCGCTTACATCCGCAAAAAGTATGACGTCAAGGTGCTGTACGTCGATACCGACGTCCATCACGGCGACGGCGTTCAATGGTCGTTTTATCACGACCCGAACGTTTGTACGCTTTCGTTCCACGAAACCGGCAAATATTTGTTTCCCGGCACCGGCGCGGCGAACGAACGCGGCGAAGGCGAAGGTTACGGCATGTGCATCAACGTGCCCGTGGAGCCCTATACGGAAGACGATTCCTGGATGGAAGGCTTCAATGAGGCGATGGAACGCGTTGTCCGTTTTTTCAAGCCCGATATTATTATCAGCCAGCACGGCTGCGACGCCCACGCGCTTGACCCGCTCGCCCACGTTCATTGCAGTACGCGCATTTATTTGGAGATGCCGAAAACGATTCATCAGCTCGCCCACCAGTATTGCGGCGGACGTTGGGTCGCGCTTGGCGGCGGCGGTTATGACATCTGGCGGGTCGTTCCGCGCGCTTGGAGCTTCCTCTGGCTTACGATGATCGAGCACCCTCTGCTGGAGCGCATGAAGCGCGAGCCGCGGCTTGCGCTGCCGGAGACCTGGCTGTCGGAGTGGACGAAGCGAAGCCCATTGGAGCTGCCGCATACGTGGCTGGATGCGGCCCATGACTGGACGCCGATGCCGAGACGCAAAGAAATCACCGAGATCAACCGAAAAACCCGCGAAATCTCGCTTATGTATGTGCCGAAATAAAAAGTTGCAAGAAAAAACGCGCCGTCTCCGTGGACAGCGCGTTTTGCTTGCAAATGGATGTAGGCCCCGCCTTTGGCGTTACTTCAGCGGAACTATTTGTTCCGCTATTGCCGCCTCGCGGGCCTCCTGCGGCATAATAAAGGAAGCGAAACTTCCTTTATGCCTAAGCAGACCTAGTGATTTTCGCGCAATCGGCGGCCATAACGGAACTTCCGCTTCCTCTATCGTCCCTGTCAGCGGCGATCCGCCAATTATAGCGGAACATTCGCTTCCGCTCTCCCGGCGCCAGGCTGTGTTCGCACAACCTTGTCGGAGCAGCTTATGTTACATGGAACGAACCATATGCTCGACAATGCGAAACGACCGGTCTGCCGCTTTTACCGTAAATTCGGCAAAATTGACATGGGCCGAGCCATCCGCTTTGTCGGACATCGAGCGGATGACGACGTACGGCGTTCCGTTCATGGCGCATACTTGCGCTACAGCCGCCCCTTCCATCTCCGTACAGGCGCCGCCCAGCTCCTCGTGCAGCAGCTTGACAGTATTGCGGTCGGCGATAAACTGATCGCCGGAAAGCACACGGCCCTGCACCGTATGACCTTGCTCCAGCTTCTCGCTCGCTTCCGCAGCGAGCGCAATCAGCGACGCATCGGCGGCAAAAACGGACGAGTCGGCATAAGGAATCGTTCCCCTCGGGAAGCCGAGCGGCGTAACGTCCATATCGTGCTGCTGGCAATCGGTGGAGATGACGATATCCCCGATATCGAGCGAAGGGTCCAGCGCCCCTGCTACGCCCGTAAAAATAACGGCGTCAACGCCGAAGCCGTCGATCAAAATTTGCGTGCATACGGCCGCATTTACTTTCCCGACACCGGATTTGCACAGCACGACCGGTTTGCCGCAAAAGAGTCCTTCCCGGAAACGAATGCCAGCCCGCTCGGTTACCGTCTCGTTTTCGAGCCGTTCCTCAATCCGCTCCACTTCCTCTACCATAGCGCCAATTAACCCTATTTTATTCCACATACATGATTCCCCCAAAAGTGAAGTTTCCCTTCGCAGCTTATTCCGAATACTTTCGGGGGAGCCCCCGAAAAGAACCCCCAAAAGTGAAGTTTGCCTTCGCAGCCTATTCCGAATACTTTCGGGGGAGCCCTCGAAAAGAACCCTCAAAAGTGAAGTTTATCTCTTTTTCACACCCAGACGCAAAAAAAGAGGCTCATTATACATGAGCCACGGACTTGCGATTAATAATTTCATGCGGCAGCAGCACTTTCGACAGCTCCACATTTTCCTTGTTCATCAGCTTCGTAAGCAAGCGCATCGACACCGCGCCGATATCGTACATCGGCTGGGCAACCGTCGTCAACTGCGGGCGAACCATCGACGCCATCCGGATATTGTCCACGCTGATGACCGAGAAATCTTCCGGCACCTTCAGGCCGTTATCCTGGATCGCATGAATCGCACCGATCGCCATCTCATCCGTCGCTGCGAATATCGCCGTCGGACGATCGGACAGCTCGAGGAAATATTTCATCACGTCATAGCCCGACTCGTAACGGTAATTGCCGATGCGAACCATATCTTCGCTTACGGAGAGACCGGACTCTTCCAGCGCTTTCTTGTAGCCCTGATAACGCGCATAACCGTTAGCCGGATCGTGCAGCGTACCGCTGATCATGCCGATCTTCGTGTGGCCTTGTCCGACAAGCAGCTTCACCGCGTCGTACGCCGCCGCTTCATGGTCGATATCGACCGAAGGCATCAGGTGATTCTCATCGGTCGTACCGCACAGCACGATCGGTACGCTGGACGTCTTGAACGCCTGAATGTGATCCTCCGTCACCGTGCCGCCCATGAACAGCAGCCCGTCCACCTGCTTCTCAAGCAGCGTGTTGATGACGCGGATCTCCTTTTCCTTCTTTTTGTCGGCGTTGCACAAAATAATATTGTAATGGTACATATTCGCTATATCTTCAATGCCGCGGGCGACCTCGGAAAAAATCGAGTTGGAAATATCCGGGATGACGACGCCGACGGTAGTAGTCTTTTTGCTGGCCAATCCTCTGGCGACCGCATTGGGCCGATAGCCGAGACGATCGATCGCTTCGAATACTTTTTTGCGGGTTTGCGGCTTAACGTTCGGGTTATTGTTCACTACGCGAGACACGGTAGCCATCGACACGCCGGCTTCACGAGCAACATCATAAATCGTTACGGTCACTATCATCTACTCCAATATTCAGTGTAAAAACGAAAGGAAACGTTTTCTATTCATTTCATCCATCATACGACAAAATCGCCCATTTCGCAATGAAAACAAGGTTACATTTCGATTACAGTGCAGCCGGGCCGAGTTTTTCGCGCAGCGCGGACTCCGTAATTCTCCAGTGGGAGTCGTGCCACTGGGCCCTCCGGCCTTTCACAAACAACACCTGCGGGGACTCATGCTTCACATTCAGCGTATCGGCGATCAGGTTCGACACCGGCCGAGACTCGATGACGTGAACAAGGGCGTATTCGATCTCGGGGTTCGGCCCGGATTGCATATACGACTGCCACTGCTCGTAAGCTTCCGCGCTGATTGGACAGCTGGTGCTGTGCTTGAACACCAGAACAGGCGTTTCGGCGCTCGCTTCCAGCAAGCTAAGCCACTCATTAACCGAAGTAAGTTCTATTACATCCATACGGATTCACCTCATAGACGATCGGAACCGTTTCTTTTTCTAACGCTTATATTACCAAATACAAGACAAAAAAGCCAACTTGCGTTGGCGAGCGGCAGCGGTTTCAGCCATAATGGCGCATCCGTTCAGGACAGTTTGTATGTAGCCGTCATGTGAGTCGTAATCTGCTTCAATCGGGTACGCACATCTTCCATCCAAACGTCATCGTTCAGCGACTGGGCGATGAGCAGCAAATCCAGCAGTTCGTTGATGCGGTCTTCCACTACGGCTTCCACCGAGTTATGCCTGCTTTCTTTGCTCGTTACGAGGTAAAACAGATGGGCCAGCTCGGAGATGTCGTTGAACAGGACCGTTCCTTTTTCCGGCTGAGCCCCGAGCGTACGAATATAGCCGGTCAGCTCCGACTTAACGGGCGGGAACACTTCCGAACGGTGACATGTTTCGCATGAATAAATAGGAACGTTCGCAATCTCCACTTTGTTTTGAAAAATAACAGTGCGCAATCGAATATTCATCGTCGCGCCGCAGTTGCACGATTTTTGCACTGTAACCTGATCTCCTTCCCGGCCGGGAGCAACCTACCGAATACAGATTTAGATACACCCTAATTCGATTTTGATTTGCAAACTCCTTCAATTCGGCGTCTAGTATTTTTTGCTAAAGTCGCCTTATAGACCGGGCGCGGCCGGAACTCAGCCGCTGAAGCTTCTTTGCACGATCCGCTTCACACCGGGGACGGACACGGCCAGCATGGCCAGCGCCGCTCCGATCGTATCATTGCGCAGATCCAGCACATCTGGGTAACGGCCGGGAACGAACATTTGATGGAACTCGTCCGTGACGCCGTACAGCAGACAAAGCAGAACGACCAGCGCTTTGCCCTTCCAGGAGGCGGAGGCGGGAAGCAGCGCTCCGTACAGTGTGACAGCCAGCACGAAATATAAAATGAAGTGGCCAAAATCGAAGCTGTGCATGGCCGGAATCCATTGCTGAAAAAATGGCAAAATCGTATCAAGATCGGAGCCTGTCTGATGCGACATATAAAAAATGACGGCCATCCAGATCAAGGCCGGCAAAAAGCGCAGTTTTCGTTTCATCCGGGTCTCCCTGGCTTTGCTAGTCCAAGGCAGTTCCGCTTCCGGTTCAACCTTGGCCATATTCATTATGACGCATCGGTCCAAAATTGCAATGGTTATATGGTACAATACGGACATGGAGGGATCGATAATGAGACTAAACGGCAAACAAATCATCTGCCTCGTAGACGAAGAATTCGAGGATCTGGAGCTCTGGTACCCGATCTATCGGGCACGCGAAGAAGGGGCTGCCGTGCTGCTGGCCGGGGCCGACAAAGGAAAGACGTATCACGGCAAATACGGCGTCCCCGCTGTATCCGACATAAGCTTCGACGACATGCTGGAGTCTGCGTGCGACGGGCTGCTCGTTCCCGGCGGCTGGGCGCCGGACAAGCTGAGACGTTATCCGCAGGTGCTGGAATTCGTTCAGCAGATGGACCGCTCCGGCAAACCGATCGGTCAAATCTGTCACGCCGGCTGGGTGCTCGTATCGGCTAAAATACTTGCAGGCCGCAAGGTGACGTCGACGCCGGGCATTCGGGACGATATGGAAAACGCTGGTGCAACGTGGCTGGACGAGGCCGTAGTCGTGGACGGAAATCTGGTCTCTTCCCGCCGGCCGCCCGATCTTCCGCCTTACGCGAAAGCGTTCTGCGATCTTATGGCCGAAGCGTAGAAGCTTCGCGCAAAAAAGGTACGGCCGCCTGCCAGCAAATGGCCTGCGCGCCGCACCTCATTTTTTTCGCAAATTTATTCCTCTTCGCAAAGCCGCTGCTCCAGCCGGACGATTTGTCCGACGATTATATCTTCGATTTCCGGTACGAACGGTCCCCGCAGGTTGAAAAAGAAATTGCACTCCGCCTCATATCCGCCTTCGCGAATCATGTTACGCGTCGGCACATAACAGTAAACGCCGTTCGTATATCCCAGCGTCAGCACTGTCTTCTGCTTCAGCAGCCTTTTGAACATCCGCGAATAATCGGTGGATACTTCCCCTTCCATCGCCACGATGCTCGTCGTCTCGTCCAAATGCCAGAGGCAAATAGTATGCGGCAGACGGTCCAGCACCGTTCCGTCCCGAATCGCCCGCATCGTGCGCAAAGCCGCATTGCGGTAAAACCGATTCGCGGCGTGTTTCTCCGCCAGCTGTTCGTACAATTCCGCCCCAGTCTGCTCTGTATACAGCAGCGGATCGGCCATAGCGGATCGGAACGAGCAGCGAACCGGCTCGAACGCGCCATGCTCCAGAACGGCGATGACCTCGCGGGCCAGATCGTCTCCCGCAGCTTCCATCTCGGCAATGGACAAGCTTCGGAACCGGTTGCCCTCGGCGCTTCTCATCGGCTTAAGCTCTCCTCCGCATCCTTGCAGAAACAAGGCGCTGGCGCCAGGGTAAGCGTTCTCAAGGACGGCCGAAGTCCGCCCGGCAAAATCGTTGGACAGCAGCAAATTATCCGGTCCCATCGCCGTCGTATGGCATCCGTAGTTGTACAAAATCCCCTTCACAACGCCGGAGCTGTCCGTCAGCTTCAGCACGAACAGATCTTTATCGATCTCGCCCTCGTAGTACGGGCTCCATTCGACGCCACCGCTGCCGTTCGGCTTCCGCCTGCTGACGGCAAAGTCCGATTTCGTCCGGCCGACGGACAGTTCTCCCGGCATCAGATGGCTGCGGCAGTAATCAGTCAGACGTACAATCGTTTCGCGTACCGAAACATACAGCGCTTCGTCAGCGGAATAATCAAGCTCGCTCTCATACTCGGTCCACTTCGTCTGTCCGACACTGTACCCTCCGCGACGCTGCTTGTCGTCAGGGCCAGTCAAAAATACGGAATGGTGGGTGTGCGAGAAGTTGATGAGCACTTCATCGTGGCCCAGTCCAAACCTCTCGCGGAGCGTCTCCTTGATCCCGAACGTGAAGCTGCGATCCGAACCAAGGGCATCGATCGTCAAAATAAGCAAAGCCTTGTTCGCCTCAAGCATCGCCGCCTTTACATATAAAGGATCATGAACCCCGATGCTCGGGTGTTCTCTGGCTCCGAACCCGTGCATGAATATCGGCTCGCTCGGCGTAAAGCTTTCGCAGGCGCAGCAAAACTTCATTCCCATTCGTCCCCTTTCGCCTATTCCGGAATGCGGGAGTTGGCCCGCAAGCCCATCATAACACGAAAGAAAATGAAGCGTAAGTACTTGTATAGAACTTGTATCTAAATATGCAAAAAAACACGGACCGCCTCTCCGGAGTTCTGTCCGAACATCCGGTTCGTTCGATCCGTTATCCGCCTGCGTATCTGTGCGGCTCCCGCCTTTAACGCAAACGCTAGCCCGCTTGCCCGGGCCGCCGCCCGTCATGAAGCAGCTCTTTCATTTCCGCGCTCGTCCTGCACTTCAGCAGCTCTTCCATCATCCGCTTGCCGCCTTCCTCCGTGCTTCCGATCAGCCGCTCCTTCACGTTCAGCAGCGAATGGAACGCCATGCTCAGCTCGCGCACGCCAAGGCCCAGCCAGATCGGCAGCGCATCCGCATCGCCGGCGAGCTCGCCGCATACGCTTACGGATATGCCGTGACGCTGCGCAGCCTCAACCGTCAGCTTCAGCATCCGCAGCACGGCTGGATGATACGGCTCGTACAGATGGGATATTTTCTCGTTCATCCGGTCTACCGCCAGC
The DNA here is from genome assembly GCF_003626695.1 of Paenibacillus ginsengarvi. Taxonomy (GTDB): domain Bacteria; phylum Bacillota; class Bacilli; order Paenibacillales; family NBRC-103111; genus Paenibacillus_AB; species Paenibacillus_AB ginsengarvi. The sequence goes on from NZ_RBAH01000001.1 coordinate 324,443, forward strand.
ACGTACTGGACGAGATCGTTCGTGCCGATGCTGAAAAACTGCACTTCCTGTGCCAGCATGTCGGCTATCGTCGCGGCTGCGGGAACCTCGATCATAATGCCTACGGGAATGAGCTCTTGAAACGGCCGTCCGGCCTCGCGCAGCTCCCGCTTGGCCAGCTCGAGCACCTCTCGCGCTTTGTGGACCTCTTCTACGGACGAAATCATCGGCAGCAATATTTTGATAGATCCGAACACGCTCGCCCTTAAGATCGCCTTCAGCTGCGTCTTGAACATATCCCGCCGATCGATCGAAATGCGAATCCCCCGATAACCGAGCACCGGGTTTTCTTCCTCCGGAAGCGATATGTAGTCAAGCTGCTTGTCGCCGCCGATATCCAGCGTGCGAATAATAAGCGGTTTGCCTTGCAGCAGCTCGCAGGCGGAGCGATACACCTCGAACTGTTCGTCCTCCTTCGGCCACGTATGGCCGTCCATGTACAGCATCTCGGTGCGGAACAAGCCTACGCCCTTGGCACCGTGCTTCAAAGCCTGCTCCAGCTCCTGAATCGAGGCGATATTGGCGGACAGGCTGATCGCAATCCCGTCCTTTGTCACCGCCGGAACGTCGACAAGCGAGTTCAGCCTTTCGCGATTTTGCAGCAGTTGTCTGCGTCGTTCCTGGTAGTCGGCGTCCACCTCTTCGTCCGGATTGACGTAGACATCTCCCGTCGCCCCGTCCAAAATTACGAGGTCGCCCGTCTGAATGCCGCCCTCGATGCCGAATACGAACGGGATGCCCATCGCCCGCGCCATGATGGCCGTATGGGACGTTTTCCCGCCCGATGCGGTAATGATGCCGAGCAGCCTTGAAGGGTCCAGATGGGCCAACTGAGAGGGCGTCAGTTCCTTGGCGACGATGACGAACGGTTGATCCTCCGGCGGCTTTGCCTCCTCGAACGAGCCGAGCAGATGCTTCAGCAGCCTCGTCCCGACGTCCTTGATATCGAGCGCTCGCTCCTTCATATACTCATCGTCGAGCAGATCGAACATGCCGACGAACTTATCCACGACTTCCTTAACGGCAACCTCCGCCGCCTTGTACTGGCGCTGGATGATGCCGGCGACCTCGTTCATGAACACCGGATCTTCCAGAATAGCCAGATGGGCGTCAAAAATGTTCGATTCCTCGACGCCGAGCACCTCGGCAATTTCCTGCTTGATCTGCTGAAGCTCGCTCTTCGATACGCGCACGCCTTCATGAAGCTTCTCGAATTCAAACGCCATATCGCTCACGTCGATCTGATAGTCGCTAATGTCCCACTCAAAGTCGGGCAGGACGAACGCTTTGCCGATGGCGATGCCGACTGCTCCTCCGCCCCCTTTAACCATGCGGTGTATCACCTCCTGATTGCCCCGCCTGCTCGTTGCCGGGCTCCTTCATAATGACCGACATGACGGACGCTTGACCTTTCTTGACATGCTTGAACGGAGCGAACGCCCATTTCTGGACTATATTCGAATTTGTAATAACCATTGGTGTGGCGAGCGACTTCGCGTGTTTTTTGATCTTCTGCAGGTCGAACCGGATCAATGTTTGCCCGATCGTCACCTCATCGCCTTCCTTGACGGCGGCATAAAACCATTTGCCCGGCAAATTGGACGTATCGATGCCGATATGTAGCAGCACTTCAAGCCCTTCCTCGGTGCGCAGCCCGATCGCATGCATCGTCGGATAAATATGCACGACCGTTCCCGAAACCGGGGACACTAGCTCCCCTCGCTCCGGGTAAAACGCCACGCCGTCTCCGACCAGCTTCTGAGCGAAAATCGCATCCGGCACTTCATCCAGCGGGATCATATTGCCCTGCACGGGCGCATGGAAATGAACCTGCTTGAATTCCTTCTGCATGACACGGACAATTTCCTCGCGGATCAGCTCGGAAAACGTTCCGAACACGACCTGCACGTTTCCTCCGCCAAGACGAATGACGCCTGCGGCCCCCAGATGCTTGAGCGCATTAATATCCATCTGCTTGTCGTTGGCGAGCGTAAGCCGCAGCCGGGTAATACACGCCTCGATCTGGCTGACGTTGTTTTTTCCCCCGAGCGCTTGAAGAATAAGCGGCGCCCGGTAGCGTACATCCCCGGCCCACTCTTCGAGCGAAGAGCCCTCCTCGCGCCCCGGGGTAGGCAGTTGAAAGCGGCGGATTGCCCAGCGGAACAGCACATAATACACGGCGGCGAACAACAGCCCGATCGGAATCAGCAGCAGTCCGTTGGTTGCCAGATGCTCGTTGATGACAAAGTCGATCGCACCCGCCGAGAACGAGAAGCCGTGATGAATGCCGAGCACATAGGCGAGCCACATGGCGACACCGGACAACAGCGCGTGCACGACGAACAAATACGGAGCTACGAACAGGAAAGCAAACTCGATCGGTTCGGTAACGCCGGTTAAAAACGAAGTGAGCGCCGCGGTCAAAAAGGTCGCTTTCACTTTCGGCTTCAAATCCTCGCGCGCCTCGTGAATGATCGCAAAGGCTACGGCAGGCAACGCGAACATCATGATCGGGTATAGCCCCGCCATGAAAATGCCCGCATCGGGGTCCCCCGCGAAAAAGCGGGGCAGGTCGCCGTAGACGACATGGCCGTCATCGCGCATGTACGGTCCGATCTGAAACCAGACGACATTATTCAGAATGTGATGGAGTCCGAACGGAACGAGCAGCCGGTAAGCGACACCGTAAACGAACGTGCCGATCTCGCCGTTCGCCAGAATCCATGCTCCGAACCGGTCGAGCACCAGCTTGACGGTCGGACCGACCTGGATGACGACCGCAGAGAAAATAATCGAGGCAAAGCTCATAAACAGCGGCACAAACCGCTGACCGCCGAAAAACTGGATGTATTCGGGCAGTTGGATCGATTTGAACCGATGGTACGAGAGAGCGGCCAGCACCCCCATCATGACGCCGCCGGCAACGCCCAGCTCGAAGAACATGCCCATGTATGTTTTCGTCAGCGAGAAAAAAATAAAATAGCCGAGCAGCGCGGCCATTCCGGCGATCCCCGCATTTTGCGTCAAGCCTAAAGCGACACCGATCGAGAACAGAAACGGCAAGTATGTAAATATGGCGGTACCCGTATACGTTAATATTTCACCGAATCGGTCCATGCCGACAAGGTCCCACGGCAAATTGCCGAGGAACAGCAAAATCGCCGCCGCCGGCAGCGCAATCGTCGGAATCATGAGCGAACGGCCGAATTGCTGCAGATTACCTGTCCAGTTCAGTTCATGTCCCCCCTTTCCCATCCATCGTAAAGCTTCCACTTCTTTTTGTCAAAAGCGAAAAAAGCCCTATCCGCAGGGCCACGGATAAGGCGACACGATTAATGTACGGTAAACGCGGGCAGCTGCGTTTTGTAATTCGCGAATTGCTGCTGCGCCTGGCTGATTTCCTGTGTATCCGCCGCTTTCATTTTGTACCAGCCTTTTTGGAACATCAGATCGAACAGCTGAAATTGCGTTTGATGGGCATCCTGCAGCATCATGCCGATTTTTTGGCGCAGCCGGGGATTTTGCATTTCGTTCAATCCCGTGTTGTAGCCGGAAGTCAAATATTTCTCGTAGGACATTATGTCATTGATCCGGTCGCGGTCGTTGAACTCCGGCGTTTTCACCTGAGGCAGTTGACCGGTTTGCGGCATGGCGATTTGCATAGACACATTCATCCCGTCCCTTCTTATGTCGTCGATTGGTTAAGGTTAAGCGTGCAGCTCGGCAAGCAGCGACTCGTAATGGGCTACGTGTTTTTGCCCCGTCTGCTCGATCATTTGGCGAATGGCCGGATCGGTGCAGGCATCAGCCGCATCCTTGCATTTTTTAACGGCGAGCAGTTCCCAGGACAGGAAATCTTTCAAGTAATGCAGCTCTTTGTCCGACACGGTATTACGGTCGGCCGTCATGTTCTGGTTTTGCTGCTGCTGGTTTTGTTGCTGATTGGGCTGCTGCATAGGCATGATTCTCGCTCCTCCTCATATCGTTTGGACAAAAAAATAGCAAAGTCTTCAGCAGACGGTTTCCTTGTACGAAGGAAGCTCCCGAGCTGAAGCCTTTACTATTGTTCACGTGCGGCGCTGCTTTTATGGCTGAAAGTAATTACCTGCGAGGCAGCAAAATGGAATCCTCTACCTTGATGCAGCGGTCCATGATCGCCTCGATGCCTTCGGCTTCCACGACAGCAGCCGCTTCCTCATTCAAGATGCCTTGCTGAAGCCAAAACGCCTTCGGCTTAACCTTCATGCGCACGGCCGCTTCGGCGACCGGCACCGTTTCTTCGCTTCTGCGAAACACGTTGACGATATCGACCGGTTCTTCGATGTCGGTAAGCGACGCATAGCTTTTCTCGCCAAGCACCGTTTGCACGGTCGGATTGACGGGAATAATTTTGTAGCCCTTCATCTGCATTGCCTGGGCCACCATGTACGAAGTGCGATCCGGCTTGTCCGACAGACCGACAACGGCAATCGTTTTCGTCTGCTCCAGCAGTTCCTTGATTTTGTCTCTGGAAGGATTCTCAAATGCCATACCCATCGCCTCCATTTAAGTACCGGCATGATGCCGATTAATGGTAAGAAAGCGCCTGCTTGCCCATCGCTTCCCACGTTGCCAGAAATTGCTGCTTCGCGATCGGATGCGACTTCTTCCCGCTAAGCGGGTCGTTGACGTATACATGCTGCTCGTCATAGCCGACCATCAGCACCGCATGCTCCATAAACGTTGTTTCAATCGGGCCGATCGGCGTATCCCAAGTCACCCATTTTTTCGGAACGGCGTAATCGATCGTCGTCCAAACGATAACGGGAAATCCGTTCGCGATCTGCCTCTCGATGACGTCAAAATCGGATTGGGTCAAATCGACGGCGGTCGGCACATTGTCCTTAAGCGTTGGAAACAAGCCCGAATGATAAACGCCGAACCCGCGCGACTTGCCGGTTACGTCTCCTACATAGCCTGTATTCGGATTGCCCCAATAGACGATTTGGCCGTTCTCCCACTTCGCCGGCGTCGGGTCCTTAACCATTTCCTTGACTAGCTCCATCTTGCTCTTGTTTACGCCGTAATAATGAAGCAGCATCGTCAGGCTTACGATTTCGCAGCCGGGCGGAAGCTCCGGCAGCTGTTTGACGACGGGTGCATCAAGCATCGCCGAAGCGGGCTTCGGTGGAGGCTGCGGCTTCTCGTCGGCCGGCTTCGCCGCTTTTCCTTCGTTTGCTTCAGCCATAACGACCGAAGCGGGCTCCGCCAGAAACTCTTTGCCGGTTACTTTGGCATACAGAAGCACGGTGAATACGCCACTGGAGAAAACCAGCCCCAGAATAAGGAACAAGGTCAGTATATACTTGGCTATGTTCTGCAATATAACCATTTACTCTACCATCTCATTCGCTTCGTGTAGTAGGGGAAGCGGCGCCTTAGTCTACAAGCTCCACCTGGGCGCCGATCGATTTCAAGTGATCGAAATATTGCGGATAAGATTTGGCTACGTGATGAGCGTCGTTGATCGTCAGTCCTTGCTTCGAACGAAGACCGACGACCGTAAGCGCCATAATGACACGGTGGTCGTAGTGAGCGTTGATCTCGACGCCCCCTTCTACCCCCTCCGGTTTGCCATGCACGATAATCTCGCTCTGCGTCTCTTCGACGTCGGCCCCGGCTTTGCGAAGCTCGTTCAAGTAATCCGTAATACGGTCGCACTCTTTGTATCGCAGGTTCTCGACGTTATAGAAGCGGGAAGTGCCTTCTGCGAACACGGCCGCCGCCACCATAGCAAGCACCGCATCGGTAAAATGGTCGCCGTCGAATTCGACCGCCTTCAGCTTGCCGTTGCCCTTTACGTGCACAATGCCCCTCTCATGCGTCAGCGGCACGTTCATTGCGCGCAGCACGTCGATTACGGCACGTTCGCCCTGCTTGCTCGTCTCTTCCAGACGAAGAACGCGCACGTTCGACTGCGTGACCGCAGCAGCGGCCAAAATCGCGGCAGAGCCCGGGTAGTCGCCTTGCACGATATATTCCTTCGGTTCATAGCGTTGCCGTCCGGGCACGCGATAATGCATCAGATCGGAGCTGGCTTCGATCTGGATGCCCGCTTGAGCGATAACTTCAAGCGTTTGGCCGACTACGACTTTAGATTTCAAGTCGTGCAGAACCACAATTTCGCTGTCCTCACCCAGCAGCGGCGTCATAAACAGCAAGGAGCTTAAGTACTGAGAGCTGACGTTTCCGGATACTTCGATCCGTCCGCCCTTTGGCTGACCGCCGCGAATCGTAATCGGCAGCTTGCCGCCATTATGATCGATCGAGACGTTCATCCCGCTCAGCGCGGTAATCAGGTCGCTATGCGGCCGTTTGCCGAGCGAATCCGGATATTTGTTAACGAAAGTAACGTCCGGACAAAAAGCGGCAACGGACATCAGAAATCGGAGCACCGCTCCCGCATTGCCGACGTCAAGCTCGCTGACCGCCTTCGGATGGCGACCGAAGCCCCGGATCGTCATCGTGTCGTCCGTTTCAATCAGTTCCGCGCCAAGGTCGCGGATGCAGCGCCGCATGGCATCGCTGTCCTCGCTGTGCGCAGGGAACCGAATCGTGCTCGTGCCGTCGGCGAGCGCGCCTACGAGCATGTAACGGGTCGTATAGTTTTTGGAGGAAAGAGCGTTAATGTCACCTTCCAGAACCGGAGTTTGTTTCACAATCGCCTTCATCGTTGCTTGATCTCTCCTCTTCATAAACGCTGCAACTTCATAACCGGGTACGCCTTTGGCACGTTCGGAGCGAAAGGATCATAATAGCCGCCCGAGACAATAGCCCGTATAAGCCAAAACAAGACCTAGCAAGTACGTTACCCCCATATAACCTGCAAACTTGCCGAACTGCGACTGTCCCGCGAGAGTCACGCTCTCCAGCTTGAACGTGGAAAACGTCGTATACGCTCCCATAAAGCCCGTACCGGCAAATAATAAGAAGTCTGTCCCTCGGCCGGAGCCGATCATTAGCCCAAGCAGAAACGAGCCTGACAGATTTACTGTCAGTGTACCATACGGGACGGCCGTTTGGAATCGCTCCGCGATCTTTTTGGACATAACGTACCGGGCGACCGCTCCGAGAAAGCCGCCTCCTGCAACGAGCAGCAAATGTAATCCGGTCACGAACGTTCCCCTCTCCGAAGCAATCGCTCGCCGGATTTGACGCCGAGCCAGGCTAACAGCAAGCCGCCCCACAAGCTGACGAGCACATAGAGCAGCGCCTGGCCGTACCTGCCGTCCTCCGTCATCCGCACCGTTTCCATGCTAAATGTAGAGAAGGTGGTGTACGAGCCGACGAAACCGCTCGTAAGCGCAATTTTTCCTTTGTCGGGTAAACGCAGCCGCGCGGCTCCGCCGCCCGTCACCCAGCCGAGAATAAAGCTGCCCGTATAGTTGCACAGCAAAGTCGCCAGCGGTACGACGCTTGCAGGCGCAAACGAATCCGTCAGCACCCCGACGCCATACCTGCTTAGCGCTCCCGCTGCGCCTGCGATTCCTATATACATATAAAGAGCCCGCAACCGCAGCCCCTCCTTCGCTTCGTTGACTTCCCGCCACCGATTCCTTATGATAGTTTTGATTGTAACCCGAATATTTTGGACGATTCAACAGGAGGGCTGATCTATGAGTGACATCGGCGCAATCGAGCCGGCCGAGATCAAACGGCGTTTAAACGGCGGAGAGAGCCTGACTATCATCGACGTGCGCGAAGACGAGGAAGTCGCTGCGGGCATGATTCCGGGAGCGAAGCATATTCCGCTCGGACAATTGCCGGAGCGATACGCGGAAATCGAACGAACCGGCGAAATCGTGCTCGTCTGCCGCAGCGGCGCCAGAAGCGGACGGGCGTGCGACTATTTGCAATCGCTGGGCGTATCCGGATTAAAAAATATGACCGGCGGCATGCTCGCCTGGGAAAAGCTGTAGGGCCGTCGCCTTACAGCTTTTTTCTTTCGGGAAGACCGCGAGTATCGTTTCCCCCAGCTTGAGGTTATTTCGCACCAAGCAGACGAATCACTTCCTCCACGATCTGTTCAACCGATTTGTCCGACGTATCGATCTTGGCCGGCGCAAAATCGTACGCGTGCTTGCGCTTCTCCAGCAGCTCCGGTACCGACTTCTGCGCATTGCCCTGCAGCAGCGGCCGGTTCGGATCGTTCTGTACGCGGCTAAGGATCGTCTCTACATTCGCCGTCAGCGCCACGACAAGACCGTTCGCGAGCATAATCGCTCGGTTAGCCTCGGCGAGCACGGCGCCGCCGCCGGTGGCGATAATTTGCCCGGTTCGGCCTTCCAGCTCGCGTCTGAGCGCCGCCGTTTCGGCTTGACGAAAATACGGCTCCCCCTTCTCCGTGAACAGCTGCGGGATGGATGCGCCTTCCGCCTCCTCGATCGACGTGTCCAGATCGACCTTGTTCCAGCCTAGTCGCTCGGCAAGCAAGGTTGCAACCGTCGATTTGCCCGTTCCCATAAAGCCGACCAGTACAATATTTTGCATGCGCGGCCCTCCATATTCAATTATTTGTGAATAATTTCCACTTTGGATAGTAATGATTAATAGTAGACCCCATTCGTCCCTCAAAGGAGATGAACCTATACACGATGCAACAGGCTGCATACCCGAACCCGCCGGAGACCAGGCTCGAGCGCATTCTTCATCCGACCCATACGCTGTGCAAGGATGACGTCGTCTGGGTGCTGGAATATGTCAAAAAAAAGGTGGCCGAGCAGGACCCCAGACTTCTGGATCTGCCGCAGCCACGCCTCCTCAAAAACTTTCAACATTTCGCCGAAGCCGCCACGATGCTTCTGCAGCGCAGGCCGAGCTGTGTGAGCGAAGCCGACCGCCTCCGCCATTCGCTGCGGGAAGCGGCCTTTGGCCTTCTGTCCGACTCGACCTCGCCCGGACGCTAAATCAGTCCATCCAGTGGAAATGAAACGTTCCCTCTTTATCCACTCTTTGGAACGTATGCGCTCCGAAGTAATCCCGCTGCGCTTGCAGCAGGTTGGCCGGAAGCCGCTCCGACCGGTAGCTGTCGTAGTACGCCAGCGCGGATGCGAAACAAGGTACCGGAATGCCCCGCGATACGGCTGCGGAAACGACTTGTCTCCATGCATCTTGGTACGACTCCACGACTTCCTTGAAATACGGGTCCAGCAGCAAGTTTTTGAGACCTGGCTCGCGATCGTAAGCGTCCTTGATGTTTTGCAGGAAACGGGCGCGGATGATGCAGCCGCCGCGGAAAATCATCGCGATGTTGCCGTAGCTGAGGTTCCAGTTGTACTCGTCGGAAGCGGCACGCATTTGCGCGAACCCTTGCGCATAAGAGCAAATTTTGCTGGCGTACAGCGCCTTGCGAACCGCTTCGACGAATGCTGCCTTGTCTGGAGCGGACGGCACGTTTTGCGGACCTTTCAGCAGCTTGCTGGCTTGTACGCGCTCGTCCTTGATCGCGGACAGCATACGCGCGAATACCGATTCCGTAATGATCGACAACGGTACGCCGAGATCGAGCGCGCTTTGGCTTGTCCATTTGCCGGTGCCCTTTTGGCCCGCTTTGTCGAGAATGACGTCAACCATCGGTTTGCCGCTATCCGGATCAACCTTCGTGAAGATGTCGGCCGTAATCTCGATCAGGTAGCTGTCCAGCTCGCCCTTGTTCCATTCCGCGAAAATCTCGTGCAGTTCCTCCGTGCTCAGGCCAAGAACGTCGCGCAGCAATTGATACGCTTCGCAAATGAGCTGCATATCGCCGTACTCGATGCCATTATGCACCATCTTGACGTAATGACCCGCTCCGTCCGGACCGATATACGTACAGCAAGGATCGCCGTTCACTTTGGCGGAGATCGCCGTCAAGATCGGCTCGACAAGCTTGTACGCATCCTCTTGGCCGCCCGGCATAATGGATGGGCCTTTCAGCGCGCCCTCTTCGCCGCCCGATACGCCGGTTCCGATGAAACGGATGCCGCGAGCTTCCAGATCCTTGTTGCGGCGCTGCGTATCCGGGAAGTACGCATTGCCCCCGTCGATCAAAATATCGCCTTCGTCAAGCAGCGGAACGAGCTGGTTAATCGTATCGTCAGTCGGCTTGCCGGCCATAACCATCAGCAAAATTTTGCGCGGACGCTCAAGCGATTGCACGAATTCCTCAGGTGAATATGTAGGCACCAGGTTTTTGCCTTTTGCCTCGTTAGCCATCATATCGTCGGTTTTTTCACGGGAACGGTTGTACACCGATACGGTAAAGCCGCGGCTTTCAATGTTGAGCGCCAGGTTTTTGCCCATGACGGCAAGACCTACGACGCCGATTTGTTGTTTCGACATGGATTCGTTACCACCCTTTATCCGAATGTAGGAAGTAAAACACTATTCTATTCTATCCGATTTTCGTTAAATTGTCATAGCCCCAAATCCGCCGTCCACCCGAAGCAGCGAACCGGTCACAAAACCGGACGCTTTTTCCGAAGCCAAATACACGGCTGCGCCCTGCAGCTCTTGCGCTTCGCCGAACCGGTTCATCGGCGTGTGGGTCATGATCGAAGCGATGCGTTCCGGCGATAAAATTTTGCGGTTTTGCTCGGCCGGGAAGAAGCCTGGAATGATGGCGTTAACGCGTACGCGGCTCGGCGCAAATTCGCGCGCCAAATTTTTCGTCAAATTGTTGACGGCGGCTTTGGATGCGGAATACGTGAATACCCGCGACAGCGGAGGCTCGGACGATACGGACGAAATATTGATGATGCTGCCGCCCTCACCCTTCTCCACCATATATTTGCCGAACACCTGACACGCCAGCACGACGCCCTTCAGGTTGACATCCATAATGGAGTCCCATTCTTCCATCGTAATTTCGAAAAACGGCGTCGCGCTGTTTTTGCCCGGGCAGTTCATGAGCACGTCCACGCGGCCCGTCCACGCCAGCACCTCGGTCAGAACGCGCTGCAAATCTTCCGTGCTGGTCGCATCGGCGCTGAAGCTTTTCGCTTTGCCGCCTACTTCTTCAATCTGCTTCACTACTTGCTCGCATTTCTCCATGTTGCGGCCTACGATCGCCACATCTGCGCCGTGTCCTCCGAGCGCTACTGCCATCGAACCTCCCAGCGTGCTGTTGCCGCCGATAATTACCGCCGTTTTGCCAGACAAGTCGAACAAATTCATAAGTAGAGCCCTCCCGATTTATACGTGTTTTTTTTGAAACGCGGCAATCGCGTCGAACTGATCCTTGAGCTGATGGTAAACCGAGCTGTAAATCGTCGTCAATTCGCGGTATACCGCGTTGTTTGCCATGTTCGGCTCATGGCGGGCCGTTGTGCGCACCCAATCGCCGATCGACGAGAAGTCGCGGATTTCCCCAAGGGCAAGCAGGCCGAGCTGCGCCGCTCCAAGTCCCGAGCTTTCGATCGAATCCGGCACCGTTACGGTCGTGCCGATCGTATCGGCCATCATCTGACGCCAAAGCGGCGAACGGGCGAAACCGCCGGAAGCGCGAATTTCCTTCGCCTGGCCTCCAAGCTCCTCAAGCGCTACGGCGACCGAATGAATCCGGTACACGACACCTTCCAGCACGGCGCGGATCATATGCTTCTTCTCATGGAACAGCGACAGGCCGAAAAAGACGCCGCGCGCGTTGGCGTTCCAGTACGGGGCTCTCTCTCCTGCAAGCAGCGGCAGGAACAGAAGACCGTCGGAGCCGGGAGCCACTTGCGCAGCCAGCTCGGTCAAGTAGTCGTAAGGGTCCATGCCGCGGCGGCGTCCTTCCTCCGCCTCCAGCGTAGCGAGCTGGTCGCGCACCCAGCGAAGCATAATACCGCCGTTGTTGATCGGACCTCCGACGACCCAGAAGTCTTCCTTGAGCGCATAGCAGAACAAACGTCCCTGCGGATCGGTAAGCGGCTCGTTCACAGTGCCGCGCACGGCGCCGCTCGTGCCGATCGTGACCGCGTACACGCCGGGCTCGTAGGCTCCTGCGCCCAGATTGGCGAGTACGCCGTCGGAAGCGCCGACGACGAACGGCGTGTCCACAGGCAGCCCCATGTCGCGGCTGTATTCGGCGGACAGTCCCTGCATAACGTGCGTGGTTGAAACCGGCTCGGATAACTGCTCCTTCGATACGCCGGCAACGCGCAGCGCTTCCTCGTCCCATTCGAGACGACGCAGGTTGAACAGACCGGTCGCGCTCGCCAGCGAATAATCGATCACGCACTCGCCGAACAGCTTCGCGAACACGAACTCCTTGATGCCGATAAACTTGTAGGTGCGGCTGACGAGCTCCGGCTCGTGCCGGTTGAACCACATCAGCTTGAGCAGCGGAGACATCGGATGGATAGGCGTACCGGTATTCAGATAAATGCCGTGTCCGTTCCACTGTTCCTTGAGCGGAGCTACATAGTCGACGCTGCGATTGTCGGCCCACGTAATACAGGCCGTAAGCGGGTTCATCTCACGGTCCACAGCGATCAGGCTGTGCATGGCCGAGCTGAACGAGACGCAAAGCACGTCTGTGCCGGAGATGCCGGCCTTCGCTATTACTTCCCGGATGCCGCGGACGACGGCGGCGAAAATTTCGAGCGGATTTTGCTCCGCCCGGTCGGGCGTAGGCGTATGCATCGGATATTCGATCGAATGGCCGGCTACGACGCGGCCCTCCCGGTCGATCACGAGCGTTTTCGTGCTCGTTGTCCCCAAATCTGCGGCTATGACATACCGCTTGGCGCTTTGGCTTATCATTTCGGCAAATACCCCTCATCGTCGAACTTCAAATCGTACGGCTCGGTGAGCACCTCGATGTCCGGATGTTTGCGAGCTTCTTCCAGCAGGTTCACCGAGATTTCGATTTCACCCAGGTGCAGCGTATCGCGGATGCGCACGAGCCGGCATTTCGTATAATCGAGGATGTTGCACGTTTTGACCGCCGCCTTGATCGCGTACAAGTCGTTTTCGAGCGTCGTCGCCTGTTTCGTCGGCGCACAAACGGTCGACGTCAAGCCGTTCGCGTACGTCGCGGGCCAATCGGTTTTGTCGGTCAGACGCTGCGTCGTAAAGTCGGCCGTTCCGACTCCGTTTGCGTTGCCTTTCGTCTCCGGCGTCAAGTCGAGCACGAGCATTTTCGATACGTCCGGTCCCCCGTGCGCGTACGGAGTCGGATAACGGCCCGTGACGTTCGGGTCCATGCCGTCGCCGCTTATGTTTTTGCCGATGTAGTCGATCACGAGCACATCGATCTGATCGAACAAAATTTTCGGCAGGCGCGACTTCGCTTCCATCAGCAGCTCTTCCTCGCGGGCTTCGATATTCGCCGCAGGCAGCACTTCGACCCGGCATGTTTCGTCGTAGGCGTTCTCCACGAGCGCCACGCCGAAGCGGATCGGCAGCTTCTTCAGCATCAGGTTGGCCATATCCGGCACGTTCTCGGCCATATATTTGAAGCCGAGCTGATGGCACGCCTCGGCCCCCTTCTGCTTGCCGAGCCCGATCGCGATCATCTTCATGATGCCGCTCTCAATCCGGCCGCGGAAGGCGGTGTGCGGCTTCACGCGGTTAATGACGACGATGGCGTCGGCTTCGTAGGCGTATTTATCCACATAAACGGGAAGGCCGTTCGCCATCTCGTCGATTTTCACAACTTCCATCGAAGACAGGATCGGGGCGCCCATCGCTTCTTCGGTGACGCCCAGATGGTGCAGCACGTCTCGCTGCCCTTCGGCTGTCGCGCCGCCGTGGCTGCCCATGCAAGGGACGATGAACGGCTCGGCGCCGGCTTCCTTGATGGCGTCGATCGTTAGCCGCGTAAATTCGGCGATATGCGCAACGCCGCGGCTTCCCACGGCAACCGCGACCCGCTCTCCTTTGCGGATCGAATCGATCGCTCCGGGCTTTTTCAGCTCCTCGCGGAGCGCGCCGAGATAATCGTCCACCTTCGTGCCGTCAAACTTTTGCCGGATTCGCACCATTTGCGGAATCGGGATATCGTCCAGAAGTGTCCGTAGAATGCTCATGTTCTGCCTTGCCTCCTTAGGGTTGTTGCCTCTTTGTTTCTATTCCTATTCCTTATATTTGCGCGGAGCTTGCCGTTAATCGTGACGGGAAAGCCAATAAGAGATACTTGAAATGCCGAGGGGGGAAAGAGGTGAAGCGGAAAGCTTGCGGCCACCTTTGAAATTGTATCCTACCCGACTACTATCCATGAAAGGATACGATTTCAAGAGGGGTGGAGCTCACATCTTTCACTCCGTCCTCCTCGCACCATCTCTTATTGCCGCTTTCCTGTTTTTCGCCACTCCACTTAAGCTCCGTCAAATCCTCTTCACCGACTCGCGCACCAGCAGCTCCGTATCCACATACACCGTCTCCTTCGTCGGAGCGCCGCGTTCGATATCCGCGAGCAGCTTCTCGGCTCCGATGCGGCTGATCGTTTCCACCGGCCGTTTGACCGTCGTCAGCGCAGGCGACAAAAACGCCGAGAACACATCGTCGTCAAATCCCGCTACCGATATATGATCCGGAACGGATAAGCCTTTTTCGGCGATCGCCTTCATCGCCCCGACAGCCATCTCGTCGCTCGAGCAAAACACGCCGGTCGGCAGCGGTTGGACGGACAGCAGATCCTTCATCGCCCTATACCCGCCTTCGAGCGTATAACCCCCGACAACGTGAAGCGACTTGTCGGTTTCGATGCCGTACCGCTCCAGCGCCTGCAAATAGCCGTCCTTCCGCGCCGTTGACGATTTGAACGACTGCTTGCCCTCAATGATCGCAATTCGGCGATGCCCTTGCAAAATCATATGCTCCACTACTCGAAACACGCCGGCTTTATCGTCGGCCAGCACACTGACCGGAGAGAGCCGTTCGGCATTGCGATTGAGCACGACAAGCGGAATATTCTTGTCAGCCACGTACCGGATGAACGCTTCGTCGCCGTCGCTCTGGCTCATCACGAGCACGCCGTCGAACGTTTTGCGCGTGACGGGAGTAAAGTTGCCGTCGTAGTCGTCGATCGCGTTGACGATTAGATGGTATTTCGAGCTGACGGCACTGTGAACCCCTTTAACCGCCTCATGGAAGAAGTTCGAGGATGTCCCCATCGACAGCGTCGAGAAAAACAGCCCGATATGATAAGAACGCGCCAAAACCAGACTTTTCGCACTGTAGTTCGGCGTATAATCGAGCCGCTCCGCGATCGCTCTTATTTTGCGCTTCGTCTCTTCGTGAATAAGCGGGCTGTCGTTCAGCGCACGCGATACGGTCGTATGCGACACGCCTGCCATTCTGGCGATATCCTTGATCGTAACGTTCATCCTACCACCTCTTGTCGTTTTGATCATAGCACACTATGCACACGTTAACAAGAAAGAAAAACAGCGGTTTCGCCGGCTTTTTCCCGCATAAAATAACCCCGGCAAAGCCCCGTAAACAAGAACAACCGTCTCCATGCGGACCTTTACAGGTACCGGAGACGGCTGTCACGGAATTACGCTATGCCCCATTTTACATTTCCAGCTGCAGCATCTCGCTGCGCATATCCTTTAACCGTTCTTTGGATTTGACGATCTTCTCCTCGTCCCCGGCTGCGATGGCGTCGTGGAGCGTGGCCAGCTCGTAATCCAGCTCGAGCCGGAGGACGGCGATTCTTTCTTCCGCACGTTTGGACTTGAACGCTTGAATCATCTCGTCGATCGTAACGACAGGCTCTTTTTGGAATAACACCTTATGCTCGACCCCCGATATCTCCACCATGCGGATGATTTCGCCGAACATAATGTTTTCGATAACGATCTGGCGCTCCCGAAAACGTTTGACGATCGCATGGCCGCGTGTATCACCGATCATCTTCTCCATCAGCTCAGACAGCTTCTCGTCCTTAAACGAATAGTCTCCGATAATTTTGTAGCGGTCTCCGATTCGTTGAAATTTCAGTTTGATCAGCTTACGGCCGGTGCGGATCGAAATGACGAACTGCTGCTCGTTTTCGTTCCAATACAAGGAGTATCCTTCCTGAATGAGCGATTTAATGAAGTTGCGGATTTGCCGGCGGTCAAAACGCAACTCCAGGTTGCAGTACTCCACTTCATAGCTTTTGTTCACGGCAATCCCCTCCTTGAAACCAGTAAGCATCCATTGTCGCATCATCAAAAATCTCTTGCGTCGTCTGCTCCGAGAGCCGATCCGTCGGATATGGCCGCAAAACTCGCTTGCCATGATGTTCTCTCGCGTCCAGGCGAATGCAGGGGCTTTGACAGAATGTTCAGACAACTTATTTGCTTACAACTATCTTATTATGGATCATATGTTTTAGCAACTTGGATTATTGATTATTTTTTAAGTGGAACGCAAAAAAAGCGGGAAGCGTCCGACACGGGACACAAAAAGGAAGCCCGCTGTGGAGCTCCCCCTAACTGCCGCTTATGTATGTATACCGTTTGGCAACCGATCAAGGCGTTTTTGTCGATTCCTTCGGGTACGTTTTCCAACCGGTGCTGGAAACGTTCCATTTGCCGTCATACGACTGCCAAAAACGGATGTTATATTGCACAAACCATTTATCGCTGCCTCTCGCCAGTACCGAATATTCGTTCTCGTTCTCGAGCGGCTTGATCGTATAGCCGGATTCGTATACGCCGAAATAGTCGTTCAGTGCTTGCAGCTTCGCCTCGCTCACTTCGCCCTGCTCGACGATCGCGTACTTCCGCTTGTCTCCCTTCACCTCATCGCCCCAGTAAGGCTTCACCAGGTCGAGATGCACGTACATCTCCCCGGTCAGCTTCTCCTTCGTCAGCTTCGGATTGCCGACGTCGATCGGGATATTGCTGATATCCTTCCAGCGCAAATACGTGTCGTCCTTGTACAAATTGACCAGCGTCGGGTAATTGACACCCTTGTATACAAAATTGTAGGCGATCGGCGTGTCCAAAGTAAACGATTCTTCCACCTTGACATCGGGCGGCACGATCGGCTTCTTCACCGTCTCGGAGCCGCTTCCCGTTTCGCCGTCCGCTTCCTTCTCCCCGTCTTCGCCGGCGCTTGTCCCCTTGCCAGGCTGCGGCTGAACCGGCATCGCCAGCTTGATCGTCATTTTGCTCTCGTCCCAGCTGACTACCGCTCCAAGCAGCTCCCCTATCGTTTTGAACGGCAAATAACTGCTGCCGTCATAGATGAGCGGCGTTTCCTTGACGATTTTTCCGTTAACCTCGACCTTGAAGTCGGGCCGCAAATAAGCTTCCACCTTTTGCAAAGTGTCTTTGGCGTATACGCCGCTCGTGAATACGACCCCCATTGTTGCCGTCAAAAGCAACGTTTTTTTCAAGCGACCTTTATTCATCAGGCTCTCCTCTCCCAATCCTTCATCTGTGCGGGATTCACCCATTATTATACATCAGCCGACAAAGCTCGACTAGAATAAGCTTACAGTTTGCTCCCGCTTCGACTTTGTTGTAGTGTAAAATTGATAGGTTACCGTCAGTCGTTACATAGGAGGGCTTTATGACATTTCCTGCATTCGAATCATCCGATTTCGACGTATTCACGATCCCCGGTTTGGTGCCGCGCATGCAAGCGCTGATCGAGCGGGTCCGGCCGAAGCTGACGTTGCTCGGCGACGAGCTGGCACCGTTCCTTTCCGCCCAGTGCGGGGAGCCGATGTTTCCTCACGTCGCGAAGCACGCCCGCCGAACGATTAACCCGCCGGCGGATACATGGGTAGCATGGGCGAACAATAAAAAAGGCTACAAGGCTCATCCCCATTTTCAGGTCGGGCTATGGTCTACCCACCTATTCGTGCAATTTGCCGTAATTTACGAGAGCGGCAATAAGGAGACGTTCGCCCGCCATCTCGAGAAGAAGCTTACCTCCATTCGCAAACAAATTCCCGCCGACTATCGCTGGTCCACGGACCATATGCAGCCGGATACGATGCGGCATGGCGATATGTCGAAAAACGACTTTGCGCTTATGATCGACAAGCTGCAGCAGGTCAAAAAGACGGAGGCGCTGTGCGGCATTCGCATCGAACGCGGAGATCCGCTGCTCGCGTCCCCCGATCGTTTCGCAGAAACGATCAAGCAAACGTTCGAACAAGTTATGCCGCTATACCGAATCGCCTTCTAAAGCGAACTAAGGGCTCGCCTGCCGGATAAATTTCGTATGATTCTCCAAAGTTTGGTACAAACTAACCGGGAATTCAGACGAAAGGAAAGGTGAAGTTCCATGAACACCCGAAACGCGCTCAAACGGCTAGCTATCGGTACATTCGTCCTCGGCCTGTCGGGGACTATCGCATTTTCCGCATCGGGACAGCCTCTTCATGCGTACGGACTTCAGTCGGCTCCGGAGATGAGGAAGGAAGCGCCGGAGAAAAAAGGACCGGAAAAAGCCGCTCCGGAAAAAGAAGCTCCGGGTAAGGAAGCTCCGGGCAAGGAGGGTCCTGAAAAGGAAGGCACCCACGAGTCGAAGCACGGGCACAAGCGCTTTTTCCTGTTCGAGGACGCCGCCGCCGTCATCGGCATGCAGCCGGATGAGCTGAAGAAACAGCTCGAAGGCGGAAAAAGCTTGGCCGAGCTTGCCAAAGCGAAAGGGATCGACGAAGCGGCCCTCGTTGAGAAGATGATGGCACTGCGCATGCAAAAGGTCGAGGAAGCGGTCAAAGCGGGCAAAATTACGCAGGAAAAAGCCGATCTGATCAGAGCGAAGCTGCCCGAGCATCTCAAGATGCTTGTAACGAAGAAAGATTGGAAAGACTGGGGCAAGCATAGAGAAGAGCATAAGAAAAAGGATGCCAAACAAACGGCGGCAGACGACACCGAAGAGTTGTAACCATTACAGCGAAAAGCCCGGTCATCAATCGATGACCGGGCTTTTGCGCGCCTGCGGGAGCGGCGCCGTCATAAGAATGTCATATTTGGATGCTAAAATGACCGGGAGTCTGATCGCCCCTCCGCCAAAGAAAGGAGCATCCCGCTATGACGAATAGCAAACGTTATACCCGCAATCGGCTGGCGCTGGCTGGCATCACGACCTTCGCCTTTTTGGCCATTGCGGCATTGTGCTTCCGCGAGCAAGCTACTTCCGCATTCTCCGCTCCAGAGCCAATGAGCACCGCTGCCGGAGAAGAGCTGTACAAGCAAAATTGTCTCTCCTGCCACGCCGCCGAAGGAGCCGGTTCGGGACGTTATCCGGCACTCGTTTCGGATAAGTTCAAGAAAAAATACGGTGCGTACGACAAAGCGTACGCCTTCATTAGTACCAATATGCCGGAAAACGACCCCGGAACGCTGCGGGAAGAAGAATACGAAGCCATCGTTAACTATGTGCTGGGGTTAAACGGCATTCCCACCGAGTTCGCCGACATCGGAGGCCATTGGGCCGAACAGACGATCCGCACGTTGTGGCGCAAACAGGCCATAGACGGTTATACCGCAGGCGGCAAGCTGCTATTCAAGCCGGAGCAGCGCATTACCCGCGCCGAATTCGTAGCTTATTTGGTCAAAACGAAGCAGCTGTTTCTGTCCGGCGATGCCGGCTCCGCTTGGACCGATATCGGCAAGAGTAAGTATAAGACGCAAATCGTAACCGCCATCGATTACGGCATTGTGGACGGTTATCCCGATTCCACGTTCAGACCGGACCAGCCAATCAGCCGCGCGGAAATAGCAGCGATTCTGTCACGCAGCAAAGCTCTCGATACGGACGATTCCGCTCCTGCGCAATTGTTCCGCGACGTTCCGGCGGATCATTGGGCGTATGGCGCTATACGAGCTTCCGTACAAGCCCGCCTGTTCGACGGGTACGAGGACGGAACGTTTCGTCCCGATCAGCCGATGAGCCGGGCGGAAGCCGCGGCCGTTCTTAGCCGCTTGCCCTAGCAACGCAGCCGAAGCCGTTACACAGGCGCAGCCGGTCGTCCTTTTTCTGTCTGCTGCAGCCCTACTTCATGAGGTACCTTCCCTCATTTGCATGGGCCTGTTCATTAGTGTAAGGTGGAGAAGTTACTGTACCAAACCAAATAAGGAGCTTATTATGGAAGCTGCTGCCCTAGCTGACAAGTGCGTTCACTCATGCTCCGGTCGTCAGCAAGCAGATAAATGATTCCGCTAAGCTCCAAAGTCCAATAAACGGAGGTAAACGTTGTGACACTGGAACTTACATCCTCGAGGGCACTGGCAAACGGTGTGCAGATGCCTTGGCTCGGGCTTGGCGTATGGAAAGTAACCGAAGGCGAAGAAGTGGTAAAGTCGGTTCGCTCCGCTCTGGAGATCGGCTACCGCAGTATCGATACGGCTGCCGTATACGGCAACGAGGAAGGCGTCGGCCGGGCTATTCGCGAAAGCGGCGTCCCCCGCGACCGGTTGTTCGTCACGACCAAAGTGTGGAACGCCGATCAAGGCTACGATTCGACTCTGGCCGCTTACGACCAGAGCCTTAACAAGCTGGGCATGGACTATGTGGATCTATATTTGATACATTGGCCGGTTAAAGGCAAATACAAAGATACATGGCGGGCGCTTGAGAAGCTGTACAAGGACGGCCGCGTACGGGCGATCGGCGTCAGCAACTTCCATGTGCATCACTTGGAGGATTTGCTGCCGAAAGCGGAGATCAAGCCGATGGTCGATCAGGTCGAATACCATCCCCGGCTGGCCCAGCTTCCTTTGCTCAAGTTTTGCAAGGAGCAGGGCATCCAGATGGAAGCCTGGAGTCCGCTCATGCAGGGCAAGGAGCTGCTTAGCCATGAGCTGATTACCGAACTGGCCGGCAAATACGGCAAAACGGCGGCGCAAATCATCCTTCGCTGGGATTTGCAGCATGGCGTCGTGACGATTCCCAAGTCGGTCACGCCTTCGCGTATTCAGGAAAATGCGCAGATTTTCGACTTCGAACTGTCTGCTGAAGATATGCAGCGGATCGACGGGCTAAACGAAGACCGCCGCGTCGGACCCGATCCCGACAACTTCAATTTCTAACTCTTTTGCCCGGTCTCTTTTTTGAGATCGGGCTGTTTTCATTTCCTATTCTTTCTTCACATACAGCTCGCGAAATTCGCTCGGCGTCATTCCTTCGTGCTCGATAAACTTTTTGTTGAAGTAGCTCGCGCTCGAATAACCTGCCTCAGCCGCGATTTGTTTGACCGGTACGTCCGGCTGTTCCAGCAGCCGCTGCTTGCCGAACTGGATCCGGCACAGCGTCACAAAAGCAAGCGGCGTCATCCGGGTCACCTTGCGAAACAGCTTGCAAAAGTAAAAGGAGCTGACGCCCGTCTGCTCCGCCCAATAAGCCAGATCGAACGGCTCCCGCGCCTTCTCCTGCATGAGCGGCAGCAGCTCGGGAATGCGCGTTCCCCCTGCCCCGCTCCTCACATCGGATAACGGAATGGCCTGCCCCATAAACTCGACGAGGAACGAATACGTGAGCGCGGAAAGCTTCGTTTCGTGCAGTATTTTATGCTGGAGCGCTTCCTCGTACAATGCCCCGTGCGCCTCCGTTATTTGTCTCAGCTGACCAAGCGACCAGATCGTAGAGCGGTGAAAGCCGTGCTCGATCATAAATTCCTTCAGCCTGTCTCCGTAAAAATGAACCCACCGTACATCCCATGGATCGTCCTCCGACGTGTAGTATCGCTGCTCCTCCAGCGGAAAAAACAAAAACGCGTCGCCCGCCTGCAGCGTATGGATGCTGCCGCCACTCTCCACATACCCTTTGCCGGCGACGACGAAATGAATGTTGAATTCGTTAATAGCCCCTTGGCTGCGATAAATCCGGTGATTCGGATCGTCACTGAATCTGCCTACCGATACGGGAAAGATGAAGTACCGTCTCTGCAAAAACGTAGGCAGCAGCATAATGTTGTGGCTCATGGCCCTACTCCCTTAGCCAAAATAACAAAATCGTGTTATCTCGATCAATATATTATTATATTTATTCTACTATTTATCATTTATAATGACAATAAACTGCTAACAAGGGGCTGAATAAACCAATGACTAAGTCCAAACTGCGGTGGGGAATTATCGGCTGCGCCGGTATCGCCGTCCGCTCCGTTATCCCTGGCATCGCCCAATCGGAACGCGGCGAAGTAACCGCTATCGCAAGCCGCGACGAGACGAAAGCAAAGGAAACGGCCGAGAAGCTCGGCATTCCGAAAGCGTACGGCAGCTACGAGGCGCTGCTTGCCGACGGCGATATCGACGCCGTCTACATTCCGCTGCCGAATAACATGCATAAGGAATGGACGATTCGCGCGGCCGAGGCCGGCAAGCACGTTTTGTGCGAGAAGCCGTTCTCGATGGATGCGGCCGAGGCCGCCGAAATGGTCGAGGCTTGCGCGAAACACGGCGTCAAGCTGGCCGAAGCGTTCATGTACCGCCACCATCCGCGTTACAAACGCATCAAGGAAATAATCGCCTCCGGCGAAATCGGCACGATCCGTGGTATTCACGGAACGTTTACGTTTAATAATTCGGCGAATACGACGAATTTCCGCAACAATCAGGCGATGGGAGGCGGCGCCCTGTACGATATCGGCGTTTACCCGATCAGCGCCGCACGTTTGCTGCTGGACGCGGAGCCGGAAGCGGCCACCGTCCATGCGTTTTTCTCTCCTGAGCATGGCGGCGTCGACATGATGGCGTCGGGGCTGCTCGAATTCGGCGGCGGCGTAGCGCTTACGTTCGACTGCGCCATGTGGGCCGCCGGCCGCAATACGCTCGAGGTGCTCGGCACCGAAGGCAGAATCGAGCTTCCTTCCGCCTTCGTAAGCGCTCCGAATGCACCGTCCGTCTTTTATGTAACGGTCAAGGGCAATCGCCGGGAAGAAACAATCGATCCGCTCAATCAGTATTCGCTGCAAGCGGACGATTTCGCCGCTACCGTTCTGGACGGCGCGCCATCCTTGTTCGGCGAAGACGATCCCACTCTGGGCATGCGCGTTCTGGATGCTTGTCTCGAATCGGCGCGCACGCGTTCTCGCATCGTTATTTCATAAAATCGGAAGAAAAGGGAGAGCCGAACATGGACTATATCAATATTGCCGGCTTGAAAAAGCCGTGCGCCCAATTGATGATGGGCACGGACTACTACAAACCCGAGCTGCTGGACACGGTCGGGGACATTTTGGACGCCTACATGGCGCTGGGCGGCAATGCCGTCGATTCCGCGTACATATACGGGGGCGGCAAGAGCGAGGAAACGATCGGTCTGTGGATGGAATCGCGGAAAAACCGCAAAGAGGTGCTCGTGCTTACGAAAGGCGCGCACCATAATGCGCAAGGCCCCCGAGTGAACAAGCAGGCGATCGACGAGGAGCTGGCTATCAGTTTGCAGCGGCTGCGGACCGACTACGTCGACCTGTACGCGCTGCATCGAGACGATCCTAACGTACCGGTAGGACCGATCATAGAGGCGCTGAACGAGCATATCGAGGCTGGCCGCATTCATGCGATCGGCGTGTCGAACTGGACGCACGGCCGCATTCAGGAGGCGAACGATTACGCCGCCGCCCACGGCCTCGTCGGCTTTACGTTCAGCAGCCCGAACCTCAGCCTCGCCAAGCCGAACGAGCCGTTCTGGGCAGGCTGCGTATCCGCAGATAGCGACGCTTGCGCGTGGCACAAGGAGAAACAGCTCCCGCTGCTCTCATGGTCGTCGCAGGCGCGCGGATTTTTCACCGGCCTGTTCACACCGGAAGTACGCGACAATGCCGATCTCGTTCGCGTCTTTTACAGCGACGACAACTGGGAACGGTACCGCCGTGCCGAGTCGCTTGGCAAAGAGATGGGCGTATCAACGATTCAGATCGCGCTGGCTTATGTGCTTAACCAGCCATTCCCGACTTGCGCTTTGATCGGCCCGAAAAACGTTGCCGAGCTGAATTCCTGCCATGACGCAACACGCATCCGTTTAACCGAGGAACAACTCAGCTGGCTGGATTTGTCCGCAGCTTTGAAAGCGATCTAAACAACCTCCAGCAACAAACAAGCGCCGAGAAAAAACGAAGCCCCTCCCAATGCGCGAAACATTCGGGAAGCGCTTCGTTCCTCTAGGCGCTTTTTTATCTAACGAGCACTTCATCGAGTTGCTTCGATTAGAAGCTTTTCTTCATGCAGCACCGCGGCTGCGGGCCGCTTGGACTGATACGACATCGCCATATCCACGTACGCCTCCTTGCCGCTGAGCTCGGCAATGTCCATTTTGCCGTCGCCATTCAAGTCTCTCACGAGCAAACGGCCATCCGCGTGACCCCACGGCCCCATCCGGGACAACAGCTCGAACTGCAGCGCGCCGGTTTGCTGGTACACGGCAAGCTTCTTCTCCTCCGCATTCCAGAAACAAACGTCCTGCTTCCCGTCCCCGTTGAAGTCGCCAATGTAAACAACTCCGTCTTCCCCGGTAGGGATAGTAAGCCGAAGCACATTGCGCTTCCAGCTTAGCGAAGCCGTATCGGGGACTAGTTCGATCCATTTTGAGGAATGAGGAAACGGGATGTACAGAGAATCATTCCCATCGCCGTCCAGGTCGCCGACCGTAAGCGGCACCGGCGAGTTGCGGTCCCATGGCCTTGACGCCATCGGGACGAGTTCTCCCCGTCTCAGCACAAAGCTTTCCAGCTCGCTGCCTTCCGACGATTCTCCGGCTATAATCCACTCTTTATCGGCTTTTCTCAGCGCCAGCATATTCGCCCATCCGCGCTTGTTCGTATTCCATGAGCGAGATAGGACGAATTCGCTGCCGTTAGACCGGTACATCTCCATCGTTCCGTTCGCTCTCATAATCCATAAGTCTGCCTTGCCGTCGAAGTCGCCGTCAAACAGCGTCCATACGTCACCCTTGCCGAATTTGAGCTTGCACCATACTTTCGGCGGTAGCTGCGCCTCGTTGCGGAGCCCGCGAAACTGTCCTTCGGTGACGACGATTTCGCTACTCATTTTGTCCCACATCACAATGTCCGTTTGCCCTTTGCCGGTTACATCTCCGAGCTCGACAGATCGTTCTTTGCCGGTCCCGACCTTGACGCTATGCGCCGGTACAAACGGGATATAGTCGGTAAGCGACATGAACCGGTACCCTTTGGCGGCGAGCCGGGGCAGCAGCTTTTGCAGCGGGCTTTTTTCCTCGGAAGGATAACGGTATACCGGCAGTCCGTCTTCGATGACGGGCTCTCCCAGCTCATCCGTAACGGCAATCAGATGCTTGAATTCAAGAAACGGGTGAAAAAATAAGGCTGGCAGCTTGTCGGATTTGCCAAGCTGATTCGTAATGATGTCAACATCGCGGTTATACGGAATGTACGAAAGCGGAGTCGGCACATAGATGGAGCCGAGCGAAGCAGAGCCGAAGCCTTCATTGCGTGCCAGAGAGTATTGCGGGTACAGCGCATTCCGGTTGAGCTGCACGTCGGCTTGAAAGTTCAGCCCGAAGTAGCTGCGGAATACCGCATCCTGTGCCGGAAGCGTATGATAATGCGGCGCTTCCCAGAAGTACGGGAACAAGCCGGCCCGGCGAAACGTCTCCGCCCCCTGCTCGACTCGTAACGAGGCGAACTGCGGCGTGAGCGTTTCTTTGACATCCGGCACATAAAATTCGTTGCCGATCCCGGATTCCTGATGGCCGTCCTCGCGGAACGTATCGCCAACCTGATGCGTATATCCATGCATGCCGAGCACCGCTCCGGACCGGACCGCGCCATGCAGCAGCCCGTCGAACAAACTTATATAATCGTTATCGAGCTGGTCAATCGAGACGTCGTACCGGGTGCCGTCCTTGGCTACGTTGATCCAGCGGGGAATCACCGCGATCTGGTAGCGAACATCCCGCTCCTGGAGCATTCGCATAACGGCCCGCAGCTTGCCGAGCTGCTCTACGCTGCCGTATTGACCGCCTGGCCCGACGTCTTCGAGCCGAAGCAAAATATGCTTCGGCATATTGTCGTTACCCTCGGCAGGGACGAAATAAATCGCGCCGGAAATAAGAAAAGCGGCTAATACGGCCCAAACGATACGCGCGCGAAATCGCAGCAATGACCAAAAACGTTTCAAATTGCGAGTCCCTCCTGATGCTTGCAGACCTAACTATGGTAGTATTATATCTAAAACGCTTACAAAAATCATCAACAAAAAAAGCTCTCCCGTTTCATGCCAGGAGAGCTTCCCTATCACCTTGAAAATCGGCTTAACCGGCCGCACTTCCCGCCCGGGTCGCTTGACGGTCGATCGCTTTAAACGCCAGAAGCAGCGAGATCGCCGCGAAGCAGAGCGTTCCGCCGATCGCGAACGGCAAATTCATATGCAGATGAAAAGCGCCCATCCCCATCAGCGGTCCGGCAATACGTCCCAGGCTGTCCATTGACGAGTTCAAGCCGGTGGCGACGCCTTGGCCCATCTTCGTTTTCTGGGTAATGAGCGACAGCACGCACGGCCTGATGAGCGAGTTGCCAGCCGAGAACACGGTCAAAAACAAAGTGGCCGTAAGCAGACTGGACGACAGCAAAATAAGGAAAAATCCGGTCCCGGATAACAGCAGCCCGATCGCAATCACCTTCGGCTCGTCGCCCGGCTTGACCATCCGTCTGACGACACCGCCTTGAATGGCCGCTCCGACGATCCCGCTCACCAGGAACATGATGCCGATATCCATCGGTCCGGCGCCAAACTTGATCGCTTCGAAATATTGCAGCGTGCCTTCCATCCCTGCGAGCGTAAACGTCACAAAAAACGATAGCATGTACAAATATTTGAGCGCACCCGAAAACGCCGTCCAGCGGGAAACCCGCTTCCGCTCCCCGCCTCGCTTCGAAGGCGGCAGCGATTCGGTCAGACGGGCGGCAGCGAGCGCAAACGTGACGAACGAAAGTGCCGATGCCACAAAAAACGGCACGGACATGCCGAATCCGGTCAGCAGCCCGCCGACGGCCGGGCCGAAAATAAAGCCGAGACCGATCGACATGCCGACAAGCCCCATCCCTTTCGTCCGGTTTTCTTCTGTCGTAATATCAGCCACATAAGCGACCGCGCATGATGTAGCAGCTCCGGAGAACAACCCGCCCAATATCCGCGATGCATAGAGCAGCCAGAGCTGATCGCCGGCAAGACCGAGCATCAGGAAGCTGATCGCAAATCCGCACAAACCCATCAGCAGAACCGGCCTGCGCCCGATCCGGTCGGACAGGGAGCCCCAGAACGGCGACATGAGAAACGAAACGGCCGAATACAGCATGAGCATCATATTCAGATGAAAAGGACCGACAATTTCCGGCAATACCGGAATGATGATGCCAAACCCGATAAAAATCGTCATAAGGATCAGCATAATCGCTGAAAGTTGCTTCTTCACCATGCAAGCCTCCGACTTCTATGTAAATAGGAAAATGGCGCGTCAATCGACAAGCCATAACTTCAAGCTATTTTACCACAATTTGACGCCTTACAGCTATGAACAATTGTAGAACGAACAACACGATCAGCACGACCCCGCTCGCGATAAAAGGTGCGCGATGGCCGATCGCATCCCACAGCTTTCCCGATATGATCGGGCCGAACACGTTGCCGCAGCCTTCGATAGTCAGAAAAAATCCCCAGATCGCTCCCCGCTTTTCGCTCGGAATCACGGAAGCGATCATCGCATTCCATGACGGAATAAGCAGCGCGTAGCCGATTCCCATCAAAGTGACAAGCACGAGGATAACCGATACTTGCGTGATAAAAGGGAATGTCAGCAAACTGAACGCGCTTAGCAGCAGGCCTGCGTTTATGAACCATTTGGTCCCCCAACGGTCCACGAGCTTGCCTACCGGCACGAGAAACAGCACCGTAATCGCCCCGCCAGCAACGAGAAACATGCTGTACTGCGTCGGCGACAGATGGAGCACGGTTCGTGCATACAAGGTAAGCACGGGTGTCAGCAGGCCGAGGGCAAACGTTTGCGCGAACAAAGCGGGATAAAACGCCCAACTGACATGCAGCGAGCTTCTCGCTTCATCCAAATAGCGGCGGATTTTGTCCAACTGGCGGCTCCACACGCTTCCGGCCTGGCGACTTTTGCTGCGTTTGCCTTTCCATTCCGCCCACATCGTCTTGACGCTCGCTGCACCCCGCTTATCCCCCGCCGGCAAAAAACACGTTACGATCACGCACAGGACGGTAAGCAACAAAAGCAGACGAAAGGCGAGCGTATACGTTTCGCCGACAAAAAAATTGATGACCACCGGCCCTAGCCCGACTCCGGACAACCAGGCCGTATAGATGACCGACATCATCGTGCCGCTGCCGTTTTCCCCAACCGATTCCGTAGCCCCCGTAATCACGCACGGCCATAACGGCGATGTGCCGATACCAAGTAGCGTACAGGCGACAATTAACCACGCCGAATGGGAAAATGTAACCATAATCAAAACCGAAACAAACGTGAGCAGCACCCCGGTCAGCATGACCGGACGGTATCCGATTTTGTCGATCAGCCAGCCGACCGGGGAACGGAATACGTTATCCCCGATATATTGAAACGCCATCGTCCAGCCGATAATAAAAGTCGAGATGCCGAGCGCCGACTTCATATAAATCGGCAAGATCGAAACGAGAATAGCCCCTTTGACGAATTCAACAATGAACATAATAACCAGCAGCATGAGGACAAAGGGAGTAAACAGCCCCTTTTGTTGCTTCCAGAACGACACCAGCCGATTCACGCGTCCACCCTCTATCCGTAGCTTGAAAATGCACCTAATGGTTCCCGTATTCTACCACCACTCGTTAGTGTTCCCGAAAATCCCGGGTTTTCTCCTCTCTTTGAAAATATTTTAACCTTGCGCATGCAATTGTTAAATGACATATAATTTTAACTTGCATGTGATCATGCAATTGTTAAAAAGACATATAATTTTAACTTGCATGTACCCGTCAATTTGATATACTCAAGCTTGTTTAAGATTACCATTCGAAAATGGCCCGGAAGGAAGGGGATGTCCGCATGGATCACAACCGTACACCACTTTTTACCGCATTAACCGAGCATGCGGCCAAACGCCCGATTCAGTTCCATATCCCAGGACATAAGAAAGGAGCCGGCTCCGATCCCGAATTCCGCTCGTTTATCGGAGACAACGCGCTCTCGATCGATTTGATCAATATTGCGCCGCTTGACGATTTGCACCAGCCGACCGGCGTCATCCTCGAAGCTCAGAAACTTGCCGCCGATGCGTTCGGCGCCGATTATACGGTATTTTCCGTGCAAGGCACTAGCGGAGCGATCATGACGATGATTATGTCCGTCGTCGGCGAAGGCGACAAAATTATCGTGCCGCGCAATGTGCATAAGTCGATTTTGTCCGCGATTATTTTTTCCGGCGCGAAACCGATTTTCCTTTCGCCCGTCAGGGATACGAATTTGGGCATCGATCACGGCGTAACGACCAGCTCGGTCCGGAAAGCGCTCGGCAGGCACCCGGATGCGAAAGCAGTCCTCGTCATCAATCCGACGTATTATGGCGTCTGCGCCGATCTGAAAGAGATCGTAGAGCTGGTGCACAGCTACGACATACCGGTTCTCGTCGACGAGGCGCACGGCGCGCTCATTCATTTCCACGACGAGCTGCCGATTTCCGCGATGAAAGCGGGAGCGGATATGGCGGCTACCAGCGTGCACAAGCTGGGTGGGTCGATGACGCAAAGCTCGATCTTGAACGTGCAAGGTCCGCGCGTCAACCAGCGGCGCATCCAAACGATCATCAGTATGCTGACGACGACATCCACCTCGTACCTGCTGCTTGCCTCGCTGGATACGTCACGCAGAAAGCTGGCGCTTCACGGGAAGCAAATGGCCGAACATTCGATTCGGCTGGCCCAATACGCGCGCAGCAAAATTAACGAAATACCGGGCTTGTACTGCTTCGGAGAAGATATTCTCGGTACGGAAGCGACCTTCGCTTACGACCCAACCAAAGTTACCGTGCACATTCGTCATCTCGGCATAACCGGATACGATGTGGAGAACTGGTTGCGGGACCGGTACAACATCGAGATCGAGCTAAGCGACATGTACAACATTTTGTGCCTGGTTACGCCGGCCGACACGCAGGAAAACGTGGACATTTTGCTCGAGGCGCTAGCCGTGCTCGCATCCGAGCATACCGGCAACGAGGCGAATGAACTGGTGATCAAAATACCAGAAATTCCCCAGCTGTCGCTTACGCCCAGGGACGCCTTCTACGGCGATACGGAGCTTGTTCCTTTCAAGGAATCGGCTGGCCGCATCATGGCCGAGTTCATCTACGTCTATCCGCCGGGCATTCCGATCTTGCTGCCGGGCGAAGTCATCTCGCAAGAAAATATCGACTACATCGTCGAGCATCTCGAGGTCGGCTTGCCGGTCAAAGGTCCCGAAGACCGTACGATCGAAAACGTGAAAGTCATTGTGGAGACGAAGCCTATTTTTTAAGCTTTCCACCCAGCAAAAAAAGGAGATGACCGCTTAGAGCGGAACCATCTCCTTTTTGTATGCGAAGGCCCTTAATATTGATCTACAAACTGCATGTACGGGATGAGCTGCTTCAAAAATACGGACACTTCCTCCGCTTCTTCCTCCCGAAGCTGGAACGCACGCTGCAAATGAGCCAGATGATCGAGATCGTCATAATCGAGCAGACAGGAGCGGTTCGTCTGCATGCAGATCACCATCGGTTTGCCGAAAAAAGCCGTCGTGTACACGATGCCGAAATCGTAGCGTGTCCGCTCGGTTGCAAAACCGACAAATTGGACGTTCGCTTGCTCCGACGTGTCATACAATCGATCAAACATGCGATCACGCTCCTATTAGATTGATTATTCTGAATATTTGTATTATTTTGCTAGTATAGCACGAATTCATAGAGTCGGCAACCGAAATATTCCACTCCTCTTTTCTGTTCGTCGTCTATCAGAAGCCTCGCCGATGTTGTAAAAATATAGACGAAATGCTATGATGTTCATGGGAAAAACGGAACAACAAGGATGGTGTAACGATGGCGCAAAGCGCTTACATTTATCTTGTGGACGGATCAGCCGCGTCCACCCTGACGCTTGACGAATTGAAGGAGCATTTGGGACGATACAGGGAGCAAACCGCCCTGACGGGCCGGCAGCTCGGATGGGATTATGCCGCTTCCGCATTTCCGTATTCGGTGGAAACGAAGCCCGAGGGACAAGGAAAGTGGTTTTATTTAAAAGGAACAAACCCGCTCTATAAATATATTTTGTTCGGAGTCGGCAGCAAGCAGTCGGAGGACAAGGAGCAGTCGTACATTCAGATTACGCTGCCTGACGATGCGACTCATGGCGACAAGTCGAAGGGCAACGAGCTGTGCAAATATTTGGCCAAACATCTGAAGGCGGAATTGCGCTTGTTTAACGGAAGAACGATGTACTTCAATCCTCGCAAATAAGCTCATCGCAGCCAGGTACGAAAGAGCCTCGCATTCGGCACAGCAAAAAAACAGCCTCCTATTCCGCTTCGGAAAGGAGGCTGCCGTACATTTACGCTTGAGCTTCGCTTGCAACAATCTGCTCATAAACCGCCGTTACATGCTCCCACTCGGCATCGTCCTCGATGTTGACCAGGAACGATTCTTCGCCCTCTTCGTCGATCCGGAAAATGATGCTGTCCGATTCCGGTTCTTTCCGATCAAGCAGTACGGCGTATGCTTTGCCTTGTGTTTCGAACGTATATACGATCACCATTTCGTGCTCGTTGCCGTCTTCGTCGGTCAGGATAAACACGTCTTCCTCGTGCTCGTCGCCACAACCGCAATTGTCGCCATGCTGATGCTCGCTCATGCAAGACCCTCATTTCATCGATTGAATTAAAAACCGTTCCTATCGTACCATTTTCACCTATACCGGTCAATGAAGGTCATCTCGGTTTATTCCGATATAATCGTCTTTTCCGATACGACGGAGTAGTCGTGAGCGTCATCCAGCTTGATTTTGAACTGCACCTTGTATTTGCCGAGCGAGTCGAACGTGACATTCTCAAGCGGCCAGCTGTACCAGAAGCTGTCCTTGCTTTCCTGAAGCACAACCGCGTTGGTCGAGCGAATAACGCTGCCGGCCGGCGATACGAGATCGATACGGAACGACTGAATCGGCGTCGTCAAACTGTCGACTTGAGCGGCAACGACGAAATCAAGCTTGTTTCCCTTGCTTACTTTGCCGAACGGCGTCTTCGGGGAATCGTCCTTGGCGATATCTTTCGCTACGAACATATGTACATTCGGCTTGTATAAATAAGCCGTTTTCGACTCATCGTCCCATCTGACGATCGTACCGAGTGAATCGGTCATTTCACGCAGCGGAAGCACGACGCGGCCGTCTATCATAAACGCCGGGACATCCGAAGTGGACACCCCTTCATTATTGATTTGCACTTTCACTTTCGTAAAGCCTTGATAGTCTCCCCATGGCGAGCCTGCATAGACAATTCCCGCACCAAGCATAACCAATGTTGTTGTAAGTAGAGCAAGCCGCTTTACCTTCATTGCGAAAACCTCCATCAATCTTTTCATTATGAACAGTTATACCGAGAAACGATGGAAAAGTTGCGCGGAAGATCGCAAGAAAAATTTGCTTTTTTGGTCCACTACGTATACAATATTTACCCATTTATTCCATCCGTTTCCTTCCAACAGAAAAAATCTTATTTTGCCCGCTGAATAGTAGTTACAAAGATCTCCAGAATCATGTAAACTTGAATGGAAAATAACGAGAATGAGGAAGCGAACAACAGCATGAACCAAAATTTCGGATTGCCAGCGGAAATTGATCAAATGAAGCGACTTCTCGAACGGACCGCCAAAAAATACAGGTACAATTTTCGTCATCCCCGCGTCATCGAAATCAGTCAGCAGCTCGACAAATTAATCGTGAACATGATGCGGCGCAACCGGTAAAGTACGGAAGGCGATCAAGACCGATTTCCCGCGCTGGCGCCGACCGGCTTATACCGATTAAGACGCGCAGCTTGCCTTGGAACCTCTCTTGACCGCCCCGATCCTCATTTCGTATAACGGGTAAGCACGCAGGGGACGCCCTCTCCGACCGCGCCTGGCCTTTCCATCAACGCCATATACTTGATACCGCGCGCACATTGCTTCTTGCAGACGGTGCACACGTCGGACGTGACGAGCTTATAGTGCGCCTGCGGCTTGCCCGACGACAATTTTTTGATTTTTTTGCCTGCCATTCTCTCTACCTCCCGCGCTTCTACACCGAATGCACTTGTTCACCGGAGCTTAAGCTCCTCTGTATCCTATGCGGGTGCGGATTGCGAAGACTCCGCACTTGTCCCTATGCGGTGAAAACTTTGCGGATTCGTGCAACAATAGCGCGAAAATTTGTCGAAAAAACAGGACCTATTCTTTCAAATCCGGTGGAAAAATGATACAGTAAACTATATTGCGGGATTTGGACAGAAGGGGGAAGCTTGTGTTGAGCATCAAGATCCGAATGATCGGCACCGGGTCGGCATTTGCCAAAAAATATTTCAATAATAACGCGCTTGTCACAAGCGGCGATTATACGCTGCTGATCGACTTCGGCATCACCGGTCCCCTGTCGATGTATCAGATGAACATGCCGCTTGACCGGATCGACGGCGTCGTGGTGACCCATCTTCATGCAGACCATATCGGCGGACTCGAGGAGCTGATGCTGCGTCTGAGGTTCGATTATAAGAAGAAGCCCACTTTGTTCATAGAAGAACACCTCGTGCAGCCGCTGTGGGACTATTCGCTGCGCGGCGGCCTGGAGTTCGGGGCAGGCGGTACGCAAAAGCTGGACGACTTCTTTCATATTATTCCGCTCACGGCCCGCAAGCCTCAAGAGGTCGCTCCCGGCCTGCGGCTCGAAATATGGCCGACCCGGCATTTTCCGGATATGCCGAGTTATGCGATTATTCTGAACGACAAGCTGTTTTACAGCGGGGATACGGTATTCGATCCGAATCTGATCGGGTCCGCTCTGGAGCGGGGCTGCGACTATATATTGCACGAATGTCAATTGGAGGGCCAGGGGCTGTTTCATGCCACGCTGGCGGAGCTGCTGACACTGCCGGAGGACGTACAGCGCAAAGTTCGGCTGATGCATTATGGCGACCATATGGAGCAATATATCGGCCATACCGGCCTCATGACCTTCCTGCATCAACACGAAACCTATGAATTTCCGATATAAGCGAGCGAGTAGAATGGGAATCAGCACAAAAAACCGGGCCTAGGCCCGGTTTTTCCATGCATCCATCTAAAAGATCGGCAATTGGTCGAGATTGTTGCTGGGATCGCCGTCCGCATCCCCACGAATATACGTTTCTCCGTCTCGGCCTTTGAACGCGTTAACGCCTTGAATCGTTCCCGATTTCACTTCCGCCAGCGCTTGTTCGTAGTTCAGTTCGCGTCCGGTCGATGTTTTGAAGGCGGTAATGTCTCCGTCTCCGTTTTTTTGCACAGCCACGAAGGACTCTCTTTCCGTTCCGGGTTCGTAACTCATACGATGCAGCTCCTTTTCAATTGGATAGAAATCGCTGTACCTCGTTACTATTCCCAGTACGGAGCGGAATATGTCGGCTCAGTTGCCACTCAGCTGCTTGCGCATACGCACATGTTGAATGCCGGCATCGTCGAATGGCTCATCCGAGATCGTCACGTAACCCAAACGACCGTAAAACGGCTCCGCCTGCACCTGCGCGTCCAGGATGGCGTACCGATAACCAAGACGGTCCGCGAGCCGCTCCGCCCCTTCCATAATCCGTTTCCCCAAGCCTTGCCCTCTTCGCTCACGCGCTACCGCGACACGCTGGATTTTGGCCGTTTCCGCATCGTAATGTTTAACCCGGGCCGTTGCAACCGGGATTCCTTCATCTGTAAGCAGCAGATGCGCGCATTCCCCGCCAGGTATGTCATATTCATCAATCTCCAGCTCTTCCGGCACGTTCTGTTCAGCTACGAATACTTCTTTACGCAGGCGAAGACATTTGTCGAGCTGATCTTGGCCGTTTACCTTTATTAGTTCCATGCTGATGTAGTCTCCTTCGGGCAAAAAATTCTCGGCAGGCTGTATTCTTTATTATAGCCTTAAGCCTCGCTTCGCGCACATTCAGGAACGGATCGACATCATATTGCCGGAGGAATACCTGCGCAGTCCGCGGTAAAACAGCCAAATGCCCACGGCCGTCAGCAGCGCCGCCATCCCGGTCGCCCCGGCCAAAAACGTCCATTTCACCTCGCGCAGCAGCCCGATCGGCAAATAACTGATAAACCCGGCGGGGATGACCGTAAACAGCACAAGCCGGGCCGTCCCTTTAAAAATATCGGTCGGGTATGTAGCGAATGTGAGGAAACCGTTAAACACCTGCATCCCGATTCCTTCCGCATTGCCGATGTAAAACGCCAGCGTCTGCGCGATGACATTAAAGAAAACAAAAATGACGGTAGCGAGCGCTAGCCCGAATGCGAATTTCAAAAACCCCGTCAAAGAAAAATCACCGAAAATGCCATACAGCAGCAAACCGAAAATAACGTCCCCGATTGCCGATACCGACATGCGGCTGATCAGCACATGCAGCAGCACCGGCTTCGGCTGGACCAAATACGAATCCAGCTGGCCGTTTGCGATCAATCCCGCCATCGCATAGCTGTTGCCGAACAAAACGGCGGATAGTCCGAAACCTCCGGCGCCGATCGCCCACATCATCATCACGTCGACAAGCTCCCAACCGTTCACGATCGGAAACTTCGTAAAATAAACGCCCCAATAAAAAATCCATACAACATTATTTACGATCATCATGCCCGCCGTCAGCAAAAAGCTCATCCGGTACTCCATCGCCCCGGCCAAATTCAGTTTCCAGCAAGTCAGTACAAATCGCAGCAGCTTAACCGCCGTTGACATTCAGCCTCCGCACTCCTTTCCTATAAACTAACGTTACGGCCACCGCCAGCACCATAACCCAGCTCCACTGGATGGCGACCATGCGAAGCGTCTCGGCCCAGTCCGGCGCTACCGCCGTCTTCGCTGCAAAATAAGCGACGGCTTGGAACGGCAGCCACTGGCTGACGGCCCGAAGCGATTCCGGGAACATCTCCAACGGCAGCAGCATGCCGCCGATCGTGAACAGCAGCTTGTTGTATACGAAATCGAGCCCTCGCGTCTCTTCGACCCAGAAGGCGCACAACGCAATGAGCATTGCAAGCAGAAAATGGACTGTAAAGGAACCGATCATAACGAGCAGGCACAGCGGAACGTTAATCCCGGGCGTGCTCCAGCCGAACCAGCCTATCGCCATCGCCGAGCCGAGCAGCAGGTTGATGACGACCCGAATGGCCGCTTCCCCCATATAACTGCCGTAATGCAAGAGCAAATAGCTGGCGGGACGTATAAGCTGATAAGCGATGTCGCCGTTCTTCACCTCGGCCTCGACCTTCGCATTCAGCCTGGGTGCGGCCAGGACGATCGATTCGGCGACAGCCAAATACCAGATCATTTGCTGAAACGTATATCCGGCGATCTGCTGCTCCCCCACACTCGCATACGTAACCGACCAGAGCTGGAAGAAGATGAACAGGATGAGCAGCAGAAACAGCGAGCGGATGAAAAAGTCTAACGCGTAGGCAAGCTGGTTGCGAACCGTCACCCCGGCAAACGCCGTATATTTCGCAAGCTTCCGGATAGCGGTCATCCCCCGTCCCTCCCTCCGCTGTGGCGATCGTAAATATGCGTAATAATTTTCTCCATCGGAGGGTCCTCGATCGTCACATCGTCAAGCCGGTAACGCGATACGATAAAAGCGAGCACCTGCTCGATCGAAGTTTGTGACGTATCAACCGACAGCTTCAACCGGTTGTCGCCCGCCTCAAGCTGCTCGACGCCGGGATAGTGTATCGGCTCCGGTCTCTCCTTCAGTTGCAGCGCGATCGTTTTGCGCGTCAAGTGAAGCCGCTTCATATCGGCCATACTCGAGTCCAGCATAATCTGCCCGTGGTTGATCACGATCGCCCGGCGGCACAACTGCTCGATATCTCCGGCATCGTGGGAAGTGAGAAACACCGTGATGTTCTCCTCCTCATTCATTTCCCGCAGCAGCTCCCGGATTTTCATCTTCACGACGACATCGAGACCGATCGTCGGCTCGTCGAGAAATACAATACCGGGGCGATGCAGCAGCGCCGCCGCAATCTCGCATCGCATTCGCTCTCCAAGGGACAGCTTGCGGACGGGGACGTCGATGTACGGCCCCAGCTCGAATCGCTCGATCAGTTCGCCTCTCCTTTTGCGGTAGTCGGCCTCATCCAGCTCGTAGATCCGCCTCATCAGCTCGAACGTGTCCGACGGGGGCAGATGGTACCAGAGCTGCGACTTCTGGCCGAACACCGAGCCGATCCGGTAGGCGAGCTTTTTACGCTCCTTCCACGGGCAAAACCCCAGCACCTCGGCCTCTCCTTCCGACGGATGCAAAATGCCGGTGAGCATTTTGATCGTCGTCGACTTGCCGGCGCCGTTCGGGCCGAGAAAAGCTAAAAACTCCCCTGCCTCCACTTCGAGATCGATCCCGCGAACCGCCGTTTTTTCCGTAAATTCCGGACGGAACAGCGCACGCACGCTGCCGGCAAACCCTTCCTTTTTCCTTTTCTGGCTAAATCGTTTGGTGAGTCCTTTTACACGTATCGCCTTCACTGCGCCCTCTCCCCTCCCGCCACTTCACTTTATCCCGGTAAAGTAACAAAGACCTGCGGCATTCCGCTCGTCATGAGCCGGAACTTGCCACAGGTCTTTTATCCCTACGGTGTAACGCGTATAGCATACAGCCTTCGCGTTCGGCTTCGCTCGGTTCGTCAGCGCGGCGTTATTGTCGCGGCTTACGGATCCCTAGAAGCCCTTCCAGTAATATTGTTACATATTACCACGCCTATTTGGCGGTTGACAACCGTTTTTTTGCCAAAAGGAAGCGCATATTCAGTTCGCCGCTGCCCTGCGCGTTCGCTCCCGCTTGGAGACGGAATGCATTAGCGAGCAAAAGCCGCTTGACCCGTCCTGGAGCCAGACGGGGGTTACATTGCAGCAGTTGTGCCGCGCCGCCGGTTACGATCGGAGTAGCCATACTCGTGCCCGTCAGCCTGAAATAGTTTTTGCCGACGCGAGCCGACGGGTCGGTCCGGTCAAGGAAAGAGCCCGGCGCACGCAGCGAAATGATGCGGACACCCGGGGCGACAAGATCAGGTTTGACCCGATTGCCTGCAACCGGGCCTCGTCCCGAGAAGGATGCGATCGTATCCCCGCTTTGCTTGACGGTTCCGCGGTCGTTCACCGCCCCTACCGTAATGAGCAGCGGACTGATGCCCGGCGATTCGATCGTTCTCGCCCCTGGCCCTGCATTCCCGGCTGCCGCGACAACGACGAGACCCGCTTTCCAGGCGCGTTCTGCGGCTCGGCATACCGGATCGTCGGCGCATCTCGACACGCCGCCTGTGCCAAACGACATATTCACGAGACGAATGTTATACTTTTTCCGGTTGCGTAGAATCCAGTCTACGGCGGCCACTACATCCGAACTGTCGGCATCCCCTCTCGCATCAAACGCTTTAACGATCACGAGCCTGGCCCTGCTGGCCGGGCCTTTGAACTTGCCTTTCGAACTGTACCCGTTTCCCGCCGCGTCTCCGGCAACATGAGTGCCGTGACCGTTGTCGTCGTAGGGCTTCTTCCTTTTGCCGATTATGTCCTTGAAAGCGACGATCCGGTTCCTCGGCTTCGTCAGGTCGGGATGTGGATACGCTCCCGTATCGATAATCGCAATCGTCACGCCTTTGCCGGTAATTCCCCGGCTCTGCAGCCGTGCTGCTCCGATGGACGGGGTCGCCACATTCAGACTGATCCGCAGCTTACGGTCGAGATGGACCTTCACGACATCCTTATGGCCGCATAGCTTGCGCAGCCCGGCTAGCGACAGCCGTGCCGACAGCGCCTTGACATGGGGCATCCGGCGAAGGATGCGGAAATGTTCGTCACACGAACACGCGCCGCGTCTCATCGCACGAATCCTCGCTTTGGTCGGCTTTCGCTTCAGCTCGATTACAACGCGAAACCATGTACGTCCCGGCTTTGCTCCTCGCTCCCTCCCGGCCTTGGAGGCGGCGCGCCGCAGATGTGCGCTCATTTTCAGCCGGTTAGGGGAGCGTTTCTCGTTTACGGCGGATCGATGAGCCATTCCTTGTTCTTCACCACCTGGGTTTAGGCGATACGTTGGAAGCCTCGAAACAGAAAGCCGGAGCATCTAGCTCCGGCTCGGTGTTTTCCGATGCGGCATCCCGCCTGGCATCAGAATTTAAAGCTGCGGCTAATAATAACAAGCAGGATAAACAAAACCAGTATTATGCCTGCAGAGTTGTCAACCGGTTTGCAGCAGTGAGCGTGATGATGATGGTGGTGATAAGGCATAGCCATCGGCGGAACGAAAGCCGGGGCGATATTTTCCATCGGTGCGTGGACGTTTACCGGCGCCGTCATGGCCGGAGAAACCATATTCGGGGCAGCCATCGACATCGGCATATGCATCATTGGTGCCATGGAATTAACCGGTTTATTCGAGTAATCCATTATTACACCTCCCTCTAACCTTCAATCTACAAACAGTCTATGGGAAGACACCCATCCGGAACACGGGTAAACACCCAGCCCCGGCAAATTGGATGTTTGCCTAAGCAGGTAGCGGGGGAACTACCCGCTCCTTCGCCAAACCTCGCTTGTTTGACCAGGGATGCAATGGGCAACACTGATTTTGTACGGATTTGTTCAACGTTTTGTCAAAAAGACGTCAAATGGGCGAATGGATTTGAAATCCAAAATATCGTATAATCGTTGAAGTGACATTTCGAACGAGGAGGACCACAGATGTACAAATGGATTATGTCCGTTTTGTTCTTCGGAGCTTGCGCACTTGGCCTTGTGTTTTTGCTTGTAAGCGCAAAACCGGAGAAAAGCGAAGACGAAGCAGCCGCAGAAGGCGGAAAACCTCAACTGAAAATTACTGCAAGCAACTTTCAGTTTGATCAACCTGAGTATAAAGTGAAAAAAGGGGAAACGCTGCAAGTCGTCTTGAAAAATAAAGAAGGCACTCACGGCATCGATATCGCCAAGCTTGGCATTACGCTCGGCGGCAAAGATATGTCCAAGGAAGTTACGTTCAACGAGGCGGGCACGTTCGAGATCGTCTGCTCCGTACCTTGCGGCGCCGGTCACGTAAACATGAAAGCGAAATTGATCGTTGAATAATAGTCAGGAACAGCAAAGAGAGGGCTTGTAGCCCTCTCTTTTTTCGTGTTTTA
Organism: Paenibacillus ginsengarvi; assembly: GCF_003626695.1. Taxonomy (GTDB): domain Bacteria; phylum Bacillota; class Bacilli; order Paenibacillales; family NBRC-103111; genus Paenibacillus_AB; species Paenibacillus_AB ginsengarvi. The sequence continues at coordinate 364,839 of NZ_RBAH01000001.1, forward strand.
TCCCTTGGCTTTGGAATGGAGCCGTTCGGCGGCAATATACGTTCTGAGCTGATCTTTCTCCAGTTCGGTAAACCGGTATTCGCAGTCGCAACCTTCGTCCAGCACGACATAATCGATCGGCTCTCCATTGTTCCGGCATATGACAAGCGCTCCCGGCTCGTTCAGATCGTCCGGCAGCTCCACGCCGGCTATCGTTAATTTCATATATATGTCGATAAACGGATCCCGCCGTTCCACGACCGGCGAATACGGCTGCAGCCGGCCTTCGAACATGCGTCCTGCGTCGAACTTGTACATGAAACGTTCCCCCCCATTCGAATGGATATGGTGTATAATAAACTAAGTATCGCGAAGAGACCGTCCGGTGTCAAAGTCGAACGTTATTTAACGACAAAAAAACGAGGTGCCCCCGATGACGAAATTGACGGATGAGCAAATTCAGGAGCTGCTGCACGTTCGGCAAGGCTGGACTCGCAAAGATTCGAAATGGCTCGTGAAAAAGTACAGATTCCAGCAGTTCATGAAAGGCATCGAATTCGTGCAGCAAACGGCGATGACGGCTGAAGCGCTGAACCATCATCCGATGATCGCCATCGAATATAAGGTCGTTACGATCAGTGTGACTACCTGGAGCGAAGGCGGCATTACCGCCCTTGATTTCGAACTGATCGACCGCTGCGACCGGTTGTTCCAGACGATGTGCGGAACTAACTGAAGTTCCGTCCCCGATCCGCAGCACTTTCGGCCCGGCTTTTCCTCCAGGCGTATACCAACAGCGATCCGAGCCCTATGATTTCAAGAGCGAAGACGACCGCATCCCAGAACCGCGCGGTTTCACTCGGCACCGCCAGCCAAGGCAATACCGTCATAAGCGAAACGACCAGCTGCGGCGCGAAAAAAAACAAAATCAAGACGATGTTCAGTACATAACCGGCTGCATAAAAGAATGCATATACGCGCACCGCTAGCGGCTCGTCCGCCCGCCCGCCACCTCGCCCGACTCGTTTGCGGCCAAGCCACGCCCGACTCCGTTCCATCAAATTGTAACAGCCTGTCCAGTTTTCCGCCACATAATACAAATCCGTTTTCATGAAAAAACAGCATTGGAAAGCCAGCTTCAGAAACAAGTCCAGCACGGCTACAGCCGCCACCATCGGTATAAGCCCCGAATCGCCGGGAAGCGTCGTCTGCACGACTAGACAGAGCAGCAGCAGCAGCTGATCCACCCCCATGCCCGCCAAAAAAGCGCGGTTTCGCTGCTTCGGCGCCAGACTCCAGATACCATTCATCTCCGTCTCAAATACAACAAAGACGAACCGGTGCCCGATACCGAGCCTTGCAGGCAAACCGAACGAACGGACCGCTACAATATGTCCAAGCTCATGCAGCATTAACAGCACGAAAGACAACGCAAGCCATACCACACTGTTCATCACCATCGAATCGAACAGGAAAACATCCCGGTACCGCGGAAACAGCTCGGGCCTCAGGACAAGCAGCAGTACATTTGTGAGCATAGCCAGTATGTAGACGAACCTCAGAGCCGGGTGAAACAGCGCCGCGGCAGCTCGGGGAGGGATCCATCCGAAGCCGCCCGATGTACGGGGTACCCGCGCCTCACGTTTCGTTTCGTTCGCCGCCGTTTCTACCGTCGTACCGTCCAGTTCGGCGATGAGGCGAAGCTCGAGCAGTTGCTTTGCAAAATCGAGCAGATCCACGTCCTCCTCGGGATACTTCGCCTTTAATTCCGTTTCGATCGCCCCTAGCGGCATTCCTTCCTTCATCCGGTCCAGCGCCTCGACGCAAAGCCCGGACATTTCGTAATAGTCCCGCGTTGCCGCATCCTCCACAATAAATCCTTGGCGATCCGGACGAACCGTAAGCTCGACCGGCTTCACGATGCTTTGCGGCGTCACCTTCATGCATCCGCACGTCCTTTCGCCGTATCCATAAAATGTAAAGCGAATGCTGTCCCGCTAACGAAAAAGGATGCAGCCTTGACGGCCGCATCCCTGACTATTACCACCAAATTCCGCACCACCAGCAAGTCGTTTTCACTTTTGCAAGCTTTCTGATTTTCAATTAGGTCACCCCCTTTGCGTGGTAAACTGCTACCCGTTCACTAGCGAATCAGACTGTGAATAGTCGTTCAACCGTTTCTGCTCTTCCTTCACGTATTGAACGAACTCCGGGTAAACCTCTATAAACAGTTGCACAACCTGCGGATCGAACTGGGTGCCGCGGCCCTCTACGATTCGCTTGTACGCTTCGTCAACCGTTAAGGCATCCCGATACGACCGCTTCGAGGTCATCGCGTCGAAGGCGTCGGCCACCGCGGTTATCCGCGCCAGATACGGGATCTGTTCTCCCTTCAAACCGCTCGGATATCCCCGACCGTCCCACCGTTCGTGATGATGGAGCACAACCGATATGCTGTCCTGCAGCCCGTCTATATGCTTGATCGCATTGACACCGACGACGGGATGCGTCTGGATGATCTCATACTCCTGCTGCGATAGCGTGGAGGGCTTGGTCAATATATGATCGGGAATGTTCACCTTACCTATATCGTGCAGCAAGCAGGCGTAGTAATAAGCTTTCATCTCTTCTTCGGTATATTGGTTCAGCCGCTTCGCCAGCAAAAGCGAAAAATGGGCGACCCGTTCGCTATGTCCCCGCGTGTACGGGTCCTTTAGCTCCAGCGTAGCTACAATCCCCTTCACGATGCTTTCAATCTGCCCGCTGTAGGAATCGCGGATCGCACCAACGTATCCGTAAAACCGGTTCAGCATAATGTACGACATGGCAGACAAGATCGGATATAGCGCTAACGGCAATATAAGCCCGGGCTGACGAAGCGCCAGCAGCAGGATCACATATTTGGCCGTGATAAGGCCAATCACGGTCCAGAAGTATTTTTTGTTCAGGAAGATTGGCGAGAACAGGACGAATAACACTTCCGCCACATTGCTGGAATCATAAACTATGTCGGAGCTTAAGTAAACAACGAGATCGTTCACGACCGAAACGAATACATAGGTGTACAAATAAACGTACTTGATGTAAGACGGCTTCTGCTGCCGACTCAAGTAGACCGCCACGACCAGCAACGCGAGCTGGACGATGTAAATGCCAACCCCTAGTCCGCCGGACGGCACGCCAATTTCCCGAGAATGGCTAATAAACTTCGGGTATACGTAAAAATAAAAAGCGTCGAAAGAGAAACCGATACCATAAAACAGCAACAAAAACAATCTGATCGCCCGCTGTTCCTGGTTCATAACCGTAGTATCGAGTAATCCTTTATGCATTCGGTTACCCCTCTATCAGCGCGAAAGGAGCCGAAACGTTGCGGACAACAGGTACTGAATGGCGATCTACCTATTCATTTCGACAGTTTCCACAATATTCCTGCTACTCCGTCACGTTTCTTGTAAATTTTTTTTGAACTTCGATTCTAAGATGTATGTACGAGCATTGCTATAGGAAAACTGGCCTCTTTCTCCTCTCCCATTCGCCCCCATGCCATTACTCCGTTCACATAGTCCAGCACAAACGGCTCCGAGCGCCCGACAACCGCATACGTTCCCGGCTGGAACGCCATGCCGGACAATCCATACGATTTGGCCATCCATATTTTTTGCTCAAGCATCTCCACTTGGCTTGGAAATTCCGCTCTTCGTTTCTGTTCCTCCAGCTTTCGAATTTCGGCGTGAAGCTCGTCTGCCGACATTTCTCCGAAACGTTTCATTTCCCTCCTCCGCTCCTATTCGAATGGGTAGTTTCAACCAATTTCGGACTCAATTTTACATTATCACAACTTGTCGATTCCCTACAACGTGAAAAAAGTATGAGAAAGTAATGCGAACCGTCCTGTACGAGCCCTATATACCGGACTTATCCCGAAAACAGACTCCCCCTAATGGTATGTTTATCTTCATATTTCGACAAAGCCGTTCATAATCCTTCAAGCCGTTTCCGATCGGCTTACTAGGGCCGCGCTTTTTCTGTTCTTAAAAAAATATTTATAAAATCGTTGACATGTCCAATTGAAGCTGATATTATATTACTTGTCGCTGATGAAGCACAAAAAACAAAAGTAGAAATGATGACATGATCTGTTAGCTCAGCTGGGAGAGCACTATCTTGACAGGGTAGGGGTCAGTGGTTCGAGCCCACTACAGATCATACAGAAAAACCCTTGATAATCAAGGGTTTTTTCCTTTTTATAACGATCAGTATGGTTGTTCATTTATTGGCTTGCCAACATTTTGCCAACGGTATAACAGTGACTGTTGGTAGCTAACATACAAAGCCATCTAAAAGAGTATTCGCACCCCGCTTACTCGAGCTTGTACCACTTGATCTTCACTACCATCGTAGACCATCAAGGCGGCCTCACCAACTGATGTTGTTTCAATCAAAACTACATCCCCAATGCTTGGGATTGAATCTGCATCAATTATTATGATATCTCCTTTCTGAATTCTACATTCAGGTAGGTCATCTTTTGCTTTATAATAACAATGCCCCATGTATTATACCATCAGCCCTTCATGTTATAATTTGTTTTAACCAGACTGTGGAAGGAGAAAAATAGTTGGCAGTCTCCCGAGGGAGGTGCCTACTCCAAGATTTATTGGATCGAGCTGGCATTAAACAAGCTGAGTATGCTCGACGATCCGGACGTTCCAAACGTGTCATATCCCATTTCTGCCGAAATGAACGTGTCATGCTTCCTGAGGATTTATATACTGCCGCAAAGATTCTCAGTTGTAGTATGGAAGATTTGTACGAATGGATCGAATCATAGAGGAGTAGGTAGCGGAATATCCGCACCTCCTTCGCTTTTTGGGAGCAAATTGCTCTCGTTTATAATGTGCTTTCTAACGCCGATCCTCCTTCTCAAAAATTTCGAATGTTAAATTTATCAATTCCTTGCTCACATTGTAGGATAAATATTCCTTTTTTGATAGCGGTATTTTATGGAATAAAATTGTACATTGTCACATACATTCCAACTCCTTCAAAGCCCCCACCAGTGAGAATGTTGGCAGGGGCTATATGAATGGAAACTACATCACCGAACTAACTTTCATGATGTCGAGGAATGGAACCTTAGTAACCGTACCGTACCATTCAACATGAACAAGTCTGGTTCGCGCATCCATCACTATAATTCTGCCGATAACTGGATCAGTCTCTCCCCAAACGGTCAGGGAAATTTCACGGTCTTCGTTCTTTGCTTCTGTCAGTTGTTCTCCCAGTGCTTCCAATTCAAACTCGTCTCGTGTTGGCCGTTTTTGCTTATGTTTCGCCATGATCTGTGTCATCTCCGTTTCATGCTTATATCGTACATAGGCTTTGACGTGTTCCGGGAGCATCATACGTGATGATTCGAAGATACCATTACCCTCAAGTTTCTTCGCCATATTAGTCACCTCGACAGGAACATTTGTTCCCATTTTATGCGAACAGGCTATGAAATGCAAATAAAAAAATCCTGTAGTCATTGGAAGACTAGACAGGACTTGATTTCCGTCGTCATTTCGGTATGGCTCTATTTGCTGCTCGCTCGAGTAACATCAATGGGGTTAATGAGGTTACTTCAATCCGTACATTAGCCAGGTTGCTGAGTTTTGGAGTAGCGCCTTCAAATTGAAAACTTAATGTCGTTGTCTGGCCTTTAACTAACTGCGATCCTATTAACGACGTTGCCTTCCCTAGTCGATTTCCACTGCCATCGTAAAACACAGCAGCTACCTCCAAAGGCGTATTCGTATCCGTTAACGCAGTAAAATCCGCAGTCGCCGAAGGGCCTTTAAATATAGGGCGCTCCACTACAAGTTGAGAAACTTTATACTGATCTTCGATAGACATTTCGTTGAATTTTGCGGAGTTACTGTACTGAGATGACCCAATTAGGACCAACACAACAACAATAATTGGAATGATGAATTTTGATGATCGTTTTTTCTCCTTCATTACTTTCTGAGCGGGGAACGCAGAACTTAACAACCATGTACCGCAGCTAATGCAATATTTCTGGCTCTCAGAATTCTTTGCTTTACACGATGGACATATATAGATATCCTTTGATTCAGCTTCTTTTCGCAACTTTTCCATTTCATTTTTAAAGTTTCGTTGGGTTTTGTTGAACAAACTGCAGCCCCCCATACGTGGTAAATAGTTCCTACACATTTTAGCACGTATTACGTATGAGTGGCGCAAAAGTTCCGAAAACGCAAAAACATCCCCGCTAGCCCGTTTGGACTTAATAGCACATTATGCTAATATATCCGTGAAGTATCAATCCCAAATCGAATAGGGAGCGAGCCTAAATGTCAAACACGATGAAGATACCATTGGAAGATAAATTTCAAAATCTTGTTTGGATATCTCCTGAGGAAATTACATTGGTATCTGAAAGTATCCCTGGAGATCCAACGAGTATGGCTGTCCTTCACACCAGCAACAAAGGAATTCTGTATCCGCTGCACTCGGAAAAAGCTTCAAGGCAACTTGCCGAAAATTTGGGAGTTCCCTTTATTGAGGAAGAATAACCGCAAAAAAATCCCCCATCCAGCCACTACGGCCAGACGGGGGATTCCATTTTACTTCGTCTTCACGGCGCCGTTCACGATAATCAAGTTGTTCGCGACGTCCAGCTCTGACCGTGTCAGCGTTCCCGAATACGCCTTCTTCACATAAACGTAATCGCCAAGCAAACCTTTATCGTATGCCTTCTGAAGCGACTGTGCGAGCGCTCCCCATCCTTCGGTTGTAAGTTTCAGTTCGTTCATATCCTCGTCCTCCTCCCCTCTCATCGCCCTATCAACCGCTTGCCGAAACGCCTCCCACGCGGCCGGATCGTCCACATACGGCTTAGGGCAAATTTTACCGGTTACATCATAATGCCGGATCACATCCCGCAGCGGGTTGAGCCCGTATCGCTTGCACAGCTCCGCGACGATAGCCACAGCCCGCCGGACAGTCTCTGGATGGAACGATCCATCTTTCTCAATACAAAGCTCTATGCCGATGCTGTACGGGTTAGCCTGGGACGCATGGTAGGCCATCTCATCAAGCGGGATGATTAACACGGCGTCACCCGGATCGACAAATAGATGCGCGGATGCATACCTGACAAGTTTAAGTTGTTCTTCTTTCTGCGGACTTGGCAGCCTGTTTGCTTCGGCCATGATCTTTATGTTTTGATCAATCATCGACTTGCCGAAATACGTGACGTGGTTAGCGGCCGTCGCTCCTGGATTGCCGGTATAATGCACGACAATATTACGAACAAGCCGGAGAGGAGTCCCCGGCCTGCTGTATTCGTTGATAGGGATCAGTTCTTCACGCCACAGGGTCATCCTCGTCCTCGCTCCCTTTGTTTGCAGCATCGACATGCGCCTCGGCTAGAATGTACACAACGACCGCGCCCACCGTAGTTATGACGCCAGTAATTTTAACTGCGGTGTCCTCGCCAGCTCCTGCCAAAACAAGAACGCTGGTAGCCACACCGGCCGTCAGCGCCCAAAACTTACGCGATCCCAATTTACGTTTCCAGTCCATTAGGCACCAATTCCCTTCCATAATAAATTAATGGCCCCAACCAGCAGGGCCGCGATTACTGTCCGCCAAAGCCACATTTGGTTGTCCTCGATTTTGTCGAGCCTTTTATGGGCGGACCGCGTGCTCTGTAACGCCTCGTTTGCTGTGTCGCGAGCGCTCGCCATCATATCGAGTTTCGTTTCAACTCTCGTAAGCCGTTGAAGGATTTCTTGTTCTACAGCCTGCCCTTCTCCCATGACTAACCCCTATCCGCCCCTTTGGGCAATAAAAATACCCCGATCGGGGCTAGGCTGTAATTACCACATTATTTACATCTGGGTTTGTGTCGCCGCCCGGTTTAGCGATTGCCCGGTTAAAAAAGTTACCTTGCATAACTGTATTGGATTGTCCTGCGCTTACGCTAATGCTCGGTGCTCCGGATGGCGTTATGATCTTGTTATTTGTAATCACGGTGTCGCTCGCCGTTACAATACCGAAAGCGCCTTGCGAAAGCGTGATGTTATTGCCTGTAATAAACAACTTAGCTTTTGCTGTGATCGCCGCGTATGCCGCTAGTGCCGTCCCTGCGTTTGTAATCGCATTACCGGATATTGTGATCGTGTCCAATGGAATATCATTGACGAATACGCCACCTGTGCTCTGGCCGTCGATGTTGTTTTCGGCAATTGTGATGCTTTTGCTGTCTGTACCTTGCAAGTAGACGCCGTACGTGCCGCCTTGAATCAGGTTGCCCTTGACGACGATATTTGACGATCCTGTCAACTCGACGGCCCAGTTGCTCGCCGTGTACTCCACGACGTTGCCGGAAAATACGATATGGTCGGAGTTAATTACACGCACTCGAGTATCGAAAAAGTAATTGTTCCCGACCACAACGTTTTTAATCGCAAATGTTAGCCCGGCCGAGCGGTTATTGATGCCGAAGTAGACCGAACTATATACCCGATTACCGGTTATAATCAAGTTTTTTGGCGCTCCGTCCGGGGCTACCCGTTCAATATCCATGGCCTGTACGGTAGCGTTTCGGATGATGTTATTCGTGATCGTTAAATCGCTGTTTCCGTCGTAATCGACCGACCCGATACCGGACTTGCAATTCGACATATAGTTGCCGTCGATGACCAAATCGCCGCACAAGTTTGACAGGATTATCGCACCGTCATCATGTCCGACCACGCCGCCTGCAAGATTTGTATTAATTACTTGGTTGTCGCGGCATACTGCATATGTTGCGCCGCTGTAATGGATGCCGTTGCCTCCACAGCCGTCAATATAATTTCCGACGATGACCGTATCCGATCCTTGCGCCATGATCGCTTCAGAAGGAACATTTGTGATGTAACAATCTCGAATGATACAACGAGCTGCTGTTACTACTTCTTGATGATGGTCCCATAATGCTACCGTCTGATTAGATTTATTTCCGTCAATCTTCAAGTTTTCGACAACACAATCATTTGTCAGCACCATGAGTTTACACGCCGTCTGAACAACAGTACCGATTGGAAAGCTTTCTCCGCTACGGGAGTTGTAAACCGTGATGTTATTTCCGGTAATCGACTTTATCTCCAGATTATCTTTGGAGTACGTGGTACCATTGATTAGCATGATACATTGGCCGACCCGAAAACCAGCGATGCTCGCTACAGTAAACGTATAGGCCACGCCTGTTGTGGTAGGTATCGCAGTTGTTGTAGTCGTCCGGATCTCGTTAATACGCTTTAACGTTGCACCATTGCCCTGGATAATAGTATTCGCTTTTGGACGCAATTCACGGGATATAAGGTAGGTTTGTCCTCTTTCGAAGAATAGTGACCCTCCTAATACCAGCGCATTCATCGATGCTTGAATTGCTGCCGTATCGTCAGTAACCCCGTCACCTTTTGCGCCGTAGCTTCTGACATTTATAATTGATCCTGTGTCGCCACCGACCCCACCGAAACTAACCGGAACACCATTCTGTAGCAGTTTTCCATCTCCGACAAAGTCCAATTCGCCGCCGATTACCGTTCTTTCTCCACCTTGTTCGGTGTAGTTTTTGACGTTGTAATTACTCACGCCCATCACCCCTAAATAAAATAGGCCCTGATCGGCTCAGAGCTTACACTGTCTGTATTATAGCGTACCACCAAATCAACATTTATCGTGTTGATACAGCCTCTAGGATGACATCCTCACATGTTCCAATTAATGTTACCCCGTCTTCATTTACGATAACTGACGTAATGCAATCTACGACTACTTGTTTGCCATCGATGGTGTTTACAAGGTTTACTCCGTGGCTAATTGCAAGGTTTCCGCAGTCACTTTTTAACTTTGTACCTCGTTTGAATGTTCTCTCTTCCCATGTCTGTACTTTATAAACAAAATTTTTGGTATTAGGCAAAGTCGGAAAACCATTCGATATGAGTCTAATGTTCATTGTCTTTAACCACCTCCTACAATCTGCAATCCGCTGTCCAATGTACGATACAGACATCTGCGGCACCTGTCTCTGAAGATAATCCTGGATTGACCGCTAAAAATCCATTATCCCCCGCATAGGCAGCATACGCTTCGCCTGAATCCGTACTTGTGCTCGTATTTCTCCACGCCCCATTTGTCGCGTTTGGATTATAGAATGTTACAACTGCTGATGCATGCCGTTTTTTCACTTTGTATTGGACGTATACACCGCTGTTATATTGACCAGCAATGTTTTTGATGTACGTCAGCGATCCGGGATTCCCAACGTTTTGTCCAACTGCTGTAAAGTACGGGAAACTCTTCTCGTAGTATCGCTGGCAGGACCGGAGTGCATCATCGAACGATTCATCAATCAAAGGAGGCGTCGGGCCGAATGGGTTGAACCGTGCGGATGCCAACTCGAAGTTACCAGCGGCAACAAAGTTTTGGAAGCCTCCGGCCAATTTCCATTGAACTTCTATATAGTCATCATTGTTGGTTCCGAACGTTTTACCCCTGATGTCGATGTTTGGGATCGATACAGGGTACTCTTGGAAAGTGCTCGTTATCGTAAATTCTTGACCGGTTAAAAAGTCTGTTGGTGATGGACTTCCTCCGGTACCATAGTTATAAACGATTGTCATCTGAATCTTTTTACCAACCACCGACGAACGCGACCCAAACGACATATTGAGGTGTGTAGAGTGTGCGGCTAATCGAGAAACGCCGTTTTCAATGCGCTGCACGATGTTGTATTGACTGTTCGCCGTGGACCCCGGTCCGTCCCATTCGATAAAATACGTACGCCTTGCCCCAGGTATAGCATTGATGGCCGAACCTGCGTCTGTTATCCGGCGCTGAGAGTGCTTGATTGTTGGTAGCGAATCGCCACTTCCGACAAAACCGGTTAGCTTCCACATATCGAATACTGGATATGAATTGAACGCCGGATTTACCGCTTCCATGCCTATGATTGGCTTTGCTTGGGCAATTTGAAAGTTCCCATCGATGATCGCGTTATATACCTTACGCTTCGCGAGCTTCCGCATTTTGTAGAACCGATCTCCGAGCCCGAGCTTGGTTTGCAAGATATTCCACATGAGGTAATACCCTGCGTCATTCGGATGGGCGTTACGATACCACTCGGTTAAATGCTTATCATCCGTTTCGGCCATATATTGGACCATTTCGCGGTAAAAGGATACATGAGCATATCCTTTTTCGTTGCAAATTTGCGTGAGTACGCGGTCAATTGCATCCGTCGAGAAGTTCCGAAGCAGCGTTCCGTCCTCGGCATAATCGTCGGTTGGAGGGTTTTCTGTCAGTACGATCATCGTCTTGCAACGTGCGTTGACGTAGGCCAAAAACTGCTCCATGTTGGACTTGTACTGCGCCAGACTAGACGACATACGATCGTTTGAGGATAGCATGACAAACACAACGTCCTCGTTATTGCTCATCCAGTATTGAGCGTTTGCAAGCCCCCACGCGACTGTTTGGCCGGATATGCCAGCATTGGTAAAGCTGACGGACGGGAAGTTGCTGCCGATGTACTCGCGGAAGAAGTTCGCCCAGCACCGGCTCGTATAGTCCGATTCGCGGTATATCGTTCCGGCTCCGTCATTGAATATGATCGGATTTGAGGGCGGCACATAAGACCCCATCGCACCCAAACCTGCAACGATACTATGGCCGATTAGCCTAATCTTTGTAACTTGACCGGCTTGTAATCGCTTGGCTAGGTCGCTCACTACATTATTAGCATTGTCGTTTACCCTCACAGTAAGATCGCTATGTTCGTTATCGAGTCTATCTTTTAATGTCGAGTATGCCGATCCAGACGATGGCATTCTTGCATCTACAATTTCTGTATTACTTTCTCCCGTTTGCCCCACTATATTGTCGACTCGAAAATCCAAACCTGTTACGTCTTGTTTGATCTGATCTACATCTTGTTGCACTCGATCAAATCCAATATTGATATTTCCAAAGTCCTCACTTATCTTTTTGGAACCAACGAGATTCGCATATCTATTCGCCAACTTTATCCGCTCCCTTCTTGGTGTTTCGTATAGCTTGCAATCGCTTATCGAGCGCTTCTTGAATGCCAACAAGGATTGCTTCTTCTTGTCCTGGGTGGTATGGGGTTAATGCGCTAATGATGCTGCATATTTCTGGAACCGGCTTTGCAGGATCGAGTTCCGCCACGATCTTTGGAATGATATGTGCCATTTCACACCTCCAGTAAAAGATAAAAAAGACACCTGTATAGGTGTCTTCTTTGTTAATTGCCTTTATTTAATTCTGAACGGAGACGCTCCATTTCTTGATCTGCTTCAGCTTGCGATTCTTTTAATATAATATTAACTTCTTCTTGTATTTCTTCCCTTCTCTTTATCAACACATCTCTTTCTTTTTTTGTTTTATCGTAGAAATCGTCCTTTTCCTTCAATTTCGGAGAACCCATCAAGACTTCATATGGTTCGATCAACTTGTATAAAGATGATATTTGTTCAGTGAGTTTTTCTGATTCCTTTCTCAAGTCATACAGCCTTAAAGCTCTTTTTTGCGATTCTTCACTTGGATTCAATGTTGTTTCCATTTGGGAATCACCTTTCTTACCTAATTCAACAGTTTGTGTCGTGTCATTCCAATTCACTTCCAGACCAGTCAAGGCGGCAATATCTCGTAAGCGCAAATACGTGGACCCATCATACATTACTGGAGGATTCTCAAGAGTAACCTTTTTGCCATCCAATGTAATTGGGAGTGACGGTCTCAAATACGCCTCTATCTTTTCTAGACCATCATCAGCATAAACAGATAGTGCCGTAGCCGAAATTATTCCCACCAGAAAACCAATGAATACTTTTTTCATAATTATCACACCCATCATTTTTGAAACAAATTATACCATATTAAATAACGGATGTAATAATACCTTTTGATACAGATACAACTTGAGAACCTGCTAAAAAAGCGCCAGTAAATCCAGATGAACCATTTATCGAGAGATTGTTTCCATTAAGACGAATTGTATTACTGGCATTTAGGAAGAGGTCTTTACCAGAACTAATCTGGATATCTGCTGAGCCTAAAGGCGTGTACAATGCAAATGCCGATCCCAATAAGTAGATAAATCCTTCGGATGAGGAGTTATGAAACTCAAACCCTGGAGAACTGCCGAAAGCATCAGGCTGAAACAGAGCATAATTAGTAGCGCTCTGTTCGGCTTTGATGTTCGATAAACTAAACTGCATTCTGGGATATATCCCTTCTTCTGCTGTCTGTATTAAAGCCCCTGTAATAACCCCGCCAATGATAGTACTTGCTGTTATCGTGCCACTAAAATTCCCGTCAGCAGCTTCTAGTGTTCCATTAAATTTATAGACGCCATTGATAGTATCGAAGTATATTGCTTTTTCCGTGCCACGATAGAATGTCATTTCGTCACTGTTCAGAACAACCTTGGACGCGTGGTCATCCCGTTCAACGATAATACCTTCAGTCCGGGTAATTGTAACACCGAAATAGTTTCTGTTCTCACGAACCGCAACTTTATTTAAGTTATTCACCTGCGCTGTCAGAGACCCATCAACTGCAAATTCACTCTGCTGTTCTGATATGGACGGCGCTTCGATCCGCATCCGCAGTCCTCCGCGAAAGCTGAAGGATTGATGCAGGATGATGGTCTTATAGAATACCTCCCCATTCCAAAGAGATTCCGTATTCTCCCAAGCAGTGAACGTTTCAAGCCATGTGCTACTTTCATTATGCGCGAACTGAATGACATCCCCTTGGTCAAGCTGAGGAAATCCCCTAGCGTCCATATTGATTGGCAGGTAAGTAAATCCATTAAACTGAGCTAATAAATTGTTTGTAATTTCCTGCGTAGCAAACGGATTGACTGTGTAGAGGGTATGATTTTCGTCACCCGATCCTGCTTCATAGGTTAATCCGTCATCAGGATTATAGGTAACGACGACGCGAGTATATGTTTTGACCGGGTTCGTTTGTTTGACTCGAATATAGTCGCCCGTTGTGAATTCGAAAGTAGGCTCCTCATCCACAGTGAACCGTTTGAACTTGATTGTTCCATCTTTCGATACATAGACAGATGCGCCGTTGACACCGGCTATATAAGCCAGCATTTGATGTTTTGTATATCCTGTCGGGCCCACTTCGACGGTATAACTTGGATCAATGACCACGCTTTCGTCATACGCAAATGACAAACTTGTACATATTTCATTCCATACAGCTTGTAAGGTCGTTGGATAAGTCAATGATGATATATAAGCAACGTCTGAAAAAACCAGTTTATCGAAACAGGTGAATGTCCATACATTATTGTCCTGCTCACGTTTATCGACGTAGAATTCTCCAAGTGGCAGCCACTCCGATAACCCACCAGACCAAGGGTATCCCATGTCTTGCCACGGATAGATAGTCTCTAGCCATGTCAGAGTTTCAGAAGAAAGTCCCAGATATGGGGTCACCTTTGCATTTGGTGGAATCGTGTCTTGGGTTCGGAGTGTTATCGTTAATTTCGATGGAATGGCTGTCCCGATTTCAAAGCCATTCGACATAGTTAAACTGTTATCTATTGCAAAATCAACAATAACAGTATTGTCGTACTCGATACCTGCGATGTTGGCTTTTACAACAAACTCGCGTGAATATCGTTTTAAAAGATAAGCATAAAACGGTGATACGGGATACACGCTATCACCTCTCTGTCAAGGTTACTCGGAGACCGCCCCAGAAGATGACTCCATTTTTTTCAATTGCCATTGGAGCCGGTCGATTGCCTACGTACATGGTCTTTGTCACATAATCACCGACCATCGGATCGGGGTAATACACCTGGAAAAATGGTGCGTCCATCGCTTGTAATAGGGTTGATATGGTTGCCATCGGTAGCGTGGGCCATCCAAGTTCGATTTGCCTCTTGACCGTAATACGGTCCCGATTGAGCGTCCCGTCTGCCGTTCGCGTCGTGGATTCAGCATCATCTAGATCCATTGTCGTTACAGTAAATTCATTCGGTTTGGCGATGTCAACGCCGTTTATTTGCAGCAGCATAATGCCCCTCCTACACATTAAACGGCGCTTGTCCGGTTCGCCGTATGTGGTCTTGTATTTCCCTGATTGCCGCTCCGCCTGCCTCACGCTGGCTTATTACGGCTTGTACGTATTTCAATTCCCGCACAGCTTGTTCGACTCGTTGAAGGGCAGATACAACGTCCCTGTTGTTTCCTTGTCCATTGCCCATGATATTCTCCAAATCAGACAACGGAGCAATGATTTCAGGATCGGTCGCAGCTCCATGATTATCACCGACCATCGCAAGCGTAGGACCGTATACAACTGCTCCAGTCGCAAAGGCCGGTACAGATGCGCCTAATCCTTGGAACATCTCACGTAATTTTTCAAACCATACCCCGCCCTTTGCAGCCGCCCCGCCAGCAGCCGCACCAACACCACCAAACGAGGCTCCAGGAACGGCTACGGCACGCAATAATGCACCTATCCCCGAATCTTCTACTGCGCCGCTCATAGCATCTAATCCTTGCAAAAGATACCCAATTCCAGGTAAGTTTCTTCCTGGCTTTTCTGATGTGCTATTTGGTGTCAGTGCATCTTTTACAGCCCCAAACGCTGGTGACAAATCAATACTTGGTAGGTCAAGGTTAGGCATCTCGATTTTGGGAAACTTGATATTAGGCATCGTGATGGGCTGCATAAGCTTTGCAGTCATAGTGGACCATGCTGATGAAATAACGTCGACTAAGCTCAGGATAGGCTGTGCTCGCAACTTCAATGATTCAAGCATATCCGACCATGCGAGGTCCCAAATACTTGCCGTTGTTGCAATGTTAACCTGCAAATCCGATAGTGACTGAGAGATTAGATAGATGCCCCAACTGATATACGGTTGATAAGCGTTAAGCTGACTTTGCATGTAATCAAGGGCGCCATGCCAAGCTTCATTCATTAGTGCGAGTGGGTTCTTTATTGATTGGACAGCATCTCCGATAAGGCCCCATTCCGCGGTGATGCTAATTCGATGCGATGCCAAATCTTTCAACATATCGGATAACATCCGTTGCCAATCCGCTACAATTACAGGTATGTTTGTTGCCGCTCCGCCTTTAAGTCCTTCCCACATCGCGTTCCAATTAAGCACGATTGCGGCCGTCATGCTCGGCACTACCATACCCGCGAGGCTACCAGATAAGTTGTTCCATGCAGCGAGTTGTTCCCCCACGCCAAGCAACGTCCGTGCCTTAAGACCATCCCACATACCAGAAAATTTTTTATTTGTGTCAGCGACAAGGCCGTTTACTGTATTGTCGACTGCAATTGCCACGCCACCGGCACCAGCATCTGGAGGTTGGGGTGGATCAAATTCAATTCGGTATTTCTTGTTCAGGAATGGAGGTATTTGTGGGAATTTAAACTCGTCACCAGGATTTCCGCTGGATGGATTGCTGCCACCGGGCAAACCACCAGAGCCCCCAGTTCCCCCGCCTGATCCTCCATCAGGTTTTCCGAGTAAGTTGAGTTGGTCAAATGCAGCTAACTCTCCACGAGCCTTTTTTGCAGACTTGCCGAGGTCATCGTAGGCATTTCCTTGATCCTTAACCGCATCCGTCTGTTTATCTGAGCCTTTCGTGGCTGCGTCGTAATCCATTTTGCGAAGTGCAAACATAAACCTAGCAATATCTTCAGTTATGCCAGCTACAGCAGTAGCCAACTTAGTCAGCGCAGGCAGTACGGCATCCCAAATAGGTAAAAATGCTTGAGATAGATTGAGCTTAATGTCTTTAAGCTGTTCTGTCAGTGCCCCCTGTTTGGTCATTACGTTATTTTGGAGGGTACTTCCATACCGCTCGTAGCTTTGCTCAAGAATGGCTGCAAGTCGGATTTGCTGCTGCAATCGAAAATCAAGTTGGTCCCAGCTTTTTCCGTTTGCGAACTTTTTGAACGCTTTCGTACTCTCAATCATAGAGACATTAACGAAAACGCCGAGGTCTTCAATCGCTTCCGTGTTACCGAGCAAACCAGAGCGCATCCGTTCAAGTACATCTTCGATGCTTCGGCTGGTATTTGAAGCAACAACGCGAGTAGCCTGGACCAAATCCTTTGTGCTCGCATTAAGTTGTGTGTTGTCCTTGATAAAGCTGGAGAGCAGCACAGAGTATGTTGCGCCCAATTCTGCCGCAGTTGATTTTGCTAGGCCCATACCCCTAGCCCATTGCATAAAATCACGCGAGCCGCCTTGCAGCTGCTTGTTCAAACGTCCAATGTCGGCTTCGAATTTGACTGCTGTTTGTGATGCTTTATAAAGTCCGACAGTAGCTACACCAACTACAGCAGTAAATGCTCCTACGGCTACCCCGGCAACTCCAAATGATCTTGCAGCCCCTAGCGCTTCCCCACTTAGACCTTTGATACCAACAGATGCGCCACGCATTGACGATCCAAGGCCCTTTAGCTCAGATACTACACCGCCGAGCCCCTTAGCGCCGCGAATGCGGGAAAAAGAAGATGCAAGGGATGAGCTGAAGCTTTTGAACTCCGAAGTGATGCCGCCAATCCCGCTTTTACCGCTTATTGCAGCCGTCGTGCGAGTTGTCGAGCGCTTGAACTTTTCGAGTTCGGCAGTAGCCCCCTGCATTCCCTTCTTCGCATCGGAAAAGTCGGCACCAATACGGATCATTAAGTTCTTAACTACACCCACAGGTCATACCTCCTTTCATACGATTTCCCCGCCATTCTCTGAATGCAAGCGCATTGCTACGGCAAGCATTTCTTCAGGGGTTTGCGGACGTTGCTCCTGCTTTGGCCGGATGCTTTCAAGCACCTTTTCCAATTTCGGCATCTTTTTACCCCTCTGCCATGCCGCCGTATAATATGCTTGTCTTATGATATCTTCACGTTCAATTTGTCTCCGTTCGTTGTATGCCTCGACATGAAGAGTTAGTTCGCGTGGAGTCATGTCACCGTACTCACGAATTGAAATTCCGCAGCGAAGGGCTACTCGGAGACTTTCTTCCCAGTCGAACTTTCTTTTTTCGCCGGCTGTTTGGCCGGCTGTTGGTTTCCCTCTTTCGAACTTCCACCGCAAGCGATATTCCAAGCCTCAAAGATCGCCTTTAAGACATCGAAATATACGGGGGCTGTGTCGAACAAATCTACCGCTTTTTCCATGGTAAGTGTCTCGCCATTCTCTTTAGCATCGAATAATAGGCCACAAAAAAATGCCTGTTCCATAATCTCAAAGTTATCCGGGATTAACTCGCTTCCGATTTCATCAATGGGTTTACCGGTTAATTTGACAAGCGTCTTCATTGCAGTATTAGTGAACTTAATTTGGCGCAGTCGATCCAATTGGAGAATAACTACATCATTGTTCATGTCGTTTTATTCCTTTCGCATGGGAAATAGGCTCGAAGCGTATGCCCCGAGCCTTTTAGGAAATGAGATTATCAGCTTGTTTTGACGACAACAACTTCGTACACTACTGAGGACTTTCCTTCTTCCTGGGCGATGATCGTCAGCTTTTTGGCAGCCGTTGTCGTCAACGGAAGAGCCGTAGACGCTGTACCCGAGGTAAGATTTTGCCTGAAGGCTCCGTCGACATAAAGCTTAAGAGAATGATTCGCTGCTGTCGCTGTAACTGTCACACTCGCAGCCGTTACGCCGCCATAGGTGTAGCTATATCCTCCTGTGGTAAAGGAAGGGGAGAGTGTACCCCCGGTGCCTGTAAGGGACAGGGCAGACAAGCCTGCACTTGGGGAAAGGTTCAGGGTAGGCTTACCTGCAACCCGAATTGTAGCTTCAAACCCGATTGCCTCTTCAAGGTCGGTCGTAACGTTATACGCCGTTACGATTCCTGGGAACGTCCATGTCGCCCCAAGAGCTGCTGGGTAGATGATTTCAAAATCCTGTACATCCCCCGATTCCAATGCGGCGTATACCGCCGCTTGCCCCAAGTCGCCCGGAACGAAAAAGCCGGAAAGTGCAACTTCCCCGGCATCTTTAAACCCGCCAATGAATTCGCGGTACCCGCCTTCGCTGTCCAACGTAGTCACGTCGATTTCTTCCTGTGTAATCGACGGAGATCCAATCGACGACAGATCGCCAATCGCGTTTAAGCCGATTTTGATTTTTGTACCAACTGACCTTTTTGCCGCTTTGGTCACTTCGCGTCATCCTCCTTGATCGAAATAAACTTCAAAATCTATCAGACACCTATAGAGGTCCGGCTGTTCTTCATAGAGTTCAATCGGTTGTCTATAGGTCAGCTCCTGAATGAATGGACCGTCATTGCCGATTGCTCGCTGCTCCATACCAACAAGTAAGTCAATGACTTTAGATGTCAGGGATTTCATGTCAGCATACCGAGCCGCAATAACGTTGATTTCACCTTCTACGGCTTTCCCGCTTTGGTACCCATCCAGCGTTTTTGTTCGCAGCCCATCAGACGACCTATAGATTAAGTATGGCACACCGTTTTTAGCCGTCGCTTCAGGCGCTGTGAGCGGATATACACGACTCCCAAATGCTGCGATTGTTTTAAGTTCCATTGTCAAGGCTGCTTCGAAATCCATGTTCATCCCCTCATTGCCTTATCGACTTCTTTTCCGGCTGTTTCAACAATCTTCTTTCGAATTGCTTCGGCATTTTCCGTAACCGAATTTCGTAGGAACCTATACCCCGGCACATAACCCCCGTCAACGGTCAAAAATCCGTACTCCTGCGAAGCTGGATAGTACGATCGTTTACCGCTCTTCGAGATTTTGACGAATATATCATTCTTTGCCGGGTCCATCATAACGTCGAAGACGGCCTTGCCTTGTTTTGTCCGTCTTTCGCGTTTCATGATGATTCCTTGTTTCAAATTCCCTTCATCGACCGGCGCATTTGCTTTTGCAGATTTTTGTGCAATTGAAGCGCCAGCCCTCGCCGATTTTGTCGCCGCTGTCTGTGGAACCTTCCCGAGTTGCTTGAATGTACGCTCAAGATCAGCAAAACCATCAATACCGGATTTTTTAGCCATCATTGACGCTCCTTACACATCAAATGAAGCTCCTTTTTATCGAACTTCGGATGGATGATGTAAAGGATTTCGAACTCCATTTCCTTGTATCTGACGAACATGGTGCGATCCACACCAGTACGCCAGCGAATCGGAATACGCGTCGTGACTTCAGCGTTTTCTCGCATTGCTGCGTACAATTCCCGGCCTTGTAACGGCTCGATTCCCGCCCATAACTTCGGCACAACTATAACTGGATTGTCGATAGGTTGTCCGTATTCGTCCACATCTGGTGCCGGATCATCTGGTACGCGTGGTCGTAGGATTGAAATCATCTTATTAAGTCTTTCAGTCAGGTTGTCCTTTTTGTCTCCGCAGTTGTAGCAGCTCATGCCAACATCACCCGATCCAGTTGGAGTAAGGACTTGACCGCAGGAGGAGGGTCGCACATCCCGTTTTCATACCAATGGATTGTAAGTAGCATGATCGCCTGCTTGATCTTTTGCGGAACATCATCCCCACTATCGCCATAACCAGCCACATAACGGACCCTTATCCCATTAGCCGCAGTAAGGCACTCCGAAGGCCAGGGTACGCCCTTTGCTTTTACCAAACGGGCGACGAACGAGTAATCGTCCACGACGTAGTTCTCATTCGGCCAAACGGCTGAGGCGCCGTCTGCATTGAAATAAGTAAGGGATGTCACGGATTGCAATTCTGGACGCGGAAGATTGATTACACCCTTACATGGCCATTCATCCAGCGCCAGTTCCAACGTTTGCGTAATGTACGCCCGGTTCTGGTAGCCCTCACACCATTCTCGCGCCGCTACGATCAATGGCGATAAGATGTCATCGTAATCCGTATCGTCTGCATCGATTCGTAATTGTGTTTTTACCTCCCCCAGCGTGACCGGCTCGACCGGAGGAGGCGTAATGACTTTCAAGCCGGCCATACTGCTTCACCCTTCCGAATTAAGCCGTGCCTTCATACGGGCTGACAACGAGTTTACCGATTATCGTATTGGCGACATTGTTGTTCACAACTTGTTTGCGGCTTTCATACTGCAATGCGTAGATTTCGCCGACGACCGTAGATGCTCCGCGCACGACAACCGGTCGAATGTATTTCTGGTTTGGATCGGCGCGGTATACGTCCAACCACACCGTTTGACCGTTCGCCGTAGCGACTACTTTCGTGCCAGCCAAGTCCGCAGCATCGCTGCCATCAGCAGCCGCGCCAATTTGTGCTTTCAAAATGTTTCCGGCATTAGCAGTACCGATTGCAGTGATGAATAAAACACCCTCAAAACCGGTCATATCCAACACCGCGCCATTTATGGCCGTTGTTCCATCGGCAGCACTTGCTGCGCATTTCGTGATCTTGATTCCATTGCTCAAGTTCACCCATAATCACCCCTGAATAAGAATTTGCCCACAAAAAAAGCCGTGCGGGCAGCGGCTCTGCTTAAACCTTTATATTTATCCCATCTTGATTCGAACAAATGCTTCGCCCAATACCGGCTGTCCGTCGCCTTCATAACGACCAATAAATCCGGTTTGGTTTGTTTCAGCATACAGTTCTACAAGGCGTTGGATCGCAAAATCAAGAGCATCAACATACCAGTAATAGCGGAAGTCGCCGATGATGCCAATGTATTTCCCGGCCGAAATATCGTTCGGTGCATACTCCGACTGGAAAAATGGCTTCGACAGGATCGTGTCGGGCTGTCCACCTGCAATTCCGGGAGCCCACAGATATTGGCCGTTGGCGTCCTTGAGTTTGCGGATTTCCTTCAACACATCACGATGGAAACCCCAGCGAGCATTTCCTTGGTAGTTCTGTTTTAATCCGTAGAGCGCATCAATAAGCGTATCCGCTTTGATTGCTGTCGCCGTGTTAGCTCCAACTACGTCCCGAGATGTTGGAATGCCGTCATTGGAAGGAACAAAGAGGCCAAGCGGTTTAGAATTACCATCCCCATACATGTACGCCTTTTCCAACGTTACGCCGAATTTGTAGGAAAGTCGCTCACGCACAAGCGCTTCCGCGCCGCCTGCCGTTTGACGGAGAAGTGTATTTGACACTTTCGCACGTTTAGCCAGCGGATGCGGCCGAAGCTCTCGTTTTCCGAGTGTAATATCGGTTTCATTGCCTGTACGGAGTTCCGTAGTCCAATCGGCATCGTCAACGTCGCCGTCAAGCGTTGGAACACCGAGGGATTTGGCAGTTTTCAGTTGGAATCCGCGAGCAAATTGGCGAATAAAGACCATATTATCGACTTCTTTGAGCAGTTCCGTGACGAATTGTTGCGGGGTTACCAGATACCCGCCTTGCGAATCCGGATCAGAAGCCATTCCCTTAATGGTTTCCGGTGAAAGGGCCGAAATCCCATCTACAAGGAACCGTTCGAATGCAGCCCGGTATTCCGGTGTGGCCCGTGCATTTACGCGCTCCGTCCCAGTCGATGGAGGCTGACGGAATTGAGAACCACCCGAAGCGCTCATTTCTTCATCGGTCCTCAGGGCTGCCTCCATACGGTCAATTTGATTTTTCTTGCTCTCCATATCGGACATCATTTTGTCGTACTGCGCCTGCTCCTCGGCCGTGAAGTCCCGGTTTTCGTTGAGTGCTTTTTCATTGAGCGCCTTAGCCTGTTCCCAGATACCGGCGCGCTCCTGCCGCATTTCGTTAATTTTTGCCTTCATCCTTATACCTCCCGAGATATTAGTTGCAATTGACGCTCCCGCGCCGCTGCCTTGAATGTATAATCAACTGCCGCAGGACTTTCGACCTTTGGCAGGCTAGGCGCATTTCGGAATTGCTTCCAGTTCATTTCAAGACCATTGATAATGGCTGTATCATCCCGAAGACAAGCAGCCATTTCCAATTCGCCCTCGATTTCGTCAATGAAGCCTGCTGCCTTAGCCTCATCCGCCGTATACCATGTTTCCGCCTCAAGCAAAGGTTTGATCGCTTCAGCAGACATGCCCGATTTCCCGCTATATAGGTCGGTCATCTCGGTCTCGATCTTATCCAACAGGTCTGCACGTTGCCGCAGCCCTTCGGAACGCATTAACCTTGCCGATCCCATTGGACGATGTATCATGTACATCGAACCTTTAGGCATGACAATTTTGTCCGCGGCAAGAGGTATAACACTAGCTATCGATGCCGCCAAACCATCGACATACGCCGTGATTTTTGCCGGATGTCGTTTGAGCATGGAATGAATTGCCATTCCTGCGAAAACATCCCCACCCGGACTGTTGATGCGAACCGAAATATCTGCAACATTGTCGCCTATGGCATTCAGCATTTCGTTTACTTCTTTAGGAGTGACTTCATCGCCCCAAAAAGAAAAGGAACTGATCTCACCATAGATGAGCAGTTCCGCTTTGTTTGCTTTTGCCTTAACCACTTGCCAAAAGCTATTCCGTTGTTTGCTCATTGCCCTGCTTCACCTCCTCAGTCGATGTGCTGCCATCCGGATTTACCTTGGCTGTATTCAATGGTACCCGGTAAGCATCTCCGCCTGGATACGGATTCTCGTTTTCTTTCCTTCGGACTTCGTTGGGTGACATCCAACCTTTATCGAGCGCTACACCGTAAGCCTCAAACCGGCTCTTTGTATCTCCACGGAGTAGACCTTCGACATTAAATTCCGCATAGAATCCAAGCCGTCTCTCTCGTTGCGATAAGAGTTTCATTCGTAAATATTGCTCCCAGCGCACTAGCCACGGCCTAATCGTATGCACAACAAATTCGATCGACTGATGTTCGATATTATTGTTTGTGGCTCGATCAAGCTCTTGAAGCATGTGCAAAGGCACTCGAAAAATACGAGCAATCTCCGCTATCTGGAATTTCCGAGTTTCAAGAAACTGTGCTGCATCAGGTGGAATAGTAACTTGGTGGTACTTCAATCCTTCTTCAAGGATCATCAGTTTGTGAGCATTGCTCAACCCTTGGTAGGCCGACCGAGCTTCCTTCTTGTAATTTTCAAGCGCTTTATCAGATAGCGCAGCTGGATATTCGATGACGCCACTAGGTGTTGCGCCATTACCGAAGAAAGCAGCTCCAAATTCCTCTGAAGCTATTGATAGCCCAATTGCTTCCTGGGCCAGTTTTATCGGGTTGTAGCCAACAACGCCATCAAATCCGAATCCTGGTATATGCAAGACATCAAATGCATCTAGCCTCCGAGGTTCGTTCGTTTTCGGCAGCAACGTCCAGTAAATAAGGTTTCCTTGTTCATCCCGATCTGGGCGCGTTCGGTCTGGAAGCAGCGGCCATAGCGCAGAAACTTGACCAGCTCCATTACGGTCAATAAAGGAATAACCATTGCCCCAGTTGCATATATGACCCTGGAATGTTTCCCTAAACGTATAGGCTGGCATTTCTGGATTTGCTTGAAAATGCAGGACCTCATATAACGGATGATTTGGCGCCCTCACCCGCTCGTCACCCTTTGCTTGATAGACATTTAGGGGGAGTGAGGCGATAGTTTCCGCTATGATTTTCACAGCCGCCCAGTAAGCCGTTACACGCATTGCCGTTTCGTCGTTAACATGCACACCTGAGAGTGTTGACTTGCCGCCACGCAACCAATCCGCTACCCATCTTTCCGGATTGGAAAGTGTGGATGACTTAATTTCGATAGACCGGTTCGTAAATGGTATTCTCAGCTTCGTTTTCCTCACCCCCTTTAGAAGGCAGCTATGCCGCGCCTCTCATATACTGATTCCTTGGGCTTTCCGGCTGCTAAAACGAGCTTGTGCACGTCTACAACCGCATCAATAGGGTCAATCCTCTTTGTGGCTGCATCTTTTTCGAGCTTGATCTCGCCAAAGCTATTTGAGGCTGTCTTAGCGTTCGCCATTGACCACGTAAGCAGTTTGTTCTTCCGGTCATAGATAACGTTCCCGGCTTCGACTTCAAGCCGGAAATCGACTGTCGCGTCGTTCAGACTCTTTGCGCTCTGGACGATCTCGACGCAATCCACACCAAACTCTTCAAGGTCATGCAAAAAGGCATCCGCATTATGTGGGTCATAAGCGATGCCTCGAAGCTTGAGGTTATATTTAGCGATCAAATCGCGGTAGTAGCTGATGATGTACTTGTAATCCGTTTTGACGCCCCCAAGTGTCTCGGTAACCGTGAGCAATTTGTCCTTAATCCACATGTCATATGGCGCTTTGTCTGTTTTGATATGTTCGGCCACCCTCGCAGCCGGTATAAAGCTGTGCGAGTGAATATAATATTTTCGGTGGTTGCCAGCCTGGATGGTAAACTCCAGAGCGCCGCTTGTAAGGTCGCCGCCTTTAGATAAGTCAAGACCAAGCCAACATTCACTCCCAGTCATGTCCTCAATCGTCGTATCACTGGCACATGCTTTCCAGTGCTCCATGTTCATGTACTGATTGTCCGCAAACTGAACCCATTGATTAAGCGACTTCGTAAGGAAGTTGCGAAGTTCCTCGCCTTGCATTGCCTTCGCTTTTACTGCATCGGCCCGCAAGCTCTCTAGCGTCTGGTCGGTCCATAGAGGATTCGCCTTCGGCCAGTTCAACTCATCCCAAATGTCGTCATCCTTGTCCAATTCACAGATAAAGACGAATTGCGTTTCGTCTTCATGCGTGCCGTCAAGGATCATCTTGCAGTAGTTGTATAGCTCATAGCACGGCGAGTTCAGATCAAATCCGGCTGTGGTGATTACTGATATTAAGCACTGCTTGAGTTTCTTCGTTCCATCCGCCAAAAGCTTGTACATCTGATTGTCTTTATGGAGATGATACTCGTCCACGCTAGCGAAATATGGCCGGAATCCATCAATGGACTTAGTATCGCGCCCTAGGGCCCGAATTTCGCCATTTGACAAATTGCAAAGGATCTTGCTGGCGTAGTCTTTGATCGTGAATAGCCCATCTTCGTATTCGGTTCCCGCAAGTTCTTCATCAGCATTGATGAACTTGAAGCATTCCTTCAGTACGATGCGGGCCTGCATCTCTTTTGTCGCCGTGCAGTAAACCTGCGGATACTGGTATCCATCGAAATTACCGTAATACATCGTAGGGACGGCATTACCGAGCGACTTCCCATTTTGCCGGGCTACTTGCACATATGAGGTTCGGAATCTACGGTAACCGTCTAAGGTGCGCCAGCCATGCCAACTACCGAAAATGAAATCTTGGAAGCCCCATAACACAAGCGGCCGTGGTTCTTCTCCTTCGGCAAGCGTTAGCGATTCGGAAAACTCTATCAATTCCCGCGCTTTTTCCGGGCTCCAAACATAAGGGAATTCTTCCGTCCCTTGCCGCCCCAAGTCCCGCAGGTGCCTCTCACAAGCTTGCCGTTCCGACTTACCTACCCGACGAGGAAGTTTCCCTTCAACAACCTCTAGCGCGTACCGTGTAACTCGGTCATCCTCAGCCAAAACATTGATCGGATAATTAACTTCCACGAGCACCACCGCCAAACTTGGCGAATTTGCTCACCGGCTTATCTTCCTTCTTTGGCTTCGGTACGTTCTTTACTTTAGCCAATGGGTTCAGGAATAACCGGTCCTGCAATTTGAGCAGCATGTCCATCTTTTTATTGATGGCCGTTTCTATCTTAAGGATGCCCTCAACGCTTGCCAGTTGGGACAGATACCGGAGCGCCTTTAAATTGATTTCGTCTGCTTTCTCCGCTTGTTCAATGTACTCATGGAGTAGGTTTTCATCAATCGCGATCCTCTCGATCCGTTGGTATTGTACAAGCAGTCGTTCATACTCGCTGTATGTTTTACAATACAATGCCAGCGTACCAACATCCGAACTGGTCAATATATCAATGCCTTGCGCGGCCGCTGCCTTGTACTCCTTCAGATGTTGCTTCCAATATGCAAAAGCCACCGTATCATTTTTAACAAACGCCGGTGGCTTGAGTTTATCCAATTCAGTTTTTCCGAGCTTAATTTCCGCATCTTTGCGTGCTTGGATTTCTTCTTTCGTCAGTCGATTCGGATTGCCTTCGGCCAAGTGTAGGCCGATCGATTTTGCATTTCGGCCCCCCATAAGGCACCTCCAATGTCTGAAAAATTCAAAAAACGAAAGTTTACGCGAAAAAAGAGGGAACGCGGTCTCACACGGCCCACCTTCGGAGGATTTTACCCCCCCTCCCCCTTAATCTACTTTTGGAATGAGGGTCCTCTTCTTCTCCTTCATTAGTTTACGACCTTCTTCTATCCTCGCGCTTGTGTCGTTATATTCGTTCGAAAACTCTTGCATTTGGTCCGAAAGAGGAATTATAGTCTCCTCCGTTTCACCATCACCAACACGCAATACTCCCAGGGAACTAACAAATCCGCCTGTGGCAAAGCCATTGTTCCTTTTGCTTCGAGTCATGCCCGTCATGTACTCTACTTTATGTGTCGTGGCACTGTTCATTTCAGACTTGATTTCAATAGAGCACACACCTTCGAGTCTGACGCCATCCTGATATACTTCTATGCCACCGTTGACATTCTTTTGGACAAACACCAGTGCCGGAGCTTCTTCATACCTCAATGTGAAGTTGCTTATCCCCGTTTGATTTGTGGTATTGTCACTCTTGATGTCATCCCACCATCCAACAGGAATAGAGTGACCTCCGCAAAGCTCACAGCAGGCACCGTCTCTTCCAGACCATCCGGCTTGACGATGTTTACATTCAACGCATTCGCAGATCGTCTTCCTTCCCTTATCTTCCATTACCAAACCCCCCATCCTCTCTAACTGTCTTCTGACTATGACAGGTAGCACAAAGCGACTGCCAGTTTGTCTTATCCCAGAACAGTGCTTTGTCTCCTTTATGTGGCCTTATATGGTCAACTATCGTTGCTTCTCGGACATTACCTTGTTTCTCGCACTCGACACAAAGGGGATGCTTCAGTAACCAGCCGACGCGTGCCTTACGCCATTTACTGTCATAGCCGCGTTTTGCTGCCGATTCCCTGTACTGGTCATATCGCTGATGTTCTTCAGGCTTATGCGCTTCGCAATATGCGTTTTCGACCAACGCGTTACAGCCTTGTTTTCTACAAAACTTTTTAATTGCCACAGATACCACCCATTGTCGAAATTTATGATTTGACACAATATCTTGTGTCGTATAATGACGTAAAATATTGGTTGATGGCACATCTTGTAGCTTGTACAATATGTTTATATGGAAAAGAAAGGAGGTGCTAGAAGAATGTTATTTAATTCTCCACAGCCACACACACCTGTTTTTTTGAACAGCTTGCCTTACAAACGAAATGAATTAAATCAAAGTAAGCACGACCGCATTATTCAAAAGATTGCTGACGATTTCGCAAGGCAAGGTTTCATAGTTTATGCCGACCATATAAAATGGTCTATGGGGAGGCCGCCTTTATTTAATGGTCATCGCCCAGATCTCACAATCCAAGGCCAGAATGGCAGAGTAATTGTTGAAGTTGAAACATTCGATAGTTGTCTCGAATCACATGCAATTTCGCAATTGAGAGCATTTAATCGTGTAGGCATTCCGGTTATTGTTGTAATCCCTGAGGTGATACACACAATACTTGGTGCCAATAATGGACTGACAAAGTTCAATGCGCTCAATAACAGGATCAATACATCAAAACTCTATAACGTTAAAGTCGATACCATTAAGATTTAGCCATGAGGGTAAGGAGGATCGAATCCCATGTACTCAAGCGGATATGCGCTGCGTACCTCTGCGGATTTCGATAACGCCATGTATTTCAATCTGAAAATCTCCGTTTGGCAGAACGGAGGTATTATTGATTATGGCGGATCGATCCAGAAGCATAATAACGAATCAGTTGTCATTAATGACGGGTACTTCTTGAAGGCCGTATGCGAATTCAAAGTTCGCTAATACGGCTCTTTTCTTTTTGTTAATGAAACCCCCACAAAGGAAAAGGTGTACTTTTACAAAGGGCGTTTCACCGCCTTTTTGTATTACGGTATTACCGGCCAGTTGCGGGGTTGTTTACCCTTTACTTTCAGCCTCGCCGGATTACTCCGCTACGCTGGTCTTTTCGCCATGGACTGACGGACCAGATGATGCCATGCTTTTTACTGATCCAACCGGCGAAGTTATCCGGCAATCGCTTCTTCTTCATTCGCACACCTCGTTTCATACTCCCGGCCCCACCCTCGCCATTTATCGGAGCATTTCCCTATTGCAAAAAGGCCGCCAATTGGCAGCCCTCACAATCATACCTTCGATTCGTTCGCCTCCTACGATACATTCTCAACCATATGTGGAAGCTTGCATGATGTTTTGCTCTTTCTACAGAGTCACGAGCGCCTGTTCTCGCTACTCTGAACAAAGAACAAAATAGTAAGGGGATTCAAACCCCGTACCCTCACCGCACCCTTGACGATCCACGTCTAAGGCTCACAAGCCCACAGCACGGTCGAGAGCCGAATATGATAAGGGTACAATCGGCATCACCCGAGCGATTTCGCTCTATGATCCAACTGTACCCCTGTTTAACTTGCATATTTGACGCACACTACTCGCACTTTACACGCATTTATTTATGGTTCCAATGGGTGTGGTAAATTTATTTCAGCGTACCATCTTACATCATAACATTCCGGACCTTCGTTTGCTTGCCACATCGGATATCCTTCATCGTCTACAGCATCAAACGCCCATCCTTCGTATACTCTTCCATCGAATATAAACAAATACTTTCCATCTGGCCAGTTATTTTTGTCAACGCGCTTCCAGTCGATCATTTATTTCCACCCCTAACCGATATCTTTGATCGTATTTGCCACTGTCCGTATGCCCTTCTTTATTTTACGGTCTACAGTCGCAGGATGCATTATGCTCCCAAAGTGCAGTACAACCACCTTATGTCGTTCTCCACGAAGATATAGCATTTCCATCATCTTACGTGTCTCTTGGTCCTGTATAAGGCGTATAGCCCGTTCCACGACATCTATAAAGGCTTTAGCCTCGGCATACTTAATTTCCTGCTTCTCCGTGCGATTTGGACGCGACCCAAGTTCCTGAACGATACCCCGAAACCTTTGATACTCAGTGAGGCTGTCTTTTGTCTCGCCTATCTCCTCATCAGTCGCCTTTGGAAAAAGCTCCATCAAAAACATGCTCTCACCATCCTCTGTTGTTTGTCAAGTACAGATTATGCAGCAGAATCGGTCGATATTGGAAGCATTTGGGTCGGAAACTTGTTACGTTTCATCGGTATCCCTCCTACCCCTTGATTCCTTGATTCGGCCCCCGGCTTTGCCTGGGATTATTCGGTCGATCGATGACGCTAACGCCTTGACTGCTCCCAAATCTCCGTGTTGATCTTCCGCTTTTCTTCATGCTGCCGCTTTTTCTGGTACGCATCCGGTAATTCTCGTTGATTGTGGAGCTTCATGTGATGCGGGCAAAGGTGCCGGTCTCTTGATACCTTGTTCGCACATTTTTCGCACATCGGCAGATCACATGTTTCATATTTGTCGCCAGAATTAGCCTCTTTGAATGCTTTGTAACTGCCTTTTACCCATATGAATTCGTTGTTATATGCAATGATGAAGTCACACCAGCGAGTTACCGGGTTACGCCGGCATACAGCACATATGCCGTTTTCACCGAACGAAGCTTCAGGCATCTTGGGTATCCCTCCTTAGTGCCCAGAAAGTGGCGCATAATTCACATAAATGATGATCCGATGACCCGTTTTGCGATCCCCGGCAAAGTGCCAAATGTCTGTTACCTTCAGCCGATGCGTTTTCCCGTCGCTTTTGGTAGAAATGTGCTCGCCGATTCGCGGCAAGATGCGTAACCAAACGTTCGTTACCAGCGTTTCATCAGTGTTATTGATCCTTAGCTCACATTCGAAATATTCACCCATTCGTCTGTTCCCCTTTCCTTAGTGCCTCCCTAGCCAGTTTCACCATTTTCCGAGCGACTTGGATATCCGTTCCTTCTTCCTCATAAGCCGCGATTATAAATTCCAATGCTTTCGTGTATCTGATGTTTTCGTTGCCGAGGTTCTCGTTTTCTTCGGTCTGTCTCTCTACTTCCCCGATCAGAGATTCTATTGTTTCAGGAGCCCTTGAGATAAGTATCCCATTGTCGTACCACTGTATGTTTTTGCATATTGCGAAATCGCCGTGTGTGTCATGTCTTGGACCAATTTCGTCATACTCATACGAGTATTCCCACGGTCCCGGCGTTGCCGCCGCAAGCATCTTCTTTATCTCCGCTATATTGGGTTTCATGGGGTTACCTCCCCTCGGATTTATGCTTCGAGCACTCTGTAATCCCAATCCCTTGAACGACTACTACATCCTTAATTGACTTCACAGGACATTTGTTTTCAAAAAAGCTGCCGTAGAAGCATGAACTACATTTATCCATTCCTTACATACCTCCATAATGGATTGATCCGGCCACCGCTTACGCTGAGTCTATTCGGTCGCAACGATGGCCTTTGGCAAAATCTTTTCAAAAAATCTACTTCCACAACCACATGGAGATGGTGGGCGTACTTCTTGCTCACTTTCATGAATCGTTTTGCAAGTGGAGCATTTCCATGTCTTTGACTTCATGCCGCCACTGCTGTGTAGAATGATATTGTCCGGAAGTCTTCCCATTATTTGCATCACTTCGTGTTCGTTCATAGTTGTTCCTCCTTCGTATTTTGCGGCAACGCCGTCATCGATCCGACCGAACCACCCAGGCCGATAAGGGGGCTGTTACTCTTTTACCCCTGTATCTGTTCCATCTCGTAGTTTCGTCGAGCAATGCAAAATTTTCTTTCTGTGTTAATGTCGACCACATTGTAAAACATGCCGGTATCATCATTTCGAATTAGATCAAAAAGATTTGGCTTATAAGATAGGCTCATTATGAGATTGTTTTTTGTATCATACATTCGGTAGGGCATATATCCTCTTCTCCTTTACCAAAATGAAAAATACGTTTACTATAACCTGAGGAGGTGCTTTTTCTTGGACTTTATCCGATATGACAAGAAAACAAATGTTTATAGCCCGTTAGTCCAGCAATATTTGAACTACTGTAAGTCTCACCCTGAGGAAAACGACAAACCAGGTGATATTTACGATCGCTTTTACTCATTTTTGACTGATCTTCTCGGGATGGATGAGCGGGAAGCTCTAGAAGAAACAGCATACTGGATGAATCAGGTTTGTGATCTGATGGATTAGAGGGTATATCCTCTTCTCCTTTATCTCCTATTGGGCCTTATACTGCTCACAATCCGAAATACTCATAGCCGGTGTCCAGCAAGAAACGGAACATTTATGTATCCGGCAAATTTGCTCCCGGTAATATTCCATTCCGTTGATCGAATCCGAATCCACGAATGAGTGCTGACAATTATCGCAAAGGTGTATC
Organism: Paenibacillus ginsengarvi; assembly: GCF_003626695.1. Taxonomy (GTDB): domain Bacteria; phylum Bacillota; class Bacilli; order Paenibacillales; family NBRC-103111; genus Paenibacillus_AB; species Paenibacillus_AB ginsengarvi. The sequence continues at coordinate 397,312 of NZ_RBAH01000001.1, forward strand.
GGCTTATCCTTCATGGGGTCTGCTCCAATCCGGCGAGACGTTTCATGATCAACCATTCATCAAGTGGAGGCGTAAATGGATTATCTGTTTCTGCACGATGAGCAAATGCAAGATGGCAGCTTGCCTTATATCGCTCCATCGACCATTTGTAATCCATGATCTTGCGTACTACTTCCTCTGGAGATTCCTTGACGACATTCGTATCATCTCCGCTTGCAACTACAGTCACCGTAACCTTTTCGCCAACTTTATATGGATCAACTGAAGGCGTATTATATTCGGATTGGGTTACAGACGTTAAGTTCTCTGGAGAAATGTACAATGCTTTCCCTACGCTATCGGTCAATTTAATCATTTCCCTTGTTCCTCCCTCGGGGATTCCTTTATGGACTGTAGGGCTTTACGAGCTATCAACATTTCATCCGTCGCCGATCCGTCTACTAATTCCATTGTGGCGATTTTCTTCAGCGCTTTCGTCAGCGTGTTTACCTGTTGTTTAAGGGTTTTTACTTCCGTTTTTAGCGCACATATCTCGCACACCAGCATTTTCCCGTGCTCACACCAAGAGATGAGCTTTTCTTCCGTCAAGTTGGTTCCGGTCATGTCCTTTCCTCCCCTACTCTGCGCATCCGATCAGCCAGCATCATGGCATAATTGGCGATGTCAGCAAGCGTATTGATGAATCCTTCCGGCGTGTCTCCGCTGCCATTTAAACCGACATATCGTCTGCATTTCCTGTCCATCTGTTCAGATAAAAAGTCCATGGAGCAATTCTCCGGGCCCCATCCGCCCTTGTAGTCATTTTCCAACAATCGAGATTCCATCAGACCTGCAAACCATCTTACAGGTTCCCTTTCCTGCTGTATGGATTGGATACGATTCAATTCCTCAAGCAGCTCATTATGCGAATTGATGACATCGAATATGTCGTTTCGCAGATGCGCCTCGTCTCCGCGCGAACAATCGGCCTTATGCCAGATATCCTCAATTTGTTGACTGTCCAAATTTGCGGTATTTCCGAATGGTTCATTTACTGGTTCCATCTGTATCCTCCGGCAAATTGATTTTCGCCCAATGGGTAATTTCCGAATTAATCATGTAGCGCCCGTCATACCAGTTATATCCCGAGCGATGTGGATTTTTGGTGTGTGCAGCTACCCATACTTGTTGTCCATCCGTGGCGAGGTGATTAACGTGAGATTCGATTTCTCGGCTATAGGGGTCGTATTTGATCCAATCTATCATGGTTGGGTATCCTCCCCTCAAACTGTTTCCACTAAGGCAACTTTAGTTGCTGCTGAGTTTCCTAACAGATAATGCTTGATTCCAAAATACGGATTATAAGACCCGGACAATATTACTTCTCGTCCTGGTGTGATCTTGATGAACTTGTGCATGTGAATCTGTTTTTTGGTATTACGAAAAATCGGGCTCGTTTTTGACCAGCAAATCAAGAGAATATCTCCCTTTTTAAGTCTATTTATCTGTTCCCACTTCGTTATTTCAGTGTATTTCATGAGGTGGTATCCTCCCCTTGTAGAGCCTCCGCAAAGTCTCTGTTAACCATTATTTTTCCTGCACCATTGCACAACTGGCATACTTCTTGTTCTGGCAATCCTGTACGCTCGTATGAAACAGTAAATCCTTTCTCACAGTCATAACATGCGATTTCCACTTCACCTTGCAGAGCCTCCACTGGTTCTATTTCACACTGCCACATTTCAGGATCGAGGCTACACCATCGCTTTTCTGGGCAGTCTTTGCAGATTTCTGGCATTTCCTCTCTAATCTGTCCCATCGTATTCACTCCCTTGTAGAGCCTTAATAGCTGCCAACGTAGCGATATATGGTAGCTCTGTGCCGACCTCTTCCGAGTATCCTTCATGCTCTCGTTGCAAAAATGCAAACGATACATCTCCTCTGTAAGACTCGATCCGATAGTCCCATCCCCGTCGTTGCATCTCCTCTACTACGAGACGCATTCCTTCCCACGACGTGGAGTATGCCGGTAGAAACTCTCGCGACAGTTCGAGTCCTGATTTATTGAAAACTACTTCGCCGCAAATCCGATCCAATTCCGGTCCCGGCTTCATATCGTCTATCCTCATGTTCTACCTCCTAATAGATCAGGATGTTCGTGGATATTGCCGATGACTTCGTACTCTTTGTTTGCATTTAGGGCTTTCACCAGCGAATTCGTCACAACCTTTTGGCGATCAGTCCGTTTTCCATCTCCCCAAAAGTAACTGTCGTATCTCGTCACCTGTTCCGTATCGACGATATATGTCATGAGTTTCCCATTCAGTGATGAGTCAAACACACCTTGCCGAATGTGCCCAACTATTTCGATTTCGCTGTATTCTGCAAAGGTGTCATATCCGCGACGATTGTATCTAACCTTCGTGCCTGTTTGTTCACGTGACATATATTTCACTATGTCGCCTTCGAATATTTCCTTGCCATTCCGATCCCTTAGGCCGGTATATTGCATCAGTTCAACGTATGGTGATTCAATGCAAACCTTTAACCAATTCTTATCTAAAAAGTCGTAACTCATTTCTTTTGTTTCTGTATCCCATGCTCGGAATCGAATATCCCTCATGCTCCTTTTACTCCTTCCCTATCCCTGATTCGGCCCCCGATGCGCTAGGTATTTCGGTCGATACGGAGGCCTCCGGCCTAATTCACTACTATTACCTGTGATTTCCGAGGGGCGTAATAGTCCGAAATATTACTTCTCCCCCCACGTGGCACTTCGACTAGCACTCGATCCAGTTCGCTAAGTGATTGGAATTTCACACGGTTGGAAGGATATTTCACGTCAAACTTTTGCAAAATGTTGCGTGCATCCTCTTCTGGTTTGATGAATCCAACAATCTCTCCTGTTTTCTCTTTCCAAACTCCTGCAGCTTGAGATTTCCAGGTAACTACATCGCCTATTTTCATATGAATTGCTCCTTTGAATTTGATTTTGCGCGTAGCGCCATCGGCCCGACCGAAATACTTAGGCGCAGCCGGTAGCCGTATCAGAGGGTATCAGGGGATTAAGAAGGGGAATCCTATATTCCCCTATCCCCTCTATATCCCGAGTTCGTATTTTCCACATGCAGGCCAGTAATAGTTGTGATCGGTGCTTTTCCCCGTTGTTCCTCGCAGCCCGCATTTGTAATAGCGATTGGCGTACTGCTTGCAGCCGAAGTGAGCGCAAGTCCGGCACTTTGCCCCTTCGGGACCTTCACCGTATACGGTTATCATAGGATTCGGGATCGGCTTGAATGTTTGCACATCACCAGACCCGAAAAGTTCCATCTGCTGTCCGTTCAGCTAGATCACCTCAATCCTCTTCGATGTAGTTGCCATTCTCGTCGATGTATTCAGGGAAATAACCGCTAACATTGCTGCATACCCATACCCTTGCTTCAGGCGTACCTTCTAGAGGGAGGCTATACGAAGTCGTTTTCCCAGGCATGTATTCGAAATGACCGAAATTATATCCCATATCTTCATCTGCATACTTAATGTCGAAGGTGAAGTCACTGAATTTTTCATGTAATGATTCAAAAATAGGGAATGGCGCTGACCAAGCCGTATCGAAACGAATCACATTTTCATTAACCGAAATTTCGTAGGCATTCCATTTCGTTCCCCAGTGTTCGAGGCTCCAGTTGTACCATGGGGGACTGATTCCTGGTGTATCGAACGATGCGATGATTTCTTGCGGCATAGGTATGAGCTTGTTGAAATCAAATTCCCTTTCATCACTTTTAACAAAATCAATTACCTCTTGAGCCGTCCGTCCTTCTGATGCTTGAATAGTGATGATATTCGTTATGTGGTTTGGCATTTCGTCACTTCTCCCTTTGTGTTTGATTTTGCAATTAGTCTTTAAACCAGCCATATCCCTTATCATCAAGAACATGCGTTCCCATACAATCGCGCAAGAGGCCAGCAAGCGTGGCTAAATCACGCTCATTTATACTGACGATGTATTGTAACTCCTTCTTCTTCAACCGCCTGCCTGCGGCCGCTGTGAGCAGCGACACAACCGGCTCCACTCGTTCGCTCTGCTGCCGTTTTACTTCCTCCTCGGCCTGCTCAGCAGCCTGCTTGCGATTGTACTCTTCCCAATCTTGTTCGTCGTACCAGAAGCGCTCTCCGTAGCGCTGACGGTATATGTCTATCCAGTGTTGCAGCTCTTCCGGGCTCGTTTGTATCCGATCGTGACAGGGCCAGCAGAGCCGCAATCCGTTTTGTTTGACGCCTCTTCCCTTTCTGCCGCGCGGCCATACATGGTGCGTTGTTGTATCCTGCGCCGATCGGCAGCTTTGGCATTGCCCCTTTGCTTCCTCGATCAGTTCAGTGATTACCTTGCGTGGGAACTCTCCACGGTCGGCGCTGGATGGCCGGTCCTGATGATGGTCGAGTATTCCCTGCCGCCAGGGTGCTACTTCTTTCTTTCGTTTCTTCGCGAAAGCCATTAATAGCCGTTTGTCTGCCTATCGTGATTGGTTTTGTTCTTGGCGATATAAGCCTCTGCGATCTGGTCCCTTGTAAAGCCGAGCAATTTAGCAATAGTGAGAAGTACATCGGTGAGGCGATATAGCGATTTTTCTGCCATACTTGGTCGTTTCGTCGTTGTCGCCCAATAGATTTTCGAAGCCCAATCGAACGCATGAATGAATGCCTCCGTCAGCCCTGTAAGATCGCCGCTCAAGTCCTCATGCAAGTAGTTGGAGATGTTAAGATTCAGTTGCCGGTACAGCGAAAGATTGAAGTGCAGGCAATCGACATATTCTTCAAGCAGTGGATTCGTTTCCAAATATGCATCCCTGTCGGAATGGATTTTCTTCGTACGAGGTGACTGGTCATTGCTCCAATGCTTAAAGCCGCGCCATTCGTTCGCAAGCTCTCCAACCTCCACCTGAAGCGCGAGAACTGTATTTGGCAGCAGGTCGACACCTTCGAGCCCCTTTTCTTTGATGATCCGTACATCAAGCTCTTTCTGCATTTCATACAGTTGCTTAAGTGTATATACTTCGCTCATTCTTGGTTTCTCTCCCTCAGTTTTATTCGCAGCTCGTATCAGTTTTTCTATATCAGCTATTTTCATGGTGCGGGGACTCTTCGGCCATTTTACACCTATGGATTTACCTATTTTTATAAGCGCTTCTCGTTTGGACATGACTAAATGCCATTTGTTCGAATCATTCCGGCGCTCCATCTGGTCTAGCATTCCTTTTGTTTTCTTCAAGGCTTGCACCTCCTGCACGACGCATGAGTTCGCATGTCGCATCGATCTTGTACTGCCATCCGCATTCTTGATCGTGATTGGCAATTTCGAGAAGTTGACTACGAGTTGCTTCTTTCCACTTCACCCAACTCGCTCCTTTTTGCCCTTCCTCAATTTCGGTTTGCCGGGATTTTTTAGGGCGTCGATGATTTCTTGTTGGAATGATGTCAGTTTGACCGGCTCATGCATTGCACGAGCGATTTGGGCCAGTACATAAGCGTCACGTACGTTATCGCTTTTGTGCTCGAATCCCCAGCGCTTGAATATTTCGACGCTAAGTGAATCTTTTTTCATTGTCCCTTTGCCAGAAGCGAACTTTTTAAGTTCAGTAGGCGTCACATCAATGTACTCTGGTAAAGCATCCCGGAGCATCCAACCGATTCCGTACATTTGAGCAACGAACTTACCCTTTGCCCCATATGCGAATGTTTCGATTGCAATGTTAATGCTATCGCCCCAATTCCCGGCGCCAAAAATGGACTCCTCCAGCTTTTCTACAATCCAGTTAATCCTTTCAAGTTCTGCTGGAAGCCCTACTTCTTCAACCTTCGGGGCTTGCAGTTCAAATGCTTGGATTACATTACCGTCTTGATCTAGTTCTACTAGACCTGCCAGCGTAGATGGGTCGATCCCGATATACCGTCTCATAGTCATCCATTCCTCTTTGCGTCACGATATGGCCACATTGCTGGATTCTTGCGTCGCTCGTTTCTTATCGTCTTTTTGACCATATCTGGCGATGTTTTGAATTGCCGGGCTATCCCGGTAAGCGATAGAGTTGATCCTGTATACAACTCATGTAACCGCTGCCTATCAATCTTTCTTGGTTCGTTATTTTTAGGCCGTCCGCTATTATTTTCCCTAAAAATATCACCAGGATAGTTCCCAGTATTTTTCCCCCACCTTGGGATCAAGCCTTTTCTTCCTAAATCCATTATCAGCAGCGCTACTTCATCCGGGTCACGGTCAAGCTTCTTAGCGATGTCCAAACAATTCGATCCATCCGCCCAAAGCTGTTTAAACACATTTATTTCGGTTTGTCGCCAGACAAACTCCATATCTTCACAAGCGATGTATATGTCTGACATTTCATCACCTCGTTATTGCTTTCTGGATATGCCACCCAATCGTTAGGCTTTGGCCGGGGTGATAATCCGGGTGATCTTCGGGCAGCTCTGGTATTGCGCATAGAGGACAAGGAGCGAAATTCAGCCCCTTGATGCCTCCTAGACTTGTTACAACAACCATCGATCCGTCGCATAGGATACACAATGTCTTTGCCCTCCTCCTCACGCCCTGCGCCGATTTTTTCCGCCTACTCGCACCGTTGTCACAAATGGTTCAATACGTTCCATGAGTCGGGCACCTTTGACTAGATTCGGTTCCCTCTCGTCCTTCGCTTGGCTGAGGTGTTTGCGCAATTCGTCAAGCATAAGGTTCGAGGTGTAGAGCGTTGGAAGGCGTTGCATCCTCCTTTGGAGGACCGGACCGAGCACCTCGTCACGCGTCCATGCTGTTAGCGGCTCAGCGCCGATGTCATCCAAGATTAGGACCGACACTTCTCGCAATGCATTAAGTTTGCTTTCTACATCGCCCGTTTTAATGGCACTTTTGATTTCTCCAAGGAAGTCGGGGACGTAAATCATTAGCACATCTGTGTTCCGACTTGCCAATTCCCGAGCCGCTGCTGCCATAATCGCGCTCTTCCCTACCCCAAAAGGACCGTAGAGATAAATCCCTTTATGCTGACCTGGCTTGAATGAGAGGCAGAATTTTAAGACCGCTTTTATCCCCTCGGCTCGTTGAGCATCCTGTTCCAAATCTTCGAACCTAGTGTTCAGAATATTATCTGGAATGTAGTGGCTTGATATGTTCCGCTTGATCGCTTCCTGCTTTTCGAATGCCAATTGGTGACCACATGCTTTGTTCGTGAGGCTTATCGTTTCACCATTCTTGACCGGCACAAGGAAGTGGCCTTTTAAAGCGTTTTTGCAGCCGTCTAAGCCGGTGCAGCGATTGCATTCGTCATAGCTTCGAGTCAACTGGTACAGGCTGTTATGATCGGCTTCAGAATCAGGGAAGTCTGTTCGTAGTTGCTTGACGGCCGGATGCTGCTCTAGCCTTTCTCGTTGCTCTTGTAATTTTCGATACAAGTCCGGCTTTACCCATTTCGCGAACTCATCGGCAGCACTCTTCATGTCCTCACCTCTGTCGACCGAAGTTCAGCAAGGAGACTTTCAAATTCAGGGTCCGGGTCTTGGCTCTCTGCCGCCTCTGGTTGAGGATCGCGTAGTGATTCTGGCAAACTGCTTGTTACGTCGCCATTTGATTTCGGGAATGAGCTAATCGACTCTACTGTCGTCTTGCCCTGTTCGATCCATCCGTTGATTGTTTTGACGAAGTAATTGATATGAGTACCTTCGGCCTTCTTTAAGGCTTTTTCAATGACACCAGGCTCTACACGTCCGATATACCAGTAGGCTGTTTCAAGCCCATCAACACCGGCTCCCTTGATTCGTAATTCGTTGATTAAGATTCGAATCCGTTCTTCAATTTCGTGCCGGTCGTATATATCTATCTCTTTTTCTTTATTTTCATTTACTTTACTTTCCTTTACTTTCCTTTCCTTTGCATAATTTTGCATTGCACTCGCATCATCTCGCATAGCATCTGCATCTGCTACCGATGCATTTGCATTTGAATCGTCATGCAATTGCATCGGTCCGCCTTCTGGTTCTGAAATTTCGTCATACTTCTCCCATCTTGTCCTAGCGGCCTTCCTTCGCTGCTCTACAACGACCTCCCGTTTTTTCATGCGCTTGAGCAGAGAATTCGACCAAAATGTAAGGTCATCCGAAGTGAAAAGTTCGAATTCGTTGATGCAATCCATGATGAATTGCTTTGCATGTGCAGCGTCTGTGCATCCCATTTGCTGTGCATATGCATTCCAAATGTATTTGCTTTGCATGTCTAACTTGTAATCTGCCGAATCCCGCATCATTTCAACCAGTATCCAAAACCATCCGTATCCAGCAGCTCCGTACACGCTTCGCATAGCCGTCATTTTCGGATCATGCCGGGCATTGCTGTCATGCGAGAAGTAATAGGCGTCCTTCACACCTCCCAACCCTCCTTTCGGAACTAATAGTCTAGTGACGTACTGTTAGCGAGCCATCTGCGAAGCTTACCCGCATCTTCAGGCGCAAGGCGTGTAACGTTTCTTGCATACTCTCAAACTCATTACGGTACTGTTGCATACGCCCATAAGATTCAGCTTCAAGTTCCCGTATTTCCGTCGTCAGAAGCTCAGCCCACTCCTTCTTGGGCCTTTCTGCTGTTATATAAACCCGGGCATACTCCGTGTCCCTTTGAACGTGTATGCGTTTATAGAGACGATCACATTCGGCTGACACATCACCAACAAGGACAAGGCATTTGGTCAAAATCTCAATCTTTTTCATGAGAGCCGCCGGATTGTCTTCCGGCAGCTCATCAGCCAATTTCTTGTATTGCTTGATTTCGGTTAGGTAATGGTCGAGATTCATTTCGCTACTCCCTTGCGTTCCTCAAACTGTCTACGGTTCTCCAACCATTCATCCAGGTGCTGCAAAACTATTTCAGCCTGACCCTCACTCAATCCGGACAGAAGCGCAACATTAAGTTCCTTGAGTTGCAGCTTCATTGCTAGGCTCGAATACATACCATTCACACGTCTGGTCCGCTGTTCAACTGGTTCACCAGGAACTTTACAAAGCGTCTCGACCTTGAGCTTGATTTGTCCGATTTGCTCCGATGAAATGGCCGGTTCTTGAGGAGGCTCTTGTTCTGCTCCAGAAGCTTCTACCGCTTTCGTCGGCCTGCCACCCTCTGCGTCTCCGCCAGTAGGAATCATAAATTCAATAATCAGTGCGTACTTCTCGCCGCCTGTATAGGCTTTGTAGATGCCTTTGTCACCATGATCCAATCCTGTAGCATTAAGAATCTTTTGTTCAAAATAACCGGTTTCTAAATCCATATATGTGATGAGTAAATCAACATCAGTAATGGTCGCCGAGCTACCGATCGCTCTTTCTACACGCTTTTGTATAAACTCAACCTCAAAGCCGAGTTGGCATTCCGCGAGTATCGGCCGCATCAGATCGTAAACGTCCGCAGCCTCAACGAAACTGTAGCCGTGCTCCTCGTTAGTGCCATTCTTAGCGATCCGTTTGACCATTTCACGCGCCTTGCTCTTTTTCAACGCCAAATCCCGGCGAGCTGCAAGCCACTGGTCATGGCGATATCCAAACGGAGGTTGCATTAGTTTGGGAAGATCCGTTGTAGGTACATCGAATGGGATATGTTCCATATTTACACCTCCGGTTTAACGACAACGGCTTCAGGCCGGTCATTTACTTCGACACCGGGCACGACTTTTTTTCCAATAGCAGCGACTGTAGCCTTAAATATGACATCCTCCACGATCGCGCCAGTTTCTAAAGACAGGACATATTCGCCGCGCTTTGCATACTCCATGCCGTCAATATCGCCAGTTAATTCGTTTTCGGCTCCGAAATCAACGATTACGCCGCCTTTGACAAACACGTTTCTTTGAAGCTCCGTCTTCTTTTTGAACTCCGTTTTATTTGCAATGACCTTGTTCACTTCAGCCAGTTCCGTCAACCCCTGGCTAAGGAGAAAGTCTGCTGTTTGGGATTCATCGCGATAAAGCCATTCCGGTTGTTGTTTCTGAAAGGTTACCCTGCCGTACGGCGTGGACTGGCTCTTGAACTTGGCGTTCTTGGCCCGTTGTCCATTGGCCCATTCTCGTACCAGCTCCGAAAAAAAGGTAATCCCTTGTTCGGCCGGTTTGATCTGCCGTTTTTTCCAGTCATTAATACGCTTGACCTCTTGTTCCGCAAGGTCTTCGGTGCTGGCTATCGTTACCTTGAAGGCGCTGATCTTCCGCATAACCCAGTTCAGTTCCTCAAGATTATTTATTTTAAAACGGCCTTTCACATCGGGATTTTCCAGTTCATCCGCACTTTCTATTCCCGGCAGCCCCAAAACATCACGGAAAAATTCATTCAGTTCATCAAGCTCTACCTGTTGTAATCCATTCATTTACAACCCTCCGCACGATATGTTATATTGGAGGCGTAAATTCACTTGCCAGAGTGATTTACGCCACAAACATTTAATTTTCGATCACAAGCTGACCTGCCAGGGTCAGTTTTTTTCATTTGTGCCGTAGAACAGTTCATAGTCTTCAATGGCTTCGCCGATCGGAATGATTCGGGTTAAGTCTTTGGCATCGCCATCACATGCATCGGCGATCCATTTCACAGTGTCACGAACATCGGGTTTGACCCGGAGCATTATATACGCAACATCATCTTCGACTTCGATCGACAATCCTTTTCCAAACATATACGGCTGGTTGAAGAAGCGAAACGCATTGTCGTTAAAGCGATCCAAGTTAGCCAATGCGCTCCACCTTCTCTCCTACGACTTCGATCGGACCGTTCCAGTGCTGGATATAAGATATGGCCTGATCGTATAACCCGGTCGGAGTGTCGTGGTAACTGACGATGCCGAATAATGATTTGTAGTCCTTCCAAAGCCGCGCTATCGTTTTTCGAAACTCCGCTTTATAACGTGGCGTCCCATATCCACCGAGTAATGCGGTTACTCGTTCAACCGCGCATTTATGGATGTTTTGGATTTGCCGGTAATCAGCCGGAACTTTATCCATTCGCTTTTCTAGTGAAACAAGACGTAAATCGTGGTCTTGAATCTTGTTAATCATGTTTTCGCTGGTTCTGAGCATGATATCCCAACGGTCCATTGGTGCAAGTTGTTTTTCTGACATTTCCATCCCCTCCTCCTAAACTTTTTGAATTTCGGTCATCAGTTTGATGTCCGCGAAGATTTTTTGCACCAACTCGTCAAACTGATGTGCAAAGGCATCGACGGCTTGCATGGCTTCGAGGTTCCCTTGTACAAGTGCGAGTTCATACATGGCTGCCGCATGATGGGCTGATAAGGTTTTGATTAGTTCGGCGTAGTTTTCCTTAATGCTTCGAATCGACGTTTTAGCAGTCTTGCTCTCGTTGAGTTTGTGCTGTAGCTGCTGATTTGCCATTGTGAGCTGCATGTTTTCGGTGTTTAATTGCCCCAGTTTGGCAGCATCCCGACGGAGTATGTCATAATCTTCAGGAAGCTTCTCGATAGTGACCTGTTCACGAACAACTTTTGGTGGTTTGTCTTTCTCTTGGTTCCACAGCTTTTGAAAATGCGCCGCTTCAATTCGGGCTTTCTCGGCTTCCTTTTCAACTTCTTGCAGTTTCTTTTTAACTTCCCGAATCTCTTTTACCGTCATTTCATCAACTGTCTTTACCTCGCCAGTAGACGGTATGACATGCCCCTGCTGAACGAATTCGGCACGATCGATGGACTCGGGAAGTGAGAGCATTTCGAAAATTTTCCCCGTCGACAAAACCGCAGATGTCTGCGCATTTCCAAATTGTTCATAAGCTTGCATCATTGCTTGAGCTGTTCTTGGTGAAATTTCTACTGACTCCAACCAACCAGTAAATTGCCCATGCGCTAAATCATTTTCCTTAACATGCTTCAATCGCTTACCAATTTCGAATAACGACTGCCCGGCGACTTGTTTGTACGAATTAATTTCCGCCGTTATGATATTCAAGTCGTTAGCTAAAGGGACAACGTTGTTCATCCTTCTTCCTCCGGTATTTCGATTTTCAGAAGCAGTCGTTTCGACCCGTACCCATAAACACTAACATCTTCGATGACGTGCTCCTCGTCGCCGTTTACCTCGACAAACACTTCTGCATCCATCGGATGATCCAAAAGCTCAACTATTAAATCCTTGACCGTTTTCAACCTGTTCACCTCCTCTCAGTACAGCTTATTAAAAGCGTTGTACTCATTCGTCAGCTTTTCAAACCAAATCCAATCCTTGCCAATCCGTGCCGCGAACAGCAGATTCAGCAGCCGGGCACGCTTACGTTCCCGATCAACGATAAACCGATGCGACTCGCGCAGCTCATGCGCTTCCATAGGGGTAAGCTCCCGCTTTTCGAGCATGATGCCGATGATCTCGAGTAGACGCTGATCCACGGTGCTCATTTGGCAACACTCTCACTTTCAAGGCGTTGAACGTGTTCTATCAAGCCGCTCCCCCTCGTTGCTTATCCATCCAAGAAATGAAATCACTTCTATAAATTCTCATTTGTTTTCCCATCTTGACATGAGGGATACCACCGGCATTCGGCTTTAGCTTTAAATTGTCATAAACCCTTCGCACATCGACCCGGAGAAAGCACGCAATCTCTTGTGCGGTTAAGACATCTGGCAACTCATCAAGTTTTAGGACATCATTTTGTTTGGGCAAGGAATCACCTCCCTTCGTATCGCACAGCTTATGCAGTTTTTGAATCCGACATATTAAACAGGTATTCAATGGAGCATTTTGGGAAATACTTCCGGTGGATATTTAACATCTCAGTGCGGGTGAACTCGGTTTTACCTAGGATCTTGTTACTGAATGCTTTGTTCGATATTCCGATTCCCGCAGCTATTGATTTTCCATCAACTCCCTCTCGCGCCATTTCCGCTCGAAGATTCTTGAACATGTAATCACCTCCAGTCTTGTTTGCATGTCTACCATGCGTGGTAGGTGTAAGGCAATGATAATACCGCGCGTGGTATTTGTCAACACAATCTGACACAATTTTTACCGTGCGTGGTATATAAAATGCTTTACATGGTATAAAATAAGGTGTATACTTACCACAAAACGTAAACGGAGTGGAAGAAAAGTGCTTCTAACCGATAAATTAAATGAACTTATGAAAACCAAAAAAATTAGTCGCATGGAGCTGGCTCGCGAATCAGGCGTACCCTATACCACGATCGTAAACTTCTATGAAAAAGGAACCGATAACGTTAAGTTATCTACATTACGGAAACTTGCTGATTACTTCAATTGTAGCCTCGACTACCTTGTGGACGACGAATACGGAAGTAATTCTCCACTAGTTGAAACAGATTCTATGGTACTCCTTCCGATCGTTGGAAAGATTTCCTGCGGTGACGGTGTATTCGCATATGAAAATATTGAGGGATATGAAGCGACTCCAAAGGAATGGCTGAATGGTGGGGATTACTTTTATCTTCGAGCAAAGGGGGATAGTATGATCGGCGCACGGATTCAGGATGGGGATTTACTTTTGATTCGCAAGCAGCCTGAAGTGGAGAATGGTGAAATCGCTGCCGTCCTTATAAATGACGAAGCTGTCCTAAAGAGGGTCTACCGAAATGGTGATCAGTTAGTTCTTCAAAGCGAAAACGCTGCATACCCGCCTATTTTTTGTCCACCTACAGGTGCAACAATAATTGGGAAACTCAGAATGGTAACAATCAAATTCTAAGGAGGGAAACATCTGTGAACGGGTCTTTTCGAAAAAGAGGAGATAATTGGAGCTATATCGTAGATCTCGGCCCCGATCCATCAACAGGTAAAAGACGTCAAAAGGAAAAGGGTGGTTTTCGCACAAAAAAAGAAGCCCAGGCAGCTGCGGCAGAATTAATCGTTCAAATTGAAAATAGCGAATATAAGAAACCAGTAAAACAATCACTTGAAAAATATTTAATTGATTGGTTAGAGTCGAAACGTATAGGACTAAAGAAAAATACCTTTTCCATCTATAAACATCATATTGAACATCACATAATTCCTGCAATTGGCAAGATTGAACTTGCCAAACTAACTCCAGCTGAAATCAGCACACTTTATGCAATGCTGATTAGTGAAAAGCACCTTTCTGAGGGCACTGTACGGGATACCCACAAAGTATTGACCGCCGCACTAGGACAAGCTTTAAAATGGGGAATGATTATTAAAAACCCAGCATCACTTGTCGAAAAACCTAAAGTTAATCGAAAAGAATTATCAGTGTGGGATGCTGAACAAGCGAAGACGTTCCTGGCATTTGCTAAGAAGCATCAGAACTATATAGCTTTTTTACTCGCCTTAGGAACCGGCATGAGACAAGGTGAGATTCTTGGACTGCGTTGGAAAGATGTTGATTTGGATGCCGGAATAATTCGAATTGTTCAAACACTCTCCCATGATGGTAAAGAATTGAGTGCTGGCGCCAAAACAAAATCAGGAAATAGGACAATTAGCGTTGATGTCGAGTTAGTGAAAGAACTGCGTAAACAAAAGTCTCGTATTTTGATGAATCGTCTTAAGAGCGAAGGGATGTATACGGACCACGATTTAGTTATCCCAACAAGCAAAGGGACACCGATTACACCGCGCAACCTCTCACGCTCATACTATCTACTTTTAGAACGTTCTGAGGTCCCGCAGATAACGTTTCACGACTTAAGACACACTCACGCCACACTACTGCTAACACAAGGTGTTCATCCGAAAGTTGTCGCCGAACGACTTGGCCATGCAGATATGAGAACGACTCTCGAAATATATTCGCACGTTTTACCACACATGCAAAAAGAAGCAGCAGACAAGGTTGGGCGCTTGTTGTTCAGCTGATTTTTTTTGCCCACATCTGCCAACATTTTGCCAACGCAACAAAAAAACATAGTGATTTTTGAACGGATTAACATACACTTCACCTACGCAAAAATGCCGTAATATAAGGGTTTTCAGGACTACCATACACTAACGTACACTATTAATAAAACAATTGCCCTTACTTGACAGGGTAGGGGTCAGTGGTTCGAGCCCACTACAGATCATCACCAAGAAGCCTTGCGCCGCAAGGCTTCTTTTCCTTTTTGTCGATGTTCATGCATCTCTAACTAGCAAAAAACGCCGAGAGGGCAAAGCCCCTTCGGCGCAACAGATCAATTGCTCCGCTACTTTCTTCTCTTAAACACACAGATGACTTCCTTCGACGAGCCTTGATGCTGATTCGTATCGAAGCAGGAGACAAGCTCCCACCCGCTCGTTCCCAAGCCGTTTAATTCCTTGTCGAATTCCTTAATATCCAGCGTTCCTCCGCTAAAAAAACCTTTGGTAAAAAACTTGAGCGTTCGGTATTCCCACTGTTCCAATCCGATCGTTCCTTCCTTTGATCCAATTGCAATATCGCGATTGCCGGTTCACTCTTTGCCTTTGTTTGCGATTTCCTGAAGCAGCTTGATGATCTCCGCAAGCGAAATCAGGATCGAGCCCGTAACTAGGCTGACAATCGAATACACTACGGTGCTTAACCAGCCTTCGGATTGCCCCAAAGTGATAGCACCGGCAATGCCGATGACCATAATGGCGATGCCGATTTTTTTGACGATGGAACCTGTTGAGTTGGTCGGTTGCATGCTTCCAGCTTCATCTCCTCTTGATGATGGATAAGGAGTAATTCTGCGAATGGAAGCCAATCCCCTTCCTGCAAGCCATTTTTATTCAGCCTGCGCGGCTGCATGGCACTCCCCGTCAGGAACCCGTAGAGCGATAATGTCTAACGCCGAATCGCCAAACGAATAGGCAAGGCACGAGAAACAGCACGCCGGCCAGCGATGTCAGCATATACGTCAGGCCACTGCCTTCGGTTTTCCCGAGCACATACAACAGCGGAAAGTAGTTAACGCAGCCAAACGGAATGACGAAGGTAAAAAAGCGAAAAATCCACTTGTGGTAAATATTCAGCGGATACTGCGCCATCTCCCGCCCGCCGTCGGTAAAGATGTTGGCGACCTCCATCCCTTGAATCGTCCAGAAGGAAAGCGTGGCGGCCAGTATAAAAATGCCCGTAAAAATAAACACGCCGCTCGTTATCATCAGCACCAGCGTAACCGCCTTGAGCACGCTCCATTCGATCGTTAGGCCGTTAATGGCGAGGACGAGCACGAAGATGCTTTGCACCAGCCTGCCGAACCGCGTAAACTCGAATTTGGAGCCGAGTACCTGGATCACTGTGCTCCTTGGACGAACGAGCAAACGGTCGAAATCGCCAGTTCGGACTAGGCTCGAGAACGAATCGAAGCCGCGGGCGAAACATTCGCTGATCGAATACGCCATATGAATAACCGCAAAGATTAAGGCGACTTCGTAGAAGCTCCACCCTTTCAATTGGCCGAACCGCTCGAACAGGAAATAGACGCCGGCGAGCAGCGAGAACGGAATGAAAAACTGCCCGATCGTCAGCAGCCAGAACGAAGTGCGGTACTGCAATTGCGACTTGAACAGGATCAGCACGTATTTCCAATACAGTTTCATGTTTCGCCTCACCCTCCTTGTACGACCACTCTTCGCAGCGACCGACCGAGCGCCCATTTACCGAACAGCAGCAACGCGGCAAGCCAGACGAGTTGCTGACCGATGCCGCGCAGCGCTTCGTCCCCGGCGATATGACCCGAATAGACGCGAAACGGAAAGTCGGCCGTCAAATGAAACGGCAGCCAGCCCACGATCGCTTGCAGCCACTCCGGCATAAGCGGAACCG
The DNA here is from genome assembly GCF_003626695.1 of Paenibacillus ginsengarvi. Lineage (GTDB taxonomy): Bacteria > Bacillota > Bacilli > Paenibacillales > NBRC-103111 > Paenibacillus_AB > Paenibacillus_AB ginsengarvi. Next base: position 414,082 of record NZ_RBAH01000001.1, read on the forward strand.
GTAGCGTCATGCCCGCCAAAAATTCGCCGATGACGCCGAACAGAAGCAGCGAGCCTACCGGCGACATCGTGTAAAACACCGAAATGTAGATGAACATGGAGATCGCAACCAGCACCAGCAGGCCGAGGAACAGTGCCGCAAGGAACAACAGTAAAGCTGCAAGGGACGGCGGCGGCGTCAACCGGTACGGATGCGGCAGCAGCGACGCGATAATGAGAATCGGCAAGCAGCGCAGCAGCGCGCTCGACAACCGCTGCGCCAGCAGCTTCGCGTACCAGAAGCCATAGATGTCGGCCGGACGGCACAACTCGTACGCGATGTTGCCTGTCGTAATCAGATCGAACAGCTCGTTATCCCGGAACCACAGCATAATAAAGGCGAGGAACGATTGCTGGAGCCACAAATAAACGATCAATTGCGTAAGCGTCATCGGAGGCTCCCCGCTGGCATGAGCGTAAAAAGCCTCGAACACCATAATGAACAGGAAGCCGAAAAAAAACTGCGTCAGCACGCCCGCAATGGCGGCCGTCCGATATTGCAGCCCGAGCAGCATCCGGAGTCTCCATACGGAGTAGTACGCTCTCATATCTGGTACTCCTTATATAGCTTCACGATAACTTCCTCAATCGGCTCCGCTTCGATCGATACATCCAGCAGCTCGACCTGCTCCGACAGCTCGCCGATGACGCCGGATATTTTCGTCTGCTCCGTGTCGACGAGCAGCACCGCCCGTCCGGCGGAACGGGATTGTACCGTCACGCCCTGGATGCGGATCGCGCTATCGGTTTCGCGGTAGTCCGCGATCACTTTCTTGTGCACCCCGAACCGGGTGCGCAGCTCGCTCAGCGAGCCGTCGACAAGGACGCTGCCGCCGCCGATGAGAATGATCCGGTTCGCCAAAGCCTCAATGTCGCTCATATCGTGCGTCGTCAAGATGACGGTAACGCCTCTCTCTTCGTTGATCGTTTTAATAAACTGCCGGACGGCGATTTTGGATACGGCATCGAGACCGATCGTCGGTTCATCGAGAAATAAAATGTCGGGGCCGTGCAAAAGCGATGCCGCGATTTCACAGCGCATCCGCTGTCCGAGACTGAGCTGGCGGACCGGCGTATGGATCAGGCTTTGCAGCTCCAGCGTTTCTACAAGCAGGTCAAGATTCGACCGGTAGTCGCCCGGCGGCACTTTGTAAATGTCGCGCAGCAGCTCGAACGAATCGATCACAGGCACATCCCACCACAGCTGGGATCGCTGTCCGAAGACGACGCCGATGTGTTTGACATACGACACACGGTCTTTCCAGGGCGTGTACCCCATAATGGTGCAGCTGCCATCGTCAGGCACGAGAATGCCGCTCATGATTTTGATCGTGGTCGATTTGCCCGCCCCGTTCGGACCGATATAACCGACAATTTCTCCCTGACGGATGTCGAAGGAAATCTCGTTTAACGCCTGCACCATCGCAAACTCCCGGACAAACAACGCTTTCATCGCTTGTCCGAGCCCGCTTGCGCGCTTGGCCACCCGAAACGTTTTGGATAAGTCTGATACGGAAATCACTTGTCACTTTCGCCTCCCCGGCTAAACATATGGATTCGGAACTTTCCTTTTTTTTCAGAAGCAATATATCATTTTAGTTTTCGCCGCAGCCGGGAACAAGGGAAAAATCGATTAGAACAAAAGCTTCTGATCGAAGCAGGCTTCCGTCATCCCGAACACGATCACATTTATTGGAAAAGTCGTCACCATATCTGCCATTCTCTCATCTACTGCTAAGAGAAGGGAGGGAGGCACCATGGTTACTCACATTTTCAGACGTTCGCGCGTCATCCGACTGAGGCGCGGACAAGCAATCGCTCTTTCGTGTGGAATTCCGTTTTTTACGCGTCGCATTACGCTTAGACCCGGTCAATTCGTCGTCGTAACATGTGACGGAAGTCCGAGACGGATTACAGTAGGCTGTGTATCGTTCCGCAGAGAAATCCGCATTCATCTTCGTTTGGGCGAACGTTTAATCGTAAGATGTAGACACTGCAAAACTTGCTAAAGAAAAAAAGGCCGGTTCTCCGGCCTTTTCCGTCCTTTCCTATAGCTTGCTGCCGCTCGGCAAATCCATGTAAAAACATACGCCGCTATCGGTATTTCGCACGCCGTACCGACTCTCGTGCAGCTCGAGAATCAGCTTGACGATGGCGAGTCCGAGCCCCGTCCCTCCGGTTTTGCGATTGCGGGACCGCTCCACTCTGTAAAACCGCTCCCATATATGATCGAGCTGGTCTTCCGGAATCTGCTCCCCCTCATTCTCGATAGCGACGGTAATCATGTCGCCGTGATTGTCAATGCGCACCGTAATTTCGCTATCCGGAACCGCGTGCCGGATCGCGTTCATCATAATATTGAACAGCACCTGCTCGATTTTGCCCTGATCCGCCATAACGAACGGGTCGTTTGCCGCTACGGATACGACTTTTAAGTTTTTGTCTTGCAAATGATGCGACAGCTTGTCGACGATATCCTCCATCAGCTCGCTGACGGAAAACACGCTTTTTTTCAGCTTGATCGATTTCGACTCCAGCTTCGTCAGCTCGAGCATATCTTTGACGAGCTCCTCCATTTTCTCGGTTTCGTCGAGAATGACCTCCACATACCGCTCGCGCTTGCTCTCTCCGACCCCGTCCCGCAATCCTTCGGCAAAGCCCCGTACGATACTGAGCGGCGTCTTCAGCTCGTGGGATGCATCGGAGACGAATTCCTTCTGCATGTTCTCGATCCGCTTCTTATGCTCCACGTCCTCCCGCAGCTGTTCATTCGCGAGCTGCAGCTCCTTCAGCGTAGTGTCCAGCGTCTCGGACAAGCTGTTCAAGCTGTACGAGAGACTGCCAATCTCATCGTTGCGCCGGATCGGCGATTGTATGCTAAAGTCCAGCTTCGCCATACGCTGCGCCACTTTGTTGAGCGACACAATCGGCTTCGATATGAATCGCGAGAACACGAGCGACAGCAGCAAGATCAGTATAAAGCCGCCGATTCCGATATAGATGTAGAACAGCTGCAGCGCGTCGTACGCTTCGCTAATTTGCTGCAAGGACGTGAACGCAAATATTAGCTCCGATACCCGGCCGTCCCGCATGATCGGCTGAATCGCAATAAAGCTGCGCACGCCGCTCCACGAATCCGTCCATTCCTCCTCGACTCTTTCTCCCTTTTGCAGCACCGCGGCATGGGCGGGCGACAAAGGGAACCATTCCTCAAGGGCGAGTGTCAGCATACCTTGACGCATGTTCCACTGCTTCAGTCCGGGCAGCAGTAATTCGGTAATGTCCCCGGAGATACGCTCCCGCGGATAAGGCGTTTCGATGCCGTCCGGCCCGCGAATTTCCTTGACGCCCGGCTTCTTGATCTCGACCGGATACAGCCAGTCGCGGGCTTTCTCGTCCTCGAAAAAGCCTTCCACCTCGATCCGGTCGCCCCGCTTCAGCTTCGCCGCCTGAAGGTCGCGCGCTTTGGACGCAAATGTCGACAGCGATACTTTGACTTGGTGACCGTCCTTCTCCCTGATCACGATTCGGAACGGATTGTCATACAGGACCTTGCCTTCCGGCGTCAGGATCGACAGCTGGGACTTGTTCTTGCTGATGAATTGGGCGATTTCGCGCGAAACGCTGTCTTTGTCGCCCCTCCATTCGTCGTAATGCTGGCTGAACGCCTTCAGCTTTTTGCCGAGAACGGTCAGCTTGTGGTGCTCGTAAAACTGCTCGAAAAATAGCAGCTGACTGAGCAGCACGATCGCATAAAAAACCAAAAACAGCAAAGCCGTTATCGCAAACAGCTTCACTACAACGCCGCGGCTTCTCATCGGTCCTCCTCGAATTTATAGCCGGCACGGATGACGGTACGAATATGACGGGCTTCGTCGCCGAGTTTGCCGCGCAACTTTTTGATATGCGTATCAACGACGCGAACATCGCCGAAGTAATCGAATCCCCACAGCTGATCGAGTATCGTCTCGCGTGAAAGCACGATGCCCGCATTTTTGTGCAAATAAAGCAGCAGCTCGTACTCCTTTGGTGACAGCTCGATGACTTCGCCGGCGATCTCGACGCGATGCGCTCTTTTATGAATGATGACCCGCCCGAACCGGATGAGATGGTCCTCTTTGCCGACCGTGCCTTCTACGCGTTTGATCAGCGTTTTTGCCCGGGCCACGAGCAGCTTGGGGCTGAACGGCTTCGTCACGTAGTCGTCCGCGCCGAGCTCGAACCCGAGCAGTTTGTCGTCGTCCTCGGATCTTGCGGTCAGGATAATGATCGGAATGTCCGATTTCGCCCGTATCCGCTTGCATACCGTCCAGCCGTCCAATCCGGGCAGCAAAATATCGAGAATGACAAGATCCGGCTTCAGCGTCTCCAGCATGTCCAGCGCCTCGATGCCGCTTTCCGCCTCGTGTACGTTCCACTGTTCGTCGGTGAAATAGTCGGCGACAATTTCGCGGATCCGGCTCTCATCCTCTACAAGCAGAATGCTTCGCTGCATCGCAATAGCCCTCCGTTTTGCAAGCTTTCTACTTTATCTATCGCTTTAGCTTCCAGTATAACCGATGCATGTGTTTTTTGTATGTCCGCCGGCTTCTGCGAAAATGAACGAATCATGAACACATGAAATACACAGCGGCCTGTTATACTGGGGTAACCTTAGCCGACCCACACCGAAAGGATGTTTCCATGAGCTACATAGTCGCTTTTTTCCAGCACAAGGACGTCAGACGTTTCGGAATCCTCGCCTTGTTTTGCCTGATCCTGTTTCTGCTCCGCAGTATGCTCAATATCATGCTGCTTACCTTTCTGTTTGCGTTTCTGATGAATCGCATCCATTCCTTCGTATACCGTCAAGTTAGCCGGGTCGTTCCGGTCAACCCCAAGCTGATTCTGTCCTTGCTGTACGCGCTGCTGGTCGGACTGCTCGTCTTGGGCGGCTTCAAGCTGTTTCCCGCACTTATCAACCAGACCGGGCAAATCATCGATTTGGTCAAACGGATCGGCACGATTCCGCAAGACAGCGAACTGGCCCGCTACCTCGTCTCTTTCCTGAACACGATCGATATTCAAGGTATGGTCAAACACGGGCTCGACTTTGTGATGAAGATAAGCAATTGGGGACTGCACCTGTTTCTCGCCTTGCTGCTCAGCCTGTTCCTGCTGCTCGGCAAAGAGAACGTCATCCGCTTCACGCGGCAATTCCGCACGAGCAAGCTCGGCTGGCTGTTTAACGAAGTGGAGTTTTTCGGCAAAAAATTTATTCATACGTTCGGCAAAGTGATCGAAGCGCAGCTGCTGATCGCGCTTATCAACTGCATCGTCACAACGCTGGCGCTTAAATTGATGGGTTTTCCGAATCTGTTCGTGCTGTCGCTGCTCGTCTTCGTACTCGGACTCATCCCGGTCGCCGGCGTATTTTTATCGCTCATCCCGCTGTGCGCCATCGCTTACAGTATCGGCGGACTGCTGTATATCGTTTATTTGCTCATTACCATTACTATCATTCACGCTTTGGAAGCTTATGTGCTGAACCCGCGGCTGATGGCGTCGAAAACGAATTTGCCGATGTTTTTCACTTTTATCGTCCTTTTGTTCTCGGAGCATTTTTTCGGCGTATGGGGACTGATCGTCGGGATCCCGACATTTGTCTTTTTGCTGGACATTTTGGAAGTCCAAGCGATCGGTAAACCGAAGAGCCCGCCTCCCGCCGCTCCAGCCGACCGTTCCGGGAACTAATCGGGCCAGCTTGCTTGCACCTTCTTCATAGTTGATACGGTGTGCTCCAGATCTTCCCAAACGGAGTGAGAACTATTGAACGTTGTACTGGACATGATCGGCCAATACGGGTATATCGCGCTGTATGTGCTGCTTGCGTTAGGAATCGTCGGCATTCCCGTGCCGGATGAGCTGCTGCTTACGTTTATCGGCTACTTGACCTCTATCGGCATTTTCAACTTTCCGGCAGCCGTTACCGTCAGTCTGCTGGGGGCGATGACCGGCATGCTCGTCAGTTATTGGCTCGGCCGCAAGCTGGGGAAGCCGGTGCTCTGGAAATACGGCAAATGGATCAAGCTGACTCCGAAACGGCTCAAAAAAGCGGAAACCTGGTTTCACCGGTACGGTCCGTGGACGATCAGCTTCGGCTATTTTATACCGGGCATTCGTCACTTAACCTGCTACTTGTCCGGCGTGAGCGGCATGAGTCAGCGCAAATATTTGCTTTTTGCCGGAGCCGGGGCGCTCTTCTGGTGTTTGTTTTTCATAACGCTCGGCTACTTTGCAGGATATCATTTCGATTTTATATGACCGGGCACATCCGCAAAACAAATAACCCGAATGACCTTCGGGCCTGGGATGCCGATTCGATGACACTTTCTCCTATGCATAAGAGGACCTGGCCCTCATCTTAAGATCAGACTGCCCTGCTAACGAGTCCATATCCACGCCAGCACGATCCATACCGGGGCTACGATCAGAACCGCAAATAGTAAACCTCTAATGGCAGATCCGTTCCGCTCCATTCCAGCTATCACCTCTACCGCAGTATATGCGCGCAAGGCCGGAATGATGAGGAAGGCTGCGAATAAGCCCAAAAACGAGTTGCCAAGAACCGCCCAAGCCCAGTGGCACATATGCTGTCTTATCTAAAAGGAGGACTGAATGCATATGGCTTACAACCCGTATTCCTATCTGTACCCTTTATATGCTTACATGTATCCCCAAGGTGGATGGCACGGCGGTCAAGGCGGTTGGCACGGCGGCTGGCATGGTGGCCAAGACGGTTGGCACGGCGGCCAAGGCGGCTGGCATGGTGGGCAAGGCGGTTGGCACGGCGGCCAAGGCGGCTGGCATGGTGGGCAAGGCGGTTGGCATGGCGGCCAAGGCGGCTGGCATGGTGGGCAAGGCGGTTGGCACGGCGGCCAAGGCGGCTGGCATGGTGGGCAAGGCGGTTGGCACGGTGGGCAAGGCGGCTGGCATGGTGGCCAAGGCAGCTGGCATGGTGACCAAGGCGGCTCGCACGGTGGGCAAGGCGGTTGGCATGGTGGCCAAGGCGGTTGGCACGGCGGCCAAAGCGGCTCGCACAGTGGGCATGGTGGCCGGGAGCCGGATTTTTCGGCCTCTTCTGCAGCAGAATAAAGTTACCTTGCCCTTCATTTTTCGACCGTTTTTTTATAAAATAGAGGGAGAATGAAGCGCAGGAGGTTAACATGCTGAGACTGCTGTACGAATACATCTATGTAAACATGTGGCTGCTGCTGTTCTTGGCTTTCATGTGGGCAAATGACGGCTACATTTCCTTCTTCGAAAGCTGTATGCTGATTGTTGTGGCTATAACCGGTATTGCTATCGTATCCAAAAAACAACTGCGTACCCCGGAAAATCGTCGGATTCGGGATTTATATTGAGCCAGGCCTCATAGCGGCAGCATCAAGCCCCGTCCTTGCGGGGCTTTTCATCATTTTTCGCACTCAATTGCGCAGCAAATAAATAAGCAGACCGTATGCGGCTTCGAGCTCCTTGTCCGTCATTCCTAACGCTGCGGCCTGCTCTTCGTAAGTGGAGTTCGGCATATCCGTAATCACCTTCGCCAGCTCGCTTAGAGTGCCGTACGGCGATAAATCCAGATCCGTCTGAATCAGTTTATAGGCGTTTAAGCCGTTTTTTCGGACGATGCCGAAATCGATCAGGAGGCCGATTCTTTCCTTCGCTAGCGATCGGCTAAGCTTCAGCGCTGTCGACACCTCATGTATAGAAAGATGGCTGATTCCTTCTGCATTTTGCTTCGCCTCAAGCAACTTCACCAATTTGCGCGCTTGTTCGGCGGCTTCCTTTAATTTGCCCGTAATGTTTTCGGTTGCTATCATGGCTTTGATCGGCTCCAACGACAAATTATGAAACTGATCTATATGTTAACCGATGGGAACCCGCGGATGCAACCGGAGCTAGTCGAGAATAAGCTCGATTCCGGTCACGTCGGGAAAATCGATCCAGCAATATTCGAATGCATTCTCGATCTTAATCCGTTTCCGTTCCTTATCCAGCTTCGTAATCCGCCCCTGTATCGTCTGGGCTTCGCTATCGCCGCGCACCGTAACGATCGCTTCCTTCTCGGTAAACATCGCGACGGCCAGCGAGCGGATCGTTTCCTCATGCTGCCGGCTCCGTCTATCGGTCGAATCGGTATGTATCATCATCATTATTCCTCCCGAACAAGAACATTTGTTCTTATTATATAAAATCGACCACCGTTTCGTCAACTTCCCAAAGCTTCGGTATGCATAATCCGCCCCGTCTCGGGATATGGTATGGTGAAACGATACCGCAAAAACAAAGGAGAATACCCAATGTCCGTTCGGGATTACCGGTTTACCGACCTGGATAACAAACCTACGTTGGTGCAGGAAATTGTACGTCTGGAAGAGAGGCTGCATAAGGAGACCGGCGAAAAGGTGACGTTGATCGCCTATTCCCCCTCAAACGGAGCAGATCCCCTAGGCGAGGAGGCATGCCGCGCCGGGCTAAACGACTAACAAAGCAGAGAAAAAACGCCAGAATACGGAGATTTCCGTTAGTTCTGGCGTTTCTTATTGCCGTCTATCGGTTAAAAGGATTGCGAGTGCCTTTTCTTTTACCCAAAAAAATGAAACCCGATTGAAACATTTTTACTTTATGCTGCGTTTGAGAACATGAGAAACGAGAAAGATAGCTTTCCGAATATCAGCATGAAAGGGTGATGGGAACATGAAAAAACGGCTGCTGATGGCCGTAACAGCCATCTTGATCGCAATCGCGATGATGGCAGGATCGGCGTACGCATTTTCGGATACGTCGGGCGATCCGAACGAAGATCATATTAACGCTCTGCAACAAGCCGGTATTGTGAGCGGGGTTAACGAACAAATGTTCGCTCCCAAAGGAAAAGTGACGATGGCGCAAGGAATTACCATGCTCGTGAAGGCGTTCGATCTGAACATAGACCGTCTGCGGTTCATTAAAGAACCCAAAGCCAGCGACTATTTTACGAAAGTGGCAGACGACGCATGGTACGCCACCTCGTTTATGTATGCTCATCTGAACGGTGTACCTATTCCGAAGGACGTCGATCCGTCGCAAAGCATGACCAAGGAGCAGTTTGCCGACCTGCTGTTTCACGCCTTAAGCACGAAAGGCGATTACGCCTTTGTCGAAATGTATGTCGCTATTAAAGATGAAGACCAGATCAACAAGGATTACATGAACAGCATCCAAAAGCTGCTTCTCGGCAAAATGACCGAGCTTCATGACGGCTACTTTTATCCCAAGCAAGAAATCACTCGCAGCGAAGCGGCCCGCATGCTGCATGCCGCCATCCAGTTCGCCAAACAGCATAAGCCCGTTCCGGTCAAGTCCGACGTGACCTTGTCCGTTACAAAAGTTAACGATGAAGTAAACAAAGTGACGCTTACGTGGGCCGAGCGGCCGAACCCGGGCTATGGGATCTCGGTATCCGCCATCGCCTTCACAGAGGATGGCAAAGCCATCATCACGTACGTGATGCATGAGCCGGCCCCCGGCAAAATGTATCCGCAGGTCATCACCGAAGCCAAAGTCGACACATTCATCGCCTCCTCCTATGAGCCCGTACTGAACAGCCCTGACTAACCTAGGCTCGCGGCAACTGTTGAGGCACAAAACAAGAGGGACTTCACCAGACTCTAATCCGTAAGTCCCTCTTTCCATCTAGTTGCCGAGCACCTTCTGCCCCCGCGGCTCACTTCCTTCGCTGTCCGGCTCCCGCGTAATGCCGATCGAATCGAACTCGCCGTTTTTGCGCGGCAGATCGTAAATGAGGACGCCGCTCCCTTTCGGATCGACTCGGAACGTACCTGCATTTTGCCTATGGCCGTTGCGGATCAACCAGACCTGGTATGCCTCGTTTTCCGCCGTAGAATCTAGACCGCTCACGTTGACCACAAGCTTTTTGTTCTTTCCCTGACAAACGATCCAGCCCGTGCCCTGAGCATCCGCTGCAGAACGGTCAAAGGAACGCAGCGTATACGTTTGCTCGACATACAGCGGCTGAGCGGAAACGGTAGTAAACAGCGATTGATCACCGCTTTGAGACGTATACATCCAGAAGCAGGCGATCATGAATACGGCGGCTACCGCCACTCCGACCGAATAGTTTCGTTTGGAGCGCCGTATTTTCGGTCTGACGGCAGGACGTGCCGGTGTATCGCACACTATCTCCGTCTGTTCCGGGATGTTTCTGCCGAAAACGAACGCCATCACTTCTTCTTTCAATTCAGCTGGCGGCTCCACCGGCTCGACCGTATCCGGCAAGCCGCTCCACACCTCGTTCATTTCCTTCCATTGGGTGTGGCAGGATGAGCATTCGGACAAATGGTTTTCAAACGCCTTGCGCTGCTGCTCGGTAGCATCGCCCACCAGGCAATCCAGCAAATACTCGCAAGGAGTGCCGCTATTCGTCTCCATAGTCAAATCCCCTCCTCCTGCTTCACCATATGCCTTCGCAATATTTTGAGCGACTGATGCAGACGGCTCTTGATCGTTCCAAGCGGTTCGTTATTCATCTTCGCCACTTCGCCGAGCGTGTATCCTTCCCAGTACACCCGCTCGATGAGCTTGATTTGGTTCTCGGACAGCAGCTGGTAGCCGTCCCGAATCTGTTCGCGCATCCATTTTCGCGTCGCTTTCGCTTCCGGCGTGTTGCGGCTGTCGTCGGGAATGCTGGTCCATTGATCCGGTTCGAAGGCCACAGCCCCCTCATGTTTGCGCTGCTTGCGGATATAATCGATTGTAATATTGCGCGTGACGGTAATAAGCCAATTGACGAAAAGCCCTTTGCCCGGATCGAACCCGCTCTGCGTCGTCCACAGGCGCGTAAAAACAAGCTGGACGATCTCCTTCGCCGCCTGCTCGCTCTGAACGGACTTGAGCGCAAACGAATAGACGAGCTTCACGTACCGGTCGTACAACTGCTCGAATGCTTCGCGATTTTTGCCGCGTATTAACTGCATCAGTTCCCCATCGGTTGCTTTATGCATGTTCCCGGCACTCCTCCGCCGCTTATGACGACCCGCCTGATGTATAGATGTATGAATTTACAGCTTATCTTGCCGGATAAGCCGCATTAATTTCCAATGCCGATAAGCAAAAAAGAAATAAGCTCCTGCGCAGGTCGGCCAAGTCCAGATGCCGTTCCGAACCGTCAGCTCGTCCCTGAATACGGACCGGCCGCCGGCTAGATCGCCAATCGTCATCGTATGCAGCCACGACTTGATCAACAAGCCGGATTCATCGGTGGACAACTGCCGGGCGCGATCGTCGATACGAACAAACGTAATCGTATGCGGCCCTAGCGGTAAGATCCCGGCCAGGCGCATCGAAAGCGTGTACGCCTGTCCCTCCGACCACTCTGGAGGCAGCTCACGTCCGTCGCGGCTTCTAAAAGTCATAAGAGGGGACGTCACCCGATTGAAAGCGCGAGTGCTCTTCAAACAGCTCCACAGCTGCTGCGGAGGGATATCCAAAGTAGACTGCTTGATCAGCTTCAATCAGTTCTCCTCCATGTTCTTCCTCTTGTTTTTATTATAGGGGGTAGCGGAGTTGCGCACAATGGCAGGAGTAGAATTGCGGCGGAAACGAAAATAGTCACCTGCCGACAGGTGACTTGTGAGTAGGATCCATGTTGTCCATCCATGGAGGGTTAATGTCTCATCATCCTTGCCATTTTCTCCATTCGCTTATCTTGCTTACGCTCGCTTACGACCATACACGCATGTATCGCTCCTGGTATCCAGAAAAACAAAGTCAGGAAGAAGTTTATTAAAGCTTGCACCGGTTTGCCGCAAAACAAAACGGCTACAGGGGGCAACAATATCGCTAATAGGTACATTTGTGACCCTCCTCAGGCTGCATGAGTATTTACCTTAAGATACGCAAATGGTAATGGATGGTTTCACGACTTGAATCGAAAAGATACTCATTTTTGTAAGTATATTACTTATAGAACCATACCACGTTGCATCGTCATTTGTCTCTTCAACTTCAGCTATGAATTGTATGCCGCATCAAATTCTATTACATTATGATCCGGATCAATAATATAAATCTGAGTAAATCCAGCAACACTTTGCGGTCTCGCTTGATAGGGTACATTTGCTTGATCCAGCCATTCAACAGTTTGCTTGTAACTTTTGACCCAGACTGCGAAATGGCCATCACCAGAATCAATATCACTTTTACGTAAAGTTTCACCATTTGGATTTTCTATTAGATGAAGTTGATGATCGCCAATAGCATACCATGTCCCTTTAGATTTAAATGGCGGTCGTTCTATCTCTTGAAAATGAAGTACATCTGAATAGAATCTTTTTGCTCGTTCTAAATCCCTAACGACTAAACTTATATGGTGTAATCTTTCAAACTCGATCATTTTCAGCACGCCCCATCCATAGTATTTTTATTTGAAAACATGATTCTCAATAAGCCTCTTTATTCAGATGTTCTAATTCATTCATTACTTCTTATACTCACTATCGTTTTGTCCATGTCATCACAAATTCTTTTGCAGAGGTATTCTCATCAATTGATTCATTTGAAACAACAAAACCATTTTTTTCATAAAATCTGATCGCGCTTTCGTTTTCTTGATAAACCTGTAGACTGATACTTTCTTTCTGATCTTTTACATAATCCAGGAGTATCTTTCCATATCCCTTGCCTTGCTCATTAGGGCTTACAAAAAAAGCTGCTAAGTAGTCATCAATCATTGAAATAAAACCAACTACTGTACCATCCACTTCAAGAACATGCGACCGAGACATAGGGAGGTAAGTCTCTTTCATTGTTGTCTGATTCGATTTCCAGTAATCTTCCTGTATGAAATGATGTGCTAACTTTGATCCTTCCAACCAGATTTCTATCATCCTGTCTAAATCATTTTCTGTATGTAATCTTATATTCATCTTTCTACTTCACCATTCTTTCAAATAGAAGTAAACTAATTCATTGACATCCCGTCCATGTTTCCCTTTACATAACTGCAACACATACATCACGCGTGTTCTTTATAGGTCCGCAGCGGAACATCATCCCATACCTGCACTTCAATATATCGTTCAGGCCCAAGAGTTCCGTCCCTATTCCACTCCTGGGGCAGTCCATACTGGCGAATCAATTCATAAATTTCTTGAATGGTATAAACCTGCTTGCGATACGGTTTTCCATCCTGGTACCGCATAGTCGGTAATAAATCCCCATAAGTGAAACTGATGGTGCTTGGATCGAACTCCGTAGCGGGAATGCACAGCTCTTTGCCGTTCGGATACCAAGATAACAGCCACGGACATGCACCAAACGTCATGTAGTGCGGATACCGCCTGACCGGTCTCCCGCCCTTTCGTTCAAACATCGTTCTTGCAGTTGTCTCCAATTCCTTTCGAATCGCGAGATATTCAGGCGAACGTTTACTTGCAAAACCTTTTCCTTCGTTTCGGATCTCGTTCAGAACTATTTCCGCATCATTTTGTTCCAGGTCGGACAAGTTGCAAAACGGGCCAGTCGAAGCATCGTAATAATGATACAATTGCATTTCCATCTAACCCTCTTTTCCAAAAACAAATAGGAAGTCTCTTCACCTTTCTGGCTCAACTAAGCCTTCATTTACGTGCTTAGCGTACTCCTCCTCCAATATGGAATACTGGAAGGAATCATTCCACTTCCCCTTATACCGCATATGTCCACGCAGATGCCCTTAGTACTTCATGCCGATCTTCTCCATCACTTTGGCCGAGCTAACATTCTCAGGACGGCATGTCGCATAGATGCGATGCAATCCGAGCTTCACGAATCCGAATTGAAGCAGTGCCACTGCCGCCTCTGAAGCATAACCATACCGCCAGTACATCGGATTGTAGCAATAACCGATTTCGCCCTGCAACGGCTCCGAAAGATGAATCCCGCAACCTCCGATCAGTTGCCCCGTTTCCTTTAACACAACCCCGAATTCATAATCAAGTCGTGGTTGTTGCTTCTGCATATCGATAGTACGGGTAATAAATGCCGCCGTCTCTTCTTCCGTATTCGGTCCCCAGATCATGTACTTCGTCACTTCTAGATTCGAAGCGTACTTATGAACGTCAGGTATGTCTGCAACCGTAAATTCTCTGATCAATAGCCGTTGTGTATCGAGTTGCATGGCTCTCTCCCTTCATGGTAACCGACTCTATGTTATTCAAACCGCTTGTTATATTCGTCTAGATCGTTTGCCTCAAGAAAGAAGAATGGCCTCGTACATCGAAACGAATATCGGTATGGCAGCCCAATTGATGAGACCTTTCGAGTATCGTTTTCAAGTTCCGACCCCATTATCTCATTTTCCGGTTTATGAATTAAATTAAATTCGATTATATTATCCAACCCTTGGCATTAGCAACAGAAATTTTGACACAAAAAAACTCCATCGTCTTCACCTGAGTTTTACCCCAAGCCCTGCTAAGGAGGTCCCATACTTGTTGAATAAATTATAGGATGTTCAACCATTTGTAAAAACTAAGGTAAAGTTCCGGAACTAGACGAAAAAAGGCTTCCTACGAAGCCCTATGTTGCAGGATTTGTTATATAAAATCTACTTAGTAGGGCTCTTTTTTGAAAATATAGCACCAAAAGCTGCCCCCATAGCAACCCCAATTGCTATCCCTATGGCGACATTATTCATTATTGTACCGAAAACAATTCCTAGAGCAACACCTATACCCATACCTGTCGCCATATTTTTACTAGCGTTCAATTCATCGCCTCCTGTACATTACCATGTATTACGTAATCGAATAGGATGCGTTTCATAACCAATTCGTCCCCAAAGAAAAACAATTTGCCGATGTGAATTTATCGTAAAAACAACAAAAACCCTTGATACATCAAGGGCTTTCAGTGATCTTCCTATACTGCCGAGGACCGGACTCGAACCGGTACGGGGTCGCCCCCGCAGGATTTTAAGTCCTGTGCGTCTGCCATTCCGCCACCCCGGCATGCTAATATGCGATTGCGGACGTGTGCTCTTATGTAACAAGCCGCCCCGCGACACTGGATATGTACTAACAACGTATAGATTGTCCGCATCTACGTGGTTGTCTGTTAACCGGTGCGTTAGTTATATTAGCATGCGTTCCTAGTCCCTGTCAAATATGTTTTTTCAGCTAATCCATGAAAACTTAACAATAATGCCCCGGTAACGCGATCCTTTCGATCGACGTCCGGGGCACATCTTCAACTCAAGCTGTCGCTCTGCGCAATACGATGTAGGAAACGAGCGCGTACAGTACGGCTCCGACAAACATCCAAAGAGACAGCTCGAAGGCGGTTTGCGCGGCGAACCAACTGAAGATGCTGCCCCACCATCCGTTATACGTGCATAAGTAAGTGGTGACGGTGAAAGCGACCAACAGCGCGATCATGAGCGTCCACGTTCCTTTTTTGCCAAAACGGCGATGTACGCTCGATATGACGAAGCCAAGGTAGAACATGTTCAGCAGGACTGCAAAAAAGATCCACAGCTGGACAAGCACCGGTCCGTCGTTCAAGTAAGGCAGCTTGAAGAAGTGCAGGCCCACACCCCACAGGTTCGTGAACGTCTCTACATACCCAAGCACTAGAAGGAAGATGGCAAATAACGCACTGACCGACGCTATGGCGGCAGCCGTCCCCCAGAAGTAATCTCGTCTTCTTACACTGAACCCTAGAGCAAACGGAAACGTTTGCGCCAACATCACGATGCCGACGACGAACATATAAATGAACAGGCTGCCGATCCCGCCCGTATAAAAGCTCTCTTCCTCACTCATCATATAGCCGATGACGAGATTAACCAGAAAACTGATTGATACGATCAGCCACGGCAAATAAAGCATGGTCCGATCCCGCAGCTGCATGTACATGACGCCCTTAATCCGATTCATTGTGCCACCTCCGCCTTTCTGCCCGACTTATCGTTCGTCAGATGCACGATCAGCTGCTGGAGCGATACCGGCGCAATCTCAAGCCCGAGCGCCTCAGCCTGCTTGCGATCGTCTCCGTATAGATTGCCCATCACGGTTAGCGAGACGAATCCGCCGAACGTTTCCCGGTGAATCACTTCCCGATCCGCGGCGTAAGGCTCCACGCTAGATTTCGGCCCGACTACCGTAAACGCTCTGCCGCGAATCGAGTCTGCCTCTTCGTCCAGGATTAGCTTGCCCTGGTCAATGACGATAACATGCTCCAGCATGCGGCTCGCTTCGTCGATCAGATGGGTAGATAGGATGATTGTCCGCGGATGCTCGGCATAATCTTCGATCAAACGGTCATAAAATATCCCGCGCGCCACAGCGTCAAGACCCAAGTAAGGCTCGTCAAACAGCGTAAGCGGAGCCCGACTGGCCAACCCGACAATGATGCCCAGCGACGACAGCATCCCCCGGGAAAGCTTCTTCACCCTTCGAGTGTGCGGAAGCGAGAAATCTCGCATGAGCGTTTCGGCGTACGCCTGATCCCAGTCGGTATACAGAGCGGCCGCCACTTTGAGCACATCGATGACGCGGAAATTGTCCGGATATTTTTGACTTTCCTTAATGAAGCAAAGCTTGCTGAGCACGCGGTTGTTTTCGTAAGGGGTTTCCCCGAATACATTTACTTCCCCGCTTGACGCGAACAGTTGGGCAGTAATCATATGCATGATTGTCGTTTTGCCCGCGCCGTTGCGGCCGAGCAGCCCGTATATTTTACCCGGCTCCATCGTGAAGCTGATATCTTTAACGGCTGTCACGTCGCCGTACGCTTTCGTCACCTGCTGAAATTCAACGACCTTATTCATTCCGATCGCTCTCCTTCCCGTATCATCTCCGCTAGCTGATCTGTTGTAATACCGAGCTTCTTCGCTTCGCGAACCATCGCCACGACGTACTGCTCGAAAAACTGCCGCTTCCGCTGTTCCACGAGAATGGCTCTCGCCCCGCTGGCCACAAACATTCCAATCCCTCTCTTCTTGTACAAAATGCCTTGATCGACAAGCAAATTGACGCCCTTCGCCGCCGTAGCGGGATTGATCTGGTAGAAGGAGGCAAACTGGTTCGTGGAAGGAACTTGCGTTTCCTCCGGCAGTCCGCCGTCAATAATGTCGTTCTCGATGCGTTCGGCGATTTGCATGAAGATCGGTCGGCTGTCGTCGATCCATGATGTCACCGGCCTCACTCACCTTCATTGGTTAGTTACTCATGTAACTAACTATATAGCTATGTAACCTCATTGTCAACAGGTTTCCTTTTCCGACTTGCAAATTCAATATTCGCCCATACAAAAAAAACATCCCCACCCTCATCTCTTCGCAGCAAAGAAGCGAAAAGAAAGAAGGCAAGGACGCATATACAAAAACAGAAGCTGATACGCGATAAATTCATCGGAAACCGGCTCTGTCTAAAAACGCTCATAAGCAAAAAAGCTCAACTGAAACTAAAGCTTCGCTCCATGCAAAAGCTGCCGCCGCGTCCACTCGTTGCGGACGAGAGCATCGCCATCATGCAACAGCACCTCGTATAATCGGCGCCGAAGCTCTGTGACAAGGTTGGAGACTTCAGGGTCGCGAATCCGGTTATTCAGCTCGGCCGGGTCGGCCTTCAGATCGTACAGCTCGTCGGTGTCCGTCGTATTCCATACATATTTCCAATCGGCCGTGCGGATCATCCGCTGCGTGTATAACCCGAACTGCTGTCCGTTGTACGACGCCACGACCGCATCGCGCCATGCGGAGGACGCGGCCGCATCTCCCGCTAGTAACGGCGCGAGGGATTGCCCATGCCACCGCTCCGAACCGTCCGCTTGCAGCCCAAGCCACTCCATAAGCGTTGGGGGAAGGTCGAGAAGGTTGTATACGAACCGGTCGCACCTGCTCCCTGCCTGCACTTGCCCCGGCCAGCGGAGCAGAAGAGGCACATGAACGACATCGTCATACATGATGTAGTGCTTATCCATCATCCGGTGTGAGCCGCACATATCCCCATGATCGGCCGTAAAAATAACGATTGTATGATTCGACGCCCCGATCCGATCGAGCGTCTGCAAAACGCGTCCGACCGCGTCGTCCATTTGGCTGATGATGCCGTAATAGCGGGCTACGATCGGCGCCCAATCGTTCCATTCGTAATCCTCCACGCCCCAGCTATGCAGTTGCTGCCGCTGAATATATGGCTTGCCTTCGAACGTATCGCGAAATCCGTCCCATTCGGGAATAGCGGCCGGATCGTACATATCCGCAAATCGGCCCGAAGGCCGGCAAGGCAGATGCGGCTCCGGAAAATGAAGCGCTACATGCCAGGGTTTGCCCGAGCCGTGCAGCTGCTCGATCGCTTCGCTAGCCCGATCCGCAAGCCAGTGCGTCCGCGAATGCTCAAGGGGCACCGGATTCGTTTCTCCGAAAAATCCGTTCGTGTATGAAACGTCCGGGTAATTGCTTTTCACATAAGCCCCGTATTCGCTCTCTCCGACATAGGATTGATAGCCGAAATGAGTAGCGTCACACGTGGGATGCACGCTCCATTTGCCCAAAAAGGCGGAGTTATACCCGTTCTCGGCAAGCGTCCGCGGCCATACGAGCGCATCGGGCTCAAGCGTAGCGACCGGGAGAGCGCCGCCATAGTTCCACAGCGCCCCGAACGTTTCCGCCCTTCTGCCCGCAAGCAGCGATTGCCGTGCCGGTCCGCACACCGGGAAATGCGTGTAGGCGTTCGAGAAAACGGCGCCTTCCGCAGCAAGGCGGTCCAGATTCGGAGTTAACACGGGATATTTGCGGCTGGAGCCGATACAATCATAACGAAGCTGATCTGCCGTTATGAGCAGCACATTAGGCGCATTATGGCGCATGGATGTGAACCGCCTTTCTATTAATCAAGATCCGCTCTTCTCTTTTTAAGGCTTCTTGTGATATAATCGCCGAAGAGATTTGAGCTTGAACGAATGGAACCATTGTAAATGCCAGTAGGTGCCCGATCCTCCTTGCGGAAGACCGGGTTAAAAGGGAAGCCGGTGCGAATCCGGCGCGGTCCCGCCACTGTGTATCGGGGAGCCCTCATTACTGCCACTGCTTCTGAAAAACGAAGCGGGAAGGCGAGGCGCTCATCCAAACCCGAGAGCCAGGAAACCTGCCTACATGCGCTACAGCCACGTTATCCTTCGCGGAAAAGGATCGGCTAAATCGGGAGATTGTACGGTTTACAGACTGGGTCGCCTATTGTTTTCCTACGATACGGCCGGCGGCGAATCGGGAGTTCCATGCCCATTCGCCCTCGGTGCGTAAGCGCGCGGAAATAGCAGGTCCGGACTGACAAAATCCTTGATTTGCTGCCTCCGTCCTTGTGGGATGGAGGCTTTTTTCGTAGGCTCGTGAACGTACCGGGATTCCTCCTTTCAAGCCCTAACTCCACTATGAATCGGAAAGGGAAGAATCGCACTCATGAAGAAGATTGCCGCCTTACTGCTAGCCCTTACACTAAGCTTGTCGCTCGCTGCTTGCGGAGGGGCCAAGGAACCATCCAACGCTCCCGTCAACGGATCGCCTGCACCAGCACCCGCCGATAAAACAAACGCCGGTGCTGCCCAAGCTACTGCCTATCCGCTCACACTGAAAGATACGACCGGCACCGAAGTCAAGCTCACGAAAGCGCCGCAGCGCATCGTCTCCACCTCGACGGCCGAGACGGAAATTCTGTTCGCGCTCGGACTTGGGGACCGCATCGTCGGCGTATCCGATTTCGACAACTACCCGGCTGAAGCGACCAGCAAGCCGAAGATGGGCGGCGTTTCCGCGCCGAACGTCGAAGCGATCCTTGCGGCCAACCCGGATCTTGTCATTACCGGCATCTCGATCAAGGACGACGCGCTTGCCAAGCTGCGCTCCCTGAATTTGCCGCTGTACAAATTCGAGCCGAAGTCGGTCGACGATATTTTGAACAATATCGCCATTATCGGGCAGCTGACGGACCGGCAGAAGGAAGCGGCTGCGCTCGCCGACAAGATGAAAAAAGAAGTGGACAAGGTGAAAACCGCCGTCAGCGGCCTGAAGCCGGAGCAAAAGAAAAAAGTATACATCGAATTTTCCCCGGGCTGGACGGTCGGCAAAGGCGAGTTTATGGACGAGCTCATTACGCTGGCCGGCGGCATCAACATCGCTTCCGACACGAAAGGCTACAACAAGATTAATGAAGAAAAAATTATTCAGGACAACCCGGACGTCATCTTCTACACAACCGGCGCCAAAGATAAAGCGGGCACAACGCTCGACCAGATCATTTTGCAGCGCAACGGCTGGGACAAGATCAACGCGATTCAAAACAAACGTCTGATCGCGGTCGATCAGGACCTCTTATCCCGCCCGGGTCCGCGTATATCGCAAGGTCTGATCAGCATCGCCAAAGGCATCTATCCCGACCTCATCAAGGAATAACGACACCTGCATCATCCATCCGACGAAAGGAGCGGCTGAACGCATGAGAATTGTATCGCTGTCCCCGAGCAACACCGAACTGCTTGGTTTTATGGGACTGACCTCGCATATCGTCGGGGTCGACATTTACTCCGATTGGCCCGTATCCGTACAGAACCTGCCGAGACTCGGGTCCGATATGAATATCGACATGGACGCCGTCGAAGCGCTTCGTCCGGATCTCGTCCTGGGCTCGCTCACTGTTCCCGGAATGGAGCGTAACGTAGAAGCGCTGAAAGCTCGCAATTTGCCGCATGTGACGCTGAACCCGAAAAAGCTGAGCGACATCTCGGACTGCATGAAAACGATAGGAGAAGCTGTCGATGCGCTTCCGGCCGCCAAGGCGTCGATAGACCGCTACGAAGCCATGCTGGCGCGTTATGAAGCGCTCAGCCGCCAATGCACGAATCGGCCCACACTCTACTGGGAATGGTGGCCGAAGCCGGTCTTCACCCCGGGAGGCGGAAATTGGCTGACGGAAATCAGCGCCCTCGCCGGTGCGGAGAACGTATTCGCGAACGACGAACGCGCCAGCGTCAAAACCGATTGGGACGACGTGCTCGGCCGCAATCCCGACTATATCCTGCTCGCCTGGGTTGGCGTCAAGAAGCAGCTGCCAACGCCGGATACGGTAGCCAAACGCCCGGGAGCGGACAAGCTCGACGCCGTCTCCGGCGGACGGGTTCTCGTCATGGAGGAGCAGCTGTATTGCCGGCCGTCGCCGCTGCTCATTGCGGGCTTGCAAAAGCTGGGACATCAGTTGCACCCGGACATTTATCCAGCTTATGACGAGGCGGCCGCCCATCGCTGGCTTAACGAAAGCGCGGAACGCAGCATTTGAGCGATAAGAGACAAGAATAAGGCGATCCATTAGGGTCGCCTTCTTTCTTTTTCAAGGAGCCTGCTCCGTTTCATTGCGAAGCATGCCTATGCTCGAGACTTTGCCGATACTGGGTAGGTGTACAGCCGGCTTGTCTGAGAAACAGCCTGCTGAAAAAGGACGGGTCCTCGTAGCCGACGAGCGCCGCTACGGAGATGACCTTTTCATCGGACTCGATGAGCAGCCGCTTCGCCCGGTCGATCCGGATCGTATGCAGGACGTCGATTACGCTCCTGTCGAACTCCTGCCGGACGAGCCGGTTCAGTTGGCGTACGCCGACGTTGAACAGCCCGGCCAACGACTCGAGCGTAATTTTTTTGTCGTAGTTGCGTTCCAGATAGCCGTATATGCGTCTAGCCGTAATTTCGCGTTCCAGACGGCGCGGCGAACTGACCGTCCCGCGGTGCTGCATCAGCGAGTAATACCGGGATAGCAAAACGAGCAGCTCGATCAGCTGCAAACGAATAATCGTCGTATGACCCGGAGCCCGGTTGCCAAGTTCGCGCCTCATGCCGTCCAGCAGCCCCAACACGAGCATGGCGTCCTGACCGTGCAGATTCAGGTGACGGTTGAAGCGGACGTCCGGTTTCATGAACGGATGAACGTAGAAATAGTCCATGGAGGACGTAATCTGAAGCTCCTTCAGCAGGGCGTCGGGGATGAGCGACGGCATGAACAGGCAGTTGACGATTTCCATCGGCTCGCCGCCCGGTACGGAATAGGCATGCGTTTCGCCGGGGTTAATAATGTAGACATCCCCCGCACCGATCTCATATTCCGTCCCTTCGAAAATATGAATCCCCGAGCCGTGAACGACATACACGAGCTCGACGAACTCGTGTCCGTGCTCGGGAATCGCTCCCTGAATAATACGCGTGATCCAGAAAGGAAACTCATCCTTCATATATCCGCTGCTTCGGATCAAACTTTTCATCCGCTTCACTCCCAGCCGCTTATGTCCGATGCCTTCTTGCTCGTCTTGGTCATCCTCGTATCCCATCTAAACCGAACCTATTTGCTGCTTACAGCCCGGTCGAATCGCTCGCGAAGCGGATTTTGCCGCCAGTCGTCCCAGGTCAAGCCCGCAGAAGCAAGTATTTGCTCGATCCGTTTCCGGAAAGGAAGTCCGGCTTCTTCGATCTGCCGCTTCATCGGGTCCGTGCGGCCCGCCAGCTTGCGGGCGACCCATTCCTCCAGCTCCCGCTCCATTCGCTCCGCAACCTCAGGCTGCGACTCGGCCACATTAACCGCTTCCTCCGGGTCCTCCTGCAGATCGTACAGTTCTCGCTCCGGACGAATGAACGGGCCCGAGTCGTACGTCCGAATAAACTTGTACCGGTCGGTGCGGATGCCACGAGCCGCTTGCCAGGCGCATTCGCTCAAATAAACGCGGTCATGCGTCCGATCCGCCTTTCCTTCGATCGTCCGCCACAAGCTGATTCCGTCCATGCCAGAAGGTTCGCCGAGCTTCGCTAAGTCAATGCCCGCCGGACTTTCCCGGCGAATCGCTTCCAGAATCGTAGGCAGCAGATCGACCTGCTGTACGAAGCCCGGAACCCGCCTTCCTTCCGCGATTCGGCCAGGCCAGCGCATAATAACCGGGACATGGACGGTCGGCTCGTACAACCCGCAATGATCCCAATAAATGTTATGCTCGGTCAAGCTCTCTCCATGATCGCCGAACAAAACAAGCAGCGTATCGTCCGCGATGCCGAGCCGCTCCAGATGCTGATCCAGCTCCTTCAGCCGATCGTCCAGGTAACGGATCTCCGCATCATAAAGCGCGTCGTAATATTCGCTATCCGTCACTTCACCGATCAAGTCGTAATGGTGGTGCTTGAAGAACGGATACGCCAAATGGTTGTAAGCCGGCTCCATGCTTTTGTTGCCGGGATCGAACGGATCGCGGCCGGCGGCATAAAACTGCGGAACCAGCTCCTGCGGCGGCAAGTACGGAGTGTGCGCGTCCCAATAATGCAAAAAGAGGAAAAACGATTCATCCTTATGCTGTTCCAGCCACGGAAAAGCAAGCTTGTTGACCGTTTTTCCGTCGATCCAGCGATTGCCGCCGACGCTGTTAATATAGTAGCGATACCCTCTGGCGAACCACTCTTTAAGCTGATACAAATTGTCGACCGCAGCCGTCTCGAATCCGGCCGAGCGCAGCATCGTAGGCAGCCAAGGGGTAGATTTCGTCAAATGCGCAAGCTCGGAGCCGTGCGAAACGACTCCGGTCGTCAATCCGATTTTGCCGGTAAAAATGCCGGTATGCGCCACTTCGGTCGGAATATCCGCCGCATAAGCGCGTTCGAACAGCGCGCCTTCACGCGCAATCCGATCCAGATGCGGACTGGTCGGCTTTCCGTATCCGTAGCCGCTAAGTCTGGAGGCGCGAAGCGTATCGAGCGAGACAAGTATGATCTTCATCCAGTTTCCTCCACTCCGTGGCTCTCGTCAAGCTTTCACTCCGATAAAGTCCAGAATGGCCGCTTCGTTCGCCGCCAGCGAACCGGACAACGTGCTGATCGTAATATCTGGGCTTAGCGGGATTTCGTACGGATCGGAGATCCCCGTGAAGCGCTGCAGCTCTCCTCGCCGTGCTTTGGCGTACAATCCTTTTACGTCGCGCCGCTCGCATTCCTCCAGCGGGCATTCCACATAAATTTCCACATATCGCGGAAGCACCTTGCGAGCATGTTCCCGCATCTCCGCATAAGGCGTGATCGCCGACACGAGGACGTCAACGCCGTGCTTCGAGAGTAGGCCCGCTACGTAAGCGATCCGCTTCACGTTTTCCATCCGGTCCTCGCGGGAAAAACCGAGCCCTTTGCATATCGTCGTGCGCAGTTCGTCGCCGTCGAGCATCTCGACCTGCCGTCCGCGTTTGCGCAGTCCGGCGAGCACATATTCCGCCGTCGTCGTTTTGCCGGCTCCCGACAAGCCCGTAAACCATAACACATTGCCATAGCTGTTCAAGTTAGATTCCCCCGCCTGCTGTAAACTGCGACTCCCCGACATCCATAGGCGCTCCGCCCGCCTGATGCGAGGCAATGGCCGCCTCGATCACTTCCTGAGCCGCCAGCGCGTCGGCGCCCGATGCATCGATAAGCTCCGGAGCGTCGCCCGCCTTGAGCTGTTCCACAAACCGGTTGATCCGGTGCCGGAACGTGTCGTCAAACCCTAACATACCTCCGAAGATCGGGTTGCGGTATACGACCAAGTCGTTCGATTGATGCGGATAATACGTCATCTCTTCATAGACGTTATTGATGACGATTCGGCCCTCGGTGCCCGCCACCTCGCAAAACTCGATCGGATGTCGCGTGGACATGTCGTAGCTGCCGGTCAGATGGCCGACCGCCCCGCTCGCGAATTGCATGTTCACCGACACGGTCGACCACGATTCACGGCCAGGGGCTTTCGTCATAAACGACTGTACGCGTTTGATCGGACCGCCGAAATAACGCATTACATCGATCGAATGCGGATGAAGTGCCCGCATATGGAGCCACGGCGTATCTTCCTGCGGGTTGCGGATCGTCAGCCTTATATTGAGAAATAGCGCCGTGCCGATCTTGCCCTGCGTGACAAGATCCTTGGCGCGATAAGCCGCCGGCGTAAACCGGTGGTTCAGGTTGCAGGCGAAGCGGACTCCCTTCTCGCGGGCGAACGCCACCATTTGCCGGGCTTCGTCGATCCGGTTCGATATCGGCTTCTCGACGAAGACGTCCTTGCCCGCTTCGATCGCCGCCATGACGGGGGCAAAATGATGACTGCCCTTCTCGACGCCGGCCGTCGCCACAATGACGGCATCGATCTTCTCTTTGCTGAGCATTTCCCGCATATCGGTATAAGCAGGGACGCCGAACTCGGCTCCCGCCGCCTGCACCCGCTCCTGGAGCAGGTCGCAGACGGCCGCGAGCTCGGTGTCCGGATGCTGCCGGTATGCACGGCAATGAATTTTGCCGATGTTATTGACACCTATGACAGCAATTCGGATCATCGCTAAAGTCTTCCTTTCCGTCAGCGTTATTTTTTCTCCTGAAGCTTGCGGGCGCTGACGATGGACCCTATATACATCGAATCATAAGCTTCCTGGGAAGAATCGAACGTTTTTCCTTTGCCGTGCCAGTTCAAGTTCGTATAGATCGGATTCGGGCGGCTCGTCTCGGCTTCCCGCTTCGCGATATAATCCTGCATCCGTTTCTCCAGCAGGGCGACGACTTCCGGCTCCTGCTCGGCTACGTTGACGTTTTCCTCGGGATCTTGAATCAGATTGTACAGCTCAACCTCCGGCTTGAAGTGGAAATCCGGCTCGAGCGCACGGATCAGCTTCCACTCCGGCGTCCGCCAGCCATGCTTGCGCATCCACGTACACTCCGTGATGTAAAACTCACTAATGTGGTTGATCGGCTCGCCTCTCAGCCATTTCACCAAGTTTTGCCCGTCGAAGTCGATACCGGAGTCGATCTCGAGCAAATCGAGCACGGTCGGCATAATGTCCTGAATGAGCGACACGCCCTTGAACCGTTTGCCTGCCGGTACTTTGCCCGGATATTTGATAATAAGCGGCACGACGAGCGTGCAGTCGTACAAGCCGTGATGATCGAAGTAGCAATCGTGCTCGTACAGCGTTTCCCCGTGGTCGGCTGTAATGACGATGAGCGTTTCCTCGGTGAGATTTAGCGCATCGAGCTTGGCGAATATCGATTGGATGCAAGCGTCCATATAAGCAACAGCGCCGTCATACTGGGCGGTTACGTATTCGGGATCGGTGACGCCTTCCGGAATCCACGATTTCAGAAAATCCGCGAACGGCTTGAAATTGTACACCGGCTCCATCGCGCTATTGTCCGGGTCTTTCTCGTCCGCGCCGTAGAACGTCCGCTCATACGGCTGCGGCGGCAAATACGGCGAGTGCGGGTCCATATGCCGCAGGAACAGGAAGAACGGCTTGTCGTCGCCTGCCAGGCGCTCCAGCTCGGGAATCGCCACGTTATTCAAATTTTGCGCTTTCGGCGCGCGCCCGGTTTCGTCCGGATGCCACGACTCGTAATTCAAGTAATTCTGGAAACCGCGCGACGAAGGATTGCCCGTAAACCCGATACAGGTCGTATTGTAGCCGCTATCGCCGAGCACTTCCGCCAGCGTGCGCACATGGCCTCCGAGCGGTCCTTGATGACGGAGCGCAACTACGTCCGTCCCGAATACGTCCATGCCGGTCAGCATCGCCGCATAAGCCGGCGTCGTCGGAATGCTGGGGCTGAAATGCTGCTCGAACAAAACGCCCTCTGCCGCGATTTTGTCCAGATGCGGCGTCGTGAGGCGGGAATACCCATAACTGCTCATATGATCGCGGCGCAAGCTGTCGATGCCGAATACGATAACATTAGGTTTTTTCGCTGCCATGTGTCCGTTCTCCTCCATATAATCGAGTGAATTATGCGCGATATTATCTTAACGGGCGTTTAATTGCTTCAGGCACGCATTCAGATAGCCGTACGACTCGGCCGCCACGATCGACACTTGGGCCAGCGAATGAGCTTCCCCCGCGCCGATGACTTCCAGTACGACAGGGCCGTTATAGCCGCCGTCCACCATCGCCTTGCAATACCCGAACAAGTCGATGTCGCCTCGTCCGCAAGCTTGCATCTCGATCGACCCCGGACCTTTTTCGCGGCCTTTGCAGTCGCGGATATGGATATGCTTCACCCGGCTGAGCACGGCCGGAAGTGCTTCTTCGGCGTTCTCTCCGGCGCGGTGAATGTGGCTCGGGTCCATGTCGATGCCGAACGCCGCAGAGCCGATCTCGCTCATAGCCCGCAATGTCGTCGGCGTATTGTAGACCGCGTTGCCGACATGCGCCTTCACGCACAGCGTTACGCCGTAGGAGCCTGCGATTTCCGACATTCTCGCCAGCTTCTCGATCGATGCCTGCAGGTCTTCCTCTACGCCAAGCTTGCCGCCGGGTCCTACATTGATCACCGGGATGCCGATCTCGGCAGCCGCTTCAAAGGCGGGAAACAGCCGCTCTTCGCTGAGCGACGCCACCTCCGTCGACAAAAATTCGAGACCGTTTTCGCGGACAATATTTTGCAGCTCGTTTTTCTGCTCTTTCCATCTGCTCAGGTCGAGATGCTCGCACATCCCCTGGATCGCCGCGATTTCAACACCGTCGTATCCGCACAGCGCGATTTGCTTCGCCGCTTCGGCAAAGCTGAAATGCTTGAACAGCACCGAGTTAACGCCTAGCTTGATCATATCGTGTTATAACCTCCATAGCCGGGTCGCGGCTTGATTCTTATGCTTTGGGGCTCCCCGCAAAGTAATTGTTATAGACTTCAGAGCATAGGCTCCACTTTGTGGGGTTGATTACTTCATAAACAGCGGATTGCCCTTCAGCGCCGGCAGCGGATGCGGCCGGACAAGCTCTCCGCCGCGCTCGTAGGACTCGATGACGGCAAACGTATATTCCAGCACGGCCAGAGCGTCTCTGCCGTTCGCCCGCAGTTGGTCGCGCGGTACGCCGTTCGAAATATCCTCGAGGAACGCATGGAGCCGGTTGTTGAAGGTGCGGCCAAAATCCGTCGTTCCGTAGTCGGTCACTTCCGGCGTCGGCTGCGAGCTGATGGCCGGGATGCCTTTCTCCGCCTTCCAGTACGATACCTTCTCGACGCAGTTCTCGATGCAGAACGTTCCTTTCGTACCGGCCATTTCGACGCTCCACCAGCCGCCGAGACCGTAAGCCGCATCGCCTCTTTGGCTAAGCAGGTAGCCGACACCGCCATTGGCGAACTTGACGTGAATGCTGTTGATCGAGACCATTACGTCGCCCGCGCTGCGGCGGAAGCCCGGCCGGTCGGAGAACGTCTGGATATGCGTAATATCTCCGCAAAAATAACGCATAACGCTGAACGGGTGGGTCAGAAACGCCTTCATATGGAAGTACGGATGCCCATTGATTTTAGGCGATTTGGCCAGCGCATAGTTGAGCTCGCCGCCGTTGAAGCCCATTTTCGTGAGGCAGTACACGAGCTCCCCGATCTCGCCGTTATCCACATACTGCTTCGCCTTTTCCGCAGGCTTCGTAAAATAGTGGTTCAGGTTGCAGCCGAGATACACGTTCATTTTGTCGGCATAAGCGACAAGCTCGCGCGCCTCCTTGACGTCGTGGCAGATCGGCTTCTCGACCAGCACATGTTTGCCATAGCTGATCGCTTCCATCGCGGGCTCGAAATGCCAGCTGCCGTTATCGATGCCGCCGGTCGTCACGTCGACGATTTGCAGATCGGGCTCGTTCTCGATCATGTCTTTCAGGCTGTAGTACGCCTTGATCCCGTATTTCTCGGCAACCGCGTCCGCTCTTTCCTTGACGACGTCGCATACGGCGATCAGATCCGCGAGTTCCTCCTCCTGATAACAAGCCGCATGATTTTTACCGATTCCATTCAACCCTACAATACCGATTTTAAGTGCCATTTTTTGTTACCGCCCTTCCGGTTTGTTTTATTGGACATATCTATAGAAACAATCTTGATGTACGCGCTTACAGCTCATATATCATCGGGTCATCCAGCGTTACTCTTTGTCCTTGTCGCGAGGAGGCGTGACAGGCCAGCACCATCTGCAGCGATATACGTCCTTCCTCGGCCGTAGCAATCGGCTCCCGTTCGCCGCGGATAAACGCCGCCAGCGGGCCGGATAAGCCGCGAATACGGTGACCGTGGTTCGGCGGGCTTTCGTGCTCGCTTGCCGTCCAAACGCCTGTGGCAGCATCGAAACGTTTCAGGCCCGGTCCGGCTCCCGGGGGGCGCGGACTGTTGCAGCTTGGGGCATCGCCATAATGTTGCACGATCGTTCCCCGCTCGGCCACAATCTCCGTTGTGTTCTCGGCGGCGTGGCAGGTGAACGAGCAGCCTACTTCGGCAATCGGACCGCCCGGGTAGCGGAAGATCGCGATGCCGTTATCCATCGGAATGCGCGGATTGTACAGCGATTCGATCTCTGCCGTCACGCTCTCCGGTACGCCGAGCCAGTAGTGCAGCAGATCGATCGGATGCGAAGCGTCGTCGGCCCAAATATCTCTGTTGTACTCCGGCTGCACATGCCAGGAGTCGGCAAATGCCGGCTGCAAGCCCATCGCCAGTCCATGCCTGCGGCGAATCGAGAAAATTTGCCCCAGCTCGCCGCTTTCCATCCACGCTTTCATCTGCAAGTTTTGCGGATCGACGCGCATTTGCCAGGCCAGCGTAAACCGGATGCCGGAGGCGGCAACGGCTTTGACGATCCGGTCCGCTTCGTTCATTGTGAGCGCAAGCGGCTTCTGCAAAATAACCGCTTTTCCCGCCTTGGCCGCAAGCTCCGTCAGATCGGCGTGAAGCGACGTTTCCGAAGCGATCACCACGGCCTGGATACGCTCATTAGCAAGCAGTTCCTCAGCCGTAGCGTACGTTTGCAAACCGAACATCTGCGCGGCTTTGGCCAGTCTGTCCGGATCGTGATCCCAGCCTGCGGCAACTTTAATGCCGTATGAGCCGTTGTTCCATTCTGTACAATACGTATGAACGTGACCGTGAGCAAATCCGAGTATGCCTACTTGGACCGGTTCACTCATCTCCATGCTCCTTCCCGGATGGTCCGTTTGTATGGAAAACGTTTTGATAATTTCATCATACTCAACCGGCACTCCAGGTTCATGGTCGATCGGGACAATTATGTTTTCGATCGGGACGGTTTTGCAAAAAGAAAATTGATCAGGGCGCCGGGCATATAGAAAACGCCTTGCTCCCTAACGGCCCAAAAAGGCTGCTAACGGAACAAGGCGTTCTCGATCGTCTCTATGTAAGTATCTTATCTATCAAACTTAGTAGGGCAAAAAAATAGAGAAAACATATGGTGGGCCCTGAGGGACTCGAACCCCCGACCAATCGGTTATGAGCCGACCGCTCTAACCAACTGAGCTAAGGGCCCTAATCTGGAAAACACTATTGCGGGGGCAGGATTTGAACCTGCGGCCTTCGGGTTATGAGCCCGACGAGCTACCGGGCTGCTCCACCCCGCGTCGTTGGAAAATTTTAAGCTACTCAAACAGCGACAAAAATAAATATACACTAATAAGCTGCATTGTGTCAACAACAAAATGTATTTTTTCGCTTAACAGCTTTCTTACAGCTGATATCTTACGCCGAAACGGCCTTTTTTGGACCGGTACACTTCCACCGATTGCGGGCATTCGTAGCCGTAAATCCACCAGTCCTCTTCCATACGTTTGGCCAGACAGCCGGCTTGAAACTTGCTTTCGTATAATTTGACCCAATATACCCATCTCATCCGCTCGATCGTTCCTTCCTGCATGTTGTTCTTTTAATTAGCATATCCCAACTCTCCGATTTTTTTACCGCTATTGCCCCAAAAAAGAAAAAAAATCCCCGAAAAAAAGGTTTCGGGGATTTCTTCTGGACTGTCAGCCCGCATGCTGTTCCGGATCGGCAGGCTGCTCCGCCGTATCCGCAAACCGCTCTTCCTCGTCACGCATCCGGTGGGCGATCCGGCTTGCAGCCGCAGCCGCGATACTCGCTACGAGATCGTCCAGAAACGTGTGGATGCCGTGGCCCGTTTTCGTATCGAGCCGCTTGATAATGCCGGTTTTGTGCTTATCGAGATGGCCGAACGTCGTAATGGCGATGCTGCCATATCCGAATACGGAACCGAGCGCCAGCGTCTCATCACAGCCAAACAGGCCTTCGTCGGACGCCACGATCGACTGGAGCGGTTCGGAGAGCTGCTTCTTCTCCGCCAGCTGATCGAGCTCCACGCCGACCAGAATCGCATGCTGCAGCTCCCGCTTTTCCAGCACCGCCTTCACGCTATCCATACATTTGTCCAGCTTCAGCTCCTTGTTGTAGGGAGCTTGCATTTTATAAACGATCTGCGCGATATCCTCAAGCATCACACCGCGTTCAGCCAGCTTTCTCCAGGCCGCTTCCTTTACGTCTTTGCTATGAACACGGTTTGCCATGAGCCTTCACTCCTCGGTGTCGCCATTAGTCGCCGTTCTCAGGGCATCATCATCATGCTGCTGCTGGCCTTCGGCATTACATTGATCGGCGCGTTCGGATTTTCCTTCAACTGCTTGAGTGCCGCATCTCCCGCCGTCTGCCATTCCTTGAGCGCATCGCCGACGGTAGAGGTGCCGTCAATCGCCTTCTTGAAATATTGGAGCCCCATCGAACGGATTTGTCCGATATTTTGATACTGACGGTACACTTTGCTCATTTCGTTTTCAACCGGCGCCGGCTTCAGTGCGGTGAATGCTTTAATATTATACTGCAAACCGTCGCGCGGCTGAATATATTTCGAACGGGAAACGAGCATATTGACGCTCTTCGACTTCAAGCGGGCCCAGTCCTCGCCGTTGATGAACTTGACAAATTTCCAGGCGTCGGCCGGGTTTTGCGCTTTAGCGTTAATACCCATCAGGCCGTTGAAATAAACGTTGCCGCCAATGCCCTTTTGCTCCGGATGCGTCGGCATGGTTACAATATCCCAGTCGATCGGCGTATAACCTTTGATGTTCTGCGCGTTTTTGTTCGCTTGGATCACTTCGTTGAGCGAGTATTGCTGCCCGAGCGTCATCGCCAATCTGCCGTTCATAAAGTAGTTGTTCTGGAACGGGTTGTAACCGCCGCCGTCATCCATCGCAGCGCGCCGTACCGCATCCATTTTGCTGTAATCGATCGGTTCCGGCAGCACCTTTTCCTTGCTCAACTGGATCATGGATGTCCATACTTTTTCCCAGGACGGGGAGGCGACGGTCAAGCCGTCCACCGCATCGTTGAACATTCGCAGTTGAAGCGACGAGGTGTATGGATCCATTTCATAAAATAAATTTTCTTTGGAGCCCGAGCTGTACGTGTTAAAAGCAAAACCGTAAACCCGATTGTCACCGTCGCCTTTCGAGACGCGGCGCGCCAGATCGAACATTTCGTCCCAGGTCATGCCGTCAGTCGGGTATTTAACGCCCGCGTCGTCGAACGGCTTCTTGTTGTACATCAAGATCTGCGAGGAGAATGTCGGCGCGAGCGCGTACAGCTTCCCGTCTCCGACAGCCTTGATGCCGTCGATAACGGCCGGCACTATATCCGATACATCGAATTTGTCTTTCGTAATGTTCGTATCGAGCTGCTGCAGCATGTTGTTGGCGATCAGGTCCGGCAGTTGTTCGAAATTCATCATGACAATGTCCGGCGGATTGTCGCTGTTAAGAAGCTCCTTCATCTTCGCATACGGATCTTCCGGCTTCTCTCCCTCCGGCCGCCCGCCGTAGCGGTACTGATTCGGGTTCATCGCCGAGACGATCTCGAGCTTGATATTGGGGTTGTTGTACTCGAAAATTTCCGTAAACTGCTGGCGGAAATATTCGTCCTCCTCCGCATAATACTGCGTCGCAATGCGAAGCACACGCTCCGTTTTGTCGTCTCCCGAAGAGCCTTTATTACACGCGGCCAGTACCGGTACGGTGAGCGCCGCTACCGCAGTCAGCCCCGTTACCGTACGAAGCCATTTCGGTTTTCCGTTGTTATTCATCCGTGTTCCCCCCAAGTATATTCGGCGATTTGATCGTGATCGTCTTCCCGTCGAATTCCATCGTCGCCTTGTTCGTAATTTCGAGCGCCTGCAAAAATTCCTTCGGAATTTGCAGCCGTCCCGCCCGATCGAGCACGACATATTCCTCATGCCCTTCCTTGATGCTCTTCCGCTCGCCGTCGTCCGCGCCGAGGTTCGGATTGCGCTTGACGAACTCGGTGCTCGTCATCCCGTCGCGGATGGCGACGACCCGATCCACCTTGCTCGCCAGCGACAGATCGTGCGTTACGATGACGATCGTAACGCCTAATTCTTTGTTCATTCTGCGGAAAATGTCCATAATGAGGTCCGACGTCTGCGTATCGACAGAGCCTGTCGGCTCGTCGGCAAGCAGCAGCGACGGCCGGTTGGCCAGCGATATGGCGATGGCGACCCGCTGCTGTTCCCCGCCCGACAGCTGGAACAGCTTGTTGTGAAGCCGCTCGCCTAGGCCAACCCATTCCAGAAGCTGCTTCGCGTAGGCGCGATCGATTTTGCCGCTCAGCATCATCGGCATCTCGACGTTCTCCAGTGCGGTCAAGTAGGGCAGCAGGTTGCGCGCATTATTCTGCCAGATGAATCCAACCGTCTTGCGCTTGTATTCGACCAGCTGGTCGTCGGTAATTTTCAGCAAATCCCATTCGCCGACCCGCACTTGCCCAGCGGACGGGCGGTCGAGACCGCCCAAGATGTTCAGCATCGTCGATTTGCCGCTTCCGCTGTTTCCGATAATGGCCATCATTTCGCCGGTTTCCACCGTAATGTTAAGCCCTTGCAGCGCGACGACTTCGAGGTCGTCGGTTTTGAATATTTTGACGAGTCCTTCGCAAACGATCATCGCTTACCGCTCCTCTCCCAGCTTGACGGCTTGATGCACTCTCAGCCTGCGGATATGCAGCAGCAGCAGCGTCGCTCCCGTTACCATCATGAAAGCGACGACACCGTACAGCTGATACATGTCTTTGGCCTCGAAAATGACCCGGAACGGAGGCACCTGGGTTTTCGCATTTTCCGCCGTTTGCAGAAACGGAAGGAACAGGATGCTCGTCAGCTTGCCGATCGCAAAACCAAGCGCGATCGACAGTCCCGCAGTGAACAGCTGCTCCAGCAAAAGCATGCCGGTAAGCTGCTTCCGCGAAAGCCCCATCGCCCGCAGCACGCCGAACTGAACGACCCGGCTCGACAAATTGAAAAACCAGTAAAGCACGTAGCCGATCAGCGAAACAAGCACGGATACGAGGAAGCCCAGACTCAGAATACCGAATACGCCGCCTCTGGACGGATGCTTGCTCTGTGTAATCAGCTCGTTGCGCACATCCTTGTAATCGGCCAGCTGCATCCCTTTCGCCTGGAGCGTCTCGATAATCGGCGTCAGCTTTGCTCCTGGCTTCATTTTGAGCCATACGTCATACGGCGTAATCGGCGCCTGATCGAAGATGTAATCCAGGTTGGCGATAAAAAACGGCGACTGGTTCGGATACAGCGACGGCCAATACGGCACCGTGCCGACAATGACAAACTCCACCATTTGCTGCTGAATCGCGATCGAGATCAGATCGCCGGGCTTCAGCTGATTTTTTTTGGCGAACGATTCCGCCACAATAACGCCTTGCCCGTCAAAAGCGCCGAGCAAATTCAAATATTGCCTCGGGTGGGCCGGGAACAGATCATTGCGGAACCAAGCCACATCGGCGAAATCGATATTTTCGATGCCCATAACCGTTCCTTGGCCGAGCGATTTGCCGGATACGACCACGTTGCCTTTCGTTTGCAGCACTCGAGCGGCATGCTCGACACCCTCGAGTGTACGATACATTTCGAACGGCGGTTCCATGTAGAGCATTTTGGAGTTGGTCTGCTCTCCTCCGCCCTGGCCCCCTTGGCCTCCGCCTTGGCCTCCTTGGCCGCCTCCCTGACCACCTTGGCCTCCTTGGCCTCCTTGGCCTCCTTGACCGCCTTGGCCACCCTGACCTCCGTTACCTTGGCCTTGCCCGTCAGACGGCGGCGTCATCTCCGAGTAAGCTTCCCAAACCGGCTGAAGCACGACATCCGTGCCGAATTGGTATAAGGTGCGTTCCGTCGAGTTCAGATCGATCGTCCGCGCCGCGGAGGAATTGTACACCCCGAGTCCGAGCGTAAGGATCAGCAGCAGCATAAGCGGATAATAAGCCTTGGACGACCTGGACAGCTGCGTCAGCGTCAAGTAGATCGGCACCGGCAAAAACGTTTTGCCTAGCCAGCCTGCGAGCTTGAGCAGCCACGGGAACAGCCTTAGGAAAAACAGCCCGAGCGCGAAGATGGACAAAGCTGGCACGAAAAACAGCAGCGGATGCACTTGCAGCTGGTCGTTCGACAAGCCCGTTTTCGCCGATAATACCTGATAATTCTGGAACGTATAATAGCCGTAACCTGCCAAAGCGACAAGCGCGATATCAAGAAACCAGCGCTGCCATACGGGCTTCCGGTCCGATCGGGCAAGCTGCTGCTTGTAGTTTACGATCGACGACCGCGCGAACGAGACGGCGGGAATGACGCTGGCGACAATCGCCAGTGCGACCGCGGCAACGCCGTAGAGCAGCGCCTCCGGCGTAACGCCGACAGGGACCGCCTTCCGGTCGACAAACGCAAGGAACCCGTTCGACGAACCGATGCCTTTGGCCATCATCCAGCCGATCGCCGGCCCGATTACAAGCGCAATAGCACCGAGCAGCAGCCCTTCGAGCAAATACACCCAAATAATTTGCCTGGTGCTGCCGCCGCGGCTGCGCAAAACGGCAATGTCGCTTCGCTGTCGGTCGAGCGACTGGCGAGCATTCATAACGATGTAATAAAACACCATTGCGATCATCGGCGCCGCCAGCGTAAACAACATCATCTGCATTTGCAGGCTTTGCGTCCGGAACTCGGACAACATCTCTTTGAACGAAAAATCGACCTTCGTTTCCTTCAGCTTCTGGTAGAGCGTAATGTCGAGACGTTCAAGCTTGTTCGTTAGATCGGTCAACTGGCTCGTTTTGATTTCACGCAAATCGAAGGCGTAATACCAATTGGCCAGGTTGAGAGGAATTTTTTTCTGCGTGAGCAGGTCATTCTGGAATACTTCTTCGCTGACGATCAGACTGCTCAGAAGCCCTTCGAAGCCTTGGTACCAATACGGATCATTCTCCTGCTTCGGCTTGAACGAGCCAACGACTTTCACCTTGAGCGGAGCGATTCCGAGTCCGCCCGTTAGCGGGTAATTGAATTCGTCACCGACCCGAAAGTCTCCTCTGTACAAAGCTTCCTCGAACACGACCGCCTCGATGACCCCGTTCTTCACCTGATTCGAGAACGGATTGCCGCTGCTCATCTCGATATGATCGTCCAGGTTGCTCCACGCCGCTATCGACATCTGGCGGCGCTTGCTCGGATCCGTCTTCGTCGGATCGACCGGCGTCACCTGCGAGCTGCGAATGGAGTAGGTTCGCACGTATGTAGTGAACGGAAAAGCGATTTGTTTCGGTATGTC
The DNA here is from genome assembly GCF_003626695.1 of Paenibacillus ginsengarvi. Lineage (GTDB taxonomy): Bacteria > Bacillota > Bacilli > Paenibacillales > NBRC-103111 > Paenibacillus_AB > Paenibacillus_AB ginsengarvi. The sequence goes on from NZ_RBAH01000001.1 coordinate 450,645, forward strand.
GTCCCTGATGTAGGCGTCGACTTCTTTCAGCGCATCCAGATCCGCTTTGTCCGCCCCTATCGCCTGATAGCGGATCAGCGTCGATCCCGGCGGCAAGCCGTCCGTATTGTCGAGCAGCGTTTTTGCGACGACGCGTTTAAGCGACCCGTCGGAATACATCGGGATACTCGTCGTGAACGAAACCGCAACGATAAGCCCGAGCAGCGTGCTGAGCGTCATCCAGCGGTTGTTCCACATTTTGCGGTACAAAAATCGGAGCATTGGCATAGGCGTTATCTCCCCACCACTTTTTGCCCCGGCTGCAAGCCTTTGACGATTTCCACCTCGGTGGACGTTTGCTGGCCGATTTCGACGTCAACCTCACGCTTGGCGCCTTTCTCGTCTACAACCTGGACGTAATTGCGTCCGGAGTAGGAGCGGAGCGCGGCCGCCGGAATGACGATAGCGTTCTCCTTACGCTGGGAAATGACGGAAACACTGAGCGGCGTTCCCCTCTTCAGCCCTTCCGGAAACGGATTGAGCGCTACGAGCAAATATTTGTCGATCGAGTCTTTCTGCTGGCCTGGGGCCATCGGGCCTTGGCCGTTATTTTCCGTTTTCGGAAGCGGCAGCTGCGCCACCGTCCCTTTATGCTGACCCGCGGAGTTGATGTCTACGATAACTTCCATGCCGATAGCGACCTTCTTCAGATCGTCGGCCGACAATTCCGCCGCGACCGTGAGCGAGTTCAAATCGGCGAGAACGGCGATATCGTCGTAGCCTTTGATGTTGTCGCCCTTCTTGACCGCTACCGAGACGATCGTGCCGTCGAACGGCGCCGTCAGCTTCGCCGAGGCGATCGATTGTTCCAGCTTGCCGAGCTCTTCCTTTTTCAGCTCGAAGGCGATTTTCGCTTGTTCCAGCTCCTCCGCCGACTTGGAGCCGTCGTTTTTGCGCAGCAGCTCGATCATATGCAGCTCCTCGCTGCGCTGCTGCAGCCTTTTTTGCCGCAGATCATTCTCCAGCGTCGTTACGTCCAGCTCGGCGATGAGCTGTCCCGCCTTGACGGCATCGCCCGTTTTGACATAAATGTCCTTCAACCTTTTCGTATCTTCCTGCGTAAAATACAGCGTTTCTTCCTTGGTCGACAGCAGTCTGCCGGCGCCGCGCTGCTTCGTTTCGAGCGTCGTCGTTTTCACTTCATAGACGGGCTTCTCGGAAAGCTTCGGCGGCGCGATCGCCGGAAGCACTTCTTCCTCTTCTTCCTTCGGGAGCAGCGAACAGCCTGAAGCAGCCGTAAGCGAGACCGTTAGTGCGATCGCAAGCATCGTTTTATGTATGGATGAATTTTCCGTCCACCATTTGGTAAACATGGTCGGCTACCTCCAAAATCGTAGGGTCGTGAGTCGTCATGCAGATCGTTACCTGCTCCGTCCGAATAATATCCTTAAATACGGACATAACTTGGGCGCCCATCTGCGAGTCGAGTTCTGCAGTCGGTTCGTCGGCCAGCAGCATCGTCGGCCGGTGTGCGATCGCCTTGGCGATGGCTACCCGCTGCTGCTCGCCTCCGGACAGCTCGAAAGGCCGGTGATGCATCCGTTTGCCAAGGCCGACAAGCTCCAGGCAATGCTGCACACGCGGCTTCCACTGGGAGCGCGGCACACCGGCCATGCGGAGCGAGAGTTCGACATTTTCCCAGGCGGATAACAGCGGCATGAGCGCAAACGACTGAAAAATGAAGCCGATTCGCTTCCTCCTCACTTCCGTGCGTTTATCGTCGTTCCACTGATGAAACGGCTGTCCCATAAAAAATATTTCTCCACGGTCCGGTTGATCCAAACCGCCGATCATATTGAGCAGCGTTGTTTTGCCGGAGCCCGAACGGCCTCTCAGCATAACGAGCCGGTTAGGCGTAAGCTCCATGTCGATCCCTTTAAGCACGTGAAGCTGTCTGCCGCCGACGTGAAACGACCTCTCCACACCGCGCACCGTCAGGATCGGCTCCGCCGCTTTCGTTTCTTGATGGTCCTGCACCGGAACAAGCAGCGGCGTATACACGCCGGTATCTGCCGAGGTTGCTGCGGCGCTTTGCTCCGCGGCCTCCTCGAGGGCCGTCACGCTCTCGTCTCCGGGCGGCGCTGCGGTCGGCAACGTTCCCTTATCTTTGTTTACGGCGAAACGGTTCAGCCACCCCATTCACTAGTTCTCCTCCTATCCGGATGTTCATAAAGCATTCATCAAAGGAATAGACGTCATAAGCTTAAAAAAAGTTACACCATTTTCTATAATTTTGCATTTTTGACCGACTGAAACGAACAATTGGGTACGAAGTCCCATTTCCGCTTCGATAACTTGGCGGCACCGGCCATTTTTGTAAGACTCCTGTAAGATGGCTTCTATATAATTAAGAAAAAAGTTCTGAGGTTATGGAGGTAACAGTATGGGGATTAAACAAGGCTTGCGCGCAGCGACAGCTATTATTGCATTATGCTTCTGGAGTACGGCCGCTTACGCTGCGGATATTAAACCATATACCGCGGATACCGTTCAGCCGTACACAGCTGACTCCGTTCAGCCGTACAAAGCCGATCCTGTCCAGCCGTACAAGGCCGATCCTGTCCAGCCGTACAAGGCCGACTCCGTTCAGCCGTACAAGGCCGATTCCGTTCAGCCGTACAAGGCCGATCCCGTTCAGCCGTACAAGGCAGACTCTGTTCAGCCGTTCACGGCCGATCCTGTCCAATCTTCTAAGCCGGACAAACCGACACTGGTACTCCAGCTTGACAGCAAGCACGTTTATGCCAGTGAAAAGCAAGGCTACATTCCAGCAGCGCCAACGCTAGTAGGCGATACGACGATGGTTCCGCTTCGGTTTATCAGTGAACAGCTTGAAGCGATCGTTTCTTACGACGACGCAACAAAAGAAGTTACACTTACGCTGCGAGACAAAACAATCAACCTGAGAATCGGAGATTCCATCGCCATTGTCCAAGGCAAAAGAGCCGAACTGAGCATGCCGCCAACCCTTATTGACGATACGACATTCATCCCGCTTCGCTTCGTAAGTGAAGCACTCGGTCAAACGATCAGCTACAACGCGGAAACGAGACAAATCGGCATCAACATCGCAAGCGGAGAATTACCTACTTATTTGTCATACAACACACCGCCGCCACCAGCGCCGGCCTACGTTTCGAACGAGCCGACACCTTCTCGATCCGAAAGCCCGGACGGCGGAGCATCATCGAACGGCCCCTTGTTCGATTTGCGCGACGGCTTGCAGTTTCAGGAAGGATTTTGGAACTCGGGCAACTTTTTGATCAAGTGGTGAAAGGAACTATTTTAATCCCTAGTATTTCGGTCAGAAATAGTTTACAATAGCCGTAAATGAACCGGGTAGCAGAAAGGAGACCGACTCATCATGGCTAAACGAAAATGGATTTTGATCCCCTTGCTTGCCATTGTGGCGGTCATCGTAGCCGTATACGGTCAAAAGGATCGGGAGAACATCGCGGAAGCGAAGCCGTACGTGCCGCAGCCGCTTATTATCCTGAACGGCGATACGATCACGTACAATGATGCGCCAGACTGCCACTGATTAGAAGCGCACTAGCCCCTCCGCCATATTGGCGAAGGGGCTTCGTTTGTTCCACATAACTCATTTCGTTCTCATCCTGTTAAACCGGTAACCGGTAAAAGGCTGCTGCATTCGCTCCCCATAGTCCGTCTCCCGCCGTTTCTTCCCAGCCGGAAGGCAGCAGCGCCGCTAAACTGTCGTACACTTGCCCATACGTCGCCGACAGCAGGCATACGGGCCAATCGCTCCCGAATAACACGCGCTGCGGGCCGAACAGCTCCAGCGCAGCTTCCACATACGGCTTCCAGTCGAGTATCGACCAGGGGGCCGCGCGCTCGGGCACCATGCCCGACAGCTTGCAGCTCATATTCGGATATTCGGCCAGACGGGCCATCGCCCACTCCCAGTCGCCGAACTTCTCGCCGTAGACCGGCTTGGCGATATGATCGATGACGGCGGTAAGCTGCGGAACGTGCTCCATCAGCTTTATGGCGCTGTCCAGCAAAAACGGGCGAAGCTGGAGGTCGATCGGAAACCGCTCCTGTTCAAGATGGCGCATCGAGGTACGAACATCGCGCCGCAGCAGCCAGTCAGCGGGCAAGTCTTGAATCATCGGGCGCAACCCGACGAATCGTGGATGCAGGCGCAGCCCCGCCAGTTCCTCCTCGAAGCGAGCCGACTCGAAGTCGAGCCAGCCGACTACGCCCGCTATACTGCGGTGAGATTCGCTAAGCTTCAGCAGGTACAACGTTTCGTCCACCGTTGGCGCCGCTTGTACGGCAACCGAATAACGGAACTGATATTGTTTGAGCAGCGGTTCGAGCTGCCGGGGCAAATAATCCCGGTACAAAATGCCTCGCTCCTTAGTCAGCCAGCCGTAATCTCCCCGCTGCGGCTCCCAGTAATGCTGGTGGGCGTCGATCCTCATCATACGCCCCACAAAACGTCGGTATAGTAATAAAACGCTCCCGGCGAAGTCGTCTGACGGGTCGATACCGGCAGCACGTACACCTCGAGCGGGTTGCCGCCACGGACGGCTTCCACCTCGATCTCATGATCGCCGGCGTCAAGCTCCAACTCGAACCATTGCTGGCGCGGCGCACGATGGAATGCCGGCATGAAAGCAAGCGTCTCCTTGCATTCGATCACATCTTCGCCATTTAGTCGCAGCGTTACCGGGGCGTTTGCGGCCGCAATGATCCGCATTTGTCTCCGAGCAGGATTTCGCATGGTCGTACGAGCCGTATACACGCCGTCGCTCTCTTCGCCGACAGCGCTGCTCCAGTCCAGACGATTACCCGGCATAAATGCCTGAACGGCCTCCCCGCCATCCGGACCGGACACATGCCAGCTCGATGCTCGCACAAGTGTGAAGGCTACCCGCTGCTCGTTCCACGGCGAATGGTCGTGGCTTCGGCTCCACACAAACTCCAGACGGTTCACGCTTCGCACGTCGTTCGATGCGCGAATTTCCGCCTCCCAGTCGAGCGATTCGCCCGGCTCCAGCGAAATGCTCTGCGCGGACGATCCCGACCAGCCTTCCGGCAAAACAAGCGCGACGCTTCCTTCCAGCGGAACGCCCGAACGGTTCGTGAAACGGAAAGCGATTTTTGTCGCTTGCCCCGCTCCGATTGCCGGACCGCTTGGTCCGTAATCAACGGTCAGCTCTGCATCCGGGCAGCCTATCGTTCCTTGCGGCAGCCTATAGCGGTTGCCTGTCACTCCGCGCTCCCACAGCTCGGCCGGTGGCGCCGCGGCGCCGTCTTCCCTATTCCAAGAAGTCGGCAAGTCCGGATGGACGATGATACCGGTGTCCCAGGCGGCCAATATTTGCTTGCCCATACGAATCGTCCGTTTCGTCAGCTCGTCCAGATTTTTCGGCGCGGGGAAGCCCTTGATCGGGGGGCTGACGACCACCCGCTCCCCGACCGGCGCCACCCATTTCTCCGGCAGCGCATCCGGTCCGAGCAGCATGCCGAGAATGGCGCCAAGCGTAGCGGCGGTGCAGTCCGTGTCGTAGCCGCAGTTGACCGCCTTCAGAATCGCATCCTCGAAGCTTTCGCCGTACAACCAGCCAAGAATGGTGAAGGCGATATTTTGCGGAGCGTCGGTGAAGTTGGAATGGCCGTGATGCTTCAGCACAAGCTCGCGCGCTTCCTTCCAATCGTACCCTTCCTTATGCCAGCGGATCAGATCGCGCAAGGCGAGGGCGGTCCGGCAGTCTTGCGGAATATAGGTCAGCCCGATCTCGATCAGCCTGTCCCGGTCCTTCTCCATAAACACGGCGCTTTCAAGCGCGGCAAAAAACATTTCCCCGTAAACGCCCTCGCCTCCGGCATGGTCGACGATCGCATCCTCATATGCATACCGGGCAGCCACTTCAGGAGCTCCGGGTGCGGCCATCGCCCATATTTCGGAGCGGATCGGCGAGCCCATGCAGTTCGTAAACGGATTGCCAAACCAGCCCGCTACCGGAGGAAGCAGCCCTCTGCGCAAATTAGCCAGCGCGTAGCCGTATTCGTCGAACGGGAAAAAGACGTGTTCCGTCCATTCCTGCCCAAGCTCCCGGGCCGTCAAGGACGGACCGTACTGCTCCAGCGCGTGCAGCCAGACGAGCTGCAAGTCGAGATCGTCGTTCTCCAGCGGCCCATCCGGCAGCTTCGGGTAAAACGTCAGCGAAAGCAGCTCCTTTCGCCCTTCGACCGGCGCGCCGAGCGTGCCTCCGATATTTTTGCCCAGCCAGCCGCCATAAACGATTCGGTAATAGTCGTTTTCGTTCAAAATGCTGATCCCCACGCGAAACCCTCCTACATGCGCATCTGCGAATGTTATAATAATCCCATCACGATTGATTATAGGAAGGTGCGGCCCGGCGCACCATGAACTGGATTAAGATTTCGCAGCAAAAAACATCGGAGGAAAACAGCCCATGTATTATTCCATGTCCCGTTTATCGATTCTGGACGTCAAGTGGACGGATTTGCTCGATACCAAGACAAACCCTTCGTTTTTCGGCCGCGATCACTATAACCCGTACTATGAGCTTATCCTCGTAGCGGAAGGAGAAGTTCATCTGCGGGCGGGGAGCAAACAGCTGACGCTCGGCATGGGCGACTCGTATTTGCTGATGCCGTGGGAGCAGCATGGGGGCTGGAAGCCGGGCACCGAAAACGGCGGCACCTTTTTTTGGGTGCAATTTTCGTGTTCACCGGGCATGAACCAATTCGTCCTGAATCGCGCTGCCGATCTTAATATTGTCCATGCCGAGCGAACGGAGCTTCGAACCGTGGAAGGACGGCACGAGGACCTGCTCGTTCTCCCGCGCGAATACCGGAACAGGGGCAGGTACAGGCTGCTCGATCTGTTCGAGCGGCTCGTCAAGACGATGAATCAGCCGGAAGGCTATTTCCGGTTTCAGGCAACGCTGCTGCTGGCCGAAATGCTGCAAACGATCGCGACCGACTTTCTGGAGCAAAGCCATCTCGACACCGCCTTTCCCGCGTCGTATATTACGTTCCGCAAGCTCGTCAATTATTTGAACAACGGCTATGAGGCGGAACTGACGAAGGAACGGCTGGAGCAGGCGACGGACCGCAAATACGAATATTTGTGCCAGGTGTTCAAAAAATACGCGGATACGACGATCCATCATTACATCCGGCAGCTTCGCGTGCAGCGGGCGAAACATTTGCTGCTTCATTCGGACAAGCCGCTCCAGACGATCGCAAGCGAAATCGGCTACCAGGAGCCGTTTTATTTCAGCCGCATCTTCAAAAAGCTTGAAGGGGTATCGCCTCAGCATTACCGCGAAAAAATTGCCGGGCAGCGCGAGGAGAGCAATCGGCTATGAATCGCGCCGCTACGCCCTCATAACCATCGCGCCAACGTTTGTGATATGATGAACGAAACGATCCTGCTATCTTTCCTATTTAAGGGGCTTATAATCGATGAACCGAGACATTCAACAGTTTAAATCGGAATTTTTCAAAGCGCTGGCGCATCCGATGCGCATTCGCATCCTCGAACTGCTGTGCGAAGGCGAGAAAAACGTGAACGAGCTGCAAGCGATTCTGGGCAGCGAAGGCTCCGCCGTATCCCAGCAGCTCGCCGTGCTGCGCAACAAAAACGTCGTCAGTGCCACCAAGGAGGGCACCTCCGTCATTTATTCGCTGCGGGACCCGCTCATCCGGGACTTGCTTGCGGTAGCGCGGCAAATTTTCGATAACCATTTGGTCGACGCCATCTCGCTGCTGGAAACGATCCGAAACGAATAAACGGCCGAAACGACAAGGTAGTCTTGAATCCGCTCAAGATTACCTTGTTTTTGCTTGGCAAACCGCCGTTTTCGAGCATTCTCCCCCTATATTTGTTCATTGACAAGACGGAATGCCGGGAGTATATTCCTCATATATTCAAATAATCAAATATATGAAGAAAAAGAAGGTTGTACACAATGAAGCTGCCGGACAGATGGGACGGGTATAACGCCAGCTTATTTCGACGCGATCTTGTGGCAGGACTCATCGTAGCCATTATCGCCATTCCGCTTGGAATGGCTTTTGCCATTGCGTCCGGAGTGAAGCCGCAGTACGGGATTTACACGACGATTATCGCCGGGTTTTGCATATCGCTGTTCGGCGGCTCCCGGTATCAGATCGGCGGGCCGACCGGGGCGTTCGTTCCGGTCTTATTCGCCGTCGTCATGCAGTATGGGTACGAAAACCTGCTGATCGCCGGAGCGATGGCGGGCGTGCTGCTGCTCCTGATGGGTCTCTTCAAGCTGGGGGCGCTGATCCGATTCATCCCCCACCCGGTTACCGTCGGTTTTACAGCCGGTATAGCCGTCATCATTTTTACCGGACAAATTGCGAACTTTCTAGGCCTTACCGGCATCCAAAAACATGAGGACTTTGTTTCCAATATGAAAGAGATCCTCGTCCATATCGGATCGGTGAACGTTTACAGCGTCGCCACGGCCTTGATCTGTCTCGCCTCCATTCTCCTGGCGACCAAATATATGCCGAAGGTGCCCGGTTCGCTGATCGGCCTCGCCTTGTCCAGTCTCATCAGCTACTGGCTGTTTGCAGGCGAGGTCGCCACGATCGGCTCGACTTACGGAACAATTCCCAGCGCCCTCCCGAGCCTGCACATGCCGGAGCTGACACTGGAAAAAATCCGCATGCTGCTCCCGCCCGCTTTTGTCATCGCACTGCTCGGCGGCATCGAATCGCTGCTCTCGGCCGTCGTCGCCGACGGCATGACCGGCAAGCGCCATAACAGCAATCGCGAGCTGATCGGGCAAGGCATCGCCAACCTCGTCACCCCGCTTTTCGGCGGTATTCCGGCTACCGGGGCGATCGCGCGGACGGCGGCGAATATTAAGACCGGAGCGGCCAGCCCGCTCTCCGGCATGGTTCACAGTGCTGTCGTGCTGCTTATTCTGCTGTTGTTCGCTCCCTACGCCTCCCATATTCCGCTGGCGGGCATGGCGCCGATCCTGATGGTCGTCGCCTGGAATATGAGCGAGCGGCGCAAGTTCATTCATGTCGCCAAAACGAAATCGACCGACTCCATCGTCCTGACCGCAACGTTCCTGCTTACCGTCCTGACCGACCTGACAACGGCCGTCGAAATCGGATTGCTGCTGGCAGCGATTTTCTTCATCAAACGGATGGCCGAGACACTCACCGTATCGAAGGTGCTGCCCGACCGGAGCGACAAGCACGAGAAGGTGCGGGCCGCCGCCGTTAGCAGCAGCCACGATTGCCCGCAAATCGCCATCTATACCGTCGAGGGGGCCCTTTTTTTCGGCGCCGCAACCGGGTTTGAGAGATCCTTATCGGCCTTGAACAGCCAAGAGCCGCTGATCGTGCTGCTGCGGATGGGCAAAGTGCCTTTTATGGACACAACCGGGGAAGCGAATTTGGCGGAGATGGTGAAACAGACCGAGAAATACGGAGGAATCGTCCTCATCTCGGGCATTCAGCCGCAGCCGAAAGATGTGCTGATGAAGACGGGACTCGCTGCGCGCATTCGGCCGGATCATTTTTTCGAGCGTACGGGCGAAGCGATCGGTTATGCGCTGACCCGGCTGAATCGGGAACGGTGTGCGGGCTGCCGGCATTTCGCTTTCCGCGAATGTTATGCGCTGTCCGGTGCGGAATCTGCTAGCAGCAATCCCGCTGAACCGAAAGAATCGTACCGAGTCGGCGTCTGATCTCCCATCGATCATCTTCCGCTCGGACTATCCGAATCGGCCCGTTGGCATATCTCCTTTATTTTCTGTCATATAGGCCAAGAAGTCGGCCCGCGCCTCCTCTATAATGGATGGCAAGTATAGACGGAAGCGCAGATTCGCAGGCGCTGCAGAAGGAGAGAACCTCACTTGGATAAAATATGGCGCGCACGCTGGATTATGGACGAAAGCTTCCTCGGCCAAAGGCCGATCGATTTGTATCACAAGGAGTTCGAGAAGGATCGTCCCCCCGTACACCACCGGGAAGACTTGAAAAATATCCATATGCTGACCCGCAAGTCGTTCAGCTTGAACGCCGCTCCGCGCGAAGCGATACTGGACATTACCGCCGATGACTATTATAAGGTTTATGTGAACGGCCGTTTCGTCGGTCAAGGACCTGCGCAGGGCAATTATTATCACTATTTCTATAATCGTTACGACGTGACGGACTACTTGCAGTCCGGTGAGAATACGATTGCCGTTCACGTCTATTACCAAGGGCTCGTGTGCCGCGCCTACAACAGCGCAGAATATCGTCAAGGTCTTATAGCGGAGCTGGCTGTAGACGGACAGTTCGCGCTCGGTACCGACTCCACCTGGAAGACGGAACGCGCCCGCGAATACGAAAGCGGCGGCATTATCGGCTATAACACACAGTTTTTGGAACATGTAGATAACCGTCTCAAAAAAACAGGCTGGCGTGAAACCGGCTACGACGATTCGGCATGGGGATATGCAGCCGAACATATCGCGGACGATCACCGTTTGTTCGTGCAGCCTACTCCCCCGCTTGCCGTATACACGGTAAAACCCGTCAAAGTAACGCCTTTAACGGAGGACGGCGGCTATTTGCTGGATTTCGGGGAGGAGCGAACCGGTCAATTCCGGATGAGCGCTTATGGCGGAGCAGGACAGACGGTCGAAATCCGCTGCGGAGAAGAATTGCTGGACGACGGCCGAGTCCGCTACGGCATGCGCTGCAATTGCAGCTACAAAGAGACTTGGACGCTGTCAGGCGCGGAGACGGACGAGTTGGAATTTTACGACTATAAGGCATTTCGCTATGTCGAGGTGCTTCCGGCCCCGGGTGTCCGCGTACAGGAGACCAGCTTCGCCGTCGACGTCCGGCACTACCCGCTTGACGAGTCGGCGCTGCAATTTGCAAGCTCCGATCCGATGCTCGATCAAATTTGGTCGATTTGTAAAAAAGGAGTGCAGTACGGCTCTCAAGAAACGTTCGTCGACTGCCCCTCCCGGGAGAAAGGCCAATATCTCGGCGACAATACGATCATCGCGAACACTCATAGCTACGTCTCCGGCGATCTGCGCCTGTTCCGCAAATCGCTGCTCGATTTCGCTCTGCTCGCACCGCGGGTATGTCCCGGCTTGACGGCGGTTGCCCCCGGCCACTTTATGCAGGAGTTCGCCGACTATTCGCTGCAATATCCGCTGCAGCTGCTGGACTATTACCGCCATACCGGTGACGAGGCTTTCGTGCGCGACATGCTGCCGACAGCCGAGCGGATGGTCGCCCATTTTGCTGGGTTTCGCCGAGAAGATGGCCTGATCCGCATCCAGGACAAGCCGAATCTCGTGGACTGGCCGTACAATATGCGGGACGACTACGATTTTAGACTGGCGAATCCGATCGGCGACGGGTACCATAACGTCATTAATGCCTTTTACTACGGCGCGATGCTGGCGGTATCCGAACTCCGTGCCCTGCTGGACATCCGGGATAGGCCGGCCTACGAGCTGCGAAGCTTCAAGCAATCGTTCCGCCAGGCGTTCCTCGACCGATCCGGGAAACGGTTCGTCGATGCCGAAGGCTCGGCGCATTCTTCCTTGCATGCCAACGCGCTGCCGCTCCTGTTCGGGCTGACGGAGAAAGACGACCGGGAAGGCGTCATCCGGCTTATCCGCGAGAAACGGTTAAGCTGCGGCGTTTATATGGCTTACTTCGTGCTTAAAGCACTGGCTGGCGCCGGCGAACATGAATTGGTATACGAGCTGATCCGTTCGGAGGATTTGCATTCGTGGAGCACGATGGTGAAGGAAGGGGCTACGACCTGCTTCGAGGTATGGGCCAAAGATTTAAAGCCGAATACGAGTCTGTGCCATCCTTGGGCCAGCGCTCCGATTCCGCTGTTCATCGAAGAAATTGCCGGAATCAAACCTGCCGCGCCGGGATGGACAGCCGTATCGTTCAAGCCTCGCCTGCCAGCAGAACTGGACAGCATCGAGTTGTCGTTCCGCATTCCGGCGGGAACCATCCGCTTCCGTTATGAGAACGGCGAGGCCACGCTCGACGTCCCAGACGGTATCCCGGTACAAAGGTAAATAACAGGCTAAAACGAGCCGTCGCAGCCCGATCCCCTGGGCTTGCGGCGGTTTGTGCCGTTTGGGAGGGAACGTTACAAATAGCTCGTCAATTCAAACAAGTCGTTCACGATGCCGAGCGGCTTCGGCTCCCCGGGCACAGCTGCACCCTTTCTGTTCAGCCAAACGGCATTCATGCCGCAGCGTATCGGTCCCTCCACGTCGTTTTTCCACGAGTCCCCCACGAACAGCACCTGCTCCGGCTTGACCCGAAAGCGCTCCAGGACGTGTGCGTATATACCCGGGGACGGCTTCTCGCAGCCGACATCCTCGGATACGATAATCGCTTCATCCGCGAAAAGCGGCCGGAGCCCGAGCGCTTCGATCTTTTCGAGCTGCCAGCTTCTCGTTCCGTTCGTAACGATGCCAAGCGTGTAACGTGCGGATAACTGCGTCAGAAACCGCACCAGCTCAGGACTCGCTTTCATATATTCCCGGCTTATGTCCATGAGCATCGTATTAAAATCGTCCGCCGTATCCATATCGATAGGTCTGTCATACTTGTCCAGCGCATGAATCAGCCGCAAATTCCGAAACTCGCGCAAAGTGATCTGCTGCCGATCGTACTGCGCTTCGAATTGTCCGTTCATCTCCATAAAATTATCGAACAACCGCTTCTGCTCCAGATCCTTCGTACAAGAATGCCGGGTCAACGTAGCGAGCAAGCTGTCGTTCCAATAATCGTCGAAATGAATCAGCGTATCGTCCAGATCGAACAAAATGGTGTGAATAGGCTGCATCGTTTGCACTCATTTCCAAGTATATTGTAATAGATGGCAGATTACTGCGGCTATAATCGCCTCTTGCTTCATCTAAGCGGGTGCTTAACCATCTTCCCATTGCGGATTCCAAACCACTTCCCACAGATGCCCGTCCGGATCTTGAAAGTAACCCGAATAACCGCCCCAGAATGTGACGTGCGCAGGCACCGTGATCGTCGCGCCCGCTTGCCGCGCTTGTTCCATGACGGCATCCACTTCCTCCCGGCTCCCTACATTATGGCCGATCGTGAACTCTGTCGCACTCGGTGCGGCGGCAGTAAGCTTCGTGTCATGTGCAATATCACGCCTCTTCCATAACGCCAGCCTGAGTCCGTCCTGCATATCGAAAAAAGCAACGGCCCCATGCTCGAATTCCGTACCGACGATGCCTTCCGTCGAAAACCCAAGCCCGTCGCGATAAAATTGCACGGCCGCTTCCAAATCGTCAACACCCAAAGTGAGAACCGTTACTCTCGGTTTCATCCTAATCCCGCCCTTAATCGTTATTGTGATCGTGATCCAAAATCGCAGCCCGGCTTAACTTAACCTGCTCGAACATATGACCGATGTTGCCTTCTCCCGCATACAGCGACATGTCAAAAAAGTTAAAATCCAGTTCGGACCAGTACAGCTCATTTTCGTCTCCCGAAACGCAAACCTCATATTTCAGCCTGCCTGCATAAACCTCTACGTAGCAATCTTGTAAATAATAAGTAAAATCCATCACATGCAGCAAGGTAATAGCTTCTTTCGAAATGCCGGTTTCTTCCTGCAATTCCCGGTACGCGGCTTCCAAGCCCGGCTCGTCTTTTTCGATTTTGCCGCCAACCAGATTGCTCAAGCCTTTGTACGGATCTTTGCGCCTTTTGCACATGAGCAAACGGGTCGTATCCGGGCTGAACACCATTACTACGTTATATCCCTGCATTCAGGTCGTCCTCCAGTTTCTCGTGCGGTTCTCCCCATTCTACTATACTATCCTTTGCAATAGTTGGAAAATGAAGCGGGAGGCGTGCAAAGTTAGCGATCCCTTTGCAGCCTCCCAATCGATTCAATCTCACAAGTTTATACAGCGGAAGCGAATCTGCCGAACCGCAGCCCGGTTAACGGGAACGGCCGCTCTTGCCGATTTTGCTGGCGGATGCCCATTCGCGGGCTTTCGCGCGGCATTCCCTTACACTCAGATTCTGAAATACGGGCTGAAGCCGGAGCAGGTCCATCCTCGCTTCATATTCCGTGCTTGGCTTCGTAAGCCGTTTCTCGTCATAGTAAACTGCGAACAAGTTCATCCGACCTCCCGATCGATTCATAGTATCGCCGATCCAATCCCGTTCACACGGCTTTCGGCCTAAAAACGAATCCGCGGCGATTATCCCTCCATAATCTCGTATGTTTGCATTGTCCGGATTATGCGGACATGGGGCGGGTTTTCTCGAATTTATCGCAAATATTATTAGTATTTTATCATAACAAGAACATTTGTTCTACACCATTTTCGCCCCAACGACAAAAAGCCCCTACGGTTGGAGAGGCTGCAGCTTGTCGTTACACCGTTCAAGCCCAGAGTTAGCCGTCGGACGGACCGGGCTTCCATCCCGCTGCTTGCGACCATTCGTGGGCTTTCCGCAGAATTGCCCAGACTATCGGTCCTTTGCCTTCCACATACATGGCGCGATTATCGCGGTAAAGCTCCATGAGCCGATGCTTTTCCAGCGCGTAATCCATGCAGTCCTTAGGGTGCCCGCGCAAGTAATCCCGGAACAACAGCGTCATCTGCTCCGCAAAGCTGCCCGCTTGCCTGACGTGGATATGGGTACGCCGCTTTCCCGGCTTTTCGCGGAAGTACCGCTTCGTCCTGTCGGGATTGTCCGCCCTGAATTCCAAACCCGCTTCCTCCAGCCTGGGTCCCCAGATCGCCATATCGTCAAAACGCTCCACCGAAATCTGGATGTCGATAATCGGCTTGGCATCCAGCCCGGCAATCGAAGTCGAGCCTACATGATCGATTCGAAGAGCCGCTGTTCCGAGCAGCTGCCTAAGCGGCAATGCCGTTTCGAGAAAAAGGCCGTTCCACTCCGGATCGTGTTTCACTAATCTCCAGCCGTCTTCCATCGCTTGTTTTCCTCCGCAGTTCGCAGATTTAGAAGATGATCATCCGATCGTGAGGCGGTCAAGTAATACTTATCACCTGACCATCGGTCATCCGCACAAGTTCGTCTGGCGTTAGCTCGAATACCGCCTTCGGGTGACCGGCGGCAGCCCATAACGTCTTGAAGCTGAGCAGATCTTCGTCGATAAAAGTCAGCAGTTTGTCCCGATGGCCGACCGGCGCCACACCTCCGATGACGAAGCCGGTGCGTTCGCGCACGAAATCCGCATCCGCCTTGACCAGCTTCTCTTGTACGATAGCGGAAACGTGCTTCTCATTGACGCGATTCGCTCCGCTCGCGACAACGAGCAGAGGCCGGTCCGATTGCGATAACCGGAAAATAATCGATTTGGCAATTTGCGCAGCGGCGCAGCCGATCGCATCCGCCGCTTCCTGAGCCGTACGCGCGCTATCCGGCAGCTCTATAACCCGGTTAGAGTACCCTAGCTCCTTCAATCGGTCCTGCACTTGCTGAGCGCTTTCTTTCAGCGGGTTTGACATGTTTGGTTTCTCCCTCTCTTTCTCTGATCCGATTTACGTATTCAATAAACGTCGGCGTAATGCATCGTGATATGCAGAACCGCTAGGCGATCGGATTCGTTCATGTAGCTGTGCGGGACACTTCCGGCAAAACGGATAGCTTGCATGGCTCCCAGCGTATACGCCTCTCCGTTCACTTCGATCCGAAAGACTCCCGAAACGACCGCGATATATTCCCGAACGCCCGTTCGATGCGGGGATGACGTGTAACGGCCGCCCGGATCAACTTCCATTGTAAACGTCTCGATCCGCGTTTGAGGATCGAAAGGAAACAGCACGTACACTCGGCACGTTCCATTATCCTCGGTCACATCCGGTACGTCCTTCCTGGCGGCAATCGTAACGGCCGCATCATCGTCCTTAAGCAGGGAAGAGAACGAAATGTTCAGACCGGTGGCGATCTTCCAAACGGTTGTCACGGTCGGCTGCAGGTCGCCCCGCTCGATCTGGTGCAGCGTCCCCTTGCTCACATTCGTCAAGCCGGCCGCTTTGTCCAAGCTAAGTCCCATTTGCTTGCGAATGCTTTGCAAATTGTGCCCGATGCGAACATGGATCGGTATCGTGTCCATGAAAACGGCATCCCCCTCTCATCATTTCGTTTAGTATACTATACAAATATAACTCAATACAATACAAAAAAAGGCCTGCCGGCAATCGGCAGACCCATAGGTTAAAGCGACCCATCAAGTCCCGCAGAACGTTCGGTATGGACTCGTCGAGCTTGTAGGCAGCACATAGCAATCGTCCTGAGCCACAGAATAATCATAAGGCTTCGCGAGTGCGTCAAGAAGCTTCTCGAGCGGACTGTAGTTCCCTTCCTCCGCCGCGGCCTCCAACGCTTCCTCGACCCGGTGATTGCGAGGGATTACCGCCGGATTGCTGGTGCGCATCAGCTCAAGCGACAACGCTTTCGACTCCGACTGCCGATTCAGGCGCGCCTGCCTCATCTCCTGCCACCGGGTGAACGGCTCGGTGCCGAACAGAACCGTACGCTCCGGCTGCTCCATCGTCAAAGCGCGAAACGTATTGGTATAGTCCGCTCGATGGCTCTGCATCATACGCAAAAGGCTGTCAATCAGCGATTCGTCTTCGGGCTCCTCGCCAAACAAGCCGAGTTTGGCTCTCATACCTGCTAGCCAATAACGCGGATACAGCTTCGTAAATCCGGCTATTTCCGCTTCGGCCAGCTTGATCGCCTGCTCCTCGTCTTCATGCAGCAGCGGCAGCAGTGCTTCCGCGAATCTCGCAAGATTCCATGCGGCAATGCGCGGCTGATTGCCGTACGCATAACGCCCGTTTTGGTCGATAGAGCTGAATACCGTAGCAGGATCGTAGGCATCCATAAAAGCGCAAGGCCCGTAATCGATCGTTTCCCCGCAAATCGACATATTGTCGGTGTTCATGACCCCATGGATAAAGCCGACAAGCTGCCATTTGGCGATAAGCGACGCCTGGCGCTCGATCACGCCTCGAAGCAGAGCGAGGTAGCGGTTCCCGTCCGCCGCAAGCGCATCCGGGTAATGTCTGTGCAAGGCGTAATCGGCCAATGCCCGAAGCTCCTCGGTTGTTCCCCGGTACGAAGCGAACTGGAACGTGCCGACGCGCAAATGACTGGAAGCAACGCGAGTCAAAACGGCTCCGGGCAGCTCGGCTTCCCGACGGATGGCTTCTCCGGTCGTCACAACGGCCAAGCTGCGGGTCGTCGCAATGCCAAGCGCGTGCATCGCTTCGCTAATGATATATTCCCGCAGCATCGGTCCGAGCGCAGCGCGTCCGTCGCCTCTTCGGGAGTACGGCGTCGGGCCGGAGCCCTTGAGCTGAATATCGACTCGCTTGCCTGACGGTGTGATCTGCTCGCCGAGCAGCAGTGCCCGCCCGTCCCCGAGCATCGCAAAATGACCGAATTGGTGCCCTGCATAAGCCTGAGCCAGTGGCTCCGCCCCTTCGGGAATCCGGTTGCCGGCCAGCACCTCCACGCCATCTGCCGCCTCAAGCGCTTCGGCGTTAAGTCCAAGCGACGCAGCCAGCGCTCGATTCAGAACGGCCAGCCGGGGCGCGCTTACCGGCTCCGGGATCATTTTCGTATAAAACATATTCGGCAGCCGGGCATAGCTGTTGTCCAGGTTCCACCCTGCTCCTGCGATCTTGTTCGTGTTCGTCATCGTATCTCCTTATGGATCGTCCTCTTATTACCAAAAGGACTACTCTTACTATGCGCAAACATGCCGCATTCAAGTCCGAATACGGCGTCCGCGTTCCTTCATTTCTCTCTGAACAACAGCGCCCTGACGGCGAAACGCGGCAAAACGAGCTGTCTTCTCCATCTGGACGGCTGCCGAAGCAGACGGTACAGCCATTCGATATTCAGCCTCTTCCAAACGTCCGGCGTTTCCTTCACTTTCCCGGCAATGACATCCAGACTGCCGCCGACACCAATGGCGATTTTGGCGCCCAGCCGCCCCTTGTATTGGTGAATCCAGCGCTCGGCATACGGAGCGCCTAGCGCAACGACCAGAACATCCGGTTTCAGTCCCGCAATCTCCTCGACGATCGCGCCTTCGTTGTCCGGTGTAAAGTAGCCGTGATGCCTTCCCGCTATGTTCACGTTCGGATATTTTACGGAAATAACGTCGCAGCATTTCTCATTCGTGGCGGCGTCTGCCCCCAGGAAGTAAAACGACCACCCTTTTTCATTACCGTTATGGAGCAGCCGCAGTAGCGTATCGTAGCCGGTAACTCTCTCCGGTATGCCTCCTCCCCGGATTCGGGACACCATAACAATACCGATGCCGTCGGCCGTAATGAGCCCCGCTTCGTCTACGATGGAACGCAGCGATTCGTCCTTCTGACAAGCCATCGTGATTTCCGGGTTCACGGTGATGACATGAAACAGCTCCGGCCGTTTTTGTTCAATGACCTGACTCAGCAGCTCGACCGTGCGGTCCAGCGTTATTTTCGGGAACGGGATCCCCATCACCTTGGCGTACTGATTCATTCCGGCATCCACCCTCGACAATTGAAATCTTCCTTATTCTAGCATAACGGATCTCGCCGCAAGAAGCGAAACTTTACAAACCGCCGAATCGATCCAGGAAAGGATTCGCGCAAATGATGTCGAATTATCTTCCCTATGAAACGAATAAGGAAACTTTCCCTCAAACATGTAACGATCATCCTCCTGATTTTCGGCGTTTTGCTTGCTCTGCGCTTGGCCTGGTCCGAAATGTTCCATTCGGCGGAACCTCCGAAGATCGTACAAGGCGTACTCGACATGCGCGGAATCGATCTGGAACGTTCTCCGACGTTTTTTTTGAACGGCGAATGGTTACTTTATCCTGAACAATTAAAATCAAGCGGGCAAATTCAATCTGAACAAAGCTTTGCACGCCCGATTCAAGTTCCCGGAGATTGGAGGAACGCGCTGGCTGAAGAGGCCGGCAGCTCCTATGGCACCGGAACGTACCGGCTGCGAATTTTGACCGATCCGCTGAAACAACCTGTATCGTTCTGGTTTCAAGGACTTCAGGCCGCGTCGGAAGTGGAGTTAAACGGAATTCCTTCCGGAGGTCTCGGCAAGCTGGCAACGAACGCAAACGGATACACGCCGAGCAACGTTTCTTATTCAACATCTTACTTCTTAGAAGACTCGACCGAGATCGAGCTGCTCATTCGCGTGGCTAACTTTGACTCTCCCCTTAGCGGAGGGATTCTGCGATCGATTCGGTTCGGTTCTTCCGCTTCGCTGGACTATGTCCGCTGGTATTCGATCGGCTTCCAGCTCGTTACATTTATGATTTTGCTGCTTCACGGCTTGTACGCCGGTATTATGTACTTGTTCAATACGAAGGAGCACGGCCTGTTGTTCACCGGTCTGCTGACTTTTTCGGTCGGAATAGCCGTGCTGATCGGTCACGACAACGTGCTCATGTTATGGCTGCCGGTCAATTATACTTGGGGGATCAAGATCAGGCTGATCGCTCTCCTGTGGCAAAACCTGTTCATTCTGATTTTGTACAGGGCATTCAGCTTCGCTCCGCCCCGAAACGCCTGGTTCCGCGCCTATACCGCCCTGCTCGTCGTGTTCACGGGGGTTCTGCTTGCCGCTCCGACTGCGTGGGTCAACGTTATCATCGATGTGAAGCTGTTCCTTGCGATCTATTTGATTCCATATTTCTGGTTTCTTTATATCGTCGGGGCAATGACTATCAAAAAACAGCCCGACAAGGACGTCATTTTCCTGCTGCTGACCGCCGCGGGCATTTTATCCAATGTGACCTGGAGCCTGTTCGAGTCGTATCTCGATGTGACTACCGTCTATTATCCGATCGACATTATAGTAGCGATCACCGGCTTTTCCACATATTGGTTCAAAAAATATATACAAAACTCCAGGGAAAACGCCATCTTAAACGAACAATTGAAAAAAGCCGACAAACTGAAGGACCAGTTTCTGGCGAACACCTCGCACGAGCTGCGAACGCCGCTGCACGGCATCATGAACATCGCCGAGTCCGTTGTTGCCAAAGAGAAAGCGAGAATGAACGGGCACAGCGTCAAAGATATGGAGCTGCTCATCACGTTAAGCCGCCGGATGTCCAATATGCTCGGCGATCTGCTCGACGTCGCCCGGCTTCAGGAGCATCGTATCGCCCTTCAACTCGAGCCTTTGCAAGTGCAATCGGTCGTTCCCGGCGTAATCGCCATGCTGAAATATATGACCGAGGGCAAGCCGGTCCGGCTGGAGATGAATATCGCGGAGTCGATGCCGCCGGTTTGGGCCGACGAGAAAAGACTCGTGCAAATTTTGTACAATCTGCTTCATAATGCGCTCAAGTATACCGAACAGGGAACGATTGCCGTTTCCGCCGAAT
Organism: Paenibacillus ginsengarvi; assembly: GCF_003626695.1. GTDB lineage: Bacteria > Bacillota > Bacilli > Paenibacillales > NBRC-103111 > Paenibacillus_AB > Paenibacillus_AB ginsengarvi. The sequence goes on from NZ_RBAH01000001.1 coordinate 471,142, forward strand.
ATCGGGGGACGGCTGCGTCCATTCACGTATCCGACACCGGAGTCGGGATGAACGAAGCGACGATGGCGCGAGTGTTTCTTCCTTATGAGCAAGGGGCGTACGGCATTAACGACGGACGCGGCATCGGGCTCGGCTTGAGCATTTGCAAGCAGCTCGTGGAGCTGCATGGGGGCGAAATTACGGTCCGCTCCGCACCGGGTAAAGGTTCTGTCTTCAGCTTCGATCTGCCGCTCGCCGCCGGAGCGAGTATATCTGCGAAGAGCAGCGGCAGCAGTTATGCGCCCCCGGTCGCGATGAACGACGCCGCAGCAGCGGAGAGCCCTGAAGCCGGCTTGATGGGAGCGGCAGGCGAACGAATACCTTCGGATCTCGCGGCTCCATCGTGGAACGGCGCCGAGATGAACATTCTTGCAGTCGACGACGACCCTGTCAATCTGAACGTGCTCGCCGGCATTTTGTCCGCGGAGCCGTACCGGGTAACGATCGCCCACTCCGCACACGAAGCGTTGGAGCTTCTGGGCACGCGCCAGTGGGATCTGCTCATCGCCGATGTGATGATGCCGCATATGTCCGGGTACGAGCTGACGCAAAAAGTCAGGGAACGCTACTCCGTATCGGAGCTTCCCGTTCTGCTGCTGACGGCGCGCAGCCAGCCTGCGGACATCTATACCGGCTTCTCGTCAGGGGCGAACGATTATGTGACGAAGCCGGTAGATGCTATGGAGCTGAAATATCGAATCCGGGCGCTGACGATGCTCAAGCACTCCGTCAACGAACGTTTGCGCATCGAGGCCGCTTATTTGCAAGCGCAAATCCAGCCGCACTTTTTGTTCAACACGCTGAACTCGATCATGGCATTAAGCGACATAGACACGGAAAAAATGCGCAAGCTCGGCGACGCGTTCGCCTCCTTCCTGCGCATCAGCTTTCACTTCCTGAATACGGGGGAGCGGGTCGAGTTATCCCACGAGCTGGAGCTGGTCAAAGCGTACTTGTATATCGAGAAGGAGAGGTTCCCCGAAAGACTCACCGTCGTCTGGGAGGTAGAACCGGGTATTCGCCTTGTACTTCCTCCGTTATCCATACAGCCGCTAGTTGAAAATGCCGTGAAGCATGGACTGCTCACGTTAAAGAAGGGCGGCACGGTGCGTATCCGGATCGCTCCGGAGAACGGCGGCACGCGCGTCGAGGTTATGGATAACGGGAAAGGGATGGGGCAGGACGAAGTCGGCTTGCTGTTAAGCCAGGCTGTAACGGGGAAAGGCGGCATCGGCGTCTTCAACACGAACCGCCGGCTGATTCAGTTGTACGGCCGGGGCTTGTCTATTGCGAGCAGCCCCGGGGCAGGCACGACCGTATCTTTCGTAATACCGGACAACGGATAGAACGGAAAACGCAGGGAAGTCCCTGACCGAAGCGGTCGGGGACTTTTGTTGTTGCGAGACTCGGCGCGGCACCGTTTCCCCAAACACCGGGCCAGTGCTTACACACTGCGGCGGTTATACAGAAACACCGACAGCAGACAAGACAGCAGCAGCAGGAAGAATCCGCCTCCGATGCCCCATAAAGACAGATTTCCGTCGTCCGCAGCCAGCACACGGCGGATTACGCCGCCGGCGTTAATCCCCGACCATTCGGCAATACGCAGCAGCAGGACAACGGCGCCGCCTACCGTAAACAGGACGATCACGTCAAGCACCTGCACGAGCCGGGCGCCTAAAGCAAAAAACAACGGGAAGTAGATGGAATAAAACACAAGCAGCACCGCAATCGTGATCGAAACCGAACGGTTGTCGAACCAGGGCATTTCGTCCGTCGGCAGCACGAGACCGGCAAGCAGCCGCCATAGCGAGGTGAGGGCGAAGGCGAGTGCCATAAAAAGCACGATTCCACAGTATTTCGAGACGACGATATCGGTTCTGCGCAGCGGAAACGAAACGAGCATCCGGCCGTTGTTGTTTCTCTCGTCCATTTTGCTGGAGACGACGATCAAAAAATGGCTGAAAATAGCGGCCGGGACCGAAAGCGGCATCCCCTCGAAAGCGCCAAGCACGAAAAAAACGACGCCGACGAAAACGAAGCCGAGCATGATGAAACGTTTCTGAATGCGAAAATCTTTAACGAGAAGCTGCACCATACCGATGTCCTCCCTCCTGCGTAAACATGACGATATCGTCCAGCGTCGGCTTCTCCACCACATACGGCGAAGCGAAATCATCCGCTCGCAGCGGATCTTTGGCGAGCAGCGCCTCGAACCCCAGCTGCGATTGCCGCAAGCCGGCGTAAGGCAGCGGGTTTTGCTCGAGCAGCGCGACAGGGCCCTTTACCAGCAAGTAACGCTCGAGCAGTTCTTCCTTCGTGCCGCTGAACCGAAGCTCGCCTCCGCCGATGTACACGATATAATCCGCTATCCGATCCAGATCGGCGCACAGATGGGTCGAGAACAAAACCGTCTTGCTCCCGTCGCGGATATAGTCGCTCAGGATCGATAAGATGTCCCGGCGGAATACGGTGTCGAGTCCGGACGTCGGCTCGTCCATAAGCAGCAGCTCCGGCTCGTGCGCCAGTGCTGCGGCAAGCGCAAATTTCGCCTTCATGCCCTTGGACAAGTCGCGGATTTTTTTCCGCTCGGGCAAGCCGAAGTCGTGCAAATAACGCTGGAACGCCCGCTCGTTCCATGTCGGGTAAAAGGAGGCGATAATCCGCTTCATCTCGCGAATCGTCAGATGGCCGTAGAACACATCCTCGTCGTATACGAAGCCGATGCGCCGCTTAATATCGCGTTCGTGGCTGCGGTACGATTGCCCGAACACAAGCACCTCTCCCCGGTCGGGCTTGATCATATTCATGATCGAGCGGATCAGCGTCGTTTTGCCCGAGCCGTTCGAGCCGATCAAGCCGGTAATATACCCGCCCTCTACATGAAAGTTCATATCCCGCAGCGCGAAATCTCCGTTACGCTTCTGAAACTGCCGAAACTCGATAGCCCGCATCAGTGTCGCCCCTCTCCAAAAAAAAGATCGAACAGTCCGATTACATCCTGTTTACTCAGCCCGAGCATCCGGCTCTCCGCGGCGAGCGACCGCACCTGCTCCTCCAACTGCCGCAGCTTCACTTCCCGGATCGCCTCCTTGTTCTTCTCCGTCACGAACGTCCCTTTGCCCGCAACGGAAGCGACGAGGCCCTCCTGCTCGAGCTCGTCGTAAGCTCTCTTCGTCGTAATGACGCTAATATTCAGGTCGGCGGCCAAATGGCGAATGGAAGGGAGCAATTCCCCCTCGCGAAGCTCGCCGGACAAAATTTGCCGCTTGATCTGCTCTTTGATCTGCTGGTAAATCGGCTCTCCCGAAGCGAGAGAGACGGAAAGGTTCATCGTTTCGCCTCCTTCCGCAAAGCGGCTCTCAACTGTTTATGTATGTATATATCGTATATGAACAGTATATCGTTTCAATCGAGTGGATGTCAATCTTAATCGAACAAGAAAAGCTTCTGATCGAAGCCAGTTCCACGATGATGACCCTGCATAAGCGGTAGCTTTTCTTCAAGAAAGGGCGACCGCGTTTTATCGGAAGTTATTGGGGCTTAAAAAATAGAAACTATTTCAGGCAGCACCATCCCGCCAGCATAGCGGAACTTTCACTTCCGCTTCCCTTCCCCCAGCCACTGGTTCAGAAAGTAGCGAAGTTAAATTTTCTGAAACGCAAAAAAAACCGCAGGCACGGCGCCATACGGCTGCATACCTGCGGTATATGGCTACGCTCGGGCGGAATCGTCCAGCACGATGCCGAAAAACTCCCGAAGCGCTTCGTCGTACTCCGGCTTCGTCTGCGGCGTAAACGCCCGCACGCCGCCGGGGGTAAAAATGCGGAACTCCTTGCCGGCAATCGTATTCCGGCCTTCTTTCGTACGGATCGCCACCATCGCATTTTGCACGAATATCGAGTCCGGCGCATGCTCGCACCAGTAGCTCGCCATCGCATAATCCTGCGGCAGCTGCGGCTCCTCCGTAAACGAATAGATGCGGCTCCATTCGCCCCGCTTTCGCTCGCACAGCATCCAGCCGAAGTAGGAGTCCAGCTCCAGCCGGTACGCCTCGTCTCCCTGCTCGTGTTCGAGTTCCGCAACCATCCGGATCGGCTTGCGCGGAACGATGCCGCCAACCCCGACATCACATAAATACGAATGGCCGTCCGCCTCGACCCGAAGCACCTGATGTCTCCGTTTCGGAGGCGGGTTCGGCTCGTCCCGCCAAAAACGGGCGAAATAATCGGTCACAGTAAAACCCAGTTCGCGCAGCAGCCAGCCGAACAGCGCATTCAGCTCAAAGCAAAATCCGCCGCGGCGGCGCACAACGATTTTGTCGTAAATGTCCGCGATTTCGAGCGAGATCGGAACGCCGCGTAAAATGTCCAAATTTTCATACGGCACCGTATGCACGTGGCATTCCTGCAAATCGCCAAGCAGTCTGCCGTTCAAGTCGAGAGGTCCGTCATACCCGATCCGCTCCAAATAAGCGCGCACCTCGGGTTTGATCTGGATAAGGCTATCGTTCATCGTTTCAAAGCTCCTTCCCCGTATCCTTCTCATCATATCAGGAGCGTCCGCAGCCCGGCAAGACGATGAATCCAAATCCTTCCCGCTTTTCGCAGGGCAGAAAAACGCCTTACCAGCCCCCCGCCGAATTCGTAAGCAGCTCCGCCATTTCATCCAGATGGTGATCGAGCGTAAGCGGATCGTAAAGCCCCCACTTGCAGGGTACGACATAGGCTCTCCCGTTTCGTACTGCCGGCAGGCGGGTCCACGCGGTGCTCCCGAGCATGGCGCGCGCCCACTTCTGGGCCGCATCGTCTTCCGTAACGAGAAGGAAAACCCGGTCTCCGGCATATTCCTGCATCGCCTCGGGCTCGATGTGCGTCCAGCGCAGCCGCTTGTCGCGCTCCATCAGCTTCCGCAGCTTGTCTGGCGGAGCGAATCGAAGCGCCCGGTACAACGTATGGCCGAAATTGTAACGGCCGTAGATGAACAGCTTCCGATGTTTGCCGTCGTAAATAAACGCCGTGGCCGATTCGCCGGGACTCACATAAGGAGCTATAAACTCGCGGGTCCGCTCTGACTTCGCTTCGTACCGGCCGATCCACGCTTCCGCTTCCTTGCGCCTGTCCAGCAGCGCCCCGATCTTATTCATTCTTGCATATACATCGTCAAACCAATCGATCTCCGCCACCGGCGCCAGCTTGGCAATCGTCTCGTGCCAGTCTTTGGGGAGAAAGCTCGGCAACAAAATGAGGTCCGGCTTCAGCCGCAATACGAAATCCGCGTCGAACGGCTCTCCGATGCCGGCCACCCCTTTCGCCTCCGCCGGAAACGCGTGCAGCAGCGATTCATTCGTCCCGACCGGCTTGACGCCGAGCGACAGCAGTTCTCCTAAATATTGCAGCGATACGATTCTCGGCTGGCGGGCGTACCGGTTCGCATACCGTTTCGGCGACATCCCGACTGTCATCTTAAACCGGCGGCTGAAATAATATTCGTCCTGAAAACCGGCTTCCGCAGCAACATCTTTCAGCCGGCTTCCAGGCTGCTGCAGCAGCGTTTTGGCCCGGTTGATCCGCAGCTGCGTCAAATAGTCGATCGGCGTCGAGCCGGTAATCGACTTGAATAGGGAGTTGTATTTGGCGCGCCCGACTCCGGCGTCCCTGGCCAACTGATCGATACTGAGCACCTCCCGAAACGACCGGTGCATCACCACGATCGTCTGCTCTACGGTTCGAATTGCGGTCTGCTCGGAATCGCCGGGACGGTTTTGTTCGAATAGGTCGGCAAGCAGCTCCTGAAACCGAATATTCGCGCGAAACGTTCCAAGCGGGTCTGTCTGTGCGGCGCCTGCTGCAAGCTCTTCCATAAACTCGGCCAGCAGGTGAAGCTGCTGGAAGCGGACTTCGCCCAACCCCAGCAGCTCCTCCGCAGCGCCGCTCCCGTTAGCGCCCCGACCGCCCGGGTCGTCCACGATAAAGTGCAGCCGATAAAGCAGCAGCGCTTCGGCCGAAGCCGCCTCCGTCCGGACCACCGATCCGGGTCGCATCATCAGGCAAACGCCGGCATATAGCGGGTGAAGCTTGCTGTTTATGGCAATCGTTCCTTGTCCCCGCACGACGGCGAGCCAGCAATAATCGCTTAACATCGTTTTGTCGGACTGCGCGCCAGGCGGCATCGTCTCCGTCAGAGCGGCGGATAAATGAAAGGAAGGCAGTCTGTGGAGAACGACTGCGGCTCCAGCTTCGCTCGGGTTCATCGTCGGGCCCCCCTTCCAATTGATAACCATTCTCATGAAATATTATAGGCGATGACGGCTCCCGATTCAACGCATTTGCAGCAAATAGCCCCTCAGCCAAACAAAAGAAGCTGTCAAAAGCGACAGCTCTATTTGCTTACACGGACGTTCGGTTATTTCATAAGCAGCTTGGGCATTTCGTCCAGCAGCCAGTCGAGCGTAATCGGGTCGTAGAACGACCATTTGTTGCCTACGACGTAAGCTTTGCCGTTTTTGACGGCAGGAAGGTTTTTCCACACAGGCGATTCCAGAAACTCATCGGCCACTTTTTTCAAGTCGGGATTGGCCTCGTTGACCACGATGAAGATCCGGTCTCCGGCATAATCGGGCAGCGTTTCCGCCGAGATCGTCTGCCACAGCGTATCTTTGTTGCTGCCCTCGAACAGTTTGGCCGCCTTCTCCGGACGGGCAAAGCCGAGTGCGTCGTACATCGTCGAGCCGAGCCGCAGATTGCCGTACACGTACAGCTTCTTATCCTGAAACAGCACGAACGCCGTCGCCGTTTCGCCCGGCTTGATGTAGCTTTTGAGCTGTTCCCGCTTCTCTTGCGCTTTTTTGTTGTACTTGGCGATCCAATCCTCCGCTTCCTTCGATTTGCCCATGATGTCGCCCATCGTTCGCAGCCGGGTAAACAAGTCGATCGTATAGCTGATTACGACAGTAGGAGCGATTTTGGAAAGCGCGTCAATGCCGTTCTGGTCCAGAAAGTCCGGCACAAGAATCAAGTCGGGGTTCAGCGCGAGCACCTTCTCCATATTCGGATTGACGCCTTGCCCGCCGATATCCTCCGTTCCCTGCAGCTGTTCCTTCGTCATCATCTGCGTAGCCGTCGCGTAGTTCGTTCCGATCGCCATGACGCCCAAAGCAAACGTTTCCGCCGGAAAGTAGTGGGAAATTATACGCTGCGGCTTCATCGGAACCGTCACCTCGCGCCCCTTGGCATCCTTGACGAGTTTTGTGGCCGACTCCGAAGCGGCGGGCTTTTGGGCCGTATTTGTTGAATCGGACGACGGCGCGGAGGTACTCCCGGCCTGGTCTGCTCCGGTAGTATCGCTTTTCGCTCCGCAAGCGACGAGCAGCGAAGCGAGCATTACGAGGACGAGCAGCAAAACGGCGTAATGGTTTGTACGTAACAATGATGTCCCCTCCGAATGATATTGATTCTCATTTGCATCACAATTCCATAGTAAGCCCCCTATCCGGCACATTCAATGGATTTTTTATACGAAATTTTCGCACTTTTTTTTCTGAAGACAAAAAAACTGCCGGTTGTTACACCGGCAGGCGTTTGAAGCAGCTTTCTTATTCGGCTGGACGATTACGGCAAATACTCGGCGATTTTTCCGCGCAAAAAGCGGACCGACGCCGCCATCTCCTCGAGCCCGTTTACACCGTCCTCGACCGAGATCCAGCTTTGGAAACGGATTTCGCGCAGCACGCGGAAAATGTGGTCGTAATCGTTCATGCCTTTGCCGATGACGCCGTGCGCCAGCGCCTCGGAGTAACCTTTCAGCGTGTAGGTTTTCAGATCGTCCAGCGTATACCCTTCCTTCAAGTAGCGGTCGCTCGCGTGCATCGTAAACACGCGGTTTTTCACCTGATCGAGCAGCTTCAGCGGATCTTCTCCGGCCACGATCGCGTTGGACGGATCGTAATTGACGCCGAACGACGGAGACGAAATTTGCCGGATAATATCCAGAAACAGCTCCGACGCCTGAGCGAACTCGGGATATTCCCATAATCCGTCCTTGTAATGGTTCTCCATCACGAGGCAGACGTTGCTCCGCTCCGCATAAGGCAGCAGCTCGCCGATGCCTTCAACCGTCCAGCGGATGCCGTCCTCCTTCGCCACGCCGGGACGCCTCTGCCCGGACAACACGCGGCAGCTGCGAAATTCGGCCGGACCGAGAAACGCCATCACGTCGATCATATCCTTCAGCTTGCGCACCTCGTTGCTGCGATAGGCCGGATCGGGATGGGTGAAATCGGGAGACGAGCACATCATTGGGATCTCCAACTGCTGCTTGGCCGCTGCCTCTTTGATCCGGCGCAAATACGCTTTATCCGTCGACTTCAGAAAGAGCGGATACAGCTCGAGCCCGTCGGCTCGCAGCGTTCCCGCCATCTCGATCCATTCGAACAGGTCGAGCTCGCCGCTTACGAGCTGATCCATATAGCCTTTCGGAAAAACGGCAATTTTGGCCTTGTTCCGTTTCATCACGGTTCGATCCGCTCCTTTCTCGCTCAGGTTTGGGGCAGCAATATCGACTTGGCGTGGGCGAGCGAATCCATCTCGTCGAACGCCTTCTTCCAGTCGTCGATCGGATACAGCTTCGTCATTGGCAGCGGATCGAGCTCTCCTTTGGACATAAGCAGCAGCACCTTCTCCCACATCGGCCAGTTGTGGCTGAACGAGCCTTGCAGACGGGCCGCCTTCTGGATAAGCGGGTCCAGCGAAAAGCCGACGGGCGCAGGGCCCCAGCCGATTTTCGTAATTTGCCCGCCGGGGCGGACGAGCTCGATGCTCTGCCGCAGCGTCACCGAGATCCCCACCGCGTCCAGCACAAGATCGGGCCCCATGCCGTCGCCATACTTCAAAATGTCCGCTACGACGTCGCATTCGTCGGCAACTACGGCCCGGTCCGCTCCGAACCGCTTCGCCACTTCGAGCCGGTTCCGGTCTTTAGCGGTTCCGACAATGGTCAGTCTGCCGGGGGAAAACAGCTTCGCCGCCTGAACGGCCATGAGACCGATCGGACCGGGGCCGAATACGACCACATCGTCGCCCGGACGAATATGGGAATGAAAAGCGACCGCGTTGTAGGCGACGCAGGCCGGCTCGGTCATCGCCGCCGCCTCGAAGGAAACGTTGTCCGGGATGCGATGGCAAATCGCCTCGCGCGTGCGCAAAAATTGCGCCATCGCGCCGTCCTCCAGCACGCCGTAACCCCGGCGCGACGGGCAAAGATTGTACTGCCCGGTACGGCAGTAGACGCATGTTTCGCATATATAGGCCGGCGTTTCGCTGACGACGCGATCCCCTTTTTGGAATAAGGTGACCTCGCTGCCTACTTCCACCACGACGCCCGAATACTCATGGCCTAGCGTAACCGGCCGCCGGACCGGAAAGCCCTGGCTGTCGTGATACATATGCAGGTCGCTGCCACAAACGCCTGCGGCCATAACCTGAATGACGATCTCCTTCGGACCTCGTACGGCCGGCACCTCGACCTCGCGAAGCTCTACGCTTCCGGCTCCGCCCGCATAGTTGACTACAGCTTTCATCATCTCTCCCGCCACCTCGCTCGCTCGTTTACGCCTGCTTCTTCACTTCGGTAACAACGCGCTGAATGATCGCGAGCAGCTCCTCGCGATTCGTGCTTGGTTTGAACTCCTGTTTGTCGATGACAAGCGGTGCGCCGAGCACAACGAGCGGCGCTCCGTGCTTCGGCATTTGCGCCGCCTGCTCGATGGAAAGGCCTCCGACCGCCTGAACCGGAATATTCACCGCCTGCACAACCTCGCGCAGATGATCGAACGGCGTCCGCGCCGGGTCTTCTCCTCTCTCGTCGAAGCCGGTATGTACGATGATGTAATGGACCCCGTTCGCCTCCAGCATCCGGGCGCAGGCGACCGGATCGGGGGCGGCCATAATGTCGCCCATAACGGAGATGCCGTAATCGTTCGCCGCTCTAACAACGGCGCGAATCGTCGCCTGATGCGCGACGCCCATGACAACGACATGCGTGGCGCCGGCCTTTGCCATCATCTCGGCCTCGAGATAACCGCCGTCCATCGTTTTCAGATCGGCCACGATCGGGTGATCCGGGAACGCTTTTCTCAAAGCGGCAACGGCATGAAGTCCTTCGCCGAGCAGCAGCGGCGTGCCGGCCTCGAGCCAATCGACGCCCGCCTCCACGGCAACCGCGGCGATATCGAGCGCCTCCTGAATATTCGTCACATCCAGCGAAATTTGTACGATCGGTTCCATTGTTCTTCCCCGCCTCTTCTATTTGAAATAGCCCGCCAAATGCTCGAACCCTTTGCGGATGCCCTCTTGCTCTTTCTCCAGCGTTCCCCGGAAGCGGTGATCTTCCAACTCGATGCAGATCGCTCCCGTGTAGCCGAGACGGTCAAGCCGTGCGGCTACCTGCTCCCAGGCTACCGCTCCGTGGCCGGGAATCGTATACCTCCAGAAGCCGCCGGAAAATCCGAACTTCGTTCCGAACGTCGGGGAAATGATGCCGGATTCGTACCGTTCCTCGTCCAGCATTTCCGTATCTTTGCCGTGGCAGTGGTTCACCCGTTCCCCGAATTCGGACAGCACGCGCAAATAATCGATGCCGAGCCAGACGAGATGGGAAGGATCGTAGTTGAGCCCGAAATGCTTGGACGGCACGGCCTCGAACATCACCCGCCACATTTCCGGCGTACAGCCGATCGTCGGAAATTCCGGCCCTGGCCCCGGCCAGCCCTCGATAGCGATATAAACGCCCTTCTCCTCGGCTCGCCGCACGACTTCGGGGAAGGCATCCTTCCAGATCGCAAACGTCTCCTTGCGCGGCTGCGAGCGGTCGTCCGGGACGAGGCACATAAACATCACGGACGCGCCGGCCGCGGCAATGGCATCGATCTGTTCCTTCAAGGACGTGACAGCGGCTTCCCGCTTCGCGTCGTCCTTGCACAGCAAATAGCGGACGCCCTGCGCATCGACCGAGCCGATCTGCAGTCCGTGGCGCTCCAATGTCGGCCTCGTCTCTTCCGTCAGCGATCCGACGTCGAGCACGTCCAGACCGATGCCAGCCGCCCATTTCGCCGTGTATTCGAGACCCTGTTCGTTCAGTTGTCTTGGTATACGCGTGCCGATTTTCCAACCCATGCCTTCCACGCTCCTATACGAATTATTGGGTAATCATGGCCGTCTCGAGTAAATCCGTCTCCTCGATCTGTATGAGCGGATCAAGCGGGATTCGGAACGTCTTGATTTCCAGCTTCCCGAACCCGGCTTCCCATTTGCGGCCAAGCATCGGCAGCTCGATCGTTGTCCGGGTGTCCGTTCCTGACGTTTCGCAGCAGCGCAAGATGTACCCGTCGCCGTCTTCCGCCTTTTTGAACGCCACCGCCACGATCCCGGCCGAATCGATTCGGATGCCTTCGTACACCTGCGGCAGTTCGCCTTTGTGGTACGTCTCGATAACGTGCTCCGGCCTAACGTTCAGCTCATACGCCTTGCGCACGATACCGGCTTCTCGCCACGACCCTGCATGAGGGACCAGCGCATAGTGAAACTCCTGGATGCCTTGGTCCATATATTCGCACAAATCGTCACGGCGTCCGTAATGATCGGCGAAAATGGCGCCGCGAACGACACTCATCCGCATCTCGTTATCCAGCACATCATACCCGTATTTGCTGTCGTTCAGCAGCGCAAGACCGCATCTGCCGCTGCCGTCCGCCGCTTCGCCCGACAAATCGAGCCATTGCTGCCCGGGCTCCTCCTCGCCGTTCGCCGGACGTTCGATATAACCGTAAGGGATCTCGTACGTAGCTTCCGGCTTGTGAAGCCGCACGGGAAACGACAGCTTGAGCATCTTATGGCGCTCCCGCCAGTCGAGCTTGACGGTTACCTCCACGTCCGGCCGGTCCCGGTGCAGCATGAAATCCTGGCGGATCACGGATTGGCCGTACCGGCTTGTCACGCGAATTCGCCCTCGCAGCGGCCCTGTCTCGATCATCTCTATGCTCGCGTCGGCAAACTTGCCAAGCTCGCTGCGGAATGCGGTTGCATGGTGCGCCCATGTATCGTACTCGAATTCGTCCAGCACGACCGGCACTGCCCCGTTGCCGCTAATTACGTCTTTGCCGGTCCGTTTATCGAGCAGCCGCTTGATATAGCCGGTATGCTTCTCGAGTTCGAGACGGACGTACCGGTTCTCCATAACCGTTGCCGTAACCGTCAGGTCCGGATCGTTCAATGCTTGATCGGGCGGGGTTACCGGAGCCGGTACGTCAAACGTCTTCTCGCGGTAAATCCAGTAAACCCGGTATCCCAGCGGCGGTAACTCCGCGATAAACAGCGTATCGAACTTGTCTCCGCCGTTCGTTCTGGAAGCGCGTACATATTGCATCGCTACCGGCACGTCGGAGTTATCCGTTACGCCTTTCATCTGCTGCGGGATCACGACAGGGGCCGTTACCGCCCAAGAATGCGGATTGAAAACGACGAACGGAACGCCAAGGTTATTTTGCTCCCATAACGTTCGGTCTTTATCGCGAGTGACGGATACGATCCCTTCGCGCATCGTATCGATCGACCACGACAGCTTTTGCAGCGCGCCGTTAAGCGTCACTGCGCTTATGTAACCGGCATAACCGAAGGCCTCCCGCGAATCGCGGTACGCTTCCTTGATGCTGCAGCCTCCCATAATGTCGTGGAACTGATTAAACATGACGCGCCGCCATGCGTCCTCCAGCCTTGCGGAATCGTACGGGAAGTCAACCAGCCGATGCGCCACAGCGGCAAACTTCTCCGCCGTCAGCAGCCGATGCTCCGCCGCCCGGTTGTCCGCCTTCGTCTCGGAATGCGCGGTGTAACAACCGACGGCGTGGTGCTGGAGATCGTCTCTCACAACCGGGAACGCCGTGCCGGAAACGCTCAGCTTGCGGAAGAAAGCGTCGGGAGAACTGAATACGATGGAGGCCTCCGGCGAGTTTTGCTGAAGGGAGACAATTTCGCGCAAATTAACAACCGTCGGTCCGCCGCCGTGATTGCCGACCCCGTAAAAGCACATCTGGTCCGAGCCATGCCGCGCGGCCATCTCGGCGATCGCCTTCGTTTTCGCCACCACTTCGCCTCCGGGGCCGGTGCAGTAGTCGATCGGAATCCGGTAAGCGATTACCCGGCTGCCGTCCGCGCTCTCCCACCAGAAGGCTCCCTCAGGAAGCGTTTTCTCGTGTACCCCGGGCCGCGAGAATACGTAAGCGTCCATCCCGCTTAGCTTCAAAATTTGCGGAAGCATGCCGTGATGACCGAACGAGTCGACGTTGTAGCCGACCTGCGCAATCCGGCCGAACTTCTCCCGGAAATAACGCTGGCTGTACAGCGAATGACGGGCGAAAGACTCGCCCGAGGGCAGGTTGCAGTCCGGCTGAATCCACCAGCCGCCGACGATAACCCATCTCCCCTCGTTTACCCGCCGGCGTATTTCTTCAAACATGTCCGGAGCGTTCTGCTCGACCCACTCGTAGTAGGCCGCCCCGGCGCAAGTGAAGATGAAATCGGGAAATTCGTTCATCCGGTCCAGCGCCGAACGAAACGTCGCCTTAATCTCGGCATACCCTTCCTGCCAGCGCCACAGCCATACCGGATCGAGATGGGCGTTGCCGATCATATGTACGGCTTGTGATAAAGTTGTATCTGTTTTTTCGCGTTCTCCCATTGTATTCCTCTCCCTCATGCAGCTATTAGTATGCATGTGATTCCGATAATAGAAAATCCGACGGCGTTCTCCTTTCCCTAATGTCCACTAATTAATTTAATCATAAAGTTATTACTGGGGAGTTGTAAAGGGATTTTCCAAAAAAAAAACAAGACACCGGTGTGTACGATCTCCGGTGTCCCCATCTGCCTTATTTCCCGTTCATTTCTTGAATCAGCTTATCCGCCTTTTCGTTTGCCGTGCGAAGCGCCGTATTGATGTCCGTTCCGTCGACGATGACGCTTTTCAAAGCGTCGTTCAAAAATCCGTATATTTTCACATCGTACTTCGACGCCGGCGGAAGCGGCGCCGGATTTACTTTGAAAATGCCGTCCAGGTTTTTGCCCTCGAACACCTTCATATCCGAGGCGAACTGCTTGCGTAAGTTCGGGTCCTTCAGCGCCGTCATCCGCGCCCCCTTGTTCATCGTCTTCTGAGCTTCCTCGCTGGCCAGCACTTCGATGACGCGGTAAGCGGCTTCTTTGTTTTTGCTGGCCGAAGGGATCATCATCAGATGGAAATCGACCTCGCGTCCGATGCCGGGACGATCGTCGTACTGCGGATACGTCACCATGTCCCAATTGAACAGCTTGCCCGGCTGATCGGCCGCCGACAAGGAGCTTGCGAATGCGGACAGCCAGTACGGGTACATCGCCAGTTTTTTGTCCTTCAGAAAAAAGCCGACGCCGTACGAGTACTTTTTGTTCGGATCGACGATGCCCGGTATATCGAAAATTTGTTTCGCCTGCTGGAACACCTTCTGGAACCCGTCCGTTGTGAGCGCCGCTTTTTCTTGCTTCGCATCGAGCAGCGGAAGCGAATACGCTCTCGACAAGGCAAGAGCCGGTCCCGGATCGATTCCGACATACTGGGCATCGGCATCAAGCCGGGTAACCCGCTTCGATAGTTCGATCACCTGATTCCACGTCATATTGTCTTTCGGATATTCGACGCCGAACTTATCGAAAATGTCTTTGTTGTACGCCATAATGCCGTAGTTCATGGAAAACGGCACGCCGTAAATTTCACCGTTTTTGCCGAAATTTTGAATGACCTTGACCGTTTGCGGCTCGAACTTGTTCAGGTCGAGTCCCAACGTTTTGATCGAATCCCGCAAGTCGCTGGCGAGCCCAAGCTCAAGCGGATCGATCATGTAGTAGTTGCTTGTGAAGAGCAGGTCCGGAATTTCGCCGGCGGCCGGCAGCTCCTCCAGCTTTTTCCCCGTAATCAGCTCGACGGAGATGTTCGGGTATTTCGCCTGGATCGGCTTCAGGATGAGATCGTTTACATCCTGCTCCGTATTGATCCCGGCACTGTGTGAGAACAGCTTCAGCGTTACTTTCTGCTTTGCAAATTCGTCATCCTTCGATTGGGGCGCAACATTCGTCACAGCCTCCTGTTTGCCGCATGCGCTTAACGCTAGCATGGCAAGCAGCCCTGCCGATATGACCCTGGTTCCCTTCATTCTACGAAACTCCCTTCTTATTCTGCTGACGAATGGCGAATACAGTTTAGAGAATATTTCCTTTTTATAATGAATGTATCACGGTAATATCCTCCAATTAAATGTAAGCAATTTCATTTCCAATCATATCCTATTAGTAATTTTATTTCAACCATTTTATGTTATTGTTAAATATTTTTTCAATGATTAAAAAAAGCTTCTGATCGAAGCCTTTCAATGATGCGCATTCGTGTTTTAGCGGAAGCTTTTCTTGCAACATCAGAATTCTTGAGCTTCGCTCAAAACCTATAAATTCTAATGTTATAAGAGAAACCGTCCGCAGAAAACGCCCGGACGTTCCTTGACGTGCAAACTCATACGTTAGTGCGTTAGGAGGGAGTGGGTGGATATTGGGCTCCAGCCGCTGTAAGTCATGTTGTCTGGATTAGACTTTCGCGGTACAACGCGACTTCAAGTCGGTCCGTAAACTTTCCACAAGTAACAGTCTTTTAGGACTCTTATTATCACTTAAAATAGGAAATTTGGAAAAATAAAGTGTTTTTGAGCCTCTTATTTCCTGCATCCTACCCTTCAATCCCGATTTCCGTGAAAATAAGAGTCCCAAAAGACTGCTCCGCCCAAATACCTCCAATTAATATTGATTTAAAGCGCCCGAAAGACTCCTAATTGAAGCAAATTCGCGACATCCGGAACATGTTCGCTTCCAACACAATAAAAAACACCGCATCGCAGCGACAACACAGTCGCCCGCGCATACGGTGTACCATAAGCTTTTACCCCGAAAGATTAAACGCCGTAGCCGTCCGGATTCGTCCGCCACGATCGGAGCAGCTCCACGTCTTCCTCGGCGATTTTACCGAGCTTCAGCGCCACATCGATCAGCGCCGAATAATTCGACAGCGAATCGAACGCAAAGTCAGCCTCGGCGAAATTGCGAACCGCCTTCTCCAACTGATAATTGAAAATCGCGATAACGCCGAGCACGTTTGCACCAAAATCGCGAACGGCCGATGCCGCCTTTACCGAGCTGCCGCCGGTGGAGATCAGATCCTCGATCATCACTACTTTTTGCCCCGGCTTTACGAGACCTTCGATTACATTCTCCTTGCCGTGGCCTTTCGCTTTGTCGCGTACGTAAATCATCGGCAAGTTCAGCTTTTGCGCCACGAAAGCCGCGTGCGGAATACCGCCTGTCGCGATGCCGGCCAGCACCTCCGCGTCCGGATACACCTCGCGGATTTTCTCGGCGAAGCCAAGCGCGATCAGATCGCGGACGGACGGATGGGAGATCGTAATCCGGTTGTCGCAATAGATCGGCGACTTCAGGCCCGACGTCCACGTAAACGGCTGTTTCGGTCGCAAGCTTACTGCTCCTGTATCCAGCAAGGCTTCGGCAATTTGTTCGTCCAAATAACGAAGTGTCATCGAAAAGTTCCCCCTTAAACGGTTATCGATTGTACGATGTTCTCCAGCGCCTCACGCGGGTCTTCCGCAGCCGTAATCGGACGGCCGATTACAATGTAGTCGGTGCCCTGGGCAAACGCCATCTGCGGCGTCATAACACGGGACTGGTCGCCCGCAGCCGAGCCCGCCGGCCTGATGCCCGGCGTAACGGTAACAAACGTTGCTCCGCACCGCTCTTTGATCCGCGTCACTTCCAGCGGCGATGCGACGACTCCGTCCAGCCCGGCTGACTTCGCCGACTCCGCGTAACGCAGCACCGCCTCTTCCATCGATCCCGCTATGCCGATCTCTTCGTTCAGCACTTGCTGGCTCGTGCTCGTCAGCTGCGTAACCCCGATCAGTATCGGCTTGCTCGCTCCCGGCTGTCCCGACAGCGCCTGCTCGACGCCTTCCCGCGCCGCCTCCATCATCGCCCGGCCGCCGGCCGCGTGCACATTAAACATATCGACGCCGAGGTGCGTAATGCTGGCCGATCCGCCTTTGACCGTGTTCGGTATGTCGTGCATTTTCAAATCGAGGAATACGTTGTAGCCCGCTTCCTTTAGCTCCAGCACGAATTGCGGCCCGGCCGCATAAAACAGCTCCATGCCTACCTTCATATAGCAAGGAATTCCTTCCAGACGCTTCAGCAGTTGCCGCGCTCCCCCGGCATCGGGGTAATCGAGAGCGACGATTATGCGCCCCACCAAACTGTCCGCCCTATTCATGACCGAAAACCTCCCCGATCTTCGCCCATATGACAGCCGGTCCCCGAACCAAATTGCATGGTACGGAAACCGGCCCTCTTATGGCGCTATTTTATTTGACAGCCGCGGCCTGGCTTACGGCAGGCATCGCACGCGACGAGAAATTGATCGTGTTGAGCACGTGCAGCAGCGCGCTTACCGTGTCGAGCGAAGTCATACAAACGACGCCGTTTTCGACCGCTTCGCGGCGAATGCGGAAGCCGTCGCGCTCCGGCGTTTTGCCTTTGGTGAGCGTGTTGACGACAAAGTGCGCTTCCCCGTTGCGGATCAGATCGAGAATGTTCGGCGAGCCTTCGCTCAGCTTGTTTACGCGTTCTACGCGCAATCCCGCTTGTTCGAGCGCGTCCGCGGTTCCGCCCGTAGCGACGATTTTGTAGCCAAGCTCGAAAAATCCGCGCAAAATGCCGACCGCTTCTTCTTTATCCTTATCCGCAATCGTCGCAATAATCGCGCCGGTCGGCGGAATTTTCATCCCGGAGCCGATAAAGCCTTTGTACAGCGCCTTGGCAAAGTTCGTATCGCGGCCCATGACTTCGCCGGTCGATTTCATTTCCGGACCGAGCGTCGGCTCTACGCGGCGCAGCTTGGCGAAGGAGAATACCGGCACCTTGACGGAAACATGGTCGTCTTCCGGCCACAGTCCCGTTTCGTAGCCCATATCGGCCAGCTTTTGCCCCATAATAACGCGGGTGGCGACGTTCGCCATCGGCACGTTCGTCACTTTGCTGAGGAACGGTACGGTACGCGACGAGCGCGGGTTAACCTCGATGACGTACACTTCGTCCTGGTAGATGACGAACTGGATGTTGACGAGACCGACAACCTCAAGCGCCTTGGCGATTTTGACCGTAATGGTTACGATCTTTTGTTTCAGCTCTTCGGAAATCGTCTGCGGCGGATACACCGAGATCGAGTCGCCGGAGTGAACCCCAGCGCGTTCTACATGCTCCATGATGCCAGGAATGAGCACCGTTTCCTTGTCGCAGATTGCGTCGACTTCCACTTCCTTACCGAGCATGTAACGGTCGATCAGAACCGGATGCTCCGGATTGATTTTGACCGCGTATTCCATATAGCTGAGCAGCTCCGCGTCGGAATAGACGATTTCCATGGCGCGGCCGCCGAGTACGTAAGAAGGACGAACGAGCACCGGATAACCGAACTGGGAAGCCGTGCCTACCGCCTGATCGACCGAAGTGACCGTACCGCCCGGAGGCTGGGCTATGTTCAAGTCGCGCAGCAGCTTCTCGAACTTCTTGCGGTCTTCGGCCGCATCGATGCTTTCCAGGCTGCTGCCCAAAATACGGACTCCCGCTTTATGCAGCGGAGCGGCAAGGTTGATCGCCGTTTGGCCGCCGAATTGGACGATTACGCCGATCGGCTTCTCGCGCTCGATCACGTTCATGACGTCTTCGAAGAACAGCGGCTCGAAGTACAGACGGTCGGATGTCGAGAAGTCGGTCGATACCGTCTCCGGGTTGTTGTTGATAATAACCGCTTCATAACCGGCCGCTTGAATCGCCCATACCGCATGTACGGTCGAATAGTCGAATTCGATCCCTTGTCCGATCCGGATCGGGCCGGAGCCGAGAACGACGACTTTCTCCTTGCTCGATTCCAGCACTTCGTCTTCGGTTTCATAAGTCGAGTAGTAGTACGGCGTCGTTGCTTCGAACTCGGCTGCGCACGTATCGACCATTTTGTATACCGGCTTGATGTTATGCTCGAAACGCAATGCGCGAACATCGGCTTCCAGTACGTACGTACCGGCTCCTGCCAGCGTACGGATTTCGGCGACGGCGCGGTCGGTGAATCCTTTGCGCTTCGCTTCGAGCAGCAGTTCGCTAGTCAGCTCGCCCGCAAGCTTCGCTTCGAACTCGATCATACCCTCCAGCTTGCCGAGGAACCACCAGTCGATCTTGGTCAAGTCCTGAATTTGCTGCAGCGTGTAACCTCTGCGATACGCTTCGGCGATCAGGAACAGCCGCTCGTCGTCAGGCTTGGCAAGACGCGTTTCCAGCGTATCTTTGTCGAGCAGGTCGGTTTCCTTCAGGAACAGGCGGTGAACGCCGATCTCGAGCGAGCGGATGGCCTTGTGCATCGACTCTTCGAACGTGCGGCCGATAGCCATGACTTCGCCGGTCGCTTTCATTTGCGTGCCGAGCTTGCGGTTGGCGCTCGTGAATTTGTCGAACGGCCAGCGCGGAATTTTCGAAACGATGTAGTCGAGCGTAGGCTCGAAACAAGCATAGGTTTGTCCTGTTACCGGGTTCACCAGTTCGTCAAGCGTATAACCGATAGCGATTTTGGCGGCCATCTTCGCGATCGGATAGCCCGTCGCCTTCGACGCGAGCGCCGACGAACGGCTGACGCGCGGGTTTACTTCGATGACATAATATTGGAAGCTGTGCGGATCGAGCGCGAATTGGACGTTACAGCCGCCCTCGATGTTCAGCGCGCGAATGATTTTCAGCGATGCGGAGCGGAGCATCTGGTACTCGCGGTCCGACAGCGTCTGGCTTGGAGCAACGACGATGCTGTCGCCGGTATGAACGCCAACCGGGTCGAAGTTTTCCATGTTACATACTACGATACAGTTGTCGTTCGCATCGCGCATCACTTCGTACTCGACTTCCTTCATGCCGGCGATGCTGCGCTCGACGAGACATTGGCCGATCGGGCTGTAACGGAGTCCCGAGGATACGATCTCGACCAGCTCTTCCTCGGTGTTACATATGCCGCCGCCGGTGCCGCCGAGCGTATAAGCGGGACGGATGATGATCGGGTAGCCGATTTCGTTGGCGAAGTCAACGGCTTGCGGAACGGTCGTCACGATGACGCTCTCCGGTACCGGCTGCTCCAGCTCGCGCATCAGGTCGCGGAACAAGTCGCGGTCTTCCGCTTTTTCGATCGAAGTCAGCTGCGTACCGAGCAGCTTGACGTTTTCTTTCTCCAGCACGCCGGCTTTGGCGAGCGAGACGGCCATATTCAGACCGGTTTGGCCGCCCAGCGTCGGCAGCAGGCCGTCGGGCCTTTCTTGACGAATGATTTGCGAAACGAATTCGAGCGTGATCGGCTCGATATATACTTTGTCGGCCATATTCGTATCGGTCATGATCGTGGCCGGATTGCTGTTGATCAGCACGACTTCCATGCCTTCTTCTTTCAAAGCTTCGCACGCTTGCGTACCGGCGTAGTCGAACTCGGCGGCCTGACCGATGACGATCGGGCCGGAGCCAATGACGAGAATCTTTTTGAGTGTTTTATTTTTTGGCATATGCGAGTTCCCCTTTCGGTGCGGATGCGCCGCCGCGAGCAGCCACGATTTCGGCTTGTCTTGGAGCGCGCGGGTTTTGTTCCTTGAAGCTGTGAATCATCGTCAGGAAATCGTCGAACAGATAGCTCGAATCGAACGGTCCCGGAGCCGCCTCGGGGTGGTATTGCACCGAGAAAGCGGGATAAGTCTTATGCTTCAAGCCTTCGATCGTTTTATCGTTATTGTTGATATGCGTGACGATCAGGTCGGTTCCGGCGATGGACTCTTCCTTCACCGTGTAGCCGTGGTTTTGCGATGTAATGTAGCAGCGTCCGGTGATGAGGTCTTTGACCGGGTGGTTGCCGCCGCGATGGCCGAATTTCAGCTTTTCCGTATCGGCGCCGCTGGCAAGAGCGAACAGCTGATGACCGAGGCAGATGCCGAAGATCGGAATTTCGCCGAGCAGTTCGGCAATCATGCCCGCTGCGTGCGGTACGTCTTTCGGGTCCCCAGGACCGTTGGAGAGCAAAATGCCGTCTGGGCTGAGCCGTCGAATCTGGTCGGCGGTCGCGTCCTGCGGAACGACGACTACGTCGCAGCCGCGCTTCGTCAGATCGCGGACGATGCCGCTTTTCGCTCCGTAGTCGACAAGGACGATCCGTTCTTTCGTCCCCGGGCAGCCGTATACGCTTTTCGTCGATACGCGGGATACCTGGTCGGTAATGAGGCGAGTCGCCTTAAGCTGCTCGAGCAGCTCTTCGGTCGGACGGTTCGACGTCGTAATGATCCCTTTCATTACGCCGTAGTGGCGAATGATCCGGGTCAGCATCCGGGTGTCGATACCGCTGATCCCCACGATGCCGTATTCCTTCAGCAGGCTGTCGATCGAATACTCGGCGCGCCAGTTGCTCGGCACTTCCTCATGCTCGCGTACGACAAAGCCGTGAATGAACGGGCGGATCGATTCGAAGTCGTCGCGGGAGATGCCGTAGTTGCCGATGAGCGGATATGTCATCGTGACGATTTGACCGCAGTAGGACGGGTCGGACAATACTTCCTGATAACCGGACATCCCGGTGTTGAATACGACTTCGCCGGCCGATTCGCCTTCGCTGCCGAACGCCTTGCCGATAAACAGCGTGCCGTCTTCCAATAATAATCTAGCTTGCATATTTATTCCTCCAATCGAATCGCTGCAATTAAGTGTATACCGCTGCTGCCTCATCTTGTTTTCCAAATTCGTAACGCTGGTTCTATGTGAAGAAGGTTATTCGCTCCATACCGTTTTGCCGGCCACCATCGTAAGCGTCGGCCATCCGTACAGCTTCCAGCCCGTGAACGGCGTGTTGCGTCCCTTGCTCAAAAACTCGGCAGGATCGACCGCTTTCTCCGTCTCCAGATCGATCAGCGTAAGATCCGCTTCGCGTCCTTCTTCGAGCACGCCCCACGGCAGTCCGAACAGCTCAGCGGGCTTCGACGTCATTCTCTCCAGCAAAAACTCGAGCGTCCAGCGTCCCGTTCGTACAAACTTCGTATAGAGCAGCGGGAACGCCGTCTCGAAGCCGACGATGCCGAACGGCGCAAGCTGCATACCGCGAGCCTTCTCTTCCTCGCTGTGCGGCGCGTGGTCAGTTACGATAATATCGATCGTGCCATCCTCCAGGCCGGCGATAACCGCTTCGACGTCAGCCGGCGTCCGCAGCGGCGGATTCATTTTCCAATTCGCGTCCATGCCCGGAATGTCCTCGTCGGACAGCAGCAGATGGTGCGGGCATACTTCCGACGTCACCTTCACTCCGTGCTGCTTGCCGTGCCGGATGAGCCGGACCGACTGCTCGGCGCTGACGTGGCAGACGTGGTAGTGCACGCCCGTCGCTTCGGCGAGCAGGATGTCGCGCCCGACGTGAATCGCTTCGGATTCGTTCGGAATGCCCTTCATCCCGTTTTTGCGGGCAAACTCGCCTTCCGTCACCGCTCCGCCCTCGACGAGCGTGTTATCTTCGCAGTGGGCGATAACCGGCATATTCATCGATGCCGCCAGCGCCATCGCATCCTTCATCATCTGCGCGCTTTGCACGCCTACGCCGTCATCGGTGAAGCCGACGACGCCCGCTTCTTTCAGTCCGGCGAAGTCCGTCAGCTCGCGGCCGAGCTGATTTTTCGTGATGCATCCGTACGGCAGCACCCGAATGACTCCTTCGGTTTCAGCCTTGTCCAGCACGTAGTTTACCGTTTCGACCTTGTCGATAACCGGCCGCGTGTTGGGCATGCAGGCGATTACCGTATAGCCGCCGCGGGCCGCCGACCGGGTTCCCGTCGCGATCGTTTCCTTATATTCGAAGCCCGGCTCGCGCAGGTGAACGTGCATATCGATGAAACCCGCCGATACCAGCTTGCCTTTCGCGTCGATCGTTTCGTGTCCGGCCGTATCTGGCTCTCCTTCGGAAGCGTCGCGTATGGCTGCTATTTTCCCGTTCTCGATATAGAGATGCTTTGCCGTCAGCCGGTCTTGTCCCTTCTCAGGCACATTTCCGTTTATAATCCATGTTCCCATCGTTTCGCCTCCATAACGTTATCTTGGATTTTAAGCCCTGGCTCAGGACAGCGCCCGCTCAATCACAGCCATGCGGATCGGAACGCCGTTACCCATCTGCGCGAAAATTTTGGACTTCTCGTGCTCGACCAGCTCATCGTCGATTTCGACACCGCGATTAACCGGGGCCGGGTGCATAATAACTGCATGCGGCTTCATTCGGGCGGCCCGCTCCACGGTGAGTCCATAGTGCTCGCGGTACTCTTCGGCCGAGCGGATGAACCCTTTGTCGTGCCGCTCCAGCTGCACCCTCAGCATCATGACAACGTCGGCTTGTAAAGCCTCTTCTACGCTTACGTAAGGCGCGTGCTCCGCCAGCTCCGGAGCCTGCATATTGTCCGGGGCGCAAAACTGGACGTTCGCCCCCAGCTTTTGCAGCCCCCACAAGTTCGAGCGGGCAACCCGGCTGTGCAAAATATCGCCGATGATCGATACGGTCAACCCTTTGATTTCCCCGAACGTCTTCTTCATCGTATATAAATCGAGCAGCGCCTGAGTCGGATGCTCGTTATTGCCGTCTCCCGCATTGATCAGCGGCACCTTGATCTTCTCCGCCAGCTCGGCCAAAAGGCCGATCGGCTTCATCCGGATCACGCCCGCGTCGATTCCCATCGATTCCAGGGTGCGCACCGTATCGTAGATTGATTCGCCCTTCTCCACGCTTGAAGCCGCCGCCGAGAAGTTCAGCACTTGCGCGCCAAGACGTTTCTCCGCCACCTCGAACGAGAAGCGTGTGCGAGTGCTATTCTCGAAAAACATGTTGGCGACAAATTTCCCTTCAAGCCTCGGCGTTACTTTGCTCGTCTGGCTTTCCCAATAAGCCGCGCGGTCCAGAATGCTAGCGATCTCCTCTCGCTCGAGCTGCTTCAGTCCGAGCAAATGCCTTTCGTACGTTACGTTCGTTTTCGTCATTTCCGTTATCCCCTTTGCTGAGTAATGACGACTTCGTCGCACCCATCGGCTTCTTGCAGCTTCACTTCGATTTGCTCCAGCTTCGAGGTCGGCACGTTTTTGCCTACGTAATCGGGCCGAATCGGCAGCTCGCGGTGTCCCCGGTCGACCAGCACCGCGAGTTGGATCATTCTCGGCCTGCCCAGGTGGATCAGGGCGTCCATCGCCGCCCTTACCGTACGCCCGGTATACAAGACATCGTCGCACAGGATAACCCGTTTGTCCTGAATGTCCGGCGCCCGGAGCGTCTGAACGTCGCTACCGGCGTTCGCCCGCACCCTGTCGTCGCGATAGGAGGTGATATCCAGCTCGCCTACCGGCACGGGCACGCCTTCGATATCCTTGATCCGTTCCGCAATCCGGCGGGCGAAATAGATGCCGCGAGTCCGGATGCCGATCATAATGCTGTCGCCAATGCCTTTATTTTTTTCCACAATCTCGTGCGCGATTCGCGTCAAGCCGCGGCGGATCGCCGTCTCGTCCATGATGACGAGTTTATCGCGGTTCATGGCCCAACCTCCCAAGCTGTAAGCTCAAAAAGTGAAGAGATGCAACATCTGCTCAGTCCGGTTCCTGCCGCAGGACACAAAAAAACTCCTTGCCCGCTTGGCAAGGAGTAAGATCCGGAATTAGAGCGCACGAAACCACATCCACGAACCCGGGGCGCACCCCGCCATTCGCGTATGAGAAACTACCGCGCACGCCTGTCCGTCACGATCTCGCGACGACTAGCTGTCGACACCTTGCCGGCCTCACGGGACCAGCTTAAAGGCACTATTCAGTTCCTGAAGATTATCTCATGCCGGACAGCCGATGTCAATGTCCATACTAGGATTATTCGTCGTTTGTCGACAAAATAGGATCGGCAGCCGAACATTTTTACCAAAAGAGCGGCGGAATTGGAAGCAATGCCCGGCATTGCTTGGACCCTTGTTTTTATGCTATAAATAAAACATCTATCGATATAATTCAAGAATGAACGACCGCGACTGAACCTCACATAGTGAAGATAAACTACGAGGCGTATTCCGTCGGAGCAGCTTGCTGCTCTCGCAACCATAGCTTCCATAGGAACACGGATGCCCATCATCCGAATTTCTTCGATGAAAGCTATTGTTATTACTTTGCAGGGACCCCAAAACCAGCAGAAGTTTTTCTTGGTTCAGAAACTCGCACTTCACTTAACGCCTTAGCGAAGTTGAACTTTCTGAACGTTAAAAAATATAGGTTATTCCACGATCAAAGGAGAATTCAATCGCATGTCCGACATGAATACAATGGAAGTTATCAATTTCATCAAAAACAGCACGAAAAAAACGCCCGTGAAAGTATATGTAAAAGGAAAGCTAAACGAAGCGAATTTCGGAGCGGACGTTCGCGCTTTCGTCTCCGAATCGAGCGGCGTCTTGTTCGGCGAATGGCCTGCGATCGCAGCCGCGCTCGAGTCCAACAAAGCGCTGATTGAGGATTTCGAGATCGAGAACGACCGCCGCCATTCGGCCATTCCGCTTCTTGATCTGAAAGGCATTAATGCCCGCATCGAGCCCGGCGCCATTATCCGCGATAAAGTAACGATCGGCGATAACGCCGTCATCATGATGAACTCGACGATCAACATCGGCGCTTCGATCGGCGACGGCACGATGATCGACATGAACGTCGTAATCGGCGGCCGCGTGCAAATCGGCAAAATGTGCCACATCGGCGCAGGTTCCGTCGTAGCCGGCGTAATCGAGCCGCCTTCGGCCCAGCCGGTCGTCATCGAAGACGATGTGCTTGTCGGAGCCAACGCAGTAATATTGGAAGGCGTGCGCGTCGGCAAAGGTTCCGTAGTTGCCGCCGGCGCCGTCGTCACCCAGGACGTTCCCGAGTATACCGTCGTCGCCGGAACGCCAGCCCGCGAGATCAAGAAAGTCGACGCCAAAACGAAGTCGAAAACGGAAATTATGCAAGAGCTGCGCCAGCTGTAAAATAACCCCGAAACCTAAATTCCAGTAGTAGAACTATTGAAGCCAGGGGCTGTCCCCTGGCTTGAGTAATGAGGAGGACCTATGAGCACGGGGATTGAAACGTTTGTCCGCTACCGCAGGCAGCTCCACCAAATTCCGGAGCCGGGCTTCGAGGAATTCGAAACACAGCGCTATTTGCTTGACCGCATCGCCGAGCTGCCTCAGGACCGTATCGAGATCCGGACTTGGCGTACCGGAATCCTCGTCAAAGTTCAAGGCGCCGATCCGAAGCGTACCTTCGGCTACCGCGCCGATATGGACGGCTTGCCGATCGAGGAAGACACCTCTTACGAGTTCCGTTCCAAACATCCGGGCTACATGCACGCTTGCGGACACGATATGCATATGGCTATCGGGCTTGCCGTTCTAAGCCATTTCGTCCATAATCCGATAAACGACCATCTTGTCGTCATCTTCCAGCCGGCCGAGGAAGGCCCTGGCGGCGCCAAGCCGATCCTCGCGAGCGAGGAGCTGGCGGACTGGATGCCCGATCAGATCGTCGCCCTTCACGTAGCGCCGGAATACGAGGTTGGTACGATTGCCATCCGGCCCGGCATCCTGTTCGCCAACACGTCGGAGCTGTTTATCGATCTGACGGGCAAGGGCGGTCACGCCGCATACCCGCACCGGGCGAACGACATGGTCGTCGCGGCCGCTCATCTGCTCGTCCAGCTTCAATCCGTTGTATCCCGCAATGTGAATCCGCTCGATGCGGCTGTCGTGACGATCGGCAAAATCGAGGGCGGCACAAAGCAAAACATTATCGCCGAAAAGGCTCGCCTGGAGGGCACGATCCGCACGCTTTCCAAACAAACGATGGAACTCGTGAAAAGCCGGATCGAATCGCTCGTCAAAGGGACGGAGGCTTCGTTCGAATGCACCGCCCGCATCGATTACGGCTCGAACTACATGCAAGTATACAATAACGAAGAAATAACGAGCGAATTTATGGATTGGCTGCGCGGATCGGGGACGGCAAAGCTTTATGAATGCACCGAGGCGATGACCGGCGAAGATTTCGGTTATTTTCTGGAGAACATTCCCGGCTTTATGTTCTGGCTCGGCGTCGATACCCCTTACGGGCTTCACCATGCCAAGCTTGAGCCCGACGAAGGGGCGATGCCGGTCGCCATCGACACCGTCACCCGGTATATTCGCTGGAAATCGGAGCAGCCGCTCGCCGGAGGGAAAGCGTTATGACGATCGACCCTGTATCCAATCGAAACGTTGCCGATAAAGTCAACATCATGGGCGTTTCCTTCTCCAAAAAAACGTTTGACGAAACGATCCGCCATCTGACCGGCATTGCAAACAGCCCGGAACGAGGCATGTATCACGTCGTTACGGCGAACCCGGAAATCGTCATGTCCGCCTCGAAGGACGAGCAGCTTATGCGCATTCTGAACGAGGCCGGGATCATTACGATCGACGGGATCGGCATCGTGCTCGCCGCCAAATGGAAGGGCGAGCCTGTATCCGGACGGGTCACCGGGTATGATATGCTCCTGAAGCTGCTCGAGCAGGGCAACCGGGAGCGTTGGTCGTTTTACTTTTTCGGGACCGACGAGGAAACGAACCGCAAGGCTGTCGAAACGATTGCGGCCCGTTATCCTGACCTCAAGATCGCCGGTCGGCATAACGGCTTCTTTAAACCGGACGAAGAGGCTGCCATCGTCGAAGAGATTCGCAGCACGAGCCCCGACTTCCTCATCGTTGCGATGGGCGCTCCCCATGCCGAACGCTGGATATACCGCAACAAACCGAAATTAAACGCCAAAATCGCCATGGGCGTCGGCGGCAGTCTCGATATTATCGGCGGCAAAGTAAAGCGGGCGCCTACCTTCTGGATCAAGCTCAATCTGGAATGGTTGTACCGCCTGCTGTCCAACCCTTCTCGCTGGCGCCGCCAGCTCGTCCTGCCCGTATTTGCGTTCAAAGCGTATATGCGCAGAAAAGAACGGTAAATCACCAAGAGCCCTCGACTCACTTTCGTGAACCGGGGGCTCTTTTGTTGTCCTATCACTGAGCCGTATAACCGCCGTCTACGAGCAGCGTCGTGCCCGTAATAGACGAAGCGTCGTCGCTCGCGAGGAAAAGCACGGCTTTCGCAACCTCCTCCGGTCTTCCCAGACGCCCCATCGGATGCAGTCCGATCAGATGCTCGTTGACCGCTTCGCTTCTTCCCGCAAGGAGCGGCGTATCGATATAACCGGGACAAATCGCGTTCACCCGTATGCCTTTCTTCGCGTAATCGATGCCGACCGATTGCGTCATCAGCTTGACGCCGCCTTTCGCCGACGCATAAGCGGTCACGCCGGATTTGCCGACATGGCTGTGAATCGACCCGCAGTTTACGATCGCTCCCCCCGTCCCCTGCTCCAGCATTTGCATAATCGCGTATTTGTCGCACAAAAAAACGCCGGTCAAATTAATATCGATCGTCCGCTGCCATGCCTCGGCGGTAAGCTCATGAGCCGGCATGTCTTTTGCGATTCCCGCGTTCGCAAACAGGATGTCCAGTTTGCCGTACTTCTGCACCGTTTTTTTAACCATTAGAGCTACTTGCTCTTCCTGGGTAACGTCCGTTTTTACGAATAGCGTATCGTTTCCGTCCGCATTCAGTTGCTCCGATACCGACTGACCGCGGTCAGAAAAATCGGCGATGACCACTTTGGCCCCTTCCTGTGCGAAAAGCCGTACGGTCGCTTCTCCGATGCCGCTGGCCCCTCCGGTAACTATGACCACTTTCGATTCGAATCGCATCTGCTTCTTCCTTTCCGGCTGCGGATTCAGGCTTGTCCGTTTCAACAGACTCGCTATTTATGTGCATAGCGGATCTCTTTTATTCCGCAGCCGAAGCGAAAGCGCCACTTACTCTTTTTCGACGATTTCAATCGTTTCGATCGTGACCGCTTCCTGTGGTTTGGACATTTCACCGTACTCGCTCATTGTCACTGGCGTTGCGGCAATTTGAGACACAATCTCCATCCCCTCGATTACTTTACCGAATATCGTATAAAAAGGGGATTCGTTCAATTGAAGGCTCTCCTCGCCGATGCAAATAAAAAACTGGCTGCCGTTCGTATTCGGCCCGGCATTCGCCATCGCCAACGTGCCAAGCTCATACTTGTGGCCGTTGTTCAGCTCATCCGCAAACGTATATCCAGGGCCGCCTCTTCCAGTTCCGGTAGGGTCCCCCGTCTGGATTACGAAATCGGATAAGATCCGGTGCACCGGCACGCCGTCATAGTAGCGGTCTTTCGCCAAAAAGACAAAGTTGTTGACCGTCTTCGGAGCATCTTTAGCGTACAGCTCAATCGTGAAGCTTCCTTGCTTTGTCTTCACCTTAGCCAGATACGTCTTGCTCGTATCGATCGACATCGGCGGAGCGGCTGCATAGCTTTGGCCGATCGAGATCGTGCTCGTGTCGCCGTTGTATTTGACGGGCAGTCCAAGCGCCTCGCTCACGAAGCGGATCGGTACGTATGTCGTGCCATTGTAAATAAAGCTCTCCTGCTCCGGCTTTTTCTCCACGCCATTGATTTTGAAAATAAAATCTTTGACATACACCTCAATGGGGGTGCCTCCGCTCGCCTGCGCCACCGTAAACGACAGCAGCACGCCGACGATAAGTCCCATTACGAGTCCTTGCAGCTTGTTTTTCATCACGTCCACCTTTTCTGGAATGTAAATGGCCTTTCACCCTAAATCATTCTTCCTGACCGTCCGAAACCCTTCCTTCCCCGGAAAAAAGACCAAACAAACGAAAAAGCCTCCGTCCATCGCTGGACGAAGACTCTAAGTAGCAGTTTGTTTTCAAAACTAGAACTGATACTGCACCGTTACGTTCGTGGTCACCTTCAGCTCGCCCGTCGAGATGCTCGTAGGCGAACCCGCCGCGTCCATGGCCGCCGACTTCGCTTCCATTAAGGCGATGTTGCTGTACTGCGACGGAACCGCTACGCCGCCGCCTTGATTAACCGCGACGATACTTTTGATTTCCTTGCCCGCATACTTCGCGATGGCGTCGGCCTTCGCCTTGGCGTTATCCATCGCTTTCTGGATCACTTGCAGCTCGTACTCCTGTCCTTTTTCCGTGCTGAAGCGAACGCCTTCGATCTGATTCGCGCCCGCAGCCGAAGCCGCATCTAGGAACGTCCCGAGATTATCGAGATCGCGATACGTTACTTGCAGCATTTGCGTAGCGCTGTATCCCTTGATCTTCGGATCGCGCTCGGTGTACGAATACTCCGGCTGCACGCGGAAGCCCGATGTTTGTACGTCTTTGGCCGCCAGCTTGTACTTGTCGAACAACACAGCGCGCAGCTTCTCGTAAGCCGCTGCATTGGCCGCCTGAGCATCCTTGGCCGTTTCCGCCTCCGTACGAATGCCGAGGCTGACATAAGCGACGTCCGGAGAAATCGTCATTTCGCCTTGCCCCGTCACGGTAATGACATTTTGCACGGCTACGGACTGCTCCGCGGCATATACTTTTCCGGGACTGAAGCTTGGGGCGTTTTGCACATAAAGCACCGTCGTCAGAGCCATCGCCGCCACTCCGGAAATTAACCATTTTTTGCTTCGAACACTTAGCATATTCATTTCCCCTTCTTTCCAAAGAATGTTTTACCAACCTTTGAAACGCAAGCCCCGGCTAAAAGGTTGCAGGGAAATGAATACTTGCAAAAATAATTATGACCCGAGCCGCGACACGAACTTTTCCAGCCGATCCATAGCCTTCTTCAGCACGTCCATCGAATAAGCATACGAGATGCGCACATACCCTTCGCCATATTCGGAGAAGGCATCCCCCGGCACAACGGCTACCCGCTCTTCGTCCAGAAGCTTCATCGCAAACTGCTGCGAGCTTAAGCCAAACTGCCCGATAGACGGGAACAAATAAAACGCGCCCTCCGGCTTCTCCGGCTTCTCCGCCTTCAGGCCGATCCGCATAAGACGGTCGTATACGAAGTCTCTTCTCGCCTTGTACTCCCGCTTCATCGGCTCCGCATCGTCCCGTCCGGCGGTCAGCGCTTCGATGGCCGCGTATTGGCTAATCGAGCTGGCGCACGTCACGTTATACTGATGCACCTTGAGCATATGCTTCGAGATAGAAGCCGGGGCGAATGTAAATCCGATCCGCCAGCCGGTCATCGAATGCGATTTCGATAAGCCGTTGATGACGATCGTCTGCTCCTTCATGCCCGGTAAAGCGGCAATGGAACGATGCGGCTGGTCGTATACAAGCTCGCTATAGATTTCATCGGAGATGATAAACACCGGCTTGCCCCGCAGCAGCTCCGCCACTTGCGTCAGCTGATTCTCGCTCATCACTCGTCCCGTCGGATTGGACGGATAGCACAGGATGATCGCCCGCGTACGCTCCGTCAGCTTGGCGGCGATTAACTCGGCGGTCATCTGAAAGCCGGACTGTCTCGTATCGACGTACACGGAGGTACCTCCGCACATCCGGATAATCGGCTCATAGCCCGGATAGATCGGTCCGGGGATGAGCACCTCGCAGCCGGGTCCGATAATCGTCCGCAGCGTAATATCCAGCGCTTGACTGGCTCCGGCCGTAACGATGACCTCCTGCTCCGGATCGTAAGACAAGCCATACTTGCCGCTTACGAAGTCGGCCGCCGCCTTTCGCAGCTGAGGCAGTCCCGCATTTGCCGTGTACAGCGTTCTATTCTCGTCCAGCGCTCGTTTGCCCGCTTCCACGATATGGGCTGGAGTCGGAAAATCCGGCTGGCCGATCGTCAGCGTCAGCGCATCCGGGTAAGTCGCCACCAGATTGGACATTTTGCGGATACCGGATATTTGAATCTGCTTTACTTCGGAATTGACGAGATGCTCCACGCGCTTACTCTCCCTTTGATTACAGCGTTTTAAGCACTTCCAGCAAAAACTTCATATCGTCCGGTATCGCCGCCTCGAATTCGAGAGTTTCCCCTGTCGACGGGTGAACGAAGCCGAGCACCTGCGCATGAAGCGCCTGGCCTTCGATCGGATTGCCTTTGCTGCGCCCGTACACCGGATCGCCTACAAGCGGGTGGCCGATATATTTCATATGAACGCGAATTTGATGCGTACGTCCCGTTTCCAGCTTAAGCTGCATAACCGTATAGTCGGACAGACGATCCGTGACGATAAAATGCGTTACCGCATGTTTGGCGTTTTTGTCGGTAACCATATATTTTTTGCGGTCGCCCGGATCGCGGCCGATCGGAGCGTCGATGGTCCCCTGATCGTGCTCCACTTTGCCATGTACGACAGCTGTATATTTGCGCGTTACAGTATGGGCTTTGAGCTGGGCTGCCAGCGATAGATGAGCTTTGTCGTTTTTGGCCGCCATGAGCAGCCCCGACGTGTCTTTATCGATGCGATGGACGATGCCGGGACGCAGCACCCCGTTAATGCCGGACAGATCTTTGCAGTGATACAGCAGCGCGTTGACGAGCGTACCCGAATAATGGCCCGGCGCCGGATGCACAACCATGCCGCGCGGCTTGTTGACGACGATAACATCGCTGTCTTCATACACAATGTCCAGCGGGATTGGTTCCCCTGCGATTGCGACCTCTACCGGCTCCGGAATCGTCAGCGCTACGATATCGCCAGCCGCCAGTTTGTAATTAGGCTTGACAGCCAAACCGTTCACCGTAATGTCCCCGCTTCGAATCCATTGCTGGATCTGGGAACGGGACACGGTGTCGTCCTGTACCGCCTCCGCTGCATATTTATCGATACGTTCTCCCGCTTGCGATTCATCTATATGCCACTGCGTGACGGACGCGTCGAACGAATCTTCGTAGATGTCCTCTGTTTCCTCATCGCGTACGATCGTTTCCGTATAGGTTACTTCCTTAGTGAGCTTCTTCTTGCTCATGAACGAGACCTCTTCTTTCTTTGCGCCAAGTAAGCAGCGAATCTAGGAAAATAAGCGCCACTCCGATTACAATCCCCGAATCGGCCAAATTGAAAATCGCAAAATTATAATCGACATCCCAACCGAACAGGGAAAACACAAAATGGAAATGCAGGAAATCCACAACTTCGCCGAACAAGGCGCGATCGATAAAATTGCCGAAAGCTCCGCCAAGCAGCAAGCTCAAAGCGGTCTTAAGCAGCGTCTTCGAACTGTCTTTGCGCAGCTTTTGCAGATACCAAATAATGCCGACCACAATCACAGTCGTAGCGACAATAAAAAACCAGCGCTGTTCCTGTAAAATGCCAAATGCGGCTCCTCGGTTGCGGTGAGACGTCAGCCGGAAAAAATCGCCGATGACCGATATGGATTCGCCTTCCGTCATATAAACGACAATAAGCCGCTTGGCGACCTGATCCAAAATAAATACGATAATCGCGACAACGTAATAAATCAATCGAAATCCCCCTAAGCGACGAATGGTTTCGCACAACTCGCATTGTAGCACAGGCTTCGGGCGCCCGTCCAATATAAGCGGCAGCCCGCCGAAGGAGCTCGGCCCTCGCCTGTCGCGATCATGGAAATGTTGGTTCTTATATTTCGGACCGGTCTGGCTAACGATAAAAGTACCTAAGCGATACTGAAATCGTATCGACACGGAAAGGAGCTTGCAGCCGTATGAACCCACTGACAAACGAACAACTGGACCTCTTGCGCGACACGCTCGAGCGCGAACGGCAAACCATCGAACGGATGCTAGCGCGCAGCGATCATTTCGGCTCGGCGGATTCGCTCCGCTCCACCACAGGCGAGCTGTCCGCTTACGACAATCATCCGGCCGATCTCGGCTCGGAAGTGTTCGAGCGCGGAAAGGACATTGCACTGAACGAGCACGAAGAGCATCGGCTCGAAGATATTTCCAATGCTCTAGAGCGCATGAACGAAGGCACGTACGGCCGCTGCGGCGTTTGCGGGAAACCGATTCCCATCGAACGGCTGCAAGCGATGCCGGAAACGGAATACTGCTTCGAGCACGTGCCGGACCGGGAGCTGTCTCAGCGAAGACCGGTTGAGGAATTCGTTCTCGAGCCGCCGTTCGGCCGCTCCAGCCTCGACGAACGGGAAACCGAAACGGAGTTCGACGGCGAGGACGCCTGGCAAACCGTCGAAAGCTGGGGCAACTCGGACAGCCCCGCTATGGCCGAAAGCCGGGAAGTACACGACTACGATTCGATGTATATCGAATCGGACGAAAACGTCGGCTTTGTCGAGCCTTACGAAAGCTTTGTCGCTACTGATCTGTTCGGCAACCACGTGTCGATCGTGCGAAACCGCCAGTACCGCGAATATATGGAGCATGGCGAAGGCGAGCCGCTGCTCGAGCCCGATTCCTACTTGGCCGGCGACCAAGACGAATCATCGTCTTAATACGCCCGGCCTTCCAGCTGAACCTGTACAATCTTCACGATATCTGCTATAAAGTCGCCGATAATCGGCAAATTCAATGCTCCGAGCAAGCGCAAAAGGTATAATATCGTTGCGGCAAACACTGTAAAGCCGATAGCGATTCCGACTCCGCGCGCGATTCCCGAGTACAGATTGATAAAGATCAGTCGGGCGGGACGGTTGAGCAGCAGGACGTAATCGGCAATTTGCGTTTTTTCCATCTGATCCGCGATTTTCGTCAGCCGCTCGTTCAACTGATTGTACGAAGTTTGATCCGTTCCGTTTTTGTTTTGGTTGTTTTTGTCCTGATCCGGCATCCTACTGTGACCTCCTCACATCGGTCGGGAAATAAATTCATGGAGACCCGAATAATTCGGCTCTCCATGAAATATACCCTTACAACACGGATTTGCATCCCTTTAGTTATAACCTGAAGCGCTATCGCCAATACGAAAGATCAGAATGTCATGGACAAACAATCACGTACAAACAAAAATAACCTCTTGTCCGAATCGGACGAGAGGTCGTTCTCGCATGGCGCAAGGTCACTACCCGTCCTCTCGCGATTCTTCGAGCGTATCCCATTGATCGCTGGCGAGCAGTTCGAGCTGAGCTTCGATCAGAGTCCGGAAGCGGGTGCGGTATATAGTCGCCTGTTTTTTGAGCTCCTCGGTTTCGAGTGCGATTTTGCGGGCTTTAACGAGCGATTCGTTAATGATCCGATCCGCATTTTTCTCCGCTTCTTTAATGATAAGCTGCGCTTCCTTTTTCGAATTGCTGCGAAGCTCGTCCGCCGCTTCCTGGGCAACGATAATCGTCTTGCTTAGCGTTTCCTCGATTGTGGAAAAGTGATCAAGCCGCTCCTGAAGAGCCGCCACTTGATTTTGAAGCTCCTTGTTCTCACGTAAGTACATTTCGAAATCTTTGATAACTTGATCGAGAAATTCATTAACGGCATCTTCGTCGTATCCGCGAAGACGGCGGCTGAATTCTTTATTATGTATGTCCAATGGCGTCAAAGGCATTGGCTCACCTCCTGTATGTATTGACAGCATTACGTTATACAGCCCTTGTACAAGGTTCGACGGGTATAACGAAAATCCTGCAACGACTTACACGAATTTGCCAATCTTCAATCGAATTCTGCCTTTTTTCGTTTCGCCCTCCACTTCGACAAGCTTGAAACGCCCGAATCCCTGGAACGAAATCACATCGCCTTCGCGAAGCTGCTTCGAGGGATCCTCCTCCGGCTTCCAGTTCACTTTGCACCTTCCCGATTTGATCGGATCGAGTACTTTGGACCGGCTTAACCGGTACACATCGCTTACGATGCCGTCAAGCCGGAGAGAAGCGACCGTCAAGTTCATCTCCTCAAGCGTCGGAATGGCGCTACGGAGCTTGCTTAGCGGGATCGTCTCGGTTAACACGTTGACGCGGTGGACCTGCCGCAGATGGAGGTGGACATAATCGATGATTTCGCTAGCCACGATGGCGTGACAGCAATCGTCGTGAACGAGGATGTCGCCCAGCTTGTCGCGTTTGATGCCGACTCCGAGCAAGGAGCCCAAGAAATCGCCGTGATCAAGCCGGGAAAACCGCGTATCGTCCGAGGTGACGGACAGCAGGCCGATTCCCGTATCCTCCGATTCCGTGTCCCGGTAGTCCGGAGCGATTAGGATGCGCCTGCGCTCGGCCTGCTCGTATCCGCCGTCAAACCGGATGCGAACGCCCTCGGCCCGATTCGCGAGCGACTGCACGATGAACGCTTGCCGCGGATCAAGAAAGTCGGTCAGCTTCACCGTGTGAAACATGGCGGCTCGCGTGATCCATTCCTCGGCTTTGTCGACAAAACGGTGCTCATCCGGATGAAAATGTGTGTAAATATTAGACGTCATCCGTGCATCACCCGAAAGCGTTCAGTACATAAGCAATAACCGTCTGCAGCCCGTAAATGACGAAGCGCAGAGCGATCAGTGCAATAATCGGCGAAATGTCGATCATGCCGCCGATCGGCGGAATAAATCGGCGAAATAGCGATAAATACGGCTCGACCAACTTGCCGAGAATTTCACCGATAAAGCTGTCCCGTGCATTGGGCAGCCAGGACAGCAGCACATAAGCAATGACAAGGTACATATATACCGTGCCGACATTGCCTATATACCCGATAATGTTAGAGATCACAGCATTACTCAAAAACATTCACCTCATCGAATATATTCGTCCTGATCATGCAGCATTTCGGAAATGGCACCCTGAATTTCAATCGATTCGGGGGTGCAGAGGAAAATGTTCGGTCCAATCTTCGTAATGCCGCCGTTCAAAGCATATACGGTACCGCTTAAAAAGTCGACGATCCGAATCGCCTGCTCCGTCCGGACGCGCTGGAGATTAACGACCACGGGTCGCCGCGACCGCAGATGATCGGCAATTTCCTGCGTCTCCTCATAGGAGCGCGGTTCGTTCAGCACGACTCGAACGTTCCGCTGCGAATGGATGCTGACGATATTCCCCTTATTTGTTTTACGTGCATCCGCCGGAACGGTTTCATGTTCCTCCGGTTCATCGATTTGCTGACTTTGACGTGTCTCGCGCTCGACGACTTCTTCCTCGTCCTGCAGACCGACAAAGTTCAAAAAACGATTCATAACTCCCATTACGATTTTCCTCCTTCATGATCGGTTTCAAACCTTTTCCGTTCATTCAAGTTTTATTCATGAGCAGGATTCGCACGATCGTCAGCTTTCCTTGCCGACAAGCACTGTTCCGAGACGGATCCAGGTGGCTCCTTCCTCGATGGCAACCTCG
This sequence comes from Paenibacillus ginsengarvi, assembly GCF_003626695.1. Classification (GTDB taxonomy): domain Bacteria; phylum Bacillota; class Bacilli; order Paenibacillales; family NBRC-103111; genus Paenibacillus_AB; species Paenibacillus_AB ginsengarvi. The sequence goes on from NZ_RBAH01000001.1 coordinate 508,620, forward strand.
AAGTCGTTCGACATCCCCATCGAAAGATGCTCTACGGCATAACCGAGCGCGCCTGTCCGATTCAGGTTGTCCCTGAGTTCCCTCAGTCCCCGGAACACCGGTCTTGTCTCTTCCGCTTCCGTCTCATACGGCGCCATCGTCATGAGACCGATTATGCGCAAATGCGGATAATCGCGAAGCTGTTCCGCGAACGGAAGAAGCTGGTCGGGAGCGAGTCCGTACTTCGTTTCTTCGCCGGAGACGTTCACTTGAATAAAGCAGTCGATCGCCGCGCCGCTCTTTGCCGCTTGACGGTCGAGCTCCTTAGCAAGAGACAGCCTGTCCAGCGAATGGACGTACGTAAACTTGCCGACGATGTCCTTTACTTTATTGGTTTGCAGATGGCCGATAAAATGCCAGACGGCCGCAGAGCCAATGGAGAGCCACTTCGCTTCGGCATCCTGCCACCGATTTTCCCCTACATGACGTTGTCCGCACTCCACCGCTTCCCTGGCCGTATCGACCGATACGTATTTGGTGACGGCGATTACGTTTACGTCTTCGCGACTTCGACCGCAACGCGAGCATGCCGCGGCAATTCGCGCTTCGACCTCGCGTATTCGCTGTTCGATACTCAAGACTTTAGCACAATCCTTTCCATTATCTTCGCCGAGCAAATGCGCGGTTACAGATCCAGCCCGATCCAGGACGCCATACGGCCCGTTGATCCGTTTTCTTTCCGGTGGGAGTAGAACAGATCGGTGCGACAGCTGGTGCACATCCCACACATTTCGATATGCATCGGCAATATTCCTGCTTTTATCATAATTTGTCTGTTCATTTCTTGCAACCCGAGCAGCGCTTTGCCGTCGCCCCGCAGCGTATATACCCACCGGCGCTCCTCTTCGTCCAGTCCAAGCTCGTCCATGCAAGCATCAATCCGCTCAATTACTCTATAATCCACTTCGTAGCAGCATGAACCAATGGAGGGACCGATGGCCGTATGGATGTGCTCCGGCTTCGAGCCGAAAGCTTCTCCCATCACAGAGATCGCAGCTTGTGCGATTTGCAGCACCGTGCCTTTCCACCCGGCATGTGCCAGACCGATGGCGCGGCGAACGGGGTCGATAAAGTACAGCGGCACACAATCGGCATAAAAGGAAGCCAGCCATATTCCCGGTTCATCCGTTACGAGCGCATCCGTATCCGCAAACGCATCTTCTCGCGTAAACCGCCCTCTTCCGCGATCGTTGCCGGTGACTACCGCTACTTTACGGTCGTGAACCTGTTCCCCACAGGTCCATGCCTCGAACGGAACGCCGAGCGTCTCTGCAAGCCTTCTCCGGTTTTCGATCACCAACTCGGGCCGATCCTGAATGTGCAGCGCGCAATTCAGCGAATCGTAATCGCCCTCGCTAACACCGCCGATTCGCGTCGTCATTCCTGCGCTGACTCCGGGAAACTCCCGTTCCCAGCGTCTTATATGCAGGCGGCCCGGCTGTCCCGGCGAGCCCGACCATTCAAACGGCTCCATGCGCTTCCACTCCTCTCGCCTTCAGTATACCACATAGCCCCCGCCAGACAGTAAGAAGCCGCAGCAACGTCGTGCCGCAGCTTCCGTAACCATACCGTTAATAATTTCGCTTGTACTCGACCGCGGACTCGCCCTCATTCTCTACACGGTATGTCTTTGCTTCGTCCAGCTTTACAAGCACGACGTCCATACCGATTTTCACAATATTGCGCCACGGGATGACGACGTCGGCTCCACCGCCGAACATGCCAAAGAACTTGCTCTGATTCGGCACGACAATCGCATCGATGCGGCCTTGGCGCAAATCCAGCTCCAAATCGCTGATTTGGCCCAGCCTTTTGCCATCGACGATATTGATGACGTCTTTGGATTGAAAATCGGATATTTTCAAGGCGGATCACCACGAATCGCAAAATTTGGAGCCGCTTCGCTCTGTTTATTATATGTCGCCCAGCGGCAAAATGTCCTGTTACTTCGGGGGGACGAGCCGTAAATTGTTCATGCTTGTACCGGAGTTTCCCGACTAATGAATATAGGCTTACGCCCAAAAAAGCCGCCCGACTCATGAAAGTCAGCGGCGGCTTTAGCGCTTGTCGCTTGGACCGGCCGCTACACGGAGCGGCACAAGCCCTTACGTTTTTACATGTTTCTGCATTTGCGATATGGCCGACTTTTCCAGACGGGACACTTGCGCCTGCGAAATGCCGATTTCGTCGGCCACCTCCATCTGCGTCTTCCCTTCGAAAAAACGCATCGATAAAATCATTTTCTCGCGATCGTTCAGCTTGCGCATGGCTTCCCGAAGCGCGATTCCTTCGATCCACGAGATGTCCTTGTTGCGCTCGTCGCTAATCTGATCCATTACATAAATCGGATCTCCGCCGTCGTGATATATAGGTTCGAATAACGATACCGGGTCCTGAATCGCATCGAGCGCGAACACGACATCTTCCTTCGGCACGTTCAGAGCCTCGGAAATTTCGTATACCGTCGGCTCGCGGGAGTTCGAATTCGTTAGCTGGTCGCGGACTTGCAGCGCCTTATAGGCAATGTCGCGCAGCGAACGGGATACCCGGATCGGATTGTTGTCGCGCAAATAACGGCGTATTTCACCGATGATCATCGGTACCGCATACGTTGAAAATTTGACATTTTGGCTCAAATCGAAATTGTCGATAGCTTTCATGAGGCCGATGCATCCTACCTGAAACAAGTCGTCGACAAATTCGCCCCGGTTATTGAAGCGCTGGATGACGCTCAGCACCAGCCGCAAGTTGCCGTTAACCAATTTCTCTCTTGCTGCTCGTTCGTTTCTCGTCTGAAGCTGTACGAACAATTCACGCATTTCCGCGTTGGACAGAACAGGCAGTTTCGAAGTATCAACACCACAGATTTCGACTTTGTTTCGGGTCAACGTGAATACCTCCCAAGGAGAAACATTACTGTTAATTATCTCCGAGGGAGTTTTTTTTATGCGCAGTCCGGCAGGAACAACCGTTCGCCAACCATGGCAGTAAACGCTTACAGCCTACTCTGCGTAACAGTGCCATTTACAAAATAAAAGTTCCCTTGAGGCGAAAAAGAGAAGCACCAACGCTTCTCTCCCGCTACACCATTTTATTGAATTCTTTGCGCAGCCTTTTGATAATCCGTTTCTCGAGACGCGAAATGTACGACTGGGAAATGCCGAGCATATCGGCGACGTCCTTTTGCGTCTTTTCTTCCCCGTCCTGCAGGCCGAACCTGAGTTCCATTATGATTCTTTCCCGCTCTGTCAATTTGTCGAGCGCCTTGTGCAGCAGCTTGCGGTCGACCTGCTCCTCGATATTGCGGTAGATCGTATCGTTCTCCGTACCTAGCACGTCCGACAGCAGCAGCTCGTTTCCGTCCCAGTCGATATTGAGCGGTTCGTCGAACGACACCTCCGTCCGAACCTTGCTGTTACGCCGCAAATACATCAGGATTTCGTTCTCGATGCACCGCGATGCGTAGGTGGCCAGCTTGATCTTCTTCTCGGGATCGAATGTATTAACCGCTTTGATCAATCCGATAGCCCCGATCGAAACGAGATCCTCGATATTGATACCGGTATTTTCAAACTTCCGGGCTATGTATACGACAAGCCGCAAATTTCGCTCGATCAGCATGGCGCGTATGGCCGCGTCTCCCGAGGGCAGCTTGCCGAGCAAATACTCCTCTTCTTCCCTCGTGAGCGGCGGAGGCAGCGCCTCGCTCCCGCCGATATAATAGATTTCGTCGCTTTTCAGTCCGAGCAGGAAGAGCAGCCGGTAATAGAGCAATTGTGCGAACAGTTTCCATTTGAGCAGCATGTCGTTACCCTCCTAAGAGCTTTTCGCAGAAAAGCTAGCTTCCTAAGCATGAACCGAGCTTTTCGCAGAAAAGCTGGCCTCGTAAGCATACTCTGAGCTTTTCTCAGAAAAGCTGGCTTTGTCGCAGTCGTAAGATTATCCCCCAAGCCCGATTCGCCCGGCTCAGGCTTCCAGTTCGGCTAGAGTCGGATGAATGATCGCCTGATACGACCCGTCGGCACACAGCTTGCCGCCGTCCAGACCGACCAACACCTTCTCGTTTACGATTTCCGTCTCGTTACGGACGATCACCACCTTGTCGGGCTTAAGCGCCAGCATGAATTGCGTTCCGCGGTTCACCCCCCGGTAAGGAATAAGTCGTAGCCGGTCCTGCCAGATAAATGAATCCTCCCCGATGCCCGCCACAAGCTGATCGACTTCGCTCCGTTTAATCCGGTTCATCCACGATTCAGGTAAAACGTCGCTCCACTGCGCTGCCTCGACAACCATAACCGGCGTTCGCGTCAGCGGGTCGTACAACTGATTCCCCGTATCGATCAGACCGGTGCACACCGTCTCGCAATCGTTAATCCGGATGCGCACCTCGGCCAAATAATGGGTCATTTCTTTCCGCCGCTTCGCACTTGTAAATACGGTCTTGAACATCCAGAGGAGCGGCGCAAACGCTAGGACAACAAACCAGAAGCCGATCTGGATTCGGTGAGCGATCCCTCCCGAGCTCGTCACGAGTATGCCGTTCATGACCTCGCCGGGCGATTCCATGAAATAATGAATGCCGAACAGGCCCCCCGCGACGGCAAAGCTGACTAAATAAAACGTGCCCAGGTTGCGCAAAAAATGCTGCAAACCGCCAAAGCCGAAAGCGATCACAATCATGGCAGCGGAAAATAAGCATTTCACGGCGAACGTAAACATAAAAGATAAAGACGGCAAAAGCATCATAACGACGTAAGAAGCGCCAAGCGTTGCCGATGCGAGTATTCGCCACAGGCTTGGCCGGACGTGACGAATACGCGCCGTGACGGACAGGATCGCACCGTCAATCAGCAGATTGGCCAGGAAGATCAGATCCAGATAAACGACCACTCTCGCTCCTCCCGCCTGCACACAATCGGACTATCGCGACGATATCGCTGAAGCGCACCGGCAAAAGTTACCCGAAGTTCATCTGCTAGATACGAACGTCTCTTTTCCGTGAAATTGTTTTTAGTATATAGTAAGCATATTTCAAAGTCTGTCTAAACTTGTCATCCTTCAGCGTCTTTTTTTAGCGAATCGGTTACGCCTTTAGTCGCTTTTGCACCGCGTGAAAAGTCGGAAAACGCAAAAAAGACAACCCCGGTTTAATGGAATTGTCTGGTTTGCAGAATGAATGTTATTAACGGCCTGTCGGATTGTTTTTGCCGCGATTGCGCAAAAACGTCGGTATGTCGAGCTGGTCGCCCGCCGGCTGGCTGCCGAAAGGACGTACGCCTCCGGTAGCAGCTTTGTCGGCGACTTCACCGCCGCTTGCACCGGGCGCTCCGCCGCGCCGCTGGGGCTGCGTTTGCGCTGGTCGATGCTCGAAACCGGTTGCGATTACGGTAACCATAATCTCTTCGGTCAACTTGTCGTCGATACCGGCGCCGAATATCATATTCACTTCCGGATCGGACGCGGAAGCGACGATGTCGGCCGCCTCGTTGACTTCGTACAAGCTTAGGTTGGCGCCGCCTGTAATGTTCATGAGAACGCCCCGCGCGCCGTCGATCGACGTTTCCAGAAGCGGGCTCATAATCGCCTTTTTGGCCGCTTCGGCCGCACGGTTTTCGCCCGTGGCGATGCCGATGCCCATCAAGGCGGAGCCGCGTTCGGTCATAATCGTCTTGACGTCGGCAAAGTCGAGGTTGATAAGGGTTGGTACCGCGATCAAGTCGGAAATGCCTTTAACGCCTTGGTGAAGCACGTTGTCCGCTTGGCGGAACGCCTCGAGCATCGGCGTTTTCTTGTCGATAATTTCGAGCAGCCGATCGTTCGGAATGACGATAAGCGTGTCCACTTTTTCTTTGAAAGCGAGAATGCCTTGTTCGGCTTGGTTCGCGCGCTTGCGTCCTTCGAACGTAAACGGCCGGGTAACGACACCAACGGTCAAAGCCCCGCATTCTTTGGCGATTTCCGCGATAACCGGAGCCGCTCCGGTTCCCGTTCCCCCGCCCATTCCGGCGGTGACGAACACCATATCGGCGCCGCGCAGCGCATTAACGATCAAGTCTCGCGATTCTTCAGCCGCCTTTTTACCCACTTCGGGATTCGCTCCGGCGCCCAGACCCCGAGTCAATTTCTCGCCGAGCTGCACCTTAATGTCGGATTTTGCCGTCTGCAGCGCTTGCGCGTCCGTATTGGCCGTTATGAACTCCACGCCCTTCAGGCCGAATTCGATCATTCGATTAACCGCGTTACTCCCGCCGCCGCCGACGCCGATTACCTTGATTTTGGCCAGCGATTCTAACTCCACATCGATTTCAAACATAAACGTTTTATCCTCCTCGGGGTGCTCGTGTTCGTTTTGCAGCGAGAGTTAAATGAACTCACTTAAATAGTTTTTGATTCGCTCAAACAGTCCGGGTTTATTATGGTCTTTGGAAGGCTTTTTGTTGGAAACGGTCGGAAGCTTCTTGACTGTTGCCCCGCCAGGACGCTGACGCGCATACTTGGAGACGAAATGAACGATGCCGACGCCGCTCGTATAGGCGGGATCGCGCACCCCGATAAAATCGGGAACCGCCAGCCGAACCGAATTCTCCAGCTCGGCCTGGGCAATTTCCAGCATGCCCGGCATCGACATGGAGCCGCCGGTCAGCACGTACCCCCCCGGAATATCGACATATCCCATGCGCTGCACTTCGGCACGGACCAGTTGAAAAATTTCTTGAACTCTCGGTTCAATAATTTGCGCCAGGTCGATCTGGGAGAACTCCTTGTCGACGTTGCTGCCGATCCGGTTCACCTTGAATACCTGATCGGCGGCCGCATCCTCGACGATCGCGCAGCCGAATTTGAGCTTGATCTTCTCCGCAATGTCGAGCTGGGTGCGGAGGCCGATCGAAATATCGTTCGTTATGTACTCTCCGCCGATCGGCAGCGTCGAGGTCGCGCACAGGCTGCCTTCCTCGAATACGGCAATCGTAATCGCGCCCGCGCCGATGTCGACGAGTACGGTTCCTACTGTTTTCTCGTCCTTGGATAAAGCGAGTTGCCCGGAGGCCAGCGCCATGAGAACGACGCCCGATACGCGAAGTCCCGACTTCTCTACGCAGCGGAGCAAATTATGATTGGACGTTTTTGCGCCGGTGATGATCGTGGCTTCCACTTCCAGCCTAACGCCGATCATGCCTCTAGGATCCTGAATACCCTCCAAGCCGTCAACGACGTATTGCTTCGGCACGACGCCAATAATTTCCCTCTCGGGAGGAAGCGCTATAACTTTTGCAGCCTGCAATACGCGTTCGATGTCTTCTTCCCCGATTTCGCGGTCTTCGTTCGAAACCGCGACTACTCCATGGCTCGTCTGCAAAGCGATATGATTACCGGCTATGCCGACATACACTTCCGATATTTGAATCCCAACCATCCGTTCGGCGTGATCGATCGCGCCGCGAATCGATTGAACGGTCTGATCGATATCAACGATGGCTCCCTTGCGTATGCCTTCCGAGTCGGCCGAACCGACCCCCACTATATTAATGGCGCCGTTATTCAGTTCGCCGATAATCGCTCTCACTTTGGACGTACCGATGTCCAGACTCACAATGATGTCATTGCTGCTCAACCTTTGGCACCTCCTACGTATTCCTTATGGTTGGCGATCATATATAAAACACCTTTGTACATATTCCACACGGTTTATAGTTTCCCTCTTTTTTTCACAATTTTTTTACCTTTGGAAGCCATCCAATCGTTGCCAATCTGCATGGATTGCCTAAAGGAGCCTATACGATCCCATAATTATAATTCTATCATTTCTTATAACGAATGAGTAGTATTTTTTCATAGGCTGCTGGACCCAAACCTATAAGTAAACACGGCAAAAAGAGGCATAAGACTCGCCTCTTTCGAACGATGGCCGAGATGGAAGGGAACGGCTCGTCATCCGCTCGGCGAAAGCGGTCTTCCCTTACATCATTCGACTCAGTTCCCTTTTTTTTGCTGGTCCGACGAACCTGTTTTTTGTCCGCCGGCGGCGGAGCCGTTCTTTTTCGCATCCGTATCCTGCGGCTTGCCGTAATACAGCTCGAACGGAATATGGGTATTGGCCTCCAGCAGCTCCAGCACGCCGGAATCGGTCTCCTTGTCCGCCATCTGGTCGATCATCTCTTCGAGGTATTGGATTTTGGAAGGCAAATAAGTGACCGTTGTATACACCTCGAACTGGGACCGGGTATACATCTTGATTTTGTCCTCGTATGTATTCGTCGGCGAAGGCCGGATCTCGGATATTTCGGCCAGCATTTTATCCGATATGCGGCGCAGCGTTTCGCACAGCGTCTTTTTCCATGGGTCGTCCTCCCTCCAGCCGGACAAGATCGGCTTGTCCACGACTACATGCTTGTCGGTCACCGGCAGCACCAGTCCGTTCGACAGCAGCATTTCCTTTTCGCCCGTAGGCCGGATCTGAAAAGCTACCTGCGGATATTCCTCAACAGTAATGCGAAGCGTGCCTGGAAACTTTTTGCTTACTTTTACGTTTTCGATGGCGGGCAGCTCATGAACCCGCTTTTCGACGGCTGCGGAACGGAAGCCGAAAAAGTTATCTCCGATGGCGATCGCGGCGGCTTGTCCGATTTCCTCGGCCGTCAGCACTTTGTTGCCAGCGATGTCGATACTGGCGATTTTGCTTAAGGAGGAACGGAAGAACAGAACGGCCAGCAGCGTTACGAATAACAGCAGCAGGAAATAGATTAGTTTGCGGCTGCTGCGGGATCTTGGTTTCTCTTCGCGGAGCACGGGCATTCTTTCTTGCAAGAGCTTTACCCCTCCATTTCGTACTAACACGGTATTGGAACGCCGTACATCCCCTTCCTTAAGCAAGAAGGGGACCTTTCGGGCGAAATATGCGTCGTTAGTTTACGGCACTTTTAACTGACGTATCGGAATATAACGTTCGATTTTGGCGCCGAGCCGCTCGAATATGCGTTCGATCCGGTCATATCCGCGATCGATATGATGCACCTGCTCAACGACCGTTTTGCCGCTGGCGGCAAGACCCGCGATCACAAGCGCGGCGCCCGCCCGCAAATCCGTCGCTTCGACCGTAGCCCCGTACAATCGCGACACGCCGTGAATATACGCGCTGCTGTGATCGACACGGATATCCGCACCCATGCGGGCCAATTCGTCGACATGCTTGAAACGTCCCTCGAACACCGTTTCCTTGATGACGCTCGTGCCTTCGGCAAGCGCCAGAAATACCATCATCTGCGCTTGAAGATCGGTCGGAAAAGAAGGATAAGGCGAAGTGATGACTCTCTCCACGGCTTTCGGCCGCGAGGCATTGCTTACGGTCATTATATCATCGCGGGCCGAGATTTGAACACCCGCGCGTTTCAGAACGTGGATGACGCTCGTCAGATGGGCCGGGCACACGTTCTCGAGCGTAACGCTGCCTCTCGTTACCGCAGCGGCAACCATAAGCGTTCCCGTCACGATCCGGTCCGGGATGATCCGGTACGCCCGGGGGAGCAGCCGATCGACCCCTTCGATCGTGATCGTGTCCGTGCCCGCGCCGATCATGTTCGCGCCCATCGCGTTCAAGAAATGCTGCAAATCTTGAATTTCCGGCTCGCGGGCCGCGCCCGATATCGTCGTAATGCCTTCTGCGAGCGCCGCGGCCATCATTATATTTTCCGTAGCGCCGACGCTCGGATAATCGAGCGTAATGTCCGCCCCTTTTAACCGGTCCGCGCGGCACGTAATCATATGGCCCGACTCTTCGATCGTCGCCCCGAGCGCCTGAAGCCCCTTCAGGTGCAAATCGATTTTGCGCTCCCCGATCGCGCAGCCGCCCGGCTGATAAACCTGGACTTGACCGAAGCGGGAGAGCAGCGGCCCCATCAAAAAGATCGAAGACCTCATCTGCTTCATCAGTTCTTCGGGAACATGCGAGGTGTTAGCCAGCGAAGTTTCCAGCGAGACGACATCTCCCGCAAGCTCCGCTTTGCATCCCAAGGCGCGCAAAATGTCCAGCATGACGTGAATATCCAGCAAATCCGGCACGTTCCCGATCCGGTGCACGCCCGGCGCCATCGTACACGCCGCAAGAATCGGCAAAGCCGCATTTTTGGCGCCATGAATCGAGACGCTGCCCGATAATGGTACCCCGCCTTCGATAACCAGCTTCTCCAATGTATATACCCTCCCGAAAGCCTGCGTCCGAAAGGCCGGGGAAACGTTCTGTTCGTTTTATGGCTCGCCTACGAACAACACTTCCGGAATGAGCTTCACTCCGAATGTATCGTTCACCGTTTGCTTGATGTGCTCCATCAGCCCCAACACGTCATTCGCTGTCGCGCCGCCGGTATTAATAATGAAGTTGGCATGCAGCGGCGACACTTCCGCTCCGCCGACACGGTACCCCTTAAGTCCGGCCTCCTCGATCAGCTTCGCCGCATAATGACCTTCCGGATTGCGGAACGTGCTTCCGGCGCTGGCCAGATGCAGCGGCTGCGTTTTCAGCCTGCGTTCCTTGTTCGCGGCATAAACGGCCTCGATCGATTTCCGGTCGCCCGGCCTCATCTCAAGTACGGCTTCCGTGACGATGCCCGGACGCGAATGAAGCAGCGAATGACGGTAAGCATATTCCATCTCCTCGTTTCGCAAACGAACCGTTTCCCCGGTTTCCAGTACAATTTCGGCTTCTTTGAGAATACGTGACATATCCGAGCCGTGAGCCCCCGCATTCATGTAGACGGCTCCCCCGACGGAACCTGGAATCCCGCCGGCGAACTCGAGTCCGGACAATCCCTGCTTGCTCGCCATTCTGGATAAAGGGATCAGCGACACCGCTCCCCCGGCCGTTATGAAGCTGCCGTCGAAACGGATGTAATCGAGCCCTTTGCCGAGCTTCACCACGACTCCGCGCACGCCTTTATCGGATATGAGCATATTCGAGCCGCGTCCGATCGTAAGATAAGGCAGTCCGGAACGATGCAAAATGCGCACGGTTTCCGCAAGCTGCTCTTTTCCGTCCGGAATGACGAGAGCGTCGGCGGGACCGCCGATTTTCCACGTCGTGAGCGGAGCGAGCGGTTCATCCAGATGAACCTGGCCTATACCGGCCGCAAGCAATTGTTGTATAACCTGGTGCATAGGGAACCTCCTTCAAGAAAATCGGGGACTTGAGAGTTGATCGCCGAACGCCTGCAGACCCTTCGGGCAACGCATCAAGTCTGAACATCTTAAGAAAAAACGGCCATTTTTTCCGCAGCTGCTTCCGCGGTTTCCCGGTATATGTCACGGTTATAGTGTATAGTATGTGAACCGCCGGGATGTGTGACAAACGCCTAGATCGGCGGATACGCGGGCAGCGGGAGATGGACGCCGCTTGACTATGCCTCGGCGCTTCAGCCTGCCGATTGCTCGATAAGGCCGATGATCCGGGTTATGCTGTCCTGATTCGAATGAGCTTTCATCCGCTCGATATACGCTTCGCGATGGTCGTACAGACGGAACAGCTCTTCGGCAAGCGTCTCGGGTGTCATCCGCTCCTCCTCCAGCACCTCGCTGAAGCCTTGGGCGCGGAACGACTCCGCATTCAGGATCTGATCCCCGCGCGAAGCGTTTCTCGAAAGCGGAACGAGCAGCATCGGCTTGCGCAGCGACAAAAACTCGAAAATCGAAGTGGAGCCAGAGCGGGAAACGACTACATCAGCCATCGCCAGCAGATCGGGAAGCTCGGTCGTCACGAATTCGAATTGACGGTAGCCGCGAACGCCGGCCAGCTCGGGATCGAGATGGCCTTTGCCGCACAAATGGACGATTTGGAACCGCTCCAGCAGCCGTTTCAGGCTGCCGCGCACCGCTTCATTAATTACTTTGGAGCCGAGGCTGCCCCCCATAACGAGCAAGACGGGCTTCTGCTTGTGGAATTCGCATAGATGAAGTCCTTTGATCGCGGAGCCGCGCAGCATTTCGTCGCGAATCGGCAGCCCGGTGCATTCCGTCCGTTTGCCGGACAGATGCGATATCGTCTCCGGAAAGGTGACGCAGATGCGCGAAGCGAACGGGATCGAAAGCTTGTTCGCCAGTCCCGGGGTCATGTCCGATTCGTGGATGAGCACGGGCACCCGATTCAGCCAGCCGGCCATAACGACCGGAACGGACACGAAGCCGCCTTTGGAAAAGACGGCATCCGGCTTCAGCTTGCGTATAAGACGATAGGCGTCCCAGACGCCTTTCATTACTTTGAACGGATCTTTAAAATTTTTGAGATCGAAGTACCGGCGCAGCTTGCCGGAGGAGATGGCGTGAAAGCGGATGCCGGCGTTTTCGATAATCGATTTTTCGATGCCGTCCGCCGAGCCGATGTACTCGATCCGCCACCCGTGCTCCTTGAGTCTGGCGATGAGCGCCAAATTCGGAGTGACGTGCCCGGCAGAACCGCCGCCGGTGAAGATGATCGATTTCATGTGGAAGCTCACCTCGCATAGCGGGAAATATTAAGCAGAACGCCGATGGCGGTCAGCATTAGCGTGAGCGAGGAGCCTCCCGCGCTAATTAGCGGCAGCGTAATGCCGGTAACGGGGAACATGCCGATGACGACCCCGATGTTGATAATGACCTGCACCGCGACCATGCCGACGATTCCGACGGCCAGCAGGCTGCCGAACGTATCAGGGGCGGTAATCGCCGTCCGCATCCCGCGCCAGACGAGCAGCGTGAACAGGAGCAGTATGGTCGCGCCGCCGATAAAACCGAGCTCCTCGGCGATGATGGAAAATATAAAGTCCGTTTGCGGCTCCGGCAAGTAGCTGTACTTTTGCCGGCTCATTCCTAGCCCGAGTCCGGCCAGTCCCCCCGGCCCGATCGCATACAGCGACTGAATCGACTGATAACCCGCGCCTAGCGGGTCTTTCCATGGGTCCAGAAAGGCGGTAATGCGCTGCAAACGGTAAGGAGCGGCCGCAATCAAGCCGACAAAACCGGCCAGTCCGACAAGCCCGAGATAAGCCAAATGCGACAGACGCGCGCCGGCGGTATAAATGATCAGCAGCGAAGCGCCGACCAGCACCGCTCCCGTTCCGAGGTCCGGCTGGAGCATAATCATACCGAAGGCGACGCCGATCAGTCCGAGCGCCGGCAGCAGGCCGCGTGTAAATTGCATAATTTTCGACTGCTCCTCGCTCAGCAGCTTGGCCAGGAACACAATCATGCCGAGCTTCATAAACTCCGAGGGCTGGATGCCGAAGGAGCCGATGCCGAGCCAGCTGCGCGCGCCGCCGCGTACGACCCCGATGCCGGGGATAAGCACGATGACGAGCAGCGCGAAGCAGACGATAAGCCCGACCTTTGCATACTTTTTCCATACCCAGTAATCGACGTTCATTGTAACGAACATCGCCGCTACGCCGAGAAGGGCGAATATAAGCTGCCTTTTCAAATAATAGAAGTAATCGCCGTAATCGTGAAAAGCTAGAACCGCGCTGGCGCTGTATACCATTACAACGCCGAACGTCAAAATGATCAGCGTGGATACTAGAATCCACGGGTCGGGGAACGAACGCATCTTCGACATCGCCGCATAACCTCCATAGACGGGGGCGGCGGATTGGAGTTTGAGCCGCTTAATCGGCTCTCTCTTCTCTACCTACCCTCTCTCGGGCTTGCTTGCAGCGTCTGTCACTGAGGCTGTGAACGAATCTCCGACGGGCTGCAAAAGCGAACTGAGCTACCAAAGGAATGAAAAAGTACAGCGGAAAGTTTACGTCCCGCCTTTGAAATCGTGTCCTAACCGCATAACACCAATTCCAAGGACACGATTTCAAGAGCGGGTGCAGCGTACTTTTCGTTCCTGACTTCCACGCTTCCTGTTCGCTTTTGCTTTTAACCCGGTGGAGCCTTTTTTCGTTCACGGTCCTCGTCCAGCCGATAAAACAAGCCCTTACTACAACTTATGCACCGACTCATTAAACATGCGTCCCCGAATCTCATAAGATTCGAACATATCCCAACTGGCGCAAGCCGGCGAGAGCAGCACGACATCGCCCGGCCCCGCGAAGGAACGGGCTTCGCGAACCGCTTGTTCCAGCGTTTCGGCTGCACTGTTCCCAGTATCGACCGTTTTGACCGCGCTAATCCCCGCTTCTTCTGCCAATCTCGCGAATTTATTTCTCGTTTCGCCCAGCGCGACGACCGCCTTCACATGCCGCTTCAAATAGGGAAGCAGGTCGGTAAATTCCGACTTGCGGTCCTGTCCTCCGGCAATGAGCACGATCGGCTGCTCGAACGACTTCAGCGCCATCATCGTGGCAAACGAATTGGTAGCTTTCGAGTTATTGTAATAGACGATTCCGTCCCGCTCCAGCACCAGCTCCAGCCGGTGCTCGACGCCGCGAAATTCGCGCAGCGCTTTGCGGACCGGCTCAAGTCCGGCTCCGGCGGCAAATGCTATGGCGATGGCGGCAAGCGCATCTTCCGCATTGTGGACGCCTGGAATGCCGAGCTCCTTGGCTGGCAGCACCTTGACCTCTACACCCTCTTCGTTCTTATAGACGATCCACTGGCCGTCTGACAAAGCAGCATCCCGCGACGCCAAAGGGGGCTCCAAGTAAACGCCTTGTCCAAGCCGCTCGCGGGTCGAGAACGGGATCAGTCTCGCCTTCGCCTGCTTCGCGATAACGCGGCATTCCGCATCGTCCCAGTTCAGCACGGCAACGTCCTGTGCCGTCTGGTTCGCAAACAGCTTCGCCTTCGAGGCGATGTAATCTTCCATCGTGCCGTGGTAATCGAGATGAGTCTCGCATACATTCAGAAGGCAAGCGATCGCCGGGCGGAAATGAACCGTTCCTTTCAGTTGAAAGCTGCTAAGCTCGACGACCATCCGATTCGACTCCGTCGCATCGACGGCCGCTTCGCACAGAGCACGCCCAATGTTTCCCGCCACAATCGGTCCTAGACCTGCTTCGTCGAGCATTCGCCCGACCCAGGTCGTCGTCGTCGTTTTGCCGTTCGAACCGGTAATCCCGATGATCGGCGCCTTGCATATGTAACCCGCCACCTCGACCTCGGTGACGACTTCGATGCCGAGCCGTTGCGCATCCTGCACAGGAGGAATCGTGTACGGAATGCCGGGATTTTTCACAACAAGCTTCACGCCCGGATGAATCAGCGTATCCGGATGACTCCCGCATAGAACAGAAATACCCAGAGCCGTCAATTCGTCGGCTTCAGGGCATAAAGAACGAT
Organism: Paenibacillus ginsengarvi; assembly: GCF_003626695.1. GTDB lineage: Bacteria > Bacillota > Bacilli > Paenibacillales > NBRC-103111 > Paenibacillus_AB > Paenibacillus_AB ginsengarvi. The sequence continues at coordinate 523,902 of NZ_RBAH01000001.1, forward strand.
CCTTCTTATCGTTTACCGTTACGGCCGCGCCGTACTCGTGGAACAGCTTCGCCACCGCCACACCGCTTCTGGCGAGGCCGAGTATGACAACTTCCTCGCCGCGGTATAACTCGGGATGATTCATAAGTATGCATTCCCCACCTTCCACAATTGCTAATTGATGTTGAACAGCGCTAGTCCTGCACATACGAGTCCGGCAAACCAGAACGTAACGACGATCCGCCACTCCGACCAGCCGCCCAGCTCGTAATGATGATGAATCGGGCTCATGCGGAATACGCGTTTGCCGCGGGTTTTGAACGAGACGACCTGAATGACGACCGACAGCATTTCGACGACGAAAACCGCGCCTACCACCAGAATAAGCAGCTCCGACTTCGTCAAGATGGCCGCCGCCGCGAGTCCTCCGCCGATGCCGAGCGATCCCGTGTCGCCCATGAATACTTTGGCCGGGTGAGCGTTAAATACCAGAAAGCCGAGTACCGCGCCTACCATCGAGGCTGAGAAAATAGCGGTTTCCATCTCCGAATGCACCATCGCGATAATCGTATACGCGCCGAATGCGATCGCGCTCGTGCCGGCCAGCAAGCCGTCCAAACCGTCGGTGAAATTGACCGCGTTGGACATCCCCAGCATCATGATGACGACGAAGGGAACGTACAGCCACCAGCCGATTTCGATCGAATAATCGGTGAACGGAATCGCCAGATCGGTCGTATGACCGCTTCGATATAAAAGGTAACATACGACGGCGGAAAAAAACAACTGACCGAACAGCTTTTGCTTGGCGGTAAGGCCTAACGACCGTTTAAACAATATTTTAATATAATCGTCCAAAAATCCGACAAGCCCGTAACCGAGCGAAGCGATCAGCAGAATGACGCTGTCCGCCGTCATATCGGTAAATCGCAAAAACGCGATCGATAACGCGAGCATGATAATGATGCCGCCCATGGTGGGGGTACCCGCTTTTTTCAAATGCCCTTGCGGACCGTCGGTGCGTATTTGCTGGCCGAATTTGAGACGCCGCAGAATCGGGATCAGAATCGGGCCCAAAATGAGCGCGAGCAAAAAGGCGGCTCCCATTGTAAACAAGATCACTTTCATTTCCATGACGGTCGGTTCCCCCTCCCTTCTATAGTTGTAACGTCATAAGCTTATGGACGACTTCCTCCAGCCGCATGCCCCGGGAGCCCTTAACGAGCACGATATCCTCCGGAGCGGCAACCGATGCGACTTCCTGCGCCAGCTCTTCTTTGTCCGCAAACCATCTGACCCGCTCCGGCGGAAAAGAGAGCCGCGCCGCTTCCGCCATATGGACGGACAGCGGTCCGTACGCAAATACATAATCGTACCGGTCCGGCGTGAGAAACTCGCCGATCTCCCAGTGAAACTGCTCCTCTTCGCCGCCAAGCTCCAGCATGTCGCCGAGCACGACGATTTTCCGCCCGTATCCGGTCAGTTCCCCCAGCAGTTCGAGCGAAGCGCGGGTCGAAGCCGGACTGGCATTGTACGCATCGTTCAAAACGGTCAAGCCTGTCGGTGCTTGCAGCTTCTCGATACGCATTCCTGTCGGCTGAGCCTTGCGCAATCCGCTGGCAATCGCTTCGGGCGTCAGGTCGAAATGGCGGCCGACGGCGATGGCCGCCAGTGCATTAACCGCATTGTGGCGGCCGAGCAGCGGAATGTGGTACACAGGCTCCTGCGAAGAACCTACCGTGAAGCTGGAGCCGTCCGCTTCGATCCCGACACGGCCAAGCTGCAAATCGTTCTGATCCGATGTCCCGAAGCGAACGCACGACATCGAATCGGGTTTGGCCGCCGCAGGCAGCAGCTTCTCGATCAGCGGCTCGTCGCCGTTATAGACGAGTACCCCGCCGCTGCGCAGTCCAGCCGCAATTTCCAGCTTCGCCCTGGCAATGCCCTCGCGTGAGCCAAGACGCTCCAGATGAGCCTCGCCGATCATCGTAATGACCGCGACTTCCGGCCTTGCAATCTGCGTCAGCAGCTCGATTTCGCCAAAACCGCGCATGCCCATCTCGAGCACCGCCAGCTCCGTGCTTTCGTCCATGCGCAATATCATCAGCGGCAAACCGATATCGCCGTTCAAATTCCCTTCCGTCTTAAACACGTTATAGGATTCGGCCAGCACGGCCGCTATCATATCCTTCGTCGTCGTCTTGCCGTTGCTGCCAGTAACGCCGATAATGCGTACGGGCAGCTGCTCGCGATACCGCGCCGCAAGCTGTTGAAGCGCCGCGAGCGTATCGTCGACGATAATGGCCGGCACTCCTGCCGGCGGCTCACCGCGATCGCGCTGCCACAACGTTGCGCTTGCTCCCCGGTCGTACGCTTCCTTCGCATAATCGTGCCCGTCGAATCGCTCCCCGATAATCGGAACGTACAAATTGCCGGCCTCGATCGTCCTCGTATCCTTCGACACGCCGCGAACAAGCATCGCCGCTTCGCCGCCCACTGCCGTTCCCGTTACCATTTCGGCGATTTCGCCGAACTTGCGAATCATCACTTCGATCTACCCCTTATCGCTTCCTGGGCAACAAGCCGGTCGTCGAAATGATGATGGACGCCGCCCACGATTTGGATTGGTTCATGCCCTTTTCCCGCAATTAATATTACATCGCGTGGGCTTGCCATTTCAACTGCTTTATAGATGGCGTCCCGCCGATCGGCGATCAGCTCGTAGCGTTCTGCGCTAAGTCCTTCACGAACGATGCCCGGCTCGATTTCCCGAAGGATCGCCTCCGGCTCTTCCGATCTCGGATTGTCGGAGGTAACGATGACATAGTCGCTGTGGCGGGCTGCAATCGATCCCATGATCGGCCTCTTCGAACGGTCCCGATCGCCTCCGCAGCCGAATACGGTAATAATCCGTCCTTCGCAAAATTCGCGGATCGTCTCGAGCGCCTTAAGCAGTCCGTCCGGAGTATGCGCATAGTCGACGATGACCAGGTAGTCGCTATCATCCCCGACCGTTTCCATTCGTCCCGGAACGACGCTTACCCTCTCTAAGCTATTCGCGATGAGCGGAAGTGGAATCTTCTCGATCAAAGTTGATGAAATGGCCCCGAGCGCATTGTATACGTTGAACTTGCCTACAAGCTTCATCGTAATATCCGCACGCTCGCCGAACGCCGTGACGGTAAAACGCGTTCCTTTGGAGGTCATGCGGATATCGGTCGCCCTCACATCGGCGTTCTCTCCGAGACCGTACGTAATGACCTGAGCGCTTGTAAGCTTGGCGTAATCAGCCGAAGCTTCGTCGTCTGCGTTCAGCAAGGCGAATGCGGTTTCGTCCGGATCGCCGGAAAACGCGTTGCCGAGCCGGGAGAAAAACAATCCTTTTGCCGCTTTGTATCGCTCCATCGTCTGGTGGAAGTCGAGATGGTCCTGGGTCAAATTCGTAAACAGCGCGGTGCGGAACCGGCAGCCTTTCACCCGGCCCAGCTCGAGCGCGTGGCTGGACACTTCCATCACGGCGTAATCCGCCCCGGCGTCAAGCATCCGGCGCAGATTCATTTGCAAATCCGACGCTTCCTGCGTCGTTCGTTCGGCCTCAAACCAATCGTCGCCGATTTTCATGCTGATCGTGCCCATCAGCCCGGTCCGGTACCGCTGGTCCCGCAAGATGAACTCTATCAGCGAGCTCGTCGTCGTTTTGCCGTTCGTCCCCGTCACCCCGATCAGCTTCAGCTCCCGGCTCGGATAGTTGTAAAAGGCGCAGGCGATAACGGCCATTGCGTACCTGGCATCCTTCACAAACAACTTGGGGAGCTCCCCGGGCACGTCTCTCTCTACAACGAGCGCAGCGGCACCCGCCTCTGCCGCCTTCGCCGCAAAGTCGTGACCATCGCTGACGAAGCCGGGAATGCACAGAAACAGATCACCCGGGCGCACTTTGCGCGAATCTGTCTGAATGCCCGTCACGACGGTACACGGATCGCCGGAAATCCGGGCTCCGATGAATAGCGAAGCGAGCTGCTCTAGCCGCATGATGACACCTCATCTGTAGTCGTATTGGAAAATTCCGGTTCATTAAAGTGTTACCAGTATTGACACTTTACCGTTTGAACACACGGTATACGCAAACCATTTTTGATCGAATGGGGTCCCCGCAAAGTAATCGGAATACGCTTCGTAGCTTATCTTCACTTTGTGGGGTTCAGTCGTAATCAGGATTCCGGGTGCTTGCCCATGTAGATGCGGATCGTGCTGCCCTGCTCCACCCGTTCTCCGCCCTTCGGTGCCTGACTGATCACTTCGTCGCCGCTGCCGAACTTCTCGAGACGGAAGTTCATATTCATATCTTCGTAAATATCGCTGACGGTATGTCCGATCAGATCCGGCACTTCGACCACTTTCGTTTCCCCGTAGCGGTATTCCCGCTCGAGCTGGTCCTTGCGCGGCTCCACGCCCATATACCGGAGCGCATCGGTCATAATATTTTTGACGACTGGAGCGGCTACGACGCCACCGAATTGAATGCCGACGGGATTGTCGATCGCGACGTACACGACGATTTTCGGGTCGTCGGCTGGGGCGAAGCCGATAAACGAGACGATATGCTCATCGGGCGAATAACGTCCGCCAATTACTTTTTGCGCCGTACCGGTTTTGCCGCCTACCCGGTAGCCGTCAATAAACGCCGTGCGCCCTGTTCCTTTCGCGACAACACTCTCCAGCGCCTCGCGCACCTGCTTGGATGTCGATTCCGAGATCACCTGGCGGACAAGCTCGGACTTAATTTCTTTTACCACTTGCCCCGTTTCCGGATTGTACCAGTTTTTGGCGACATGCGGCGTGAATAGTTTACCGCCGTTCACGGCTGCGGATACGGCCGTAATTTGCTGGATCGGGGTTACGGATACGCCTTGGCCGAACGCTGTCGTGGCAAGCTCGACCGGGCCGACCTTGGACAACTTGAACATGATGCCGTTTTCTTCGCCGCCGAGATCGATTCCCGTCTTCTGGCCGAAGCCGAACCGGCGAATATAGTCGAACAGCGTTTCTTTGCCGAGCCGCTGTCCCAGGGCGACAAAACCGGGGTTACATGAGTTCTCCACGACCTGTAAAAACGACTGGCTTCCATGGCCACCCCGTTTCCAGCAGCGCAGCCTTGCCCCGCCAACCTCGACAAAGCCAGGATCGAAAAACGTATCCCGCTGCAGGTCTACCTTCTTCTCTTCCAGAGCGGCGGCAAGCGTTATGATTTTGAACGTGGAGCCGGGCTCGTACGTCATCCAGATCGGCAAGTTCCGGTTATACACTTCACTCGGGTAATCCAAAAAATTTGTAGGATCGTAAGTCGGCCTTGCCGACATGCCCAATATTTCGCCGGTATTCGGGTCCATTGCAATCGCAATCGCATTTTTCGCCTGATGCTGAACCATCGCCTGGTCGAGCTCCCGCTCCAGATACGATTGAATGTTCTTATCGATCGTGAGCTGCAGGTTCAAGCCGTCGCGAGGCGCGCGGTAATGTTCGGAGGAGTTCGGCATGACGCCGCCCGAGGCGTCGGCCAAAAACGAAACATTGCCGTTAATGCCGGCAAGTTCGCTGTTGTACACCGCCTCGACTCCCGTCAGCCCTTTATCGATTCCGGTGAAACCGAGTATATGCGAGGCCAGCGTACCGAACGGATAATAGCGCTTATTGTCCTCCGCGACCTTGATGCCGGGCAAGTTCAGGTTGCGGACTTCCGCCGCCTTGTCTTCGGATATTTTACGGCCGCCCGGGCGTATATACACGCTGGACTCGCGTTTCGTAATCATTTTATAGACGTCGTCTTCGCCCATGTCCAGCACACGGGCCAGCGCGGCCGCAGTCGATCGCGCATCCTCGATCTGGGCCGGTATCGCCATAATGGACGGAGAGCTGATGTTATACGTAAGCCGCACGCCGTTGCGGTCCCATATTTCGCCGCGTTTAGCGGCGAACGGGATTTCCCGGCGCCATAAATCTTCCGCTTTTCTCGCAAGCTCGCTTCCGATAAATAGCTGGACATAGGCAAGCCGGGTTATAAGCGCGACAAAAATAATTCCGCTGCAAAACAGGGCGATTACAAGTCTGCGTCTGACCGTTACACTGGATACTTTCACGATTCTACCCCCTCCGAACCCTAATCCGATAGCTATGGCGCGATCAAAATAGTAATAGTTTTTGATCGCGCCTAGAGTGTTTCATAACATAGCTATTCGCTGGGTGAGGGGGTTAGAACAAGCTTTATGGCTTCGTTTTGGGCGGAGTGCCGGACGGTGTGCGCGTCGCGCCGGTTTGCCCGTTCCCGTTTTGCGGCGACTTTCCGGCCGTCTGCTGGTTTTGCAAGGCGACCTTCGCCGCTTCCGCCTTGGCCTTCTCGAGATCGTTCCACGGTACTAGCTGCAGACTAACTTTCATCTGATCTTCTGACGGCACGATCGTTTGAGCGGCGACATAACCTTCGCCGCTAACCTGACAATCGGCCTTCATGAACGAGCAGATGGCGAGCGCGTCGCGGAGCGATTTGCCCTGCAGGTTGGGCAGATCGACACCTTCCTTCTCTTCGGTCAACAAATAGATTCGTTGGTTCTGGCCGATTTCCGTACCTCCTGCCGGAAGTTGGGCGATTACGCTCGCGCCTTTGCCGAGCAAATCGTACTTCAGCTTGAGATTGCCTAGCTCTTTCTTCGCATCGGCCACCGTTCTTCCCGACAAATCCGGAGCGGTCAGCTTCTTCTCGACGCCAGAGAGCTCCTGCGTCACCGTCGCCTTGACGTTCATATAACGCAAGCTTTGCGACATGATTTCTTTGAAAACGACTGGGGCGACAAGGCCGCCGTTATGGTAGTTGCCGTGCAGATCCGGCTGATCGGCTTGCACGAGCACGACGATCTTCGGATCTTCAACCGGAGCGTACCCGACGAATGTAATGACCCACTGATCTTCCGAATATTTGCCATTAATAACGATATTGGCCGTACCGGTTTTCCCCGCGACGCGGTAGCCTTCTATCGCCGCATTTTTACCGGTGCCGAACTCGCCGGACACAACCTGCTCCAAATATTCCGTCACCTTGCTTGCCGTCTGCGGGGAAACGACCTGGCTGACCATTTGCGGCTCGAACGTTTGAACCGGCTCGTTCGTTTTCGGATCCAAAATCGCTTTTACGACATGCGGCTGCATCATTTTTCCGCCGTTCGCAACAGCGCCGTAAGCCGCAATCTGCTGAATGGCCGTAACCGATACGCCGCCCTGTCCGTACGTGGCTGTCGCGTAATCGACAGGATAATTAAACCGCACCAGCCCTTTCACTTCTCCGGGCAAGTCGATTCCGGTCTTCTGCCCGAAGCCGAACTTGTTAATATACTTCACGAAATTGTCCGGCTTCAGCTTCTCGTAGCCGAGCTTCACGAACGCCACGTTACTAGACCGCTTCAGTCCCTCCAGATATGTAATCGTCCCCCAGCCTGCGCCGTTATTGTGGTCTTTCAACGTCCGGTCGTATATTTTGATCGAGCCCGATTTGAATCTGTCGTTCGGGTCGAACAATCCCTCTTCCACAGTGCCTGCGAGCGTCACAAGCTTAAACGTCGAGCCCGGCTCGAACTGCGACGAAATGGCCGTATTGCGGAACGCTTCCGGCTTGGCATCCCAATATTTGGACGGATTAAATGTCGGCATATTGGCGAGACCGAGAATTTCGCCCGTCTTCGGGTCCATTGCGATCGCGGTCAAGCTTTTCGGCTTAAACTCCGCAAACGAACGCTCCATCGCCGTTTCCAGATACGACTGGATGTTTCTGTCGATCGTAAGCTGCAGCGTCTTGCCATCCTCGGCCGGCTCGTAGCTCGCTTTGGCATCGGGCAGCTCGTAGCCCATCCGGTCTTTCTCGGTCACAATATAGCCGGGTTTTCCTTTGAGCAGATCGTCGTATGCCGCCTCAAGCCCCATGACCGCCTTGCCGTTCTTGTCGAAATACCCGAGCACATGCGCAGCCAAACTGCCTCCCGGGTAATAACGCTTCGGCGACTCCTCCAGATATACCCCATGCGTGTACAAATTGCTTTGGCTGTTGATCGGCATCGTCAGCTTCAGCTCCGTCGCGATTTTGTCGGCCGTCTCCACATCGATTTTCCAGCCTTCGCTTCGTACCTCGACCCAAGTCGAGAGCGTGCCGTCTTCTTTTTTCTTCGCCATCAGCTCCAGCAGTTCCGCCTCCGGCTTACCGAGAATCGCGGACAACGGCTTTACGATCTCGCGTCCGTTTTTGAGCGAGTCGATAATTTTTGGATTGAGCACGACCGTATAAGACGGCCCGTCCTCCGCCAGCACTTGGCTATGCCTGTCGACGATCATGCCGCGAACCGGCTGAATCGTCCGGTTGCGCTCCCACATTTCCTGCGCCTTCTTGATCAGTTCGGATGCGTCTACGATTTGGACCATATACATTTTACCGATAAGGACAATAAAAAATAGGGTGAATAATCCCCCTATCCATAAGGTGCGAAGCTTTACTTTTTTAGTCATATGCTTGGTACCTCTTATTCTTTTTTCATGGCAAGCGGGTCATTATTCGGCACCGTTTTCGTAATCTGGTTCAGTTCCTCGTTCGGAACGAGTCCCATCGCCTTCGCCTGATCGAGCAGCCTCTTCGGGTCCTGGTATTTCGTAATTTCCAGCTTCAGCTTGTTGTTCTCGAGCTGCAGCACTTTGATTTGACTCTCTATTTTTTGCATCCTCGTATTGAGTTCATAGATTTGCGCATAACGCCAAATGATAACGCCCGCCACCATAACGCACACGATGACGGTAAACAAATACAACAGCTTCTCCTGAACCGGAATCGATTTCCTTTTGACGACGATTTTTTTCTTTTCCTGCGGTGGTTTCTGTTTCGGTTTTTTGACTGGTTTTTGCTCAATCGCCAAGTTACCGTTGATGTATGCCGACATTCGTGTGTCATCCTCCTTCGGGCGTTCCCCCATATCTACTGGCTTTGTGCATTACGTTTTACATTTTCTCCGCGACACGCAGCTTGGCCGATCTTGCGCGCGGGTTAACCTCCAGCTCGGCAGCCGACGGCACAATCGGCTTGCGGTGAACAAGGGCAAGATCTCCCTTACGGCCGCAGACGCAAACTGGGAAATCCGGCGGGCACGTACACTTGGGCGCATGCCTTGCAAACTCATGCTTGCATATCCGGTCCTCCAGCGAATGGAACGTAATAACGGCGACCCTTCCTCCCGGAGCTAGACACGCGATCGCTTGTTTGACGGAATCCTCGAACGCGCCAAGCTCATCGTTGACTGCGATTCGGAGCGCCTGAAAGCTTCGCTTCGCCGGATGCGGGCCCGTTCGTCTGGCTGCTGCAGGAATCGCTTCCTTGATCAGTTCCGCCAGCTGCCCGGTCGTTTCGATTTTGGTCGTTTTGCGCGTTTCCTCGATCAGCCGGGCAATTTTGCGGGAAAACTTCTCCTCGCCGTATTCAAACAAAATGCGGGCGATTTCGTCCGCGCTCCATTCGTTTACAATATCCGCAGCGGTCAGATCCGTATCGCGGTCCATGCGCATGTCCAGTTCCGCATCGTGATTGTAGCTGAAGCCGCGCTCCGCTTCGTCAAGCTGCGGCGACGACACGCCGAGGTCGAACAAAATGCCGTCCACTTGCGGCACGCCGTCCATTTGCGGCACGAAATCAAGCCGCTTCAGCTCGCTGCGCAAATAACGGAAATTGCTCTTCACGAGATGTACGCGGTCGCCGTACGGAGCAAGCCGGATTTTCCCGTTGTCCAGCGCAATATCGTCTTGGTCGAACGCAATCAGCTTGCCTCGCTCCCCCAGCTTCGAAGCGATCAGCGAGCTGTGTCCGGCTCCTCCCATCGTGCAGTCCACATAGATGCCGTCCGGGCGAATATGCAGCGCCTCTACCGACTCTTCCTTCAATACGGTTACATGCTCAAACAATCTGTAGTCCTCCTGTTGTCCATCGTTCATCCGGATAAGTCCTATATCGAAGCTGTGTCGCTTATGCTCGCTTAACGTGAAACTAAAAAACAAAACTTATAGATCAAAGTTGAAGTCCACGAGCTTCTCGGCAATTTCGTTGAAAGATTCCTCCGACTGCTTGAAGTAGTGTTCCCATATTTCTCTGCTCCAAATCTCCACCCGGTTGGAAACGCCGAGCACGACGCAATCTTTGACGAGCTTCGCGTATTCGCACAGGTTGTTCGGGATGTTGATCCGGCCTTGCTTATCCAGCTCGCACTCCGTCGCCCCGGAGAAAAAGAAACGGGTAAAGGCGCGGGCGTCTGCTTTCATCAGCGACAAGCTTTTCAGCTTCTGCTCGAGTACCGTCCATTCCGCATGCGGGTAAACGAACAAGCAGTTATCGAGTCCGCGGGTGACGACGAATTGGGCTCCAAGCGATTCCCTGAACTTGGCGGGAACGATCATTCGACCCTTCTCATCGATCGAGTGCTGATATTCCCCCATGAACATCTACTTGGCCCCCCTTTCTCCCCACATTCACCCACTTTCCACCACTCTGAACTTGTAATTCGGCAAACAAAAAAAAAATCCTGCCTTGTTTAGGCAAGATTTTTGAAAATATGTTCACAAATCTGTTTAAAATCAGGCTATCGCGATTTATTCCGCCCCATTTTGCTTCCGCTCCGCGTCGGATTCTTCCCCTGCGGCAGCCGAATTTTGCAATCGGATCTGTCTCGCCCGCTCCTGCTGCCGCATACTGTTCGCTCTCCGCTTCCGGTACAGGATATAAAGCGGAACGCCGATAATCGCAGCAACGACGAGCACCGGAAGGGCTGCCGCCAGGACGATTAAAAGGCCCTGCAAAATTACGATCAGCACATTCGAACTGCCGGTAAGCGCCTTCGACAGTTTGGCGGCGAAGGGAGTCTGGTCTTGGTTACCGCTTAAACCCGCTTTAGCGATTTTTTGATACAGTCTGATTTCTACGGTCGAATACGCGACGTTTTGCTCCAAATAACGCATTCTGCCTTTTAGTTGTTCGATTTCGGTTTGCACTTTTCCGATCTGTGCGGAGAAAGCGACGAGCTCATCGCTTTTCGTTGCTTTGCCCATAAAGTCCAGCAGCCTGGCTTCCTCGGCTTGCTTGGATTTCAGACGGGCGTCCAGATCGACGAATTCTTCGGATACGTCCTGCCCCTGCACGCTTCGCTGAATCGACTTGTGCTCGGCGCTCTCAAGCTCGGCCAAAAACCGGTTGAAGCCGCCGGCCGGCACCTTTACGACAAGGGTGGCGCTTTTCTCGTAATCGGTTTGGTTCTCGGAAAATTGCAGCAAATAACCGCCCGCCAAATGAATCCGGTTGTTTATGTCCGTGTTCGCACTCGCGAAATCGGCAACCTCCATCGTCACGTTCGCTTTGTAAATAATTTGCCGTCCCGCAGGCGCTTCCGCCGCTATCCCCGTTCCTGTTCCCGAGCCGCCCGTTGCCGCGGGAGCCGGTCCTCCCCCCACCGTCGTCCGCTCTGCCGGCGCCGCCTGATTCGATAAGGATGTTTGGCTGCTGCCGCTGCTTGCCCCTCCGCCCGCGGGAGCCTCCCTCTTCGCCGGGGCCGAGTCCGCCTTTTCTACCGCCGCCAAGGAGGAACTGCCTTCGTCTTTTGCGGCTGCGCCGCATCCAGTCAGCATCGCCGCAGTCAGCATACTGCCGGCAAGTATCGCCGCCCAGCTTTTCTTTTGTACCATCGCCATGACCCGTGCCCCCTTATTTTGGAAAGGTTCACCTCTTCAGACGCCGAAGCATTCGGAATAGTTGCAATATTATGGAAAGAAAACTTACGAAAAATGCGGAATTATGCATAAACGGAGCAGCCGCTTGGGGATAACAAAGAGGACAACCATTTGGACCAAAGGAGTTTTTCTTATGATTAACACGCTCGCCTGGCTCCTGATCCTGATCACGGCCGTCGGGCTCGTTCTGACGATTGCGGTCGGCAGACGGCAGCATAAGCGCGTTTATGACCATAACGCGTCCGACACGACAGCCAAGCACCCTTTTCTGGCCAATCCGGTCTTAATTGCCTACGTGCTGTTTCCGATTGTCATCATTATCGGCGCCGCCATACTGATGCTATATTCTTAATCCGGGGAGGACGAAACAGGTGGACAAAAAAACGTATTACGTGTCGGTGCAGGCCGGCTCCGTACTTGAAAATCAGGGCGATGCCGCCTATGAGTTCGAAATCGTCGCAACCGAGCAGGAAGTGGATTTATTGCTGGAGCGATTCGGTGAACTGAGCGATGCCGATAACGCTCTGGCGGTTCGCGCCCATATGCCCGGACTGCCGTACCATCAGGACTCCGACAGCGACTACTACGACTACTCGCTCACAGAGATTTACCGGGTCCTATATGACCTCGGCACGGACGAAACGAAGGAAACGATTGCGAACATGGGAGCTATCGGCGAACAGTCCAAAGCGATCGAACAAGATTCCCCTCAAACATAAGACAGTGTTTCTCTCGGCTCGGAAATTATGAAAAGTATAACGGCCCCCCGTATCGCATCAAGCGATGTTTCGGGGCCTTTTTGCGCTGCGGTGCCGTTATGCCGTTTAAGATAGACAACCGCCGACATATTCGGAATAATGAATATATTCGAATATTAGCCTCGGGAGGCATAGCTTTTGAACAATCATTCGCCGAAGTTTTCTCCGCTGCTCTCCTGCTCTCTCGTGCGCAGCCGCAACGCAGGCAAAGCGCGCTGCGAGCCGGCCTGGCACTGGCGTCCGCAGCAGCCGCTGAACGATTACGATCTGTGGTACGTTGTCGCAGGGAAGGGCACGATGCGCGTTGACGGAAGTAGTTACCCGGTTCGCAAAGGGAGCTGCTTTCTTCTCCGGCCGGGCGACAAGCCGGAAGCCGTTCAAGATCCGGAAGACCGGCTGACCGTTATTTTTATCCATTTCGATATGACCGACGGCGCTACCGGCTTCCGTCTTCCCGATGACGCACTGCCTGGACGCCATACGCAGGTAACCGATACGCTTTTCAGCGAAATGCTGCTGAACCGGCTGCTGCAAACGCTGTACGAGGAGGGGCCCTGGCCCGATGCCGAGTTCGCCCTCGCTATGAAACAGCTGCTTCTCCATCTATTCCGCAAGCAGCAGGAGGGGCAATCGTACGCGGCAAGCAAGCAAAAACAGACGATCGCCAGAGTCGTCGGCTACATCCGGGAAGACGCCGGACGCCGCTTGACGCGCGAGGAGCTCGCGGAACATGTGCAGCTGTCCGCCGAATATTTGAGTCTATTGTTCAAGCAGCATACCGGCACTTCGATCAAGACGTATATGACCGATGTGCGCCTGGAAAGAGCGCTTCATCTGCTGATGGAAACGACGATGAACGTTTCGCAAGTGGCCGAATCGCTAGGATACGCAAACGTCTATTTATTCAGCAAGCAGTTCAAGATGCGCTACGGCGCTCCCCCTTCCGCTTACAAATGGGGGTCGGAGCCTGCCAAAGCCCACGGGCCTGCGGAACAGAAGTAACGAACAACGGCCCGTATCGGCTTCAGTATAAAAAAAACCGTCATCGCTTCATTCTTCGGTCGGCCCTTATCCGTTATGATAAATTCAAATCGAACGATAGGGAGGCTGACTGTGAATGACGAAAAAAACGGGTACCGAGACGCGCACGCTGCATTCGTACGAGAATACGGAAGAGGAGCAGCTCGCGAAGCAAATCGCCGGAACGTTATACCGGTACGACTGCGTTGAATCGGAACGTATCCCTTCGCTCGCCGACTTAACGGAAGAGCATGTCTCGTTATTTTGGGAGCGCGGATATCTCGTGGTTGACAAGCTGCTGGATGAGACGGAGATCCGCAGCTCGCTGGAAGCGCTGATGGACATCGTATACGATCGTTCGCAAGGCTCCAAGGTGCAGTTTGTGAAGCCGAAAGCGGTGCTGCGCACGGATGAGGAGAGGGAGCTTGCGGCGCGAAAAGTGTACGATTATGTGAAGCATGAGCCGCGGCTGCAAGCGATCGCCGCCCATGAAGGCATGTTGGCCGCCTTGAACCGTTTATTCGGCGAAGGAGCCAAGCTCGCCCAGGATCAGGCGATCCTAAAGCCGCCCACGGGCGGGGCGGAGAAACCGTGGCATCAGGATATGGCCTATGGGCCGCTCGCCTACGACAAGTCGGTTATCGGCATCTGGATCGCGCTTGATCCGGCCGAGCTCGATAACGGCTGTATGCATGTAATTCCATACTCCCATCGCGACGGCGCCGTTCCTCATTACGCCGTGCGCGATTGGCAGCTGTGCGACAGCAGCGTACTTGTCGAGCGCGATGTCGCTGTACCGCTTCAGCCTGGCGGAGCGCTGTTCTTCTCCGGACTGCTGCACCACGGCACTCCGCCCAACTTCTCGGTCAAGCGGCGTCGGGCGCTTCAGTTTCATTACGCGCCGGAATCGGCGAACAAACTGACGGCCGCCGAGTACAAAAGAATCTTTACGAACGAATGGACGAATGCGGAGTGCTGAAGAGCCGCCGATAAAAAGCAAAGAACCCCATCCTGGCAGGATGAGGTTCTTATCATTTTCGGGGATCCCCGCAAAGTATTTTGTATAAGCTTTGAAGCTACACTCCACATTGCGGGGGATCATCTCCGAATAACACGCAGAATTAATGCTCGGCCCAGCTGTCCAAATAAGCTTTTTGCTCCTCGCTGAGCGAATCGATGCCGAATCCGAGCGATTCCAGCTTGAAGCGGGCTACTTCCTCGTCAAGCTCGTAAGGTACGTTTACGACCTTGCTGCCGATCGCTTTGTACTGGTCGTTGACATATTTCAGCGACATCGCCTGAAGCGCGAACGTCATATCCATAATTTCCGCCGGGTGTCCGTCTCCCGCTGCCAGGTTGACGAGGCGTCCTTCCGCCAGCACGTACACTTTGCGTCCATCCTTCAGCTCATACTCCTCGATATTGCGGCGAACGGTCCGTTTCGACTTGGACAACGCCTCAAGCTCCGGCTTGTTCACTTCGACGTCGAAATGACCGGCGTTCGACAAAATCGCGCCGTCCTTCATGACTTCGTAGTGCTCGCCGCGGATCACATCGCGGTTGCCCGTTACCGTTACGAAGAAATCGCCTACTTTAGCCGCTTCGATCATCGGCATAACCGCAAAGCCGTCCATGTACGCTTCGACCGCCTTGATGGCGTCGATTTCCGTAACGATGACGTTGGCGCCCAAACCTTTCGCGCGCATCGCCACGCCTTTGCCGCACCAGCCGTAGCCGACGACAACGACAGTTTTGCCGGCAACGACGAGGTTCGTCGTGCGGTTAATTCCGTCCCACACCGATTGGCCCGTACCGTAGCGGTTGTCGAACAAATATTTACAGAAAGCATCGTTAACGGCTACCATCGGGAACTTCAGCTTGCCGTCTTTCTCAAGCGACTTCAAGCGCAAAATGCCGGTCGTCGTTTCTTCCGCGCCGCCGCGAACACCCGCAAGCAGGTCTTGACGCTCGGAGTGCAAAATCGTGACCAGATCGCCGCCGTCGTCGATAATGAGGTCCGGCTTCGTTTCAAGCGCATGGATGAGCAGCTCTTTATACTCCTCGGGAGAAGGATTATATTTGGCGAATACGGTAATGCCGTCTTCGACAAGCGCCGCGCAGACGTCGTCCTGGGTGGACAGCGGGTTGCTGCCGGTAATGGTTACTTCGGCGCCGCCGGCTTGAACGACTTTGGCCAAATAAGCCGTTTTCGCTTCCAGATGAAGCGAAATCGCTACTTTCAGCCCTTTAAACGGCTGCTCTTTTTCGAAGCGGTCCCGAATCCGGTTTAATACCGGCATATGAGCCCGCACCCAGTCGATCTTCAAATGTCCGTCCGGAGCCAGTGCCGGATCGGCGATAATGCTGCGTTCTTTTGCGCTTGAACTCATATTCAATAATGCCTCCTCGCGAATGGTAAAAATTAAAAATATACGATATGGTGACTGCCGTCGCGGTCGAGAGGCGTTCCCGCCAATTCGCGAAGCCAGCCGCCGCCGTATTTCACTACATACTGAAACACGTTGTACACGCGTTCCTGCGGCTTGCCGCCCGGCAGCACCGACATGCGGATGCGCTCCCAATGGCGCAAAGCGGATTCATGCTGTGCCCGGAATCCTTCGGCCGCCTTCGCTTCCAAAAATTCGATCTGCTCGACAATCTTCTGCCGGTTCGTTTCGCCCAGCTTGCCAAGGCCCGGATTAATCCCGGCGACCGAAGCTACGACAGGCGCATAAAGCTCTGCGAATTTGGTTTTCGCCTCAGCGAACAGTTCTTCCACCTGAATCGAGCCTTGGGCAGCAAGCCATTGCTCCTGCTTCTCATCAAGACGGAGCACGACATCCTCGAACTGGAGACCAAACTTGTTCATCTGCTTCTGAATCGTGCCTTCCAGCAGCGTAAATTCGTACCTCGGCACCAGAATCGGCATCTTCAGTCCGAACAGGCCGAACGCTTCGCGAAGCAGTCCCCAATAAGCGATTTCCGAAGGACCAAGCACGACGGAAAGCACCGGGAACAAATAGTCCTGCATGAGCGGCCGGGTCATGACATTGTTGCTCAGCCGCTCCGGCGTATGCTCCGCCAGCTCGAGAAGCTCCTGCTCCGTAAAGGAAGCGGCCCCTTTGCGATCCGTAAACCGCTCGCCCTGCCTGCCGAGCAGCAGTCGCTCGCCTTCGTGATAAACGAACAAATGCGCTTGTCCCGGTTGAAGCTCCACCTGCGCCTTGTAACCGCGATCTTCCAGCCGGCCTTTGGCGCGAAGCAGGGTGTCGTCAAGTTCGCCTTGCCGCCGGACGATAGACTGGAACATGTCCGCTTCCAGCTTGCGCAGCTGCGGATCGTCGGAGTCGATGAGCACAAGACCGAATTCGCCGAAAAGCCAGGCCATCGTCCTCGCAAATTGTTCCGTCAGCGTATCCGAAGCGCTCGTGATGGCGCGAATGCGTTCCATCAGCTCGGGCTTGAACTCCGTGTTCATGAGCACCTGCTCGAGCTGCGAGAGCGCATCCTCCCACGCTTCAGGCGGCACGCTCCACTGGCTGACCGACGATTTCTTGTCCGGGCCGGCCCCAAGCTTGATCTTCTGCGCGGCAAGCGTTTCATTCAGAACGAACGTATGATTGACTTCATCCAGATCGTGATCCTCGCCGGCAATCCAGAACAGCGGAATCACCTTTCGGCCCAAACGCTCCGAGGCTTGCCTCGCTTCGTTAATCACCGTAATCGCCTTGAACATGACGAGCAGCGGTCCCGTGAACAGGCCCGCCTGCTGGCCCCCTGTCACGACCAGTGTATTCCGGTCGCGCAGCGCCTCGATATGGCTCGCCGCGGCAGCGCCGTTCCCGATCTGTTCGTTATATGCGAGCAGCGTGCGCACAAGCTCATCCCGATCCGCCTGGGGTCTTGCTTCGCGATCGAGCCACTCCGCGCGTTCACGGTCGCTCGTTTCGCTCCAAGGATTATACTCGTACAGGGAAGCTACGGATGAAAACTCATAGATGTAGTCCCGCGTTATCGGCTGCGCGGGTTTTTGCCGGAACGTTTCGACTCTCATACGGCAACCCCTTCGTTTGTATGTATCGGTCTGCACCAGTAATGTCGCAGTAGGCTACTTGCACAATACGATTGTACACGGAAGGACAATATTCGTCAAAGTGCTGTCGCACGGCGCAGGAAAAGCGCAAATACCTCGCATAGCGCTCATCCTATGCGAGGTGTGCCGGAAAGGTGCACGTTAGGAGCTTTAACGGAATTACCGCCTAAGCTGACGAACCGGGTCTTTGCCGAATTAAGCAAAGTGACACGCTGACGAATGCCCCTCTCTCGTCTCCCTCAGCGGAGGCTCCTCCTTGGCGCATATATCGGAAGAGAGCGGACAGCGCGTTCGGAAGCGGCAGCCGCTCGGAGGGTTTACCGGACTCGGCAAATCGCCGCTTAACACGACTCTTTCCCGCCCCTCCTGCACATCCGGATCGGGTATGGGGATCGCCGACAGCAGCGCTTTCGTATACGGATGAATCGGATGCGCATACAGCTCTTCGCTGGGAGCGATCTCTACGATTTTCCCCAAATACATAACGGCGACGCGATCGCTAATATGTTTCACCATCGACAAGTCATGCGCGATAAACAAATAGGTGAGGCCCATCTTCCTCTGCAGATCCTGCAGCAAGTTGACGACTTGCGCCTGAATCGACACGTCCAGCGCCGAGATCGGCTCGTCGCATATAATAAACTTCGGATTGACCGCCAGCGCCCTCGCGATGCCTATCCGCTGCCTTTGGCCGCCCGAAAACTCATGGGGATAGCGAGTAGCATGATCCGCATTCAGGCCGACCAGATCGAGCAGCTCTTCCACCCGTCTCTTCCGCTCGCCGCGGCCGTTCGCCAGATGATGAATATCGAGCGCTTCCCCGATAATATCCGTGACGGTCATCCGCGGATTCAGCGACGCGTAAGGGTCCTGAAAAATCATCTGCATGTCGCGCCGCAGCGCCTTCAGCTTCGATCCCGTAAGCGAATAAATATTCGTGCCGTTAAAATGGACGGTGCCGTCCGTAGGCTCGTACAGCCGCAGGATCGTGCGCCCCGCCGTCGATTTCCCGCAGCCCGACTCGCCGACTACGCCGAGCGTCTCTCCTTGCGCAATCGAAACGCTGATACCGTCCACCGCCTTCAGCAGCCGGCCCTTGCCCAGATCGAAGTATTTCTTAAGGTTGCGTACTTCTATGAGCGGACTGCTCATCTCGCCGCCTCCTTCGCCAAAGGATGCATCAGCCAGCAGCGAACGAGCTGCGTGTCGCTTTCGCGGAACAGCTCGTAATCGTGAAGAACGCATACGTGCATCGCATGCTCGCACCGGTCGGTAAACGCGCAGCCGGCCGGCGGCTTGATCAGATCGGGCGGCGTCCCGTAGATCGGAATGAGCGGCTCGTCCTTGCGCTGATCGATCCGCGGCAGCGAGCGGAGCAGTCCCTGCGTATACGGATGCTTCGGATGTTTGAATATTTCCCGGATCGTCCCGGTTTCCACGACCTTGCCGGCATACATGACGATCACTCTGTCGCACATGTCGGCCACGACGCCCAGATCGTGAGTAATAAGCACGATGGACGTCCCGAGGTTTTTTTGCAAATCTTTCATCAGCTGCATGATCTGGGCCTGAATCGTCACATCAAGCGCTGTAGTCGGCTCATCTGCGATCAGCATCGCCGGGTTGCAGGCAAGCGCTATGGCGATCATCGCCCGCTGGCGCATCCCCCCCGAAAATTCATGCGGATATTGTCTTACCCGGTCCTCGGGGTTCGGAATGCCGACTAGCTTCAGCATTTCCACCGCCCTGCGGTTCGCCGACTGACTGGACATGTTCTGGTGTTTGATCAGACCTTCGGTAATTTGCCGGCCCACCGTCATGGTCGGATTCAGCGAAGTCATCGGGTCCTGAAAAATCATGCCGATATGCTTGCCGCGTATACGCTGCATCTCCTTCTCCGACTTGGTCAGCAGCTCCTCCCCCATAAACCGGATGGAGCCGTCCTTGATCACGCTCGGCGGAGACGGAATGAGCCGCATGATCGTTTGCGCGGTGACGCTTTTGCCGCTGCCGGATTCGCCCACGATCGCCACCGCTTCGCCCTTGTTCACCTGAAAGCTCACGCCGCGCACCGCCTGAACCTCCCCGCCGCGCACGCGGAAAGACACTTTCAAATCGCGCACGTCCAAAATCGGTTCCATAAGTCCCCTCCGCCTGCCCATTTATTTTCGCATTTTCGGATCGAAGGCGTCCCGCAGCCCGTCGCCGAACACATTAAACGCAAACATCGTCAAGCTGATCAGAACGGCCGGGAAAAATAGCCGCCAAGGCAAGTACATCCACGAGGAGAGCGAATCCGAGATCATCGTCCCCCAGGAGGCGGCGGGCGAGTTGACGCCAAGTCCGAGGAAGCTGAGGAACGCCTCGGAAAATATCGCTTGCGGCACGGTCAGCGTCAGCGTGACGATGATCGGCCCGGACGCGTTCGGCAGCAAATGCCGGAACAGAATGCGGAAGAAGCCTGCGCCAAGCGACCTGGATGCGAGCGCGTACTCGTGATTTTTTAGCAGCATGATCTGCCCGCGGACGATCCAGGCCATCTTGATCCATCCGGTGACGACAAGCGCCAATATGATCGTATACATGCTCGGCTCGAAAACGACGACGAACAGGATGACGATCAGCAAATACGGGATCGAATCGAGCACCTCGGATATGCGGTTCATGACCTCGTCGACTTTTCCTCCGAAGTAGCCCATAACGCCCCCGTATACGACTCCGACGAGCAGGTCGATCAGGGCGGCGAACAAGCCGACCCGCAGCGATATGGATGCCCCCATCCACGTGCGGGCGAACATATCCCGCCCCAGATCGTCCGTACCGAACCAATGCTCGCCGGAGGGCGGTTCGTTCGTATGCTGCAAGTCGTTGGCGTAATAGTTGTACGGCGTCATCTGCTGTCCGAAGATAGCCATAACCGCCAGCAGGATGAGGACGACGAGACCGGTCATCGCCAGCTTATTGGAACGAAGCCGCTGCCAGGCGTCCCTCCAGGACGACAAGCTTTCCCGCACCACTTTGTCTCCTCGCTGCCTGTCCTTGTCCAGCGGGATAAACAGATCAGGGGTAAGCAGCTCGGGTGAGCCTGCTGCCGTATATTCCTTCATCAAGCTTTCCCCTTTCCGCCCGACAGCTGAATGCGCGGATCGACCAAGCCGTAAGCGATATCGGTCAAAAATCGCGATATCATAAGCAAAGCCCCGTAAAACAGCGTCAGCCCCATAATGAGCGTATAATCGCGATTTTCCACGCTTTCCACAAAGTATTTGCCGAGCCCAGGTATGCCGAATATTTTCTCGATGACGACCGAACCCGTAATGACGCTCGTAGCGAGCGGGCCGAGATACGTGACGACCGGCAAAATGGCGTTTCGCAGCGCATGTCGGACCGTAATCGCGCCGCCGGATAAACCTTTCGCCTTCGCCGTCTTCATAAAGTCCGACTGCAGCACCTCGAGCATGCTCGAACGCATCAGCCGAGCGATAAACGCGATCGGCATAAAGGCGAGGGCTAGCGTCGGCATCACATAGTCGAGCGGCTCGTTCAAGCCGGCCACATTAAACAGAGGCAGCTTCACACCGAACACATATTGCAGCAGTGTTGCCATAACGAAGCTGGGCACTGCAACGCCGAGCACCGCCACAATCATCGCGATGCTGTCCATCAGCCGGCGGTGCCGCAACGCGGCAACCGTACCAAGAGCGACGCCGATCAGCACGGAGACGATAACGGCGCACAGACCTAGCCGGAACGAGTAGCCGAACGCGCTGTTAATAATTTGATTGACCGAACGGTTTTGCCATTTCATCGACATGCCGAGGTCGAGAGACAGCACGTGCTTGATATATTCCACGTATTGCAGAAACAGCGGCTTATCCAAGCCGTAATACGCCATCAGGTTGGCCTTGATTTCCGGCGGAACCGCCTTCTCCGACAAGAACGGGTCGCCCGGTATCGCCTTCATCAGGAAAAACGTGACCGTTGCCAAAACGAACAAGGAAACGACCACGAATACGAATTTTCGAAGCAAATAACGCGCCAATGCCGCACCTCCAAACTGAACTTGGACAGCTGCGGGAATTGCAAAAATCGGGATATAAGCCGTATACCCCGATTTTTTGCCGTCCCTCCGTTTACTTCTCGATATAGCCGTGTATGAAGTCGACGTCGCCCTTGTAATCGACGAACACATTTTTCACATACGGCTTTTGCGCCCAGATGCCCGTGTAATAGTAAATCGGCGCGATCGGCATATCAGCGATCATCATTTTTTCCGCTTGCGCCATCGTCTTCATCCGTTTCCCTTGATCGGACGTGCCGTACGTATCCTTGATTAGCTTATCGTATTCCGGATTCGAATATTTCGAGTTGTTGTTGCCCCCGCCCGTCTGCAGCAGGTCGATATACGTCATCGGATCGTTGTAGTCGGCTCCCCAGCCTGCCCGTGCGATCTGGAAGTTGCCGTTTTGACGGTTTTTGATGTAGACGCCGAATTCCTGAACCTCCAGCTTCACATCGACGCCAAGGTTTTGCCGCCACATGTCGACGACGGCCTCCGCGATTTTTTTGTGCGCCTCGCTTTTGTTATAAATAAGTGTGACGGCCGGAAGCTTCGCGTAACCTTTCTCCTTCAGTCCGGTTTCGAGCAGCTTTTTCGCTTCCGCGACATCGTCCTTGAAGTAATCGTCCTTCACTTCCTCGCGGAACGTTTTCGTTTCGCCGCGGATGCCAGGAGGCACGAGTCCGTGCGCCGGCGTCTGATCGCCGAGCGTAATTTTGTCGACGATCGACTTGCGGTCGATGGACAACGAGAACGCCTTGCGAATTTTCGCGTTATCGAACGGCTCCGCTTTCGTATTGAACTCGTAATAATACGTAGAGGCGATGCCTTTGATTTGCAGGTTCATATTTTTATCCTGCTTCAGCTTCGGCAGCTGATCGACCGGAAACTCGTTCGTCGGACGCCCCGCCCAATCGATCTGGTTCGTGTTGTACATATTAAGCATCGTGCCGGCGTCGTTCAAAATTTTCATATTCACTTCCGTCAGCTTGATGTCGGCGGCGGAATGATAGTTTGGGTTTTTCGTCAGCGTAAGCGAGTCGTTATGCTTCCACTCCTTCAGCAGGAACGGGCCGTTCGTCACCATCGTATTCGCTTCGGCGGCAAACGCCGGATTCGCCTTGACCGCTTTTTCGTTCAGCGGGAAGTACGTATAGAAGGAAACGAGGCTCAAAAAATACGGCGTAGGCGACTTCAGCTCGACATCAAGCGTGAAGTCGTCCTTTGCTTTCACGCCGATTTGCGAAGCGTCAGTCATTTTTTTCGTATTGTATTCCTCGGCGTTTTTCAAGTAATACAGCTGGTAAGCATAAGGCGCCGGGGGAGTCATTGCGGGATCGAGCGCTCGCTTCCAAGCATATTCGAAATCGCTCGCCTTAACCGGATCGCCGTTTGACCATTTGGCGTTCGAGCGAAGATGAAAGGTGTATTTCAAGCCGTCCGCCGACACATCCCATTTCTCGGCAGCCGCAGGCTTCGGCTCTCCTTTCTCGTCGAGCCGAGTCAAAGCGTCGTAAATCGGGCGTAGCACGGTTGACGAGTTGTTATCCTGGGCCAGTCCCGGATCAAGCGACGGCGGCTCGGAGGCGATCAGCATCCGCAGCTTCTGCTCCGCCGCTCCCGCTCCGCCGCCTGTATTCGATTTTTTGGCGCAGCCGGCAAGCAGGGTCGTCCAGACAAGTAAAACGGTGACAAAGACGATAGCGCTGCCCTTTATTGATCGAACCATAGACCTGTTCCTCCCGTGGTGCTGTAGTGGTGCTCCTTGCCACTAGCGTTCCCTGGGCTTTTCCCGAATATGTACGTTTTGGGCTTTTCGCATGACGTTACAAGGCAAAAAAAGCCGCCGAACGAATCCCCTGGATTCGCTTGGCAGCTTTTAAATACTTCCTTATTCTCGTCCGTCTAAACCGATAAGATCGACTTGCCTAGGCCGATAAACAAAAACACCAAATATACGACGCTCAGTGTCAAAAAACCGAATCTCCAAAGCAGCCGAATAATGCGCCGGTTATCGATTTTCCCTTTTACTTTGTATTGGAAGTTTCCGAGCAGCCCGTATCCGATCAGGAAAAAGAGCAGGATCAGGAAAAATCCGAACCGGCTGCCGAACAAATTTTCGAACAAGACGGAAACCGAGCCGATCAGCAGCAGCGTCGTTACATCCATCGCCAGCTTGGTCGCTCTTTTGCCGTCCCGACTCCATAAGTAAACTCCGATCCACAGCACGAAAAACCATAAAAAGGGCACCGCTGCGGAAAACGCGTAAATATGTATCAATACGTTAACGAAACCGTTCAACTGGCACCACCCGGAAATCAGTCTCCTGAAGCGAGCTCGTTTTCCGCCGTATGGTTGTCACCCGAAGGCCCGGCGGCTTTGATTAATCGACAGATCGTTTCGCTGACCGGCACCTGTATGTGCAGAAGATAACCCTGTTTCACGATCGCACCATTAATCCACTCGATCTCGGTGGAACGACCGGCCTGCACATCCTGCAGCATCGACGAATGGTTATTCGCCGTATTGCGGCATACATCCAGCACCTGCTCCCAGACATCGTCCCTTACGCGAATGCCGAGACCTTTTGCGACCGAGATTCCTTCGTTCAGCAGTAGGCGCATGAGTTCGATACGCTCCCCGGCCGCAGGCAGTTCGCCATTGCGGATACGCAGCAAAGCCGTTAACGGGTTGATGACGGAGTTGATCAGTAGCTTGTTCCATACGAGCTCATTCATTTGGTTCGACGGCAAAACTTGAAATCCTCCTTGCCGCAGCGAATGTACGATCAAATTTTGACGATTTTGCCCCATTTCCGTCAAAAACTTCGGTTTCGGCGCCGCTGGGCCGATCCACGTCGTCCCCGCTCCGGTATGGGCCACCTTGTTTGGCCCCAGCTTTCGGGCGCCTTCCGTCGTTACCGCCAAAAAAATGCGCTCTGCGGACACATGCCGGCTTATACGCTCGACGTGCCCGATCCCGTTCTGGAAACATAACACATGCCCTTCGTCTCCCGCTATCCGGCTCACAATGTCCAGCAGCGGAGGGGTAATATGCTTCTGCTTCACGGTCAGCAGCACCCAGTCCGCTTGCCCCGTTCCGCCGTTTGCCGCAAGTTGCCCGTACGAGATTGCCTTCACGCTTACGGGATTGTCCGTAGGCCCTTCAAGCAGGTTAAGGCCGCCGCTGTTCAGAAGCAAAGCCTGCTCTTCGGAATGCGTAACGAGAAGCACATTCGCGCCTGCCAGCGCAAGCCTTGCCGTTACAAGCATGCCGATCGCCCCTGCCCCGATGCATATGATGTTCATGTAACGATTCTCCCCGCCTTTGTTGGGCTCCTATGAATGCAAAAAAAGCCTGCCGTCTTCCTTAGTTCGGCAAGCTTTCCCTATTTTCCTCCGCGGGAGTTTTCCCGCCGCTCAATCGATCCGTTCCAAGTTTCCGTTCGCATCCATTTTGAAACGAGCCTTCTGCTCTTCTTCCTCTTCCGCGAGAAATGCGAGTTTCCGGGCGCGGTCCATAATTTGAATGAGCGCCTTGTAATCGTCGTTGACGACCCGGTAATCGGTTTGCACGTTGTTCATCTGCTTATCGAGATTTTCTTTGTCCCGGCGCAGCTCGCCCAGTTCTTCGTCCTTCTCCCTAAGCTCCTTCTCCAGCGCTTTAATATGCCGGCTCATTTCCTGATAGGTTCCTTTCCACTGGCGCAAAAAGCGAATGACGGCATCGATTGAAATCGTTTCCTCGGTAACGCCGTCGTGTTTGCCGGACCCGGCCGTTTCACCGGATTCCATTAAAGCCACTGACGAAACGGATGAACCGGCGACCCCGTTTTTCCGGTATTGGCTTCTTTTTTGCCGCTGCACTTTCGCGATCGAAATGGCGGCTTCGTATTTTTTGCGAACGCAGCTGTTCCAGCGGAAGCCGCACGCCGCAGCCGTTCTTCCTATCTTTTCGCCTACCTCTTCGAATGCAGCAAGCTGCGTGCCGCCGTCGCGAATATGGCGAAGCGTCACCTCGGCCAAGATCAGATCGTCTTCATCGCTCCAAGCATCTTGTCTAACCGCAGTCATGTACCAAAACCTCCCAACAAACTGAAATCGCCACTACTTATCTCTATGCCCAAACTAGATTTCATAGAATCTATTTGATACTACTTGGTATTACCATTTTTTTGACCGCTCATACATGTTTTTCGATGCCGAAGGTTAAGCTACTATTGTCCCGCTACAGGCTCCGTCATAAAAAGTTTGATATTTCGTCACGAATGGTCGTTTACTTTTTAAAAAGGTAGCGGTTATAATGGACATTAGGATTTTGTGCACACGAGAGTTTTAAGCAGAGAGGGGGAGTTATTCATGGCACGCATGTTCAGAGTGCTCGGATTTTGGACGCTCGCGATCGGTCTGATGGCGCTGGCCGGCGACATGAAGGAGATGGCGCTGCTGTTCTTTTTCCAAACCACCGCTTTCGTCGTCCTGGGCTATATGAATTTGTCCGAACGTACGTATATTATGCTTTTCTGGGGATATATGGTTCTCTCCTTCCTTGGATTTACGTACTGGTCGTTCTTCCAGATGGAAGTTTAAGTTCCGTATGAAGACAGGAACTCATACGCAAAAAGGTGATCCAACCGGAGCCAGTCTTACATAACCGGTGGAATCACCTTTTTTGTTTTTTTGCGGGGTTATTTTATTTGTACGAGCACTTTAAACAATTCGCTCATCGAATCGCCCAGCAGCAACTGGCGCACCGCCCGGTTCCGCCTTGCCTCGGGGCCGAACGGGTCCGTCCCGCTATGGGCGACGAGCAGCTCCAGCACGCCTTCATCCAGTAAAAACTGCTTCTGCGTCCGCAGCGAATCTGCCTGAAACCCCGCTTCCCGCCCTGCACGCAAGCACGCCGTAAAATTGACGTGGGACGTCATATCCTGCTCGCCAGGGCAGACGTATGGATCGTCCGAAGCCTGATGATTCCGGTAGCACAGGAACGTCCCTCTCATCCGGTGTGCGGCATACAGCTCTTCCGCAACGTCTCCGTAGTCGATCGTGACGAGCACTCCCCGTTCGATGGCGGCGCCCATACGCCCGATCCAGTCGGAAGCGGCCGGATTCGCCTCGATCCACTGCCCTTCGCGAATCGTTATACGTTCACGCTGGATATACGCGGCCGCCGCTCCATCCGGGTCAAGAGGCAGGAGCACCGTCCTGAAGCAACTGCCGGGCTCGTCCCAGCCGACGTACCATTCAAGCAGCTTGCCGTCCTTGCGTTCGATACGGTGCACCGGAAAGGCGTCAAGGAGTTCGTTCGAGAACACGAGGAGCGGGCTTCCATCCGCTTCGCTGAGCCAATCGTCCGGCCCGGCAAAACGAACGCACCGATGCTCCCCCAGCTCCTCAAGCTGCCGCATTCGATGATAGGGACTCCGTTCCACCATCATATAGTCCAGCCTATCGTACCAATCCGGCGCTCTCTTGCGGATCGTATCCAGCACAAGACGCGAAAGCCGGCCGGTTCCGCCGCCCCACTCCGCGATTTTCGGCGGACGATTGCCCTCGAACCGGGAAGCGAGACGGACCAGGTAAGCGCCGAGTATTTCCCCCATAATCGTACCGATCGAAACGCTTGTATAAAAATCGCCGTCCTTGCCGACTTTCGCCTCGGAGCGGTTGTAGTACCCGTGCGGGTCGTGATACAGGCAAAGCTCCATATAATCGCGAAACGGGATAGCCCGGTTCGGACTTCGTTCGATATCCGAACGGATCGCTTCCGTTATCGCCCCGGAGGCGTTATTCGGCATACGAGTCATTGGGATGCTCCTTTTTGATAAGGTTTCCAGCTAATCTCCAAAGATGATTTTAGCATATTTCGTCCCTTCCGCCGATACATTTAGTACGGATGGGACAGGGGGGAAGGCCGATGCGGAAACGGCTGCTTTACCTGATCATGATCGGGCTCGGCTGTTTGCTGCTGCCTCTCGGGGCACTGACGGCTACGGCCCAGCCCGAACCCGAACCGAAGACGAAACTGCTGGAGAAAAGCCTTACGATGTACGAGCTCGACCGCGAAATCGCGCGTCTGTCGGGTGAAGAGAAGCTGCTGGACAAGCGAATCGAGGAGACGTCCGGCAAAGTCAAACAGTCGGCCAAGCTCGTTGAGGAACAACAGCAAAAAACCGAAAAAGTAATCCGGTCTTATTATACGGGAGAGCGGCGGTCGCTGCTGCTTGCCCTCGTCGGCGTCCGTTCGCTCCAGGATGCGCTGTATGTGTGGGAGCAATTGCAGACGCTTTTGGATAACGATCGCCAAACGATCGACGATTACAAACAACGCTACCAAACCTACAAAACGGAGCAAGCAAAGCTGGAGACCGACCGCCGGCTGCTGGCCGATACGAAGGCTGCTTTTGTAGCCGAAAAAGAAAAAAGGCTCCAAGCCCAGGAAGAAGTCGACCGGCTGCTGGCCGCAAGCAAAAACCGTGAGCAGTTGGAGCAAGAAATGAACGCGCTCCGGACTTCGTGGGAGGAACGCGGCCTTCCGCTGTTCGAGCAATATTTCGCCTCGTTATCGGAGGCGATGCAGCATTTGCCGGAACTGCTCGGCCAGAACAGCGGCATGATCTCGATTAAAGGGCTGGCGCCGAAAGTAACGATCGGAGACGAACAGCTGAACCGCTTCTTGCAGCAAAAAAGCAAAACGCTCGAAGGATTTTCGTTCTCGTTCCAAGATAACGCGATAATGGCGGGCGGCAAGTCCGGCAATGTCGCCATTTCGATCAAAGGCCGCTATATCATCGAAAACAAGCCGAATAACGCCGTCCGTTTTACAATCGACAGCTTGACCTTTAACGGCTACGCGATGCCGGAAAGCACCGCCAAGTCGCTCGAGAAGCGGTACGATCTCTCCTTTTATCCGACCAAGCTCGCCCCGTTCATTCAGGCTACCGAAGTAAAAATCGCGACAGGCACGATGACAATCGCTCTCAAAATCGGGCTGTAAGCCGGGCGTCGCGAAAAAACGCCCTATTTGGCTGCCGCCGTTCGAATCGCATTCCATTCCGTCGTCGTCCTGTCCATGAACGTTTTAAAGGAGACTTCGCCCCTCCAAAGCGACTCGAGCAACGTCTGCAGCACCGTCATTTGCTTCGCCCGCTGCGGTGCGGCAGGAAGCGCATCGTCCATGTCGATATAGCCGGCAACCGTTTTAAACGCCGCGTCGTTTTTGATCGCGGGATACATGCTTGCTTGAGCAGGCAGTCCTCCACCCGCGTTCCAAAACTTGAGCAGCGCTCCGGTCGAGGCAAGATCGCGAATCAGCTCGAACGCCTCCTTGCCGGATTCCGATTTGGCGGAAATGGCGAAGCTGTTGCCCGTCAGCCAGGGCCCTTTCCAGATCGCTTCATCCTTTGGCAGCGGCATTTTGTCCATCACGACCGCCGCGGAATCGTTCATCTTCCAATCGGAAAATTTCGTAATGTATCCGACCAGCTTCCCTTGGTTTAACTGCTCCCACGGCTTCCAGGTCGCGCCTTCCTGCGGGAACGAACGGCTCAGCGTTTTGCCATCGTCCTTCCCGCTATCGGACAGCGGGAACAGAAACGATTCCAGCGATTTCAGCACGGCCGGGTCGGACAACTCCGCAGGAGAAGTCTTGGATATCGTTTTGGCGCCGCCTAACATGCGGACAAGGCTCAAAAAGGAACGGCCGTCCGGCGCGTCGAAATAAACGCCGTATTTGCCTTCGTCGGGTCTGTGCGTTTGCTTATGTAGCGCGATCAGCTCTTCCGTCGTGGCCGGCGGCTTCTCGCCGAGCTCGTTCAACCGTTTCGCATTGTAGACGACCACATACGCGTCCAAATTTTTCGGGACGCCCCATAAATACCCGTTCCACTTCACCTGCGCAAGAGCCTGCTCCATCTGCTCCGCTTGCAGACCGGTTGTCAGCATCGAATCGACGGGCAGCAAATATCCGAGCGCGGCAAATTCGCTCAGCCAATTATTGTCAAGCAGCATCACATCCGGCGCCTCGCCGAGCTGTGCCGCCTTTTTCAATTTCGCGTATACGGTTTCATCCGGCATATTTTCGAGAACGACCTCGATACCAGGATGTGCCGTTTGATACTGCTCCTTGAGCTGCTGCAGCAGCGCGAATTCCTTGGACTGCATCGATACGGCCATTCTTAACCGCTTCTGGATCGCTCCCGCCTCGGGAATCGGTTCGTCCGCCAGGCTTCCTTCTCCGGCGTTCGGCTTCGAATGGCGTCCCGTTCCGCTGAACAAGCCCGAGATTAAGATAATAGCGAAACAAACGGCAGCGGCAAGCAGCAGCCAATATTTATGGCGGAACAAAGCTTCTCCTCCTTCAAATCGGCAGTGGCGAAAACGTTGCTAGTGCAAAAGACTTATTTTTAATAATACTACATCAAAAAAGCGCTTTCGTGAACAGCTTCTTGTTAAAATATTGCGTAAAGGAGGGGATGGGGATGTTGAAATACGGCGTGGAAGCGCTTCTGCCAAAGGATATAGCGGCAGACGATGATACCGGGTACGAGGAAGCGCTCGCAGCGGCGATTACACCGATCGACCGCGATAGAGAGCTGCTTATTGTGAACACGGCGGAGGAACGCGATACGGCGATTGCGGTTTTGGAGCGGCACGGAGTCGAATACGAGGCGTTCGAGCTGCTGAGGCTGCCGGGCCAAGCGGAGGCGACGCAGCTATTTCCCGATTACGGCTTTATCGCCGCATCGGGAGCCGCTTATGCATACGGGTACTTGTGCGCGGTATTCAAGCTGGAGTCGGCGGGAGCGGACGCCGGGCCCGGACAGGCGGAGGCGCAGATGAGTGAGCATGTCATTGCGAGATTCGGCGCGAACGGGCAGCGGTTGTTCTTGACCGACCGTTCGCTTAACGACTTGATCCGGGGCATTGCCAAGGCGTACCGCTGCACTGTGGAATTCGTCTACGGAGACGCTTAATCGTTGCAATCATAGATCGTCCTGCCATAAGCGTCCTGCCGGTATTCGGTCGGCGAGCGTCCGAACCATTTCTTGAACTGCTTGGAGAAATAAAGTGGATCGGAGAAGCCGACCGAAGCGGCCACCTGTTCCACCGTGAGCGGCTCGCGAAGCAGCAGCTTGGCCCGCTCCATACGGATTTTCAGCAAAAAGTGAACCGGGGTCATGCCGGTGTACATCTTGAACATTTTCGATAAATGCGTCCGGTTGTAACCGAGCGAGCGGGATATTTCCTCGATGGAGAGCGGCTGCGAATATTGCACGGTCAGCCAGCGGATCGTCCGCTCTACCTGCTGCTCGATCGGACTTTGCTTGCCGTGCGTACCTTCCGATTGGGCCCCTCGGTTTCGTCCGTATTCGGCCAGCAGCATTCGCAGCAGGCCCCCGCTTCGCAGATCGCAGCCTTCCCCGCCTTCGGCAAGCATACACTCCATGTGATGATACAGCACAGCCGCCTTGCGGTGCTTGAGCGGCCTCGCTACCGCCCGGTGACGGGTAATGTCCATTTTGCTTAAAAGCTCTTCGGCCCGGTCCCCGCGAAAGCCGACCCACCGATACGACCACGGCTCGTCCTTGTCCGCCGTATAGCGGAACAGATCACCCGGGAAAATGAAAAAGCTGTCCCCTGCTCCCAGCTCGTACGTACGCCCCATAAATTGAAATTCGCCTTTTCCCGTCATAACGTGATGCACCAAATAATAGTCATGCACCTGCGGCCCGACGTTGTGACCGGAAAGCGTCTGTTCCCGGCCGCTGAACAGAGCGACCAATTCCCCACTGCCGGGCTCGGGATTAACTGCTAACGAGGAACGTTTCTCCATATGCGAATACGCCCTTTCTCCTTGACTATATTACGGCTTCTGTCTCTTCTTTATTGAATACGATGCGCCCGGACAAATCAATAGTGACCTTTGCGTATTCGCCGATGAAGCCGCAATGTTCCATACCCAACTCGCATTTCTCCATATTCATTTTACGGCCTGCCCGTTATGATCGTTATAGAAAGTTTAAGTTCATCGAATGGCTTCGATCAGAAGAACCCGTTTGGGAGGAGAGCTAATCCAATGTCCAAAATTACATTTATCGGTGCCGGCAGCACCGTCTTCGCCAAAAACGTACTGGGCGACGTTATGATGACCCCGGCTCTGCAAGATTTCGAGATTGCGCTTCACGACATCGATCCGGTTCGGCTCAAAGATTCCGAAAACATGCTGAACAACCTGAAGGCGACCGCCGGCAGCACTTGCCGCATCGTCGCTTATGCCGACCGCAAGGAAGCGCTTCGCGGCGCCAAATATGTCGTCAACGCCATTCAGGTAGGCGGCTACGATCCGTGTACGATTACGGACTTCGAAATTCCGAAAAAATTCGGTCTGCGTCAGACGATCGCCGATACGCTCGGCATTGGCGGCATTTTCCGCAACCTGCGCACGATTCCGGTTATGCTCGACTTCGCCAAGGACATCCAGGAAGTTTGCCCGGACGCTTGGTTCTTCAACTATACGAACCCGATGGCCGTTCTCACCAACGTGATGAATACGGACGGCGGCGTGAAAACCGTCGGCCTGTGTCACAGCGTACAGGCTTGCGTTCCGCATCTGTTCAGGCCGCTCGGCATCGATCCTGAAGGCGTTCAATGGAAAATCGCCGGGATCAACCATATGGCTTGGCTGCTGGAAGTAACGAAGGACGGCGTGGACCTGTATCCGGAAATCAAACGCCGTGCGGCGGAAAGACAAAAAGAAAAGCACAACGATATGGTCCGTTACGAGCTCATGTTCCGTTTCGGCTACTACGTAACCGAGTCGTCGGAGCATAATGCCGAGTATCATCCGTACTTCATCAAACGCAATTATCCGGAGCTGATCGAGCGTTACAACATTCCGCTCGACGAATATCCGCGCCGCTGCATTCGCCAGATCGAACGCTGGAAGACGATGCGCGAAGAGCTTGTGAACAACACAAACTTGACGCACAACCGTTCCCACGAATACGCATCTTACATGATGGAAGCGATGGAAACGAACAACCCGTTCCGCATCGGCGGCAACGTCATGAACACAGGGCTCATTACGAACTTGCCGAAGGAAGCTTGCGTCGAGGTCACCTGCCTCGTCGACCGCAACGGCATCACACCGACGTATGTGGGCGATTTGCCGCCGCAGCTCGCCGCACTGAACCGAACGAACATCAATACGCAACTGCTGACGATCGAAGCGGCCCGCACGCGCAAAAAGGAACATATTTATCACGCCGCGCTGTTGGACCCGCATACGTCGGCCGAGCTTTCGATCGACGACACCGTCGCGCTTTGCGACGCTTTGATCGAAGCTCATGGCGACTGGCTGCCGAAGTTTAACTAAAGAAGCCCGTACAAATAGAAGCTGCCTCTCGGATCGCCTGTGATTCGAGAGGCAGCTTCTTTCTTTTTTGATAGTCGGCTAGTTCGCTTTCGGCACAATGGAGAACACGAGCGCCATGTTGTCCGGCGAGCTTGCCTCCACCGTGTAGTTTCCGATCGTGGCGAACTGCTCCTCGAACGGTTTCGTTTTCTCCGCCTTGCCGTACATCGCTTCGAACCAGGCATCGAATTTCGCCGCCTCGTAGCCGAAAATATGATTCACGAACAGCTTGATCGGCTCCCGGTTGCGGGCAAGCGCGCCATCCTCCACCCGCAGCGTAATGCCGTATGTATTGTATTTCGGCTCCAGCCACAAAGACGCTTCGTTATGGGCTTCGCTTGTCCCGTTAGTGAGCGAAAGCGCCTTAGCTTTCGTATCCGCATCCTTAAACAGCCGCAGCGTCGTCTCGGTCAAATCGTAGTTCGTCCCGCGCAGCTTACCGGCATTCTCCATAACCGTATACGCCGTCTTCATCAGCTCGTTCGGGAACAGTAGCCGCTTATAACCCCCGTCCTTCGTGGGCACAACGACCGCATACTGGCCGGCTGCGGATGCCGCGGTCGCGATTCGTTTGTTTTTGTCGGTCAGCCGTTCCGCAATCGTGAGCGACTCCGCCCGCGTCACCGCTACGCCGATGCCGAAGTAACCGTTCGGATATCCTTCCATAATGCCCTTCGCGAACGATTCTGCGACAAACTTCATCTGCCGGTCGCTGGCGCTGCGCAAATCGCCGATCGATGACGCCAGCTTGCGGCTGTAGTCCGCGTCCTCCAAATATTCCGTTTCCTTCAGCGTGTAATACAGCAGCTCGGCCACCTGCTCGCGGTTCAGCTTCTGCTTGAAGTCCGGTATTTCGCTCGGCTCGATCAGATGCAGGTCGGCCGCCAAGTCGATATAAGGCTTTGCCCAATAACCGATCGTGCTCGGCGCGAACGAAAATCCCCGGTAATCTTGCCGTAATAGGTTCTGGTTCGAAAGGCTCAGACTGTTCAAAAAAGAAGACTTCCAGCTGCGCTCGCCGTTCGGGTGCTTCTCGGTGAAGCTCAGCAGCAAAATTTTCAAAAATTGATCGGCCGATACCGGTTCGTCCGGCCGGAACGTGCCGTCCGGGTAGCCGTCCAGAATGCCTTGATCAACGAGCCGGTTGATCGTGGGTTCCGCCCAATGCCCTTTCGTATCGGAAAATCGACCCGATTCGACGGCCGCCTCCGCAGCGGCCCGCTGAATGGGCTGCAAGCCTAAAGCAATAACAAGAGCAAGTACGATAGCTGTAACGCGATTCATAGTTGAATGACCCCTCCGGTAGATGTCCTGCCCTGCATAATCAAATCAACTAGAATCATATCGGGAATGCGAAGGAGTTGAAAACAGGCGAACGGCCTAATATGGAAGGGTGAGAAGAACGAAGCCGGCCGCTTCGGCTATGCAACCAAATCCTCACCGATTTCCAATATTTTCTTCGACTTTTTTCGACTTTCGCCCCTTCGAAAACGAAAAAAGCCCGCGACAATCGCGGACCTTTCTCCGTTTCTTCTCCTGTGTCGGGCTATAGCAAATCGGCGGCCAATTGGGCCAAATGCGACCGTTCGCCGCGTTCCAGATTAATATGCCCGGCGATGCTCTGGTCCTTAAACCGCTCAACCACATACGTAAGCCCGTTGCTATAGGCATCCAGGTAAGGATGGTCGATCTGCTCGGGGTCGCCCATAAGCACGATTTTGCTTCCTTCCCCTACGCGCGAGACGATCGTTTTCACCTCGTGTTTGGACAGGTTCTGCGCCTCGTCGATAATGATGAACTGCCCTGGAATCGAACGGCCGCGAATGTAGGTAAGCGCCTCGACCTGAATGCTGCCCATGCCGGCGAGTATTTTCTCGATATCGCCCGCTTTTTTCGTATCGAACAGAAACTCCAGATTGTCGTAGATCGGCTGCATCCATGGCCGCAGCTTCTCGTCTTTCTCGCCGGGCAAATAGCCGATGTCTTTGCCCATCGGCACAACCGGCCGGGCGATCAGCAGCTTTTTATATTTGCGCTCGTCTTCAATCTTCATCAGCCCGGCGGCCAGAGCGAGCAGCGTCTTGCCCGTTCCCGCCTTGCCGGTTAACGTGACGAGCGGAATGTCGTCGTTCAGCAGCAGCTCAAGCGCCATTCGCTGCTGCACGTTGCGTGCCCCAATGCCCCAGATCGGCTCGTTGCTCAGAAACAGCGGGTCCAGCCGTTTCGCTTCCGCATTCACCTTCAGCAGCGCTGATTTGGAAGTGCCCAGCTCGTCGCGCAGGATGACGAACTCGTGCGGATGGAGTTTGTAGCCGATATTCAAATCGGCGGCGGGCAAATATCTCGTATTGTAAAAGTTATCGATAATGCCGGGATGTACGCGCAAGGTCAAATTACCGGGATACAGGTCGGTCGAAGAGACGACCCGGTCGGTCAAATAATCCTCGGCCGTAATGCCCAGCACATCCGCCTTAATCCGCACAAGCGTATCTTTGCTGACGAGGATGACCGGTCTCGGCTGCTCCTGGCTCTGCTCCTCCAGATGGTAGTTGAGCGCGACCGCAAGAATGCGGTTATCGTTCGTTATTTCTCCAAATAGATCCTGCAATTTATGAAAGCTTCGATGATTCAGCTCCACCTTGATGCTGCCGCCTCGTTCCAGCTCGACTCCGTCGTGCAGCCTTCCTTTCTCGCGAAGACCGTCGAGCAGCCTCGATACGGTCCGGGCGTTGCGCCCGATTTCGTCGGCATTGCGCTTTTTCGAATCGATCTCCTCAAGCACCACTGCGGGAATGATCACTTCGTTGTCTTCGAATGCGAAGACGGCGTCAGGATCCTGCAACAGGACATTCGTATCCAGTACGTAAATTTTTTTCAAGAGCGTCCCCTCCCGGCTTGGCTAATGGCTGTAGCTGTACATATTCGAAAACGAAACGGACAAACTAACCATATGGCTAATTCAGGTGCTGAGAATAGGAGCGTTGATCAGATGCGAAAAGTCGTTGTCCTCGCGTTTGCGATTGCAGTTATCGGCGGCTGCGGCAAAGCGCCGCACAATGGAGCTTCCCCCTCTCCGGATGGGCAAAACCGAGTTAAAGTACAGCAAACGGCACCGGCAAAGCCGGAAATCCGTAATAAACAGGAAGTTACCCAGCGGCTTGAAACACTGGCAGCAAGCATTCCCCAAGTGCAGAGTGCCAAATGCGTCATTCTCGGCAATACGGCCATAGTCGGCATCAATGTCGAGCCGCATCTGGAGCGGAGCCGGGTCGATGTGATTAAATACTCGGTTGCGGAGGCACTGCGCAAAGATCCGTACGGCGTACATGCGTTTGTTACCGCCGACGTCGATATGGCGGGCCGCATTGCCGAAATTCGCGAAGCCGTGCGCCAGGGGCGCCCGATCGCAGGTTTTGCCGAGGAGCTCGCCGATATGATCGGCCGTATCGTTCCGCAAATCCCGAAAGACATTACGCCGCAGGGCAACCCGCCGGCACGGACCGACGATGCTCATCAGATGGGCGGAAAGGAACTGTAAGATTCCCCGCTAGGCCGAAAATGACCGAAAAAAGACGCAAAAAGCCCGGTTCCATCGGAACTAGGCTTTTTTCATGGCTGCAAACACTTGTCCGTCCAGCTTTTCCGCTGCACGCTTGTCATACGTTTTCTCGTATTCGGGCTCGGCAGAAATGCGGGAGCCGTAAAACATCGCATCCCGAACCGCTTCTACAGCCACATCGTAACAAGCCAGCTTGAAAGGAACGCCCTCCAGCGCTTCGGCCACTACGGCGGCATTACCGTATACGCAATTAACTTTGCCTTCTCCAAAAAACGTCAATGTCACTTGCGGATGCTTGTTTATATTCGTTACAATGCGGGACCGCTGGTCGATCGCAAAACGAATATGCGTCAACCGGTCGGCATACACCCAGGAAATCGCGCTTACGCTCGGAAAACCGGACTCGCTATCCAGGGTTGCGAGCAAAACGAGCTTCTCGTTTTGCAGCGCGAGCATTTGCTGCTCCGACAAAGCGGTAATCGTTTCAGCCATGACATAGTCCTCCTGAAAGTAACGGCTTGGTACCAGTATAACATATTGCCGGGGTTGTCAGCCATAGACCGCAAAACTTGGCATCGCAGGCACCGCTGCCGCGGTCGATGTTATTTCCGCTGCTCCTGCAAGGCGGCTACCGCTTGTTTCAGTTCATCCGGCCGGATGTAAATATAGGGGCTCTGCCACTCTCCCGTGAGATGAACATATTTTATATTATCGCGATCGATGCCCATATATGTTCGGATAAAGCTTTTGATTTGCGAAGCGGGGATGTCCGTCTCCACGCTGCCGCTGGCCGATTCGATAACCGAGCCGAGCCTGAGCACGCCTTCGACCGATTTCAGCTTGGCGACCATCTGGCCGATCACCTGCTGCTGGCGCTCGTTGCGCTCGATGTCGTTGGATTCGGATGCGTTCTGGCAATTGCCTTTGCGGTAGCGGACAAAGTCGAGCGCCTGCTTGCCGTTTAATAAATGGGAGCCTTCGGTCAGCCGGATATTAGTCCCGTCCCATTTGTCGGTGTAGCACATATTCATATCGACCTGGAGCTGTAAGCCCCCCAATTGATCGACGATATCCTCGAACCCTTTGAAGTCGATCCGGGCGACATAATCGATCGGGACGCTCAAATATTTACCGAACAGCTCCTTCGTCTTTTTGTCCGCGGTCGCTTTGTTCGCCTGGTGAAAAGCGGCGTAATACGCGTTCGCCTTAAGCTGCGAATAGCCGCTTACTTTGATAAGCGTATCCCTTGGGATGGAAACGACGGAAGCCGTTTTTCGCGCCGGATTAAACGAGGCTACCATAATAACGTCGGTATTGAGACTCGCGCTTTTCGGTCTCGAATCGAGGCCGAGCAGCAGCACCGTTACCGGATTGTCGCTTACCGGCTTGGTTACGGCCGCCGAATCCGGAGCGCCTACTTTGTCGATAGCCGAGTTGATTTTGTAAAGTAAGTAGGCCCCGTAAGCAATAACCGCGATGATAATAACGAAAATGATGAACCAAATCGTTTTTTTAATCCTTTTTTTGGGAGGGCGCCTCGGATGAACAGGCGGCAAAGCGGTAGACGGCACAACAAGTCACCACTTTCAATTGTATTTCGGATTGGCTGCGATGTCGCTCAGCAGCTGCTCCGCATGCTCCCTGTCAAACATTTGCAGCTTCGTTTTGCCTTCCTGCTCGTACCGGACATGCACCATCGTTTCGTCGATGGCGGCAATGCGGACGTCTTCCAGCTTATGATCGTCCCGAAGTATTTCCGCAAAAAACGATTCCGTTTCTTTGGCGGCATTATCGTCCTGCCTCGCGTCGGCAACGAGACGGATTTGCAGCCAATTGAATAAAGCGTCCTGCAGCTTCATCTTACGGTTCCTCCCTCAACAGGATTACGTTCCAGCCAGCGCTGCACCAGCGGCGTATAGCGGCGATCCAAGAAGCAGCCTCCGGATGGGTTCCGGAAGCCGCATACGTTTCCGCAGCCGCGAACGCCTCGTCCGCGTTACGCAAACCCGAAAGCTTGTCCAGCATCGTTTGTCCGCAGTGAGAGAGACTCAGCCTTTCTCCATCGAAGACGATGTCAACCGGAGTAGCCAAATCGAACGGCAAGCGATCGGTCCCGCAGGTCGCTTCCGCTTCGTCGCCGGCAGCAAGCAGATGGGCCTTGAACGGCACCAGCCTTCCACCGGCCAGCTTCAGCAGCCGCTGAAGCTCCGCTACGGCTAGTTCGGACGAGCAGAGGATGCGTTCACCGCCGAGCGTAACCGGAGTCCCGCTTACAATCGGAGTGAGCCAGTATCGGGGCAAACGTTCCCTCTCCTTTCGTCCCGGCTTTCGGCTATTCCGTTACACATGGTCCGTCGCGCCAGGTTGTTGGCCTTGATCGCCCGGAGGTTTGCCCTGCCCGTTTTTGCGGTTCTCCCGCTCGATCATCCAGTAGCGGATGCGTACGGTTAACATCAGAGCAACGGCCACGCCGAGGCTAATGACGATCGGCAGCTCGAGGTCGAGCTGGAATAGCAGCAAGATGAAAGCGCCAACGGCGATCGTCAAATAAATGACCAAATCTTTCAGCAGCGGCAGCTTTCTCATGCGGAATACTTTATTGTAGATGTAAACGAGAAATACGAAAATCAAAATGTACGTAATCCACGGATGGTCGAACAGCCATTGCTGCACTTCACGCGCCTCCCTTGACCCGAATGAGCGGAAAGGCCGAGCGAACGTTACACGTTCGCTTCGGCCACTTTACGCATTTTTTCCGCTTTTTCCCGCTCGCCTTTGTTTAGTACTTTTTTGCGCAAACGGATCGATTTCGGCGTCACTTCGCAATATTCGTCTTCGTTCAAATATTCGAGCGCCTGTTCCAGCGAGAACACCCGCGGCGTCTTCAGCCGTAACGTTTCGTCCTTGCCGGACGCGCGCATGTTCGTCAACTGCTTCTCTTTACAAACGTTGACAACCAGATCGGTATCGCGCGTATGCTCGCCGATAATCATCCCCTCGTACACATCAACGCCGGGATTCAGGAACAGGATGCCTCGGTCTTCAATCGACATAATGCCGTACGTCGTAGCTACTCCGGTTTCGAAGGAGATAAGCACGCCCTGGTGACGACCGCCGACGTTCGCGCCGGCATAAGGACCGTATTGCTCGAACGCATGGTTCATGACGCCGTACCCGCGAGTCAGTGTCAAAAATTGCGTATTGTACCCAATCAAGCCTCGAGCCGGAATAAAAAACTCCAGACGGACCGTGCCGGTGCCGCTATTGACCATGTTGATCATTTCCGCCTTGCGGGTGCCGAGGCTTTCCATTACCGCGCCCATGCTGTCTTCAGGCACGTCGATAAGCAGACGTTCGATCGGTTCCATCTTCACGCCGTCGATTTCCCGGACGATAACTTCCGGCTTCGATACTTGCAGCTCGAACCCTTCGCGGCGCATGTTCTCGATCAAGATGCCGAGGTGCAGCTCGCCGCGTCCGGATACGATGAAAGCGTCGGGGCTGTCGGTTTCGTCCACCCGCAGCGATACGTCCGTCTCTAATTCCTTGAACAAACGTTCGCGCAGCTTCCGCGACGTAACCCATTTGCCTTCCTTGCCCGCGAATGGACTGTTGTTGACGAGGAACGTCATTTGCAGCGTCGGCTCGTCGATCTTCAGCACCGGCAGCGCCTCGGGCTGCGTAGGATCGGCAATCGTTTCCCCGATATTGATGTCCTTGATCCCCGCGATCGCCACGATATCGCCGGCTCCCGCTTCCTCGATCTCGATCCGCTTCAAGCCCTGGAAGCCGAACAGCTTCTCGATCCGGGCCTGCTTGACCGCGCCTTCGCGGGTCATAACGGCGACGACTTGGCCCTGGCGAACCGTCCCCCGGTTAATCCGGCCGATCGCGATACGGCCCATATACTCGTTGTAATCCATCAGCGTGACGAGGAATTGCAGCGGCTGTTCCGTATCCTCCGTCGGATGCGGAATATGGCTGATGATCGTTTCGTACAGCGACTGCATGTTCTCATCCTGCTGTTCGGCGTTAAGACTCGACGTCCCTTGCAGCGCAGAAGCGTAAACAACCGGAAAATCAAGCTGCTCGTCGTTCGCCCCGAGCTCGATAAACAGGTCGAGCACTTCGTCGACCACTTCCGTCGGACGGGCGTTCGGACGGTCGATTTTGTTCAGTACGACGATCGGCGTCAAATTTTGCTCGAGCGCTTTACGCAGTACGAATTTCGTTTGCGGCATACAGCCTTCGAACGCGTCCACGACGAGAAGCACGCCGTCGACCATCTTCATGATCCGCTCTACCTCGCCGCCGAAATCGGCGTGTCCCGGCGTATCGACAATATTGATAAAAAAGTCTTTATACGTAATGGCCGTATTTTTCGCCAAAATCGTAATGCCCCGCTCGCGCTCCAGATCGTTGGAGTCCATGACCCTTTCCTGTACCGCCTCGTTGTCCCGGTAAGTGCCGGATTGCTGAAGCAGCTTGTCAACGAGCGTTGTTTTCCCATGGTCTACGTGAGCGATGATAGCGATGTTGCGTATTTTGTCTCTGGCATGCATAAAATCCAAGTTCATCCTTTCTTGTTGCCTATAAAGTTATTAGAAAAGTTTCTAAACGAAGCCTTTCTCACGAAAAACGTCTATCGTGCGATAAATGACCAGCTCTTTATCGGACAAACGGGACGTATGGCACCCGTTAGCTTCTCTTTGACAAGAAAAGCTTCTAAACGAAGCCTTTTCCACGATGAACGCCCCTGCATAAGCAGTGGCTTTTCCTGGTACAGAAAGTCGCACTTCGCTTTAACGCTTTAGCGAGCTTAAACTTCCTGCAACGCTCAAAATAAGCGTCGGACTATCGCGCCGACGCTTTGACACATTCTGAATTATAGCGATTTTAGCTTGAAAATGCAACAAACGCACATCTTAAGTTTCCATTAAGGGGAGCCGCGTTTCGAGATAATGAAAAACGCCGCTCACCAGGAGCGGCGTTTGCCGAAAATGATATACGCGCCAACGCCGATCAGAACGAGGGCGATCAAATAAATGCCTACCGTAAACAAGATCGTCACGCCGAACAAAATGCCGGAGAGGATGGCCAGTACAACCGCCGCCATCAATGTGCCGCGCGGGCTGTACTTGTCGAACGTATAAAACTCGTATAACCCGACCGCGATCGCAAAAATAAAACCGGGCCATATATAAGCCATCAGGCTCCAACCGAATATCGTACAAAGGAAAAACAAAATCGAACAGGTCACCAGAATGCCGCCCGGAATAAGAACGGCGGAAGGCAGCACGCGGTTGAAATATAAAAAGTGAAGCAGCAGCCCCGGTGCTAAAACAAAGACTGGCCAAAACAGGCCCCATACAAATCCGAACACGCCCAGCTTGCCAAGCAGCAAAATGATTCCAACAATTACAATGATCAAGCCGACCGAATACCGATTTTTGGACAAAAGGCGCTCCCTCCCGATACAACGTCGGAGCTGCGGAAAACCCGCAGCTACCTTTCTATAATGCCAAGTCTTCCTCA
The DNA here is from genome assembly GCF_003626695.1 of Paenibacillus ginsengarvi. Lineage (GTDB taxonomy): Bacteria > Bacillota > Bacilli > Paenibacillales > NBRC-103111 > Paenibacillus_AB > Paenibacillus_AB ginsengarvi. The sequence continues at coordinate 566,117 of NZ_RBAH01000001.1, forward strand.
TTCGAATTGCGACTCTGCTTTCATTGTAACGAAATCAGACAAAAAATGCTACCTTTCGCATCGGAACGAGCCTCGTGGACCATGCCGCGAGCCATAGCGTCGCAGATGGGCAGGTTTGGCGGTGCGTTGTGCAGCACACGCCAGAGGCGCGGCAGCGATGGAGATGTGCTGCAAGGCGCAGGGCTAAGGAGTAGCCGGCAACAGCGAGAGACGCCTAAGGCGCAGACGGTAATTGCAAAGCCAGGTTAAGGCACAACCGGTGATGGCGGAGCTAGCTAAGGGCACAGCCAGTGATGGTGCAGCCAAGCTAGGCAAAGTCAAGGAAGCCAAAGCCTATATAGGCGAAGTCAGGCCAAGGCGCAGCGGTGCTACCGCTCGCGGCGTTTCTTCGCCGCAAGCAGGCGGCCGAGCCGGTCCGCCTCGCCGTCCGCCGACTGAGCCGCAGACGGCGGAGACGCGGGCGGTGAAGCGGCGGGGCTGGCTGGCGGCGAGGCCGGCGCTGCGGCGGCAGTCGGCGAGTGCGGCGTGGGAGCGGCGGCCGGGGCCGGGCGGGCCGGCGGAGGCGAAGCCGCGGCGGCAGGCGCGACGCGGGAGCGCAGCCGCTCGAGCGTGGCGGAGCCGGAGCCGTCCGCAAGCGGACGGCGAGCGCCGCGCGGCGAGAGGGCGAGCGCTAGCCGGCGCCACGGCACGTGGAGGCGGCGGGCCGCGATGTCCGCGAGCCAGAGCGCGAGCGCCGCGATGAGCAGGGCGCGAGACAAGTCGCGCACCTGCTTCTTCGGCGCGGCGGCGCCGGCGAAGGCGTCCTCGGGTCGGGCAACGTCCAGCACCCGGCCGCCTGTCAGTTCGGCCAGCCGGCTCAGCTTGTCCAGACCGTCATCCGTACCGCCGATCCGGTATTCCGGGGAATAAGGAACGACGAAGCCGGTCGTGATTCCGATCCCTTTGCCATCCGGCGTTTCCGGCGACGATGCCGCGATTTGCGTCAAATAAACGCCAGGCTTCGTTATAGGCAGCTCCCCTACGAATTCGCCCGGTACGGTCGGCTCTAGCGGTACTTCGGTCCGGTTCAATTCTTCGTCGGTAATCGTCGCCACCCAGTCGCCTTCGTACTTGGTTTCTCCATTGTCGCCGCCGCCGCGGACTTCCAGCACGACCGTATTGCCGTTCAAACGGCTTGTCAGTTCGAGCGGCGAAGCCTGAAACTGGGGGAACGTCCATTTTACTATCCGGCTGAATACGTCCTGGAACTTGCTCCATTTTACCCAATCGCCCGACCACTGCCCGGTCAAATCGCTCGTCCAAGCCACCGTTTTACCCGCGCCGTACTGCCATCTCGCGAGCAGCGGGTCCGGCTCGGGACTGGCCAGCGCCACCTCGGCCGTCTCCTTCGGCGTTGTCGCGATGTAGGCGTTGATCCGCGGCAGCCCTCCTAAGAACATCGAATCCCATTCCGCCGCTTGCCCTACGGAGGGAACGAACGGCTGATCGACGATATACGTTCGGGAAACCAGTACCGCTTCACGGCTGAATATGGCCGGTACGGTGCTTTGGTCGTTCGTAAAGTAATACCTGCCTTTTGCCAGCTGCGCAATCCGCTCCAGCAGCTGTGTATCCGCTCCATCGCCGATCGCGACGGAGGACAGGGTCATATTGTTCTTCACCATCTCGGCCGCAAGCGCTTCGTAGCTCTGGTTCGTAGCGGATTGCCCGTCGGTCAGCAAAATAATGTGCTTGCGCTGGGCATCCACTTTCCTAAGCTTCTCATACGCCTGCTCAACCGCAGGGTAAATATCCGTTCCGCCGTCTGCCGCTATCGACATGATCTGCTCCGTTACCTTTTTCGGGTCCTTGAGCTGCTGCGGCTCCACGACCCACCACGGCGAAGAATCGAAGGCCAGCACGCCGATCGTATCTTTTTCCCGCATCAGTTCTACCGTTCGCGCGGCCGCTTCCTGGGCCAGCTGCATCTTTTCGCCGTTCATGCTGCCGGATTTGTCGATGACCAGCATAAGCGCCAGTGACGGAACCTCGCGTTTGCCGCGTAAATCCATGTAAACCGGAAGCGCCCGCTCGATCGGCGTTTTGAAATAGCCGCCAAGTCCGAAGCTGTCCTCCCCTCCGGTCATAACGAGGCCGATGCCGTAGTCGCGAACGGCTTGCTCGACCATCTCCATCTGAGCGCCGGACATCCGGGTGGCCGCCACATTGGCCAGCACGATCGAATCGTACGCCGTATAATCGGCAAACTCTTTCGGCATCAATTCCGGCAATACCCTGTCGTACGGAATAAGGCCGGACTCGAGCACGGCGGCCAAATTTTGCGCGGCTCCGTCGTTTCCTTCCACGAGCAGCACCTTCGGAGGCCCGGATACGCGGCTGAACGAGTACCCCGCATTGTTCGCCGATACTTCGTCGCCGTCCGCATACAGCTCGGCCCGGTAACGATGAAGCCCCTGCTCCTTAGCAAGCCCGGGCAGCACAAACCGATTCGGGCCGCGCTCCAGCTCGATAGAGCGGCTCGCGATTTCACGGTTGTCCTCGTACAGGCGGAGCTCGGCAGCGCCCTTGAACGTGCTCGTCACGTTCACCTCCAGCGCATACTGCTCCGCTTGATACAGCTTCTCCGGGATGCGGAGCGAATCGACCGAAGCGTCCTTGCGCTCTTTGGACGAAAGCGGGACTACGTCGATCGGGATGCCCTTGTCTCTCAGCAGCTTTGCTTGCCGCAGCAGATCCCCGACATTTTCCCGGCCGTCCGACAGCAGAACGATACGCGGCGAGGCGTCGCCCGGCATCATCGTTTCCGCGAGCCGAAGCGCTTCATCCAGCCGGGTAAATTCCGTGTTGACCTTCGTTCCGAAGATGAAGTTGTCCACGTTTGCCATATCGGTATTTTTTTCGATCGCCGCGTCCAGCCCGGCCGATATGACACCGGCTGCATCCCGCTCCGCTTTCGCCGGGGCCGTTTGCCGAATCCATTCCGCTATAACGGACGCATCCGTCATGCTGTCCGAACGGTCGGCAACGAATACTACCGCCTTGCGCTCTACTACGGTATAGCTTTGCAGCCCGGCAAGCGACAAAACGAGCAGCAGCAGCAAAGCGCTGCGCAGCCCGACTACGAAACGCCTGCGCCAGCCGGACAAATGCGCTGCCGATCTCCATACCCAGTACGTGTATCCTGCCGCCGGAACGAGCAGAAGAAGCAGCCATACATATTTAACCTGCAGTCCCACGGCGGTACACCCCCCATTCCCAAATGACGACGGCGAGAACAAGCAGAACGAGCCATCGCCACAGTTCGTAATGCGCAGCGTTAGTATCGTTAATCGGGACCGACTGCGCCTGTCCGTCATCTTGGCCGGCATTCATTCCGGCAGACTGTTCGCCGACCGCTTGCTTGAAATCCAGCTCCGCAGCCGCATTTCCCGATTCTCGCGAATCCGCCGTTACGGCGAGCCAGCGGCTTTGGACGACCCTGCTCCCCTCGTCCTTTTCCTCAAGCCGGTACAAGCCGGGAACAACCGGAATCGTCTGGACGGCAGACAGCCGTCCCTCCTGCATCTCCGCCTTCATCGCCGCGCTTTCCCCGTGGACAGAGACCCATTCGGCGGATGCGGAGCCGGCAGACATCGCGATTTCTTTGTGCTCGCCGGCTATGGCACGGCCCAGGCTTCCCCCGTTAGCAGCGGTCAGCCAGGCGAGCGCATTTTGTACAAACACCGGAAACTCCGTCCGCAGCGGAAAATCGCTCTGCTGCAAGGAAAACGCAACAAGCAGCCTAGGCTGGCCGTTTTCGCTCCCGGCGTATAATAGCGGAACGTCTTTCGCGGAAACGACCGGTTTCCCCCAAGTCAGCCCGGTTGGCCGGAGTGCCGAAGCGACATGTGTATCCTGAAGCTGCAAATACCGGGTGACGGGATGCTCTTCGATCGTAAGCGGTCCGGCCGGCACGGGCGTCTCCTCCCCCGCATATCCTGAGCGGATGAAGAGAACAGGTCTCGTCGCCATCCACTTGCGCCATAGCTCCGACGTCAGCGCACCGTCCGCTACCGAATCGACGGCAATCAGATCGGGCTCGCGATCCGGCTTCATCGACCGCATAAAGGCTTCGACCCCGTCCGGCGCCAGCTTCGCCACTTCCGCTCCGGCAAGCTGAAGCGCCTTCTCCAGGAACAAATTCCCTTCGCCTACGAGCAGCACGTTCCGAGGCCGCTCGCCTTCGGGAAAGGCATACATGACATTATCCGCCAGCAGCGTATCGTCCGTTCCGATATCCAGCTTGTACCAGTCTGCGTTCGCCGCATGCTCGAAATAGACGGAAACCGTCTTGCCAGGTTCGACGCGAATTGTCTTGACTTCGGACAACGCGGCTCCGGCATATAAAGCAGCGTCGACTTCGCGGACCGTTTCTCCCCAGTTTTTGACTGTGGCGACGGCAGTGACCGCCGATCCTCCGCTTGCCTGCCGGTCCGTTTTGACACCGAATTGGGCGATGCTGACGTTGCCATCCGCCTTCGTCTCCGAACCGGCAGTCCGGTGTACCGAAACCGGCACGGCAAAGGCCAGTCCCGCTACCGACTCGGCAAACTGTCCGTCCGTAAACAACCGTACTTCCGATTCCGGATCGTTTCGAGTGAGAGCCGCGGCGAGCGACATCGCTTCCTTATACGACGTCTTGCCATAGTCCGGCTGGATCTGGCTCAGCGTTTCGAGCAGCTTGGCGGAATCGGTTTCCCGCGACAGCAGCACGTCGGCCTGCCCGCCCATCGTAACAAGCGTGATGGCGCTATTCTTCCCTTCGCCTCTCGCCCAATCGCCGATTTCCCGCTTCGCGCGTTCCAGTCTCGATAACGGCTCGCCTTCCGCCGCGCTTATGTTCGCCGTCATGCTGGCCGAACGGTCGAGCACGACAACTACGTGCGCCTTCGCCGAACGGTTCGCCCATACCCATGGCTGCATGATGGACAGCACAAGCAGAGCGGCCGCAAGCAGCTGCACGAGCATGAGCAGCCGGTTTCGCAGCTTTTGCCACGGACGATTCGCCTCCATGTCTTTCAGGACGCGGTTCCAGAGCATGTGGCTCGATACCGGCGTGTCGATATATTTGCGTTTGAACAAGTACATCAGGACGATGGCAGGCAAAGATAAGCCGAACCACAGACCGGATAACGAATCGAAGTGCAATCCCCACACCTCCTTCCGGGCAAACTTGGTACTTTACATGGCGGACAACGCCGAATCGGCGTCCTTATTGCAGCACGCCCATTCCACGCATCGTCGTCCCGATCCACTCCAGCGCGGGAACATTCGTGGGCGCCAGGCCATAGGCGATTCCCCGTTCGTGGCAAAAGCCGCGAAGCGAATGCGTGTAGGCATGAAGCGCTTCTTTGTAAGCCTTCACCACTTTGCCGGACATGGCCACTTCTTTGCCCGCGCCGGTTTCCACATCGACAAGCCGCAGATCGCCGCTGAAAAACGGATCCAGCTCATCAGAAGAGAGCACCTGAACAACGACGACCTCCTGTCTCGCCGCCAGCAGCATTTGCAGTGTTTCCCGAATGCCGGATTCGAATAAAAAGTCCGAAAAAATCCACGTCATGCCGGGCTGTCTCGGCAGCGCTCCGGGCTCTGCGAGCGCCTTCCCAATATCGCCGGCCGTTTGGCCCGTTTCCGTCCCCGCCTCCGCCAAAAAACGGAACAGCCGCTGGGCCGATGCTTTGCCGCGCATCGCCGGCAGCGATGCGGTTACACGCTCCGAGAACGTGCCGGCACTTACCCGGTCGTAACCCGCAAGCGCCATATAGCCGATGCAGGCGGCCAGCTTTTTGGCATGGAGCAGTTTGCTGCCCCCGTCCACAGCCCCCCCGGAACCGCCGGTGTGCATCGAGCCCGAAGCGTCGATCCACAAACGGACATGCTGCTCCCGTTCGTCGTGAAACAGCTTGACAAAAGGTTTGCCGCTGCGGCCGTAGGCGTTCCAGTCGATTTGACGTATATCGTCACCCGGAGCGTACAGCCGGTAGTCGGAAAAATCCAGCGATGCTCCTTTTTGCCTGGATTTGCGCTTCCCCTGCATCGAGCCGCGAATGCGAGTTTTGACCGCAAGCGTCAATTGCTCCAGCCGAAGCAGCGTTTCGGAATCGAGCAGTAGCGGCTCCGCACTCATCGTTTTCTCTCCATAACGGCCAATACGTCGCGCAGAATGGCGTCCGTCGACATCCCCATCGCCTGACCTTCAAAATTCAGGAAAATCCGGTGGCGCAGCGCCGGAATCGAAACCTGCTCGACATCGTGGAACGAGACGTTCAGCCTTCCCGCGCAAAAGGCGCGCACTTTCGCCAGCGACACGATCGATTGAATGCCGCGCGGTCCCGAACCGAACTGAACGTAACGTTTCACCGACTCCGGAGCGTCCGGCTCCGACGGATGGGTTGACATAAGCAGCCGGATCGCATAATCGAGGACGTCGTCCGCTACGAGGATTTGCTTTGCGGTTTCCTGAATACGCAGGATCGCTTCACCGTCCGCCACCTTGGCCGCCTGCACCGATGTCGGCGACGTTGTACGGAGCACGATTTCCTTCAGCTCCTCCTTCGTCGGATAGGACACGACGATTTTGAGCAAGAACCGGTCAAGCTGTGCTTCCGGCAGCGGGTACGTGCCTTCGTTTTCAAGCGGATTTTGCGTCGCAAGGACGAAAAACGGCTTCGGCAGCTGGTACGTTTCCGCGCCTACGGTTACCGTTTTCTCCTGCATCGCTTCCAGCAGCGCGCTTTGCGTTTTCGGCGTTGCCCGGTTTATTTCGTCGGCGAGCACGAGATGGCCGAAGATCGGCCCCTTCTGAAACCGGTACGAGGTTTCCCCTTGCCCGCCGAATTGAATAATGTTGGTGCCCGTTATATCCGCAGGCATCAGATCGGGGGTAAATTGAATGCGCGAGAAGCTGAGATCGACCGTATCCGCGATCGTCCGAACGAGCATCGTTTTACCGAGCCCCGGAATCCCCTCGAGCAGCGCATGCCCGCCGGCAAACAAGCACCAGAGCAGTTGCTCCACGATATCTTTCTGGCCGACGATCACGCGGCCGATCTGCTCCCTGATCGCCGCAACTTCGGCGAGCTGCTGCTCCAGCTGCTGTTTGGCATCGATCATAGTAGTTCCTCCAATCTGCTTTTTCCTGAATCGATCGTTTCCATGTGTTAACGGAACTGCGGTACGTTATGGACGATTACATTCTCGCTCCAGCAACTTGTTAGCGGAAATTTTTTCCGTTAATCCGCTGCTTTTTGCCTATTAAGCCCGATCAAGGTAGAAATAACGGAATTCAGCTCCGTTATTTCCGGTAAATATTCGGGAAATTGGCGGATAGCGGCATTTTTTTCCGCTACGGCGGACTGCCCATTCACCGATTAGGCTGAATTTCCGTAAAATAGTCGCGGACGAGCTGCTGCATCGACTGCGGAAGCTGCGATCGGCCAAGCGATTTGGCCGCTTCCGACTCGTATTCCGCGTAAACGTCCTCGTACGGGCGGGACGCTCTGTCCATCGCCGGGGCCGAGCCTCCTTGCAGCACGTCGCCGCCACTGCCTTGCACCGGGCCCGCGTCGGACTGGGGCGCACTGCCGCTGGCTCCCGCGGACGCCCTCGGCGTCGTGACGAGGCTGCGCGAGCCGCTGCCAGTCCCCGCGCCGCTTCCCCCGCTACCCGCGCCTGCTCCGCCTCCCGTCCCTGCACCGCTCCCGGCTCCCGCTCCTGAGCCGCTCCCTGCGCCCGTGCCGCTCCCGGCCCCTGCTCCCGCTCCGCTTCCTGCGCCTGCTCCGCTACCCGCGCCCGTGCCGCTTCCGGCTCCCGCACCTGCTCCGCTTCCTGCGCCTGCGCCCGCGCCGCCGGCCACCGGCGTCCCCGCTGCGGACGCCATGCCCGCGGCAAGGCCGTTCGCGCCCCAGGCCGGCGAAATCGCCGCGCCTTGCGCCGCCAGCTGCTGCGCGGCCGCCAGCCCGGCCTGAGCGATCTGCCCGCCAAGCTGCCCGGCCTGAGCGGCAAGCAGCCGCTGCGCCGTTTGCTCGTCCATCGCCTGCGCCATCGCCTCGCCTAGCTCCTTCATCGCTTGCTCGCTCAGCCCGCCTTCGCTTCCGGCCTCGCCCGCGAGGCTCGCCAGCGCCTCCTTCAGCTTGCGCTCCGCCTCCGCGTCCGGCGACTCAGCCGTCTCCGCCAGCTTCGCGAGCGCCTTGGCAAGCTGCTGCTTCTGTTCCGGCGTCATCGCCTGCACCTGATCGCGCAAGCCGTCCAGCGCCGCTTCCAGCCCTGCGCGGTCCGCGGCTGCCAGCTTTCGCCCAAGCTCTTGCAACGCGGGATTGGCCTCCCAAGCCTTCGCCCATTGCTCGGCCAGCTTCAGCTCCTTCTGCAGCCGTTCCTCCTGCTCCTTCAGCTTCTTCATTGCACGCTCGAGCTGATCCAGCGCTTCCTTGCCCGTACCGCTTTCCTTCAACCCTTGCTCCAGCGCGTCCAGCTCACGCTTCATCTGATCCAGCTCGAGCGAAGGGAGCTTTCGCGATTCAAGCTCCTCGCGCATATCGCGTACAAGGCTTACCTGCTCCGCAATTTGCTGCTTCTCCTCCTGCCGCTTCCGGTTCAGATCGTCCATCGGGTTCGGCCACAGCAGCAGCACCGCGAGCGCTGCGGCTAGTCCCGCCAGCGAGCCAAGCCGCCTCGGATAACGCGGGACGGGCAAAAGCTTTGCAGCATCCCGGGCGAACGCCGCCGCATGGCGGACCGCCTCCTCCCGCTGCAGCCGGGCGAAAAGCGTCTCCTCGCCGCGATGAGCCAGCGCGGTGCCGACCCGCTCCTCGAGTCCCCCTTGACGGTCCATCTCGAGTGCGGCTTCACGCTCTCCGGGCCGCCGGGCTGCTGCAAACGCCACGCCCGCGAGCACGCCTGCAGCAAGCAAGGCGAGCGCCCAATAGCGGTAAGATGGAATCGGCGCGAAACGGCCCAGCAGCGCAAGCAGACAAGCCGCCGCCGCGCCAGCAATCAGGCCTGACAGAACAAGCCTCAGCATACGCAGGACCATCAGCCTTTTGCGCACTTTGGCGATAGCATCTTCCAGCGTTTCGATCGGCACCGGCCCTCACTCCTTCCTTCACGATCTGTAAAACCCGTACGTTTACGCCGTTTGGACTTTACGGCGCGGCCGCAAAAAACGGATCGCGAGCCAAGCCGGAATCACCGCCATCAACAAATGAACCGGAACGAATAAATGCCACAGCTTCAGGCCGTCCAATCCCCCGTTAAAAAACTCGTTCGAAAAGTTAGGCTCGAAAATGCTGATCATCGCCGCTAGCGGATTGATGCTCACCAGCACGCCGGACAGCACCCGGGCCGACCCGTTCGTCACCGCCATCAGGAAGATCGCCGCGAGTCCGGTGAACACATACAGGAATAAACCGACTCCGTACGTTACAATCAGCGAAACGACCGTTTTTTTCAGCAACGTCGAGAACAACACGCCGACCGAGCCGAGCGCCACCATGACGAGCAAATAAAATCCGAATACGGCTACGAGCTGAGCCGGCGAGATGCCGCCGAACAAAAAAACGATGCTGTATACCGGAAGCGTGGCGAATACGATCAGAAACATAAAGCTGAGCGCCGAGACCAGCTTGCTCAGAATGATCGTCGTCGACGATTGCTGCGTCGTCAGCAAAATGTTCAGCGTCTGCTTCTCGCGTTCGCCGCTAATAACCCCGGCCGTCAAGCCGGGCGCCATAAAGCAGACGAGCACAAGCTGTGCTCCGCTCAAGAAGTAGAACAGGACGCGGCTCGATTCCGGCGTAAAGCCGCGCGCTCCGCGGTTATGCATTTCCATAAAAATGTATCCGAGCGCCAGCAAGCCGATGACGACCAAATACGCCAGCAGCGCAAGCGGTGAACGGATCGTGCGCATGCGCAGACGGAATTCCTTTTCGAGCACCGGATTGATCCATTTCTGCCTCCAGCTTGTCATGCCCGCACCCCTTTCGTAATTTCCAGAAATACGTCCTCGAGGTTCGTCTGCGCCTCATTAAACGACAGCACCTTGTAGCCTCCGGAAACGAGCAGCTTCAGCAGCTCCCACTGCTCCTCGTCGCGCCCCCCGAAGTGAACGTGAACGCCGAGCTCGTCGCGAAGCACAAGCGTAATGAGCGGCAGCTCCTTGAGGAACGCGACCGCCTCCTCCTCGCGATCCAGCAGGCGAATATGCAGCACCCGGCTGGCACGCATCTTCTCTTGAATGTCCGTTACTTTGCCCTGGGCCAGCAGCACGCCGTTTTCGATAACCCCGATCTCGTCGACCATTTCCGCCAGCTCCGGCAAAATATGCGAGGAGATGATAATCGTTTTGCCCATCGTCTTGAGCTCCTTGAGAATTTCCCGCATCTCGATGCGCGCTCTCGGGTCGAGGCCCGAGGCCGGTTCGTCGAGAATGAGCAGCTCCGGGTCATGGACGAGACTGCGGGCCAGACAAAGCCTCTGCTTCATTCCGCGCGACAGCGAATCGACGTAAAAATCCGCTTTGTCGCTCAAGTTGACCAGCTCCAGCAGCTGCGGAATGAGCTTCAGTCGTTCCGCGCGGGGAATACCGTAACTCGCGCCGTAAAAGTCCAAATACTCGGTCGTCTTGAAATTATCGTACACACCGAAAAAGTCCGGCATATAACCGATCAGGCGGCGGACCTCCTTCGGGTGCTCGGTGACCTCGAAGCCTCCGACTTTGGCCGTGCCGGATGTCGGCAGCAGCAGCGTCGCGAGAATGGACATCGTCGTCGATTTGCCCGCGCCGTTCGGACCGACGAAGCCGAATACGGTTCCTTTGGCAATGGTCATATCCAAATGATCGAGCGCCGTAAAGGTGCCGTACCTTTTGGTAAGCCCGCGTATTTCGATCATTGCTTTACAGCCCCTTCCGCACTAAGCGCCGGATACGTAAACCGCCTCATACTTTGGTCGTTCGTCACCTTGAGCCGGATTCCGTTCGTTCCTGTGAGCGCCTCGGCGATTTTTTCTTTCTCCAGCACGATTTGTCCGCCCTGAACGTTTTCCCAGGCTTGACTTTTACCGTTCCACAGATCGATCTTGAACTGCTGCTGAGACGCTATATCGAGAGTGATCTTTTCATACTGCAGCCCCGCGCGCACCGGAAGCGCATATAGCAGCGTTATGTCTCCGTTGCCCATATCTACGCCGCCGTTACTCGGCATCCCCTGGTTGGCCGCATTGCTCGATTCGATATAAGGCAAAATGACGCCGGACGGAACAGACAGCCGGTTGCCTTGAACGTAATCGGGCTCAATCGGCTGCACGAGCAGGTCGATCCGCTCCGATTGCACGTCTTTTCCTTCGATTTTGAAGAGTGTATCGCTCGATTTGGCAAAGCCTACGATATACATACTGAGTGGAGAACGGCTCGTTCGTCCGTTCGCCTTGTTCTGCGAGAAGCTGTTTAAAAGCGACCGTTCGCGCTGCATCATATCCTGCCTGCCGGAGTACGGGAATATCAGATTGCCCCATTGGTCGTCGTTTCGATTCATCGTGCTGCCGAGCGGCACCTGAACCGGCCTTTTCTCGCCCGGGAGCATGTCGCCGATCCTTATCCATTGACCGTTGATGAAAATGCCGGCTTCGTACAGTTTGTGCGGCGTACTGTTCGTAACTTCCCCTTTGGCGCCGTTTCCGTCGAAACGCAGCGTGTACTCGAATTTACCGGCCTGCTTGTCCACTTCCTGGGCGGATACCACTTTACGGACGGACCAATACGGGACGTTGGCAAAGGATACGACCGTTTTATCCGGGTCGGAACGAACAATCATATCCGCCTCTCCGGATGGCAATCCGCCGCCGTCATTCAGAATAAGCGAGGAAATATTGCGTTTGCCGCTCCATTCCAGCTTGTAGCTGCCCCCGCTCGGCACGAATACGGACGACGCTTCCGTGCGAGCCGCGGTCCCGGAGCCGGAAAGCACGTTAATGCCAAGCGTTTGCACGAGCGTCCCCCCTCTGCCGGAAGCGCCGATGCCATAGATAATCAAACTCGTCAAAATGGCGACCGAAGGAATGGTGAACCATGCCCACTCGCGGCGGTCGAATTTTTTCAGCACGAAGTACATGGCCGGAGCGACCAAAACCGCATAAGCCAAAAAGAGCAGAGTGAGCAAGCTGTACGCCGGCGGAACAAGCTGGGGGAACACTTCGAGCGCGTTGTTCATTTCCCACAGATCGCCCGGCTGGCGGTATACCCCGTTACCGGCCGCCATCGCGCCGGCGCCGTACAGGATGCGTTCCCATATTTGCGGATTGCCGCCCCACGATGCGACGGGCTGCATCACAAGGTCATACGCCACATACGTAACGGAGCCCTGGCCGTAAGACCTGTTTACGACAAGCGGGATTCCCGCCTCCGCAAACAACACTTCTCCGGATTTGACCTCCGCTTTGGACACGGTAAACGGACCTCCGAGCGCCAGCCCTTTGCCGGTCGCCTGAGCAAATTCGGAAAGCTCCGATACCGACGCCGTTCCGTTCACGGCAACCGGACTAATCGCCTGAAACGGCGCCGCCGTTTTCGAATAGCCTGCTCCCCCGGCGAGAACGAGCTTGCCGCCTCTTTCGACCCAAGATTCGATTTCCTTAGTCTGCTCGGCTTTCAACGTATCGACAGGTGCGTCGTTCAGCGCGATCACGTCCAGCGTGTCAAGCATGGCCGATTCCCACGGGAAGTCGTTTCCGCCAAGCTTCACTGTGCTTACCTCATACCCTTTCTGGGCAAGCAGCGACAAAAAATTAAGCGTATCCGGGTCGCGCGCCATAATCCCAACCATCAGCGTATCGGACGAAAGCAGCTTCGTTTCGAGAAACACTTGCCCTTGAACAAACGGGACGACCGCGCCCTTCTCCACCGACTTCGCATAAAACTGTACGACGTTGTTTTTCTTGCTCATCATCTTACCAGGCAAAGTGAACCAGACGATTTTCGTGCTCTGCCTGGGCAGATCGACGTGTTTCGTATACACGACGCTTTTTCCGTTATCGCCGGCTGTCCGTACCGTCAAGTCCCCCGAGACGTCTTCGCCCGGATTCGTAATCGTCATTTTGACGGGAAACCAGCGTCCGAATTTCATTTTCCCCTCAAAGCCGTAATCGACGCTAATTTCCAGCGGCTGCTTCTCGGCTCCGGCCTTTCCGCTCCCGAAGAAGGTCGTCCCCGCAGCCAGGACGACAAATACAAGCACAGCCATGATCCAGCGTGACCATGGCAACCGCGTATTGTTCCGAATGTTCACTCTCAGAACCTCTCTTTCGCAACGTAGCTTTCTCCCTCATTATAGACGATCTTCGTTTTAAAAGGTTACATGCGCCGTCATACCAACATAACCACAAAGAGGAGCCTAGGCTTTGAAGCTGGGGGGCTCCCCCGAAAGTAATAGGATTAAGCTACAGAGGCTCACGTCACTTTCGGGGGAATCGATCATTCCAAATACTTTGCGGGGAGCCCCGAACATACAAAAAAATCAACCTGCCGGGAAACCGGAGGTTGACTTGGGTAAAAACGATTCGATTTGCTATCAGGCAGGCTTGCTCGCCGAATGCGCTCTTTTTTTCCAAATGAATCCTGCAGCAATGACGAGGATCGTCGTAATAATCGGAATCATCCAATGCGCCGTTGCATTATGATGAAGCACGAAGTCCTGCATTTTTTCATCGCTGACGAACATCTCGCCCGAGGTGTAACCAAGTATGCCTGCTCCGACATAAACGAGAATCGGGAACCTTGTAAGCAGGTTCATCACAAGCGTGCTTCCCCATATAATGATCGGAATGCTCAGCCCGATCCCGAGAATAATGACCGGAATGTTGCCTTGCGCTTTGGCGGCGATAGCAAGAACGTTATCGAGGCTCATGACGAAATCCGCAAGGATGATCGTCCATATCGCCTTGCCTAGCGAGGACGCTTCCTTGACGTGCGCATGGCTGTCGTCGTCGGCGAGCAGCTTGATGGCGATCCAGAGCAGCAGGAACGAACCGGCTGCTTGAATGTAAGGAACGCTTAACAAGTAAACGGCAATGACCGTAAGAATGAGGCGAAGCCCGATCGCTCCGAACGCCCCCCACCATATCGCCTGCTTCCGCTGGTGAACCGGCAAGTTTTTGCTGGCAAGCGCAATGACGACGGCGTTGTCGCCGCTTAACACGATGTTGATCAGCATAATTTGCAAAAATAATAAAAACCAATCCAGCATAAAGTGAGCCTCCTGCATGCATAAAAGTGACGCGGAACACCGCGAAAGCCGGCATAATCGCTCGGGTCTACCTCATGGCAAGGAGCGCGAAACCTCTTTCCCTTCGGCCGCACTCCCCTCCGTTAGAACAAATGGTCCTCTTCCGACTTCTCCTCGGGCTTGATCAGCATGATTTCCGTCTTCTCGACCGCTTCGCGAATCGCTTCAGGCAGCCATTCCATCCACGCCTCCTGACGCTCCACCACTTTCAGGCTCGGATTCGTCGAAGGCGATTTCGGCACGAACAGCGTACAGCAATCCTCGTAAGGCAAAATCGAGATCGGAAACGTCCGGATCGTCTCGGCGATCGGGATAATTTCCAATTTGTCCATCGTAACCAAAGGACGCAGCACTGGAATTTCGGCCGCCCGGCCAATGACGTTCATATTCGACAACGTCTGGCTGGCCACCTGGCCGAGGCTTTCACCGGTGACAATCGCGAGCGCGTCTCGTTTCTCCGCCAGCTGCTCCGTGATGCGGTACATGGCGCGGCGCATAAGCGTGATGATCAGATTGTCTCGGCACGATTCCTTCAATTTTGTTTGAATCTCGGTAAACGGGACGAGGTGCAGATGAATCGAACCGGCATAATCGGCCAACACCCGGGTGAGGTCGATTACTTTCTGCTTCGCACGCTCACTCGTATACGGATAGCTGTGAAAATGCACCGCTTCGATCCGCAGTCCCCGTTTCATCGCCAAATACCCGGCAACCGGACTGTCGATCCCGCCCGACAGCATCAGCATCGCCTTGCCGTTGCTGCCCAGCGGGAACCCGCCCGGACCGGCCACCTTTTTCGAATAAACGAACGAATCGCGGTTGCGGATTTCCACATGCAGCTCTAGCTCGGGATGTTTCACGTCGACCTTCAGGCCGTCCACATGCTGTAAAATATGCCCGCCGAGAAGATCATGCATTTCGTACGTATCGTGCGGAAATTGTTTATTAACCCGCCGGACGCTGACCTTGAACGTCTTCGGTTTTTCCGGATACCGGTTCATTTCCACCAGCGCCGCCTCTTGTAGAGCGGCAAGCTCGGGAGCCACCTTGATCGCCGGTGAAATCGAAAGCAAGCCGAATACTTTGCTCAGCGCTTGCTGCGCCTCCTCGTAACTTTCTCCGTTCAGTTCGACATACATGCGGCCGTGCGATTCCTTATGCAATTCCGCTTTCGCAAGCGGCTTTAGCACTCTTTTGATCTGCTGCACGATCTGATTCTCAAACCGGGCCCGGTTTCTTCCTTTAAGCATAATTTCGCCGAAGCGAAGCAAAATGACGTCTGTTCTCACCGGAACCTCCTCAAACTTTGAATCGTGTCCTGTAATGCATCTGCGAGTTTGTCTATTTGTTCCAATGTATGCTCGGCCGACAAGCTTATTCGAAGCCCGCCGGAAGCCGCCTGCTTATCCAAACCCGTCGCCAGCAAAACGCGGCTTGGCCGGTCCTCGCCCGACGAGCAAGCCGATTTAGTGGACAGGCAAATGCCGCGATCCTCCATAGCATGGACGATTACTTCCGTTTTGAACCCGTGGGCCGTTAGGCCGACGATATGCGGCGCCATTTCCGAATCGTTCGCCGAGCCGACAACTTGCAGCTCGGGTATTTCCGCCAGGCGCTGCAAAAGCCGTTTGCGCAAAGCCGTTACTATGCCGAAGGCGGCTTCCCGGTTTTCCGCCGCCATCCGCAGCGCCTTTGCCATGCCGACAATGCCCGGTACGTTTTCCGTTCCGGACCGGAGCCCTTCCTCCTGTCCGCCGCCGATCAGCAGCGGCTGCAGCCTAACGCCTTTGCGTTTGTACAAAAAACCGGTCCCCTTCGGACCGCGGAATTTATGCGCAGAGGCTGATAAAAGATCGACGCCAAGCTGCAGCGGATATACGGGCAGCTTGCCCACGCTTTGAACCGCATCTACGTGGAACAAAGCGCGGGAATGCCGCTTGATCGCTTCGGCGATGCCCGCAATCGGCTGAAGCGTGCCGATCTCGTTGTTCACATGCATGACGCTAACGAGTATCGTATCTTCCCGAAGCGCCGCCTCCACTTCGGAAGCGCGTACGATGCCGCTGCGATCCGGACGAATGTAGGTCACTTCGAAGCCTAGCCGTTCCAGATGCTGAAAACATTCGTATACGGAAGCGTGCTCGATGGCGGACGTGATGATATGTTTGCCGCGCCCCGAATGCTGCAAGGCGCTACCGACAACCGCCATATTATTGCTTTCAGTGCCGCCGGACGTAAAAACGATCTCTTCTGCTTCTGCACGCAGCACCTTCGCCATAACGTCGCGGGCTTTCGTTACCAGCCGTTCGGCATCGATGCCGATCCGATGGATGGAGGAAGGATTGCCGAAATGCCGGCCCATTACTTCTCCAACCGCTTCGATGACCGAATCGTAAGGCGGGGTCGTTGCAGCGTGATCGAAGTATAGCATAGCTGTCAGACTCCCTTTATTTATCTGTCGTGCCCGCCCCATATGGCCCAAAAAAGACGATCAACGCCGTTTGCTGCTAGCGGCATTGATCGTGCGTTGATATCAGGGGTTCATGGTTCGTATTCGGGTTCACTCCGCTTCCAGGTGAGTCCCTGTCAGAGAACGAGCTGCTGTTTGCGCTCCAGCACTTTACTGACATACTTCTGCGTTTCCGCAGGAAGCAGATGCAGCTTCTCGTTCAGCTCTGCATCGGTCCGAATGCCAAGCCGGTCGACTCGCCCCGGTCCCGCATTGTACGCTGCCAGAGCTACGGCCTCATGACCGCCGTATTTTCGCAGCAGCCCGCTCAAGTAGCGGGTGCCTCCTTCGATATTTTGCGCCGGATCGAACGGATCGTTTATTCCCATGCTGCGGCCCGTCTCGTCCATCAGCTGCATCAGCCCTTTGGCGCCGGCGGACGAAACCGCGTAGCGATTATACGACGATTCGGACTGAATAACCGCCTTGATCAGCTCCGGTTCGACTTCGTGCCGCTCGGACGCCTCTTCGACGATCGTATCGTAGCTGGAGGATGGGGACGCGGTATACCGCCGCTGCTGCAGGCTATGTAGTGCCCCGTTCATCGTATAGGCGGAAAGCGGGAGTCCTAAGGGCGAATTTCCGGACGCGGGCGCGGCGCTCGTTAAAGCCGAAGCCGTTTCCCCTTTGGTCAGCAGCGATTCCAGCAGCGCGGAAAAGTCGTCACCGCTATTCTCCTTCGAGCTCCGGGGCGACAGCGGGTCGCCGGATTGGAACTGAAGCCTTAACAGCTGTGTCATTAGCCTCGGATCTATGCTCATCGTGAACCTCGCTTCGTTATGATTCAACCTATATTGTACACCGTTTTGCTCCGAACGAACAGTACGTTCGAGCCATTTGTGGCATTTTTGCGAAATTGCCCGCCATCCTTCGGTCGAATAGGGCTGCCTTTTTTGGAGCATAATGGTGCGTAATGCGGAACAAAACGCGATCCATACAATAGTAGGCGCCACTTTTTGATTGCGCTTACTGACAAAAAAGGGGATGACTCGATGCTGGAGTGGTTTAACCGAATCAATCTGTTATGGGCCTTCGTACTACTGGCTGCAACTCACGCCTTGCTTTATTACTCGCTGGGCAATGCCAATTGGGTCGCTCTGGCCTTCCTAGCCGCGCTGGTCGACACCGGTGTCGTAGCCGTCATTCAGCTGTTCGTCAGACAAATAGCCCGGTCATCCGATAAATAGCGGACATTTATGCAAAAAAATGCAGCGCCCTTCCCGATCGGAAAGACGCTGCGTTTTTTTGGACAGCAGCTGATTTACGTATAATAAGGAACAAGTACGTAGTAAGCGATAAGGGCAATACCGCCTAGAACGGCCGACCAGGTTCCGAGCGCCCGGCTTCCTTGCATATAAGCGATGACGCCCAGAATGATCGCTGCCGTCCCCATCACTCCCGGGTATATAAACATGGAAGCAATCGCAAGCACAAGTCCAATCCAGCCGACGGTTTGTCCGCCTTTTACGGTATCGTCCACTTCGGTATCACGGTAATCGGCCCGTTCCAGGCCAAGATCCTCGTTCGGACGGGCAGGCGCTTGTCCGAGCATCATCGGGGCTGCGGGCGTAACCTCGGCGCCGAACTCCTCGTCGAATCCTTCCACACTTCCGTTTCGCCGCACTTCCCGGTTGTTCGGGTTGTCCAACTTCTCGGCGCCCGTTCCGAACCCTTTTTCCTCGTATTCGTCAAACCG
Source organism: Paenibacillus ginsengarvi (assembly GCF_003626695.1). Lineage (GTDB taxonomy): Bacteria > Bacillota > Bacilli > Paenibacillales > NBRC-103111 > Paenibacillus_AB > Paenibacillus_AB ginsengarvi. Next base: position 584,637 of record NZ_RBAH01000001.1, read on the forward strand.
GTTTTCGTTCACTTGGCTTTCCCTCCCTGGTTACGATTGTCATAAGCACACATTATTTTTGCTTGAACGTATGGCAGCATGTTACAGAGGATGAAGGCGCCCGGTCTTTATGATCGGAGTCGAACGATTCTCCGGCAAATTCTTCATCGAAGGACGCTTTAGCATGGCTGTCGATGTCGATCATGATCGCGTCCGCCTGGCAATTATTGTTCTCGCCCCAATATGCGCAGTTCGAAACGCTGCATTTCACGAGTGGCTTTGCCACTGCACATCACCTCCACTCACAATATACCCGCGTTGGTTGGGACTTATCCGAGGGGGCGGCTGGGGAACCGGGCAAACTAATCTCAAAACGCAAAAAAGATGCGGGCATCCGCATCTTTCCATAAAGCTTCCATAATGTAGGCTTGTTCCACGTTACACGCGTTCGCCCTGCATTCTGCGCTGAGTCATATAATCCGTTTCGTAATAAGTTAAGTCTTCGCGCAATTCCTCGAAAATTTTGGACAGCTCGATCGTCAAATTGCGGGCTTCGCGGCTCGGCTTTTTGCGGAAGCGGATCGCATCCTGACCGGTATAGGCATATCGTCCGTCTTCGGAGTAGCATTCATTCTGCGGGTAATAAAAGCCGTTTACGCAGTTATGGTAAACATCGTACAAAGTGCGTTCGGCGAATTCTTCATTAAAATTCGGACGGCGCAAGCTGCCGCCCAATTTCTCGTATGCTACTTCGCAAAAAACGAGCAGATGTCTCATATCGGACAAATAGCCGCGGTAAAACTCTTCCATCGCAGGATCGCTCTCGGTCAAAAGCTGGGGCATGCTGTAATGGTTCAGGAAAAGCTCCATTTTGGCGATTGCTTCTTTTAATTTGGTCCGGGTCGTTTCGCATAAATTTTTCACTTGGCCCGTTGTCATCTTGACTAACCTCCTCCAATATGTCGGAACGGTTCGCGAACGAACCCGTTTTCACTACCCTGATTATTACTATCGTACCATAATTCGCTCGCAAAAGTAAGAAAAACGTCTATCGACGTACTTCATGGACGAGCGACCGCGACTGTACCCCACAAAGTGAAGAAAAGCTACGAAGCACATTCCGACTACTTTGCGGGGACCCCTAACCAGCAGAAGTTTTCTTGGTAAAGAAAGTCGTATTTCGTTTCGCTTTAACGCTTTACCGAACTTAAACTTTCTTTAACGATAAGAAAAACGTCTATCGACGTACTTCATGGATGAGCGACCGCGACTGTACCCCACAAAGTGAAGAAAAGCTACGAAGCACATTCCGTCGGAGCAGCTTGCTGCTCTCGCAACAATAGCTTCAATTGGAACACGGATGCCCATCACCCGAATTTCTTCGATAAAAGCTATTGTTACTACTTTGCGGGGACCCCTAACCAGCAGAAGTTTTTCTTGGTAAAGAAAGTCGTATTTCGTTTCGCTTTAACGCTTTACCGAACTTAAACATTCTTTAACGATAAGACGGGTCATGCCTGAAGACCAATTCCGGGAAGCAAAAAACGCGATGCATAATTCCACCCGTCCTGTCTCACCTTAACATCATATATACAAGGAGGACGCCTTATTATGTGGAAAAGACTCGCATCCGCTTCCCTCATTGCCGTTTTCGCGTTGTTCATCGTTACGGCGATTTATCGAAGCAAAGCTCCACACGTACCGGACACGCAAAATCCGTCCCCGTCGCATGAAATGTCGATCAAACAATCGATGCTCGAACAAAACGTAAAAATGACGGAGCAGATGTGCCGCACGCAATGCTCGCTCGATTTCAAGCAGGCACTTCATCAATTAAACATCGGAACGCGGGGCGATGTCAAGTCCGTGCTGGACGAAGTGCGCCGGGAGCACAGCCATATGAAATATTTGGAATGGAGCGGCCTCAAGGCGGACAAAAACACCGCTTTTTCCGGTCATATCCCCGAGCCGATGGTCCCGCAGCTTGCGCCCCTTCTTGTCGATGCGAGAAAATCAGTGCAGGCCGGCAAACCTTATCAATCCGCCAAAATCGGAGAAGGCGAGCAGCAATATATCGTGATGGGCGAGCTGTCCGAAGGCGGAGAGATGTCGCTAATCGGCATCATTCACGAGGATCTGCTGCATAAGGTAGCCATCGATCAGCGCAAAAACTTGCGCCTCGTTCCGTATCCGAGCGACAAACGGTGGAAAATCGAATCCGTCGATTCGAAAACGCTGGAGGACGTCAAAGTCGATCACCCCGAAGACAACGAGGGTACAAGCCATTATCATGTCAATCAGATCGTCGTCAAGTTTCAGAATGAACCGACGCCCGGCGAGCTGGAGCAGTATCGCAAAGATATCGACGCGGTTCATACGGAAAAAGTCGGCAATACGTATGTATTCGAATCGACAAAGCTGGAAGCGAAGCAGCTTATGAACTATTTCCAAAGCAAAAACGTCGAATTTGCCGAGCCCCATTTTCTGTACATGACTAATGAAGCGATAGAACCGAACGACAAGCTGTTTGCCAAGTACCAGTGGAACCTTCCCGCGATCGAGACGATTCCCGGCTGGGATGTGAACCGCGGAAGCGAAGACGTCCTCGTCGCGGTTGTCGATACGGGTGTGGACTTGAACCACCCGGACTTGAAAGGCCGCACAGTGGCGGGTATGAACATCGTAAACAAAGGCGCCGAGCCGCTGGACGATGTCGGGCATGGCACACATGTGGCAGGCGTTATTTCGGCGCTTGTGAACAATGACGAAGGTGTTGCGGGCATATCTTGGTATAACAAAATTATGCCGGTCAAGGTTCTTGACGAGAGCGGCGCCGGTAGCACATATGCAGTTGCCCAGGGAATTATATGGGCTGCGGATCATGGCGCCAAAGTCATCAATATGAGCCTTGGCAACTACGCCGATTCGCAATTTTTGCACGATGCCATCAAGTACGCCTACGATAAGGATATTGTGCTGATCGCGGCAAGCGGCAACGACAATACGGAGCGCCCCGGTTATCCGGCCGCTTATCCCGAAGTATTTGCCGTTGCCGCAACCGATTCGAACAAGCAGAAGGCGTCGTTCTCCAACTACGGCGACTATATCGACGTAGCGGCCCCGGGGGTTAATATCGCCAGCACGTACCCGGACAATCACTACGCGGCGCTGTCCGGCACCTCCATGGCCAGCCCCCATGTGACGGCGCTCGCGGCCTTGATCCGTTCAGCCAATCCGCTGCTCAAAAATACCGAAGTGATGGAAATTATGCGCAAAACGGCCATCGACTTGGGCGATAGCGGCAAAGACAAATATTTCGGTTACGGGCAGATCGACATTGTAGAGGCATTGTCGCAGGCGGCGCAATCGCGCGAAGCTTTAACGCTGTGGCCGCAATGGTTCGAGCGGGAAGCGGACCGTCTCGCGCTGAAGTACAAGGGGAAATAGGATTTAATACCCCACAAAGTGGAGCCCAGGCTTCGAAGCATTTTCCAATTACTTTGCGGGGAGCCCCAAAACTTAAACCGAAAGGCGGCCCTGGCGGGCCGCCTTGTCATGTTTGGCATTGATATAAAGTGTGGCATGCGGAAAGCTTGCCGTAAGCCGGGTTCTGTCCTTCTGGTGGTCGTAACGGGCACCACAACCCTCCCACCGTTGAAGTGACAATCATCTATCTACGTCCGACATTGCTGCCGGACTTTAGCGACCAACCCGAACGCACCTCGGGCAAAGGCTGCGGAACCGGCATAGCCGTCCGCCACGTTCTCTTCGGTCTTGCTCCAAGTGGGGTTTACCAGGGAATAAGTCACCCTATCCCCTCGTGGTCTCTTACACCACGGTTCCACCCTTGCCTGTTCGCCTTGCGGCGTCATCGGCGGTCCATTTCTGTGGCACTATCCTTCAACTTGCGCTGACTGGACGTTATCCAGCACCCTGCCCTGCGGAGCCCGGACTTTCCTCCCGTGCGTTAGCACCGGCGATTGTCTGTCAAACTTTCCGAAACTGTATCTAGTATACTGGACGAAGCCGCTTCCTGCAACCCCGTATGTTCTGCCTGAACAGGAGAATGCTGCGAAATTTGCCATAGGTCTGCTTTCCGGTCTTTACAGCAGCTTGAAAGTTTCCGTATCGACAGCGGATGCGACCGCGCGCGTAGCCGACTTCTGCTCTGTCAGCCGGGATTGCAGCCACGCCGCCACACCGGCCTTCATTATTTTCTCCGCGTTGTGACCGGGGTCGACAATAGCGATCCCTGCGGCAAGCGCATCTTGTGCCGTATGGTAGTCAATATCCCCGGTGACAAGCACGTCGGCGCCGGCGAATATCGCGTGCCGCACATAACGGCTGCCGGAACCGCCGAGCACGGCCACTTTACGAATTTCTTTATCCGGGACACCGACGACACGCACGAACGGAACGTCAAGCGCTTGCTTGACATGCTCCCCGAAAGCGGAAAGCGATATCGCCTCCGGCAGCTTCCCGACCCGTCCGAGTCCGAACGTGCGCCCGTTCAGATCCATCGGATACAAATCGTAAGCAACCTCCTCGTAAGGATGCGCCTTGAGCATTGCCTGAACAACTTTTTTCTCGGCGCTGGCCGGCACGATCGTTTCAATCCGCACCTCGGCCACTCGCTCCAGTTTTCCGAACTTGCCGATAAACGGATCGGCGCCCTCCTGCGGCAAAAAGGTGCCGGTACCCGAAATATTGAAGCTGCAATGGCTGTAATGACCGATAGCTCCAGCACCGGCGGCGAACATCGCTTCGCGCACCGGCTCCTGAAGCGATTCGGGAACGAATACGACGAGTTTCTTCAGCTTGTCGGTATGAATGTCCTCCAAATGCCCGGTCACGGTCAGCCCGAGCGCTTCCGCCATCATATCGTTGACGCCGCCATCCGCTACGTCCAGATTCGTGTGCGCGATGTATACGGCTATGTCGTGCTTGATCAGCTTCTCGTACAAGCGTCCGGCAGGCGTATCGGTTTGCAGGTGCGAAAGCGGGCGATAAATGATCGCATGATGTGCTATGATAAGCTCCGCCTTTAGAGCGATCGCTTCGTCCACGACCTCGTCCGTCACATCCAGCGTCACGAGCACCGTACTTATGTCTTTGCGCAGGGAGCCTAGCTGCAGACCGATTTTGTCATCCGGCACGGCTATATGCTTAGGCGCCAGCCGCTCCATAAGCGCTACGACGGTTTGACCTTTTGCCAACAAGAGAGTACCTCCTCTATGCGTTCACGTTCTGCAAGAAGCTCCTGCTGCCGCTTATAGGCAGCTTCCGTACCTCCCCGGGTCATGCCCGCGATGATATGGCTGATTTTCTCGATCTCGGATTTCCATTTGTCGTAAAAGGCGGCATCGCCGCGCGTAAGCAGCAGCGGGCCGTAGCGCGCCAGTTCGACGGACTCGACTATAAGTCCCTCGCCCAACCGTTTCGGGCGATATAGTTCCCTGTTGGCGGAAGCGGCATCTGGGTGGCGATAGGCGCATAAGATTTCGTAAAACTTGCCGTCTTCCTCCAGCACCGTTTCGTCATGCAGGACCCAATCATTCCTTACGAGCCAGTGGCGCACCTGATCCTCCGCCACGTTCGGCTGCAAAACCAGCGTCCGTACCGAGGCCAGCTTCGGCTTTCCTTCCTCCAAAATCGAGACGATGAGCGCCCCGCCCATGCCGGCGATTGTAACCACGTCGACTTCATGTTCGTCTATAACAGCCAGCCCGTTGCCTTGTCGAACTGAAATGACGGAGCCGAGCCCAGCCTCTTTGACTTGTTTGCTTGCGGCTTCGAATGGGCCGTCGTTAATTTCGCCAGCTACCGCATAGGCAACACGTCCGGTTTGCGCCAAATATACTGGCAACAGCGCGTGATCCGAGCCAATATCGGCTACTTTGGCTCCCTCCGGCACATAGGAGGCAATCGTATGTAATCTTTTCGATAATTTGACCATATCAGAAAACCCACTCAATCCATTTTTTTCGTAAGCCGAACAGTAGGGCTGCAGCCGTTATCAGCTTGCAGAGCAACAGCAGTTGAATCAGCGTCCCGCTTATTTCCCCCGTGTACATGCCATAAAGTTCCGGCATCCACCATAACGTAAAACCGACCAGCAGCAGTACGGCTCCCGCCGACTTGCTCGCCCGATGGAGCAGCCAGCCCAACCAGCAAAACAGTACGCAAAGCGGCAGCCAGCTTAGCTGGGCTCCGATCCATCCGAGCTCAACCCGCTCATGCAGCAAATACGCGTATACCAGTACGAGTCCGCTCCAGCCGCAATAATGAAACAATCCCATACGGGCAAGCAGTCCGATCACAATCCAGATCATGCTGCAAAACGCTACATACGCAAGCGCTATGGAAGGTTCGTTCATGTCGTGCAAGCGAAGCAAATAAAAGCCCGCGCCAAGCAGCGCAATCGAGCCGAGTCCGACGAGAGCATAACCGATAATCGGCGCTTTGCGCGCATACTTAAAACCGAACCCGTAGCAAATCCCAACAACAAGCACAACTGACATAATTTGCAATGGAAAACGAAAAGCGTTAAAATGAAACACGATATAAGCGATCAACGCCGACAAAACGCATCCGAGCAGCCAAACTTTCCAGTTGCTGTTCTGGATTGCATTTTTGGAAACGCCAAGTACGCTGAAATCTTTGTCGGCCGGCTTCGCATCGTACAGATTCATCAAGAAATCGCAATAATGCTCGGGAAGCAGCTTGCTTCTGCGCCACTGCTCGATTTCATATATAATAATTTTCCGTTTCTCCTGTTCCATTCAGGAAGGTAACCTCCGGGCCAAGGAAATGAGGGTTATCATACGACTAGCGATTCGGGTTAAATTCAAGGAAGACCTTGCTGTAGCTTTCGATACAGAAAGGTCTCCGGCAGTTTTATTTTATTTATTCAAGAAAATCTTTCAGCCGCTTGCTTCGGCTCGGGTGACGCAGCTTGCGGAGCGCCTTCGCTTCGATCTGGCGAATGCGTTCGCGCGTAACGCCGAACACTTTGCCGACCTCCTCGAGCGTTCTTGTCCGTCCGTCGTCGAGTCCGAACCGGAGCCTGAGCACGTTTTCTTCTCTCTCCGTAAGCGTATCGAGCACGTCCTCCAGCTGTTCCTTCAGCAGTTCGTAGGCTGCCGCGTCAGCCGGCGCAAGCGCCTCTTGATCCTCAATGAAGTCTCCCAGATGCGAGTCGTCCTCTTCCCCGATCGGCGTTTCGAGCGAAACCGGCTCCTGCGCGATTTTCATAATTTCTCTGACTTTTTCGGTGCTAAGCTCCATTTCCTTGGCAATCTCTTCCGGAAGCGGTTCTCGGCCGAGCTCCTGGAGCAATTGTCGGGAAACCCGGATGAGCTTGTTGATCGTTTCCACCATATGAACCGGAATCCGGATCGTCCGGGCTTGGTCGGCAATGGCGCGAGTAATCGCTTGGCGAATCCACCAGGTGGCATACGTGCTGAACTTGAATCCTTTGGTGAAGTCGAACTTCTCAACCGCCTTGATCAACCCCATATTGCCTTCCTGAATCAGGTCGAGGAACAGCATCCCGCGGCCGACATAACGCTTCGCTATGCTGACTACGAGCCGGAGGTTCGCTTCCGCCAGCCGCCGTTTCGCTTCTTCGTCGCCCTGCTCGATCCGTTTGGCCAAATCGATCTCATCATCGGCCGAGAGCAGCGGTACGCGACCGATTTCTTTCAGATACATACGAACCGGATCGTTGATCTTAATGCCGGGAGGCAGCGACAGATCGTCGTCCAGATGAAACTCGTCGTGCTCGTCGTCTTGACCGGGCGTCATTTCATCTTCTTCCGAGGAGTTGCTTACATCGATACCGAGCTCGGACAAGTGCTCAAAAAACTCATCCATCTGATCCGGATCCTGATCGAATGGAGCCAGTTTCTCCATGATGTCTTTATAGGTGAGCGAAGAACGCTTCTTCCCGAGCTCGATCAGTTGATCTTTCACCTGTTCCAGCGTCAGTTCCGTCTCCAATTCGGTATGTTGATCGTTCGCCATATCCAAGCTCCCTCCTCCCTAATAATAATTAGGCGGTCCCCTCTTTCGTAACCGAACCAAGTAGCACCGCTTACAGTTTATTGTTAGGGCTATTATCTCTTTTGCAACTTGCCGTTCAGGGCGAGTATTTCCAGCTGGATTCGCGCGGCGCCTATACTGTCGCCGGACTTTTCTCTCTGTATCCGTTCTTCCACCAGACGCTCAATCGCTTGCTGCTGCCGATGCTTGTCGATCTGCATCAAGTAGTCCTCGATGACCTGCTCGCTTATGCCTTGACCCGACTCGGTCATCAAAATCGAGCTGACCAGCCGCTCAAGCGCGTCATCCTGCAAAGAGGTCATGTACTTGTTCGCATCCGGCTCGCTTCCTTGCGCATAGTAGGCATATAAATAAGCAGCCAACGCTGCGTGAGCTTCATCGTTAAATGCGTCTCCGAGCCGTTCCTGCACGAGAGCCGATATGTCCTTATCCTGCATCATCACGTATAACAAATGCCGTTCCGCCTTGTCGTAGGCCGGTTTTAGCTTCGGAAGCGGAACGCTGTCGCCCCCGTCATTCCTTACAGTATTCCACGAAAAGTCGTTATTATCCCCGGAAGAGCGCTTTTTTTGGAGCTGCTCGCGGATTTCGTTCGTCTCCTGCTTCATCGTTTCGAACGAGGAAGTGCTGCTGAATTCCGAAGCGAGTTCCTTCAAATAATGTTCGCGCTGGGTAGGGGCGGGGATATTCGCAATGACTTCGCGGATCGCCGTTCTTACATAACGAAGCTTCGCTTCCCCCTCTTGCAGATTGAAATTTTTGCGCAAGTGAATCAGCTTGTATTTCTCCGGCGGTACGGCTTCTTCCACGATATCACTACGAAATCGCTCCGGGCCGAACGAATCGATATATTCGTCCGGATCAAGCCGATTCGGCAGCACCGCCACCTTAATGTCTAGACCCGCCTTCTCCAGTATATGCAATGACTTGTAGGCTGCAGACTGGCCTGCATCGTCGCCGTCGTAACAAATGACGACCCGCTCGGCCGAGCGCCTAAGAAGCAAAGCGTGCTCCTCGGTTAGCGCTGTTCCCATCGTCGCCACTCCGTTATGGACTCTCGCCATCCACGCTTTAATCACGTCGGCGTATCCTTCGAACACCACGACCTGGCCTTGACGCTTCATCTCGGCGCGCGCCGCATGAAAGTTGTACAGCAGCCGGCTTTTGCGGAACAGGGCCGTCTCCGGGCTGTTCAAATATTTCGGCTGATCGGCACCAAGCGTCCGTCCGGCAAAAGCGATGACACTGCCTCTCGCGTCCTGGATCGGAAACATGATCCGATTGCGGAACTTATCGACGTATCCGCCGCCCGATGACTTCGGCGCGATGAGCGCCCCTTTCTCCATCAGCGGCAGCGGGAATTTCCGCTGCTCCAAATATTGCGCGAGAACGTCCCAGCGATTTGGTGCGAAGCCGATTTGGAAAGTTTCGATCAGCGTATCGGTAAATCCTCGAGCCCGCAAATATTCGAGCGCCGGTTTGCCTTCGGCCGAGTTGCGCAAAATATGGTGGTACAGCTTGGCAGCGAACTCGTGTCCCTTCACGATCTGATCTTTCTCGTGCTGCCGCTCCGCCTGCTCCGGCGTCTGCTGCTCCCATACGTACGCGATACCCGCATCATCGGCCAGATGCCTTACCGCTTCGCCGAAAGAGTACCCTTCGATTTCCTGAATGAAGCGGATCACGTGCCCGCCAACGCCGCAGCCGAAGCATTTGTATATTTGCTTCTCAGGATTGACGTTAAACGAAGGCGACTTCTCCGAATGAAACGGGCAAAGTCCTTTCAAGTTGCGGCCGGCTTTGGATAAATGGACGTATTTGCCGACTACTTCCACGATGTCATGGTGCTTTAGGACTGCCTCGATGATGTGTTCCGGAATATGTCCGCTACTCATCCTAATCACCCTTTGTAAAAGTACAGTAATACTATTCGCTAATTCGTCCCATTTTCCTGCAACGCGATTAAAACTTTTGTCAAACATTGTAGAAACGATTGCCGATCCTCATTGGTAAAAGGCTTGGGCCCTTTGCCGTATTTGCCTCCCCGGCGCTGCTTGGCGCGCTCGTGCCTGTTCTCGAGCAGGAAATCGATCGTACGGTCGGTGTATGTTTGACCGCGATTGGAAATCGCTATCGCCCGCTTGGCGAGACCGATCGTAGCGAGACCGAAATCTTGGGTTACGAGTACGTCCCCCGCCGCTATACGGTTGGCAATATACAGATCGACGGATTGATCCGACCGGTCCACCTGAACGATCGTCACCCCGTCCCGCGCCTCCAGCCGATGGTCGAACGATGCGACCATGACAACGGGGACGCCGAATCGAGCTGCGGCATCCGCAATTTCGGATTTGACCGGACAAGCGTCCGCATCGACGATAATTTTGAACCCGATGATTACCACCAATTTCCTCTAGTGTCTATACCGTAATATTATATACGATGAAAAAACAAAAAATCCTGCTTTCTGTTTTCGTTTTTACTTAAGTCTACGCTGTTACCGAAACATGCCGAGGATAACGCCGGCCGTTTCCTCTACCGCTTTATTGGAGACGTCGATCACTTTGCAGCCTACGCGCGACATGACGTTTCTGGCGTGGGCCAGTTCCTTGTTGATCCGGTCCATCTGCGCATACATGGCGTTATCGGCGAGCCCAAGGCTTTTCAGTCTTTCCCTGCGGATCATATTCAGCTTCTCGGGGTCGATGACAAGCCCGATTACTTTGTCCGGCGATACGGTGTACAGCTGCTCCGGCGGCTGCAGCTCCGGAACGAGCGGCACGTTCGCCACCTTGAACATCCGGTGCGCGAGATACATAGACAGCGGCGTCTTCGACGTGCGGGATACCCCCACCAGCACAATGTCTGCGAGCAGGATGCCGGTCGCGTCGCGCCCGTCGTCGTATTTGACGGCGAATTCAACCGCTTCCACTTTTCTGAAATATTCCTCGTCCAATTGATGGATTAGTCCGGGCTGATGCAGCGGCTCGCGATTAAACGCCTTCTCCAGCGTCGCGATGATCGGTCCGAGCAGATCGATCGAGATCACCTTCCGCTTGCGCGCCTGAGCGATCAAATAATCGCGCAGCTCGGGAACGACGAGCGTAAACAGGACAATCGCCTGCGACTTGGCCGCTTCGGTAACGATCAGATCGACGCCTTCCTTGCCGCTTACATAAGGAGCGCGGCGAACTTCCACGACGTTCGGGTGAAATTGGATGGCTGCCGCCTTCAGTACAGATTCCGCCGTCTCGCCCGCCGAATCCGATACGACATAAACGATAGGTTTTGGGATCAATTTATTCATATTCGTCGCTCCTTATTAGAAACTCCACAACCCCAGAAAAATGCTTTATCGACAAAAAAATCCCGTTACCGGGTGTATGTTAGTATTATATTCCATATTTATCCATCTGATCCAGGAAGCTGCGCGACTTCCATTTGATCTCGACATGGGCGTCCAAAAACTGGCGGATAATTTGCTTGAGCTGTTTCTTGGTCGTTTCCTTCACTTCCGTTTTGCCGAGACGGCGAATATCCATGTGCAAAAACAAACGGAGCAGCTTCAGCGCTGTCTCCGATACGGCGATTGAGCCCGGGTCGGTATGCCGGCATCTCGCGCAAACGGTGCCGCCGAGCGAAATACTAACCGTCATCGTTCCTTCCTTCGAGCCGCACGATACGCATTCGCCAAACACTGGCATGTAACCGGCGATCGATAACATTTTCAGCTCGTAAATGTTCGTGACGATCTGTGGATCTTTGTCTTCGTCAATCGCGTCGAGCGACGCTTTGAGCTGCTCGAACAACGGGGCGTTGCGCTCGTTTTCCCCAAGCATCCGATCGGTCAGCTCCATTAGGTAAGCCGCGTAGGCCGTTTTGTGGATATCGTCCTTTAGCCGGTTATAGGCGTTCCATATATCCCCGTTGTTCAGCGTTCCCATCGAGCCGCTTTTATAACAGATGAATTCGCCGTACGTAAATAATTGCGCGATGGCGGCATGGCGGCTTTTGACCTTTTTGGCGCCGCGGGCCATCATGCTGATTTTGCCCGCTTCTTTGGAGAAAACGGTCAAAATTTTGTTACCTTCCCCATAATCGATGCTGCGAATTACGATCCCTTCGACCCTAACGATCATTCGTAACGCCTTCTCCCCATCCCTAATCGATCAGTTCGTCAGCTCCGCTTCATCCGGAGCGGCGTTCTCCTCCTCGTCGGGCATCTCGGCAGTCTGATCCATTTCTTTATAAAGCAAGTACGATTCCACGTCGCCAGTTATCGTAAAATACTTCCACGAAAAGTCACGCATGCGTATCATCCTTTCTATGAGGAAATATTTCGATTGATATTCCCTAGGATGAGCGCGCCGGGCAAACTGTATCCCATGTAAAAAATGCTAGGCCAATGAACCCGGCGGCGTACCATCGTTTCATATATTCCGGGGTCCCTGTAGGGGGTTTAGTCGTGGCGGAATCCGAGATCTTTCAGCACGTGCTCGCGGTTGCGCCAATCTTTGTTTACCTTTACCCACAGCTCGAGAAAAATTTTCGAACCGAGCAGCGATTCGATATCGCGGCGGGCCAAGCGGCCGACCTCCTTCAGCATCGCGCCTTGTTTGCCGATAATGATTCCTTTCTGCGAATCGCGTTCGACGTAAATAACCGCGCCGATCGTCACGATGCCGTTCTCCTCGACCTTCATCTGTTCGATGGCGACCGCGATCGAATGCGGAATCTCTTCCCGGGTTGCATGCAGCAGCTTCTCCCGGATCAGCTCGGCGATAATAAACTGCTCCGGATGGTCGGTCACCTGATCGGCCGGATAATACTGAGGGCCTTCCGGCAAATATTTGCCGACCTGCTCCAGCAGCGTGTTGACGTTGTTGCCTTGCAAAGCGGAGATAGGGATGATCTCGGCGAACTCGTACAAATCTTTGTAAGCGACGATTACCGGAAGCAGTGCCTCCGGATGCACCTGGTCGATTTTGTTCAGCACGAGAATAACCGGCGTTTTGACGTTTTTCAGCCGCTCGATAATGAAGCGGTCGCCCCCGCCGATGCCTTCGGCCACGTCTACGAGAAACAGGATCGCGTCCACCTCGTGGAACGTATTTTCCGCTACCTTCATCATGTAGTTGCCAAGCTTGGACTTCGGCTTGTGAATGCCCGGCGTATCGAGAAACACGATCTGCATCTGTGCGGTCGTATACACACCGTGAATTTTGTTGCGCGTCGTTTGGGGTTTATCCGACATGATGGCGATTTTTTGCCCGATCACCTGATTAAGCAGCGTCGATTTTCCTACGTTCGGCCGCCCGACGATAGCGACAAAGCCTGATTTATGTTTGGTCATGTAAGCCTCCACAGTTTGGATTGCAAATTAAGGGGACGGCTCCGGATCGGATGCCAAATTCGCCGGTCCGAACGCTCCGGGCAGCAGACTGGATACGGTCGTCTCCGCTACATCCCCGTTCAGATTGGTCAAATAAACGGGCATGCCCGGAGCGCAAAGCTCGAACATCACTTGCCGGCAAACGCCGCAGGGCGATATCGGCCCTTCCGTGTCTCCGGCCACCGCAAGCGCGACAAAGCTTCCGGGCGCCTGTCCGTCCGCGATGGCGCGAAAAAGCGCCGTTCGTTCGGCGCAATTGGTCGGCCCGTAAGCGGCATTTTCCACGTTGCAGCCGTAATGCACGTTCCCTTGTTTGTCCAGCAGCGCGCTTCCTACGCGAAAACGGGAATAAGGCGCGTAAGCCCTCTCCCGCGCGATGAGCGCGTGGCGTATCAAATCGGCCGCCACACGGTCCGGCTGATATTGTCCATTCATGGGCAGCCCTCCGTTCTAGAAATTCCGAATCATGAAATAGGCAAGTACGGTCATAATCGTGCCGATAATCGCTCCGATCGCGAGTGCCGGCAGCTGCCTGCTTCGTTTATCGTACAGCACGAACGTAAGCTGGATCGACAAGCTGTAGCCGAGCAGCGCGATTAGCGTTTTGCCGGTGAGCAGAGCGATCCACGTCGAGATGGCGAACGAAACGGCCGTCAGCAAACTCGGTCTCAGCGGTATGCGGCGATCGGAAAAACGAGTTTGCACGACAACGATCGTCAGCGCCACCAGGCTAATCAGCGTCCAGATCAGACCGGGCGTTAACACCGTTTCGCCGGTGCCGGCACGGCTGATAAGGCGATCGATCGGTTCGTAAAAAACGACCATGCCGACAATAGCGGCAAAAACCGCCGATACGAGAACGGCGGCCGCAGCTACGTCTTTGGCGATTTTGGCCAGCGGGTGCCGATCCGGCATCGCCAGATCGACCGCTTTCTCAACCGCCGTGTTGATCAGCTCGCAGACGATGACAAGCGTAACCGACAGCAAAACAAACAATATTTCCGTCTTTGGCAGCTCGAACAATAAAGCGAGTATGAGCACAATAAACGCTACGAAAAAGTGAAACTGCATATTTTGCTGCGTCGATAACGAATGCTTCAGCCCCTCGTACGCATACCGGAAGCTTCTGCGAAACTTTTTGACATCTCTCACCGCGTCAGTCCCGCCTCCAGGAGCACCGCTTCCTGCTTGCCGAACATAAGGCGCTCCGCTTCTTCGTTCTCATGATCGTAGCCGATCAAATGCAGGAAGCCGTGAACGAATAAAAAGCCGATCTCCCGTTCGAGGGAATGACCGTATTCGTTCGCCTGCTCCATCGCGCGCCGCACGGAAATGACGATATCGCCAAGCGGCTCGGCAAACGGCGCTCCTTCCTCTTCGCTCCCGTTATCCGACTCATACTCGTCTTCATCTTCGTAACGGATCTCGGGCTCGCCTTCCACGCTTTCCAGCATCGAAAACGACAGCACGTCGGTCGCCTTGTCGATATTCCGGTATTCGCGGTTCAGCGTTTGAATCGCTTCGTCGGTCACGAAGCTGAGCGCCACCTCGCCGTCCTCGATCCCTTCCGCTTTGGCGGCCAGGTTCAGCAGCTTCTCCAGCATCCCGATCAGCGACTCGCCAATTTCCATCTCTTCCTGTTCGTTCGTCCATTCCAGACTAAGCGTCATACATCCAACGTCCCCTTACGCTTGTTTTGCTTCCTTCGTTTCGGCCTGGGCTGGACTGCTGCCCGCCGGATATTCGATACGCGAATGAAAAATGCCCAGCAGCGCCTCATTCAGCGTTTTGGCGATCGTCTCCAACTCTCTGAGCGTCAAATCGCAATCGCTTAACTGCCCGTCGTCGAGCCGGTCCTTGATGATTTTACGCACCATCGTATCGATCTGCTCGATGGATGGACTGCGCAGCGAGCGTACGGCTGCTTCCACACTGTCGGCGATACCGACGATAGCCGCTTCCTTCGACTGCGCCTTCGGTCCCGGATACCGGTAGTCCTCTTCCGGTATCGGCTCTGCGCCTTCCTCCTGCAGCTTTTTCGCTTTGAAGTAAAAAAACTTGAGCAGCGTCGTGCCGTGGTGCTGCTCGGCAATATCGCGGATCGGCTTGGGGATGTTATGCTCCTTTAGCATCTCCACCCCGTCGCGCGCATGGGCGATAATGATCGATTTGCTGAGATCCGGTTCGATCTGGTCGTGCGGGTTGCCCATGCTCATCTGATTTTCGATAAAATAGCTCGGCCGCTTCGTCTTGCCGATGTCGTGGTAGTAAGAGCCGACGCGGCAGAGCAGCCCGTTCGCCCCGACCGATTCGGCCGCCGCTTCCGACAAATTGCCGACCATGACGCTGTGGTGGTACGTGCCCGGCGTTTCGATCAGCAGCTTGCGAAGCAGCGGGTGATTCGGGTTCGACAGCTCGACAAGCTTGAGCGGCGACAAAATGCTGAACGTCACTTCAAAAAACGGCATCAGCCCGATGACAAGCACCGCCGTAAGCAGTCCGGAGGCTACCGTAAAGCCGAACGAAAACATAATTTCGCTGCGCGTATATACATTGTCCAGAAATGTCATGCACAGGACGGTAACAGCACCGGACAGCGAAACCATAATGCCCGACTTCAGAATCGACGAACGCTGATTCGCCTGCTGAATCGCATACACTGAGGTGATGCACACGACCAAGGCCAATAAACCGTAGCGGAAATCGAACAATTGCTCGCCGCCCGTATTAAAAATGACGCTGGACAAAAGCGCAAACACCATCGACGAAGCAAGCGCCAGCGGCGTTCCGATCAGGATCGCGATCAGCATCGAGCCCATCGCAACGGGAGCGAGGTAGCCGATATTCGCGTAAGGCCCGAGCGAGACAACCTTCATCACGAACACATTAAGCACATAAATCAGAACGAGCATAAGCAGCTGCAGGTTTTGCGAGCGGATCGGATGCTCGCTGTGGCTGACGAACATGAACAGCCCAAGCACGAACAGCCCGCTAAGCAGCATAAGGCCGAGCTGCGGCCAGTAATTCGTTTTCTCCTTCAGCAAGTCCATCGCCTTCAGCCGCTCATACGTCTCTTCCGTAACAAGCTCGCCCTTGTGAACGAGAACATCGCCCTTGTTAATGTAAACGGGCTTCGTACCGTCCCGGGCTTCCGCCCGCGCCTCGTCCGTCGCCTTCTGATTCGGAAATTTATTCGGCGTAAGGACGAATCTAACAATTTCCTGGACCATCTCCCGCGACTCTCGTTTGGACAACGAGGAGGAGTTGACGAACTCGGCCACCCGCGTCCGCGCCGTTTGCGCGTTCAGCAGCTGGTCGTTCATAAGCCGACCGACGATTTCTTTCGCCACAGGCTCCATCTCGTCCAGGTCTTCCTTCGACAGCTTCGGAAATTTGAAGTAAAATTCTTCCGGAATGCGGTACATCTGATCGGCAAGCGCGGTTTTCACCTCGTTCAGGAGCCCGTCGTTCGCAGGATCGCTTGTCCGGATCGAGGCTGACAGCATAGTGACGTAATCGCCGTACATCGTCGGAAATACGTTGCGGAATATACTGGCTTTGTCGTTTGTATTCAGCTGATCGTCGGCATTAATTTGTTTGAGTTTCTCGAAGGTCGTATCGACGAGGCTTTCATTTTTCATCGATAAAATGGAATAGACGGGCTGTACCCGCCTAGCCGCTTCTTCCTTCGCTTTTTGCGTGCCGATCGCGTTCTCGATCTGCTTCGTCGCATAAATCGTTTTTTCGCTGGCCGCTCCCGCCTTGATATCGTAGGTTTGCGGGATAAGCCTGCCTTCCATAGCCAAATAAAACACAAGTCCGAGTAAAACAAACAACAGAAGACGGATGCTTAGACTGGATTTCCAGCCGGTAAGCACGTTCGCCTGTTTTCCGCCTTCAGAAGTCTGCTGGTTGTGAGCCACGTTCAGTCCTCTCTTTCTTCCGGACGATACGTCGATCAGCCCTTGGTTTCGTGATCTTGCTGATACGCGACAATAATTTTTTGCACGAGTGAATGCCGGACGACATCCTGTTCGGCGAAATGAATGATGCCGATTTCGGGAATGGAGCCGACGATGCGCTCCGCTTCAACAAGGCCCGAACGCGTTCCTCTCGGCAAATCGATTTGCGTTTTATCCCCGGTAATGACCATTTTGGAACCGAAGCCAAGTCTGGTCAAAAACATTTTCATTTGCTCCGGCGTCGTATTTTGCGCTTCGTCCAAAATAATAAACGAATCGTCGAGCGTCCGGCCCCGCATATAAGCGAGCGGAGCGATCTCGATCAGCCCGCGCTCCAGCGATTTGGCTACCTGCTCAGGCCCCAGCACATCGTTAAGTGCATCATACAACGGACGCAAATAGGGGTCAACTTTTTCTTGGAGATCCCCCGGCAGGAATCCAAGGCTCTCGCCCGCTTCCACCGCTGGCCGCGTCAGCACGATCCGCTTGACGCGCGCTTCCTTGAGCGCGACTACCGCCAGCACGACGGCGAGGTACGTTTTGCCCGTACCTGCGGGGCCGATTCCGAATACGATATCCTTCTTCTGGATCGTCGATACGTAATGCCGCTGTCCGATCGTTTTGACGCGAATCGGCTTGCCCCGGTATGTGGAGGCGATTTCTCCCTTGAACAAGTCCAGCAGCTGGTCAGCCTTCATTTCCTTCGCCAGCTCGATTGCGTATAAAATATCGCGTTCCGTCAGCGTATACTGCCCCCGGACAAGCTGAAGCAGCACGTCGAACAGCTGCTCAAGCCACTTTAGCTCCGCAGGCGGCCCCTGAATGGCGAGCTCCGCCTCGCGGGTGTTCATTTTCGCTTCGGTGGCGTTTTCGATCAGATGCATAAATTTGTCTTGCGGTCCGAACAGGGCCAGTCCCTCCGCCACGCTGTTCAAACTGATTTTCAGCAGGTTCGTTTCCTTCAAAAAAGCCTCAGTCCCTTTGCCCCGAAGTAAATCGGCACGGATCGATTGCCAGGCTTTACGGAACAATCGGCTGTTCCATGGCGATCGGCTGCTCGATTTCAAAAAGCACTTTCATATAAACTTTACCATTGTCCGACTTTTCATGCAAAATAATCTTTTCGCTGCGCCATTTCGCTTCGGGTCCGGCGGCCGCCACAAGCTCCGCCCTCGCCTGCTCCAGCGCGATTTTTTTCGCATCCTCGGGGTCCAGCGGAATTTCCTCGATCCGCGATTCGAGCAACTTTTCGTTCAACATTCCGATTGGAAGCGACCATTTGCGCCATTGCAGCGTCCGCAGCAGCGGAATCGTTTCGAACTGGGCGAAGGAAGGCTCGCCGAAGCCGCTCACCTGCAATGCTTTATTGCCGATCACGACATAAGAGCGTTTCTTCGTTTCCCCTGTGTATACCTTTCTCGTCAGCGTCAGCGGGATTTCCACATTCGCTTCCTCCCATACGATTCCTCGCACCGTCCCCTGAGCTACGACTGTTTGCCGGTTCACGTCGTCGCCGACATATCCCGAGATGAGGATGTCGCCTTTGTTCACGTTGCTGTTCACCTTGACGAGCGGCTTCCCTCTTTCGGCCAAAATTTGCGTAACGAGCGCGTTTTTCGAAGCGACGAGATGACGCGGACTCATTAGCGGCCTGTCCTCCGGGCGGGCCGACTCCACAACCTTGATGCGGATGCGCGTTCCTTGCACATCGACGCCGACCCAGGCCGTTCCCGGCAGCTTGTTCAGCAGCTCCCGCGACAGCTTGTCCGAATCGGGAAGCCGAAACTTCCATTGGAAACGGTAAATGCCCTGCTCTTTGGCTGCCTGCACGATATCGCTTCTTGCGATTTTCTCGTTGCCTTCTACGTCGATTCGCCATACAAGCATAGACAACACGAAGATCGCCACAAAGAAGCAGACGATGCCGATCAGAAACGCTTTGCGCCGCCCCAGCCTGTCCAGCATGAACGGAAAGCCGAAACGCCCGCGAATGCGCAGCTTGGTTGCCGTTTGCTTGAGAAAAGGACGCAGCCTGAAAAAATCCCGGATCAAAATATGCAGTTCTACCGCTTCGCCGCCGATTCGGCGTATATCCCATATAGCAAACCGTTGCTCGATCAAACGGTTCAGCAGCCTCTCCAATTGGCCGCCGCGCAGCTCGATGCGGACGTAGCCGCGCAGCCGGTTGAATAGCGTCGATTTCACCGCGAACCCCTCCTACTTCGATCAGTCCGAGTAACGGATATCCGATATAATTCCTTCGATAAATACTTCCTCCGGCAAAATGGCGCGGATGACGAGCTCCTTGCCGATAATCTCAAGCTTTCCTTGCGAAAGTCCGAGCTTCAGCGTATCGCTTGAGAAATGGAGCACGCCGCGATGGTTCTCGATATAAAGCTGGCGGTTGCCGATCATCGTGAATCGCGGAAGATCGAGCACGACATCCTGGGGGAGATCGAGAAGTTTGGCCGTTAATTTGCTCAAGCGCCGGTTCCATTGCCGCATGTATCGCGATCCTCCTTGCCATATAACCGTAGCTTTTACCACCATATGCGGCTTCGGGCAAAAAAAGACCCGCCTGGGGCGGGATTGCCCGAGGCGGGAGCTGACTTTGTTTTATTTCGGTTTGAACTGCAGGATGACGTCGTCGTCCTGTTTCGGAGTGCCGCGGCCGTCCCGGTTATTCGTGAGCACGTATAACGAACCGTCCGGCCCTTCGGCCACGTGGCGAATCCGGCCGAATTCGCCTTTCCACAGCGCTTCCATCGCGTCTATCCGGACGTCTGCTCCGCCTGTGAGCGTCAGCTTCAGCACCTGAGTCCCGCGCAAACCGGCGACCAGCAGCTTTCCCTTCCACGGCCCCTGCGTCACGAACGTCATGCCGGAGGGTGCCCATGTCGTCTCGCCCGAATGGAGAAGCGGTTTCCGCAGCACGATCCCGGCGGGTTGCGGCTGCTTCGCCTCGGTCAGATCGCCTTCAATCAGCGGCCAGCCATAATTGCCGCCCTTCTCGATTACATTGATCTCGTCCTTGGCCGTTTGGCCGTGCTCGGAACTGAACAGCTTGCCGGTGCCGGGCTGCCACGCCAGCCCTTGCGGGTTCCGGTGCCCCATGCTGTACACCGGCGACCGGGGATCGGGATTGTCCGCCGGGATCGAGCCGTCGGAGCGGATACGCAATATTTTGCCGGCCATACTATCCTTGCTTTGCGACAGCTCCCGCTGCTGGGCATCGCCGACCGTCACATACAGATTACCGTCGGGGCCAAAGCGGATTCGCCCGCCATCGTGCGTTTGCTGGCCTGGAAGCTCGGAGAGCAGCACGCGATCCAGCTCGGCCTTGTTGCCTTTGACGCTTAGCCGCAGCAGACGGTTTTTCATAGCCCCGTCGGACTCGTAGGTATGGTACGTATACAAGTAGCCGTTCTCGGCAAATAAAGGGTCAAGCGCCAGTCCGAGCAAGCCGCTTTCTCCCTTGCTCACAAAGGGAGGGGCGAGCGTAAACATCGGATCGGGCAGCAGCTTCCCGCCCGCAATAACGCGAATCGTCCCCGGCCTTTCCGTGAACAGCAGCCTTCCGTCCGGAGCAAAGGCCAAATCCCACGGCACGTTCAGCTTCTCCGCCACCACTTCGGCCGGCTTGTACGGGAACGCTTCCGTTTGCCCGGAGCTGCCGCTTACCGGCGTATTCGGGGCCTGCGCCTCAGGCGGCTTGTTCGCTTCGCAAGCGGTGAGAAAAAAAAGCAGCGCCGCTATCGCGATGCTGCCGGATATTTGTCGCAGTCGTATCATCTAGGCTCGTCCTCTCTACCGGTTTCTCGGTCTGTAAGGTTTCTTCGAGCGGGGCGGACCGATTAATTCCGCCCAGATCATTCCGCGTACCGCGTCCTCCCGTCTCAGCTCCAGCTCCGCCCGTTCCCCGGAACCATGTCCCGTTTCCGGTTCATGCGCGGCTGCTGCGGAAGGCTTGAGCGGTTCAGCGGGATGCAACCTGTCATCGACGGCAGGAGACGGAGCAGCTTGTCCCACTGTGATTCTCGGCTGTTCTCGCTCCCTTGCGGTCCGACTTTCGCGTTCCTTATCGCCGGCAGCGAGCTGCCGGCCATCTCTTGATGGACCGGGACCGCCGCCGAACGGTGGCATCATCGGGTTCACTTTTTTCCCGCCCTCGCCAGACTCTCCCTGCCGCCGCTGCATCTCCCGGGTCCTTTTGGCCAGTAAGGATATCAGAATGCCGCCGACCACTACGATAAACCCCATATTTTTCAACAAAAAATCGATAAAATCCTTCATACGCTCTTCACCTCCCGGTTCCACATGACTGACGGGCTACTTAAATGGAGTCCTTGTCGTTTTTGTCCGTATGCCCCATTTTACCGAACGAGGAGCGCATCTCGGTGTCGGCATCGATATTTTTCATATTCATATAATCCATGACGCCGAGCTTGCCTTCCCGCAGCGCCTCGGACATCGCAAGCGGCACCTGCGACTCGGATTCCACGACCCGAGCCCGCATCTCGACGACACGCGCCTTCATTTCCTGCTCCTGCGCTACCGCCATAGCCCGGCGTTCCTCCGCCTTCGCCTGGGCGATCCGTTTATCCGCTTCGGCTTGCTCGGTTTGCAGATGGGCGCCGATATTTTTGCCGATGTCGACGTCGGCGATATCGATCGACAAAATTTGAAACGCCGTGCCGGCGTCGAGCCCTTTGCCGAGTACGGTGCGCGAGATCATATCCGGATTTTCCAAAACCTGCTTATGCGTGTCGCTTGAGCCAACGGACGTAACGATGCCTTCGCCGATCCGGGCGATGACCGTTTCTTCGCCTGCCCCGCCGACCAGACGATCGATATCGGCTCGCACGGTCACCCTGGCTCGCACTTTCACTTCGATGCCGTCCTTCGCCACCGCCGAAACCATCGGCGTTTCGATTACTTTCGGATTAACGCTCATCTGCACCGCTTGCAGCACGTCTCTGCCGGCCAGATCGATGGCAGCCGCCCTTTCGAACGGAAGCGGGATTTGCGCCCGCTGTGCGGCTATCAGTGCGTTTACGACGCGGTCCACATTGCCGCCCGCCAAGTAATGGCTCTCTAACTGGTTCACCGTGATCGGCAAACCGGCTTTATGCGCCTTGATCATCGGATTGACGATACGGCTTGGGATGACACGGCGCAGCCGCATCGCGACCAGGGTGAAAATACCGACGCGTACGCCGGAGGCGAGTGCGGATATCCACAGCATGATCGGAACGAAACTGAAGAAAAGCGATAACACGATTACAGCAAGCGCCACGATCAGCAATACGAAAATGATGGAATACTCCTCCATCCACATCCAACTCCTTATACTTGTTTGACGACTACGCGGCCGCCTTCAATCTTGATCACCATGACGGAACGATTCGCTTCGATGTATTCGCCTTCGGTGACGACATCCACTTTCTCTCCCTCGATATCGACGATACCGGCTGGACGCAGCGGCGTGACGGCGACACCGAGTGCGCCGAACAGATGATGTTTCGATTCGAACGATACGTATCCTTGGTCAGCGCTCAACTCATCCCGCAAAATGAATTTGTTCCATACGCCATAACGTTTGAACACGACCGCGACAATCGTCACGGTTATGGCTGCCAGAACGGTGGCGATGCCCAGCGACAGCAGCGCATTTTTCGTATCAAACGCCGCCAGCACGACTCCGGCCATAATGGCCGCAATTCCAAGTATGCCCATAATCCCGAAGCTCGGCACGAAAATTTCGAGAACAAGCAGCACGATGCCCGCAATAAACAGTATTACATGCTCGATTCCGGCAAAACCGGCCACATAATGGCCGAAAAAATATAACGCAAATGCCAGAGCGCCTACGACTCCCGGCAACGTGAAGCCGGGCAGCAGCAGTTCGATGGCTATCCCAACCAAGCCGATTAGCAGCAGCACAGTCATCACCACTGGATTTACGAGCCATCTCGCCAAATTCTCGGCAAATGAGGGCTCGAACGAGATCTTCTGAGCGCCGCTTAATCCCATCCAGGAAAGCGTCTCGTCCAGGCTGCCGGCCATATAATCCGCATACCCAACCTTAAGCGCTTCCTCCGCCGTAAGCGAAACGATCGTTCCGTTTCCGCCTTTTTTACCGATCTGCGGCATGTCCACGTTTACCTGTTTGTTCACCATGCCCTCGGCAATGTCCGGATTCCTACCGCGCAGCTCCGCAGCCGACCTCATCTCGCTCGACCAGCGGGAGATGATTTTCGCCGAATCGATTTCCTTTCCGCTCTGATGGATAACCGCCGCCGAACCGATCGTGCCGCCCGGCTCCATCACGATCTTATTCGCATTTAAGGCGATGTAACTGCCCGCCGATACGGCCCGCCCGTGAACAAACGCCGTCGTTGGCACGACGCTGCCGCGAATCAGCTTCCCGATCCGATCCGCCGAGTCGAGTCTGCCCCCAAGCGTGTCGATATCGAGCACGATCGCGGCCGCACCTGAGCTCGCCGCTTCTGCAAACGCTCTCTCCAAAAAGCTGTACAAGCCGCTCTCTACCGTCTGGTGCACGGGAATAACATAAACGAGCTTCCCGGAGACCGCTGCGCCTTGCGTCTGCTGTCCGGACGAAGAAGCGGCCTGTACGCCGATTCCGAGCATCACCCCGCAAGCGAGCACGAGTGCGATAAGTCCCCAGACGAGCACGGACCTCCTTTTAGACGAGGTAACTACGTTTCGCATGGCTCCTCCTTTTGGCAATATAGTCGTTATTGATCTTCTTATTGTTCTACGCAGAAAAGGGAATCATGTTTCAGCAAACAAAAAAACACTCCGAAAAGGAGTGTTGTTTTTGCGGTGAAATGACGAAATCGGGCTTGCTCGTCCGATTTCTCAAGAAAGAAGCTTCTGCACGAGCTGGTTGACCAGCTTGCCGTCGGCACGACCTTTTACCTTCGGCATCAACGCGCCCATCAATTTGCCTATGTCCGCTTTGGAAGATGCACCGGTTTCTTGGATGGTCTGCTGTACGATAGCATGAATTTCTTCCTCAGTAAACTGCTGCGGCATATATACGGCAATGACTTCTATTTCTTCCTTGACGGTTTCGGCGAGATCGTCCCGACCCGCTTTTTCAAATTCTTGGAGGGAGTCTTTGCGTTGTTTGATTTCGCGATTCAGAATATCGAGAACCTCTTCGTCGCTCAATGTCTTCTTTTGATCTATCTCAACGTTTTTAATCGCCGATCGAATCATTCGGATGACGGAGAGTCTGAATTTGTCTTGATTCTTCATCGCTTGCTTCATATCTTCATTCAAGCGTTCGCTTAGGCTCATGAAAGCAAAATCCTCCTAGAACTTTCTCTTCCGAGCAGCCTCCGACTTTTTCTTACGCTTGACGCTAGGCTTCTCATAGTGTTTGCGCTTCTTCACCTCAGCCAAGACGCCGTCTTTGGCAATGGAACGTTTAAAACGACGAAGTGCAGCATCGATTGTTTCATTTTTGCGAACTCGAGTTTCGGACACTAGTTTTCCCTCCCTCCGAACAGACCGTCCAAGACGAAAACACGGTTTATCAAACTACATTATAAGTGATACGGAAACGTAGTGTCAACCTGCCTGCGAAATGACCTTTTTGACAAAGGCCGTTCGGGTTAATTTTTAACGTTTAACCCGCCTAATTTGTCGCCGCCGAGCACGTGGACGTGGATATGATATACGACTTGGCCGCCGTCGGCTCCTACGTTGTTGATCAGGCGGTAGCCGCTATCCGCGATGCCAAGCTCCCTCGCGACCTGTTTGGCCGTCAGCAGCAGCTCTCCGAGCACCTCTTGGTCCTCTTCCTCCGCCTCGTTCATCGAAGCGATATGCTTCTTCGGGATGACGAGCGCGTGAACGGGAGCAGCCGGCTGAATATCGTGGAAGGCGAGTACACGATCGTTCTCGAACACTTTGCGGGAAGGAATTTCTCCCTTGACGATTTTACAAAAAATGCAATCCACTCGCTCTCCCCTGCTTTCGCTTAAAATAAGCGGATGACGATCTGGGACAAAAACTCCATCTCCAGCCGCTCCGTCATGAAGTTGACGATATGCTTTTGCTGCTCTTCGGCCGTTGCCGAGTCATCGGGCGTTTGCTGGAGCTTCTCCTCTGAGGCGATTAGCTGGTCTCGAAGCCATACAAGCTCCTCCTGCTGCTCCGCAACCGTCTTTACGATCCGGTCGACATCATCGGTTTCCAGCACGAACTCGGCCAAAAAGTTGTAGCTTCCGGTAAAAGCCGCTTCATCTGCGTAAAACGCCTCTTCCGGGTATTTCGTAACCACATACTGCCGCAGCGCAAGACCGATAAAATGCGCCGTCACATCCGGCTTGCAGTTCAGCTTCAAGTAACGTAAAAAACCTTGCGGGGAATTGTTTTCCGGATTGCTGAGATCGGGCTCCCCCCCGTACATCTCCTGATAAATCCAGCTCAGTATTTTGACTTCCGTCCCAATATAAATGCGATGCACGATCAGCTCGTGGTAATCTTCCTTCAGTTCCTCGCTCTGCTCGATCGAATCGGAGTAATGTACGAGCTGCTTGTACAGCAGGTTTTTGTAATTTAACATGTCGTGAAATTCTTTTTCGGTGTTGATTTGGGATAGAACGGAAAAAAGACTATTTTTCAAAATAACAATATTATTAAAATCAGTAAAAACAGGATTATTTATTAGATGTTCATCATTCTCCATAAAGTAGTCCACTATACCATTAGTGTCGTAAGGATTTGTATACGTAATGTTAGCCATTGAAGTCGGAGACTCCCTCCAAAATGTATTGATTGCTAACATCCATCATACCAGAAATAAGCCCGTTCGCCAAAAAGCTTAGCGAAGGACGGTCAACTCCTTGCTTACCGCAGCGTTTACCGATTCGCAGCCGTTCTCCGTAACGATAACGATATCTTCGATCCGCACTCCGAATTTGCCGGGCAAATAAACGCCGGGCTCGATGCTGAACACCATCCCGGGTACGATAAGTTCATCGTTATCGGCCTGAACGGCCGGCTCCTCGTGAACGTCAATGCCGAGCCCGTGACCGGTCCGGTGAACAAAGTAAGCTCCGTATCCGCCCGCCTCGATAACGGAACGGGCAGCCCGGTCCACATCCGCTAGCGTCGCCCCTGGACGCACCGCACGTATGCCTGCTAGATGCGCTTCCTTCACAAGCTCGTAGACGGCGCGCTGCTCCTCGGAAGGTTCCCCGACGCAAAACGTTCGGGTCATATCCGAGCAATACCTGTCAAGCACGCCGCCCGTATCGATAATAATCAAATCCCCTTCGCGGACGACGGAATCTCCCGGCGTATGGTGCGGGTTCGCGCCGTTCGCTCCCGTCGCGACGGTCGGGTCGAACGACAAATCGCGAATGCCTTCCCGCTTCCACAACTCCAGCAGCTCATCCAGCAGCTCCGATTCGCTGCGGCCCGCACGAATACGAGGGGCAAACGCGCTCATGACGCGGTTTAACGTTTCCGCCGATCGCCGGATCAGCTCCAGCTCGCGTTCGTCCTTCACTTGACGAAGCGTTCCGAGCAAGGGAGCCCCGTCGCTCCAGCGCACATTAGGCCGATGCTTCATAAGCCCGAGCAGATGACGGCTGGACCACGCCCCATCCACGGCGACGTTCGTGCACGATTCTAACCGGGCTGCAAGCAGTTTCGAAGCATCTTCTCCGTCACGCCAAAAAACGGTGTCGAAGCCGACATCCGCCAGCTCGCCACGGTGCAGATCCGGCGCAAGGAGACATGTCTCCCCGCTGCTGCGCACCACCAGTGCCAGCAGTCTCTCATGAGCTTCGATCCAGACGCCGGTAAAGTAAAATAGATTGGCTGCGGACGCAACGACAATCGCATCGTTCCCGGTGCTCCCGAGCAAGCTTTGCAGTTTACTGAGCCGCTGCTTATAAAAGTTCTCGTTCATTTCTTTCGCTCCTCCCCTAGATCATCGTCCTGCTTCGAGTATTCGGTGCCGTCGCCCGAATCTCCTCTATATCACCACCGATTCAGATGTGGAACTGTTGTCTCCCTTTCGAGCGATCCATATGGTCCAGCGGTCCGCTTCTACGATGTCGCTGTGCGGCAGCTTCTGCTGCAGGTGGAGCACTAGAGCCTCAAGCTCGTCGTCCGTCAGTTCATGCAAAATCGAGCGGCCGAGCCGGCTTGTCAAGTCGTCCGCGAGCTCGCGAAACGAAGCGTACCGCCTTCTCGTCTCCCACCATTTTTGTTCTCCAACGGACCCGAATCCGGCTTCGTTCATAGCGCTAATAACCGTTTCGGAACGATGCCGCCGCGATGTCTCGATAGCGGCCAGTCGCGGATACAGTTCGAAGAAAGCGCCGCGAATCGGAGCCTCGCCGGCAGGCAGCAAGCAATCGTCCGGCGTACGGTCCTGGACGAACAGCAGTCCGCCCGGCCGGAGAACTCTCCAGGCTTCGGCAAAGCACCCTTGCAGATCGTTCAGATGATGAATAAGCGCCCGTTCGACGACCATGTCGAACGATTCGTCCGGCAGCGGCACAGCCCGGGCGTCGCCTTGCATAAACCGGACTTGCTCCAGCCCGGCGCAATTATCTGCAGCCGACGTCAGCAGCGAAGCGGAAAAATCGACGCCGACTACTTCCGCAGCTCCCATCTCCGCGATTTTTTTCGAGTAGATGCCTCCGCCGCATCCGATATCAGCTACCATTTTGCCTTGAACCGGCACCAGACGGTTTACAAGCTCGCCCCAGCTTTCATCGGCGTTCCGGGACGAATAGGAGTAACGGTTACGAGAGTCGTGAAAATCGATGGGCATTTATAGCACTCTCCCTAACAATTGTTTCATCTAACGAAACTTAATTTCATATAACGAACCACATACTCAGTATACATCATCCTTGATGAAATGTAACTGCTGCAAACACCGAATAACGCAAAAAAACGCACAAAGCCTCACCCTCCGCAGCGAAGCGGAAGATGATGCCATGTGACAGCGATTCGATAAAGTTCAGTTTTTTTGCGGCGGTTCCGTGCTGCCCAGGTCCGGCTCAGCCTTAAACTCGACCTCTCCCGATTCGGTTCCGTGCAGCTCGAATACGACGATTTCGTTTGCCCCGGGACGAAGCAGCGGAGCGGGAACGTACAAGCTTTTCTGCGGTCCGCGGTTCCAATAACGACCCAGATTGAAGCCGTTCACCCACACGACGCCCTTCGTCCATCCTTCCAGGTATAGGAACGTATCCGCAGCCTGTTCCGCGTGAAGGGCGCCCTTGTAAAAGACCGGCGTTTCGCCATCCTCGCTTCCGGTAAAGTCGAGGCGTCCGAGTTCGTCAAGCGGCAGCGTACGAATCGTCCAGTCAAACAAAAACTGGTAGCCGAAGCGAACACCCTCCGTAATCCCTTTGGCATCCTTCAAATAAGCGCCGTAATTGATCCGGCCCATATTTTCCACCAAAATTTGCAGCTTCACGCCTTCCTTCGGTACCTCGAAGCTTACCTTCGCTTGCGGATTCCACCGCTCGATCACGCCCATATAACGGCCGTCCACGAATATAAGCGCACGGTCGCGAACGTCCTGCAAATGAAGCTCGTGAGCCGGGCGCGGCCCCGATATACGGGTTTCGTACAAAATAAAGCCGTCATTCTGCCCAAGCTTCTCCATCGGCACCGGATAAACGGAATCCACCGGCTCCGACAAGGCGTTCAGGTTGGCGAACAATCCGGCTTTCGCCGCCAT
The DNA here is from genome assembly GCF_003626695.1 of Paenibacillus ginsengarvi. Taxonomy (GTDB): domain Bacteria; phylum Bacillota; class Bacilli; order Paenibacillales; family NBRC-103111; genus Paenibacillus_AB; species Paenibacillus_AB ginsengarvi. The sequence continues at coordinate 613,783 of NZ_RBAH01000001.1, forward strand.
CTGGACACGTCCGTATGCCAGCTTTGCAGACGGCTCGGGGAGCTTAAGCTCGGGCACATCCGTATAACGGGCCAACACCTCGCGCACCGCATAATACTTGTCTGTCGGATCTCCCGCTTCCGATAGCAGCACATCGTAATCGTAGCTCGTAATGGTCGGCTGATAGACGTCCGGAGACGGGCAGTTCGCTCCGCTGAAGAAACCGAAATTCGTTCCTCCGTGGAACATGTAGAAATTGACGGAGCCGTTTTCCTTGAGCATCTCTTCAAGTACAGCAGCCACATCGCCGCCATTCCGCGTATGGTGATGCTCGCCCCAATGATCGAACCAGCCGTTCCAAAATTCCATGCACATGACCGGGCCGTCCGGCTGATAGTCCCTTAGCTTCGCAAACGCTTCGCCGGGCCGCGAGCCGAAATTAACCGTCGCAAGCACGCCGGGCACCGTTCCGCCCTGCAGCATCGCGTCAGTAGGTCCGTCTGAGGTGAACAGCAGCACATCGATGCCGCGAGTTATCATACTTTGCCGTAAATAGTCCAAATACTTCGTATCGTTGCCGTAGCTGCCGTATTCGTTCTCGATCTGAACCGCGATGATCGGACCCCCGTTTGTCGACAGCAGCGGCTTCAGCTTCGGCATCAACACATCGTAATAAGCGTCTACCCGGTCCAGAAAAGGCTTATGGAAGCAGCGCAGCCGCATGTCGGAGTCGGCCAGCAACCATGCCGGCAAACCGCCGAACTCCCATTCCGCGCAAATGTACGGGCTCGGCCTGACGATGACATACAGCCCGAGCTCTCCGGCGGTCCGGATAAACCGCTCGATATCGGCGATTCCCTGGAAATTGAAGACACCCGGCTTCGGCTCGTGCAGGTTCCAAGCCACATACGTTTCCACCGTATTGAAACCGCAAGCTTTCAGCTTGATCAGACGATCCCGCCAATATTCCGGCACCGTTCGGAAATAATGAATCGCGCCGGCTAAAATCTGCAGCGGTTTACCTTCATATAGAAATTGTCCGTTTAACGTTTCAAGAAGCGCCATGTTTTCGTCCCGACCTTTCGCATTCGAAAATGTTCTCTCTTGTTATAATAGTCGCCCGTCCCGTTTGGCACCATGTGCATTTCGTCCGTTTTTTTGACCATTTGTGCAATCACTGCTCGCAGTCCTATAATACAGACATAGCATACTGCGAACGGCGGTGAACAGGCTGTATGGACATGGAGCTGTATTTCCCGAACATGACAAGCACCCTGCAAATTTCGGGCTGCGGATTCGGCGTCAAGCCGCCGGGCTGGTCGTACCCGAACCATCATCATCATCTATTCGAGCTGTTATACTGCTTCGGCGGCGAAGCGGTCCATTACACGAACGGAATGGCGACTCCGTTGCGCGAGGGAGATTGGATCTGGATCAAATCCGGAGTAAAACATCGAATGGAAAACGCGTCCGACGCGCCCTATTCGTTTTTCAACGTCCACTTCGATATCGACGACCCGGAGCTGAGAAAAACGTTAAGCGCGAGAGACTACGGTCTACTGACCGGGTCTGAGGCGAAGCGGACCAAGCTGCCGGGTTATATGGAGCGGATCGAGCAGTTGATGAGCGACGGCATGACGAAGGAGCCGCAGCAGCATTCCGGCAAGCTGCCCCCGCTTCGGCTCGGACCCGCAACGAAAATCGAGCTGCAGGCTTGCATATTGCTCCTCATTCATCAAATAACCGGCTATGTCGCGGAGCGCGAGCCTCTCCCGGCGCAGCATATGCAGCCAGTGTCAGCGGCTTCGGCGCTGGAGACGGATATCGCCCATGCGGTCGAGGAACGCTTGCAGCAAATGGCACTCGCCCCGGCAGAGCAAACGATCACGCAAATCGCCGATCAGCTTCATATCAGCCGCAGCCAGTGCACGAAAACATTTACGAAAGTATACGGCGTTTCGCCCCGCCGCTACGTCAGCCGACTGATCGAAAACCGGGCCAAACTTTTGCTCGTAACGACCAGCATGTCCGTCGAAGATATATCGCTCGAACTCGGCTTTCGGTCGCTAAGCCATTTCTCCCGGCAATTTCGACGCTGGACAGGTGTCTCGCCGATGCAGTACAGACCGAAACGCGAATAAGCGGTGGCAGCCGAATCGGGCGGCGTTTCCCGCGTTTTTCGACAAAATTTGACGATTTCATAGAACATTATATGAAAATAATGTATACTGTTTTGGAGATACGTACATAACGCGATCGCCAATTCCGCCTTTATTTGGCGCAGTCGGATTCCATATTTTGCGAGAGGTGCTGGCCAAATCGCATGAACCAAAAAAACGCAAAAGTATTTGCTCTCGGGCATTTTATTTTTCCTGCGGTATTGTTTGTAATGTTTGTCAGCCAGAAGCAGTTCATTTTGCTCGTTCTTGCCCTGATGTCCATTTTGTTCACCATGTTTTTAGTGCAGCGGGCTTATATGGTCGGCGATTTGAGCCAATTGCTTAGAATGCCGAATCTGGCTTTCATCGTGTTCATCGACATGGCCATCGTGACACTGGTGTACGTTCTTCCTGAATGGCATACCGGCGTCAGTCCTACATGGCTGCTCTTATTCCTGCTCCCGCTCTATGCCTCCGAGCTGGGCATCCGAACAACTCTCGTCATATGCGCCTTCTCGGTAGGCGAGATCGCCTTGCTTGCCGTTGTCCAGGGGCAAAACTTCTTTTCGCTGAACACGATGATGAACGTGCTCGGCATCATCGTCATGATCATCATGGTAGGAAGCACCTCGGATAATCTGGTAAGGATGGCGTATTACGATACGCTTACGAAGCTGCCGAACCGGGAAATGTTCAAGGACCGGCTCACGTCCGCCGTGGCCAAGCGCAGCCGCAAAGGGCTGGCCGTCCTGTTTCTCGATCTCGATCAGTTTAAGCATGTAAACGATACGATGGGCCACGATACGGGGGATGCACTGCTCCGGACGGTCGCCGACCGGCTTCGCGCCAGCCTGGACAAAGATATCTTTCTCGCGCGCATGGGTGGCGACGAGTTTGCCATGCTCGTCCCGCAAGTATCCAATGTAGATCAGGTTAACCAGGTTTGCAGCGCCGTTTTTGAATGCTTGAGCGAATCGATCATGCTCGGCCCTCATGAAATATACGCCACGACAAGCATTGGCATCGCGTTATATCCGAAACACGGCACCACCTCGGAAGCGCTGATGAAAAACTCCGAAGGCGCGATGTACCGCGCGAAAAAGCAAGGCCGAAACAATTACCAGTACTACTTGCCGCCGGAGAAAACGGAAGCGCAAATGGAACGTTTCGCCATGGAAGCGATGCTGCGCAAGGCGCTGGAAAAGGATGAGCTGCTCGTCTATTACCAGCCGCGCATCCATACAAAGTCGGAGAAAGTCGTCTGCGTCGAAGCGCTGGTCCGCTGGCGCCATCCGAGCCTCGGCATTATTCCGCCGGGAGACTTCATTCCGCTGGCCGAAGAAATTGGGCTTATCGCCCAGCTCGGCGAGCAGGTGCTGCGCAAAGCTTGCAAGCAAATCAAGAAGTGGCAGGACGAAGGCATGAAGGGGCTGTCCGTCAGCGTCAACCTGTCGCCGCTTCAGTTCAAGGAGCAGCATCTGCCCGGCATTATTAGCCGCATCTTGCGCCAGTCCGGTATGAGACCGGAGTTTTTGGAGCTGGAAATTACGGAAAGCGCAGCGATGCAAAACGTCGGACGTAACATTCTGATGCTGCGGGAGCTGAAAGAGATGGGCGTGAAAATATCGATCGACGATTTCGGCACAGGGTATTCGTCCCTAAGCTATTTGAAAAAGTTCCCGATCGACTCGCTCAAGGTCGACCGTTCCTTTATTAGCGGCATCCACCAAGACCCCGACGATGCAGCTATCGTCAACGCCATTATCGTGCTCGCCAAAACGTTAAAGCTTCGCGTAACCGCCGAAGGCGTGGAAACGGAGCAGCAATATTTGTATTTGCAGCAGCACCATTGCGACGAAGCGCAAGGTTATTTGTTCGGCAAGCCGATGCCTCCGGAAACATTCGAGGAATGGTACATGCTGAACACGACCGAAAAAGATTTGATGCTTTCGCATGATTTTTAAGAAAAGCTTCTATCGAAGCCTTTCGATGAAGCTTTTATCGACAAAATCCCCGAGCCGGCAGCAGCCGATTCGGGGATTTTCGTTTACACGTTCGTTATATGGTTGCCGTCGAAGAAAAAGAGCACCTTTTCCTTAACCGGTCTGCGCCATATTTGTTCAATCGCTCTTGCGTAAATGCTGAGCTGGATGCCATATCGCCTTGTCAGCTCGGCAAGCCGGTCTCCATAGATGGCATCTGTTTTGTAGTCGAGCAGCACGAGCTCCCCGCTCTCCTCGAACAAACAGTCGATGATCCCCTGCACGAGCACACTCTCTCCCTGCACGGCCTCCCCGGCAGAGGCGTCGAAAATGACCTCCTCAGCTGGAAGAGCGAAGCTGAACGGCACTTCGCGGTGCACCCGCTTAGCCGCCAAAAGTCGCCTTCCGATCGGCTCCCGGAAGAAGGAAGCGATCATGGCGGCGCTAACCTCGTCCCGATGCTCGGCTTGAATCAGCTGTTTCGCTACCATCCGGTCCAGCGTAGAGCGTACGACTTCCTCGGTCACCTCTCCCTGCAGCGATATATGCTGCATAACCGCGTGATAGATCGAGCCGCGCTCGGCCGCCGTCATTCCACGTTTGCCAAGAAAGCTCGGCCTTCTTGCAAGATCAAACATCTGGGCGCGACCTCGGCCTTGTTCGCCGCTTTCTTCCGCCTTGCGGTCTGTTCGGGGCGTTCCAGCGCCCATATCCGGCCATTCGAGACCTGGCGACTCCTCCCCCCTGAACAAACGCTCTCCAAGCCGTTTCAGCTCGGAAACCGTAGTTTTGGAAAACATGCCGGATGCCTCCTCATGCGGATACGTCCAATCGAATCGCCGGCCAAGCTCCGCTTGCCGCTGTACATTCCCGCTGTCAACCGGTCTTAGCTGGGCTACCGCTTCCATCCGGTCATCGGCAAAGCGCACCTCGACGGTAGCGGCCGCCTGAGCAAAGCCGGCTGAAGGAACAACCCCCGCCTTCCATTGCGACTCGTCGTCCACTAAAGCAGGCGGTGTCCGATACGGCTGATCCGTATCTTCTCCGACTCTGAGGAGATACGCTTGCGGGTGACGAACTAGCGCAGGGCCAAGCCAGTCAAGATAGTTCCGAGACCGGGCCAGCTCGTGGGCAGGCAGATGCCAGCCGCTTTCCTCCAGCATCCGTCCCCATTTGAGCACGCTTTTCTCGAACGATTTGACCGTGCCGACAAGCACCAGCTTTTCTTTCGGCCGCGTAAGCGCCACGTACAGGACGCGCAGCTCCTCGGCGAGCATCTCCATCTTCATCCGTCTGCGGATCGCCAGCATCGGCAGCGAAGGGCAAGCGACGCGAAGCCGGGAATCCACGTATACCGGACCGAAGCCGAGCTCCTTGTGAAGCAGGAACGAATCGTTCAGATCGGTCTGATTGAACGTTTTGCCGAGACCGGCGACGAAGACGACCGGAAATTCGAGCCCTTTGCTTTTGTGAATCGACATGATGCGAACGACATCCTCCTGCTCGCCAAGAGCGCGCGCGGCGCCCAGATCGGCCCCGCTCTCGCGCATACGCTCGACGAAGCGCAGAAACCGGAACAAGCCGCGGAACGAGGTCGACTCATATTGTCGCGCCCGGTCGTACAGCGCACGCAGATTGGCCTGGCGCTGAAGCCCCCCCGGCATGCCGCCGACATAATCGTAATAGCCGGTTTGCCGGTAAATATGCCAGATCAGCTCGGAAAGCGAACCCATCTTCGCTTCGTCGCGCCAGCCCTCTAGTTGCTCACGGAAGCGGGTCAGCTTCGATCGCAGCTCGGGATTGACGGAAACACCGCCTGCCGCGCGATCAGCTTCCTCCTCGTTTTCCTCCAAACAGGCGATAACCGCCTCATAAAACGGCTTCTTCGTCCCGCGGATGCGGACAATGGCCAACTCCGCCGAAGAGAGGCCGAACATCGGGCAGCGAAGCACAGCGGCGATAGGGATGTCCTGATACGGATTGTCAATCACCTGCAGCAGCGAGTACATCGCTTCCACTTCCGTCGCCGTAAAATAGCCGTTGTTCAGATCAGCATAGGCGGGAATGCCCGCCGTTCGCAGCTCCTCCATAAAAACCGGCGCCCATCCGGAGGTGGCCCGCAGCAAAATAACGATATCCCGGAAAGCGACCGGCCTGACTCCGCCGGCGCTTCGGTCATACACCTGATAGGGCGCATGGCCGTCGATCAGTTGGCGAATTTGCGAAGCGATATACCGCGCTTCGAGCTGCGCCGTTTCCGCCTGCTGCTCCTCCTGCTCGAGATTAACGCCCGGTAAGCCCGCCGCCGCATCGGCAGCTCCATCCGCATCCTCCGTTTCGTTTTCGCTCGCGGAGGATTCGTCCTCCCCGCCAGCGCCGCCCCGGTCGATCAGCGCAAGCTGGATGGCATGATCGCTGGCGATTTCCGGGTAAGTGGCGCCGCAAACGAGCTTGGCCGCGTCGTCGTATTCCATCTCTCCAACGGGTTCGGTCATAATCTGCTTGAACACAAAGTTGACGCCGTCTACAATTTCCTGGCGGCTGCGGAAATTTCGCGCCAGATCGATTTTGCGGCCTCCGGTTGGCCGCTCCTCCTCCGCAGGCTCGAACCTCCGGTATTTGTCCATAAAGAGGCCGGGCTCGGCAAGGCGAAAACGATATATACTCTGCTTAACGTCCCCAACCATGAACCGGTTGCCGGGAGCCGGACGGGCGATCAGCGCGACGATCGCTTCCTGCACCGTATTCGTATCCTGATATTCATCCAGCAGGATTTCTACAAACTGCTCCCGGTATTGCTCGGCCGCGTCGGACGGAATCAGTGTACCCGGCAGCGAGTCCGGGTGGCGCAAAATATCGAGGCAATAATGCTCGAGGTCGGAAAAGTCGACGAGTCCTTTCGCCAGCTTCGCCTGCCGGTACCTTTCTCCGAACTGGATCACAATCTCCGCCAGCTTCAAAACGAGCGGCGCCGTTTCGGCCATTTCCGCGGCATACTGCTCCGGCGGACGCTCGAACAGCTCTTCCTTCATATCGTTGATCTGCTTTTTCGCCCGGTCGCGCAGCTGCTTGACTCTCTCCTGCAGCGACTTGTCCACATCTTTGCCGCGGCAGGCGTTCAACTTGCCGAACGCCGTTTGCGCAAACGCGTCGTACAGCTCGCCCCACGACCGGTCGGCGGCGGACGCTGCCAACTGGACTTGTGCCAGGTCGTCCTTCAAATTACTGTCGTACGGAGTCGGCCCCCCGGGCTGTTCGCACAGACGCAGCGCCTCCTCCAGCAAGCTTGCCGTCCCCTGCAGCTCCAGTCTGACATCGGCCATTAGCACCCGCTTCCATCGGTCGGTTTCGTCTTCTCCGTGCGAACCTTCCGGAGAGGAAGCCGAGGAAGCTTGCTCAAAAGCCAAGGCTGTACCCATCAGCCAATGATCCGGCCAAGGGTGGCTGCGCGAATAATCGTACAAACGCCCGATGAGCCGAAACAGGGCATCATCCCCCCGCTCGCCGCCATAAGCGTCGGCAAGCTGCCAGAACGGGCTGTCTTCCCCGCTCTGATCGTATTGCTCCTCGAGCAAATCGCACAGTATATCTTGCCGCATCAGCTCCGTCTCGATTTCGTTCGCGATACGGAACGACGGATCGAGCCGGATGCGCTGATGATGCCGCCGGATGACATCCAGACAAAACGAGTGCAGCGTCGTAATCGAAGCGCGGTGAATAAGCGCGATCTGCTTGCGCAAATGGTCAGACTCCGGCTGCTCGATCAGCCGCTTTTCCAGCGCATCGCGTATGCGTTCGCGCATCTCCCCGGCGGCGGCATTCGTGAAGGTAGCCACAAGTAGCCGATCCACGTCCACAGGATCGCGTTCATCCGATATGCGCCGAATAATGCGCTCCACAAGCACGGCCGTTTTGCCGGAGCCGGCCGCCGCCGCCACCAATATATCCGATCCGCGAAGACGGATCGCTTCCCACTGCTCGTCCGTCCAGGTACTTCCCGGCGGCTTGGGTGGTCTGTCCGGCAGCGTTTCCGCTCCATTCCGATCCCATTTCGTTGTCATCTCTTGTTTCCTCCCCCATCGTGCAGTGACCCGAAACCCAGCCTACCGCAAGTCCCCCGCGGCGCTCTCGATCGCTTGCCATACCGCTTCCTTCTCGATCCGCTGCAGCCGGTTGTAGCCGCTCTCCTCGGTTATCGGCTCAAACGCGCATACCGGCTTGTACGGACAGTAGGTGCAGGCGAGCTTCGCCCCCGAGCGGATCGGTTTTATGTCCACGTTGCCTCCGGCAATTTGCTCCCCTATGCGGGCGATCATCGTGCGCACATAACCGCTCAGCTTTTGCCACTGCTGCTCGGAGACGACGGACGAGTTTTGGTAAAAGCTCCCGTCCGCCTTCAAGGCGACCGGAATCAGCTCGGAATGGCCGCTGCGTTCGCGAAGCGAATGATCCATCAGCCGGACCGTTTCCGGATCGCCGAGCACGAGCCCTTTCATTTTGAACCGTTTCAAAGCTTCCGCTTCCGCGGCCTCCTCGCTCAGCGTATTTTTGCGCCGCAGCAGCGGATTATGGACGTGGAAGTACAGAACCCCCGCCGGCATCGCCGGAGTGCCGAGCCACTTCTCCGCATGCGTAATGACGACGTCCAGATATGTGAGCATTTGCAGAGACAAGCCGTAAAACACATCCGCGAGCCGCAGCGAGGTTTCGCTCGATTTGTAGTCGATAATGCGGAGCAATACGCCTTTGTCGCCGCTGGCCCTATCGACCCGGTCGATCCGGCCAACGATCTGCATCCGGCGGCCCTTACCGAGCTCGAATTCGAGAGGCGGCAGTGGCTGTCCCGGTCCGAAGCCGACCTCGAGCCCGACCGGCACGAACTCCCCGCGCCGGGCATGTACGCCGAGCACGACGGAGGCGCGGCTTACGATTTGTTTCAGCTTGCGGGCAATATAGCCGAACCGTTTGGAACTCAGCAAAATTTCGCCCTGAAGCCGCGGCACCAGCTCCTGGACCGCCTGCGAAGCCCGTTCGTCGCACTGCTCCGGGGTCAGCGCGCCCCAATGGATGCCCTCCCGCTGAAGCTCAAGTGCGATCTTGCTCAGCGCAGCGTGGAACAACTGGCCGATATCGGGTGCATCGAGCCGGTATACGTGGCGCTCGGCAAGCTTAAGTCCATGCGAGGCGAACTGCGAGAACGGACAGGAGACGAACCGTTCCATCCGCGACACGCTGGCCTTCAGCAGCTCTCCGTACAGCTCGCGGCTGATCGAATCCGGCAGCGGATCTTCGCGGTTCGTATACAGTAGCGAGCGCAGTATTCGCTGCACCTGGCCCCTCCATTCGGGACGGGAGACGAACCAGTTATAGATCTCCCACCAGACGTCGTCCGGCTTGACGCCTCTTATCCACTGACGCAGCTGAACCGCCAAATGGGATAACGCCTTCCCGGGGTGTACCGCATATTCGTAAGGATCGCCGCCGGCGGTTTCCGTCTCGCCGGACGGCGCATCGATCAGCAGCAGCCGCTCCTTTAGCGCCGGAAACATCGCTCTGAGCCGCTTGACGATTTCCGACGGAAGCAGCGACTTGCCTTCTTCGTCGGCCAGTGGATAGCTGATCCAGAGCGAATCGGAAGGGGTCGTGAGCGCCTTGTAGAGGAGGAACGATTCGTCCAGCAGCTTGCGCCGGCTGCCGTCCGCCAGCTCCAGTCCCGCATCCGTCATCCGCTCCCGTTCCGGCTCGGACAATACGCCGTCCTCCTGGGGCCTAGCCGGAATAACGCCGTCATTCGCGCCGAGCACGAATAAATGGCGAACCTCGCCGGAGCGGGTCCGGTCGATCGTACCGATCAGCACCTGGTCGAGCGACGGCGGCACGAGCCCAAGCGTGGCGCTTTCCAGACCGGTCTCGACGATTCCGGCAAAGCGGTCGACCGTCATCGTTTCGCCGCCGAGCATTTCGACGATCTGATCGAGCAGATCGATGACGCTGCCCCATACCTGCGAATGCTCGCGCGCTTTTTCCACTTCGCCTGCCTCAAGACAGCCGCGGCTCCATACCTCCAGCCTCGCCGCAGCTTGCGTAGATTCGAGATAACGAAACAGCGATTCCGCCATATCGCGGACGGTGCCGGCTTTGCGAAGATCGTCATCCAACTGCTTGAGCGGCCGCGCAACGAGCCGTCGCAACCCGTCCATTTCCGTATAAAACGACTCGTCCGGCGTCCCCGCCGCGCCTTCCTGCACATCGTCGAGCATCGAGCCGACCCGGTACGACCAACGCTTCGCTTCCGTAAAGCGGGAGCCGTGAATGCCGGCGGCCAGCACGTAATTTTCCAACCTGCACATCGCATCCCGCAAAGCAGCCGATTGCGCGGCGGTCTCGGCCAATTCCGGCGGCAGGAGCAGCTCCGTCTTGACGCAGCGGAAAATAGCGTCGGTCCGCCACCTGCCGGCGACGACTTCAAGCGAGGAGCGGATCAGCTCGACGACGGGATGGTGCAGCACGGATCGTCTCTGGTCAATGAAAAAGGGAATGCCGTAATCCGCAAACGTTACCGCCAGCACATCTCCGTACTGCTCGAGATTGCGCACCATAATCGCCATATCCCGCCAGCGGTAGCCTTCGTCCCGGACGAGTCTGACCAGTTCGCGGGCCGCCCCTTCGGCCTCCGCTCTCCGGCTGACCGCAGCAGCCAGCACCAGCTCGCGATCCGCCGCCTGTCGGCCGCGATACGCTCTCCCGCTTCTATATTCGAGCGCACTCTCCAAATGAGCGAGCTTCGGGCTGCGGCGAAAACGCTCCGGCGGATCGCACGCCAAAACTTCGGCCGACTGCTCGGCCGACAACTCCTCGGCCAGCCGCTTTAAGCGGACAAGCGTCTTCGCTGCCGGATAAAACAAGCCGAGCTCGTCGGGAGAATCGGACGAAGCATAATCGCGATCAACGCACAGGCTGATCGTCGTCTGTTCGCTATGACGCATCAGCTCGCCGATAAACCGCATCTCCTGGGGGTTGAAGCTGTAAAAACCGTCGATCCAAACTCGCGCTTCGCGTATGTAGGACGATTCCGCCAGCATGTCGGCGGCCTGCGTAAGCAAATGCTCAGAATCCAAGTAGTGCTCGGACAATATCTCCTCGAACCGCCTGTATATAAGCAGCAGATCGTGCAGCTTGTCCAGCGGCAAGTTCGATCCTTCCCCCGGCTCCTGCCGCTGCTCCGCCTGCCGGAAAAACAACTCCAGCTTGTCCGGCGTAATCAAGTGCCGCCGAAACTCGCCGTACATCCGGTTCAACTGGTCGATAAACCCGGCCTGGTCGGAGGAAGTCCGAAACTGCTTCAGCTCATCCCCATGCTGGTGCAGCAAATCGTACAGCAGCATCTTTTTGCCGTTGTCATCGATATGGACGCGCGCCGTTCCGCCGAGTTCCTGCATGATGCGGTAAGCGAGCCGCCGGAAGCTGAACACCTGGGCGCGGATCGACCCGCCAAGTCCCGGCGCGGACACAAGCGCGTGCTCGGCCTGAAACGTTGCCTGCTCGGGCACAAGCAGCACAAGCGGGGCTCCCTCCGGCTCCCCGCGCAGCTGTTGACCGATTTCACCCAAACAGCGCTCCGTCTTGCCTGTCCCCGACCTGCCGAGTATGTATCGAATCGCCATCATGGACCTCCTGTATGAAAACAAATGTTCTTATATTCCATTTTAGCATACTTCTGTTTGTTTGTCCGCGCGAACGCAGCAATTGGAGAACAATACCGAATCGGCTCGCGGCTTTCCTTGTGATATACTTTTGCATGACAAGGACAAACCCGAAAGGAGCATTCGTATGATACGATTCGAAGCCGCTCTCGTCCGGCCGGCCGGCTCCGGCACGTGGACATATGTGCCGATCCCGTTTTCAGTCGAGCAGACATTCGGCACTCGCGGCCAGTTCAAAGTCGCCGGTACCGTGAACGGCTGCCCGATCCGAGGTTCGCTTATGCCTCGAGGCGACGGTACGCATTACCTGGTTGTGAACAAAAATATCCGCGACAGCGCCGGCGTAACGGAAGGGGACATGGTCCAAGTGACTATTGGTCCGGATACGGAGGAGCGGACTATCGACGTTCCGGGCGATTTCCTTGCTCTGCTTCAAGCCGATGCGGAAGCGGACCAGGCATTTGCGAAGCTTTCTTATTCCCACCGTAAAGAATATGTGGATTGGATCGTTTCGGCCAAAAAAGAAGAAACCCGCGCCAATCGGATCGCCAAAGCAGTCGAAATGCTGAAGCTGGGCAAGCGGGCCAAATAACGAAAAAGAAAGGAAGCCGTCCAGTTCGGGCGGCTTCCTTGTTCATTTCTTCCAGCTTCGCTTCCGGTCTTACACCTGCTTGGCGACAGCTCCCGGAAGATCGTCTTCCTTCTCTTTTTTCTCGGCTCCGCCCGCCTGCTCCGGCATCCGGTTGGACGTCCGCAGCGGAATTTCCTTCAGGAACAGTACGAGCACAAGAGCTACGACGAGCAATGCCGCACCCGACAAGAAAACGGTCGTCAGAGATGTGCTAAGAGCGTCGCGCAGCACCTCGATCATTTTCGTCAAAATCGGCTGAACCGCTTCAGGCAGCGTGGTTTTCAGATGCTCCAGCTTCGGCTGGTCCAGCAGCATTTCCGGATTTTTGAAGGCGGCGAGCTGCTCGGCCACTTTCGGGTCCAGCTTGGAGAAGTCGAGTCCCCCTCCCGCTTCCGCGGTCGACGTCAAACTGCGTTTCAGGCTTGTCGCCATAATCGTTCCCATTACCGCAATCCCGATCGTTCCGCCCAAGTTGCGGAACAGCTGCGACGAAGCGGTCGCGACGCCAAGCTGTTCGGGTCTGACGGCATTTTGCACGGTAAGCGAAAAGATCGGCATGCCGAAGCCGAGGCCTAGACCGAAAACGATCATGGCGATGACGGCAAGCCAAATGCTGTTCATGAAAGCCATCAAAATCATGCCGGCGATCATAATCGGCATGCCGAGCAAAGCGTACCGCTTGTATTTGCCTGTCTTCGTAATCCAGCGGCCGGTGAAGGCGCTGATGACCACCATGCTGATCGACATCGGCATCGTCACATAACCGGAGTATGTCGGCGATACGCCCTCAACCCCTTGCACGAAAAACGGCAAATAAATCAAGGCGCCCATCATGCCCGCGTTCATCAAAAATCCGATCGAGTTCGACAACGTAACGATGCTGTTGCGGAACAGCGAAAGCGGTAATACCGGGCTTTTGACTTTCGTTTCAATAACGATAAAGATAAGCAGTGAGGCGATAGCTGAACCGAAGAGGCCAAGCACCTGAGCCGAGCCCCAGGCGTATTTCGTGCCGGCCCAAGAGAACCCGAGCAGCAGCGGTACGATCGTTAGCGTCAGGAACAGCGAGCCCCAGTAGTCGATCGATTCCGACTGTTTTTTATCCACACGCGGGAACAAGGCCATAATGAGAATAAAGGCGATTACGCCGACCGGCAAGAAGATCCAGAATACCCATTCCCAGTCCATGTGATCGACGATCCAGCCGCCAAGCGTAGGGCCGATAACGCTGGAGAAGCCGAATACGGCCATCATGACACCCGTCCATTTGCCTCTCTCGCGCGGCGAGAACAAGTCCCCTACCGCCGTAAAGGCCGAAGCCATAATAATACCGGCGCCGATCCCTTGAATGCCGCGATACGTTATCAATTGAAAGATATCTTTGGAAAGTCCGGTCAAAAAGGCGCCGATAATGAAAAATACGATACCGGCCAGTATAAACGGTTTCCGTCCGTAAATGTCGGACAACTTGCCGACAAGCACGGTAGAAATCGTCGATGTCAGCATGTAGATCGTGATGACCCAAGTGTAATAATCCATGCCGCCCAAAATCGCTATAATTCTCGGCATCGCCGTACTGACGATCGTTTGGTTGATAGCGGCGAAAAACATTGCGGCAATAATGGCGACCATGATCGTCATTTTGCGCTTATGTGATAAATGCTCCAATTTCGCTCTACTCCTTCTCGAACTGTTCGATATTATCCAGCATAAACATAAATAATCGCTTCAAATGGGCGACGTCGTCTTCGTGCATCCCTTTAAATACGAGAGACATCACTTCCTTCTGTTCCTCCAGCAGCAGCCCGATCATTTCCTTCCCTTGATCGGTAATGCTTAAATAAACTACCCTGCGGTCTTCTTCACTCCTCTGCCTCTGAATGAACTGTTTCGCGATCAGCTTGTCGGCAAGCCCCGTGATCGCGCCCGAGGTGACGCACAAAATATCGGCCAGCTCCGCCGCCTTTTGCGGCCCCTTCGTGTTTAAAATGTATAAAGTTCGGAATTGCGTCAGCGTAATAGAGTAGCTGTCGTTCATCCGACCATTCCATAGTTGGGACATTCGTTTGATCAGACTTTTGAACATATTCGTCAGTTCCAATAACTGACCGTTCATCTCCGGCACTTCGCATCCCCTTACTTTAGCGCTTAATAATTTAGCACTAAATGTTTTTTTAATAAAGCAATTGTTAGCTTATCGCAAGTAGCTTGTCGCAGTCAATACCCTTATGCCGATCGAATACAGGAAAATAAGCCCATTACCTGCAATGAGCTTACGAATAATGCGATTATTTTATCCATGCTCCCGATTGCGTATGTATGGAACCCGATTCCGTCAGAAAGCCCTTCCCCTCCGGTAAAAGCCTCTGGCGCGAATCGCCCGGTTCGCCGTCATACCTTACGCGGAAACGTGGTCGATTGCCTGACAACCAGCTCAGGCGTCAGGACGATCGCCGTCTTGCCCTTCTTTTCCCCCCGTACCTCCTGAATGATCAGATCCATCACGCGCCGTCCCATCTCGGCAATCGGCTGCGAAATCGTCGTCAGCGGCGGATCGACAATGCCGGCCAGCATCGTGTTGTCGAAGCCGATAATCGATACATCCCACGGAATCGTAAGCCGCAGCTCCTTCGCCGCCTGCACGGCCCCGATCGCCAGCAGATCGTTGCATGCGAACAGAGCCGTCGGCGCATCTTCCGAGATCAGCAGCTCCAGCGTTTGGCGCCTTCCTTCCTCGATGGAAGAGAAACTCTCGACGACAACCGGACCACCTTCCTCGATCCCCGCTTCTTCAAGAGCATGTATGAACCCTCGTACCCGATCGCTGCTGGAGGACAAGCTTAATTGTTCCGTCAGAACGGCTACATGGCGATGACCGAGCCCGAGCAGATGAGACGCCGCCCGGTATCCGCCCAAGTAATCGTCGACCCGGACGCTGTCGGCATCCATTCCTGGTATATGATCCCGTGTCACAAAAGCTACCGGGATATTCTGTGTATGCAGGCTTTGCAGCACGGCTTCGTTGCTGATGCCCGTCGAGATGATGATCCCGTCGACTTTTTTCTGCTTCAAAAACGTAATATAGTCCCCTTCCCGCCGCGGATTATTGTCCGTGCTGCACATGACGAGATTAAATCCGAGCTCGCGGCCGCGGTCTTCCACGCTTCGGGCGATTTCCGCATACAGCGGATTGGCCAGATCGGGGATCAGCAGGCCGATCGTAAACGTGCTTTTGCCTGTCAAGGCCGACGCCACGACGCTAGGCTGATAGTCCAGCTCCTGCATAATCTCGTGAACGCGTTCCCTCGTGTCGGTGCTGATGCGCCCCGTTCCGTTAATAACCTTCGATACGGTCGCAATCGATACACCGGCCGCTTTGGCAATGTCATAGATCGTAGTTTTCATTTCCTATCGCTCCCAGCCGATCGATTTGTCAGGTTTTTTAACTTCATTATAACATCCACAATACGAATTGAGGATATTTTTTTGTATATAACCTGACATGGGAATAAAAAATGCCGTCCGATCCACATTCGGATCGAACGGCACAACCAGGTCGCATACAATTCCAGCGTCAATCAAAGCGATACGTCCAGAACCGTTCCGTGCTGAAACGGCTTTTCATGCTCGGATCATCGGCCGCCAGAACGACGGACATATATTGGAACTGGGAACGGTGCGCTTGCAGCGACAACAGCTTCACGTCCAGAAACTCGCTTACATCGTTTACAACATCGGGCTGACCCAAGGCTTCCTCGCACCCTTTAGCAAAAGCGATGCAATTCACGACAGGCCTGTCAGCGGCCGGCAAACGCGCCACAGCGCCGATAACCGCAGCCCCGCAGGCGTCATGATCCGGATGAACGCTGTATCCGGGGTAAAACGTCATAATAAGAGACGGACGAACTTCCTCGATCAAATCCGTAATTCGTTTCATTAACTGTTCCCGATCCTCAAACTCGATCGTTTTATCATGGAACCCGCCGAGCCGCAAATCCTCGATGCCGATGCTGCGGCACGATTCCTCCAGCTCCTGCTTGCGGATGAGCGGCAAAGTGGAGCGGTTTGCGAACGGAGGAACCCCCATATTACGGCCCATCTCGCCCAGCGTTAGGCATAAATACGTAACCGGCGTTCCTTGCCGGATATGCTTCGCTATCGTTCCGGAGCTGCCCGTCTCGTCGTCGGGATGCGGAAGCACAACCAATACGTGTCGCTGACGATCCATCGCTATTCCCCTCTTTCACGAAGTATAGTAGTCGGTCTTGTCGTTAAAAAGGATGACGGCCCAGTTGGAGGCCGACGACGAGCTTGCCCTCCGAATCGTAGCCGGCCAGCACGAGACGGTCGCCGCCGTCGTTTTCGTAGTGGGTCAGTCCTTCGGAATATACCCATCCTTCGCCTGTCTTCAGTCCGACCCGGAACGGTCCGCTACCGGCGATAGAGCCCTGAACATACCGGACGGAACCGTTTTTCAAAAAAGTGGACGCGGTAAATTTGCTGCTGTCCCGGTGGGAAGCGTAGGCGCCCGTCGTCATTTCCATTTGCAGAAACAGCTGTTCATCAAGCATCGAGTCCAGCATCAACTGAACGTCCTGCGGGTCGATCGGCTTCATACGTTTACCTCCTTATGGCAAGAATCTGCCGTTCCGCGGTTTATCGGGAACGGACTTCGAATATGGCAAATTTCAAATAGTCCCCTTCGCTCGTACCGAGAAGCTGCGGATGGTCTTTGCCAGCGCCCCGGTATTCAATTTGCCTCAGCACTTTGCGCGCGTCGGACGCGGCCGAAAGTATCGTTTCCAGAAAAACATCCGGCCTTACATGGTACGAGCAGCTCGCGGTCACGAGATAGCCGCCTTCGTTCACCAGCTTCATCGCGTGCAGGTTAATGTCCTTGTAGCCCCGAAGCGCCCCGGGCACCGCTCCTTTAGTTTTGGCAAAAGCGGGCGGGTCGAGAATGACGACATCCCACGTCCGGCCTTCCGCTCCGACCGGCTTCGACGTATCGACCTTGCCCGCACCGGATCCTTGTCCCGCTTGGGCTCTGGCCCGCCGCTCTTCGAGCCCGCGAACCTGCGCGCGCAAGTAATCGAACGCGTCGGCGACGACAAACTCCACCCGGTCCGTAAAACCGTTCCGCTCCACATTCCGCCTGGCGGTATCGACGGCGTGCTCCGATATATCGAGGCACGTCACTTTTTTCGCGCCGCCGCTGCACGCATTCAGCGTAAAGCTCCCGGTATGCGAGAAACATTCGAGCACGGACGCACCGTCCCAATATGGAAACGTCACCTCTTTGCCGTTGGCATTGACCGGTACGGATCTGCCCGTGCTTTCGTCCGTCGCAAGCCGTATGCCGCTGCGAGCACCCCAGCCGGTCATCAGCTTGTGGATGGATGCCCGGTTTTCCCTCTGGTCCAAAAAGTATCCGGTCTTCTGTCCTTGCTCGATATCGACCTCGATGCGCAGCCCGTTCTCGACAATCTCCACGTAACGCGGACAATCGCCGTACAGAGGGCCCTTTATCTGCTCCAGCCCTTCCAGCTCGCGCACGGATACGTCGCTGCGTTCATAAATGCCGCGCGGCTGAAATAGCTCGGCAAGCGTTTCGACGATTAGCGGTTTACACCGCTCCATACCGAGGGACAACACCTGGATGACGAGCACATCGGCAAACCGGTCGACGACCAGCCCCGGCAAAAAATCCGCTTCGCCGTATACCAGACGATAACCCGTTGCTTCGCCGACAAAACGGCTGCGCAGCTGCGCGCACTGCTCGAACCGACTTGCGAAGAAGTCCCGGTCCATTTGCTCCAAAGGCGTATAGGAAACAACCCTTACCGCGATTTGCGACTTCGGATTGATATAACCCGTCGCCAAATATTGCCCCGTATGGCTCAGGACGGATACGAGATCTCCGGGCTCGTATTCCCCGTCCACGCTTGCGATTTCATTCGCGTAAATCCACGGCTGGCCTTGCTCGAGCCGCTTTTTCCGCTTTCGGTCCAGTATTACCGATGCCACTGCAATTTCCCCCAACTTCGTATTCGTAATGTCGCCTGCCGCCGCATCGCTTGCGACGCAGACGATTTGACTGGCTTGTCATGCTCGTCTGCCCGTCCACATAAACATATAGTAATAAACCGCCTCACAAAAGGATTAACTTAAAACGCAAAAAGGAGACCCGCATGACTACGCAAATCATCCTGCCGCTGCTCGTCGGACTCGGCATCTTTTTGACCGGCATGAAAATAATGGAGCTGGCGCTGCACGGGTGGGCCGGCTCTTATTTGACCGGACTCGTCGAAACGTTTACGCGCACGCCCGTCCGCGGCTTGTTCATCGGCACCGGCGTAACGGCCGTCCTGCAAAGCAGCAGCGCACTCACGGTCATAACGATCGGACTTGTGAACGCCGGCATTATGACCTTTCCAAAAACGCTCGGCATCATTCTCGGCTCCAATATCGGCACCTGCCTGACAACCGAGCTTATCGGCCTGAATATAAACAAGCTCGCCTTCCCGGCGCTGCTCGGTTCAGCCTCGATCTGGCTCGGGTCGGTCGCGCTTTCATCCTTCGTGCGCTCCCGCCGCCCGCAGCGCGCGCTCCACCACATCCGTTCGCTGTCGCTGGCGGTTAGCGGCTTCTCTTCCGTACTGCTCGGCGTCGAAGTGATGCAAACGATCGTTCCGCTGCTGCAAAGCCGCGGCCTGTTCGGCTGGTTCGTCGAGCACGCCCAGCGCAGCGTGTTGTGGGGGTTCGCTGCAGGAGCGATCCTGACGGCCGTTATTCACAGCAGCGCGGCCACCATCGCGATGACAATGGGCCTCGCCGCCGTCGATGCGATTCCGGTGGAGCTGGGCGTCGCGATCGTGCTCGGCGCAAACGTCGGTACTTGCGTAACCGCCTTGATGGCCGCCATCGGCGGAACGCGAAGCGGGCAATTCGTCGCCTGGGCGCATATCTCGCTCAACGTCGGCGGAGCGCTGCTGTTCCTGCCCTTGCTGCCGCTGCTGCATCAAGCTTCCGCGTTGTTCGCGTCCTCGCCCTCAGGGCAAATCGCCCACGCTCAAACGATCTTCAATGTCGTCAGCTCGCTTATCGCGCTGCCTTTCTGTTATTTGCCCGTGTTCGGCGGCGGTCCGACAGCGAAACGGCTTTAGTAGCCGGTAACGCCGCCCGCTCCGTTCATAATCGCGACGCCCGAGCTTGTGCCCAGCCGGGTTGCGCCCGCCTCGATCATCGCCAGCGCAGTGGCGAGGTCGCGCACGCCGCCGGATGCTTTCACCTGAATATCCGGCGAAACGGCCGCGCGCATCAGCTTTACGTCTTCTACCGTGGCGCCGCCCGGACCGAAGCCTGTCGACGTCTTGACGAAATGCGCACCCGCTTCTTCCGCCAGCCGGCAAGCGGTTCGCTTTTGCTCCTCGTTCAAAAGGCCGGTTTCGAGGATCACTTTGACGATCGCCTTCCCCCGCACCGCTTCCACAACGGCCCGGATATCGTCCCTTACGTAAGTCTCATCGCCGGCCAGCAGCCGCCCTACCGCGAGTACCATATCGATGTCGGTTGCGCCGAGCTCCGCCGCCCTAGCCGCCTCGTACGCTTTCACATCGCTGCATGAGGCTCCGAGCGGAAACCCGACAACGGCGCTAACGCGCACGCCGCTCCCCGCCAAATAGCGGACGCAGTCGGCCACATAGCCGCTGTTTACGCATACACTGTAAAAGCCGTACTGCCGGGCTTCGTCGCAAAGCTTCAGCACCGCCTCCGGCGTCGCTTCCGCCTTGAGCAGCGTATGGTCGATGTAAGACGGCAGGCGATTCAGATCGAATTTGTCCGGAGCAGCACTCATGTCAGTCCACCTCGATTTGGAGTAATGTCAAAGCTTTCCGCAGCACGGAATCGTTGTTCGCATAACCGGCCTGTTTTTGCTGCTTCCACGCTTCCTTCGGCTCGTACCAGGCGACGCCGCTAATTTCCTCGATTTGCGCCAGCAGTTCTCCGCCCGTCGCTTCGACCAGGAAATAATGCACTTCCTTATCTATAGTTCCGTGTTTCTCGTGTGTGTACTCGTATTCGACCCGCTCCAGCTCGGCGACGATTCGTCCCTCGATGCCGGTCTCCTCGGCAATTTCCCGCAGCGCCGTTTGCGGGATCGTTTCTCCCGCCTCCATCTTGCCCTTTGGCACTGTTTTTTTGCCGTAGCGGTCATGAATGAGCTGCACTTCCGTCACGCCGTCCCTAACGCGGTATACGACACCGCCGGCCGATATTTCCTTCATAAGCTCACCGCCTCGTTCTCTTTTTGAAATGCCTAAAGCCGCGGAATGCCGAAGAAGGATTCCGCATTCCGTAGTACACAACCGGAAAAGCGAAATCCTCCATGAGCATGTCCCGCGTCAGCCGCTAACCGCGCTTTTGTGCATAGCGGGCTCCTCGACGCCGATCAGTTCGCCCTTGCTTTCGTTCACGCCCGCCTCGGTCATCTTCACCCGGCACAGCTGTCCGACAAGCGATTCGGAGCCCGGGAACACGAGATTCACATAGTTATCGGAATAACCCATCAGCAGGCCGCTATCCGGCGCCCCCTTGTACGTACGCTCGGGAATCACTTCCAGCGTTTGGCCGACGAATTTGCGCGCATAGGCCAGCTGCATCCGCTCGGACAAATCGATCAGTTCGTGGACGCGTTCGTTTTTCACTTCTTCGTCCACTTGATCCTCCATCCGGGCAGCAGGCGTGCCGGTGCGCTTCGAATAAGGGAACACATGCATTTCCGCGAACTGCATCTGCTCCATAAATTGATAGCCGCGGCGGAACATCTCCTCCGTCTCGCCCGGGAAGCCGACGATCACGTCGGTCGTAATCGCAACGTCCGGCAGCGCGATATGGAGCTTCTCGATCTTCTTGCCGAACTCGGCCGTCGTATATTTGCGGCGCATCCGCGCCAGCACCGCATCGTCGCCCGCCTGAAGCGGCACGTGCAGATGACGGCACATTTTATCGGACGCGTTCAACACTTCGACCACTTTATCGGTAATTTGGCTTGCCTCGATGGAGCTGATCCGAATGCGTTTCAGCCCGTCCACCTTGTCCAAATCCCACAGCAGCTCGGCCAGGCCGTAGCCTTGCAAGTCTTCGCCGTATCCGCCGGTATGAATTCCGGTCAGCACGATTTCCTTGTAACCGGCATCGACGAGCATATGCGCCTGTCTCAGCACGCTTTCCGCCGAACGGCTGCGCATGAGCCCGCGGGACCAGGGAATGATGCAGAACGTGCAGAAGTTGTTGCAGCCTTCCTGGATTTTCAGAAAGGCCCGCGTCCGGTCAGCAAAATCCGGAACGTCCAGCTCCTCGAATTCACGCGTCTTCATAATGTTGCGCACAGCATTGATCGGCTGGCGCTTCTCGCGATATTCGTTCACAAGCGGAATGATTTGATCGCGGCTTTGCGTGCCGATGACGAGATCGACGCCCGGGATCGCCATAATTTCCGCAGGCGAAGTTTGCGCGTAGCAGCCCGTTACGGCCACGATCGCATCCGGATTGCGGCGAATGGCGCGGCGTATAATTTGCCGGCTTTTTTTGTCGCCCGTATTCGTAACGGTGCATGTATTGATGACATATACATCGGCCGTTTGCTCGAAATCAACCTGCTCGTAGCCTTCGTGTTTGAAGAGCTGCCAAATCGCTTCCGTATCGTAAAAATTCACTTTGCAGCCAAGCGTATGAAACGCAACTGTAGACATCGTCCTGTCAACCTCCCATCTCTCCTGCTTCATATAACAAACACGAAAGAGCGACCAGACCGGCCGTTTCCGTGCGTAAAATTCTAGCTCCGAGCCTGACCGGCACGCAGCCGGCTTCTTCCGCTTCCTGCGCTTCCTTCTCGGAAAACCCGCCTTCGGGTCCGATGACGAGCAGCACGTCCATTCCGGCCGCCCCTCCGCGCGCCGCCAGAGCGCCGCTTATCGCCGTCTTCAGCATGGAGCCTTCTTCCTTCTCGTAACAAAAGAACGCCGCATCCGCCTCCTTGGCCGACTGCAGCAGCTGCTTCCACGATACGGACGCTTCCACCTGCGGGATACGGCCGCGATGCGCCTGCTCGGCCGCCTCTTTGGCGATTTTCTGCCAGCGCTCAAGCCGCTTCGCCTCTTTTTTCGCGTCGTATGAAACGACTGTGCGCTCGGACACGAACGGAAGGAAGCGGATCGCTCCGATCTCGGTCCCTTTCTGAATGACGATCTCCATCTTGTCGCCTTTCGGCAAGCTTTGGGCGATCGTGACCTGAATCGCAGGCTCCGCCGACAACGGGAGCAGTTCGGACACTTGCGCGACGATCCGATTTTTGCCGATCTCGGTTATCGTTCCTCGCGCTTCCCTGCTGACGCCGTCGCAAATGACGATCACGTCCCCGGCGCGGGCTCGCATCACGTTCGCTATATGATGGGCGTCGTCGCCCATTAGGATCGCTTCCGTCTCCGTCAATTGCTCGGGAGACACAAAATATTTTTGCATGTTACCCCTTCTTGCCTCGCATAAATTGAACCACCATTCATCATACACCGTTTTTCGCCGAATAGCTACCCCCGGCTCCTCGCCCATTCCCGGCGGTTTATATGAAGTTGGCGACAAACTTGCTCAGTTCGTAGATGATGTCTCCTCCAAGATTAAACAGCGGCTGGATCGTATATCGCGATAAAACCGGGATAAACACGATGAGCAAAAAGACGAATATCCCCCACTGTTCGTATTGCGCCATCTTGATCCGTACTCTTGTCGGCGCCAAATCCTCGATAATCCGGTAGCCGTCGAGCGGCGGGAGCGGAATCAGGTTGAAAATAAACAACACGATATTCAGTTCGACCAGCCGGCGCAAAAATAGCTCGATCGCCGCCAGCACGCCGTCCGATGCCCCGTTGAAAAAACCGGCAGCGTATATATGAAATAAAACAACTCCGATAAAGGCCATAACGAAATTGCTCAGCGGACCGACAGCCGATACGACGATGCCCATCAGCCGCGGATTTTTGAAATTCCCCCGATTTACGGGCACGGGCTTCGCCCAGCCGAAACCGGCGATCAGGATGAGAAGCGTACCCAGAACGTCCAGATGCACCCGCGGGTTCAGCGTCACGCGGCCGAGCTGCTTGGCGGTAGGATCGCCGAACTTGTATGCCGCGTACGCATGGGCAAACTCATGCACCGTAAAGGCAATGACGAGAACGATAAGTATAAATGGCAGTTCCTCCAGCGGATACCGCAGAAAACTGTTTATTCCCTCCACCGATTCCCCTCCTTATCGTTTTTTCGCGACGATCGCGACCCAGTCCTGATCCCGCTCGATTCGTTCGATCTCAAAGCCGGCGCGCCGAAGACCTTCTTGCACATCCGCTTCCTTCGTCTTATAAATGCCCGATGTAATATAGGTTCCACCGGATTCCAGCACCTCGTATACGTCATCCGTGAAAAGCAATATAACCTCAGCCAAAATGTTCGCTACGACGAGCTTGACCGGTACGTTTACGCCCACATCGGCAGAAGCTCCGGCGCTGCGAAGCACGCCCAGCAGATCGCTCTCCATAACCGTGACGCTGCCTTCGACGCCGTTCAGACGAACGTTCTCGTTCGCGCTCGTGACGGCAACCGGATCGAGATCAAGCGCGAGCACGCGGCTGGCCCCAAGCCTCGCGGCGGCAATCGCCAGCACACCCGAGCCCGTACCGACGTCGATCAGCTCGATTCCCGGCGCGACCTCCTGCTCCAGCGTACGCAAGCATAACGAGGTGGTCGGATGGGTGCCCGTTCCAAACGCCATGCCCGGGTCCAGCTCGAGTATGATCTCGTCCGGGCTTTCCGGCTCGTATGTCTCCCAGGTCGGCTTGATCGTCAATCGGTTGGAGATGCGCATCGGTTTGTAATACTGCTTCCACGAATGCGCCCAATCTTCTTCGTCGACGACGCGCGACTTGATCTCGGCTTTGCCGACGTCATAACCCAGCTCGTCCCGTACAAACGCTACATGCTCCTCCAATTGGCGAATCAGCTCCGCCGTATTGTCCGGGTCGGCGAAATAAGCCTGCACGACGGCCTCGCCCTCCGGTATATCGTTCAGCGGCGTATCGTACAGCTGTCCAAGCGACGTATCGCGCTCTTTATTCAAAGTCCCGGACTCCTCGATTGTCACGCCGCCGGCGCCCATCTCGTGGAACGCGGTTGCGACCAGCTCGGCGACCTCCTCGCGGGTATGTATCGATATTTCATGCCAAAGCATTTTTTTGTCCCCCTACCGTCATATGTGCAGCTTGTCTGTATCGCTAACAATTCCGTTCCATTGTACACTATTCCGGAGTCTCTAGTAAAACGGCCACGCCGCCCGTAAGCGTCCGGATCGGATGTCCCGGCACAAAAAGGGGATGATCGAGCCCCGACTGTTTGGTACAATGATACAATCCTCACTGCAACCAAAGGAGATGTTCGAATGAGCCGCAACCAGCGTTTATTGACGGACCGGGATTTTACGGAGGCGATGGAACGGGAATCCGCCATCCGAGTGTTCAAGGACGATCTGATGATCGATTCCGGGGGCATTGTAATCCGGTTCGATAACGACACCGTCGTCATCCAATCCGGCGTAAGCGAGCTTGCCTATCACGAGAGAAGCTCGTGCGAATTTTTCGAGATGAGGAAGGCTTGAGACGGAGCAGAAACCGCACAACACTTGGCTAATCGTTTTTTCCCTTACCAACAAGAAAAAGGGGCTTCTCGAATCTAAACTGGTCCCTTAGTCAAGGACACATAGAAAAAAAGAGTTAGGCCGGACTTAAGAGATGATTCCTGTATTGTACAGGAGTCATCTTTTTTAACCCCCATTGGTATCTGTGATTGTTGTAATAGTGAATGTAGCGGTTAATCTCCTGTTGCAATTCCGCCAACGTTGTAAAGTTCCTACTCTTCACGTGATCCTTTAAATGCCCAAAGAAGGATTCCTGAGGCGCGTTATCCCAGCAATTACCACGCCGTGACATGGATTGTCCGAGGCCTACCTTTCGCAATAATTTCTGGTACATTGGACTTGTGTAGTGGCTTCCTTGATCGGAGTGAATAAACGCATCCTTTTGGAGTTTCAGACGTCGTTGTCTCTTTAGTAATTTAATGGTATCTGTAGCCAGGCTCAATTGGAGGGTGGTAGAAAAGTTATGAGCTAACAGCTCACCCGAGGCCGCATCCAGAATGGTGGACAAATAGGCCGTCTGCGATTTGCCATACGGAAGGTAGGTGATATCGGTAAGCATGGCGAGTCCCGGTATGCCCTTCTTGAAATCCCTCTGCAGTTGGTTTGGGACTATACGGTGTTCCAAAGTAGCTTTTGCCATTCGTCGATACGGGTTTGGTCGGCGGTGTGGACATACGAGGTTCAACTTCTTCATGAGTCTTTTGATTCGTTTGAGATTGAACACGGTGGCAT
>NZ_RBAH01000020.1 GCF_003626695.1 Paenibacillus ginsengarvi
TAAAAACAGTATGCACTTGGGTAAGCCGTACTGCCCTGGGTGAAGAACGTCGGAAAGCCGTATGCGGGAAAACCGCACGTACGGTTTGATGAGGAGGGGCTGGCCAACCCAGCCCTTTACTCTACTTAGTTTCAAAATAAAGGTAGTTTTGGAAGGAGGGATATTATAATCTTGATAGAAATCGATGAGCTAGGGCATCAATTAAATGAGGGCAAAATATAAATAGCACTATTAGAGTAATGTTGGAAGCAAAAATAGGAGGTTCTTTTATGAGACTGAATAAAGCGTCACAATGTTTACTTGTATCAGATGTAGGACGGTCTCAAGAGTATTTTCGGGATCAACTTGGCTTCAAAATGGAAGGGCAGTTTGTAGATCGAGATGGAGTAAGTTTTTTGATTAAAAAGGCTGAGAATAAAGAACTGATTCGTCCTAATCATACCGTAAACGGTTTTATGGAATCTTACATTTGGGTAGACGATGTAGATATTGTTTATGATGACTTAAAGGCAAGAGGTGCAATATTAGAATCCGAACCGATAAATCAAGCTTACGGGATGAGAGAATTCCTTGTTTATGATCCTGACGGGTATAGATTTTGTATAGGGAGTCCTATTAAATAATGATTTATTCTGCTAAAGAGATACGTGAGTTTAATAATCACCAGAATAAGAATAAGGAACTTTATTCTAGTTCTACGAGTAAGAGTTCATACGCACTTATGGAGGAGTGGAAAGATGCAGCCTATTTTAGTTGATTTTCCAGAATATAAGATTATCGGTATTGGAAATATTGGTAAACCGACCAATCCTGGGGATGTCTGGCCAGCTTTGTTCACCCGAATAAACGAAGTAACAGATCGAATAAATCATCATGAGACAATTGGATTAATCAAACGAAATGAACCTGGCTATCTAGCAGGTGTGAAAACCGAGTCTTTAAGCGAAGTGCCAGAAGGAATGTTTATGTATAAAATTCCCGCTGGCCAATATGCAGGAGTAACTCATAGAGGACCTATAAGTAAGATAAACGAATCGTTTGAAAAACTTATATACTGGCTCAGCACTAATAATTATGAGGAATTCGATATTGTCTGTTTCGAAGTATATGATGAAAGATTTAAGGGTGAAGAGGACGAAAGTGAGCTCGATATGTTCATACAGATAAAACCAGCATGAATATTTTCATTAAACTACCAAAATTTTCATCATCTGTGGTGCCGCAAAGCGCGGCATAGGGGGCTAACAGGTACGATAGTTAATAATTAAGAGCAGACGCAGCGGCGATCTGCTCCTAATCGTTGAAGTAACTGGCATCAGATATATAACAATAGCTTTTTGCGAAATAGACACACATAAGATACCCGAACTCGTGGGCGTTTTTGGTTAAATGATATGTTAGTTTTTTCTCAATTGTACCGGATTGTATACGCAAAACTCCGGTTCATCCACAAGTGGATTATAATGAAACGGGTATGTTTCAAAGCTGCGGGCGTTAGGAACAAGCTCGTATCCCTCAGCAGAATACCAAGCTGCAAGATCCTCATAGGTTTTGTCGATATTCATCCCCTTTTGATGTTCGCATACCGCGTAGGTGTATGTTGGGATGGATAAAGCCGTCATACCATCCGGGATTTCATCGGATTGTAAGGTTTCAACCATAACAAAATAAGTGAAGCCTTCTTTGGTATGACCCTCGGAAAAACCAAGAATACGATCCCGAATAACGATACCCGAGATCTCGTTTAGTCTGCGCTTGAATTCCGCTATCAACTCCCGTATCTCTCCTTTGGCCGCTCCTTGAAAAGTGCCATCCCATCGTAATCCGATCGCTTGGAAGGCTTGTTTTGTTATCAGGTTAACTTCCAACATCTTCACTCCTCGTATTAACAATCTAACAACTATACTTTATCATATAACTAAGACAAAACCTGTCAGAGTATACAAGGGTTGTGACACATGACTAAATCTCAAAGATTGCTTGAAGTTATGATATCGATAAACGCTAGAAAAAAGTTTACAGTCGATCAGCTCGCGCAAGAATTCGGTGTATCATACCGAACTATGCATCGGTATTTGCAAGAGTTAAGTGCACTAGGAATGCCGTTATATGCTGAGCCAGGCAAACATGGCGGGTATTCCATGCTGAACAAAAGTACATTACCTCCTAAAGAGTTACAGGTGCGGTCGAATCGAATTGGAAATATCGTAGTGAAGCCGAAACTGTTACTTATTGGTATCCCATTCACCGCGCCGCATTCTTTGATTCACAGTATTGAAGCCATGGTATCGATAACATGGGCTAAATTACTGAATAGAGCTGCTGAAATGAAGCACATCTTGGATGCAAAACGCGGCATCGGAGTGCAATTACCTTCCCATGATAAATATCAATATATGGCAGCATACGAAGTGCATGAGCTCAGTGTACCCGAGGGAATGGTGTCCATGATCATTCCAAGCCAATCCTACTTCGTGTTCAATTATAAAGGTTCATTCCATCGAAGGTGGGTTCAGGACTCGTATCAATATGTCTTAGACTATCTTTTACAGCAAGGTTTTTCGTTTGAACGGGATAAGGCGATACTAGAAATCTACGAGGATATAAACGCTCCGGATTCTATGGATCGCACAATATCCATCCATTTGCCAATAAGTTAATGTTGCAGTACACTAGCTTCGGAATGATAACTGTGCACTCTAAATCCATTTTATCAGCTTTTGAAAGCGTTGTACAAAAGGGGACTCAGTTAGGATGGGATATAGATACAATGAAGTTTTATGGATTGAATGTAGAAATAGGGTCAGAGGATAAGAAGCATTTTGGATATGAGATTATGATTCCTTTGGAACAAAACAATAAGATTGCAGAGTATATTGTTAGAGATGGAAATGACTTAGAGCGAACTACACAAGTGAAGTTCTATATACCCATAATCGAAAGTTGATAAAAAAATACATCTAGTATATTTCCAACCATGCTAGACTTGAAAAAAATGAGTAAAGAGGAGGAACACTTATGGGTGAAAGTATAAGGAAAGCAAGAACGAATTTAAAAAAACGGAAAAATGCCGATGGCTATAAGCCGACCACGATTCCGAATATTTTGAAATTGATTAATCGCAATGAGGTAGAAGAAGAAAAGCAAGAGATTACAAATAGTTTTTTTGTGGCAGATAAAAAAGGAGATGAGGTTATGAATAAACCGTTAGTAAAGATGTCATCCAACACTTTGTTTGTTAACGATTTGCAAAAATCAATCAAGTGGTATTACAAATCTTTCGGGTTTCAAATGGTATCAATTAATACCGATTTTGCCACACTGGAGTATGCGCCTGGACGATGTCTTTTCATTAATAAAGATAAGAATAGTCCGCGAAAACTCGATTTCTTTTGCAGAAATATCAATGCATTAAGAAGGCAGCTAGTGGATGCAGAAGTAGATATTGAGATCGATGAAGAGTTTCACATGAAAATAGTAGATCTTAATGGAAATACCATTCATATTTGGAATAATCAATTAGATATGGATAAGCTCCAAGCTTCAATGCCAGACTTGTTTTTGAAAAATTTGATTCGCTGCGGATTAGAAACGAAGGACGAAATGCATTTATTAGCATGTATAATTTCGAGTGATAGTGAGTTTAAAACTGTGTCAAACCAACTTCAAGATTGGTGTCGACAGCATAATGTTTCTGTTCAGGGTGAGGCGTTTATTTCCTCGCACTATTCAGGACAAACAAAGGATGTACCTTTTAATCCTTCGATTTTTACAGGTCAAGTAAATGCGTCATATGTTTGTATTCCCTTATCGAGTGCTCCTCTTAAAGAACAATTACCCTCTGAAGCCCAATATATACATATACCGCCGTTAGATTACTTAGTTTTTACAATCGATTATCTACATATAGATCAGCTTCGGCAAAGCCAATTGAAAAATAGGGTTCACTTTATGAATAGTTTTTTAAATAAACCCGAAACCTTTTATATTCATGAGTACTATAAGGATGACTATATTTATGCGTATATACCTTATTTGTGGGTTGAAGGGAGACAAGAACCGATTAATCAACAAGAAATAGATTTAAATCCGGTAGGAAGGGTTTCTAGACAATATTTTGATATGTTGTATAGCACATTGTACGCAAGTGATCCCCTTGCATCAGCGAAGTGGTTTGTTGATGTATTAGGGTGTGAAATTAAGGATCAGAATCAGTCAGGTGTTGTTATGCAAATCTCACCGGGTGCTTATTTTCTTCTTAGCAAGGATGAGGATTCTCCACGAGGATTAAGCTTTATCTGTGACGATACGAAAGCAGTACGAGAACAACTTACTAAAATAAAGATTGATATTATACAAGAGGACAACAATAATTGGTTTCTATTTAAAGGGCCGGATAATAACAATGTAGATGTTTGGGGCGGAGGATTTGGTATGAATAAGCTTTCGATTCATCTTCCAAAATAATAAGCTGTATAAAGTTTCGGATCACTATAATTCAAACAGCCATGGTGAGTTAATCGTAACGCGTATCCCTAAAAAAGGCAGCGAAACTAGGCGCAGCTAGTACAATTTTAAAAAAAGCTGCGTCTTTTTTGTCCAGGGGGGAAGGATCAGGAAGCTTCAGATGTGGCCAATGTTTGGCTACCTCCACGTCAAGTTCAGCGATTTGTTCCGTCAAAAAATCGATGTGAGTGAGCATGGTCTTTAGCATCATGCGCTGGTGTGAACTCATATTGCCGCGGAGAGCCAACTCAAGTTCTTCTTTTTTCTTCTTCATCGTTTTGCGGGCAAAGCCGGCCAGCGTCTCTGGATGGGTCTCGCCATTCACCATGGCCTCGAGCATGTCCCGGCTGGAAAGTCCCATGATGTCGGAAACGACGGAAGCAAGCTTGATGTTGGCGCCTTCGAGAACTTTCTGTACGCGGTTATGCTCACGAGCTCGTTCTTGAATAAGGCTTCGACGATAACGGACCAGTTCCCGCAGCTCACGTTGGTTTCGATCGGGGATGTAGCTTGCTTGGAGCAAACCATGACGGAGAAGGTCGCAAATCCATTCGGAATCTGTAACGTCCGTCTTCCGGCCAGGGACAGCCTTCATGTGCTGGGCGTTTACGACGAGAAACTTAATGTCTTCAGCTTCGAGCAAGTTCACGATCGGTTTCCAGAACACGCCAGTGCTCTCCATGGCCACGTGGGTGCACCGGTGTTCCTTATAGTTCAATGAAACAGCGGCAGTCTAAGACATTTTTCAAGTCTTGGTCCGCCGCTGTTTGATTTTTTATCCAGCCAAATACTTAAATTTAGAAAAGTACCTGGAATCAATCATTTGGATTGTTGAGCTTGTTGGGATTGAAGAGAGGATTGTACTTGACTTACCATAGTCTGGGCTTGTGCTATCTCGATAGATGCTTGTTTTAAAGCTTCTTCGCATAGCATGGGATCTGCTGCTGATTTCTCAATAGCCTGTGTAATAAGTTCTTTGGCAAGGGTCGTCATTGCTTCCGCTTTCTTTAATTGGTTCGTATCGACTTGTTGTGGCATTTTTTTCTCCTTTGATCTTGGTTTTGGACACCTTGATATAATTTTCATTTGTACTTATATGTATACATGTCGGTTTGAACTATTGTTTGATCAATTATCGAATCGTCCATACGAATAATATTATAATGAAATTTAATTGCGAACGGAGGGCAGCTATCAAAGGCCCCACTTGCAAATCCAGCTATTATGATACAAAATAAACCATTTGGAGGGGGATACAATGTTTATACATAAAATTGAGGACTTATCTTGGAAAGGGTGAAGAATCATGTATGAGTACAAATATGTAGACACTACATTAGGTGGAATGTTTACAGAATCAATGTACAGGCAAGCAATTGATGATCACGCAAAAGATGGATGGAGACTAGTTCAGGTTTTGCCAACTCGCTACAATGGTCATGGAAAACCTACAGCATATGAAATCATATTTGAGAGGAAAGTTAAGGAAGAAAGTTAAGAAAAGTCTCGCTGTACATCCCCGTTCTCAATTATGACGAAGACAGGTAATCAGTCCAGCACTTAACTGTGGATGGGTTGCCTGCTTTTTATTGAAACGGTTTTCCAGGGATATAGGTTCTTCGGGAATCCAGACGAACGAAAGAAGGGGTACAACGGCCAGAGGGTGTTGGGTGACAAGAACATTATGACATTCCCGACGGAGCACTGTAAACAGACTGGTTAATCTTAATCGTTTCACAACATTTTAAGATCATACTCGGTGAACCGTATCACAAGTAACAGCAAGTTTTTTGCTGAATTGCCCGATTTACATGGAGCTTGTTCAAATCATGATTTGAAGCTTTTATTTTGGATTATATCTTGAGGTTTACGTAACGTGATACTTTATACTTCACGTTGTAAGGCGCTCAAAATTCAGAATCCAGTTAGCAAGTACACATTAAATATATAAAAGAAAGGATTAGATCTCCTTGATAGACTCAATTATGGAATCGGGTTACTGTGTAGAATGCGGGGCGGCGGAACAGGATGGTTTATCTTGTTCGGAACAATTTGGATATCTTTTGGCTTGGGAACATAGCGTACCTAATCTCTATGCCCTTCATTTTTGGACGGTTTCCAATTACATGTTGCAGCATCCATCACATTTTACAAAAGAAGGATACGATCTAACAAAAAGTTTGTTCTGTGATGCTTACGATTACAATTGGGAAACCTCTTACATTCTCAAAAAAAATAGGGAAGTCACAACAAATAAAACTTTTAAAATCGTTAATCCTACTCCTTTTTTAGAAAGAGCAAGAGTTTTAAGAGAATGGACGATGACGGTGAGCGATGTTTATACTGAGGGTGAAAATAATGCGATTGAAAATGTGAAGAAATGGAGGGATTTTATAAGAACTGAAATATAGAGCCTGTATTTTATTTAGAGTTTTCAATCCGCTCACGGAGACGATAGCTCAATCGTTTCACAACAGCAACCGGCCAAAATGTTCGGCTGCCGTTGTTGCGCTAACGGGCGGGAGAGTTGAGCGTTCAACAACTCAAAACTGACTCAACGAATTATGTAATCATAACTGGGGGAGAAGTAAGTATGAAATATTACCTATCATCATTCAAGATTGGGAATGAAGAGTTAGAATTAAAACGAATAACGGAAAGAAAATGGAAATAAAAGCTGATAATTGCTTAGCTCCGGCACAACTTCAGGGCCTCGCATGCGTATCTAGCCAGCTGATCGCGACTTTTCAGCCGTGTGGTGCTTTTCTGTTCTGGGACCGCCCTGATTCCTTGAAGAATAAATAGCTGATACAAGTAGAATTGTGTCGTAATTATTACGCGAACGGAGACGGTAGCGTGGAGCAACACAAAGGACAGCTCCTCATTGATGTTCATTGAAGTAACGGGGCAGGATAGTTTTAAGAACTTGTAAATTAATTTTGATTCAAGGTTCTTGACTATGACGTTAGGTCATAGTGCATAATTCTCCTAAGAATAAATAACTAGGAGCACCTTCGAAGCTTAAATTTGGTTTTAAAAGTGGCGATACTGCTATTCATTCTATCGAAATTTCCCAAAACGGGAGAGCAGTTAACTTCCTGAACAATGTCTCTCATTTAGATGCATTACAAAATGGAAACATGAAGGATTTATTAAATCAATAAGGTATCCAATTGCTACTTTTCGCTTTTATTATATTCTAATTATTTCGGTTCATCGGAAGCTCTAAACTTGATTTGACTACATTTGAGGTTAGGGCCGGAAGAGATATACGATACTACTAATTCTCCTATAAAAGTGGAAGGAGATGCCTGAGCAGATACATACGCTATTATTTTTTTATCATTTATCTCATACTTTAGGATCGATCCGAAACCTATGTTTTGATTCCAACTACCTGATTCGGATCTGCTATAGACTTTCTCTGATTTGAGATCTTGCACTTCCAGATTAACGGAAACTTTATCATTGTTTATAACAATCCTGCTTGTTACTTGTTTTTCAACGCAACTCACTGGATTTTCAATACGGATTTCATTAAGCGTAGCATCTAGTATATGGATTTCCTCAGCGTGCACTCCGCTTCCAGTTGCTTTCGTTATAGAATAACGATGATTTCATTCTTTGAATCCGCATTCATATCCGATAAGTACAATCGAGGAAAGTATGTTGGGTTGGTTACGTTAACCCAGTCGAATTCTTTGCCTCGATCTCCAAGCGTGATTTTCATCCCCTGGAATATGTCGCCTTTCTTTTCACTTATATTCGTCAAAGTAACTTTTTGGAGAGTTGCTAATTGAATAATTTCTGTTTCATTTTGTACGGCATCAGTTTTTGTTTCCGTAGTTTCCGCAGGGCCGCACCCGACTAACAGTAATAACAATAAAACAAAACAAATGCTGCTTTTTTTCATTTATCCACGTC
This sequence comes from Paenibacillus ginsengarvi, assembly GCF_003626695.1. Classification (GTDB taxonomy): domain Bacteria; phylum Bacillota; class Bacilli; order Paenibacillales; family NBRC-103111; genus Paenibacillus_AB; species Paenibacillus_AB ginsengarvi. The sequence goes on from NZ_RBAH01000020.1 coordinate 8,431, forward strand.
AGCTCCATAAGTATTTACAACTGTAATCAACCCGTACCTCATGCTTCTTTAGAAAAATGTTATTATATATTCGACTTTACAGTTTAACGAATAGTTCATTTTTGGTAACTCCACTTTTGCAAGAGCAAATTCAGTTTAACTTCAAGTGTGGCTTTATAATCGATTGATTAGCAAGTGCAAGAGGCGCTACCAGGGATCCGCGTCCCCACGCTAAACTAACTGTTAATAAGAAAATAGCATTTGCGAAAGAAGGCGTAACCTTGAACATCCATCATCTGAGACGGTTCGTCAATCCGGTTATATTAGAGAGAGGCCGGGAGTATGCCGAGAACGGCTGCGTCCATGAAATCGAAGAAGTGGAGCCGGGTGTGTTCCAGGCCCAGGTGAGCGGCAGCGAGAACTATGAGGTCGAGATCGAGCTTGGCGATGACGGCGAGGTGCTGTCGTCCGATTGCGATTGTCCGTACGATGCCGGGCCGGTATGCAAACATCGGGTTGCCGTATTGATCGAGCTGCTGGAGGAGAAGTTTGGCTCCGGACTGGAAAACGAGGAAGAAGCGAAGCCAAGTTCCACACGGGGAAAGAAGAAGGCAACGACCGTCCCAGCCAAGCTGGAGACGCCGCTGAAAGCGGCCAGCAAAGAAACGCAGGTTGAACTTCTGCTCGACATGGCTGGCGATTCCAAGATCGAGGAGCGGCGAATTCGGCTTTATTTGTCGGAAGGGGAAGGGGAACAAGGCATCGGGGAATGCCGGGCGATGATCCGTTCCTCAGTTAAACAGTACTCGGACAAGCATGGCTTCGTGGAATGGAGAAATACGGGCAAAGCGGTGAAGGGAGCGGAGAAGGTGGCCGACCTGGCGTTAAAAAGCGCCGAAGGCGGCAAACCGCTGCAAGCGGTCGCGTTTCTTCTGTGTGTGGCGGAGGAGATGGTCGAACTGCTTCAGGCGGCTGACGATTCCGATGGCGTGATAGGCGCTGTTATTGGAAATAGCATAGAGCTTATTGGGCAGATTGCCGGCGATTCCGCGTCGCTAATGCCCGAGCAGCGGGAAAGATTGCTAAAATTGCTGACGGAGGCGGCGGAGCAGCCGTTCCTGCAAGGATGGTCGGATTGGCAGCTCGGTCTGCTGGAGGCTGCGGGATTATTGGCGGTAACGAAAGAGCAGCGCGACATCTGGGAGATGACGGCGGCCAAGCTGTGTAAAGCGGAGGCGGACGGGGCTTCGAACCGCAGCTATATCACCGAAAAGATTACGGCGATGCGGTACGAGCGGCTGCTGGCTCTCGGGGAGGAAGAGGAGGCCGCGATGTTTATGCGCGATTCGCTTCGGTATCCGGATATCCGCAAGAAGGCGATCCAGCTCGCCATGAACAAAGGCAGCTTCGACCAGGCGATTGCGATGGCCGAGGAAGGGGAAGTTTTGGACACCGCCAATCGTTTGCCCGGACTTGTCCATCAGTGGAAGAAATTCAGATACGAAGCTTACCGGCTGTCCGGACAGAAGGAGCGCCAGCGGGAGCTTGGGCTGGAGCTGCTAATCGGCGGAGATATTGTATACTACGATCAGATCAAAGCTCTGTATGCCCCGGCCGAGTGGGAACCGGTATATGCCGGACTGCTTGCCGAGCTGGAGAACGAAACCAGTTGGTGGCAGCCTGTATACCCGCGCATTTTGATTCAGGAGAAAGAAACCTCGAAATTGCTCGAATACGTGACGAAACGCCCGGGCGAATTGGAACAGTATTATTCCTACTTGGTCAAGGAGTACCGCGACGAAGTGGTCTCGCTTTTCCGAAGCATGATTGAGGGGAACGCCAAACAGGCATCTAACCGGAAGGAGTATAAGAACGTATGCCGCATGATCCGGCTCGTTCGCAAAATCGGCGGGGCCGACTCGGCGCGGGCTATCGTGGAAGAGCTGCTGGCGCAGTATCCGAACCGGCCCGCTTTCCGGGACGAGCTTGGGAAAGTATAACCGTATAGGAAAAAGAAACAGGAGCATGGCTTTCGGCCACGCTCCTGTTTCTTTATTACAATTGCATCAGTTGTTGTTGTCCATCAAGCCGAGCTTGATCGCCAAACGCTTCAGGATAACGACCGCTTGCGCACGGCTCGTTTGCTCCTTCGGCGCGAAGACGGAATCGGCGACTCCGTTCATCAGGCCGGCGCTCACCGCTTGAGCGGCTGCGCTGCGGGCCCAGTCGCTGATCGAACCCGCATCCGAGAACGATTGAAGCGCGGCCACGCTAGCGGCAGCCGACTTCGTCACGAACGCCGAGGCGCGGGAAGCGAGCACGGCCAGTTCTTCGCGGCTGATCACCTGGTTCGGACGGAACGTGCCGTCCTCGTAGCCTTCGATCAGACCGGCTGCGGCTGCCGTCGCTGCGGCTGCGGCGAACCAGTCGGTGGAGCGGACATCGCTGAACTTGGCGCTGCCGCCTTGCTCGGCAAGACCAAGCGCGCGTACGAGCAGGGCTGCGAATTCCGCGCGGGTAATCGAGCGGTCCGGAGCGAATTCGTTGTCCGTTACGCCTTTAACGAGCAGCTTCGAGGCGAGCAGATCGATATCGGCTTGCGCCCAATGTCCTTTTGTATCCTGGAACGCTTTGTTCGCTGCGACAACCGCGTAAGTGCTGTTGCCGGTACGTTTCATCGTGATGATTGTGGAACCGTTCGATTTCGCGAAGAGAGCCGGAACGAACGTCATTTCTCCGGTTTTCGGGTCGATGACAACCGCAGTGGCATAACCCGGCACACTGCTTGCAACCGTGATCGAACGTTCTACATACTGACTTCCGAAATTGTTGATTTCCAGCGTTTTGCCGCCGGCTTGTACGGTTAAGCGGAAATCGTAAGCGTCGCCGATCATTTGGCCGCCTTGAGCCGCTACCGCATCCGCGATCCCTTTCGCTTCAGCGCCGGTTTTCTTCTCGATCACGATCGAGATTTGCACGTCGCCCGCTTGAGCGCCCAATTGGGCTGCCAGCGCGTTAAGGTCAATCAGACCGGCAGGCAGCTTGTAGCTGACATCACCGGATTTTACAGTTATTACGGTGCCTTCAACCGAGTCTGCCGCTTTGGCCAAAGCTTGTGCAGAAAGCGTCACAATGGCAACCGGCTGTGTGCCCGGCACTTCCACGATCATTTCCTTCGAACCGCTGCCTTGCTGCTGCAGAGCGGCTACCGCTTTAGCGATCGTGTCGGCATCCAGCGTTACTTTCGTAGCCGGTTTGCCGCCTTCGGTTGTTTCTACTGCCGGCGCCGTAATCACTACGCCGTCATCCGTCGGTTTCGTTGTCGGCTGCTCCGGAGTCGTTACCGAACCTCCGCCGCCGCCACCGCCAGTAGAAGGATTCGACGGCGTGTCCGTTCCGCCGGATTCGCCCCCGCTGGAGCCGCCGCCGGTACCCGGCGTGTAGTTCAGTTGAATCTTCTTCTCGTTCGTTTTCAATTCGTCTACGTAAACGGAGAACGTAACAGTGTTGTTACCCGGCTGCAGGTGTACCGTGCCGGCGAAATCGCCATTGGCGTCTACGTTTGCTGCCTGGCCGTTCAGGTTGACGTTCACCTTCGAGCCTGTACCCAGAACTTTAACATTTCCTTTAATTTCCGGCGTTGCCGTCGTTACTGTTTTGCCGTCATAGTTCAGGAAGCCCGACAGTGCCGCTGCGCGGACGTTGTCCCCGACGTTGTACGAATTTGCTACGAGCTGACGCTTCGTGCGAACGCCATTTTCGTCCAATGCCGAGATGACCATGCCTCCTGCCGGGATGGCGCTGTTGTTGTCTTCGGGGAAGCTCCAGTTCCAGTTGATCGCCTGCGATTTGTTGACGATCTTCGTTACGTTGCCGGTGGCGTCTACTACCACTTCCACGCCGAATTTGTTCGTTCCCGTCGATGTGCCGAACTCGTCGGTGAGCACGTTCAAATCGCCCAGGTTCCGGCTGATATTATAGAAGCTGCCTTCGATAAACGAAGAAGGTTTGCCCGGTGTGCTCATGCCGACTTGGTAATCTTTCACATACTCGACGTTATCGATCGAGGACTTAATAATCGGCCAGTTGGCCAGCGAGGCATCGAACAGCATCAAGCCGTTCGTGCTGCCCAGCGCGGTTTGGAAAATTTGCCGCTGCAGCGTCGGATCCTGCAGATCCGCCAGCGCCATACCGGCGTAAAGTGGTACCTCGCCGTTCGTCACGATCGAGTCGATCGTAATGTAACGCTGAATTTCCGGAACGGTGCTGTAGTACGTACCGACCATCAGGAAATCCATGAAGTTGATATATCCCGTTTGGTAATAGCCTTGCGTGTAGATCGAGTCGGTCGGGAATTTCAGGCGGCTGTCATAGCGGAAGTCTTTGCTTCCCCAGTGCACGCCGTTCAAATAATACGATTCGAACCAAGCGCCGACATAGGCCGACGTTTGAATCTTTTTGCCTTTCGACGCGGTGTAGCTGTCTACGAGCGTGCGGGTTTCCCGCATAAAGCTTTCGATCGTGCCGGAACGGAACTCCCACCAGTCTTGAATGAGCGGACCGTCTACCCGTTTGCCGTCGACGTAGCGGAAAATATCGTTCGGCCAGTTCGTCAGCGTTTTGCCGCGCTGCTGGAGGAAGGCGGTGAACTTGGCCTTCGTCAAGTCGCTGAAGTCAGCGGTTTCGTTATCGTAACGGCCGCGGTCGAGAATGATGCCGTCGACGTCGTAGTTTTTCATTACTTCTTCGAACGTTTTCAGCTGGAAGTCGCGCACGTCGTCATTGGACGGATTCACGAACAGAACGGCCGCGCCGCCGGAAGCGTTGGACAAGCCTTTTTGCCCGTAAGCACTTTCTCTCAGGCGCATAATTTGCCCGTTGTCCTCGGGACGGAAGACGCGTTCTTCCCAATCGAGATGGTCGTCGATGATCGCAAAATCTTTAACGGCGATCGAACCTTCGGCGAATACGTTAAAGGCCGCATGGATTTTCAGGCCGAGCGTATGGCCGTGCTGCAGGAACAGCTCGAGCAGATCGAGATTCGGGCTTGCGCCCTTCCGGTCGCCTGCCACCATTTCGCTTACATACGGACGGTGCGTCAGATCGTTCTTTTTGTAGGAAACGTAACCCTCGACCCCTTTGACGTCAAACGCGACGTCCGTTACGCCTGCTGCCTTTGCCTTACGAAGGAAATCGAGCACGCTTTCGCTGGACTGGAATTTCTTCGCGTTGGAAGCCTGGTCGACCCAAAGTATCACCTGCTTCTCGTTCGCGAGAGAAGGCCTGCTGTACACGACAACGGATTTTTTGTCCAGATCGGTTCCGTTCTTGGACAAGACGACGTCGATGTAGTTCGGACCTGCCGCAAGCGCCGTTTCATGGGCAAACGTACCGTCGGCTTGCAGAGTGACGGTTTGTCCGCCGATCTTGACGACAGCGCCGGTCGGATTCGTAATTTTGCCGGCAATCGTCGTTTTCGCATCGGCCGTCGTAAACATCGAGAGGCCGTCGAGCTGCATGCGCGGCGTGGCGCCTGTACCGCTCATCAGATCGGATACGGCTACGACGTTGCCGTTTTTGCGGAGCTTGACTACGTCGCCGACCTTGAATTTGGTAGCCAAATATTTTTTGAGGCCGATTGTGGCGTAGCTGTTATCCTGAGCCATGACGACATAGCCGCCCTGCGGGATATCCAGCTCTCCGCCGACCCACGGCGGCGTGCTATTGCCGGTCGCCGCATTGATCATCTTGGTCACTTTCCCGTTAGCATCGACCTGAATGGCCACGTTGGTGGCGGCAATCTGGATTTTCGAGCCGTATTCGGTCGTGAACAAAGCGATAATGTTCGGAATGCCGGTAACGTCCTTATCGACGTAATTGATCGGCTTCTTCGGACCTTCGACGGTAATCGTAATATCTTCCGGCGGAGCCTCGATCTCGATCAGATCGCCGCTGGCCTTCTGGTATGTAAGCTTAAGCTGCGTATCTTGAAGCACATCGGCATTTTTGAGCAGCTTGACGGAGATCGTGTTCAGCCCTTCGACGAGCGTTACAGTCTGGCTGAACGAACCATCGGATTGAACAGCGGCTGCGACGTCGCCTACTTTTACTGCCAGCCCGGTGCCTGCCGTGTAGTTCAGCACTTTGCCCTGCACAGTGTAGGTGGCGGATGTAACATTCGCCTCGGTCGGGCCCGTTATTTGCAGACTCGGCTGTCCGAGGAAATCCGCTGCGGTTACGCGTGCGCCGCCCCGCTCGAGGGCGATTGTATCGCCTGCCTGGAACGCGTTGTACAACGCCTTGCGGAAGTTTTTGTTAATCCAGTCGTTATCCGAAGCGAGAATGACGAAGCCGCCCGGAGGAATCGTAACCTTCTGGGCTGCATCCCAGGTTCTCGGTTTATTCGTCGCCGGATCGATCCCGCCCTTCGGGCCTACCAGCTTGAGAACGACCCCTTGCGCATCCACCTGGAGTGCTGCGTTGCCGCTTTTGACAAACACGGAAGCGCTATCACCGGCGACGTTCGTAACCGGCGTTCCGCTTGTAAACAGAGCCAGGTAGTCGCTCTTTTGCGGACTGTCTACATTAATGTTCACATATTGTAGTTTCAATTTCTTGCTTCCGTCGAGTGACACAGCGTAAACCGAATCATCCACGGTAACGCTTCCGCCGCCAGCGGCATTCGCGGTCGTTATTCCAAACGTCGGAAATAACGAGACGAGCAAGCAGACGACGAGAAATGCGCTCAGTCGTGCCCCGTACCTTCGCATGAATTCACCTTCTCCTATCAAGTTAGTTTGGAATACGGTTTTCATTATAGGTGGGAGCGGTTTCATCATATAGGGGAGATGATGACTACTTTTGGCACTATGATGACATTTCTGCGGGGGAGAGGGACTCGACCGCGGATAAATGGGACTTGGTGGTAGATCTTCCAGGCTATTGACACGGCCGCGCTTTGAGGTAAGTTGGAACTAGATGGAATAGGTATGAAGAGAACGGACACGGCGCGCCGTTCTATGGGGGGCAACCGTTTTGGCAGGCTACAGCTTTCAGTTATTGGGCAGCTTGAACATCGCCCTGGGCGTTACGCCCGTAACGAACATTCCCGGCAAAAAGGCGGCGCTGCTGCTCGCCTATCTGATCCTTGCTGCAGATCGGCCCCAAAGCAGAAGGCGCATCGCCTTCGACTTCTGGCCGGATTCCTCCGAGAAGCAAGCGCTCTCCAATTTGCGCAAGCTCCTTCACGATCTTCGCGCTGGCGTTCCCGAGCTGGACCGGTTTATTCGCATTACCCCGGCCTATATGCAGTGGAATCCGGAGCTGCCCTGCGACTCGGACGTGCGCGCCTTCGAGCGGGCGGCGCAAGGGAATACGCTCTACGAGCTGCGCCAGGCGGAAGAGCTGTACCGGGGCGAGCTGCTGCCCGGCTTTTACGAGGAATGGATCGAGGCGAAGCGGGAAGAGCTGCTCCAGATCTACAGGAACGTGCTGGATAAGCTGACCGCCCTATTGGAAAATCGGCGGGACTACGAGGCGGCGCTGCTGTTCGCGAACAAGCGGCTCAGCGAGCATCCGTTCCGGGAAGAAACGTACCGCCTGCTGATGCGGCTGCACGGCTGCCGCAAGGACATGGCGGGCGTTGCACAAACGTACGACCGGTTGAGCCGCGTACTGGAAACCGAGCTGGGGATCGCTCCATCCGCGGAGACGCAGCAGCTGTACAGCAGCCTGATGCGAAGCGGGGACGATCTGACTGAGGCGGCTTACAGCCGGAAGCCGCTTATCGGCAGAATCGGCGAATGGGGCGCGCTGCTGGACCTATGGCAGCAGGCCAAGACAGGAACAACCTCGATGCTGCTGCTGAAGGGAGAGGCGGGGATCGGCAAGACGAGACTGGCCCTCGAATTCAAGGCATGGGCGGAGAGCCAGGGGATTCGAACCGCCTGGGCCGGCTGCTACCCTACCGTACGTTCGCTGTCCTATACACCGGTAACAAGCTGGCTCCGCAGCATCCCGCTGCCGCCGCTCAGTCCAGTCTGGCTGTCGGAGCTGACCCGGCTGCTGCCGGAGCTGTTCGAGACGTTCCCGGAGCTGCCGCCCCCGGCGCCGATTCGGGAAAACTGGCAGCTGAATAAATGGTACGAGGCGATCGAACGGATGCTGCTTGCCGAACAACCGCTGCTGCTCGGCCTGGACGACCTGCAATGGTGCGACAAGGAAACGCTGCAGTTCCTTGCGTATATGCTGCGCGGCGGCTCCAAAGCGAAGCTGTTCGTCATCGCGACGATGCGAACGTGCGAATACGCGAACGAGGCTGTCGACAATTTCGTAGCCGGGCTCCGGCTGGCGGGGAATATTGCGGAGATCGAACTGGCTCCGCTGACCGAGGAGCATACGGGGCGACTGATGGCTGCCATCGTCGGCGCCCCGCTGGCGGAGCTTCATGCGCCCGGGGTGCACGCGGAAACCGGAGGCAATCCGCTATTTATCGTGGAGACGATGAGAGAGTGGCAGGCGGGGAAAAGCTCGAGCGAGTTTTGCCTATCGCCGCTGGTGAAATCGGTGATCGAGAGCCGTTTGAGCCGGCTCCCTTCCGCAAGCCTTCAGCTCGTTTCGGTTGCTGCGGCGGTAGGAAAACCCGTTACGCCCGAGCTTCTGGCAATCGTATCGGGTATGGGGGAGGAGACCGTTCTCGGTCTCATGGAGCAGCTCACACAGCTCAAGATCATACGGGAATACGAGGACAGACAATATGGGTTTACGCACGATACGATCAGAAGTGTCGCCTATCAGGCCGGAAACGGCAGCAGGCGAAAGATCTACCACCGGCAAATCGCGAATGGGCTGATCACCTATCACCAGGGGTGGCTCGAGCCGGCCGCTGCGGAGATCGCCTACCATTTCGAACTTGCCGGTATGAATGCGGAAGCCGCAGCACATTACGAGCTGGCCGCCGCAGCCGCCGAGAGGTTATACGCCAATGAGACGAGAATCAACTATTACCGGAAGCTCTGCGAGCTGCTTCCGTCTGACCGGATACTCCCCTATCTAATGAAGCTCGGCGAAGCCTGGATTGTCGTCGGCAATTGGATCGAAGCGGAGAAAAGCTACAGGCAGTGGCTGGAGCGCTCGGGTGGCTCGGCTACGATACGGGAGCGCTCACTCTGCGACGTGGCGCTTGGCAATTGCTTGCGCCAGCAAGGGAAATACGAGGAGGCTCGCGGTTTTTTGGAGCGGGCGCTGCGCTGCTTCGAGCTGACGGAGGATGCTTCCGGGGTGATTTTCACCTATACGACGCTTGGCCTCCTGCACTACTACATGGGCAGCTACGATCAAACGCTTGAATGTTTGCGGAAACGGATGGAACTGGCCGGGCAGCAGAGCCGCGATGATTGCCGCCTGTTCGGCGTGGTGGGCCACCTGCTCTACGACCAGTGCCGCTACGACGAGGCGGTATACTGGATCAAGAAGCAAATTGCGATCGCGGCCGGGTACGGCGACCATTATACGACCGAACAGGCGATGGGATTGCTGGCGTTGATCGACATGGATACGGACGAGATGGATCGGGCGCTCGCCTTCCTCGCAGATAAGCTGGAGCTCAGCCGTTCGATCGGAGACCGGATGGGCTTCGCGAACGGGATCGGAATGCTCGGGAGGTATTACTGGTATCTCGGGCATGACGAAAGGGCGCTGGCGTGTATCGCCTTTTGCCTGGGCGAAGCCGTAGCTATTCAGGATTGGCGGGTGGCAGCCATCATGCTCAGCTACGGAGGGCGCTGTCTGCTCACTCGGCAGCGGCTGGACGAAGCCGACCGCTGGCTCGACCTCTCGATCCGGCTGTTCCACAAGCTGCGAACACCCTACTTTGAATGCGAAACTTTGTACTATGCAAGCCTTTTAAGAGAGAGTCAGGATCGGCAGGAGAGCGCCGCTGAGATCGCGGAGCAAGCTCTGCAGATCGCAAACCGGCTCCAGCGGAAGGATATGGCTGTTAGTCTTCAGGTGCTGCTGGCGCAGCTCGAATCCGGGCTGGGCCGGCTCAGCCCGGCTGAAGCGATCAACCGGCTGGAAGCGCTGGCCGGACTGTACCCCGATCCGCGGGAGCAAGCAGCCATCCGTTATGCCATGTGGAAGCTGGACCCGGAATTGCAGAAGCATGATGGGGCCGCCGCACGGCAGCTAAACGAAGAGCTTTATCGCAAATCGGGCAAACGAGTGTATGCCGACCGCTGCCGCGAGCTTGGCTCCTATTGCACAGTGTCCGCAGCGCCGCCCCCGATGCCTTCCCTTGCGGCCGAGGCCGTTCAAGCCGCTGGAGGCTCGCCTAGATTGCCGGAAGATATTGAGCTTTATCTGAATCGTTAAACTCACCAAGAGAAAGGAATCGCCGCGGCGGTCGGGACAGCGCAATCGTTTTGAAGCGCTTTTGAAGCGCTTCTCCGCCTACAATGAAGCTGAGAATATGGACGAGAGGATGAAAGCAATTGAAAAAGAAAAAACTGGCCACGGCCGCCATACTGGCTGCCACCGTAATCGCAAGCTCTTTCGGCTCCGCTTATGCCGCTGTCAATCTGGAGCCGATCAACGCCTTTTTTAACCGGGGCGTCACGTTCGTTTTAAAAGGAGAGCTGTGGCAGCCGAAGGACGAGGACGGTAAACCGCTGACCGCGATTCATTACGAAGGCAGCAACTACTTGCCGGTACGCGCGCTGGCCGAGGCGTTGAAAATCCCGATCGAATTCGACGCGGATACTCAGAAAATCTATATCGGCGGCCGTCCGGGCGCGCAAACGCCGCTATTCGCCATGCCGATGGAGATCGACGACATCTATGTGCTTGCGTCCAGAGATCCTGCGGAAACAATGGTGCACAAGAAGCAATTCCAAGAAGTATTGAAAATCGATCAATACGGGGATATCGTATTTACAACCGATCGGAAATACAAACGGCTTGTGCTCGATGCCGCAGTCGTCAGCCCAGGAGAGCACACGGTGGACTTTTCGCTGTTTAACGCAAGCGACAAAGCGGGCAACACGTCCCAAACGACACTGCAAAAGCTCTCCGTTCTCCCGGAGGACGGCGTGAAGCGGCTCATCTTTAATGTCGAGGGGCTGGAGAAAATAAAAATCCATGTGCAAAGCCCCAACCTTAATCCGTACATCTATGCGCGGATCGTAGACACTTCCTTCTTTGATAACGGCGATCCTAGCGCGAAAGATGCTTCGGGCAGCTCGGGTACGGGCTCGAGTGGTGTGCCGGTTAAGTGAGTTTCTCGTAATATAGCTATTAGTAGCCTCATTTACGAATCCGGATAAACTCAAGCTATCGCAGCTTGAGTTTATTTACGTTTATTTTGGTGCAGTCCATAGTTTGTGGAAGAAGAAAGTCTTCACTTTTTTGGATTTCAACTTGTCGTGCGTGTCGCTTCCGTTGGGGGGACGAGAAGCGCCTTGCGTGCCGGCAGATAGGACAAAGCCAGTGAACAAGCGAGAGCAGCGCCGAAGTAAGCCAGAATCCTCATAAGGGGAAGAGAATAGTGGAGCGCTTCGAGATTGAATAACGAGTTGAAAGTGAGATAACTTATGGCAGTTCCGACTGTAAATCCAATGGAAAGTCCAAAGCTTCCAATAAAGAATCCTTCCAACAACAGACTGAGCACCACAGTTTTTGGTCCGATGCCAATTGTACGCAGCATGCCAATAGATCGGCTGCGCTGGCGAACCAGACGGTACATGACAACGATCAGTCCGAGCATTCCGATGCCGAGTGCAGCGATATTAAAGCCTTGCAACAGATTTACTATAAAGATCATGGATACATAGAAGCTATTTTCGGACTTTACAATACTTTTTACGGGGGATATATTTTGCAGGGCGAGCAGCCGACTGATCTTCTCAATGGCATCGTGGTCCGTATGCAGCCCCAGCTTAATAAAGACGGTGCTGTGAATGTCCAGTTCGCTTTCGGCTAACCGCGCTAGCCCGCGATTATGGATCCAGATTCCGTAAGAGTCGGATTGGTAACCGCTCTCGGCGGCAATGGCGATAATCGTTTTGAAGACGGTGCGATCCCCGACAACAATTGGAAATGTATCGCCGACCCGGTTTGTATTTCCACTATTGTATTTCAACAGGTTCTCCGCAACAATGACAGCTTCGTCACTGTCGGCCAGAGCGCTCCACGTTTCCCTATCGCTGGCGTACCGGTCGTCCCTGGCCCGCAAAGGAATGTCATTCGATTCGGCGAAGCTGCGGTCGATTCCATTAATTTTGATGTCAATGGGTCCATTCGGACCTTGAGCTTCTTTCCAGAACAACTGCTGTACAGCGGATAGTTGGAAAGGCTCGATTTGAGCGTACTCCTTCGACGTTGCCATATGCCGGACCACGGACTCCGTATCCAAGGGGCGCCAGTCCCTTACGACCAAATCATGTCCGCCGGCAAATTCGACTGGTTTGGAATCATTCATGTACTTGCTCATCGAATCGCTATAGAGAATGGAGAAGCTGATAAAGCAGGAAACAACTGCGAACAAAAACAGAAGCAAGCCGGTTCGAAGGGGGGGTATATTCATGTTGCGCAAGGCAAGCCGTATAATAAGCGTGGGGACTGCCAGATTGCGGAATAGATAGAGCAGTCCTTTTTCGATAAGCGGCAATAATTGTACGAAAACCCACACTAGCACCGGGAGGGAAAGAAAGATCATCGCAATGATTAGCGGCAGCCGGTTATCGGTTATCCATCTCATTCGGATATCTGGTACTGCAATCAAAGCCGTGCAGAATACCAGGAAAAGAGAACATATAATGAACATCCATTTTCTCGGGATACTCTCGGTTTTATCCGATTTCAGTTTAGGCTGAACGGGTCTTATAGCTTCGACAACAGACAATTTAATGGTTTGCCTAGCGATGAGTTTGACACAAATATATACAAAAAGCATGCTTATGCCCAATCCGGAAAAGATGACTCCCGGATCTAATTGCAGAGGGGCCTTTACATCCATAAGCAACACGTCATCGAAAGATGCTGTGATTCGATCCAGCAAGAGATAGGCCAGCGCCAAGCCCAAGGAGACGCCGAATATGCCGGAACAAAACCCGCATAAAAGCCCTTCGAGCATCATCAATCGTCCCACATCAAACTTGCGCAAGCCGACGGTACGGAGGATGCCCATTTCACTTCTGCGCTCCTCGGCAATTAGCCGGAATATATTTGTGATGAGGACGATGCCGATGAGAATGGCATTTAAGCTAACGATGCCAATGATAACCGTGATGAACGCAATGGCATTTTTACGTTCCGTCACAAAATCATCACGAACAGGCACGGCTTCCCATTTTGCAAGAAGCGGTTCGGTGAGCAGGAGATTAGTATAAAAGGTGCCTTGGACGCCTTCTAAAGAGCGTGCGGTATCCAAATCTACAATTGCAGTAGCTTTCCCATGGTAAATACCGGGATAGCCCGTTAATCCGTGTTCCGGCACCACGGCGGTAACCGTTAGCAGGTTCTCACGGTTCGAGTTGTCTATCGCATATACCGTGTCACCGGTCTTTACCCCTAACATTTCAGCGGCATGTGAGGATAGGAGTACCTCATTCCGCTGAAGCCCGCTACCAAACGCCGAGCTTAGAAATGGCTCGAAACGAATAGCTTCCGCGGAGTCGACTCCAATTACATTTACATAAGGGGAGATTTTCCCGATCGTTCCATTTCCGTTCTTCGTCATGAAGGTAGCAGGAAGGGACATGATGGGGAGGGAGACTCCCGCACTATTTTGGCGGATTTCTTGGACGGTTTGGAGGTCGAAGTAGGTATGATCGGCAGCTTCTTGAGTTCGGGAAGGGACATCGTAAGCGATGCGGCCATAGAACTTCTCCAATTCGGTTTTCATTCCGGCGGTTAAGGCTGTATTCATAAAGATTGTCATCGAGATGAAGGATGTGCTTATGGCTAACCCTACGACCGTCAGCAGTGTCGAACGTTTCTGTTTCAGCATACTTCGCCAGGCCATTCGACGTAAGTGCGGGTAACGCAAGAGAAGCAGGAGCATATAAGCGGTTAATCCTGCTCCAATGACAGTGAGGAAAGGAACCGCCTGGGTCATAAGCTCCTCCCGCGATTCGCCCGGTTCTGTATAATATGGCCGCTGTCCATGTATAAGGTTCTGTGGGCATATTGGGCCACGTCCGGGTTGTGAGTGATAAGGATGAACGTAATCCCTTCCGTTCGATTCAAGTGGGCGATCAGATCCATGACCATAACTGTGGTTTTCGAATCGAGGGCCCCCGTCGGTTCATCCGCCCAGACGATCAGCGGCTGGTTGACGATTGCTCGGGCAATGGCTACCCGCTGTTGCTGCCCGCCTGACATCTCGGATGGACTGTGGCCCGACCTGTCGCGCAGTCCGACTCTGGATAATGCTTCAAGCGCTTTTTCACGCGCCTGCTTGGGCTTCATTCCCATGCTTAATAACGGCAGCTCGACATTCTCTACAGCCGTCAGTACGGGTATCAAATTGTACGCTTGGAAAATAAAGCCCATATGCTTCGCCCGATAGGCGTCGCGGCTTCCGCTGTTCATCTCGCTCTGATCGACACCGTCGATCCGGATGCTGCCCTGATCGATAGTATCCAGTCCCGACACGCAATTGAGCAGGGTAGTTTTTCCGCAGCCGGAAGGACCCATAATGGCGACGGTCTCTCCCTTCGATACTTCGAAGGAGATTCCTTTCAAAGCCTCTACTTTATAGTCGGCGTAAGGGTAAATCTTCCATAACCCCTTAACGTGCAAAAGGGGCTGCGAAGGGTTCATCGGCTTCACTCCAATCTAAGTAATACAGCCTTTCGGATTATTGTATCCGAACAATATCAATTTTTTGACGGGAAAATGCATGGAAAATGCATAGTTCGATCGATGTTGGGGTTACGGATTGGGTGGGAAAATAGGCAGCATGACGGTGAAGGCCGTCCCCGCGCCCGGCGCGCTCTCGACATGGATCGCCCCGTTGTGCACTTCGATGAACTCTTTGGCGATGGCAAGGCCGAGGCCGGTTCCGCCGGACATCCGGTTTCGCGAATTTTCCACTCGATAGAAGCGTTTGAAGATGTACGGCAAGCTTTCGGGAGCGATGCCCGGTCCGTTGTCCGACACCGTTACCCTAACTTGCCCATCATGGTATTTATAATGAACGTCGACCCGTCCCCCTCTCGGCGTATACCGGACGGCATTTCCGATCAGATTGATGAACACCTGTTTGATCCGCGACATATCGCCGTACAATTCGCCCTCACCCTCGCCATCGAGGTGCAGCGTTATCGATTTAGCTTCCGCCTCGATCTCCAGAATCGATACGATTTCTTCGAGAATGGAGCCGAAGGGAGCCCATGAACGGTCCAGCGCCAGCTTCCCTGCCTCGGCCAGATTCAAATCCTGCATGTCCTGAATCAGTCTGGACATCCGTTTCGTTTCATCCAGCAGAGGAAGGAGATGCTCCCGGTCCAAATCCATCGCCCCCTCCAGAATCGTTTCCAGATGCCCCCGCAAAATAGCGATGGGAGTGCGCAGCTCATGAGCGACATCGGCAACTAGCTGGTTACGGATGGCTTCTCCTTCCGTCAATTGCTCCTTCAGCTTGTTGACCGCATGGGTTATCGTATCGATTTCATTCCGCGATCTCATGGAGCCGATGGGCGCCGCGGTTCGTTGCCGGACTGCGATTTGTGCTTGTCCGGCTAACCCTTCGAGTCTTTTGCAATAGGTAATGGCCAGCAAATAGGAAAATCCCGCTATGGTGCTTACAGCGAGCAGCAGTACGGTGACCGGTTCCGCCAGTCCCTCTCCGCCCAGCGAGAGCCCGGTGATGCTACGATTCGATAATAGAAAAATAACGATGCCAAAAGCCCAGAAGGTTAAAAAAAGCTTCATACGCATTTTCATGTCGGGTCACCGAACTTATAACCAACCCCGTGTACAGTTACAACCAGCTTGGGGATTGAATAATCGCTCTCGATCTTCTTGCGCAGATTGCGGATGTGCGTGTCGATGGACCGTTCGTAGCCGGAATATTCATCGCCGAGTGCAATTTCCAACAGGTCCATCCGGCTATACACCCGGCCCGGATGTTGTGCCAGCGTGCACAGCAACTTGAATTCCGTAGGGGTTAAAAGTATCGGCTGCTGGTCGAGATAGACTGCATGCTTCGGCAAGTCGATGGACAGCCTGCCTCTCTTCAGCATGCGAGGTTCATCCTCGGCACCGGCCGGCGGCTGCGGCTGATTCTGTCTTCTGCGGAGCACGACCCTGATCCGAACTTCCAGTTCTCTTAGCGAGAACGGCTTTGTTATATAATCGTCCGCTCCGATTTCCAGCCCCAGCACCTTGTCGATCTCGTCTGTTTTTGCCGTAAGGAAAATGACCGGAACATCGGAAAATTTGCGTAGACGCCTGCACACATCCAGACCGTTCATCCCGGGCATCATCCAATCCAACAGCATCAGGTCGAATCCGGGACCGGGCGGTTCCTCCAATGCCGAAAGCGCTTCTGCGCCGCTAGGGGCTATCGTAACGGAATACCCTTCATTCCTTAAGTAAGTAGCGATGAAGGCGGTCATTTGCTCTTCGTCATCCACGACTAATAGGCGGATCGGACTTCCCGGCTGCTGCATGATAGACCTTCTTTCTTTGAAAAGCTTTATACTTCCTTCCATTATACCCGCACAAGTGGCGGGCAGGGAGCCATTTTTTGCTGCACGCAGGATCTTCGTATTTTTTTGACAATGTCTCGACAAGAAATTCAGATCTTTCCTGTACCATGTATTTTGCTGGTGCAAGTATTGTGGAAACGGCAAAAAAATTGCGAGAGGGGAACAAGAATGAAATTGGGAGTGCTACGTTTTACGTTGACGGCGTTATTTTGGATAGCTGTTTTTGTCGTGCCGGCCGGAGCGGCCTTAGCAGCAGGGGAGATTCAAAGGCCTGTAGCCGTGAAAGTCAACGGTAATATGCTGGATGTCGAGGCTCAGCTAATAGATGGAAGAACGATGGTGCCCCTTCGCGCTATCTTCGAGCGGTTGAGCGCCACTTTGGAATGGGATCCAAACACTCGATCGATTACCGCTACAAAAGGAACTGTAGTCATTCATTTACAAATAGACAACATTGAAGCAAAGATTGGCGATCGGGCGTCGACCTTGGATGTGCCGCCGTTGTTAGTGAATGGAAGCACTTATGTGCCTTTAAGATTTGTATCTGAGGCTCTTGGAGCAAATGTTGATTTCGATTCCACGACGAATACGGCCATTGTTACAACGGATAACAGCTGCAACCTTCCCGGAGGGCAAGTACACAACGGCACCATTAAGCCCGGCGGCGAAACGTGGAGCGTATGCGGAAGTCCTCACTTTGTAAAGGATGACTTCTATGTTGAAGGTAAGGATAGCCCTAATCTTGTCATTGAAGCGGGCGCAGTGGTTCGCTTCGAGAATGGAGCAGGAATTCTTGTCGGTCTTAATGCTCCCGGAGGGCTTGTCGTAGAAGGAACGGAGAAAGATCCGGTTACATTTTCTGCTGACACGGCAGGTGCACAGCCCGGCTTCTGGAAAGGCATTCACTTCTATGGTCAGACTGTAAAAGGCCGCGCTTCTATCGACTTTGCTCATATCGAGTACGCTGGGGGATCCAATGGTGCCGTTACAGTTACGGCAGGAACCTCCCCTGTTGAACTAACCGTGCGCGATACGTTATTTAAGAATAATGCATACGCCGGCATTCAGTTAATGGAAAATACCCGTCTGTCTCCACAAAGTAAAAACCTTACGATAACAGGAACGAAGACATCCCCTGATGGCGGCGGGGCGCCGATCGTAACAGCCGCATACGGAACGAATGGTTTGCCAGATGGCGATTACAAGGAGAACGAGCTTAATGTCGTATTGATTGCGGCTGCCATGTCGTCTACGACGATTAATACGAATACGACTTGGAACAAATTGAGTATTCCGTATCAAGCCAAGATTACCGTCTATGTCGATGGTCCATCCAGCCCGGTCTTAACGATTGCGCCTGGAACGGAAACTATATGGGAAAAGCTTAGCGGCCTGACGGTAGGCAGCTACGATAGAGGCGGATTAATCGCGAAAGGTACGAAGGAACGACCGATTACCTTTACTTCACAGCTGGAACGTCCCGGAAGCTGGGATGGCATCGGAGCCGGCCCATATGTCGGCAAGGACTTCAAGCTTGAGTATGTGCACGTCAAAGATGCAGTGAATGGAATAACGTTACCGGAAGATTTAGGGCCGATCCTAACGAACTCTACAATTGAAAACAGCAAGGAATACGGAATCTACATCAAGAGCTCTAATGTGGCTACCGATTATTTGGCAGGAAATACGTTCCGCAGCAATGCGAAAGACATTTACACCCAATAAACGCTATAAGAGGAACTAGGACCCGCAGGATAAGGGGGATGAAAATGATTTTGAAAAAGGTACTGACTTTATTAGTCGTGGTCTTGATATCCGGAGTAATAAGTATTCATGCACTGGCGAATAACGGTTATAAGGAAATCGGCATTGAAATCGATGGGAGTAAGCTTGATGTCGTTGGCCTCTTGGTAGACGGCAGAACGATGGTGCCGATGAGGGCCATTTTCGAAAAACTGCAGTCAGATGTCAAATGGGATCAGGAAACCCAATCCGTTACAGCTACGAAAGGCTCCACTATCGTTAAGCTCACGATCGGTGACGTATCCACTGAGGTGAATACCAACATAAAGACGCTTGATGTTCCTCCGATGCTTATTGAAGGAAAGACGTTCGTTCCGCTTCGATTCGTATCCGAGTCGCTTGGCGCCAAGGTCGATTACGACGCTAGTCGCAGTATCGCATCTGTGCTTACAACCGGTACCGATCATGCTAATTCAAACGCCAATACGCCGCCTAAGGAACTTTCAGTTGAGCCTTTTGTAGTGAAGGGTCGCGTAACGGATAGACAAGGCAAGCCTCTCGAAGGCGTCGATATCATTGCGGATAATCAATTAGCCCGCGATAGCTACCAAGAGGCGTTTACCGATGAGGACGGGTACTATCGGATTGATCTGCCACAAATCAATACCACATGGAATATGATCAGTTATTATGAGCGCAAGTTCGAGGGAGCCGTACAAAAGTTTAATTTGACTTCCGTTACAGATCGGCCGTTTGGGGGGAATAAGGGAGCCGTTAGGGATTTTGTCTGGGATGATATTAACGGTATGGTTATTATCCAATATAATTATCCGGATGAAGAAAAATGGCCCGAGTTTTCCCTGGATCAGGTTGAATTGACTTTAACCCCTGTCTCGCCCTTAATTGACGGCAGCGAAGGAAAAGTGATTAAGGAGATCAGTACCTTCTCTCCAGATGGACCAGGTCTCCAATCGGTGCCGATTGCCAAGTACGAGATATCCGCCAGATGGGTGCCGGACGGGATGAAACCAATTCCGATGTTAGTCTCGAAGTTCGCCACGAATCAATATGCCCAATCCATCGTCACTTCCGATTTCAGTGCCGTCGTTGGCACAACTAAGCGGGTTGCGATCAAAGTTTCTTTTCCGTAAGACTATCGATGACTATCCATTAAAAAGGAGCCTCCCTAACCACAGGAAAGTGGAGCGCCTTCATATTGCAAATTCAAAACAAGGAGCTTTGCCACTGGAATACGGTGGCAGGCTCCTTTTTGCGTTACCCAGTACCAGCTTAATAGGGCGTTTCACTATAGGGCTGTTTTCTTTCAGAGTCCTTTCATTGCGCTCTGTTATACTGTCAAGTGCTGCAATTCAGCGGAGTTGCGGAGACATTTTAATTCGAGGAGGACAAGGAGTCATGGAACATCCAAGTTATCAGAAACACGACATCCATAAGGGTTATGGGAGGAACATATGCTCCATATCCATATGAAAAAAAGCTTGTTGCTGCTGGTTACGGCCTTACTATGCATACTTCCTTTTTGGAGCAGAACGGCACAGGCTGATCGTCATGCAGATTACGGAGAATTGGCAGTTTCGGTGTTAGTAGACGGAGTATGGATCGAGCAAGGCTCACTGCCTTATGGTCGGTTTGTATCTGAACAATCGTTTCAACTCAGCAGCATCCAGGCAGACGAGTCCGCATTAATCAGGTTGCTGCAGCAAGGAGGCGGGAAATCCCATCTTGATTCCGTTTTGCTTGGAACTCAGTCTCCAATCGAGGTAAACGAGGATACAGCTGCATCTGTTCGCAAGCTGGCTACCGCAGACCAAGATTTGATCAATGTCGAAGCATCCGGCATGATCTTGAAGTTTGCTAGCGGGAATCCCAGCCATGTATTGAAAGTAGCTGCACGCGTTGAACCGGAAGTCATTAGCGCCATTCCTTTTCATTATCCGACCAGCAATTTATATAAGGACTTTGATCTCGGCTCCGAGTATTATACCTACTCTATTAACTCTTCTCGGGGAAAACTCGTCATGGATGGGCAATTGGATGAGATCTCCAAGCAAGCGCCTTTCTTTCAGCAGTATACGGTACCGGATTCCGGTCATCCGGATGGTATGACTTATGGATGGGTATGGAATGACGATGAAAATTTGTATGTCGCCATTGATTTTACACCTGACAATACATTTGACGGGGACGCGGATTATACGAAGGTTTATGCGAAAACGAACTCCGGCGTCAAGGAATTTAAGGTGTCCGTCCCTGAAACGACCTGGGGCCAACCCTTTTTTACGTATACAGACAAGGTAGTCTACCAGCATAAAGTATACGAGTACCAAATTCCTTTAACCAACCTGGAAATTGCAGCGGATCAAACAGAACTTCAATTGGGCTTTGCAGCTTATGGGACGGCCGCCGCCGGTAATGCAACAGACAATGATCAGACGTTTGCGGGTATAGACGGTAGAGATATTTCCGTTTCATGGACGGCCTATTACTATACCAACGATCCGGATAGACAGACTTATACGTTTGATATTTATGTGCTGCCATCTGCCTTGGCGCGAACCCCTAATCTTGTTAGCAATAGGCCTTTCAATAAAACTCCTATCCCTTACGGGGACGAAAATCAGGTGAATTGGAGCTGGACAGGGGCTTCTACCGATACTCTGGACAGCGCAGGAGTTCCACTCGCCGGAGGCGATTATACCGTTTTCATTTATGTAAACTTTACTCCTGTAGCCGGTGACTGGGTCGATAATGGCAGCTTTTCGTTAACGCTCCAATCCGATGTCGACGCTTCTAAATTTACCGTTGTAGATCATTACACGGGAACGCAGGATCAGCTTCAAAGCGCTGCGAATGCAGTAGGAGCAGGTTTGCCGGTAACCGCTTATTTATGGACCGATACCAATTCCAATGGCATAGTTGATGCCGGTGAGTTAGGGCCGGCCCTCTCTCTTGGAACGAGCGCAACGGACGGATCGGTGGCGGCGGCAAACGTAGGCGATTTAATCGCCGGTACCTATAAGTTCGTCATCACCTCCACCGATAACGGAATCGAATCGACCAAAGACGTAGCACATGCCGTCACGGTAACCTTAACCAAGGGCGCGCTTCCTCTATCTGTGACATTGAACAGCATATCGAGCAGCAATCCGACGGCCGGAGTTGCCAAAGCAGGCGACACCGTAACCGTGACGTTTACGTCGAATAGGGAGCTTAGCGCACTTCCGAACGTATATATCGGTGATTTTGGCACTGCCATACCTGCCACGAGCGTTAGCGGCAATGTGTACAGCGCAGCGCGTACGTTCACGGCTAGTGACAGCGAAGGAATTGTGCGGATTTACTTCACTGCAAGTGCTTCGGGCGGTACCAGTAAAACAGTGGATACGACCACGGATAACAGTGGTAACAGTGTGAATTTCGACAAAACGGCTCCTACGGGAACATTGAGCATTAATGGCGGAGCGGCGGCGACCGATTCGGTATCGGTCACTCTGTCGGTGACCGGCGAAGATCCCGACGGGAAAGGGGCTCTTATTTTGACAAAGGCGGAAAAGCAGCCGCTATTGCTGGCGTCCAATAGCGACTCGATCCTGCGGGAACTGGCTGCTTCCATGAAGCTGGCAGCCCAACTGCCGCCGTCGGTTCCGGGAACAGGCAATGTCCGGATGTCGTTCTCCAACGACGAGGTGAGCTGGAGCGCGTGGGAGCCGATTGCAGCAACGAAAACGTGGATATTACCAGCAGGCAACGGCACCAAAACGGTGTACATGAAGCTAAAGGATGCAGCAGGCAATGAGACGGCAACGGCTATTACCGCCTCCATCGAATTACAGGAGGCAGCGCCTCTGGCTGTGACGTTGAACAGCATAACGAGCAGCAACCCGACGGCCGGAGTTGCCAAAGTAGGCGATACCGTAACCGTGACGTTTACGTCGAATAGGGAGCTTAGCGTACTTCCGAACGTATATATCGGCGATTTCGGCACGCAATACCCGCCACGAGCGTTAGCGGCAACGTGTACAGCGCAGCGCGTACGTTCACGGCTGGCGACAGCGAAGGAGTTGTGCGGATTTACTTCACTGCAAGTGCTTCCGGCGGTACAAGTAAAACAGTGAATACGACAACGGATAGCAGTGGCAGCAGCGTGAATTTCGACAAAACAACTCCTATAGGAACATTGAGTATTAACGGCGGAGCGGCGACGACCGATTCGGTATCGGTTACCCTGACGGTGACCGGCGAGGATCCCGACGGGACAGGACCTCTTATTTTAACAAAGGCAAAAAAGCAGCCGCTATTGTTAGCGTCCAATAACGACTCGATCCTGCTCAAACTGGCTGCCTCCATGAAGCTGGCGGCTCAGCTACCTCCGTCGGTGCCGGGAACAGGCAATGTCCAGATGTCGTTCTCCAACGACGAGGTGAACTGGAGCGAATGGGAGCCGGTTGCTGCAACGAAAACATGGACATTATCCGCAGGTAACGGCACCAAAACGGTATACATGAAGCTGAGGGATGCAGCAGGTAATGAGACGGCGACGGCCATTACCGCCTCCATCGAATTAAAAGTGACGGAGTCGTCTTCTTCCGAAGGAGGAGGCGGCAGTTATCAGCCAAGTGAACCGAGCGAAGTCAAGGTGGAAAAGGAAGTCGTGAAGCCAGAGGAAGTGAAGCCGGAGGAAGAGAAACAGCACAAGGCGTATATTTCCGGTTATCCCGACGGTACATTCGGTCCGGAAAGAAGCATTACCCGTGCTGAAATGGCAACCGTACTGTCCAGAGTATTCGAGAGAGCAGCCAACAAAGCCCAGTTCACTTACACGGATGTCGCTTCGACCCACTGGGCCCGTGAGGCCATCGAGCAAGTAACAAGAGTGGGTTTGATGGAAGGTTATGAGGATGGAAGTTTCAAAGCGGAGAAGATGATTACCCGCGCTGAAATTGCGGTGATCCTATCCCGATTGTTAAGCAACACCCCAAGCAGCGGCGAAAGCTTCCCGGATGTAAAAGGGCATTGGGCACAAGCCGCCATTGAGCAATTGAAAGCAACTGGGATCATCAGCGGTTATGCGGACGGTATGTTCCGTCCTGAGCAGACATTGAATCGAGCTGAGGCGGTTGTGATGATCAATAAGCTGCTGGATCGAGGGCCGTTAACCACTATGGCGGCCAGATGGTCGGATGTTCCGAATGATCACTGGGCGTTTGGACAAATTCAAGAAGCTTCCATTGATCATGTTTCCGAGCAAAAGGCGAGCGATAAGTAAACGAACGATTCCGTTGTCCTTGAGGGAGCCGCTTAGGTGGTTCCCTCAATGATTTTCACTCCCGGACGGTCATTCGATTGTTACGCCTAACCATGCATTTTCTGCATAGGCTTTTTGTTATAATGAAGGTAGCTGAATTTGGGGGTGGCAAGGATGCGATGGGAAGAGGTTCGAGAACGGTTCCCTAATGAATGGGTTGTTTACGAGATGTTAAAGTCTCGCTCGGAGGGTGGGTACTGTCTCGTTGACGAGGTGGCTGTCATTGATCGTTTTGACGATTCCTCTGCTGCCATGAAGCGGTATTACGAATTGCATCGCGCTCAGCCTTATCGGGAATATGGCTTCTTTCATACATCTCGCGAAAAGCTGGAGCTTCGGGAGAAATGGGCAGGGGTAGGGCCCCGATGGACAAAGACTTAAGGCAGGGGCTCCCCTTTATAGAAGTATCGATTGTTATCGAGGATAAAAACTTCTTCTCCTCCAAAAGCAAAATTACGAAGATAACTCCTCATCAGCCGCTATAACTCCATAGCGTTCTAAAGCCTTCGTCGATGATTCCAACATGCGCTTTTTCAAATAATCTCCTTTTACCACCCGAACCCGCTTCCCGAGAAAACGGATCTTAGAAAGTAAATACTCCATTTCATCCCCAAGCAGAGAAACCCTGACTCGATAGGTATCGTTCTCCGTATCGTACTCCACATTTTTTTCGAAGCTGGAGAAAGCGTACAGGATGCGAGACAACTCCGTGTTATATACCCGGATAATTTCGATGACCGCTTCACTTTTACGCGACTCGAGCGTTTTTTCGATCTTTTTTATCATGGTTTCCGCTGCTGACGGCTCGATAGGTTCAGGCGTGACAGAAAGGATCTTCTTCAGCCTAGTGCTCATGAAAGCGTGATGCCGGATGTGATACCAGAGCAAATACCATTCTCTTTTTACCATGGAGTATTCCAGTTTGTAAGGAAAGCCTGAATGCTCTGCGTTTACACGCCCGTCCTTGATCTCGTACGTTATACGGATGCCCGCCTTATTCATGATGTGACGGCGCAATGGCCTTAGGAGCGGGTGGTAGACCTGCTTTTCCATCGTACGGGCTTTTTCGACCAAATGGTGGGATATATCCATAACCTGATCCGACTCTAGAGCAAACCGCAGCTTGTCCAAGGTATCCGCAGTGAAGGCATCGGTCGCCGCAGGATGTTCCAGCATGGTCTTCAGCCATGCCCGCTCGTGTGAAGTGACCATGAAGGTACCGGAATCCTCCAACCGGGAGATGATCTGGTGATTGAATATTTTCTCAAACAGATTCATAGTAAGACTGAATCTCCTTCCATTCGGCAATCATTTCCCGGCGCAACGAAGCGGGCTCCAGAATCTCACAGCTGGAACCGAAGCTGCGCAGCCATGGCTTGATCTCGGTAGTCCCGTTGACGGTTATCTCGTAAATAAAGGAATGCTCATCTTCAAACACAATCTGTCCCCACTGCCCCTGCAGAAGTACCCGTTCCTTAATGAAGTTCGGTTCAGAACCTTCCGGATTATAAAATCGGGCACGCACCGTCACGGGCCGGCCCGTATCAATCAGCCAGCTGTAGCGTATTTTCTCGGCAAGCTCGCTTTTCTTCTCCTCATACCAAGCCTCGTCAACGGACTCGTCCTCTTCAATCTGCGTGATTCCTTCCATGCGGTATTTCCGTAAGCCTTCTCGGCCGTGGGAAAGCAGATACCATCTTCCATATTGATGATCATAGACAATGTTCAGCGGCAGCGTCTTTTCCGCTTTGCCCTCCGTATCCCTTTCAAACAGGGGATTGGTGTTTTTGGAGGCGTAGCTTTTTTCGGACTTCGGCGAGAAGTACAGGAAACGGACTTTGCGGCGGTGGCGGATGGCATGGAGGAGCGTGAACAGATGGGCCTCATCCAGAATCCGTGAGTAGTAGTGGTATTTATATAAAAACGGCTCTACGGCATACGGCCGGGCCCCGTTGCGCAAAAGATGTTTCTTCAGTCCATCGCGCAGCAGATAACCTTGAACGGAAGGGACCTGCGTGTTCGCCATCAGATCTACAAAATCGTACAAATCGAGAAGCTCTTCGTCCGACAAGCAACGGATCAAGTCGTCTTGAATGCGATAACGGAAGGGGCGAGGCCCGGTCTCCCTCCGGATCACTCCGACCTCTTCCAGGTATTTGAGATCCGAGCGGATCGTTTTTTCGTCAGGCGGGGGCAGGTCGGCAGGCATACTGCTGCTGATCCTATCCAGGAGCTCCATCGCTGTCAAAGCCTGCTCGTTCATCGCGGCTAAAAGCAGCGAGATTCGATGGCCTTCGGATTCCTTGACGGATTTGGCGCGAAACAGGAACAAGAGCAGAGGATCGGTGGAGTCATAATAGCTGAACCGAATCGTTTCGGAAAATTCCTTGCTCTGTTCCTGCGGCAAATGCTGATGCACGGAACTAACGACCTCTTTGAGCCGCCGGATCGTTTTATCGAAGGTGTGGACGGAAATGCCGAGCCGCTCTGCGAACTGTTGTCTGCTGAACGCCCCGCTGGTAAGCACCAGCATACGCAGAAATTGAATTTCTTTATCGAAGCTCTCCTTAGCCAAAGGTATCCCCCGTTCAGAAAAAAACGTCTTCTTCCATTGTAACAGGGGAGGGAATTGGATGAAATGGAATCCTTTATGCCCAGTCGTAATACTTTCGCCATGTTCGTTTCGGTCGAAATGAGCGATTATAGAACCTGTAAGACGCATGAGGTTAGGTGGTAAACGCTAAGCGTTTGATCATACATGGTTCTTATTCGGACGGTCGTAACGAGGCGGGGATATCGATTTATCCCGCAGTACTGGGCATGGTATGCTACGGTATCCTGTACGAGCCGGATCGGTAAGGACTCTCTATTTGGGGTTCGATTCCCCAATCGCCTAGGGAGCGATTCTGGTAGAGCACTCGACTTTCAATCGAGCGAAAAATTATACCAAGACCAAAGGATAGAATCCCAAGCGGCTAGCTCAAGCGCACTGCAGGAAAGGCTTTGCAATCCGTGGATACCGATGGGGCGAAATTCCGGGAGACTTTCTAGGATGGAAGAGGACGAAGGATGACAGATGTAGGGTCAGCCTCCTGATTCGAATGTCCTTGAAAGTCCTTGGCAGCTCGCTTATCTGAAACGAGATTCCGCCTGTATCGCAGCGGGATTCTACATCCAATGGCCGAACAATGAAGGGGGAAAATTAATATGTTTAAACAAGTAACCATTCAAACTGACCAGCGCGGTTTGCTATTCCATAAAGGAAACTATGTGAAAAAGCTCATTCCGGGGACCTATCGCTACGTATCGTGGTCGCAAACCACAGCTGTGGTATTGAATATCACGAAACCGTTCGTTGTAGAGGGCAAAGACTTGCAGCTGTTCCTTCATGACGAAGACCTCGTACGAGAGCTGGATATCGTAAGAGTGCAAGACCACGAATATGCCCTGCATTACGAGGACGGGCAATTTGTACAGCTGCTTAAGCCCGGTGTCTACGCCTTCTGGAACATACTTAAAAAACATACCTTTTTGCATACAGATATCAGACAGCCTGAATTGCCTGCCGAGGTGAACCGTTCGATTATACCGAAGCTTGCGGCCACTGTGCAGTCTTACGAAATCGCGAATTATGAAACCGGCTTTTTATTTTATGATCACGTTCTGCAGCGAGAGCTTTCTCCCGGAAAGTACTACTTCTGGAAAGGGCCCGTTTCGGTTATGGTAAAGATGATTGATTTAAGACAACAACAAATGGATCTCATCGGCCAAGAAATCATGACGGAGGATAAAGTAACGCTGCGGTTGAACTTCGTTTGCCAATACAAGATCGTAAAGCCATTACGCGCCTTGGAAATGAAATCGTTCGACGAGCAAATTCATATCCAGCTTCAGCTCATGCTGCGGGAATATGTCGGAACTTTGAAATTGGACGATCTGTTGAAACGGAAAGAGGACATAGCGTCGTTCATCCTGTCCCGTTTACGTGAGAAGGGTGAAGAGTTCGGCGTGCAGTTCCTGGGTGCGGGGGTTAAAGATGTCATTTTGCCGGGGGAGATGAAAGAGATCTTGAATACCGTTCTGCTTGCGGAGAAGAAGGCCCAGGCGAATCTAATTACGCGACGGGAAGAAACGGCATCGACCCGAAGCTTGCTGAATACCGCGAAGCTGATGGACGAAAACCAAACGTTGTTCCGCCTGAAAGAGCTGGAATTCCTTGAGAAAATATGCGAGAAAATAGGATCCATCTCTTTAACGGGCGGTGGAGATCTGTTGGAACGATTGAGTGCTCTCATTGGTGAGAACAAGGCAGCAAGCAAATAACAACTGTCTCCATAGGAGGGGGTCATATGAGTAGTTACCATCAACAAATCTTGACTGAGCTTGAACGCATCGAACGGGAAGAAAACGTCCGAATCCTGTATGCTTGCGAATCGGGCAGCCGCGCCTGGGGGTTCCCATCCCAAGATAGCGACTACGACGTCAGATTTCTCTATGTTAGACCGGTAGATTGGTACTTATCGATCTTCGAAAAGCGGGATGTGATCGAGCGGCCGATCAGCGGCATGCTGGACATAAATGGTTGGGACCTGCGAAAGGCTTTGAACTTGTTCCGCAAATCCAATCCGCCGCTGCTCGAGTGGCTTCAGTCTCCGATCGTTTATATGGAGAATCATGCCATAGCGGAGCAAATCCGCCGTATTTCTCCACTTACGTTCTCCCCAAAGTCATGTGTATACCACTATTTGCACATGGCAAAGGGGAACTACCGGGAGTACCTGCAAGGGGATCAGGTGAAAATCAAAAAGTACTTTTATGTGCTACGCCCGATTTTGGCCTGTGAGTGGATCGAGAAGCACCAAACCATGCCGCCGATTGAATTCGATCGGCTAGTTGATGCTGTTGTGCCAAGGGGAAGCGAGCTTCAAGCGGTTATCGACGGATTGCTTGTCCGCAAAAAGTCGGGCGATGAAATGGATTACGAACCGAGGATCAATCCGATCAACGAGTTTTTGGAAGCAAGAATTGAACATTATGAGCGAGTTGCGGCGGGGATGCAAACATTTGGCGGGGGCCAGGATCAGCAGTTGGATGATTTGTTCCGGTCGGTGCTCAGGGAAGTATGGGGGGAGGTGGTTTGAACGATGGTTATTTTCTTTAATAAACCCTCCAAACACAACACCTTCACGAATTGCTCAAAAAAACTATTTAGAAAGCTGGTTCCGGCACTCTACCGGGATCAGCTTGTTTAAATGTTCGAGCACCAATGCGAAAAATGGTATGAAACATAGAAAACTGTCATACATTGTATATTCTTTCCGGTCAACTAGTACTATAATAGTAGAAAAGTAGGTACTACGTTCTAGGATAGTCAGGGAATGCACCTCGAATTCTATCGAGGACGAGGCGGCTAAGATGATGAGCGTGCATCCTACGTCGGGGTATTAGATCCAAAGTTGTACTTCATCATATAGGTCAAATATATCAAATTGGTTGTAAAATGTGGGAAAAATTAAAGGACTATGTTCGAAAATGTCGAAACTCAAAATAACATATTAGTATAGGAGATGAAGCTGTTGTATTTCGTCGACTTTTTTGGAAGATTGTTCAGAAAGAATAATTGGGGGGTGATCGTTTATTTACTATTGAATGTAGGTATGCTGTTCTTTTTGTTCGGCGCGTCCGATCTTAGAAGCTTCCTTATCGTAATTCTTATTTATGCCGGCTCTCTGGCTGTAGCCCTTTCTCCGATAGGTGAGTATATTCTTCGCATGCAGACGGGTTCGAAGCCCCTCACGCGTAAAGAATTTCGTGACCGCATCGAGCCTCTATTCAATAAAGTATATGGGAAGGCTAAGGCAAAGGACCCGAGTCTGCAGGACAATATCCGTATATTTATAAACTACGATCAAGTTCCTAATGCATTTGCCACCGGGAGGAAAACGGTGTGTGTAACGCAAGGACTTCTTGCTTTGCCTGACGACGAGATTGAGGCCATTTTAGCTCACGAGTTTGCCCATTTGTCCAATAAAGATACGGACATGCTGCTTGTCATTTCGGTTGGCAACCTTATCGTTACTTGTATATTTATCTTCGTCCGGTTTATCTCCATGATCGCAATAACTATGGCAAGCAGAAGAGTCTGGATTGCCTTTTTATTCGATGCCATGTTAGCCGGAATGATGTGGGCATGGACCAAGATCGGCATTCTTCTCGTATTGAAGTCGAGTCGCAACAATGAATTTGAAGCCGATAAATTCGCTTTAGAAATCGGATACGGCAAACCTTTGGCGTCGGCTCTTGATACATTGAGTCGCTGTGAGCCGTCGAAGGCCGGACTGTGGAGAGCACTGCATTCCTCTCATCCCGAGACGCACGACCGTATCGGTAGGCTGCAGGATCTTGGAGCCGACTACTACGCCAAAATATGATTTAGTTCTTATAAACAGGAAATAAAGAGGCAGACTTCAAGGCCTCTTTTTAGCCATTTAGTGGAGGGAGCACATGTCCAAAAATTTCGAGTTTTTAATTCGCGAAAATCAAGAGCTATATATGAAATGCTGCTATGCCGAACAGTTCGCCAAAACATATCCTAATAACTCTTTGGTGGAGACGAGAAAAGTATTGGAGTTTTTTTTGCAACGAGTTTGCAAATTAAATAACATACAGTTTACTGCGGAGGAAAATCCGTATAAATCTGACTATCCTTCGCTGCATATCATGATCAAAAAAACCGTATACGACCTGAACATATTTACGCGTGACCAGAAAAAGGATATGGACGAAATTAGAAAGCACGGCAACGGATCCGCGCATGCTGGGGAATTTGCTTCCACAAAGCAATCCATTTCCCAAATTAAGGCGATGCATGAGCTGATACGGCAGTATTATCAGAGCAAGTACCCTAGTATTGCCGCGTTTGACGAGAGATTCATTCCTATCGACAGTATGATTCCGATAACGAACTTGCCGGTTGAAAGGGACGAGGCCTGCACGCTGAAGCTGCACTGTAAGATCGTTAATGAAGAGACGGGAAACGAACTTTATTACATAGTTCGCCAGTATGAAAGGGAACAAATTGAGAAGGATAGAACATTCGTTTTGAGAGATATGTTTACGTTAGAGAAGCTTTCTCAAGGCGGAGTGGGCGCAAAAAACCTTGTAAAGTACAACCGAATCGACGTACAGAAGCAAAACGACTTGCTGTTTACGTGTTTTGAAATCAGCCGTGATGCCGAAAGTTTGGAACGTTTCGCTTTAGAAAAGCTGTCTGTCCCGGAACGATTGCAGATGCTTTCCGGAATTGTTAATGGCGTGGAGGAACTGCATACGAACAGCATACCGATAGTCCATCGTTATTTGCGGCCATCCAGTATCTTTGTCGGAAGAAACAGGAGTCCTCAAATATGCAACTTCGAGTACGCAAAGCTGGACAATCCTCAGCAAGCTACCGTTCGCTATAAGGTAGAGGCAAGAACCGATCCCTATACAGCTCCCGAATTATCGCGGGGAAGTACCGTTACCTTATGGCCTAGCGTAGACATCTATTCGCTGGCGGTCATTATTATATTTGTCTTCGGGCTCCCGGTCAACGGCGAACTGAATCCTGATCAGTTGAAGAAGTTGAAGATAAGCGAGCCTTTCATCGAAATGGTCCACGATATGCTGTCCGATGTTGCGGGAGAAAGGCCGAGTATTCAAGAGGTGAAACGGATGATCGGGCAGGAGGCAGCGCGGCATGCATGATTTATCGTTCAGTAAAAGTTATAACTACATGCTAAAAAGAGTTATATACAGTAACGAGGAAACGCAAAGCTGGTTCTATGAAGCGTTCGACGACACGGATAAAAGAACAGTCGGCATAAAAAAGGTCCGCGTCTATGCAAAGGACTTGGTCCGAGCGCAGGCGGAAGCGGTTGTAATACATACGCTGTCGAACGTTACTACGCAAGTTCCGGCACTATATAACACTTATTATGACAGAGCGAATGAATGGTTTTACTTATTTATGCAATATATCGAAGGTGGAGTGACGCTTCGAAAGCATATAGAATCGTCTCCACCGCTGAGCGCATGCGTGGATATCATGATCCAGGTATGCGATGTGCTGCAGCAGCTTCATAAGAAGCGGCTTCAGCATAGGGATTTGAAGCCGGAAAATTTGTTGATGAGGAATAATCAAGTATATATTATCGATTTCAACATATCTACTTCAGTACCGTTTAAGGGCGAAGGGACCGATTATTATCGAGCCCCCGAGCAGACGGAAGGGATGCGGCATATCGGATTAAATGCGATCGATATATTCTCCTTAGGGGTTATCCTTTACGAATTTGTCACCGGGAGGCCTCCGGTTAGGGGAGAAGATTACTCTTTCCGGAGAGGGCTTGACGAATGGAAGTTTTTTACCCCGCCAATCGAAAAAAGGCCGGAGCTTACGCCGGAACTAAATGATGTGATTATGAACTGCTTAAAGTTAAATCCTAAACAGCGTTACAAGGACATATGGCAGCTGAAGCAGGCGTTAATTCAGGCGAAGCGGGGGATGAGATAAAGATGGCGGCACGCAATACTTCAATTGAAGAGATAGATAACGACCATTTGGGAAAGCTGCTTACGGATGGACAAGGAAATGCACTTCCAGAGTCCCTCCCGATTGTGCATCAACCGTTACCTTCCGTTGAGGAGATGCTACCGAGTGATAGAAAAGCAAATATATTTGTTTCAAGAAGATGAAACGATCGAATACGATTCTTTGATTCCGTTTGCATGCACGACGAATTTCGTCAACAGCTTTTCCTCAAGCGGAATCTTATGGGAAGATTTTATTTGGAATTTGCAGAACAACCGACTGTTTTTGATGATGAAAAACAAAAAAGGAACAAGCATCCAAATTTTGCTTGATAAAGTCGTATTAAACTGTGTTATTAACGAGGATTGTTTTGCGATCAAGCATCTCTCTCCGAAAACGGTTCGAGCCCAAAATATGTTCATCAAAAATGGCGTAAAGTTAAAATCCGAACGAGGAGCGATCGTTTGGAAGGACAATCTCATATTCACTTACGCTACTATTCAGGATCGCGATCGTGCACGCATTGGCTTCGCTCACATGCTGCCAAAGCTTAATCTATTATTGTCAGAAGATGCCGGAGAGAAACGGGGCCAGAACCAGGAGTACGATACTGTTGAAGCCGTTGACGACGAGGATGACGGTGTCGAAAAAATTGAGGAATTGCTCGAAATCGCGCAATTTTATAATGAGGCTGAAGATGAAATTCAGCAATCTGATTCGCTGTCCGGCTCCAGGCTCGGTTACTTCCGATTTACAGCCAATTCCGATCATACGCGGGTAGAGAAGCTAGCCTATACGTTTGACGTATCTGATTTTGATAAAAACCAATATAAAAAAGGCAGCCGCGTGAAAGTTAATTCGCTTCTGGAGGACGGCTTTGCGGGAACTATTGTCAACATACAGGATGAGGCCAAACCAGGCCGAATGACCATTTTGTTCGACGATAAATTCGATATTCACGATCTTCCTTCCGCGGGAGATATAGGGCTCGAATACAATCCTGTGCAGAAGCAGGTAAGGGACGCTGTTATTGACGATATACGGAGCGGAACAAGCCGCGCCCAATATTTTGACTACATGCTGCGCGATAAGTCCGTGCTGTCTTTTGAGCCTACCGATGTATCCAGTCTTGTTCAAAACTTGCGAGAACGGAAGTACCCGCCGAATCCAAGCCAAATTCAGGCTATTGTCAAAGGTATTGAAGCGAAGGAAGCTTTGTTGGTGTTAGGACCTCCGGGAACAGGAAAAACGACGGTTATCCTGGAATGGGTCAAACATTTTGTAAAGGAAGGGAAGAGAGTACTTATCTCGTCCCAAAACAATAAAGCGGTCGATAACGTATTAGAGAGGCTGGCGAAAGAGAAGCACATTGAGACGATCCGCGTCGGCAGCGAGGAAAAGGTTCAAACCAATATTCACCCGTTCATGTTCGAGCGCAAATCGATACAATTGCAGCAAAATATTACGAAAGCGACACAGAAGCATCTGCAGTTTTTGTACAGCGATAAAGATAAGGTAAGGGAATACGAAGAATTGGTTGATAGAGGTCAGCAGAGCTGGCTTCAGTATGAGGCTATGAATAGGCAAGTACATGCTGCATACGCCTCGATTACGGAGCATACCATAAGGCCATTGAAAAGCGCATACGAACAATATCAAACGGTTGTTCATCATGCTGAGCGGTTTAAGCTGAAAATAGAGCAGCGCTTGCAGGATATTGCTAGCTATCAGAAGTCCAACAAGTTGATGAAATTGCTCCGCTACCCAATGCATCAATTGAACTTAAGAAGGTTTAAAAGCTCTTATGAACAGTATCAAACTCTTGCTGCGCAGGAAGCTCAACTGGCGGACTCCTATAACCGTTTGTACAAAACCATGCAGGAGCAGTTGGCTGAACCGGTATTTGTATCGGCTAAGGAGAGTTTGCTCGAGCTTCATAGTCATTGCGAGAAGTGGGCTCTTATGCTGCAGCAAACGCCCCGGTTCGATAGTTTTTTGCCGGCGATTGAACTGCCCGGCACCGGTATAGATTCGATAGATATATTAAACGACAAAGCGTTGCTTGATGATGTTCGGAAGCAATGTGCAGACCTTCATCAAAGAATCGAATGGATTCAAGGGGCGGTCACTAACTGGAACGGATATCTCGCACAAAAGCAAAATTATGCATTAGCGCAAGTGCTGCTGGATTCGGTTAATCTCGTAGGCGCTACTTGTATCGGTATAAATAGCCAGCCGCGGTTCAGGGACATTCAATTCGATGTGACGATTATAGACGAGGCGGGTCAAATTCAAATTCATAACGCCATCGTACCGATGAGTCGTTCTCCCAAAGTCATCATGCTGGGCGATCATCTGCAAATTCCCCCATCGAAGGAGAGCAGGGTGGAGGCCCGTTGTAATGAGATCGGAATTAGTACGGAGCTGCTCGGTACAAGCTTTTTCGAATATTTATATAAACGTTTTCCGGAATCGAACAAAATGTTGCTCGACACTCAATACCGGATGCCGAAGGAAATTGCCGACATATTGTCGGAATGGTTCTATGAGGGGAAATATATATCGTTTGATGGAAAAAGCGGGATGAAATCCGCACTACCTTCCTTGTTCAAAAAAACCTTCGCTTTAGTCTCTACTTCAGATTACGAACGAAGACATGAGGTGAAGGTCCAGGGCGAAGGCTATTACAACCCATATGAATGCCGGTTGGTGATCCATTTGCTGCAGGAAGCCCTCCAAACGATCAATCCGGATACGGTAAATCCCGGCAGCCCCTCTTATATCGTCGGCGGCAGACACTTTTTGCCTTCTGAGATTGGCGTCATTACCCCGTATAAATATCAGGTTAACTATGTACGCAAAATGGTATCGAAGCATCTTGCGCAGCTTTCGCAAGATGAAGTAAATGATATGGTGGCATCTCTGGACAGCTTTCAGGGCCAGGAACGTCCGATTATTATTTACAGCTGCACACGCAGCAATGGCCTGTCGCCTGAAGCGGCGAGGATAGGCTTTTTGAAGGAGCTTCGACGTTTGAACGTGGCGCTCTCCAGATGTCAGCAGCAGCTCGTTTTTGTAGGCGATATCGACTTCCTTGCAACGTGTAACTATCAAATGAGGGATAGTGCAGGGGAGGTGCTGACTGATGAGAATGGGGACCCGCTGTCCGGTACAAGCGAAAAAGAGTTTGCCGATTTCATGAGGCTGATCCTTGACTCTGTGAAGCAAGGAAAAGCGGAGCTTGTTCTTTCCCGGCAATTGCATGGGTTGCTTCAAAATATGTCTAGAGGTGCACAATGAGTAAAGCTGCTGTCGGTTCTTCTGCTATAAGAAATGTCAGATGGAATGTTGAATTCATCTTAAAAGATTTTTATCGGAATTATCCGCAGTTTTTCGCTGCAGGAAGGGTGGAGCTTTGTTCCAAGCTTTATTATCCGATAGCACTGCTAGAGCTGGAGGTGCTCGAAAGCGCGGGTGAAGAGTTCGATACAATCGAACACTCCATACTATCTTTGATCTATGCGGGACTGACCGACCCGGAGCAAATATGCGATGTGCTGGGGCTGCCGCTGAACTATACGATGCTGATTATTAAAGTATTGCAGGGATACGGTCATGTTACCGACAGCGGCATTACGGAGCTCGGTATAAAGTCGGCCATAGAGAATGTTAAATATACGAGAATGCGCGTTCGCCATAAAGTTCAAGCAGATACGTGGACCGGTTTGTTGCTTAGAAAAGAGATGCTTCAGCGAGTGCAGTTCCTTTCCAGTTCTGAGGAGACGAATATAAAAATTCCGCATTTGACAGCGCAGGCCTACTTATCCGACGAAACGCTGCTGCAAATAAACGAGGTCATCGCGAAATACAAACATTCGGAGCAATCTGTTTTCCATGCGAACGTAGAAGGCGTGGAAGAAATTATAGATAAAGAAATCAAGTATACCGATGCTCTATTGTTGAAGTTTACGCATTTGCCCCATCCGTTCGTTCTCCTACAGTGCCGGAGCGGGTCATCGAAAACGAGAGGGCCTCAATATGAGTGGAAGCCAGTCGCTATCTCGCAATCCAATGCCGGAATACTTATGAAAGCGATCGAAGGAATTCATGTGGTTGAGGATGAATGCTTTGAGTCATTTATCCAATTGGCGGAAGACATACAGAGCGCCATCGAGCATTCACTTGGTAATGAGTATGATTTTCGCAGGCTGCGAGCGAAGATAGAAAAAGGCTTTGGCGGCATGGTAGACGCCGACAAAGTGACATTCGGTAACACGGTAATGTCGGTTGACCTTGAAAACTTAAAACTGATGAAGCTCAACCGGGAAATATTCAGTGTATTGGAGAGCGTCGCTCTCAGCGAAAATCATGTTCCCTTTATGTGGCTAAGCAGGGAAGATGAGTTCCCGGGTATGGTTTGCTATGTGGAGACGAGACACGAAGAGCTACGATATTTTTCGAAGCAGCTTGCCGAGCTCTGGCTGAGGTTGCCTCGCGGATCCGACATTTATAACGGACTTATTTCCCAACTGGATTTCCAGGCCACTCGGGAACTTTCGGTTCAGCAGCTTCAGCTTGCGCTGCATGCAGTTGCCACATCCTATGACTCCAAGATGCAAAACGAGGTGTAGCGATGTCGATACGATTGGATGAGACGATACCCTGTCAGCAAATAACAAAGCTTGTTGCGCCATTCGGTTATCGCCGGTCTTTAGAGGAATGTCAGGAGGTACTTCCTGATAACTTGTGGCAGTTTAGCGATCCAATGAATCAAAGGCTGCTCAGGCATATTGATAATTTGGTGAAGAAGCCGTCTCACGGTGCACAGCCGATAGGCCGAAGGTGGCTGTTATCCGAGGCAGGTAGACTTGCATTCGGCATTCCCAGCGCCTCGGAATCTGAGTTGCTGCTGCAAATGGATCAGCAGCGGTATGTATTTTACATTCACTCGGTAGAGCTTTACTTGTTTGAAACAAATGTAGGGTTTGTAGTCTTTAACATACAGTTTCCGGCGAAATACACCTTGGATCAAATGATTCAAGCTAACTTCCATTTGAAGAAATTTACACTTCCGCAACTTCAGATTACTTATGACGAACAGGGAAATCGAAGGTCGGTGAACTTAGGGGCTAGCGTTCGTAGCATGGTGGAGCCATTTGATTGGGAGACGTTCTTCGAGCAGGATGAACTATTAATCGCGCTGGTTTACAGCATGGCTCTCCTTCCGCAGGTAGAAACGGATCAAAACGAATTCGACATATGGCTGGGACGAAAGTTATTTCATATGAGAAGGTCATTTGCCGATTCGTTCAAGCCTACTCATGAGCAATGTATGCTCTTGGGACAAGAAGTGGAGCCAGTATTCCAGAACAGTTATTGGGGCGCATCGATGGAAGGTATGGCTAATGTAGCCTATTTGACAGGTGATTCGAGTACAGATCATTTTTTTAAAGAGACGTATATCAATAACGTAAATACCACCTACTTTTATTTATACATCCTTGCCTTGCACCAGAGATTTGCGCTGCTCATGCTCTCAATATTAGCCTCAAGGCTGCCTGCCCAATTGGAGCGAGTGATGCTTACAAACGAAACGAACGAAATCTTGGATAATAAAGGCTATGAACTAATTTCTGAATTACAGGAAAGAATGACGTTCTTCACGCTTCGCTCATCATTTACGCAAGTAAGTAATGTCACGCATCAAGCGCGTTTGTATGAGAAGCTTCGACATACATTAAGAATTGAAGATCTGATGCAAGAGCTTCACACAGAGCTGGAGGTTCTCTCCTCCTTGGCACATGTAAGAGAACAAAAAAGGGAAGAGCGTCAAAGAATGAAAGAGCAGCATAACGAGGCAATTGTGGAAAAACGGCAAAACCGGTTTCAAAGCTATGTCATGCTAATGACAACGCTTTTTGTTGTCATCTCCACATTTGCAGATTCTTTAAATGTAGTGGGGATGGTTCAAAATCGCACCTTTCCGCCACTATATTCCGGGCCTTTTTATTTGCTGCTTTCTTTCGGTTTGCTGATTGCCGGAGCGGTAGCGATGATGTTTTGGGTTATGATAAGCAATTGGCACTTTAAGAAAAGATATACGAAGCATCAATGAGGCGGCAATATATGAGGTGTAAGTTTTACTGAAAAGAAATTGTGGTGTGAGCTATTTGACGCTTACGATATAAAAATTGGAAGCCTAATTCGGGAAGCCCGGCGCTTGGGTTTATTTCCAGATGACAAGACAAGAATGAAGAGCCTTTGAAACGACTTGACCGTTGTTTGAAGGCTTTTGTTTTGTTATTTCCAGCATGTACATACGTTTGGAGGGGGTGCCAATGCGAAAATGGTACGAAACACAGAAAACTGTCATACATTGTATATTCTTTCCGGTCAACTAGTACTATAATAGTAGAAAAGTAGGTACTACGTTCTAGGAGAGTCAGCATATGGCATATATGGTCCCGGAAACGATCCCGAGAAGCGCAACCGCCGGAGAGCGTATTTTGTTTGAAAGTTTGAAAGCACATTTGCCGAGCGATTACATCGTCTACTACGAGCCCGAGATTCGGGGGAGAAGGCCGGATTTCGTCCTGATCGGCCCCGATCTGGGCATTGTCATACTGGAAGTGAAAGACTATACGAAAGGCACGTTGTATCAAATCAATCACGACGAATGGCTGCTGCGCAATACGAGCGGGGCACTCGTCAAGACGAAAAGCCCGCTCAAGCAGGCGAGAGAAAATGCGTTCATTCTGACCGACCATTTGAAAAAGGATAAAAATTTACTGCAGGAAGGCGGAACGAACCTCAAATTTCCTTACGGGTTCGGCACGGTGTTTACCAGGCTTAAGCAGGAAGACTTTATCAAGCACAATCTGTACCAGGTCATCGAGTCTGCATTTGTGCTCTGCCGGGATGAGATCGATCCGGATGAGGAAGGCTTCTACCCGGACATTGTGCTGGAAAAGATTCGCGGCATGTTTACCGTATGGCCTCCCAAAAGGAACGTGCTCACCCACGAGGACATACAGGCGATTCGCTTCCATCTTTTCCCGGAAGTGCGGATCAGCGCCGAGTTCAAGACCCCGACCCAGCATCAGGACCAGCTATTGCTTTCGCTGCATAACATCAAGACGATGGACCTTCATCAAGAAAACTTGGCCAAGCAGCTTGGAGATAAGCATCGTCTCATCCGGGGAGTGGCCGGAAGCGGCAAAACGCTCGTACTCGCCAGCCGGGCCAAAATGCTCGCCAAAACGCAGCCCGATTGGAAAATCCTTGTCTTGTGCTATGGCATCCCGCTATCCCGCAGTCTGAAGCAAATGATCGTGCGAATGATGAACGAACCGGAAGATTTACTTGACCTACTTCAGCCAGCATCGTCGGTGAACGAAACCGAGTCCCAGATCGAGGTATACAACTTCCATGAGTGGCTGCGTAACAGTCTGCGTATGAAGGAGGCGGACATTCCGGATCTGCTGGAGAAGGCGGGAAGGAGCGAAGCAATTTTGCCGACCTATGATGCGATCATGATCGACGAGGGACAAGATTTCGAAGCGGATTGGCTCAAGCTGCTGGGATACTGCCTGAATCCGGATACCCAATCGCTGCTTCTGGTGGAAGATCGGGCCCAAACGATATTCAAGCGAAAGAAAAGCCTGGCGCAAGATATCGGACTCGATTTCCGCGGACGCTCCAAAGTGCTGTCGATCAACTACAGGAATACGGCGCAGATCGTTCAGTTCGCCTGGGACTTTTATCAAAAGCACTCGCAGTTGAAACATACCGTACAGGAGGGCTCTATCGAAGGAATAGAGATTATTCCGCCGCAGTCTACGAAGCGAAAAGGACCGGAGCCGATCATCAAAAGCTTCGGTAGCCTTCAGGAGGAAATGAACTTCGTCTCGAAATCGATTACGTTCCTGCATCGCGAGAAAAACATTCCGCTGGAGGATATCGCTATCTTATATCGGGTCAAGAACAGCTTCAAGACCTCCTATATCGATGAGATCAAAGATAGCCTGAACAATCACCAATTGCCCTATACCTGGATCACGGAAAATGCAGAGTCCAAGCGGAACTTCGTACGGGACGAGCATTCGATCAAAATCTCTACCATCGACAGCGCTAAAGGGCTCGACTTCCGCGCCGTTTTTATCGTTAACGTGGAAAGTATGCCTTTCCCTCTGGAGGAGGTCGAGGAGCGGGAGGTTTCGCTGTTCTACATTGGTATGACGCGTGCGCTCGAGTGGCTATTCCTTACATATAGTGGGCAATCCAAGTTTACGGCATATTTGGACGATGTGGCCAAGATGAGGAGCGAGCGTCAGCCCTCGGGGGCGCAGTTGGGGTGAATGGGGGTAAGGAATTTATAACAGTATAGAGCTGTTAGCACAATTAAGGTTTAATGCACATGTAAGAGATGCAAAAATTTTGTTTTTGGGGCCGTGTATTAATGAAATTTTTAAATAACCTTTTGGGTGGACTAATTGGGAGTATATTAGGTGGTATTTTAAGTGTATATGGAACTTTGTGGGTTCTTGAAGTTGACTTTACAGTCGATAATGAGGCAGCTGTAGTAGAATTAGTTTCTGCTGAATCAACGATTAAAAAGATGTTACAGGAAGAACCATTTCAACCTAATTATAAATTGCTTAATCTAGATGTTAATTGGAAAAAGGTTGTTTTAAACTTCAAAAACGAACAGTTAATGGAAGTAGTAATTGATCTAAAAAGATTAGATGAGCTGCGGAATATAATATTACAGACACAGTCTACAGAAGAAAAGCAGATTTTAATAAATAAATACAAGAACGAGGTAGAGATTTTGAGAAATGGAGGCTTCTTACAAAGAAGGATTGAAGAAATGAAAGAGGTGATTTCAAAAGCAGACCTCAAGACAGGTTTCTTTAAAAGTCCTGGCTTTTCAGAAAAAGAAAACAATGTCGATAAATATTCTCTGGGGGTGCTTGGGCACAAATAACAGAAGAAAAACAAAGTATGCAACATCTTAATTATTTGATGCTTCCTTGGTTATTGCTGATTATTATATCGGGATAAGGAAATTATTTATGACAACAAATAACAAAATTAATAACAATCGACCGACGATCCTTGGCTTTATTATTTCAATATTTTCTAGTATAAAAGAGCACTATATAATTTTCTCCGTGGTATCCTTGGCAATTAGTTTTCTATATGTTCAAGGATTAAATGGTCCATTTATTGGACTAGAATTATTTACAGATGTACAAGTAGCTCTACCAATTTCTAGACAAACGATTGTACTAAATGGCGTTTATTTTATTGTGAAATTACTTTTTGCATTCATGCTTTCATATATACTTTGGACAACAAAGCATTATCTAAAAGACAAACTAAATCAATTTCGAATAAAGCCATTTAATTCGTATATTGCCAATAAACTAATAATTATAGTACAGAACGATTTTGGGAAAATATATATATGCATTATCATGCTATTAGCTGTTTTGCCTACACTATTATTTGTCTTGGTACCCCCGGATTTTCTTATTCAATATGTAAATAGTTTTTTTATTGGATATTATACTGTTAGCTTTTTTTTCTTTATCTCAGTTTTCTTCTATTTAAAAAACAAAGTTGAAAATGTTACAAAGTTGATCAATATAGACCTAAATAATATATATTATTTAGAAAACAGAGTACACTATCTTTTCATTATAGTTCTATTTCTATTAATAACATTAGCATTCTCGTTTTCTTTCCAATTTTTTGGAGTGTTATTTCAAGCTCATAAGATTAATAATATTGAAAGGGCGGGAAATAGTTATAAAATGGCAGATGTTTTTATTAAAAATGAAAGAAGTAGCTACTTATTTATAGATTTATCAAAAGACTTCTTTATTGGTTACAATACGTCGCAAGGGAAAACGGAGATTATTCCAATTAAGAGTATTGAAAAAATTGAAGTTTGGAATGCTAATCCTAAAGTGAAAATCTTAAAATTGTCCGACATTAATAATCTGAATAATTCGGTTATTGAGTGCGTTAAAAATTATTATAAGCATAGGTTGGAAAAACCATCCGCTGAATTATATGTATCTTTGCTGTCAGAAAGATTTTACGGTGAAAAGAATTATATCGCTACAAGTATTCTTCAAAAAATTTGGGATACTGAAGGCAAATATGCAGGTATAGAGATCAAAGAGTTCTATGGTTATGAATTATCTGAACCTGTATTAACAAAGTCTGGTTATGAAGTTTATGCACTTGAATATTGGAAAGATGTTGATCGGTATACTAAATTTGTATTGACGATCGAAAATGGAGCCTGGAAAGTTGATTCAGTAGAAATAGTAAAGCCATTTAAATTTACTTTATCTTAGGGGTTGGAAATAGAGTGGAGATTAAGCACGCATATGCGTGTTTTTCTTTATATTATTTATTTTCAGCTCCAGCGACTTTTCCAAAGAAGGAATCCACTGGTAATCGTCGAATCATGCTAATGTATGTCGAAAGACCTAAATACAATACCGACAGCCCAAGGTGATCCCAATGACACTTCCCACGCCCTTAACGGGCATATTTGCACATAAACAAAAATCGTACAAGATGGTGCTCATTCTAGCCCTGCTCGATCTGTTCGGGGAACTGAAACAGCATGAACTATCCATAACGCTTGTAAGAGCGCGTTTTCTAAAGCTGCTACAAGCCCGAGAATCGCAACAACTACCAGTCGATCCACCGCCTGAGAGCGTTGGGCAGCGCTGGGGTACGGTGCAGGGGTTCCAAATCAACAGCCTCATGCAGACGCCAATTAAGGCATTAAGCTCAGTTCTCATATTTGACTCAGGCGAGCAGACGCTTCGTTTCACGGACGAGCTACGCGACCAGTGGTCCGAGCAACTGGCATCGGAGCTCCGGGAGTATGCCATCCGTGAACTGGATAGCTACTACGAGCAGCAGCGTCCGCCGGTACGTACTTCCCTGCGTGAATATTTAACACAAGTAATGTCCGGATATGTTGAGGCGAAGCGAGAGCCGTTTACGAATCACCCGCTAGGTACACTCATAAGGCGTACGATTCCGCAGGAAATCCATAAGCTGCCTTTTATCAATCAAAGCAGGATGCGCATTCAGGGTTCTGTCGGTATGGGCAATTGGGCCACGGTACCGTGGATCGCTATTATGGACCGTAGCAATACGGAAACGACCCAGCGCGGAGAGTATATTGTATACTTGTTCGCCCACGATATGAGCGCGGTGTATTTAACATTAGCTCAAGGAGTCACCGTACCGACCAAAGAAATGGGCAGACCTGGAGCCTATCAATATCTTAGGCAGAAAGCGGAACAGATTCAGACCCTACTCCCGCTCGAAGGGATGTATAAAGACCAAAATATCCAATTGACCGCTTCCGGTCTAGGGCAGGACTACCAAGTATCTACGGTGGCGTATTACCGGTATGACCGGGATCAATTGCCCAGTAACGAGCAGCTTATTGCCGATCTTCGCAATGTCGTCGAGAACTATACGCAATATGTGGAGATCCAAGCTTCTAATGAACAGAAGGAGTTGCTGGCAGTGGAACCCCTATCGGTCCCGGATCAAGTACGGGCTATCCAAACCTATATAAGGCGCAAGGGCTTCGCGTATCCCAACCATCTGATCGAGAACTTTTACTTATGCTTGAAAACCAAGCCGTTTGTCATCTTGGCCGGCGTCTCCGGTACTGGCAAAACGAAGCTGGTCAAGCTGTTCGCTGAGGCGATCGGAGCTACAAGCGCCAATCGTCAATTTACCTTAATCCCGGTTCGGCCGGATTGGAGCGATCCATCCGACTTACTTGGGTACAAAGATTTATCCGGCGCTTTTCGCCCCGGCAAGTTAACTGAAGTGCTGGTAGAAGCGTCTTTGCCCGAAAATCAAAACAAGCCCTACTTCATATGTTTGGATGAAATGAACCTGGCTCGGGTCGAACACTACTTTAGCGATCTGCTCAGTGTGCTGGAAACGAAGGAATGGCAAGAGGGTCGGATCGTTACAATGCCGCTGCTGCATCGCGATTCCTTGACGAGCGAGGAGGATCGGCAACGATACGGCAATCTGCATCTGCCGGACAATGTATATCTGATCGGTACGGTCAATATGGACGAGACCACACACCCATTTAGCAAAAAAGTATTAGACCGTGCCAATACCATCGAATTCAACTACATTCATCTCGGTCAATATCCAGAGGATGAGGAAGAGGAGGGCGCTCCGGAAATTACGGCTGTAGCCAATTCTTTCTTGCGTTCCGAATACTTGCAGCTCGTAGATGTGTACCGGGATAACCGGGAGTTTATTCAAGAAACGACCGATAAGCTAGTGAAGATTAACGGCATATTGGAAGACATCCACGCACATGTTGGGTTCCGCATTCGGGATGCTGTTTGCTTTTATATGCTATACAACGTACGTTTCGAGCTAGTGGATTCGGCTGTCGCCTTCGACTTGCAGCTTCTTCAGAAGATTTTGCCTAGAGTACAAGGAAGCAGTTCTGCGGTAAAAAGAATGCTGTTGAAGCTGATGGAGGAAGCTCTCGGTCGACGCTTGGCGATGCAGGAGCTTAT
Organism: Paenibacillus ginsengarvi; assembly: GCF_003626695.1. Lineage (GTDB taxonomy): Bacteria > Bacillota > Bacilli > Paenibacillales > NBRC-103111 > Paenibacillus_AB > Paenibacillus_AB ginsengarvi. The sequence continues at coordinate 53,362 of NZ_RBAH01000020.1, forward strand.
GGAGGATGCCTCCGAGCTGTACCAGAATGGGTCAGCTTACGACGAGGCGAAATACCCGCAAAGCGCCAAAAAAATTGCCTTCATGTTGCGGAGGTTAGAGGATGATGGCTTTACGTCATACTGGCTTTCCTAATCATCAGACCGAATTGCTTCGTATAGAAACAAATCTGTTTAACCTGTATATCCAGGGCAAGCCGTTCCATCCAACCGTCGAGACGTTGCAACTCCACCGGCAGGACGATACAGAATGGACGACGGCGCATTTCCAGTGCATGTCGCTTACGCCTTCGCTATCTATCCAGTCTATCTCGATCTTCTCACCCGAAAGCGGAGAGTTGACGTCTTGGATGGCGGGTATCCCGGTGCATCCGATCTTTTACGAAACCCAGTCCTACGAACTGGTTATCGAGAAAAAGCAAGACGTGGCGATACAATTCCACCATGACAACTTGTACATACGCCAATCGATCAAGCCGCTGGGGAACATGATCTTATCCGGCATTCTGAACTTTCAAAACGAAGTCGGGCACACGGAGTTGGAGCTTCGCCGGAATGGAGAAGCCCTGTTTCGGCTACAACTCGAAATATTTCCGTCGAAGATGGACTACAAGAAAGATTACCAGATGATCTTACATGACGTAAATGAACAGATCTATAATCTTTCCTTCGATTTCTTGCGTAAAACGTATCATTTATCCGGGTTAAAGGAGACGCAGAGCCAGAGCCTGACTGAATTTTTCACGATCCTACAGCATGTGTTCGATCAATTGGTGCAAGCTGTCGAGCGAATTAAACAATCGCCGCATTCGAAGCTTCAGGTGGAGAACCGGCTAGTGGAAGCGGCTCGGGTTCGCAGAGCGGGGAAAGAGAACATTTGGTTCCTATCCAAACGGCCCAATCTGCTCGTTGAGGATTCTCTGCACGGAAGTATCTCGGTCCACGGACGACGACTTACGCCTAGCCACGTTCTGGAAACGAAGCGACATATTAATTTCGATACTGGCGAGAATCGGTTTGTACGCTGGGTGTTGCTTCGCATCCAGCAGAAGCTGAAGGAATTGAAGTTCCGCTTCGTGCAAAAAGGGCGAGCAGAAGACCCCCTACTGACGCGAAAGATGAACTTGATGCAAACCCAGCTTCAGCGCATGTTAAAGTACGATTTCCTAGCGGTTGGCGAGATGAGACAAATGTCCATTTCGCTTGTGCTGCAAATGGCTGTCGGCTACCGGGAAGTGTACCGGTATTACCTCATGTTGATGAAAGGACTCTCGATCCAGAGCGACTTATTCCGACTGTCGATGAAAGACCTTGCCTTGCTATACGAGTATTGGTGCTTTCTCAAAATCCATCACCTACTCAGCAAGCAGTATGAGCTAGTGAAGCAGGACATCATTCGAGTGCAGCGCGGCGGCTTGTTCGTCACCTTGGATCGTACGCAGAAAGCCAAGATGGTATACCGCAATCCGCGGAACGGCGAAACTTTTACGTTGTATTACAATGCTTTGCCAAGTGGGGACAAGACTCCAACACTATCTCAACGACCGGATAACATCCTTACGCTCAGGAAAAACGATGCATCGGTGGAGTACAAATACATCTTTGATGCCAAGTATCGACTAAACCCGGCATACGAAGGGACGCCTTATCGGCGGGACTACAAGACACCGGGTCCAGAGGAAGACGACATTAACACGATGCACCGATACCGGGACGCGATCGTCTACATGGACGATAAAGAAAAGGAATACGAGCGTAGCATGTTTGGCGCTTACGTCCTCTTCCCGTACCACAATGAAGAGCAGTTTCAACAGCACCATTTCTACAAAAGTATCGAGACCATCAATATCGGAGCATTCCCGTTCTTGCCAAATTCGACGAGCTTGATGGAAAAGTTTCTGGATGAAATCATCCTCGACAGTCCGGAAAAAGCTTACGAGCGGGCTACGCGCCCTCGGGGAACGAAGGAATATTACAAAAACAAGCTCTCCGGCAAAAATGTACTGATCGGCGCTATGAGCCAGAAGTCGCAGCTAGACGCCGCGCTGGAGCATCACTTCTACCATACTCCGCTCAACAATATTACCGACCATAAAATATTAACGCGGATAGAGTATGTAGCGCTCTATCAGTCGATTCAATTGTTCGGGCGGGAAGAAGCTGGGATACGCGTATATGGTAAGGTCGCCGACTGGAAGGTTGTGCAGAGGAAAGAGATTACCCAGATTCCATCTGGACGTGGGGCAGCCGATGAGTTATACGTGGTGTTTACGGTAGATGAGTGGGTCAAGCGCGCTAAGCCAATCCTGCCAGGCGGGAGCGGTGTACAGCGAGTGATGTATGCGAGTAAGTATGTGTTTGATCGGGCTTTAGAGGTTGGGGAGTTGCGGGGGTAGGTAGAGGTGAGGTGTGAAAATATATATTTAGGAGAAGCAAGCTTATGGGTATAGAGACCCCTCTTGGGTATTTAGTGGTGTAGGTGTTACTTCTGCAATATCATTATTTGCAGTGGTTCGCGTGTTATAGAGGAGAAAGCGCTTTTAAATGAAAATATCCTCTTATTAAGAAAAATTACTATAGAATCTTATAGTTATCGCAGCTATTTCGATTCTTGGTTTATCAATCGGTGAAAGTAAAATTACTGAAATTACCATTAGTTATAATTTACCTTATCAAAGTCCTCTTCCGACTACTTTACTATACTCGCTATTACTCTTGTACTAATACTTTTTATATTCATACTTATTAGGTTCCCCAAAAATTTAGGAAGAAGATTTTTTTGAGTATTTTTCGAGATAAGAGCGTACCAAGTTTGGGGGTCTTAGCTTATATTATGCAATTGATTCTTCAAACAAACTGCGACGAGCCCCAGGCCGGCATCGGCAGCATGCCGACCGTGCTCGAGGCGACGCACCCCAAGTTGACGGTGGTACGCTTCCACGGCCGTAACGTCGCCGAGTGGAACAACGCCGGCGACAGCGATTGGCGTGAAGTGCGGTACCTGTATGAGTACAGCGAGGCGGAGCGCGTGGACTGGGCGGACCACCTCACGCAGCTGGAGTAACGGATTGGAATCATCTTCAGCAACAGCTCCGGCGGGCTGCCGCCGGCAATGCTAAGCAGCTGATGGCGATGCTCAGGCTGGGGGGAGCAGGATCTCGGGCAGCGGCAGTTGGATTTGTGCTGGCGCGGAGGGAACACCCGTGGGTATACTTAAGGTAAATATTTCTACGGTTATGGTATTTATTGGATTCAAGCCTTGCAATGATTGTTAGATTAATTATGATTAAAACTTGAAGCAATTATTTCATAAAAGTGAGGAATCCGCGATGAGAATAGATATAGCAACACCGGATCCAACTCGGTATATTATTGAGCACGAAGGTGAAATTCGATTAGAAATGATGGAATGGCCTAATAAAACTTTAAGCCTACTTTTGGATGCACATCAACTTGCGAAGAGTGGTGATAAGGAAGAGAAAGTAAACCGCATTCTTCAAGCAGCAAGGGATCAGAGTATCACTTTAAGAGTATTACAAATTTGGAGAGAAAAGCTATTAAAAGAAGGAAATCGTCATATTTTCATTTACGATATCGTTGAACAAGATGCAAACAGAATCAAATCAACAGAAGTGTATGAAGAAATAGTTGCCCAAAATGGTTTGCAAAGGATTAATCAATTGTATAATGATACTGAGGATGGTTTAGTCTATTCTAGTTTTGAAACTACTAATGATTTGGTTTCAAAAATAAGCTTAGCTTTTAAAGAGAAAAAGACACTAAAGAATGTCGACTACGCTAATAATGCAATTCATACTCAATCAATTGATTATCATATCTTTGTTGACATTAATCTTATTGATAATTATGTAGCAATAAATTTAGACCCTAAATCAGGTTTAATGGAATACGGCACAACGGATGAGCGAGTATCAATTGTAAAAATTGCAGGCACATATGCCGATAAAATAAGTGAAGTATTTGGAATCAACTATCTGGAAACAAGAGAATTAACCCAAAATGCCTTATATAATATTTGGAAAGACGCAACTGCTTATGACATTCCTGAACTTGAAACAGTTATGGATACCGTAACTCAGGGAACAATTGATTTTGTTAATAGTTATGAGGGTGCACTCAAGCTATCAGATGATGCGAAATCTACGCTTGTGAAAAGGATACTTGCGAATTTCCAACATATTTATATCAAAGAAAACTATGCTGACATTGAAGAGGCTATTGCCCATACACGTGGAAACCGACCAGGCTTTATAACAGAACATAACGTGCGAGAAAGAACTGGAAGCACTTTTAAACAACGTTCAGCGGACCGAGAAACACCAATTGAGGAAATGGATACTTTTGGCGATACCCAGGTTACAATAGACGAATTAGGCCGGGTCGAATATTTAAAGTATACTTGGAATGGTTTAGAGGGTATATCCAAAGCTATCCCGACTATAATGGATAGTAAATTCGGTTTTGATTATATAATTTTTACGAGACATGCCACTTTGGAGGAGATTAATCATGTTATTTCCCAATTTAGACGTTATAAAGGGAATATCAGGATTGCCAGGCTCGGTCATTGATACACTTGATGACTGGCTTTCTTCTCGACGTTTTAATCACAAACGATATATACTTCCCCAATATTTTTCAGATGACAATCATGAAGTGCCTTATGAACAGGCACGTCAAGCAATGTATTGGGCTGTAAAAGTTGGTGTCCTCAACACCAATTATGAGTTGTACTGTCCTCGGTGTAAGGAAAGAGTCCATGTAGTTCATCGGCAAATGGATATTCCACATGATATATTTTGTAATGATTGTGGGTACTCATTTGATCCTTGGGAATTCCAGAACTTAATTCAAATTTCTTTTGACATTAAGGAAGAAGCCCGAGGGGGAGTTACGTTTGACAGAACATAGCTTAGCAAACTTATCTCATGATGAACATTACACAATACTTATTGCAGATGAAGAGTATTGTCCAATGGATTATGAAAGAACACAAGAACTAATTAATGATGTGAAGAGGTCTTGGGCCTCTATTGCAAAAGACGCAAATAATAAAAAGGGGCGGTCGTTAGAGGATCTTGCAGTATTCCTAACGAGTTGTATTATTCCTTTTGATGTCGAACATGATATTCATACAAATTCAAACCAGTTTGATGGATTTGTGGAGGTACGTAGTTATAACGGAAATAATCCATTCCTCGCATCTGTAGGGACATTTTTTCACGCCGAATGTAAAAATGAAAACAGTGCTGTGGATATAACTCATGTTCAAAAAGTGGGGGCGATTATGGATCATCACCACTTTAACTTTTCTATCATTTTTTCAAGAAAACGAGTTACTGGTTGTGGTAAATATGAAGCTGCGCAAGCGTATATTATAACTTTGTTCAGTGGTAAAGAAAAGCGTATAATAAACATACCTTTTACAGATATTGAATTAATGGTAACCGAACGCAAGAATTTCTTAACTCTTCTAAGAGAAAAAAATAAACAGCTTGCATTACATGATTTGCAGGGGAATACGTTGGAGACACAACTGCGAAAGATACATGAGTTGTATAGGCAAGGTATAATCACAGAAGAACATAAAAATCATATTAACGATATGATCATTGAATCATATGACGAAAGATGACCTTGTTCTCAAACGAGGTTATCTTTTTTTATTTAAGTAGCAGGCGAAATTAATATAATATTAAAAGTACAATATAAAGCTCATTTAGCCTGAACTATAACGTACCTAAACACTTAGAGCGAGTTTACTCTCCATTCTTATCCACCTCGGACATTTAATTTAAAGGAACTTGTCGTCTTTATATCGAAATAGGAATGGTGCTTAAGACATATTAGCGTTCTGGTTTTATGCGGGGAGAGAGAAATGTAGTACACGAGGAGGAGAAGAATGAAGTCTAATTTTACATTCTTAGAAAGCAACTTTCCTGTACTTGCTCAGATCGGCGTAACAGCAGAAGAATATATTTATTCGGACCCTAATTCTTGCTTGATCAAATTAGGATTACTGGGCGAAACAATCGTCAACCTCATGATGCAGTTTGATGGCATCCAACCTCCAAGCTACGACAACACGCACGCCAATCGTATTAAGCTACTGAAGGGCCAAGGACTGCTACCACGCGAAATTGATGATATCTTATACAGCTTGCGTATGGCTCGGAATAAAGCAGTGCATGCGAACTATGATTCGCTTGAACAATGTAAAGTTCTAATGGGCATGGCCCATGAGCTAAGCATTTGGTTCATGCAAACTTATGGAGACTGGCAGTATAGTCCCCAACGGTTTGTGCTGCCTCTTGAAAAGTCTCAAGCTAAGGTTGATTATGAAACGATCCTTCGTGAGAAAGAAACTAGGATTGAAGAGCTGACGAAGCTTGCTGAACAAGCTAAAGTAGCCCAAACGATGACGATTGAGGAGCGTACCTCAAGAGGCAGCCGCGCAGCCCAACAACTTCAACTTTCCGAGGTGCAAACGAGGTACATTATCGACGAGCAGCTACGTAAGGTTGGATGGGAAGCAGATACGGTTCATTTACGATATTCGAAAGGCACTCAACCACAAAAAGGCCGTAACCTTGCAATTGCTGAATGGCCGACACGCAATTCCAGCGGTAAATCCGGTTATGCCGATTACGCTTTATTTGTAGGTCTTCAAATGGTCGGCTTTATTGAAGCGAAGCGTCAGTACACCGATATTCCATCCGTAATCGATAACCAATGCAAGGAATATGCACAATCCGTAAGTGAAGAACATGCCGCTTATCAGGTGGGGAGTTGGAGTAAGTATAAAGTACCTTTTGTATTTGCAACGAATGGTCGGAAGTACTTGAAGCAGCTTGAGACGAAATCGGGTATCTGGTTCCTCGATGTACGCAAACAATCGAATATCTCCAAAGCCCTTCAAGGCTGGATGAGTCCCGAAGGTATTACGGAGTTGTTGAACAGAGATACGGATACAGCTGATCAAGCCCTGGGTGCAACGCCTTATGATTTACTGCGTGACCCGGATGGTCTCAACCTTCGCGAATACCAGATTGAGGCCATTGAAGCCACTGAACAAGCTATTATCAATGGACAGGAAAAAGTACTATTATCGATGGCTACGGGTACAGGTAAGACGCGAACGATTTTAGGTATGCTGTATCGTTTCTTGAAATCTGGCCGTTTCCAGCGCATCTTGTTCCTTGTCGACCGTACCTCGTTGGGGGAGCAAGCGCAGGATGTGTTCAAGGAAGTCAAAATCGAAGAGCTCATGACACTACATAACATCTACAATATCAAGGAGCTCAGTGACAAAGACATCGATAGAGAGACCAAGGTCCATGTCGCCACCGTACAGAGCTTGGTCAAACGTGTGCTTTATAATGAGGGAGAAATCATTCCTGCAGTTTCAGACTATGACCTTATTATCGTTGATGAAGCGCACCGCGGCTATATCTTAGACAAGGAAATTAGCGACGATGAGTTGGTATACCGCAATCAGGAAGATTACATGAGTAAGTATAGTGCGGTCATCGACTATTTTAATGCGGTCAAAATTGGTTTAACGGCTACGCCAGCCATTCAAACGACGCAGATTTTTGGTCAGCCTGTATTCAATTACACGTATCGTCGTGCTGTAGTAGAAGGCCACCTAGTAGATCACGATGCGCCACATACGATTGTCACCAAGCTAAGCAAAGAAGGAATCATCTATAAGAAAGGCGAAGTTGTTCCGATTTACGATCCCGTTACGGGAGAAATTACAAATAGTGGCGAGCTAGAGGATGAGTTAAAATTCGATGTGGAGAAATTTAACCGCCAGGTAATTGCCCCGAATTTTAATCACACCGTATTGACTGAAATAGCTCAAGATATTAATCCTGAGGGCGACGAGAAGACTCTTATTTTTGCGGTCGATGATGCACACGCAGATTCCATAGTTGATTTGCTCAGGGGAATATTTAAGCCATACGGTGTTGACAACGATGCGGTCATGAAGATCACAGGCAGCATCGGCGGTGGGAATCCTAAGAAAGTACAAGAAGCGATCAAAAGATTCAAGAATGAACGCTATCCCAATATCGTCGTTACGGTTGATCTCTTGACGACAGGCATTGATGTGCCTAAGATTTCTACCCTTATCTTTATGCGGCGGGTCAAGTCACGTATCCTCTTTGAACAGATGATGGGTCGTGCTACACGTCTCTGCCCTGAGATCGGCAAGACGCATTTTGAAATCTACGATCCCGTTGGTGTATATGAATCGCTTGAGGATGTTAATACGATGAAACAAGTGGTAATCCAGCCTTCTACATCTTTTGATGATTTGCTGGATGGACTTGAAGCGCTACCGACCGAGAAGCAGCTGCAAAATCAAATTGATCTCATTGTGGCCAAAATGCAGCGCAAGAAGAGGAACATGACAAAAGATGCAATGGCCCATTTCAGAGACATTGCGCAAGGCGACACACCAGACCAGTTCATCGGGAAAGTCAAACACATGTCTGCTGAGCAAGCCAAAGCCTATGTACTTGATCATCGGAAAGTCTTTGATATTATGAATGAAGGCCGAAGTGGCAAACCAAGAGCCGTAGTGATTTCGGATAAAGAGGATGAGCTCGTCTCTCATGAACGTGGTTATGGCAAAGGTTTAAAGCCGAAAGATTACTTGGATGAGTTTAAATCATTCATTACGAACAACATGAACAAAATTGCCGCTCTCCAAGTGGTTTGTACAAGGCCAAGCGATCTTACGCGGGAAAGCTTGAAGAGCTTGCGTTTGGAGCTGGATCGAGAAGGGTTTACGGAACAGCAGCTGAATACTGCTTGGAAGCAGTTGTCTAATGAGGACATTACAGCCGACATCATTAGCTTTATTCGCAAGGAAGCGCTTGGATCTGCGTTGGTCGGCCGAACTGAACGCACGAAACATGCAATTACCAAGCTGAAGCAGAAGCACTCTTTTAGTAAGATGGAGCTGGATTGGCTAGGACGAATTGAAACGGTATTGTTGCACGAGCCGTTATTGGACCGTGATCTATTTAACACGGGTGCATTCAAGAATCAAGGCGGCTATATTCGTATGAATAAGATTTTCCGCGATCAACTCGATACCATTATTACAGACATTAATCAGTACTTATTTGAAGACGGGGGACAATCAGCGTGAACAATCAAGAGATCGTATCGAAACTATGGAACTTATGTAACGTTCTCCGAGATGACGGCATTACGTATCATCAGTACGTAACGGAGCTTACCTATATCTTGTTCTTGAAGATGGCGAAAGAAACGGAGACGGAAAAGGAAATCCCTGAGCAGTATCGATGGGATCAACTACTTAAGCCAAAGGGCATTGATCTTAAGAAATTCTATAAGGAGTTGCTCAATCACTTAGGTGAGAATACCACAGGGCGAGTACGTGAAATTTATGCAGGGGCATCTTCTAACATCGATGAGCCCAAGAACCTTGAGAAGCTCATTACTTCGATTGACGCACTCGACTGGTATTCGGCTAAAGAAGAGGGGCTAGGCAACCTGTACGAGGGTTTGCTTGAGAAAAATGCAAACGAGAAGAAGTCTGGTGCTGGACAATACTTTACTCCCCGTGTCTTGATTGACGTGATGACGAAGCTTGTTGATCCGAAGCCAGGCGAGCGGTGCAATGACCCTGCCTGCGGTACATTCGGCTTTATGATCGCAGCAGACCGTCATGTCAAGGATCAGACGGATGATCTGTTTACGCTATCGCCTGAATTGCAGGAATTCCAGCGGAAACATGCATTTTCAGGCTCTGAGCTTGTGCATGAAACACATCGTTTGGCCTTGATGAATGCAATGTTACATGATATCGAAGGACAGATCAAGCTAGGTGATACTTTGTCTAATCAAGGGAAGACAATGAAGGACTTTGATGTTGTGCTCACGAATCCACCATTTGGAACGAAAAAAGGCGGCGAACGTGCGACACGTGATGACTTCACTTATCCGACATCAAACAAGCAGTTAAACTTCTTGCAGCATATATATCGTAGTTTGAATGCGAATGATAAAGCGAGAGCAGCCGTCGTACTTCCAGATAACGTATTGTTTGCAGATGGTGACGGTGCTTCTATCCGTAACGACTTAATGGACAAGTGCAGCCTGCATACGATTTTGCGTCTACCTACAGGGATTTTCTATGCTCAAGGAGTAAAGACAAACGTTCTCTTCTTTACCCGCGGCAAAACAGATAAAGACAATACTAAAGAAGTATGGTTCTATGATTTACGCACCAATATGCCTTCATTCGGCAAAACGACCCCGCTCAAGGAACAGCATTTTGATGCATTTATCGCGGCATATAATGCGGAAGACCGTTGGAAGGTACAAGATGAGCGTTGGAACGTATATACACGGGAGCAAATCCGAGAAAAGAGCAACAGTCTTGATCTTGGCCTTATTCGTGATGATAGCGTTCTTGACTATGACGATCTTTCTGATCCAATCGAGAGTGGTGAAGAAGTTGTAGCACAGCTTGAAGAAGCTGTTGACTTGATCATGAGCGTCGTGAAGGAACTAAAGTCATTGGAGGTTAGTCGCTAATGGCTAAGAGCAAAAAGCAGAATTTATCGGCAAATGAATTGCTGGAGCAAGCGTTAGTACCAGAGGATGAGCAGCCATATGAGGTGCCTGAGAATTGGCTTTGGACGAGATTGGGAACACTGTCCGATTATATTCAAAGAGGAAAGAGTCCCAAATACTCAGAGAATCAAAAGTTTCCTGTGATATCACAAAAATGTATTCAATGGGATGGATTTGATAGTAGTGTTGTAAAGTTCATCAATCCTGAGTCCATTAACACATACGGGGAAGAGAGGTTTATACAAGTAGGGGATATACTTTGGAATTCTACTGGAACAGGTACTATTGGTCGATTAAATATTTATAATGATGAACTGAGTGGCTATGACAAGGTAGTGGCTGATTCGCATGTAACAGTGGTGCGAATTAGTAAGGTAAATAACAAATATGCATACTTTTATCTATGTAGCCCAAGAGTGCAAGATGGGATTGAGGACAGAGCAACTGGTACGACAAACCAAATTGAACTAAATACTTCGACAGTCATAAATATGCTTGTACCACTTCCGCCGCTTGCTGAACAACAACGTATCGTTGATTGTATTGAAAGCCTGTTTATAAAGCTTGATCAGGCAAAGGAATTGGCACAAAATGCTTTAGATAGCTTTGAAACACGTAAAGCAGCTATTCTACACAAAGCATTCACGGGTGAACTTACTGCGAAGTGGCGTGAAGGTCATAGTCTGAGTATGGATAGTTGGAAGACTATGCCGTTATCCAAACTAGCGTACATTCAAACAGGCTTAGCAAAAGGAAAACAAATCAATTCAGTTACAACCACCATGCCTTATCTACGGGTTGCGAATGTCCAAGATGGCTATTTGGATCTTTCTGAAATCAAACTAATTACTGTGGAAAAAGATAAGATTGAACGCTATCGTTTAAAAGAAGGTGATGTACTATTTACTGAGGGTGGTGATTATGACAAGCTCGGACGAGGTACTGTTTGGAGAGCAGAAATAGAAAATTGCTTGCATCAAAATCATGTTTTTGCCGTTCGTCCTGAGCCAACAGTTTTAAACTCTTTCTATTTGGCTTATTTAGCAAGCAGTCGATACGGAAAAAGCTACTTTTTAAGTTGCTCAAAGCAGACAACCAATCTGGCTTCAATTAATTCTACACAATTAAAAGCGTTCCCAGTGTTTTGTCCCAGTATCATAGAACAGCAAGAAATCGTGCGTATTCTTGACACCCTAATAGAAAAGGAGCAATCCGCAAAATATAAACTGGAACTGCTACTCGATCAAATCGATCAGATGAAAAAATCCATCCTTGCCCGCGCCTTTCGCGGTGAACTTGGTACCAACGATCCAAGTGAAGAAAGTGCATTGGAATTGCTAAAAGAAGTAGTGTTACCACAGTAATAGAACCCAAGTAAGAGTGCCAAGATGGTGTATTGTAATCACATCCATGATCACGAACCCTAGAATATAGACGGGAATCCGAGGACGGAAAGACAGACCGAAGTCCGAAAACCCGCACTACAGCAGACTTTCGGACATTTCGGTTCACAGGAGGATATCGCACGTACCACACTGGCAGCGATGAGATCAGGTTTAACCCCTTTACGTAATATTCTAGTACCTGTTGACGAATTGTTGACGAACAATGTCAACAATCAATGAACTGTACACAAATAGAACAATATGCCACAAATAAAACCCATATAATAAACCAAGGGTTTTAGCCAACTAATACTGACCCCAAACAACACCCACATTTTCCCGCATACGGTGCATACGGAAGCCGTCTCGTTGCTGGTTTGGAGTGGTACAGATGGTGAAAGGGATTGATATATAAGGAATTTCGGAGTGGTACAGATTCATGGGCATAGGTGTAACAGAGGCGGTTTTGGAGGGTTGCCGTAAAATTAAAACTGCAAGGGAAGGCATGGTAAAGAATATCAAAGGAACTAAAACTTATAGCAGAGATAGTACCCAAGACGTAAGGGGAAGTTACAATGGAAGATGAGAAAATTTCTATTTATGAACTTCTACTACTTCATAATTATTTTACTCACAAAAACCAAACTTCTGGTTCAAGTTTAGGAACTATTCTAGCTGTCCTTGGGTATGACCCTAACCTAAAGGAGGACGACAAATCAAAGGAATTGCAAGCAAAATGCAAGGAGTTAGGCTTATCCGGCTGGGTAATATCCCCCTATTGGGAAGTCAATTTAAGTAAAGGAGAAACTATTCCGTACACATGGTATGAAAAGTTGAAAAGCAATTCCGCTGATGCAATCCAAGAATACTTTACAATGAACAACAATCATTTACTTATTGATATAATAGCACGCTCATATTTAAGTATCCCTCATCGGTTTTATATGTGGATTTATGAGGCTAAAGAGCTCTTTTTTGAAAAAAGATACATTTCATGTGCAATGATGCTTACTGCTATTTTGGAAGGCTCTATTAGAGAATGCCCAGTTGAAGTTTGGAGGCAACAGGTCACCAAATTTTACGATGAGGCAGTTACTCAGAAATTACAGAATGCTTTTGATAACGAATACAAGCAGCTTTTAAATAAGTTTTACGAATACCTTGTAGTCCTATCTTCACTTGATGGATATATTAAATCCTTTTTCGATGGTAAAAAACCGTTTGACAAAAAAGTTGAACCAGATTATTTGGAAAGAAACTGGCTTATGCACGGTATGACTCATAGAAAAATAACAGAGATTGATTGTATAAAACTGTTCAATGCAATATCGACGCTTGCTTTTTTGACGGAAAATTTGAACCATCAAAAGTGAATAGCATTTTAGTTCTTAAAAAGGTTAGTTGATACAAGATATATAGCTGAAGCAACAAAAGAGACGCCGGGCACCCATCACCCCAACGTCTTTTTCTCTTCCCTTTTAGCATCAAGCGAAAACAAATTTTCAAACTTATCGGCGGCGGCTTGGTCGGCGGAGCGCAGGGCGTGGCCGTAGATGTTCATCGTCGTGGTGATGCTGCCGTGCCCAAGCCGTTCTACCTTAAACATTATTGAAATCATTACAGATGATGAAGAATACCCAAAGAATACAACAAAAAATTCTTTTATTATAAGCACTATCCTTAAATAAAAGAAATTCCTCGATAAGGTTATGGGCAGTATGATTTCTAAATTGGTATGCCACTACGAAGCATGCAGCCTTTTTATTTAACAAATCTTGATCGTTATCTATTATCTTGTTCAGGGCTATTAGTCTATCATTTGTTTTCAAATTTTTGGTATTATTTAAGAGGGTATTAAACCTTTGATGGAGTTCTGAGTTTTTTTTGATTAATTCATCAAGAATATTCTTGAAATTTATAAGCTCTTTCCCTAATTTATATTTGGAGTAGGCCTCCAAAATCCATACGAGATTACCAAGAAACCGATTAATTCTCAAGCCTTTCATGATATTATAGCTATAAGAGTACACATTCCAGAACTCTTCTACGGATAGAACAAACTGCAATTTAAGTAAGAGGGGCAAATCATCCAGTAGTAATCTTACTTCTTTTGCTTCAAATTTTTTGCCGAACAAGGCTTGATAACTGAAAGGTTTACCGAAGCTATCGTAACCTCCACAATTTTGGCAAAGGTGGTTGCTAAAATTCCAAAACGGAGTTCCTTTTTTATCAATCATTTCAACTAAGAGTTGACCAATTTCCACTTTATTCCGTTTACTGTACTCCTCATCTGCTTTAGCGAAATTATGCATTCCTTTTTCAAAGTCGCCCAACTCATGATATAAAAAAGCAAGGTTGTAGAAGATTTCTGTATAATCTAATGACTCATGAAATTCTCTGAATCCGTTGTAATACATGCCTTTTTGACTTGATTCGTGCATGAAGTATTCATATGCGCTAATAGCCTGTTTCTGTTCTCCCTCGGTACGTTGATAATTAGCATATTCATAGAGCATAAATAATATCGCTTTGAACTTCCTGACATCTTTTTGTGAATATATTTGTTTTATGTCGGTTTCGATTGTTCTAAGTATATTAAAGTGAATTGATTTGGGAAAACTCATGTCTCCTTTGAATTGCCATCGTTGCTTTGTAAACTGATTATTGGTTGTGTTTAATTCTCTTGAAAGAAAATTGTACATATCAACCCTCCTCGTGACATGTGGCAATTCATTTGAATTCCATTCTAATCATTCTATAATTAACTGAAATGAGCTACAAGGCGAATAGGCGATAAGGAGTAATTGTATGAGTGATAAAATTATAGAGATGTTGCAAGATTTTATTACTTCTGGGTATCGACCATTAGCTGTCAAAGAAGCTATAGTAAGTCATTTGTCTGAGTATTTTGATAATCATGATAAATTAATTAAGCATGCTACTTCGAGCGAAATTTTGTCTACATTTGAATTTGTAGTGAGATATCATTACGATGAAGTGTTTCTAAATGGATTGAAAGAAGTTTTAGCATGCTATCGAGATGCTAATAGTACAAATTCAGTAGAAACATTAAATATTGTCTTGTCTACCCACAAAGAATTTTCGCAAAAAGAAAACCTAATGTGGACAGTAAAGCAGAATACCCCTAGTGGGCAAATTTCGGATTTTTACGACTCAGTTATTACTTATATGAAACATATGGGCGATAATCTTGAAATCGGAACGAAACATATTGTTTATGAAATTTATGCGTTAATGAGACTTATAGACGGCAAAACTTATGATTATGAAAAAATCCAGAAATATGATTTTGGTGTGGCATTAAGCAATATACTAGATCAAAATAAGTTCACTAAATTATTGAAGACTAATCCTTTGCCCTTAAAACTATCGGATTGGAGAAATATTGCCTACCATCATTCATACGAAATAGAAGGTAACATGATTATTTGCAGTTATGGTAAGCAAAAAGTGAAGTTTGAAGTAACTTTAGATGAACTGAAAAGTTACGTCCATCAAGTTGTAAGAGCATCTAACGTATTCAATATAGCTCGGTGTATTTTTGTTTTTGATAACCTCGAAAATATAAGTTTACTTAAACAAGCCACTACACAAAAATCTATAGAATTTAGAAAACCAATGCTGATTAATCAGTTTAGAATATCCTTAATGAGCCAAGGATTTCATCTTATTCAGTTTCATGAAGAAGATAATTCAGTTACTGTTATGATTAATGATTTAATGAACGACGGTTCCCTCAATCAAAAAGATCAACAGCAAAGAAAAATTCATTCTTCGCAATTTTTATATAATGTATGGTGCATTTCTCCCAAAGAAATACTATCCGTAATTTATTCAACTAAGAATGGAGAAAAGAAATTAATATCTACAGTTGCAGGTGATGTTTGTAAAACCATTGCCAATGATAAAAAAGATATATCCTATTTAGCTCATTATGTACAATTTGAGGAATTAGAAGATGAATAATTCTTCCGGTCCCTACTGCCGTAAAACTGGCAAAAATTCGTAATAAGTCATGATAAATCAAGTGAAGCAAAGGGAAAGGAATTGTGCCAACCTTGATTCTACGCGACATAAAGCGACTATAACAGACGCCGTGGCGGAGGGGCCGCCTCCCGCATACGGTGCATATACATAGTTCCAAAATAAAAAAATAGAGCGTGACGAAAAGGTTCCTCCAATCGTCCCGCTCTTATTTACTTTCCCCGTTGCTCTGAAAAAACCTCTGATATTCCACTTCAACCAACTTGATAAACTCCGAAGGCTTAATATTCAGCCCTCTACACAGATCAAATATTTTAGAAACGGAAGGTTCGTTACGTCCTACCTCAATCATAGAAATGTACGATCGATCTACGCCGCATTCATGTGCTAAATCTTCTTGACTCAAACTCTGCTTTATACGTATAGCCTTTAAGGTTTTTCCAATGATTTGTTTAATGATAATGGGCTGTTCACTCAAAGATGGATTACTCCTTTTAAAACCATTATCATTCTGCTATACTAACCAATAACAGATAAAGTATTCAACAAAAAGTAAATAAATTACAAATTAATTGATCTTCTATTGATTTCATGTTACCCAATATACATTAAAGGAGGTTTCCCCATGAACATACACTGGGTCTTCCCAGACGATTCAACCTGGGAAACAAACGTCCCGAACGTCAATCAGCTGTTGTTTGCCCTGGAAGTGGTGGATTCGGTATCGATGGGCGGCGTGACGTATAAGACGATGCACAAGCAGTTGGTTGTTAACGAGGACCGGTGCTTCGTATCGGTGTCACTGGCGCATCCGACATCGCTAAAGTATCCTGCCATTGAACGAACGATACACTTTTCGGAATGAATCATGACTGGAGATTCGGGCAGATCAATCATCGTCTGAGGGAAGCGAGGCGGGCGAGAGGGCTAACGCCCAAGCAACTGGCGATGAGGCTGGGGTATTCGTCGCCAAACCGGTACTTGTTAATCGAGAATGGGCAAAGCCGGGCCAGCTTACCGATAGCGCTGCAACTTGCGAAGATTGTCGGGGAAGAAGCGGACGCCCTCTTTCCGGGAATCGTCGATGTTCATTGCTTCTGACTAAAGTCCGCGATCGGCGAGCGCTACGCAAAAACACCCAAAAGCCGCTACGTCACACGACGGAAGCGGCTTTTCCACTCTTTTCATATTACCACCCTCTAGTACAAAAACCTCCACAAATAAAAGGTAGCGTACGACTCCCAGTTCGTCCATCCGGCGGAAAGCTCCAGGATTTCCGCCTTCATCGGCTTGCGGTCCATGCTGAGCACGTGCTTGATAGCATTATGCAGGCCGACGTCGTCGATCGGGAACGCCGAAGGGAAACGCAGGCAGCGCATCAGGACGTAATGGGCCGTCCAAGGGCCGATGCCGCGGATTTGGGTGAGTGTTTTCTCCGCCGCTTTCGCGCTGCCTGCGCCGAGCAGTTGCGTTTTGGTCAGTTTGCCTTCGGCGATCAGCCCGGCGACGTGGATAAGGTATTCGCATTTTTTGACGGTCATGCGCAGCGGCTCCATGTCTTGGACGGTCAGCCCGGTGATTTGCTGCGGGGTCGGGAAGATCCAGTATGTCTCTCCTTCGCATTCGATTCGGCGGCCGTATGTTTCGACGAGCCGTCGTTTCAGCGTATATGCAAACGCCAGGTTGATCTGCTGCCCGATAATCCCCCAGCTGAGTGCCTCGAACAGATCGGGAATGCCGATCGTACGCAGTCCGCGGAACGAAACGATTGCTTGCCGCAGCAGGGCGTCGGTTTGGGCCATCTCGTAAAAAGGGAGCAGGTCGGTATCGAGGTCGAGCCAATCCCTCACGTAGCGCGCGACGGCGGCGCGTACCCATTTGCGGGCGGGTGTCGTATCGCCCAGAAAGCGGACGGTGATCGTCTGCTCGTCATCCGCCCGAATTTCCACAACAGGCGTCTCGTCCTCGATCGACAACGCTTTATATATGTTTCCGTCCTTGATTTGAAACAAGCATTCGTTCGTTGACCGCGACATGTAGCTCACGTTCTGTTCGAAGCTGAACGGCCCCGACACGAATAGCTTCAGCTCGTGTTTATGATCTTCCCAAGCGCCCGGAGGCAGGGTGGAGCAGCATGATTTGCAGGGCCGGTAGCCGGCTTGCTCCGCTTCCGCTCTCGTTTCGAAACGAACGGTGTTTTCCGGCTTGGGCCGCCCTTTGCACCAAGGGAAGCAGTAAATGCTCATCGTCGTGACGCCGATTACATACGGAGCGTCCCACTCCGCGTTTTCCGTACTCTGGCTTTGTTTCATCGTCCATCCTCCGTTTCTCTGTACGATTACTGTACCATAGAAACGGCCCAGCTCCCTTTCGATATCTTGCTATTCTATTCGTAAAACGATTCACACGGCCGCTCGCCGGGGTATACTGGGGGTGGAGGTGATCCCGATGAAGCCGCGAGAAGGGCAAGGACGGGAAGGTACTGCAGCTGACCGGAGGCCGGTCGGGAACGGGAACGGGCGGAATGATGTTGGACGATGGAAAGTGGAGAGGTCAGGGCGGGCAGATGTGACGGTGCTTGCGAATCCGGAGCGAGGGTTCACGGAACGGAAGGATGAAGAAGCAGCGCCGATCCCCGAGGAGCTGTGGGAGGCAATTGTCCGCTGCGATGCTTCGTATGACGACCGGTTTATTTATGCGGTGCGGACGACGGGCATTTTTTGTAAGCCCTCCTGTAAGTCTCGGGAGCCGAACCGGGCGAACGTTCGCATCTTCTCGAACGCACGGCAAGCGCTGGACGCCGAGTTTCGGCCGTGCAAGCGGTGTAAGCCGACCGGCGAGCGTCTGCCCGATCAGGAATGGGTAGCTCAGATCAAGCTTTGCATCGAGGCGAACTACGCCGAAACGTTGACGTTGCATGTGCTCGCAGATATGTGCCACGGCAGTCCGTACCATCTGCACCGGACGTTCAAGCGGATCACGGGACAAACGCCGGTCGAGTATGTCCAGCGGACGAGAGTCGCGAAAGCGGCCGAGCTTTTGCTTCGGACGAACCGGACGGTTGCGGATATTGCGCTGGCGGTAGGGGTGCCGAATCCGGCGTATTTTACTACATTGTTCAGAACAGTCACGGGGCAAACGCCCGGCGACTACCGCAAAGCGAATAACGAAACGATCGAGGAGGTGCTTCCGAGTGGGAGCGAAATCTGACATGACTGTATATTGGACGTTGCTTGTTTATAGGGGCTGGACACTGCATGTGGCGGCGACATCGGCGGGGCTTTGTTATGTGGGCTCGCCGAACAAGCCGTTTGAGGAAATGAGCGAGTGGGTGAGCAGCCGTTTGCCGGGGGCGACGTTGGTTCGGGACGAGGAGAGGCTGCAGCCGTATGCCGCGGAGCTGAGCGAATATTTGCAGGGGCGTCGCACGAGCGTTACGGTTCCTTTCGACTTGCGGGGCACTTCGTTTCAACTCGACGTTTGGAATGCGCTCCGCGACATCCCGTACGGGCAAACGTGCTCATATTCGGATATTGCCGAACGGATTCGCAAGCCGGCTGCGGTTAGGGCGGTCGGGGCGGCGATCGGCGCAAACCCGGTGCTGGTCACGGTACCGTGCCATCGGGTCATCGGCAAAAATGGCACACTTACCGGTTACCGGGGCGGCCTGGAGATGAAAACGGAGCTGCTGCGGCTGGAGCGCGATGGCTTATCCGCGAGCGACCGTTCCACGGCTGAGAGGGGGGCGCTGCATGTCTGAAAGCTTGGCGCAGCGGCTGACCGCTCTCGATTGGGATTCCTTGCAGCGGATGCTGGACGAGCAGGGCTTTGCTTCGCTGCCCGTTTTGCTGGATGCGGTGCAGTGCCGGGAGTTAATGGATACGTACGGGCAGGAAGAGCGGTTCCGCAGCACGATCAGCATGGCCCGCTACCGGTTTGGGCTCGGCGAGTACAAATATTACGAGTCGCCGCTCCCGGATGTGCTGCAGCAGCTTCGCGAAGGGCTGTACCCCGAGCTTGCGAAGACGGCCAACCGCTGGTTCGAGCGCCTTGGGCAAGATGCCGTCTACCCGGACACGCTGGCCGAATTTCTGGATGACTGCCATAGGCAAGGCCAAGAGCGCTCGACGCCGCTAATTTTGAAATATGAAGCCGGGGGATACAACTGTTTGCATCAGGATTTGTACGGCGATGTTTATTTCCCGTTCCAAGTGGTGTTTGCCTTGAACCAGCAGGAGGTCGATTACGCGGGGGGACAATTTCTGCTTGTAGAACAGCGGCCCAGGGCCCAAAGCCGCGGGCACTCGATTGCGATCGAGCAGGGCGCGGGATTGATTTTCCCGACGAATTACCGCCCGGTCGAAGGCTCACGCGGGTACTACCGAACGACGCTGCGGCATGGCGTGAGCACGGTGACTTCGGGGACGAGATACAGTCTCGGCGTTATTTTTCATGATGCGAAGTAGGAAGTGGATGTCCGTTGTACCCGGATGGAGGCGGGTTGCATGGACCAAGGCAGAGTGGGGAGGAGTCGCTGCAAAGGCCAAGTTAGTTATTAAGGCAGAGTCGGCCAGCCTTCAGTACTGTTGGTTGTATATTTGCTGATCAACCATGTACCGCCTACTTCCGCGAGCTGTAAGGTGTCCGTGTATGTAACTTCGCTTCCATCGCTTTTTTCCGTTTTAACTTGTACGACTGCTATTTTATGATCGGAATCTGCATCCTTGATCGATGAAATGGTATAACCTTGAATATCCCCGTAATAAAATCGATAGTTTGCCAAGTACGCAGGGGAAGTAGTGAGATAGGGAATAGTGTCTCCGATATTATGTTTAAAGGCATTATAAAATTGTTCAATTGTAGTTCGGGCCTTGGCATGACGCGCCGAATGAGGGTCTTTGCTGCTATTAAAGATTATTGCCATAAAAAGCATCGCAATTGCCGCAACAACCAAACCAAAAAGCACAATGGTTTTCTTCATAAATAGTCACCGTCGTCGAAGGATAAGGACCTTAAATGTTTAAAAGTTCTTGTCCTATCGTCTTTTTGTATTATGGTAGCATTTGTAAGTCGGTTGAACAACGAAAATGTAATACAACAAACCCCAAAGTGCAGGACTCCGCAAGAGTCCTTTTTCGCATTGCGCTGCTCATCGTGAGTGACATAGGGATCATCCTCTTTGCCATTGAGACCACCTCAAATCCGTGTATGATGAACCTCAAGCCTAGTCTGGGAAATCTTTCGACCTTCCTCAAGAAGGGAATCCGCCCGCACGCATTGAAAAAGTTTTAGAAAAAACTTTTTGCCCCCTGTCGATTCCGGTGTCTCCCGTTCGTTGTGAATATAGAAAGCAAACCAAAACCAGGAGGAGATCCATAATGAGATTCATGATGATCGTAAAAGCAACAACAGATTCCGAGGCAGGCGTTCTGCCGAGCCCGGAGCTTTTAGATGCGATGGCGCGATACAACGAGGAGCTGGCGAGGGCCGGTGTGCTGGTCGCTGCGGAAGGGCTTCACCCGAGTTCGAGTGCGATTCGCATAGCTTATCCCGAACCGGGCGGCAAGCCGAAGGTGGTGGACGGTCCGTTCACGGAAGCGAAGGAGATGATCGCGGGCTTTACGCTGATCGAGGTGAAGTCGAGGGAAGAGGCGATCGAGTGGGCTATGCGTATGCCTGATCCGCATGGATTCGGTCAAGGGCAGATCGAACTGCGACAGGTGTTCGAAGCTCCTGAGTTGACCCAGGACCCGGAGGCGTTGGCGAAACTGAATGACATGCAGGAGCAGGTTACAAGGAAGCCGAGGTCGTGAAGGAATCCGCCGTCCACCGCGCCATCGCCGGAATCTGGAGAATCGAATCGGCCAAGATCATTGCCGCTCTGGCACGTATGGTGCGCGATGTGGGACTTGCCGAGGATTTGGCGCAGGATGCGCTGCTTGTTGCGCTCGAACGATGGCCGGAGACGGGCATACCTGATAATCCGGGGGCGTGGCTAATGACAACCGCTAAACGTCGGGCGATCGATCATATGCGCAGAAACAAGCTGCGCGACCGCAAATACGAGGAGCTCGGCTGGGAGATCGACCGGCAGCACGAACCGGATTGGGACGAGGCGCTCGACGATCCGGTCGGCGACGATCTGCTTCGCCTCATTTTCACGACATGCCATCCGATTCTTTCCGCCGAGGCGAGGGTAGCACTCACGCTTCGGCTGCTCGGCGGCTTGACGACCGAGGAGATTGCCAGTGCGTTTCTCGTTCCGGAGCCGACTGTCGCCCAGCGGATCGTTCGTGCGAAGCGCACGCTTGCGGCGACGAATGTTCCGTTCGAGCTGCCGCCGAAGGACGAATTGGCCGCGCGGTTGTCGTCCGTGCTGGAGGTCATCTACCTCATGTTCAACGAAGGTTATGCCGCCTCTTCCGGCGGAAGCTGGATTCAGCCTATGCTTTGCAGCGAGGCGCTTCGGCTTGGACGGGTATTAGCCGAGATGACGCCGGGGGAGCCGGAGGTACACGGGCTTGTGGCTTTGATGGAGATTCAATCGTCCCGCTTCCGGGCGCGGGTGAGTCCGAGCGGGGAACCGATTCTGCTGATGGATCAGAACCGGGCGTTATGGGATCATCTGCTCATTCGCCGGGGGCTGGCCGCGATCGCGCGAGCTGAGCGTCTAGGCAAAGCATTCGGCCCTTATTTGATACAAGCCTCGATCGCAGCTTGCCACGCCCGTGCCCGCATGGGTTCGGAGACGGACTGGGTCCGGATCGCGGCGTTGTACGATGCTCTCTCCCAAGTCGCCCCATCGCCTGTTGTCGATCTGAATCGCGCCGTTGCGCTGTCGATGGCGTTCGGACCGGCTGTGGGCCTGGAAGTGGTCGATGCGTTACTGCAAGAACCGTCCTTGAAAAACTACCATCTATTGCCCAGCGTGCGAGGGGACTTCCTGCTGAAGCTGGGGCGCAAGCAGGAGGCTGGCGCCGAATTCCAACGTGCCGCTACACTTACGCGCAATGACAAGGAACGCGAACTGCTCTTAAAGCGCGCTTCCGACTGCGCTGCGGAATAACAACTTGAGAGGGGAAATTTCGAATGAGTCCAGAGGTTACCGAGTTTATCGAGAAAGTGAAAGAGCCGTGGCAAGTCGGGCTGTGCCAAGATTTGCGCCAAGTCGTGCATAACGCGATTCCGGACGTTTTGGAGCGCATCCAGTACAACAAGCCTCATTTTCTGAAAAACAAAAAGTATGCGGCGGTGATCTCGACCTCGAAGGATGCTGTTAGTTTCACGATCTTCAACGCGACGGGGCTGGAGCTGCCCGAAGGTTTGTTCGACGGTCCTCCGGAACGGAAGACGATCAAGTTCCGCAGCGGTCAGCAGATCGATGCGGGAATGTTAACCGAATTCGTGCAGCAAGCTTCCAGTACGTTATAACCGACGCCGCCTATCGCCGCCCTTATCGGGGCGGTTTCTTTTTTTGCAGATACAAAAATATTTTTTGAAAACGTGTCGATTCTCTCGCCCGCCGTTCGTCGCCTTATATAGAGAAGCGGAAATCTACTCGGCAAAGGAGCCATTCCATGTATACGACAACATCTAAAGACGGCACTCAGATTGCATATGACAAAACGGGGCAAGGCCCGGCGCTTATTTTGGTCGGAGGAGCTTTCAGCTATCGCCAATTTCCGGGACTGGTGCAGATGGCCTCTCAGCTATCCGAGCGGTTCACGGTTTACAATTATGACCGTCGCGGGCGCGGGGAGAGCGGAGACAGGTCTCCTTATGCCACCAAACGAGAGGTCGAAGACCTTGAGGCTTTGATCGAGGCGGCAGGCGGTTCGGCTTATGTATGGGGGCTGTCGTCCGGTGCGGTTCTTGCCCTTCAAGCGGCGGCAAGCGGGGCTAACATCGTGAAACTGGCGCTGCACGAGCCTCCGTTCGTTGTCGATGCGGCGGACCGCCGGCCGCCTCAAGATTTTTACAAGCAGGTAACGGAGCTTATTGCCGGCAATCGCCGTGCGGAAGCGATCCGCTATTTTATGATCCAAGGGATGGGCGCTCCATCTTTCGTCGTACGGCTCATGCGCTTGATGCCGGGCGTATGGTCCATTCTGATGGCGGTAGCGCACACGCTCCCTTATGATGCGGCTTTGCTCGAAGGGCATATGGCCGGAAAGCCGCTGCGCGCGGAAGAATGGAGCACGGTCCGGATGCCGACGCTGGTGCTCGAAGGCACGGAGAGCCCGGCTTCGCTACGTCGAGCCGCTCAGGCGTTGGTCAAGGCGCTCCCTAGCTCGAAGCTGGCAAGCAAGAAGGGGCTGGGCCACACAAAGAAGCTGGATGCGAATCTCATCTCGGCGGAGCTTGCGACATTTTTTCTGGGAGAATAATAGGAGGGGGAGAATAGGATGCAAATGGGAATGGTACAAATGGGCAAATTGCGGCTGAATAGACTGCTGTTGATCGGCGGGGCGGTTTCGGCGCCGTTGTTTTTCGCGGTAGCCATCGTTCAAGTGTTCACGCGTTCGGGCTTCGATATTAGGCGTCACGCCATCAGCACCTTAACGCTGGGGGAGCTGGGCTGGATACAGAGTGCCAATTTTATTCTCACGGGCTGTCTCGCGGTGTTCGCGGCCATAGGAATTCGCGGTTTGTTGCGGGGCGGCAAAGGAAGCGTGTGGGGACCGCTGCTTATCGGGATATATGGGATCGGCATGATTGGAGCCGGGCTGTTTCGTCCGGATCCTGGCCTCAGCTTTCCTCCCGGTGCGCCCGAGGGGATACCGACGTCGATGAGCAGCGCGGCGGCCGTCCATTCTATGGCCTTTTTTACGGCCTTTATCTGTCTGGTTGCGGCCTGTTTTGTGTTTGCCCGTCAGTTTGCTGTACAGGGTGATCGCGTTTGGAGGACCTATTGTGTGGCGACGGGTATTCTCGCTCCTGTGCTGATCGGAGTTGGCATGGCCATGAATAGCTGGATTGGCGTTATTATGGGATTCGCAGGTGTGGTGGCGTTCGGCTGGGTTTCGGTTCTTTCGGTTCGATTGCGCGCGGAAGTCTCCAGAGCATAGATGGGTAAGGATGCGGACACATTCGTCGCTGACGGGTGTGTTTTTTGGCGTTAATTTTCTATACAAGAGCCTTTGTCTTTGACGGTATTCCATTGATTTTATGAGAAGAGCCAAATGTAAAGTAGACTCCGAATCGATGGAGATAACAAATAACAAAACCAAGCGTTGCCTTTAGTAAGCATCTTTCACCTACGAGGACAAAATGAGTGAAAAGGCAGAATGAGGTTTTTGAAACCTTGTGTCTACCTTTTTATCTCATTTCAATATATGGATCAAAATACGGTACTATTTATTTAGGACCGACATAGACCATTTCTTCTTTACAGCATCCCATATCCCAAAGAACTCTTGCTCCCCAAGAACACTTTGATAGATAGGCTCCAAGAATGTAACGATATCTCCTAACACTTCTTTGAAATCAAGAGCCTGGTTAATCCCCGTCCTCTTCAGGAAAGCATTCCACTGTCTGACGCGGTTTGCATCAAGAACAAATTCCTCAGAGAACAAGGGATGCTCTTTTTCTAAAATGGTTCCACGATGTTGAAATGTTTCGAATACGGCTTCATACAGAACCCGCCCGTCATAGTCTTCTGCCACCAGCAGCGTATAAATATCGTAAAAATCCTTCATTCGACTGTTCATCACAGACAAACTGATCATTGCTTCAAATTTTTCCGATATGACGGATTCCTTGGAATAAGCTCTTATTTTGGGCATTTCCATATTCAGAAGTACGGGGTAATCAATTAATTGCGGCCTAGGGACAACCACATCGCCAAAGCCGATATCGAACTGTAGTACTTTCCGAGTTCGTCCAAGTAATGCAGTTACTTTAATACGAACACCTTCGTAGTCTGCATCCTCTTTTATCCGTTCGACTGTCATCTCATCTACAAGATAAACAACGCCATCGCTTGGTACTTCGATTGAACATATGCTCGTG
This sequence comes from Paenibacillus ginsengarvi, assembly GCF_003626695.1. Classification (GTDB taxonomy): domain Bacteria; phylum Bacillota; class Bacilli; order Paenibacillales; family NBRC-103111; genus Paenibacillus_AB; species Paenibacillus_AB ginsengarvi. Next base: position 79,401 of record NZ_RBAH01000020.1, read on the forward strand.
AATGAACTCTGGAGTTTCTCTAAATCATTTGCAATTTGTTTGGCAAGAAAGTCAGCATCTTTCGTTGGGCGAGATTTAAATCCCGTCTGGGAGAATAGAAACAGACCACCTTTGAGAACAAATTTGTCTTTAAAATCCGAAATGGATAATCGGTAGAGGAATCGTTCTTGGAAGTAGAGAAGGAGTAGAGAATCGAATGCTTTCCCTGATTGACGTGCGACATTCTTCAGGCGTTCAGAGACGGATGCGGGGACATTTTTAATATCGCTCATTCAGATCAACACCTCCAAATATTTCTGAAGAACTGTACGAATCCTCAATTTATCCGCGTATTGAACCAATTTCGTGATGTTCTTGTAAGGGGAATGGAGATAATTTCGCAATCCTTCTTTCATTATGTCGATACCAATCTTCTCTCGATATCGCACGATATCGCAAATGGTCTTCTCACGATCATAAATACTAACAGAGGAGTCTTCAATATGAACCTCGTTTATCCCAAGATTATATTGTATATCTGCAAGGTAGAAGACTTTAATTGGGGGATGGCCGGGAAGCTTCGGCTTTTTACTGCCGCGATGAATCGCAACTTGATACTCCCAAGGATTATAGGTTGTCAGTTCATAAAAGGAGAGAGCGGACAACAGACAGACGACCCCTTTAGGAACAAGTTTTGAAACCTCAACCAACTCGTCTATTGTACCCTTGCTAAATTCTGCATGCCGATATAGACCTTGTTTTACACGAATAATCTCGCCCTGTGACTCCAACTTTTTGATGTAGTAATGGGTAATACCCTCATTCAAAAAGTCTCTTGTTCGGGCCATTCCATTTTGACTCTCCAATACTGCATCTATTTTCAATTTTATCTGATTGTCCACGCACTCACCGCCTAAATTACGTATTCGTTGCTGCGCTTCGCAATCCTTCATTATTTACGAAAACTTCTGCACTTAAGCGTAGATGAAGAAAAATATTCTAATTTCATAAAAATGAATTGTCGTTGGCCTTCTGTTTGAACTATTCGTTTTCTCCGAATAGTTGCTAATTCAGCAATAATTTAAATTCAGATTTTAGAGGAGGTTGCGCAATCGCATCTCCTTCGTAGTATGATTGCGCAATATACCAGTTTAACACAAAAAGCCAGCCACCCACTCAGATTCGCTTATCCCCCTAAACCTTAAACCCCATAAACCATCAACCCCCTAAATGCCGAAAAGTCCCCGGACTCTTCGGCATTTTATTTTCCCCCTCCCCCAACTTTTACGAAATCTCCAACTGCAATTAACGTTCCGCGAACACTCGCTACCTATGATGAAGATGAAGGAAACAAAACATTTCGAGAAGGATGAAGGAAATCCTACAGGAAGCGGGAGACGTGAAGACGGAATGATTCAATACGTATGGTTTGACCTGGGGTACACACTGGTGAGAACGAACCGGGAGGAAGCGTACCAGAAGGTGCTGGAGCGGTTCGGCGTGTTCCGGAACGTCGGGGAGATCGCCATCGCCTACCACCGGGCGGACAAATTGTTTATGAGGGACTATCCGGGCGTTCTCGGCAAAGACAGCCGGGCGTTTTTCCCTTGGTATATCGGCACGCTGAACTACTTTTTGCGGCTGTCGCTGCCGATCGAGGAAGTGGTGCAGGCGCAGCGCTCGATGGCGCAGGAATGCCCGGTGGAGTGGCGGGCTTACGACGGAGCGCGGGAGACGCTGCAATATTTGCGCAGTCTCGGCTACCGTCTCGGCCTGATCTCGAATTGGGACGAGTCGGCCCGGACGGTGCTGGCCCGCAATGGGCTGGATGAGCTGCTGGACGAGATCGTCGTCTCCTCGGAGGTCGGAATCGAGAAGCCGCATCCGGACATTTTCCGGCTGGCGCTGTCCAAGGTGGGTGTTTCGGCAAGCGAATCGCTTTATGTGGGCGACAACTATTACGACGATGTCATCGGGAGCCAGAAAGTCGGCATGCACTGCCTGCTCATCAACGCTCACGGCAACCGCGGCATCGAGGAGCTGTCGTACCACCCTGTCATCGCCGGCATCCAGGACGTTGCCGAGTATTTGGGACACGCCCGGCTGCCGCTGGAGATGGAGATGAACCGGTAAGGAGTTTCGCCATGTTAACGATCGAGGAACGAATCGAAGAACAGTTCGACGCGCTGAGCGTCGCGCAGAAGAAGGTAGCGCACTACATCCAGGCCAATATGCAGGATGCGGTGATGGAATCGGCACAGAAGATCGCGGACAAGTCCGGGGTCAGCGAAGCGACGGTGCACCGGCTGGCGCAGGCTTTGGATTATCCCGGCTTCTCGGGTTTGCTTCAGGATTTGCGCCGTCATGTGCTGAAGGATCAGCGGGCGGTTAACAATTTCCTGCATTCGACGAGCCGTCAGGAGGACTCGTGGATCGAGAAGCATTTTGTGCAGGAAATCGAGAACGTGCGGGAAACGATGGCGTGGACGGACAAAGCCCATATTCACGAGGCCGCCCGAATGCTGCTTGCGGCGGACCGGATCTGGATCGCGGGCTGGCGGATGGGGTTGTCGGTCACCTCGTTTTTCAGCTTCGTCTTGAAATATATGCTGGGCAATTGCGAGCTCGTTCCCCAAGGAGGTGTTGCGGAGTACGCGTCCTACATCAAACCCGGCGATGTCGTGTTCGCGTGCGGCTTTCCGAGATATTGCTCGCGTACGCTCAAGGTGGCGGCGCTGGCGAAGGAGCAAGGAACGAAGGTGATCGCGCTGACCGACTCGGGGCTGTCCCCGTTTGCAAAGCTGGCCGATCTGTCGCTCCTGGCGGCATGTAAATCTACTGGATTTCTTGATTCGTATACGGCGCCGCTCTCGGTCGTGAACGCCCTCATCAACGAAATCTCCCATCTGGAGAAGGAGCGGGTCAAGCTCAACATCGAGAAGATGGAAGTGATGTTCAAGGCGTTCCAGGACAACTTCGAATGGACGAATCGGTCGAAATAACGGATGCGACTCAGGCGGGAAAGGATACTCGGATGGATATTACAGTAATTGGCTGCTGGGGCGCTTACCCCGAGAAAAACGAAGCGACGTCCGGTTATTTGGTCCGGACGGGCGGCAGCAGCATTTTGCTCGACTGCGGCAGCGGCGTATTGGCCCGGCTGCAAAACGACTGTCCGCTCGAAGAGCTGGACGCCGTCGTCCTGACGCACACGCACGCCGACCATATCGCGGACATCTATAGTCTGGAGTTCGCGATGCTCATTCTGATGCAGATCGGCAGGCGGACCCGGCCGCTCGACGTATATGTGAACGGCGATGAAACGGACAAGCTCGCCTTCGCCTACCCGGACTACGTCCGCGTTCACTCGATCGGGGCGGGTACGGAAATTCGGATCGGGACGGCGAAGTTGGAATTTGCCGAAACGGTGCACGACATTCCGTGTCTTGCGGTCAAGCTGACGTTGGAGGACGGGAAGACGCTTGTTTATACCGGCGATACGGGTTACTGCGACGCTGTCATCGAGTTTTCCCGGTCCGCGGACGTGCTGCTGATCGAAAGCAGCTTTTACGACCGGCAGGCCGGCATCATGAAATGGCATTTGACGGCCGGGGAGGCCGGGCGTATCGCGGCGTTGGCCGGCGTGGGACAAGCGGTTTTGACGCATTTTCCTCATTACGGAGATTTGAACCAGCTCGCGGAGGAAGCTTCGCGGCAGTATGCAGGACTTGTTCGTTTGGCTTATTGCGGTATGCACATCCACATTTGAGAGCGGAAGGGGTATTTACCCATGTTAAAGCTGAGGAAAACGTTCGTGGCGGGGTTCTCCGCCCTGATGGTCGCATCGCTGGTGATGGCGGGTTGCGGCAAAACGGATAATGGCGCTTCAGGCTCGCCGTCAACTGGAAGCGGAACCGGTACCCCCGCTGCCAGCGGGCAGAAAGTTTCAGGCGGCACCGTACGGGTCGCGATGGCGACCGAGCCGGATAATCTCGATCCTTACTTGTCTGCGGCGACCGACACCGGCTCGATGATGGACAACGTGTTCGACGGCCTGTTCGAAGCGGGCGAGAACAGCGACCTGGTTCCAGCCATCGCTGAATCGTACAAAGTGTCCGAAGACGGCTTGACGTATACGTTCAACCTGAAGAAGGGCGTCAAGTTCCATAACGGCGCGGATCTCACTTCGAAGGATGTCTACTACTCTTATGCCAAATTGTCCGGGCTAAGCGGGAAAGCGCCGCTCTCCTCGAAGTTTGCCGCGATTGAGAAAATCGACACGCCGGACGACTATACCGTCGTGTTGAAGCTGAAGGCGAAGGACGCGGCCTTCCTCGCGGCCAACATCGTCGCCATCGTGCCGAAAGACTACGAGACGCAAAGCTCGAAGCCGATCGGCGCCGGTCCGTTCAAGTTCGTTTCGTATGCGCCGGGCCAGCAGCTCGTGCTGGAGAAAAACGACAGCTTCTACGATAACGCCCACAAGCCGCAGCTAGACCGCGTGGAATTCAAGTTTATGCCGGACGCCAACGCCTCCGTGCTCGCCCTGAAATCCGGAGATATCGACATGGTGCCGGGCATCTCCGCGCAAGGGGCGCTTCAACTCGGCAAAGGATTCGAGATCGTATCCGGGCCGCAAAACATGGTGCAGCTTCTGGCGCTCAACAATTCCGTCGAGCCGCTGAACAACGTGAAGGTGCGCCAGGCGATCAACTATGCGATCGACAAGGACGTAATTATTAAGACTGTTGCCGAAGGAAACGGCGCCAAGCTTGGCTCCAACATGAGCCCGGCGATGAAGATGTACTACCAGGAAGGCCTCGACAAGCGCTACGCGCCAAGCGCCGAGCAAGCGAAAAAGCTGCTGAAGGAAGCGGGCTTCGAGAACGGCTTCAAGCTGACGATTACCGTTCCGTCCAACTACAAGTTCCACGTAGACACGGCGCAAGTGATCGCCGAGCAGCTTAAGGCCGTCGGCATTCAGGCGACGATCAAGCAGATCGAATGGAGCAACTGGCTCGAGGACGTGTACAACAATGCGAAATATGAAGCGACGATCGTCGGTTTGACGGGCAAGCTCGATCCGCACGAGGTACTGGGGCGTTATGAGACGACATATGCGAAAAACTTCTTCAAATTCAGCAACAGAGAATTCGACGGTCTCGTAAACAAGGGCCGCCTGGAAATTAACGAAAGCAAGCGGGCCGACTTGTACAAGCAGGCGCAAACGATCCTGACCGAGCAGGCCGCCGCCGTTTATATTATGGACCCGAGCCGTTCGGTGGCGATGAAGAGCACTTTGCACGGCTTTAAAATGTACCCGGTTCAAAAATACGACTTCGCCGCCATGTACTACACGAAGTAACGAGGGATCGCTCGGTGAGATTTTATATCCGCAAGCTGCTGACTTTGCTATCTACTGTTCTGCTCGTATCGGTCATTACGTTTCTCGTGTTTCAAATATTGCCCGGCGATCCGGCGCAGATTGTGCTCGGCGTTGATGCGGACCCGCATCAGCTCGCCGAGCTGCGCAGAACGATGGGGCTGGAGCGTCCGGCGGTGGAAAGGTACATCGGCTGGATCAAGGATACGTTTACCGGCGATTTGGGCGAATCGCTCCGCTACCATCGTCCCGTAGCCGACATCGTATCGGAGCGTATGCCCGTGACGGTATCGCTGGCGCTCCTGTCCGTGGGGCTCACCTTGCTCATCGGCGTCCCGCTCGGCATCTATATCGCGCGGAAGGACGGCAAGCTGTCGGCGCTGCTGCTGTCGATGCTCACTCAGCTCGGTCTCGCGGTTCCGTCGTTTTGGCTCGCCTTTATCCTGATTTTATTATTCTCCGTTACGTTCCGAATATTTCCTACCTATGGTTATGTTCGGTGGAGCGTAGATCCGTTGCGGGCGTTCCAGTCGCTGTTCCTGCCGGCGCTGGCGCTCGCCGTTCCAGGCATCGCTGTCGTGATCCGCTACTTGCGCAACACGCTGCTCGATCAGTCGCGTATGGATTACGTTCGCACCGCCAGAAGCAAGGGGCTGCGCGAGAACATCGTCATGTACCGGCACATTTTGCGCAATTCGCTCATTCCGGTGCTGACGATCGTAGGCCTGCTGATCGCGGATACGCTCGGAGGCAGCATCGTCGTGGAAAATGTGTTCGCGCTGCCGGGACTCGGCAATCTGCTGATCACTTCGATCGGCACGCGCGACTTGCCGCTGCTGCAAACGATGGTGCTGTACATTGCGATCATCGTCGTTTGCATCAATTTTATCGTCGACATTTTGTATATGGTCATAGACCCGCGCATCCGGTTGAAAAGGTGAACGAGATGAAATGGAAACAGCTACTGCACAGCAAGCCGCTGCTGATCGGCGCCGCTCTGATCGCGGCACTGCTCGCGCTTATGGTAACGAGCTTGTTCTACACCCCGTACGGGCCGAACGAGATGAACACGTCGCTGCGTCTTGCGCCGCCTCAGCTCGCCCACTGGTGGGGAACGGATAATTTCGGGCGGGACATCTTCAGCCGCATTATGGAAGGAACGCAAACGGCATTTCTGATCGGCCTCCTGTCGGTAGCGATCGGGCTGGTCTTCGGCCTGCTGATCGGCGCGGTCGCCGGGTATGCGGGCGGCTGGCTGGACGAAGCGCTCATGCGGATTATGGATGCGAAGCTGGCGTTCCCCGGCATTTTGCTGGCGATTATGCTCGTCACCGTATTCGGCCCCGGGCTGGGCAATACGATCGTCGCTCTTGGCGTCATGAGCATTCCGTCGTTCGCCCGAATCGCCCGCAGCGGATTTATTCAGTACAAGGAGTTCGCTTTCGTCAAGGCGGCGACGGCGAGAGGGGCGGGTCCGCTGCGTATTATTTTCCACCACATTTTGCCGAATATGACATCGCCGCTTATCGTGGCCGCTTCTTTGCGGTTCTCCGGATCGGTCCTTGCCGAAGCCGGACTGAGCTACTTGGGATTGGGCGTTCAGCCGCCCGATCCGAGCTGGGGGCGCATGCTGAGCGAAGCCCAGCCGTTCATCGTGAACGCTCCGTGGTACGTGCTCCTTACGGGCGCGGTCATTACGGCGATGGTGCTCGGCTTCAATCTGCTGGGAGACGGGCTTCGCGACGTGTACGACAAGAAAGGTTAAGGGAGGTCCGTCATGGCAAACGCCTTGCTGGAACTAAACGATTTGGAAGTTTCGTTTACGATCGGGAAGAGAGTGGTTCCGGCGCTGCAGCAAATCTCGTTTCAGGTCGGTGCGGGGGAAACGGTCGGCATCGTCGGGGAATCCGGGTGCGGCAAAAGCTTGACGTCGCTATCGGTCATGGGCCTCTTGCCCGGCACTGCGGCGATGACGAAGGGCGGCATTATGCTGGACGGTAAGCGGATGGAGCAGGCGTCCGGGGATAGCTGGAGCGCTGTTCGGGGCAAGCAGGCGGCGATGATTTTCCAAAATCCGATGTCCGCGCTTAATCCGCTCATGCCGGTCGGCAAGCAGATCGCCGAGATGGCGATGGCCCATCTGTCCGTTTCGAAGCCGGAAGCGAAAAGGCTCGCGCTGGAAATGATGACCAAGGTCGGCCTGTCCCGCGTGGAGCGGCTGTACGACGACTACCCGCACCGGCTGTCCGGCGGGATGATGCAGCGGATCATGATCGCGATGGCGCTTATTTGCAAGCCGAAGCTGCTTATCGCCGATGAGCCGACTACGGCGCTTGACGTGACGATTCAGGCACAGATACTCGATCTGCTGGCGGAGTTGAACCGTTCGACGGGGACGGCGATTCTGTTCATCTCCCACGACCTTGGCGTAATCCGCGAGGTGTGTCGGCGGGTGATCGTCATGTATGCCGGATATATTGTGGAAGACGCTCCGGTGGAGGAGATATTGGATCATCCGAAACACCCGTACACGGCCGGGCTGCTGAAGTCGCTGCCGGGAGCGGACAAGCGGGGGAGCGCGCTCTACACGATTCCGGGCCGGGTGCCTGCGATAACGGACCGGAAGGGCGGCTGCCCGTTCGCCGGACGCTGTCCGAGCGCTTCGGACGTATGCGAGAGAATCGCTCCCGAGCTGCGGCAGACGCTTGCTGGGCATGGCGATCACCGGGTCCGGTGCCATCTGTACGCGGACGGCGGGAGGGCCGTATGAGCGGGGCGCTGATTCGGGCAAACGCGCTGACGAAGCATTATCCGTTGGCGAAGCAGGGGTTGCTGGAGAAGCGGCAGGTGCTGCGAGCGGTCGACGGCGTGTCGTTTGCCATACAAGAAGGAGAAATTTTCGGGCTGGTCGGCGAGAGCGGCTGCGGCAAGTCCACAACCGGCCAGCTTCTCGTACAGCTGGTGAAGCAAACGCAGGGAGAGCTATACTTCCAAGGCCGTCCGCTCGGCGGACTATCGGCCGGCGAGATGAAGTCGCTCCGGCGGGACGTCCAGATCGTTTTCCAAGACCCGTACTCCTCCTTGAATCCGAAGAAAACGATCGGCTGGACGCTGGAGGAGCCGCTGATCATTCACCGGATCGGCGACAAAATGACGCGACGGCGGATCGTTGCCGAGACGCTGGAGCAGGTCGGGCTCGATCCCGGCTATGCGAGCCGGTATCCGCATGAATTAAGCGGCGGGCAAAGGCAGCGTGTCGGTATCGCCGCCGCGCTGGTGCTGTCGCCGAAGTTCATCGTCATCGACGAGGCGGTATCCGCGCTGGACGTGTCCGTGCAATCGCAAATTTTGAACCTGCTGAAGGAGCTGCAGATGAAGCGGGGCTTGACGTATTTGTTCATCTCCCACGATCTGAACGTGGTGGAGTATATTAGCGACCGGGTAGGCGTCATGTATCTGGGCAAAATGGTGGAAATTTTCGAGGTCGGCCGCGAGGGAGCGGAGCCGCTCCATCCGTACACGAAGGCGCTGTTCTCGGCGATCCCCGACGTGAAAATGCGGAAGGAGCGGGTGACGCTTCAAGGCGAAGTGCCGAGCCCGATCGATCCGCCTTCCGGCTGCGCATTTCATCCGCGATGCCCGCTGGCGACGGACCGCTGCCGCAGCGTCGCTCCGGAATTGAAGCGAGTCGGTCCCGGACACGAAATAAGCTGCCATTTATATGAGAAGGAGGCGAACGGTACAACGTGAACATAGGCGTTATATCCGACTTGCATGTGGATTTGAACGAACTGGCGGGCGAACCGCCGATCGAGGAAGCGCTGCTTGCAGTTGCGGACGAACGCGGGCTGGACGGCCTGATTATTGCCGGAGACATCTCGAACGACATGAACCGCAGTCTCGATGTGCTCTACTGGCTGAAGGAGCGGTGCGGCTTTCCCGTCCTGTTCGTCCCCGGCAATCACGATTATTGGAGCAAGGATAACGGAATCGCAGATACGTGGCATATTTACCGGCAGTTTCAAACGTTCGATGGCTGCCTAAGCGAGAAGCCGTACGACCTCGGAAACGGCTGGGTCGTCATCGGCAACTCCGGCTGGTACGACTACACGATGGGCGAGCCGGATTATTCGTTCGCCGATTTCGAACGGATGCATGCGATGGACCGGACGTGGCAGGACAGCGTTTATGTGAAGTGGGATAGGAGCAACCGCGATATCCACCGGTATTTTTACGAGCGTATGGAGCGGGAGCTGGCGGAGCATCAAGGGAAGTCGATCGTGATGGTCACGCATATGCTGGCGCATCCGTATTTCAAAGTGCCGATGCCCCACCCGCAGTGGTCGTACTTCAACGCCTTCCTTGGAAGCACAGAGTATGCCGACCTGTACCGTCGTTACGGCGTGCGTTACGGCATTATGGGCCATGTCCATTACCGGAAAACGTATGCCGATGAAGGGACGGAGATGGTCTGCGCCTGTCTCGGCTACCGGAAGGAATGGCGGAATGCTTCCGCGGTTCAGGAGATTCGCGACTGTTTGCGGGTGATTTCGCTTTGAGGGGTTTCATGTTGCCGCCTGACGCTTTCGAAGCGTTGGGCTGTTTTTCTTTGGAAGGAACATATCGGCGGGAACAATGGCTTTGCCCTGAATCTATTTACTGTAATGGAATTATCTAGAACATCCTCCTCATTCACATGATATGATAGGCATACAAGTCAATGCCGGAGGCTAGCTCATGATGAATGTAATGGCAAGATTAGCTTTGGCGATCATACTAATCGTACAACTGGTTGGATGCTTAGATCATCCTAAGAATACTGGTGAGCAAACGAAGCTAAAGAGCTTGGAGACCCAAGAGAAAGCCGCAATCAAAGTTTTATACCCAAATAAAAATACGTTCTTCAATAATTACGGCAATTATTTCAATAGCAAGTTCCCGAATGTTGAATTTGATGTTGTTCCAACGCAAAGTATTGTGTCTACGCAAGAGATTAGGCAGTTGATCGAAACGGAAAACCCGGATGTTCTTTTTTTACCTACGGAACAATACGAAGCTTTCTCCAATGAGAATATGCTCATGAATTTAGAAAACCTCATCAAACAAAGTGAGTTTGATATATAGAACATTCATCCCTCCGTGTTAGAAACTATTAAAGGGAAGAGCGGCGGGGCTTTATTCGGCCTGACGCCTTCTTTCAATAATTATGTTTTATTCTACAACAAAGATTTATTCGAACAATACGGCGTACCGTTTCCGAAAAATAAAATGACTTGGGATGAAGTTTTGGACCTGACTGAACGGTTTCCGTCAGAAGATCAAGGGGATAACCGAATATATGGGTTTGCTTTTGGAGCGAATACGTCCACCATCAGCGTTCTAAATGAAATTGCAGGTACACTCGGTCTTGGATTTGCCGATTCGGATCTTACGAAAATTACGTTTCAAACGAATGGCTGGAAACAAGCGGTTGAGCTTTTGGTTCGGGCTATGAACTCCAAAGCGTTTTACAAATCATCCGATTCGGCACCGGGCGGTTTATCCGGAAATGTGAACGATTTTTTAACAAGCCATCTATTTGTCTCGAAGCGTGCGGCTATGACCATAGACAGTTATTTTCTGATCAGCAAATTGCAATTATCGCAATCCGTTTTGAAGGACTCCGCACTAACCAATTGGGATGTGGTCACCGTTCCCGTTGATCCGCAAAATCCTGATCTAAGCAGTAAAGTGACGGTTTCCCAAATCATATCGATCCATGCCAAAACGGCGAATACCCGGGCCGCGTGGGAATTCGTGAAATTCATTAACGGCGATGAGTTTGCGAAACTTAAGTCCCGATCGACTAACGAACTATTGTCCCGATCTAATTACATGACGGAGAGGGACGGGCACAGTTTGCAAAGTTTCTATATGTTGCGATCGGCGGAAAATAAGTTTAGAACCGACCTGAATCGGTTGCCGGCCGATTTTTATTCGCTGTTTAACGCGGCCCTGGAACAAGAAATAAACGAAGTGCTTGCTAAGCAAAAGTCAAGGGACGACGCATTAAAGTCCATTGAGGCCAGATCTCAAGAAGCGTTGGTGAAATCTAAAGCGGTGCCTCCGGCAAAATGAGCCGGGCTGGAGTGAAATGGTGCTTGCGGGGATCAACTAAATTATGGGTTTTTTATAGAATTCGTGGAACTTTTTTCTCCTAATGAAGTCTAATAAGTAAAGACTTTGAGGGGTGGAGAAAAGAAATGTGGAAACGCAAGACGCTCGGTCTGACGCTGGCCGCGATGCTGGCAGGCTCGCAGTTTGCCTACGCGGCGGAGGAGAAGACGGGCAACGCCGGAACGCAGGTTACCGCAGGATACCAATACTCGTTACAGGTGGAGGAAGATGGTACGGTATGGTCGTTCGGATCGCCGGTCCGCAACAGGTACTCCTCTTCTCCGCAAATCGGCCGGTTACCAGGCGGTTCGCTGCAGCATATCGTGCAGGTCAGCGCGGGTTTCGCCCATAGCGCGGCAGTAGACGACGAAGGCCGCGTATGGGCTTGGGGCGACAACGAAAAGGGACAGCTAGGACAATGGAACACAGTGCCCTATGACGCTGCGGTTTCGGTCATCCTGGGTGACGGAGAACCGGTTAAAGCTGTCGCTGTCGCTGCCGGATATGACCATACGCTGGCGCTAACCGGGAAAGGGAAAGTATGGGCATGGGGGAGCAATCGGTACGGCGAGCTTGGCGACGGGACCGAGTTAGACCGCGGCAAGCCGGTCCAGGTCATGAATGGGGAGAGACCGCTGGACGATATCGTCGCCGTGTCCGCTGGGTTCGGTACGTCTCTAGCCCTGAACCGGGAAGGAGAAGTATGGACGTGGGGAAGCCAAGGGAAAGCCGATGGCGCAATTGGGAAGGTCATGACGAGCAAAGGAAACGAGCGGGTTCCGCTTAAGAACATTGTGGCGATTGCGGCCGGCTACGACCACTCCCTCGCTCTGGATAAGAGCGGCAAGCTGTACGTCTGGGGAGTGAACCGGTACGGCCAGCTCGGCCTCGGCAGCAAAACACCTTACAGTATGGTTGCGACCATGTTACCCGGCGTGCCCGCCTTCAAGGCGATTGCAGCCGGAGATCAGGCCAGTGCGGCTGTAGATGAGAAAGGCGACATCTGGGTGTGGGGAGTAGGCATTTCGGGCACGGATACAAATCTTTCGGGCGAAAGCATCCGCTTCGTGCCGGAGCGAATTACGGATGGCGGGCATTTCACCAGCGTTTCGGTCGGGCGAATTCATGGCTTGGCGGTCGATGACGAAAAGCGCATCTGGATATGGGGCAAAAATGAAAACGGCCGGCTCGGTCAAGGATATGAGGGCTACACGACAAGCAAACCGATTCATAAAAATCCGCTGAAGCGTACGTATGCTTCACCCTCATCGTCATCCGTCACGGTGGAAGAAGCGATAAGCGATAAACAAGAGCTTATTCTAAGGCTGAATCTTCAGCTTAAAGACTACGAGGGGAAGTCGCTGAGCGACAAATGGCCGACGGCCGAGATTCGACTCCCCGGCAGAGATCCGATCGTCGCACCATTACTATGGGGAGCGCACAGAAAGGAAGGCTACCAGACCGAGTTACGCATCCCAAGTCCATACTATCTCGTTCCGCAAAAAATCGAGATACGGGTAGACGGGGCGATAGTAGCCGAGGTCATGAGCGGAAAGTAAAGAAGCCAAAAACACACCGACGTCCGTCGAACGATAGGTGCGCGATTCAGCGCAAGGCATCCGTTCGAGCGAGAGTCGGTGTGTTTTTCCGTCCGGGCCGAGCCGTTTGGCCGACTTCTGCTGCCGGCCTATTGCCTGGACAGCTCCGCGAATGCCTTTTGATACTTAAGGCCGTTACCCGCATAGCTGTCGCGTATTTTCTGCTTGGCATCTTCCTGTGCGTCTTCATCGTTGCTGCTTCGCGCGTTCACATAGTCGAGCAACAACTGCGGAACTTCATGTCCGATGGTGAGACGAAGCACAGTGATTGGGACGAGCAGATCGTTAGGACTTTTATGTCTCCGAATCAAATCGATGAGCTTCCGGTCATATTGATGGGCTTGCTGAGAGGAGTATGGTTGACCGTGCTTTTTCATCCCGCTAAGGAATTTGCTCGACTTCAGCTTCGTTTGATTAGAGCGGAGCTGCTGTTGTACCGTCCTGGAACCCCGGGGGATAAATCCCGGATATTCCTTCGTCGTTTCCTCCTCCGCCATTTCCGTCCGATACGGTGACATAGGAGCGTACATCATCTCGACTTCATCCATATCCTGGACATTAAGGGGTTCAAGTTCCTGCACAGCCTTCAACTGATCCGGGAACGGCTGACTCGTATCGATGCCCGGAAGCCCGTGCATGGACATGAAGGGGTTGGCCAGCGAAAGCGACGATTTCATGGCCTCGTCCCTTTGCCGTTTTAATTCCACGGCAACCTCGATCAAGCGGACGCACATTTTTTCCACGTTTTGGCGAGGTTCTTCCTCTTGATCGAAAGCTTTCTGCACGTCCGACATCAAATCGGCCGCAGCGGTAGCCTCATAGATCATTTTGTACAAATCTCCGGTTGCGTTCATAACGGTATCGAACCGCTTCTTGCGTTCCTGCGGCGCCTTCTCGAGCGCCCAGCGGAGCTCGTCCGGCAGCGGATAATCCGCAAGCTTCGACTTGGTGTGCAGATCCTCCAAAACTTTCAATTCGCGCTTCACAATGTCGTTCGCTTTTTTCTCGTCCGTGCTCAGCGCCGTCGCAAGCGTAATGGAGGATAAGCTTTTCTTCAGAGCGCCGTGATCGACATCGAGCAAGTATTCGCTAACGCCCATCTGGTCGAGAACGGTTTGGATCGGCTTCATGACCGCCGCCGCCGAGCTGAGGTCGTCCGAATTGGTCAGCACGACTTCCTTGCGGGACAAGCGGGACCAGGCCGCTCCGGCTCCTTTGTCCGACTTGTTCACCCCGGCTCCGTTCAAAACCGGATCCGATTGCAGGCCGGTATTGCCGGTATTGTAATACGAGGGCGGAGGAATGGCGATGTCGACCTTTCCGTCCGTGCCCGCTATCGGGGTTTTGTTCACGGGGTCGAGCTGATGCCACTCGCAGTGTAGGGCCGAAGTATAGTAAGGCTTGTACCGAGCCGCGGTATCCTGCACTTGATCGGTCCATACTTTGTAGTACACCCAGCCATGATGGTCGTTTACGATCGATTTGATCTTGTCTTCGACTTTGCTCGAATGCTGGGAATTGGCTACCTTTGGAATGGCCGCCAAATTGCGCGCGTCGTTGCCGGGGCCGCCGAGATTGTCATTCAGCAAATGTCCGGCTACGTATTCCGTGTTATTGCCGGCGCGTTCCTCCTGTTTTTTGCGCTTATCGTTCCAGACGCCGTCCTTTCCCGGCTGGCTGCCGAGCGGATGATCGGGTCCCAACGGGTCGGCGATCATCTCGACGCCGTCGTCGTGATCGGCGGCTTTCCACGTAACGTTTGTTGTCCATTTCGCTCCGGCCCCCTCCACGTCCGTTTCACGTCCCACGCCTTTCGGGGTACGAAAGGGCGACCATCTTTTATGCGTCTTCGGGTCGGGGATTTGATCGTACTTCAGCATATCGCGACGGATGACGGAGCCGGACTCCGGCAAGGCATGCTCGTTCTGAATGGCAGGAGTCGTACGTGCCGCCCCGTTGCCGAATGACCCATTATGGAGCAGAGCGCCTACGGCCCGGTTGCCGATCGACCTTTGCAGATAGCCGGCCATCCTGGGATTCAGCGCTAACGAGGCGTGCCCCGCTTCCATGTCGGATGGTAACGTTTCCTTCCCTTCCTGATTACGTACGGCCGGAGCATAAGAAGAAGGTTTTCCGCAACGTGCCGATTCGCGTGTCACTAAAGTCCCCCCTTTGCGGTAAAAAGGAATCTCGCTTTCCTAAAACCATTATAAATACCAAATACTGAGATCGGCCAGTAGAAACTTGCCGACACTATTAATTTTTTTTTCGGGATGGTCCAGCAGGCTACCTTTTCAATAACGATTTCATCGGAAATGCCCGGATGACCAGCTCCGCCAGCAGAAAGAGCAGCACGATCGTACCGTAAACCCCGATCGTATAGCTGGCCGCATACTCGAAGCCGAGTCCATTATGGAACAGGAACGTGATCAAGTGGATGAACAGGTTCGTAAAACAAAACGCGTAGCTGCGGATCATCCATTTGCGGTGGCGATCGAGCCGCTTCTTTTTGATCTGGACGATGGCGGTTATTGTCATGGCCGGCCATATAATATTCAACATATTGAACGCGATGCTGTTCAGTTTGCCTCCCGTTGTGTACGGGGCCATATATCCCGAAGTAAGAACCACTGCCAGTACGGCTACCAGGTACACGTACCCGTTGATCCGGTGCAGCTTCCGGTAATCGGCGATGACGTGTTTCGAAAAGTTTACCGCGCCCGATACCATAGCGACACATGCGAATGCGACATGGACGGTCATTACGTTCAGCCAAACCGGAACGTTGATCGGACGTTTCATATCCGTTTTATGGCCCAGAAACCGCGACGCTTCCGGATCGTGAATGAAATTGGCGTACAGCACGTATGCGATAAAAACGGCGGTGACGACCACCATAACGCGGTAGAGCGATTGGCCTTTGACCATAACGTGTACCTCATCTCGAAAGCGGATTGTGTGGTCCTTTGCCATCCATGTTAAAATAGTCGGTAAATGAAGATCAGGCGACGGGAGAAAGGACATTAAAAGCGATGCGCAAAGGCGAGAAAACGAAACTGCACATTATTATGAAATCGGCCGAGCTGTTTAACCAGAACGGTTATGCCGGAACGACGATGCAGCATATTATGGACGCGACCGGTCTGACGAAGGGCGGGCTGTACCGCAGCTTCTCCAGCAAGGAGGAGATTGCTTTCGCCGCTTTCGAATATGCGGGAGAAGTGCTGTGGGCTCATTTCGCCCAAGCGATGGAAGGTGCCGAGACGGTTACGGCGAAAATCATCGCCATGTGCGGCGTATACCGCGATACGGTTCACAATCCGCCGATCCAGGGGGGCTGCCCGTTTCTGAATACCGCCGTCGAGAGCGACCATTCCTTTCCGGTGATGCGGGACAGCGCGCTGGGCGCTTACGAGCAAATGTCCGGATTTATGGAAGGGCTGCTGAAGCAGGGGGTAGCCAGCGGGGAGTTCGCCCCGGATATGGATACCGAGTCGGTAGCCTCCTTCGTGTTCTCCTCGATCGAAGGCGCCATTATGGCGAGCAGGCTGACCCGCGACAACAAGCATGTCGCTTATGCGACGAAGCAGATCGAGCGGCTGCTGGGAACGTATCGACGCGCGTGACCGGCTTTTGGCAAAATGGAGCGGGTGCTGCCTCTCCACAGGCGTTATTCGGTCAACTTTGCCCCCGACAGCTTGGAAGCGGGAAGCATCCCCGCCTTAGCGAAGCCGGACATGACGCGTCCCTGAACGGTGACCTCGAATCGCAAGTTGAGGCGCATTGGCTTCGTCACGCGCTGGGTCCAGATGAGGCGGCCGTTCTCCACGTACGGATTCTCCATGTCGGCCACGTCGTCGCCTTGTGTTGCCGTTCCGGTTATCCGGCCGTTAATGGACGTGATGTGGAGCCGGACGGACATTTTGCCGATCGGGGTGGAGATAAGGGTGTCCCAAACTCCCGCGAAATCCGAAGCATCGGATGGAGCGGTGCAGGCTTCCGGCACCGGATCGCTCAGGTGCGTTTCCGCAGCTTGTTCGGCGGCTTCCGCAGGCGGCGAAACCGGTGATGAAGAAGCCAGCCCGACCGAACGCCACACGGTCCCTCTTCGCTCATATTCGAACAGCTTCTCCACGGCAATCGCGACGCGGGACCCGAGCTCGCGTTCCACCAAATACAGCGCCACGTCCAGACCGGACGTTACGCCCCCGCCCGTAACCAGGCTGTCGTCATCGACGACTCTGGCCGCAACCGGAATGGCTCCCGTCGCCTGAAGCGCATCCATGCCCAGATGATGCGTGACGGCATGGCGGTTTTCCAGCAGTCCCCCCATCGCCAGCAGCAGCGATCCCCCGCAAACCGTCGCAACGACAACGTCCGGACGTCCGATCGCTTGCCGGATCAGACCGGTCAATTCGCTCTCCGCCGCTCTTGCCAATATCGCCGGTACGGAGTCGGGTCCATCGCCTTCGACGTTTCCGGATGCTCCGGGTACGAGAATGATGCCGCCTTTATCCGGATCAAGCTTGCCGGCGGCTTGAATCGAGAGCCCGCCTGTGCCGCTCGTTACCGCTCTCGCCCCTTCGGCCGTGACCAATTCGGCGCTGACGGCGTCGCCCGAATACATGGCTGCAGCGCAGAATACTTCATACGGCGCCAAGGCGTCCAACAGATCGAAACCATCGAACAAAACGATTTGGACGTGCATAGCCTTTTCCCTCCATTTTTGAAACCGGACCGTACGGTCTCTTTTTTTATCGTACTCGAAAATGGCCGTTCAAGCAACGGGAGAATAAAACTGTTCAACATATTGACACGGAAAAAGAGGTCGTGTTAAATAAAAATAACGATTGGCACTCGTACCCAATGAGTGCTAAAATAGGAGTAATCACTATTTTTGTTAGCGAAAGGGGAATTCCATTTTGGCCAAGAAGCAGTTTAAAGCGGAATCGAAACGATTGCTGGAAATGATGATCAACTCGATCTACACACAGAGAGAAATCTTTTTACGCGAATTGATTTCGAACGCAAGCGACGCCATCGACAAAATTTATTATAAAGCGCTTGCCGACGACAATCTCGTCTTCGACAAAGACAACTACTATGTCAAAATCACCGCGGATCAAGCAAACCGTACGCTCGTTATTTCCGACACGGGGATCGGCATGACGAAGGACGAGCTGGAAAACAATCTGGGCATTATCGCCAAAAGCGGCTCGCTCGCGTTCAAGAAAGAAAACGAAGCGAAGGACGGCCACAACATTATCGGCCAGTTCGGGGTCGGTTTTTATTCGGCCTTCATGGTTGCCGATGAGATTACGGTGATCAGCAAGCCGCTCGGCTCGGACGAAGCGTTCAAGTGGGAATCGAAGGGCGCGGACGGATACACGATCGAGCCAGCCGAGAAAGCCGCGGTCGGCACGGAAATTACGCTCAAGATCAAGCCGAATACCGAGGACGACAATTACGACGAATTTTTGGAACAGTACCGCTTGAAGGCCATCGTTAAGAAATATTCCGACTTCATCCGCTACCCGATCAAGATGGACATTACCGGCAAGCGGCCGAAGGAAGGCGAAGAGAACGAGTTCGAGGACTACACGGAAGAACAAACCGTCAACAGCATGATCCCGATCTGGCGCAAAAACAAAAGTGAGCTGAAGTCGGAGGATTACGAGAACTTCTACCAGGAGAAGCGTTACGGCTTCGACAAACCGCTGAAGCATATCCACGTCAGCGCGGACGGCGCGGTCGTTTACAACGCGATTCTGTTCATCCCGGAAAATACGCCGTTCGATTATTACACGAAGGAGTATGAGAAGGGGCTCGAGCTGTATGCGAACGGCGTGCTGATCATGAACAAGTGCGCGGACCTGCTGCCGGACTACTTCAGCTTCGTCAAAGGGATGGTCGATTCGGAGGACTTGTCCCTCAACATTTCCCGCGAAATGCTGCAGCACGACCGCCAACTGACGCTGATCGCCAAAAACATCAAGAGCAAAATCAAAAGTGGTCTGCAAAGCTTGCTGAAGGACGAAAGAGAGAAGTACGAGACGTTCTACAAAGCGTTCGGACGTCAGCTCAAATTCGGGGTATACAGCGACTACGGGGCGAACAAGGACTTGCTGCAGGATCTGCTGCTGTTCACGTCCTCCAGGGAGAAGAAGCTCGTGACGCTGGACGAGTACGTATCGGGAATGCCGGAGGAGCAGAAGTTCATCTATTATGCGACCGGCGAATCGATCGAGCGAATCGAGAAGCTGCCGCAAACCGAGATGGTGGCCGACAAAGGCTACGAAATTTTGTACTTCACCGACGATATCGACGAGTTCGCGATCAAGATGCTGATGTCGTACAAGGAGAAGGAATTCAAGTCGGTTTCGAGCGGAGATCTCGGCATCGATAGCGAGGACAAGCCGTCCGAGGCGGAGGAAAACGAGTATAAAGAGCTGTTCGAGCAGATGAAGACGATTCTGGCGGACAAAGTGAAAAACGTCAAAGCGTCGAAGCGTCTGAAAACTCACCCGGTCTGTCTGTCCGCCGAAGGCGAGCTGTCGATCGAGATGGAGAAGGTGCTCAAGGCGATGCCGGGCAGCGGAGACGTGCAAGCCGACAAGGTGCTCGAGATCAACGTCAACCACGAAGTGTTCGGGGCGCTTAAGAAGGCGTACGGCCAAGACCAAGAGAAGCTGAGCTTGTACACCCATCTGCTGTATAATCAGGCTTTGCTGATCGAAGGTTTGCCGGTGCAGGATCCGGTTGAGTTTACGAACGACATTTGCAAGATTATGGTTTGATTGTTACAGCCGCCGCCGATGCAGCAAGTGCCGCATTGGCGGCTTTCTTGTTGTTTGCCGGGCTCTGGCGCCTGTGCGGAGAGGGAGTGGAGTGCCCGCTGCCGGGTGTGTCTCGAGAGATAGCAGACCTTTGCACATCTTATTTTGTTCGTCTTAGGGGATGTTGGAGCAATAGGGGTCTTTAGGGCATCTTATATGGCCGGTATAGTGGAGAACCCTGGCGATATCTAGTGGATAGAGGGCCCAAAAGGCTGCTATTGCCTCGCTGGGGAGTGGCTGCCCCAATAACAGCCCCAAAAGACTGCTATGGCAGGGACGGTTGCGCATGGACGACCGCCGAGGGCACAACGTACGCACACGACCAGGCCAGCTTCTCACCGCGCGTACACAGACCGCGTCCAAGATGAGTACACAGACCGCGAGCGCTGTGCAGCGGATACAGATTGTGCCACATTGCGGACACAGAGTGTGCTATGCTGCCGACTCAGACCGCGCCAACGGATTGCACAAATGGACCTCAACTCACCGCATCAAATCGCAATCCTCCATGTTCGGCATACGGCGCCGGGTGCTACAATGATAGAATAAGACCCAATACCACATACAACAAGGAACGGATAAGGTGAACAGGATGATCATACGAAAGCTGAACGACCACGAAACGCCTCCGCTGGATCTGCTGCTGCTGGCCGACCCTTCGCGGCAGCTTGTGGAGGAATATATCCGCCGGGGGCAAACGTTCGTCTGCGAAAGCGAAGAACGAGTGCTCGGCGAGTACGTGCTGCTGCCGACGAGACCCGGAACGGTGGAGCTCGTCAACATTGCCGTAGCCGAAAGCGAGCAGGGAAAAGGGATCGGCAAGCGGCTCGTCCTGCACGCGATTGCGACGGCCAGGGAGCAAGGCTTCCAGACAATCGAGATCGGCACTGGAAGCACGGGCGTGACACAGCTTGCGCTGTACCAAAAATGCGGCTTTCGCATGACCGGCATCGACCGGGACTTTTTCGTGCGGCATTACGATGAGGAGATTTACGAAAACGGCATTCTTCTCCGCGATATGGTGCGGTTGTCGCTAGATTTGTAAAGAACGTCCAAAACACCGCCGAAGCTGGCGGCTGCGAAAAGAGGGTTCCGAGCATGTTCACCTATAGCGCCACGCAATGGATATTCGGAAACGAAGCGTTGGAGTCGAGCCTGCGTCGGCTGGCGAAGTTCGGCTACGACGGAGTCGAGCTGGCCGGCGAGCCGGACGGGCTGGAAACGGAAGCGGTACGCGCAGAGCTGGAGCGGCACGGCTTGGCGTGCACGTCGATTTGCGGCATTTACACGGCGGAGCGGGACTTGTCGCATCCGGACCCGGCGATTCGGGCCGGCGCCGTCCGTTATGTGAAGGCTTGCGTCGATATGGCGGCGAGCCTCGGGGCGTCCGTCGTTATCGTCGTGCCCACGCCGGTCGGCAAACACGGGCCGGTCACGACCCGGCAGGAAGAGTGGGAGGGGGCGGTCGCCAGCCTGCGGGAAGCGGGCGCTTATGCCGAATCGAGAGGGATTCGGCTGGCGATCGAGGCGCTGAACCGGTTCGAAACGTATCTGGTCAATACGCTGGAGGCGGCGGACCGGTTGGCGGATGAGACCGGTGTCGCGAGCGTAGGCGTGATGGCCGACCTGTTCCATATGAACATCGAGGAGCGTTGTAGTATCAAGGCGCTGCGGGCAATCGCGCCGAGACTTATGCACGTCCATATTGCGGACAATACCCGCGAGGCGGCCGGACTCGGCCAAACCAACTTTGCCCAGGCGATGCGCACGCTGGTCGAGATCGGTTATCGCGGGCATGTGACGATGGAGTTTTTGCCCCGCATCTCCAATCCGTACGAGGCGGCTGCCCGCAGCGGCGACGGAGACGTGTTCGACGAATTCGCCAGGCAATCGATCGACCATATCAAGCGGATGACCGCTCAAGCCGTTTCGGCAGTCGCAGAGCCGCCGCCGGAGCGCCTTCGCACGTAAACGTACACGGTGATCAGCACGATCAGCTCCGAGAGCGGGATGCTGAGCCATACGCCGGTCGTGCCGAGGAAACGGGGCAGGAGCAGCAGCAGGGCGACCATAAGCAGCATTTCCCGGGCGATCGTAATCCAGGTCGCCATTTTGACTTGGCCGGATGTTTGGAAATAGGTCATCATGACAAAATTAACGCCCATAAACATATACCCGATAAAGAAAAGCCGGATGCCGGTAACCGCCATCTGCCGCACTTCACCTGCAAACGAGCCGAATACCGAAACGATCGCTTCGGCGCACGTAAGACCGACCAGCAGCACGGCGAGCCCGGTCCCGAAGGCGGTCGTGACGGCGATGCGGATAAGCGCCCGCTGCCGGGAGGCCATCTTCGCTCCGCGGTAATAGCTGAGGGGTGGCTGAATCGCCGAGCCCATGCCGATGAACACCATCAGCATCACGCTGTGTACGTAGTTGAGGATGGAGAACGCCGATACGCCGACCGTGCCCGCCGTATGCACCATCGCCATATTGTAGCCGGCTGTGAACACCGCAATGCCGACCTCCGCGAGAAAGCTCGGAAAGCCGATCGCGAACGTGCGCTGCGCCAGCTTCCACGACAGGCCGGGTCTCACGAAGCGCAGCGTAGCGGCCGGACGCCGGAAATGCAGAAACAGCACGGAAGCGCCGATGGCCGCACCGATAACGACGGCGAGAGCCGAACCCGCCACCCCGAAATCCAGTACGAACAGAAACAAATAGTTCAGCACAATGTTGCAGGCGGCCGTGATAACAAGCGAAATCATGGCAAGGTTCGGATTGCCGTCGTTGCGCACGAATACGCTGAACGCATTTTGCACCGTGATGGCGAAGCCGCCGATCAGCAGAACGTTCATATAATCCATCACGTAGGGCATCGTATCTTCATTGGCGCCCAGAAAACCGGCCAGCTTGTAGCGGAACAAAAAAGCGAGCCCGGCCAGCAGCAAAGTAAGACTGAAAATGAGCGTGAGCGAATGGGTGAAGACGGAGCGCGCTTCCTTGAGCTGCCGGGCGCCCAAATGACCGGAGTAGATCGTAGCGCCCCCGATGCCGACCCAGAGCGAAATCGCGATGTACAGCGAGAACACCGGAACCGCCACATTAACTCCGGCCAGAGCGACCTCCCCCAGCCGCTGCCCGACGAAAATACCGTCGATGACGACGTTGACCGACATCATCAGCATCCCGACCAAGGACGGTATCAAATACCGGACGAATACTTTGCCTATGGAATCGGATTCCAGCCCCGATAAGCTGCCGTTTGCGTTTTGCATGCTTGCACCTCAGTGATCCCCCTTGCCGAAGCGGGACTGCCCGCCCCGTCTCTTTCGGGAGACGTTTCATTGTTGTTCCCCTTGAAGTCCTTGCCACAGTAAAGAAAAAGTAGCTTCCGAAGCCTGCATGTAATAGTCGGGCGTGCCGAAAATAAGCTTGGCCGTCAGTCCCTCGTAAATCGTATGGACCGCCAGCGCCCCCGCCTTCGGGTCCGCCCGCACCGTAGGATCGTGCCGGAAAGCGAGCTCCAGCAGATGCAGCAGATGGTGCGAGTACAGCTCATACATCGTGCAGAACAGCTCCTGCAGCGGCTCCGGCGGCATAAACGCCATCAGAAACATAAGCTTGACGTTGCGATTATCCGCGAATCGGTCCTTCATCTCGGCGACGAATGTCTCCAGCAGCAGGCGAAGCGGAGTGCCCCGGTGTTCGTCGAAAAAAGAAGTCAGGAAAGCGATCTCCTGCTTCGTCGCTTCCTCGTGAATTTCCACGACCAGCTCTTTTTTGCTCTGAAAGTGGGCGTACATCGACTGCTTCTTGATGCCGACCTCGTCGGCGATATCCGCGAGTTTGGTCCCCTCATAGCCGAATTGCAGCAGGTGGCCGACGGCGGCTTTTTTGATCTCTTCTCTTCGACTCATTCGTTTCACCTTACCGTAGTCAGGTTTGATGAGATACATAATAACATGCTGTTCGGGGAATATCAATCGTTTAACTTACCGTGGTCAGGTAGATGGTACGGGAGACTTCATCTTTGTTCGGCGATTATATAGATTTCGTAAAATCGAAGAATCCCTCATAAAGTCGAATATTTACTAATCGTAACGTCGGGATCATTCTGATTACAATAAAAGTAGAATTCGCGAACTTTTCCGAAGGGAACGAATGCCCAAACTACCGTTCTCGCAAACGGCTCTACGTGTGTAAAAACATGCATCGGGGCTTCCCGGGCGGGTATACAGGAGGGGATTGGAAAAAAGAAACAGGCTTGAAACCGAGATCGGATTACGACCTATTGGCGGGCAAAGTTGTTGCCCGGCATATACGATCAGTTTCACCATGGAAAGCGCTTTCCTGATGGTAGGTCATAAGTGGTATACGCAAAAATACTAAAACGGGGGTAACTATGAAAGCATACAAAAAGATCACAATGGCCGCGCTTGCGGCCGTTATCGGAGCGTCACTCGCCGGCTGCGGCAAGAGCGGGGGAGAAAGCGTCGGCTCCGCCGGCAGCGGCAGCGCGGACAAGACGAAGGAGGAGGCGAAACAGCCGATCGAGCTGGTATTTTACGGAGGACAGAGCAACTGGACGGATGAAATGTTCTGGACGCTGTACGGCAATGCGATCAAGGCCAAGTTCCCGCATATTACGCCGAAATTCATCTCCAATCAGAACGTCAAGCTGAACCAGCTCATTACGGCCGGTGAAACGATCGATCTGATGCTCGTTACGTCCACGGGTACGCCGGCTTATATTTTGAACTACAAGCTGCAAACCGACATCTCGGACACGCTGAAGGAAATCAAGTTCGACTTGAACCGGTTCGACCCGAGTCTGATCAATTTGCAGCGGGATATCGCCAAAGGCGGCATCTATGCCCTGCCGGTGTTTACCCAGTTTCCGATGTTGTTCTACAACCGGAGCTTGTTCGACAAATTCGGCGTAACTTACCCGAAGGACGGCATGACATGGGACGAAGCGTACGACTTGTCGGTGAAAATGAGCCGTACCGACGGCGGCGTTAAATATTACGGCTTCGGCACAAACCTGCAATTCCAGATGAAGACGAGCCAGCTTCCGATTACGCTTGTCGATCCGACCACGAACAAGGCGCGAACGGACGGGAAGATCAAGCAGGTATTCGACAATTTCTCGAGATTTTTCACGATTCCGGATTATGTGGCGACGGTCGCGATGGCGAAAGGCACGGCGACGGAGGCGATGTTCCTGAAGGATCAGACGCTGGCGATGTGGTCGATGTATTCCAACGTGTCGCGGCGGCTGCCGGATACCGAGGTGGTCAACTGGGACGTTGCCGCGCAGCCGACTTATGCGGAGGCAAAAGGGGTCGCACCGGCATTTGACCCGTACTATTTGTACGTCACTTCGACGAGCAAGCATAAAAAGCAGGCGGTTGAGGTAAGCGCCTTCCTCACCTCGGTGGAAAACCAGATGGAGATCGCGAAGGAAGGCTTCACGACCGTTATCCGCGATAAAGCGGTGCAGGACGTGTTTGGCTCGAACAACAAAAACTACAAGGGCAAAAACATCAAAGCGTTTTTCCCCGAGAAGGTCGCGGCCGCTTCGCCGTATTCGTCTTATTACACGCAGGCGGACCCGGTCATGCTGGAGAAGTTCAGCGATGTCGTAACCGGCAAGAAGGATGTCAACACGGCGCTCCGGGAGTTCGAGGAGGAAGCGAATAAGAAGATCGAGGATCAGATCCGTACGGAAAAATAGGACGGCTTTGAGCGTGTGAACGAGTAATCGGCAAGCCTTTGCAGGGACAGATGCGTGCTCCGCATTTGCCGCCGGCAAAGGCTTTTTCCGCCGCAAGTTGAGCAGTGTGCAGCGCAGGCGTAGCTAGGGACGCCGCAGCTTCGGCGGCTGCACGACTTGCGGCCGCTCGATTTTGAGCGTATGCGACGGGGGATGACCGACGAGTTTTTTGTACATGTAGTTAAAGTACGTCTGATCGCAGTAGCCGAGCGATTCGGATATTTCTCCGATCGTCATGTCGCCCGTCAGCAGCAGCTCGTGGGCGGCGGCGATGCGCACCTCGTGCATGTATTCGATCGGCGTCCGGCCCGTCACTTCCCGGAAGACGGTGGATACATAAGTCGGCGTCCGGTCGACGGCTCGGGCGAGGTCGGCCAGCTTCAGCGGCTCGCGGTAGCGCTGCACGATATACTGCTGGATGCGGGAGGTCAAGTTGCGGCGCGAGGAGGAGTGCGACCCGCCGGACAGCTCGCGCTGGACGATTCCGAGTATTTCGTATAAGATGCCGCGCGAAATGAGCTCGTGGCTGGGCATTTTGCCGATCCAGCATTCGTACAGGATGGAAAACCGCTGCTTCAAATAGTCGCTGCCGAGCGGCTGAATGAAGCTGTAAGGCTCGTCCCCGCACGGGGGCAGCTCATCGGGTGAGGAATCCCTAAAATGTGCGGAGTAGAGCTGAATCGGGTCCGACGGGTCGGATTCGGCCGAGCGGACCGTTCCTTGCGGGAAGTAAAGCGCCTCGCCTTTGCCGACCTTAACGGTCCGATCGCCAAACTGGTAGGTCGCCGTGCCTTTAATGACAAGGAGAATGACATTATCCTTAACAGGCGACAAAGGAACTCTCCATTTTCCGTTAACGGCTTGCTGGAACGCGATGAAGCATATTCGCATACTGAAGCGGCCCCTTCCTTTTAAGTACAATCGAAGAATCGTTAAAGAAATGACATGATTACCAATCGTAAACGAAACGCCGCGTTATTACAATAGAAAACGTAGAAGAAAGAAGCGGCCTTCCCGCTTCCGATTCGAATCGAAAGGGGCGAACCTCCATCATGGATCGCAATGACATGAAAGTTATCGATGTGGATGTCCATAATTCGTTGAAAAGCGCGCACGACCTGGTACCGTATTTGCCCGAGCCGTGGAAATCGCGAGTTGCGTCGTCGGGACTCGGCCTGCCCGGTCACGGCTACCATAATCCGATCGGCGTCAACCGCCAGGACTGCCGTCCGCCGTCCGGGGGACCGGCTGCCTCCGATCCCAATTTCCTGACCGAAGATTTGCTTGTGCCCTTCCATATCGAGTGTGCCATTTTGACGGGCGATCTGATGGGCGTATCGACGATACACGATCCGGACTATGGGGCCGCGCTCGCTTCCGCCTATAACGACTACGTCGCCGAGCATTGGCTGGCGAACCGTCCCCAGTTCCGCGGTTCGATCCTCGTCTCCGCCCATGATCCGCTCTTGGCGGCGCGGGAAATCGACCGAATGGCCGAACATCCCGGCATGGTCGGCGTCATTATGGGCAGCGGTCAGCGGGCGCTTCTCGGCCAGCGCCAATTTCATCCGATCTACGAGGCGGCTGCCCGCCACGGACTGCCTGTAGCGATTCATCCGGGAACCGAGGGCGCGGGGGGGACGATGGCGCCGACTCCGTCCGGCTACCCGACGAGATATTTGGAATGGCATACGTCGCTGTCGCAAAACTATATGGCGCATCTGATCAGTCTGATCTGCGACGGGGTGTTCGAGAAATTTCCGACGCTCAAATTCGTCATGCTCGAGGGCGGCATCGCCTGGCTGCCGCATCTGATGTGGAGGCTCGACAAAAACTACAAAGGGCTCCGCTCCACGGTGCCGTGGCTGAAGCGGATGCCGAGCGAATATATTCGCGACCACTGCCTGTTCTCGACCCAGCCGATCGAGGAGCCGGACGATCCGAAGCAGCTGCTCGCCATCTTCGATATGATCGATGCGGAGAACATTTTGCTGTTCTCGAGCGACTATCCGCACTGGGACAACGACATGCCGACGGAAATATTGAAGAAGCTGCGCCCGGAAGCGCGGCAAAAAATTTATTACGACAACGCGAAACAACTGTACAACTTGTAAGGGGGCAGCGGGAGATGAGCGTTTTTTATGTAGCCGAAGCGGCGGATATCGGGGAAGGCCAGCGGATTATCGTCAACGTCGAGGGCCGGTCGATTGGCGTATACCGGGTGCAGGGCGAATTATACGCGCTGCATAACCGCTGCCCGCACGAAGGGGCGCAGCTGTGCAAAGGGCGCATATGCGGGACGACGCTGCCGTCCGCCGTGTACGAATACGAATACGGGCGCTCGGGCGAGCTCGTCCGCTGTCCGTGGCACGGCTGGGAGTTCGAGATCAAATCCGGCAAATCCGTATTCAGCGATAAAGTCCGTACGCGAACGTACAAGGTGCAGGTCGACGACGGTAAAGTCGGCATCGTGCTTTAAAGTAAAGACGCTCCGCTACCGTATTCATCAGGATGGATGACGGCCCGGGGCGTTTTTCTGTTTCGGCGGTTATCGGCAGCGGAATCAGCCGCCGTGCGAATGCGAAACGACAAGCTCGTATTTGTTCAGCGATGCGCCGAGCATCACTTCGCGGCTGTCGCCGCCGCCGCGGTGGGATTCGCGGAACGATTCGCTGGACGTCCAGCCTTTGAACGCTTCCTCGTTTTCCCACAACGTGCTGACCTTCAGTTCTTCTTCGCCTTCTTTGCCCTCGCCGAGCCATACTTCCATGCGGATAAAGCCGGGCATCATCTGAACGCCTTTGGCGGCGGCGAAACGCTCCGCCACTTGTTTGCCGTGACCGGCCTTGATTCGGATCGTATTCGTAACGACTAGCATAGCTGCGCCTCCTAAATGGTTCGGAATGTTGGAGCATCTTCTACTTGTATTATAGCGGACCGGGAGAGCGGAACCAAACTTTGCGCGGGGCTTGCGACAGCGACGTACGTTTCAGGGAAAGTGCACATGCACGTGCACGTTCACAAAGTGCTCGTTTGTCGACTCTCGCTTCGGTTCGGTATAATACAGCTATCTGAAGCAGACGGGAGAACGAAACGAATGACACAGCATCAGGAGCTGCTAGACGAAGCACGCCAATTTATCGCAGCCTGTTATGGGGAGCTCGGCATCGGCAGCGAGGAGACCGAGCGGCGGCAGCTTGAGGTGATGCGGGAAATAGCGGACCGGGGCACTTATACGCACACGCAGGAGGAGCTGCGGCACGGTGCGCGGATGGCTTGGCGCAACAGCAACCGCTGCATCGGGCGTTTGTTCTGGGAGACGCTTCAAGTGCGGGACGCTAGAAACGCGGAGACGGAGGAGCAGATCGCCGAGGCGCTGCTCGGCCATATCGAAGAGGCGACGAACGGCGGCAAAATACGCCCGGTCATTACCGTCTTCCGCCCGGCTGTCGATCCGGCGCTTGCGGTGCATATAAAGAATTACCAGCTCGTCCGGTACGCCGGCTATGAGACGGACAGCGGGGTGATCGGCGATCCCGATTCGATCGCCTTGACCCGAACGTGCATCGAGCTCGGCTGGCGGGGAAACGGCGGCCCCTTCGACGTGCTGCCGCTCGTTATCCAGATCGGAGAGCGGGAGCCGCGGCTGTTTCCGATTCCGCAGGACATCGTGCTGGAGGTACCGCTCACGCATCCGGAGCTGCCCGCTTTTGAAGAGCTGCGGCTGAAGTGGTACGCCGTACCGATCGTATCGAACATGAGGATGGAGATCGGAGGCATTTCCTATACGGCCGCCCCGTTCAACGGCTGGTATATGGGCACCGAGATCGGTGCGAGGAATTTGGCCGACGAGCAGCGATACGATATGTTGCCCCGCCTGGCCGAACTGATGGGGCTGGATACGTCCAGGGAGTCCTCGCTATGGCGGGACAAGGCGCTGGTGGAGCTGAACGTGGCCGTGCTGCATTCGTACAAATCGCACGGCGTCAGCATCGTCGATCATCACACGGCCGCCCGCCAGTTCGCCCAATTCGGGGAGAAGGAAGCGAGATGCGGCCGGGATTTGACAGGAGACTGGACGTGGCTCATCCCGCCGGTTTCCCCCGCGACGACGCATATTTTCCACAGCCACTACGACAATCGGACCGTGAAGCCGAACTTCTTTTATCCAGAGAGGTTGAACGTTCAGGCGCCGTGAAGCTGTCATGTTTGAAGGGAGCCTCGAACAGCGGCGTTCGTATGCAGTATGGGAGATTTGTGATAGCAGTCTTTTGGGTCCCTTATTATAATAAAATCGGTTCTTTTCGACGAATAGAAGATGTTGGGGACTCTTATTTCCGACGATTTCGTCTCGGACAGCGTGTTTCGTACGAAATAAGAGGTTCGAAGGGCTGCTATTTTCATAGAAGGGCCGTTCGAACTTGATATAAGATGTCCGAAAGACTGCTATTAGACGCCGTATTGGCGGCTAGAGTGAAAGGTTGGATATATAAAAGGAGCAGGCGTCCCGCCGCTCCTCTTCGATTTCATTACCTCGTCATCCCTGGGCTAGGGGCCGGTCAGAGGTTACCTTGCGCTTTCACTGTCTTACGGCTTACAAGCTTTGCATATAACGGATGTCCGCCAAAAGCAAGCTCGCGAAGCCCGTCTCAATGTGCTTGCCGGATTGGGCGCTCACTTCATGTTCGAGCGCTTGCAAGGCTTGCAGCGCCTGCTCCTTGTCGCCGCGCTTCTTCTGCACGCTGTCCGCTTTCGCCAGCAAGCTTTGCAAAATGCCCGGATTCGAAATCCAACCTTTGTCGCCCGCCGTCCGCAAAATATCGTCCAGTTGGTCGATGCCGACAATTACATCGAATGCAAACGACTTCGTCGATGTATTTCCGGCATTGTCCGTCGCCGTTACGCGGAGCAGGTGCGTGCCGACCGATAACGCAAGCGGCTCGAAAACGACCGGATTGCCGGCGATGTTTCCATCCAACTCATATACGGTGCTCGCCACCCCGCTCAGCGAATCGGTGACGCGCACGCTAATCGTGATCGGGGCCGTTTGGTAAACCGAGCCCGTAACGTTTGCCTCCACATCCGGCCCGCTCCTGTCGATGCGAACCGTGGCCGTTCGGACGGCTTCTTCGTTGCCGGCCGCGTCGATGCTGTAATACCGGATCGTGTGAACGCCTTCGGACTCGACCGCGATCGTGCGCCCTTCGGCATAAGGCGCGCCGTCAACGCTGTAGAATGTCCGGATGACGCCGGTCCCGTCATCCGTAGCCGTCAACGTAACCGTTTGTGCCGAGCGGTACCAGCCCGCTTTCGCGTCGTCGGTCGTCACCGGAGGCGTTTGATCGGCCGGGCGTTTGATGCGAATCGTTTGCAACACATATTCGCTCGTCAAGCCGGCGTCATCGATCATTCGCGCATAAACGTTCGTTTCGCCTTCCGTCCTAATCGTGACAGGTGACGTATAATTGGTCCACGTTCCCGTATTCCCGATCCGGTATTGACTCCTTGCCAGAACGCCCGGCGTTTGCGAGCCGCCGCTTACGACCGTAAACGTCACGTCGGTTTTGTTCCAGCCGGTATCGTCCGGCGCCGGGGTCAGCTCGATCGTCGGAGGAGACAGCGGGTTCGCTTCCTGAAGCGTCCAGACCGGCGTCTGCGGCTCGGGCAGTCCCAGCGCCTGAACTTTGGCGCGCACTGCGTCCTTCGTATAAGGCATCGCCCATTTGTCGAAAAACGAGAGCAGATTGCGGCCGGACAGCTGCGAAGCGGCCACCACGAACGTATCGATCCGCTGCTGATCGTTTTGCGGCAGCTGATTCGCCGGCAGCTCGCGGTAATACGTATGCAGTGCCGTATAAAATTCCCAGCCGTACGCCAGCTGCAACTGCTTGAATAAGACGAGCTGTCCGAACAGGTCGAGCTGGGACGTGTTGCCGTACGTTTTGTCCGGAGCACCGCTTTCGAGATACGCGAAAGCTTTGTCGTACGAATCTTTGCCTTGGGCGTCGCGGCTCAGCAAGTTCGAAGTGTTGCCGAACTTCTCCTGTACGTACAGCGAATAAAGATTGACGGATACTTCCGTAATCGCGCTCCATTTCCACGGATTCGGCTGATACTCGTGGCCCGTTTCGTGCCAGATGCCCCATCCTTTGTTCCGGACGTTCGCGACGTCGGTCAGCCGAGTGCCGTAATTGTCGAACATGATCGGGTAACCGGCATGCGCGGAGCCGGCCGTAATCTGGATGTCGTCGACGTAACGGAACGGCAGCTCGATCGGGCTGTGGTGAGGCGGCGGGCTGTCCGGAGACAAGCCGGCCAAAGCGTCGTCATAGTCCACAATGGCATCCCACGTCTCCATCAGCTGCGCCGGATCGTCCAGCTGGCGAATGAGGGAGGAAGGGACGGTGACGACGACCCGGCGTCCTTGCAGCTCCGCCCACGGGGCCGGGTATTGGCGAACCGAGTTTTTCCACTCGCTGGCGCTCGTCTGTCCCAATACGTAGTACGGTGCTTGGACGCCACCGCTAATGAACACGGTCGTCTTCGTATTCGGCTTCGGCTGCGTCGGAATGAGATAAATAAGTCCTCCGTAAGCGCTCTGAATCGTGTTCGGCCCCGGAACGAGCGTTTGCCGCTTCGTCACGACCGGGATGCGCTTCCATACGTCCTTGCTCGTCAAGTTGTCGGTATGGGCGCCGATTTGCACGTCAAGGCCCGATACCCCGGCGGGAACGTCGATAACGACTGGCTTGCCCGGAGGAGCGTATAATCCTGTGCTGATCCATGTGCCGGGAGGGCGGTACATGCGCAAATAGGCGTAATCCGAGTAGCCGAAGTCGACCTCGATCGTTTTGCCGTATATGACCTGCGCGGTATCCGGAACGACGCCCGGAAAATGGTCGGCGAAAGGCGACTTGGCCGGCGCGGCCTCCAGGCCCGTTTGGTTAAGCAGGAAGGCGAGCAGTGCGCTGCTGTAAGGAGCTTTCGACCGGTCGAGCGGAAAGGAAAGCCGGGCTAGATTCCCGATATCGCCTTGGATCGTTTCGTATAGCGGACTTTTCGGCGTCAACGCCTGAACCGTACCGCCGAGTATGGACGCCATGATCGTCAGCTTCGTCGTCGCGTTCGCGCCCGGCGGTCCGAGCTTCACCTCCCCGATATCGAGCGTTCCGGCTTCGATCGCCTTCGCTTGCGCGATGAGCGTCAGCACATGCGCGCCGTTTGCTTGCTCCGCGGTCGGGGCGGGGAGCAGCCCGTTCGTTTTCGTCGCGGTGTTGTTCATCAGCCCGAGCCCGAACACATTCAGCAAACGCTGGATCGGATAGTCGATGCCGAGATTCCCCGTTCTCCCCTTGTAGGCATCTCCCAAATAATTGGGGGCGTACGCTTCGAGCACCCAGCCTTTGGCGGCGACCGCTATGCTTCCGCCGTTGCGGACGTAAGTTTCCAAATAGGGGATGTCGGCATCGGACGTTTGGAATATCGGGAAATCGACATAAGCGACCGGATACCGGGCCGGATCGAGCTCGGCCGAAGACCAGCTGTCGATTCGCTTCAAGTCGATCGGCAGCGCCGGATTCACCTGGAACCGGCTGGATGGGGACGTCGTGATCATCTGCAGCCGGCCGCGTCCGGCCAGCGCATCCTCGTAGTCGACGACGCCCGGGTTCGCCGATTTGCTGCCCTGCGTCAGCCATAGCAGGCTGTTGCGGACGAGCTTCAGTCTGTCTGGGTCCGTTTGCTCGGAAGGCTTGAAATAGAGGTCGTCGCCGGCCAAATAAACGCGTCCTTTCCCGTACCGCGCCGCGGCGATGTTGGGAGTCGTCGCCTGACTTACGGAAACGTTGAACGCCTGCTCCCCGATGGCGCTGACGCCGCCGCTGTTCGAGGACGAATACGTAGGAATACCGGCTAAATCTTTGTAAAACAGTGCCAAGTCGTTTTGCAACGTTTCTCCTGACGTCGCCGCTTGCGCCGCTTCCGTTTGCCCGGCTATTTGGGCATAGGCTGCTGTCTGACCGGCTGAGGCTGCCATCGTAATCAGGCTTAGCGAAACGATCGCCCATTTTTTGAACGAATGAATCAAGCTGCTCTCACCTCGCGTATAGTTTTCCGGACTGACCTGCTGCATTGATGCTCCTTTACCGCCTGCGGCGTCGTTTTCTTATCGGTAACGCCGCTCTCCCGATCGCTGATAGCAATCATTCACCCCCTTTCAGGACGTCGCGGCGTTATTCGCCGGGCTCCTTCCACATCCAAAACTCCGCATCCGGCTCCGGCAGCCCTAGCGCCGTCACTTCGGCTCTCGCCTCGTCGCTGTAAGGCCAGCCCCATTTGGCGAAAAATGTCAGTAAACAGTTGCCGCTCACTTTGCTCATCATGACGACCAGACGGTCGAGCTTCTGCTGGTCGGTGCGCGGAATATCGTGCTCGGGCAGCTCGCGGTAAGCGATATGCAGCCTCGTGTAAAAATCGATGCCGTACTTCAGCTGCAGCTGCCGTATCATGACGAGCCGTTCGAAAAAGCCGATATCGCCGAAATGTTTGTCCGGCTTCCCGCTGCTTACGAACTCGAGCGCGTTGTCGTAGTGCGTCCGGCCTTCCTTGTCTGTAGTAAACAGCCGGGACCGGTTGCCGTAATGATCCTGCATATGGAGCGAATGCAGATTGACGGTCACCTCGACGATCAGCCCCCAAAACCACGGAACCTGCTGGTAATTGTGGCCGAGCTCGTGCCAAAAGCCCCAGCCGCTTTTGACGTCGCGCACTTTGGCGAAATCGGTCGCGTCCCGGCCGGCAGGCTCGATCGGGATCATGATCGGATAGCCGGCATGCATGTATCCGGCGCTAATTTGCCGGTCGGCGACGATCCGGTGCGGCCGGTTCGGGCTCCGGTGCGGCAGCGGCTTATCCGGCGAGACGCCGATCAGTTCGTCGAACTTGCCGATCATGGCGTCCCAATCGGCCATAAGCTGCCTCGGGTTTTCGAGCTCGCGCACGCAGTCCGAAGGTATCGTCAAAATGATGCGCGTGCCTTGCAGCTCGGCTACCGGAGCGGGAGCGCTTCGCAGCGAACGGGTCCACTCCTCGTCGCTCGTTTGCCCTAAGACGAAATAAGGGGCTCGCACGGCGCCGCTCACCGTTACGGTTGCGACCGTCCCCGGCTTCGGCCGGGTCGGAATGAAGTAAACGAGTCCGCCGTACGGGCTGCTCAGCTTGTTCAGTCCCGGCGACAGCTTTTGGCGAAGCGCGACGAGCGGCGCGCGGTCCCACTTGGACAGATGGAACAGCGTATCGGTGTGCGAGCCGATCTGCACGTCCAAATCGTCCGCGCCTTCCGGAACGTCGATGGTGATCGGCTGTCCGGCTGGTGCATACAGCCCCGTGCTTTGCCAGTTTCCCGGGGCGTACAGCGTGCGCAAGTAGCCGAGGTCGTCGTAGCCGAAATCGACCAGAACGCGCCAGTTTCGGATGACGTCCGCGCTTTCCGCGACTTTGCCGGGAAATAAATCGGCATAGGGAGATTTGCCCCCGTCCTCGGCGAGACTGGCCATCTTAAACCGGCGCACGAGCAGCGCGCCGGTGTACGGCATGGAGGACCGGTCGAGCGGCAGCGGGACGTCGGCCAGGCCTTGTTCGTCTTCCCGAATACATCCGTATAGCCCGCTTGCATCCGTCAACGATTCGATCGTGCGGCTTAGCACGGCCATGACGGCTTCGGTTTTTTGCTTGACGTTCGCATCGGCCGGTCCGATTGGAATGTCTTCGATGGAGAGAGTGCCGGCTTCGACCGATCTCGCTTTTTCGAGCAGGCATAAAGCGTGCGCGTGAGCCGCCCTTTCCGCGGTAAGCCGCGGCAGCGGATCGCCGCCGCTCCAGACGGCTACATTGCCGAGCAGGCCGAGTCCGGCTTTGTTCAGCAACCTTTGCAGCGGATAGTCGCTTAATCGGAGCGGACGGCCGATAACGGACGGCTTCTCCTCGAGCTCCCAGCCTTTGACGGCGACAATGGCGGCCCCGCCGCTCTTGATGTAATCTTCGACGAACGGAATGTCGGTATCGCGGAGCGATTCGTCAAGCCAGGCGATCGGGTATGTCCGCGGGTCCGGGCGCTCTTCCGCCCAGTCGGCGATCCGGACGAGGCTCCAGCTTGAGGAGGATTCGGCTTCGCGCGAAGAAGGCGTTAAGATGTCAATTTGTCCGGTTAAAGTAGAGCTGCTGTCCTGCAACAGCCATTCCACCAGGTTGCGCATAAACGGCTGCATTCCGTCCGCATCCTGGGACAGGTCGAAGTAGCTTTCGTGTCCGGCGGCGACGATGCGTCCTTCTCCGTAACGGGCAGCCGCTATAAACGGGGTGGAGCGGCCGGCCGCAACCGGAAACGCTTCTTCGCCGACGGCGGTAACGCCGCCGGTTTCGGCAAACGTCGGAATGCCGGTAAGCTCCCGGTAAAAGAAGGATAATTCGGCGTCCAGTTTATTCATAAATCGCATTGTCCTACAACTCCTTTATCGATTGATTGAAACGTTTCAATGAAGGTTAAAAAATTTAAAACGCTTACAAAATGTGATTTCGAACTTCCATACCTTGATTGCCATTTGGCGAATAGGCGGGTGTATCTTGATTGTTGAAGCCTCGGACACTATTGTTGAAACGTTTCAATCTTAAACTTTAATTGAGTAATTGTCAATATTATACATGGCAAAAAAGAGCATCCGGCTCCAAGGTCGATTGCCTTGATTATTAATCGAATCATTCTTTGTCCGGCTTGAACGGGTGCGCGTTTGGAGACGACAGCGGAGCTCGAGCGTTAGCAGCAACTGTGCACTCTTTAACTGGGTTAACAATCAAACTCAAGAAACGGCGTATTGGCAGTCGCTGCGGTCTTGAGTTTTTTATTTTGCCCTCGGGGCTTTGCCATACAGGGTTGAAACGCTACAAAATAGAGGATATAATTTATATATTATATATAATATATAAATTATATCTTGGCTGGAGCGGACAGCGAGAGCGCCAACGGGTGCTACCGAATCGACTGCGCCATTGATAACTTCGGGAGGAAGCAGACATGAGATTGCAGGATCAAGTATGTATCATTACGGGGGCCGGTTCCGGCATCGGACAAACCACGGCGATTCTGTTCGCGGCGGAAGGAGCTTCCGTTATCGTGAACGATCTGGACGAAGCGAAGGGGGAGGAGACGGTCCGCCAGATCGAGGCGAACGGCGGGACGGCGCTGTTCATTCGAGCGGACGTAACGAAGCCGGACGAGGTAAAGGCGATGACCGAGCAGTCGATTGCCCGTTTCGGGCGGATCGACGTTTTGTTTAACAATGCCGGTATTAGCGGAGTCGGGATGCTGCACGAGATTGAGCCGGACTTCTGGGACCGGATCATGAGCATCAATATCAAAGGCGTTTACTTGCCGAGCAAGTACGTGATCCCGCACATGATGGAGCGCAGAAAGGGCGTTGTCATCCAGATGTCGTCCTGCGTTGCGGAGATCGGCCTGGCAAGAAGAGCGTCTTACGCCGCAACGAAAGGAGCGGTGCTGGCGCTGACCAAATCGATGCAGGTGGACTATGCCCCCTATGGCATACGGGTGAACGCGCTGCTGCCTGGAACGATTTTGACTCCGTTTGTAGAGGGGTATTTGCGTCAGTCGTATGACGATCCGGCTGCCGGACTGGATTCGATCCGGGGGCGCCAACTGAGCGAGGAGCTCGGCCGGCCGGAAGATGTGGCCCGGGCGGCGCTGTTTTTGGCGTCGGACGATTCGAAGTTCATGATGGGCTCTCCGCTGTATATCGACGGCGGCGTCGTGTTCGGCAAAAACGCCTGATTTCGCAATAGCTCCACGGGACCTATCGCAAAACAAGCCCGTCCGGCAGTTTTCACCGGGCGGGCGCCAATCCTGGCAGTAGGCAGATAGCCTTGTATGTTTTGCTTATCCGGCGCTGCGCGCATCTAGCTGCGCTGTCCGTCTACAAGCTCCGGAACGGTAACGAACGAATAACCTTCCCCTTTTAAAAAGTCGATCATTCGCGGCAGCACCTCCACGGTATTATCCAGCTTGCCGTTTTTGCCGCCGAAGCTGTGCATCAGAATGATGCCGTCCGGCTTCGTATGCTTCTTGATATTGTCCATGATCTCATTCGGAGGCGTACCGGCCCAGTCGCGCGTATCTACCGTCCAGCCGATCAGATGGCGCTGGGAGGTGGCGACCGCCTTTTTCACGTTGTCGTCGGCCGCTCCATACGGAGCGCGGAACAGATCGGGCACGGAACCGAGCCTTTTGCGGATCGCTTCGTCCGTCTTGCCGATTTCCTCGCCGATCTGCTCCGGGGTCCGTTTCGTCAAATTCGCATGATCCCAGGAGTGATTGCCGATGGCGTGGCCTTCCTTGACGATTCGCTCCAGCATATCCCCATACTTGTTCACTTGAACGCCGACGACGAAAAAGGTCGCTTTCACATCGCATTTTTTCAGCTCGTCGAGAATGAGCGGCGTATACTTGGCATCCGGCCCATCGTCGAACGTCAGCGCAACACGCTTCAGCTTCTTCGGTTTTTCTGCAGAAAGCGCGCCCGCTTCCTCGGGCTTCGCTTGGCGCGCCGGGGCATTCGCCTCCGGTTTGACGCCAGCCGCCGCTTCCGTCTTGTTCTCCTGAACGTTAACGGTAGGCGAAGTCGCAGGTAATGTTTGTTGCGCTGCGACGGGCACAGTTGGAACGGAGGACGCCTGCGCTTGCACGCTGCCCTCGTTCGCGAGCACATACCCTTCGTCACCCCGGATGAAGGCGGTCTCGCGCGCGTAGCCGGTAAACAGGACCAGCATAACCCCGCTAATAAAGAATAGCTTCAAACCCCTGTGTTTCCCCATATCCTATAATCCTCTCTCTATCGACCCTGCGGATCTATTACTATATTAGACGTATGACGGGTTCGCAGGTTTTGCATTTTTCGAGCCTGTTCAACATTTTTTTTGTGGTATGTTTGGGGGAAAAAGGTACTGTCGGCATTTGTAACTCTTTATCGGAAATGTTATCTTGAAAATGAAGAGGTTCGCCCAAAAAACAAATCGATGATCAAGAGGACTATTATTATGAAATCTTTTGCGCGGAACGCGTTAGCGCTGGGAGGCGTCCTGCTGGGCATTTGGCTGTTTCCGGCGAATGAAGCGAGTGCCGAAACGTATGCGGCGAAAGTAGATGCGGATGTGCTGAACGTTCGCGCCGAACCGGCAAGCCGGGCGAGCGTTATCGGTTCGCTTACGAAGGGGACGGCCGTTACCGTCTCCGACGAAGCTTACGGATGGGCGCAGGTTAAGCTGGGGAGCAAGACGGGCTGGGTCGCGGCTCAGTATTTGGTCAAAACTGGCACGGTCAAACAGCAGACGGCAGTGAAAAGCGAGACTGTGGTAAAAACGGCCGCGGTGACCAGTGCATCGGCCGCCAAAGAAGGCGTCGTTACGGCGGACATGCTATGGATGAGAGAAGGATCGGGGACTGACAGCAAGGAGAAGGAACTGCTGGTGAAAGGAACGCGGCTCGCGATTACGGGCGGCAAGGACGGCTGGCTTCAGGTGAAAACGCCGGGCGGAGCGGTCGGCTGGGTATCGGAGCGGTATGTGGGCCAGCCCGGCAGCGTCGAGGTGCAGTCGCAGAAGCCAGCCCAAGGCGGGCTGCGGGACAAGGTGATCGTCATCGATCCCGGTCACGGCGGCGGCGATCCGGGCGTGATCGGTCTTACCCACAAAACCGAGGAGAAAAAAATTAATCTAAGCACCGCCGAATTGGTTGCGGACGAGCTCCGCCGCGCAGGAGCCAAAGTGATTATGACCCGGAAAAGTGACGGGGAGCAGCCGGAGCTTTCCGAGAGAGCGGCGGTCAGCAACAAGCAGCAGGCCGATGCGTTTGTCAGCATTCATTACAACGCTTCTCCGAAAAAAGTGTCGGGCACGCTCGTTTATTACTATTCCGAGTCGAAGGATCGGACGCTCGCCCGAGCGATCGAGGGGCGTCTTGCGAAGGGGAACGGGCTGCTCAAAAGCAACGGCATCTCGTTCGGCGATTACCATGTACTGCGCGAAAACAAGCAGCCCGCCGTGCTGCTGGAGCTAGGATTTCTCACCGACTCTCGAGACGAGGCGACTGTTCGCAAGGACGACTACCAGCGGAAAGCGGCCGCCGCCATCGCGGCCGGGCTTGCGGATTATTTCGGCGATTGAGGTACACGGACAATCGAAACCAGACTGACACTAGGGATCGCTGCGCGCCGCGCATGTCGATCCCGCTTTTTTTGCCGGTAAAGCAGATGGAACAGAAGGATACATGTTACACTGGTGGAAAGAGGAGAGTCGGGAGGGGTTTCATGAGTAAAAATAAAAAGGCGCTGGAGACGCTGAAACTTCACATCAGTAAGGCAAAAGGCCAGGGACATAATGCGAATGTAGTGCTGCCTCTGGAAACGGCGCTGAGCATCCAGCTGTTGCTGCAAATTCAGCATAGCGCCTTGTTGTCGGCCGATGCGCTGGTCGAGACGCTGAAAGCGAATTACGAACAAGAGGAGTCGCTTGTTCGGATCGACGAGGACTTGATTCGAATCAACGAAATCTTATTGAAGTCTGTGCTGAAATAGATTGCACCGATTCGCGGCGCCGGAAGGTCCGGCAGTCGCCATTTTTTTGAGCGGGAGGTGTATCATGATCCATATCGAAACACCGAGGCTGCGCTTGCGGGATTGGGAGCAGTCCGATCTGGAGCCATTTTGCCGCATGAACGCGGATAAGCATGTGATGCGGTATTTTCCGAAAACGTTGTCGCCCGAGGAGACGAAGGCGTTCTACAACGCCATCACAGCCGAATTCCAGGAATGCGGGTTCGGGTTTTATGCTGTCGAGGTTAAGGAAAGCAGCGAGTTTATCGGATTCATCGGATTTCATCGGCCCGCGTTCGAGGCCGACTTTACGCCATGCATCGAGATCGGTTGGCGACTGAAGCAGGAAGCATGGGGGAACGGTTATGCCACGGAAGGGGCGGCGGCCTGCTTACGGCATGGCTTCGCCGAACTGGGCTTCGGCGAGGTGTACAGCTTTACGGCGGAGCTGAACGAGCCGTCGCAAAAAGTAATGAAACGTATCGGCATGAGCTTTGTAAAAAGCTTCGAGCATCCGAAGGTCGAGAAGGCGAGCCCTTTGTGCCGGCACGTGCTCTTTCGCATCAAGCCTTCGTGATCCCCACCGAGTGAGAAGTGTCCTGTGTTTTAAATAGGCTGCGGCCCTGAAACGGCCGGCAGCCTATCTATGCTTGGAGCGCCTGCAGCTCTCCGCTATCTGGGGGCGATGCTGCAGTTCCCTCGAGACTTGCCTGCCTCCTCGGCTTCTTCTTCGAGAAAAGGAAGCTTGGCGGTATCGATGCCGGTAATCGCCAGAAGTGGCTCCTTCGGCACTTTTCCGTTGATCGCGGCCATTTTGACCCCTTCGGTCAACGGACTCCAGATGCACTCCAGCTTCGTGTCGTCCCGTTCGTACACGGTGCGCCGCATCGACGTAATCGCGTTTCCATACGCCCATTCGTCGACGATTCGAACGTTCCGAAACAGCTGCCGAAAGGCGTCGAAGCTGCCGACCTCCGCTTCGCTCCGCACTTCCGCAACGAACCCGTTGCCCGTGAGCAAGAAGCCGCGCTTCGCAAAATCCCGCGCCGCCCCTTCGTAATTATAGAAGGAAACGGTCAAATAACCGTTGACCTTCTCCACTTTTACGGCCCGCTCTCTGCCGTGGTTGACGAAAATAAGCGGGAAAAACGCCATGTAGACAGGCCCGTCCTTGACGAATACCGGGCACGGCTCGGCGCTTCCGCCCTCCAGATCGTCCAGCCGCCGCTCTCCGAGCCACACTTCTTCGACATAACCGTATCGGGCTGAGAAGAGAAGCGTCAGCTTCAAGCTGGTAACCTGCCTATGCAGCACCATCTTCGGCTTGTACAACAGCATCGCCGTCCGATCGTGCTGCATGCCGATTTTTCGCCCTTCGTCCAGAACGGAATCGACCCAATCGTGCCAGTTCAGTTCCGCATATGGATTCATTTGCCCCGGCTTCTTCTCGTTTACGATGTAATTGGCGTACACGGTCGCCACATCCGCCTGGGAAACGACCTCGCGCCTGCGCCTATAGAGCAGATGGAACGAATCGGTGAAAACGCCCGTTCGGAATTCGCGGGCGCTGACCCCGAGCGCGTAGTCGGCCGTCATATAGGTCGAGCCGCTGCTTGATCCGGCCGGCACTTCGTACATATCGTCCGAGACGAAGGGATCGGCCGGCTGCGCATAATCGCCGGACGAGGCATGCTCGGATGTGCCTTGTACGCGGTAAGGGTACGTTTTGTGCAGTCCGTGCCGGACTAGAGCGGCGGGACAGTGATACGTCGCAAAGAGCAGCCAGCCTACGCTTACTTGCATGAAAGGCAGGTTGTTATGAATCAGCTCGCCCTGCTTCCCATGTTTCGAGGAAAATAACGTGTTCATCGGATTGATCGCCAGCGTATCGCCAAGAAGCGCATACAGGATAAAACGCGATTGGTGCGTATGCGCCGTTGAATCGACCTCGTACACCCGCGAATACGGCCCGGCCGTTTGATACGTGGTCGGGTGGTAGCGGCTCCAGACGTCGACCCACAGCCGCTCCTCGATTTGCAGCGCCATGCGGCGGATGTCCGGCTCCACGCGTAATTCCGCCATTTCCGCGAGGCAATGAATCTGGATGGGCGAATAAGTCGGGCTGTTGAACTCGGTTACGAAGCCGCGGCGCGTGAGCAGCTCCCGAAGCTCCTGCATACGGCGGACGCCGAGCCCGTATTCGTCCGGCCGGCCGAAGTAAAGCGCTCCGGCAAGCAAAGTGTAGCAGCCCATCGTAGGGAAGTTATCGTTGGCGCCGCGAAAATCGAAATCGGGGTGCCTGTACCCGTCGAGCACGGACAGCACGTAGCCCTCCAGAATTCCGATAGCGCGTTCGTCCAAAAGCATGGTGTAATTCGTCAACAGCTGCATGGCAGCCATCGGCGTAAAATGGCATTTCGTAAACGTCGATGCGATTATGATACGGTTCGCGGTCGCGATCGCCCTTTCGTCCCCGCTTGCGCAGTAAGACAAGGCGTACCACAAACGTTCTCTTAGCCCCGGCTCCCGCTGGGCTCCGATCCAGCGGCCCGCTTCGTCGAAATAGTCCAGACTGTACTCCGCCAGCTTGGCGTATAAGTGATGCCGCCTTTCTTTTTGTCCCGCCAAATCGTAAAACATTGCAGGCGCACTCCTTTCGAGCCGGTTGTAGGGCAGGAAGCATTCAGGCGGAACCGCTCCTAGCCTGTATCGTCAGGGTGAGGGAAGCGGTCCCGCCCGGCTGCCGTTTATTTGTTGTCGATTTTCAGCTGCTGGTACAGCTCATTAGCGTTTTTCTCGAGCGCGGTGCCGCCGAGATCGTTCCACTGTTTGACGAAGTCGTCGAAGGAGGAAACCGGCTGCATGCCGCTGACGATTTTGGCGTACGTTTCCACCTTCAGCTTGATCAGATCGGACCAGTATTTGCCTGCGTCCGGCACGGCATCGGCTTTGCCGAACATTCCGGTTTGAGGGTAGTTGCCCTGCTTCTGTACCTTCAGCAGCTCCTGATCGTAATATTTGTCCGCGATCGCCGGGTTCGGCTGCTGAACGAACAAGTTCGCGTAGCTGCTGTCCAGACCGAGCTTGTCTCTTTCGTTCGAGTCGGTGTAAGGCGGCAAATACTTCAGTCCGCCTGCGACGCCTTTGGCCGGATCGATATAATCCCAATGCGTGCCCTTGACGCCCCAGAACATGCCGACGTATTTGCTCTCGTCGTTTTGCAGCGTATCGAAAATTTGCAATATTTTCTTCAGCTTCTCCGGCTGCTTCTCGAGCTGCTTGCCGAATACCCACGAGTTGCCCGTGAGGCCCCACGCCCATGTCGATCTGCCGCCCGGTCCTTTCGGCGGCGGAGCCATTTCCAGCGTCGCGCTCGGATTGGCCTTCTTAAGCGCGTCGACCCATGACGGGAACGTATCCGCGCCGACATAGTCGAACATCGCCACTTTACCGTCGAGCACCTTCTGCTGGGTATCCTTGCCGGTAACGAACTCGGGATCGATATAGCCTTTCTTGTACCAGTCGGCGAGCAGCGTCAGCGCTTGCTTCGCTTCCGGCTGCGTGGCGCCGTTGACGACCTTGCCGTCCTTCAGCATCCACTGCGTCGGCATGATGCCGTAAGCGCCGAATATTTGCAGGAAGGCGGCGAATTCGGAGTTGCCCCTGCTTGTCATGCCGGTGACGCCAATTTTTTTGAGCGCGGCGAACGCCGCTTCCAGCTCCTCCAGCGTATCCGGAATTTTGGCGATACCCGCCTTTTGCAGCAAATCCGTCCGCCATACCGCTCTGCTCGCAAATTGGCCCGAATAATAATACGTCGGCAGCCCGTAGTTTTTGCCGTTCACGTTCGGGATGTACCAGCTGCTGGCGGCGTACTTGTTGATGCCCGCGAAAATGCCCGGAGCGGATTGCTGGATCGTTTCCTTCGGCACCTCGGCCAAAATGCCCATCGATTGGAATTTTTTCAGATCCGCCGGAGAAGCGGCGTAAAAGACGTCCGGCACCGTGCCGGAGGAAAGCAAAATTTTCTGCTTTTGCTGGTAATCGTCATAGCCGATGGACGTTACTTTCAGCTTCACATTGAAGTTGTCTTCAATATATTTCTGTGCGTAGGAATTGTCCGGGAGCGTGCCCGTATTCGTGCGAACCATCCACGTAATTTCCATCGGCTCG
This sequence comes from Paenibacillus ginsengarvi, assembly GCF_003626695.1. Classification (GTDB taxonomy): domain Bacteria; phylum Bacillota; class Bacilli; order Paenibacillales; family NBRC-103111; genus Paenibacillus_AB; species Paenibacillus_AB ginsengarvi. Next base: position 123,962 of record NZ_RBAH01000020.1, read on the forward strand.
CCCGATTTCCCCGATTCGCCCTGCTTGGACGAGGCCGAAGCTCCATCTGCGCCGGTATTCGGTTCGCTCTTGCCGCAGCCGCCAAGAACGGCGGCAAACAAGGCAATGGCCGCTACCCCTCCTGTCCACAATCGACTTCCGCTGCTTCGCTTTCCCGCTTCGTTCATGCCGATCCATGCCTCCCTTGAATGTACGGTTTCTATATATGTCGCCATAATGGCTAAACACCGGTAGTAAATAGTTTGGGGCAACTTTCCCGAATCCAGTACGCCGATTTCGGAAAGCGGCTTACCCTTTTACGGACCCGAGCATAATGCCCTTGACGAAAAAACGCTGGATGAACGGATACACGATGACGATCGGCATCGAAATGATCATGACGGTGGCCGCCTTCATCGATTCCGGGGTCATCGCCCGCTGCGCGTTCGCCTCTCGCGACACATCGCCGAGGAACGAGCTCGTCTCGGTAATGACGACCTGCCGCAAAAACAGCTGAAGCACCTGCAAATTCGGCTTATTCGTGTAAATTAACGAATCGAACCATGCATTCCACTGCTCGACCGCGGTCCACAGCCCGACGACAGCCAGCACCGGAAGGCTGAGCGGGACGATAAGCCGCGTTAATACGATCCGCTCGTTCGCTCCGTCCATTTTGATCGACTCGACGAGCTCCTCCGGAATCGATTGAAAAAAATTGCGCATAATGATGACATTAAATGCGCTTACGGCGCCCGGAACGATGTAGACGAGGAAATTGTCGATCAAGCCGAGCTCTTTTTTGAGCAAATACGACGGAATGAGACCTCCGCCGAACATCATGCTGAAAATGAGCAGAAACAGGAGCGTTTTCCGGTGCGGAAAGGTTTTACGCGACAGCGGATAGGCGACCATCGACGTCAGCATCAAGGCGAGCGCCGTTCCCGCGATCGTACGGGCTATCGTTACCAGATAGGCAGTGTGGATTTCGCTTCGCTTCAGGATTTGCGCATACGCCTGCAAGGTCGGGTGATCGGGAAACAGATGCCACCCGGATTGGACCGCTTCTTCGGGAGGACTGAGCGAGATCGTGAGCTCGTAAAGGAACGGATACAGCGTACAGATCCCGAGCAGCGCCAGCAGCGCAATGTTGAGTATGTTGAACAATCGTTCGCCTATTGTCAATCGGAGCGAGTTCAAGGCGGATCCCCCTTTCACCATAGTCCCTGGTCGCGATCGTACAGCTTCACAAGCCAGTTCGTCGCGAATAACAGGAGCAGTCCGAATACGGAGGAGAACAAGCCTGCGGCCGTACCCAGCCCGTAGTCCATCGAAAGCATGTTGCGGAGTACGTACGTATCGAGAATATCCCCCACGTTGCTCGTCATTGGCGTGATCAGATTGTAAATCTGGTCGAAGCCGACCGACAGGAAGTGGCCGATATTGAGCAGCAGCATGATGAGAATCGTCGGCATCATGCCGGGAATCGTAATATGCCACAAGCGCTGCCATCTGCTGGCGCCGTCTACGATCGCCGCTTCGTACAGCGTAGGGTCGATGCCCGACAAGGCGGCGAAATAAATGATCGACCCCCAGCCGACGCCGGCCCATATATCGGAGAGGATCAGGATGCCGTAAAATTTGTCCGGCTGCTGCAGCCAGAGCACAGGCTCGAAGCCGAGCAGCCCGATGAGCTGATTCACGGCGCCGTACATCCCGAGGAACGAAAACAAGATAGAGGCGAGAATGACCCACGAGAAGAAGTGGGGCAGGTAGGAAATCGTCTGAATGATGCGCCGGAACAGCACGCTCCGCACTTCGTTCAGCATCAAGGCAAGAATAATCGGCGCCGGAAACGTAAACGCGTACTTTAATAAAGAAATGACGATCGTATTGCGCAGCGCATCGGTGAAGCCGTGCCCGGTGAACAGCCGCTCGAAATTGTCGAGCCCGACCCAGGGACTGCCCCACACGCCTTCCAGCACGTGAAAATCTTTGAAGGCTATTTGCAGTCCGTACATCGGCACGTACGCAAACAGGAAGAAGATGAAAAAGCCCGGCAGAAACAGTGCGATCAAAAATTTGTTGTTCGTATACGAACGCCAGAGAGAGCGGAGCTTGCTTTCGGTTTTTCGGCGGCCAGCCGAAGGGTTCCGCTTTCGTTCCGGCCACGCATGGGCCGCATTCGCCATAGTATCGTAATCCTTTCTGTCGGTTCTCTCGGTTCTGTGGCCCCATCATAATCCGGCGAATCGTTACGAGTCCATATGCAAATGTTTAGCCGGCAACAACAACAAGACCGAGCCGCCGGAGCGACTCGATCTTGTGAAGGACGTATGCGGGACGGAGCCTCGGCTGCCTGACGCGATGCATTACGTTTCGATGTTCAAATGTTCGGTAACGGCGAAAACGGCCGTTTTTACTTGTGGCTCGCCCGGTATTCGCCCGGCGTCGTCTGCTCCAATTTTTTGAAGGCGCGAATCAGCTGCTGGGCGTTGCCGTATCCGACTTCCTTGGCGATTTCGGCGATCGTCAGCTCGGTTTTGAGCAGCAGCTTTTTGATTTGGCCGACCCGGTATTTGGTTAAGTAATCCGTGTACGTTTCGCCGATCTCTTCCTTGAACAGCTGGCTCAAATACGACTGGCTGATTCCGAGCTCGTCGGCCAGCGTCTTAAAAGCGAGATCAAGGGAATAGTTGCGGTGAATATAGTCGAGCACGTAGGCGACGGTTTCTTTCGTTTTGCGTTTTCTTAGCGTTTCGAGGAAACGGATCGCCGGATCGAAAAACTGCGTTTGCAGCCACATCCGCATCTCGTAACTTCGTTCCAATTGCAGAAATTCCGTGTACGGGTTGCGATCGGGGAAAATCGCCTCCAGCTCCTCATCGTACTCCTGCAAAACCCGGATCGCCGCGACGAGAAGCTGCAAGTAAAACGTTCGCATCAGCGATAGCGAGATCGGATGCGCTTCATAATAGCGCTCGAACTGCCCGAGGCTCGCCGCCACCCCTTGCCGGTCGCCGATACGGAACCGGTCGGTCAGCTCCTGCTCGAGATGGGACGGATAATGAATCGTCTTGATTTCGCCCGTCCGGTTATAGCCGAGCCGGACCACCTCGTCGCCGGCTTTCGTCCGGTAGAGATGCATCGCTTGAACGGCGTCCCGGTAGCTCGCGGACAGGTGCGAGAACGAATCGACCTTCGGGCCGACGCCGATCGAAACGGTTTGCTTCAAATATTTTTTGATCGCCTGCCGCAGCAGCTCGGCCGCTTGTAAAATTTCGCTCTCCAACGTAGCTTCGCGGAAATTCAAAATAATGATGGCGCTCGCATGGGCAACGATCGTTTCCGTCCGGTACTGGTGCAGCAGCTCGCTCGCAATGTTGGATACGGCATTGATAAACAAAGGCTCGTCTCCGGGGCCGAAGCGGCTGCCGTCGGCCGGCTCGTCCATCGCGACGACGAGTACGGCGAACGTCGGATAGTCGAACGCTTCCGTGCTTGTTTGCTTGCGGTAGTCGGAGAGCGCATCCATCGCGCCGCTTCCGCCGACGATGGCCGAGAGCAAATAATGCGACCGCAGCAAAGGCAGCTGCTCCTTCCAACGGGCTCGGACCACGTCCACTTCCTCGAGCAAGGAGGAAATCCGGGTCTCGATGCTTTGCACGCGGGCGTCATACGGGATACCGGGCAGGTCGGGCTCCGTTTCGCGGATTCGCTCGTCATGCCTCGTAAGCAGCTCGAAAATGCGGCGCACTCCGCGCTGAAACCGCTGAAAGCTGAAGTAAGCGGTCAATAAAGAGAAAAGCGAGAGCAGGACGGACAGCGCCAAAACGACCTGCTTCAGCAGACGCACCTTCTCGGTCGGAACATTCGAATCAATGAGCAGCGCATAGTTCCAGCCGCGTACTTCGGACCGCTCGAGCGTCGCGTAGGCGCTCAGGTCGTTCAGCAACATGCTGTTATTGGCCGAAAGCTGCGCCGATTTGGAAGAAAGCAGCCGCTCGATGACGGAGGCGTCCGAAGCCCGCGCTTCGCCCGCTTGCGTAATCAGCTCGCCGTCGTCGGTATAGACGAGCAGCTTTCCGTCCGAGCCCAGAGGGAAGCTCTGCACCATATCGTGAATGAACCGGGCGTCCACATTCATCACGAGCGCGGCGTTCGGCTCGGTATGGAACGGGGGCAAAATGCGGATATACGTAAACACTTTTTTCTCCGCCCCGACTTCCTTCAGCGTCCGCGGAGCAATCCAGAAGCTTTGCTTTTTTTGCCGAACCGCTTCCTCCGCGGGGGCGATCCAGCCGTTATCCGGGAAGCTTTGTTCGTTCACGGTCACGATTTTGCCTGAGGTGATGACGATGTTTTGCCGGAAATGGTACAGGTAGATGGAGTCGAGCGAGCGTATCGAGTTTTTGAGCGACGAGATGTCGTTCATCAACCGGGCGGAGAGCAGCAGCGAGCCGAGGGGAGGCGAGCTTCCGATATCGGTAAAATCGAGCACATTCGATTGGAAGGAGAACTGCGCCGCGCTGTCCTCGGCCTGCTGCGTGATCTGGTCCACCTGGTCCTTGATCTGGGCCAGCGTCATTTTCGAGGAACGGTGAATTTCCGCTTCGATTATGCCGCTGCCGATATGATATATGATGGCGCCGAACAGCAGCAGCGGGAAGATGGAGAGCAGCAGCAGCGCGGTCAGCCACCTATTCGCTATGAATTTGTTCCACATTTGAGCGATCTTCACAGTTGTTCTCCTGGGTTATGCATCGTGAAAGCGATGCCGCGATACCCGTAATTGTAGTCGATCTTTTTCGCAAATTCAATGAGCGGCGGAGTCTTAGGAAGGGGGATTATGAAAAGATAGTACTTCCTATGCGGGCATTTTCCTTTACAATACAAGTACCGACATCTTGGAAGGTGACGACGGAGGTGCTGTATGCAAAATCGGAAAGTACGAATCGTCGGAACCGGCAAATATATGCCGAAGCGCCGGGTTTCCGATACGGAGATGGATGCCGCGCTTGGTGTGCCGGAAGGTTGGGTACGCAAAAAAACAAAAGTGATCGAACGTTATTTCATAGAGGATGAAACCGCCTCGCAGATGGGGGCGAAGGCGGCATACGCCGCGCTGGAGGCGGCGGGACTCTCCTTTGCGGACATAGATTGCCTCGTATGCACAAGCGGCACGATGGAGCAGCCGATTCCTTGCACGGCCGCACTGATCCAGGAAGCGATGGGCCAGCAGCAATCCGGCGTGCCCGCCTTCGATATCAACTCGACCTGTCTCAGCTTCGTGGCCGGTCTGGACGTCATGTCCTACATGGTCGCTGCGGGGAGATACCGCCATGTGCTGCTGGTCTCGACCGAGGTCGCCTCGAAGGGGCTGAATTTCCGGCATAAAGAGAGCGCGGCGCTGTTCGGCGACGGGGCGGCGGCGGTCGTAATCGGACCGGCGGAAGTCGGGCAGCCGTCGCAAATTTTGTGCGCGGCGATGGAAACGTACAGCGCCGGCGCCCATTTGTCGGAAATACGCGGCGGCGGGAGCGCCATGCCCGCCGCCGATTATACGGCGGATGCGGCCGAGCATTATTTGTTCGATATGCGGGGAGATGCCGTGTTCCGGATGGCGTCGCAGAAGCTGCCGGGTTTTCTCGGCAAGCTGCTGGCCGGAGCCGGCTGCGGGATGGACAGCATCAAGCTGGTCGTCCCGCATCAGGGGAGCGCGATGGCGATGAGGCTGCTGGCGCGCAAGCTGGGCATACCGGACGACCGGCTATTGTGTATTACGCCGGACCACGGCAACACAATAGCCGCTTCGATTCCGATGGGCCTTCACGAAGCGATTCGCGGCGGCCGGATCGGGCGCGGGGAACGGGTTTTGCTGCTCGGCACGTCGGCCGGACTGTCGCTGGGAGGCGTCGTGCTTGACTACTAGGATGGATGCGGGGAAGCGGGGAGGAAGCGCCGCGTACGCGGTCCGGGTCAAGCGGCGCAAGGTGCTCCTGACCGGCGGTCGTGCGCCTGTAGCGCTGGAGATGGCCCGGCTGCTCGCCGCCGCCGGCTGCGAGGTGCACGTCGCGGAGAGCTTGAAGCATTACTTGTGCCGCGTCTCGAACGCCGTCGCTGGAAGCAGCAGGGTGCCGAGCCCGGCACGCGATACGGAAGGCTTTCTGGACGAACTCGAGCGGATCGTCCGGCGGGAAGGAATCGACTGGATCGTTCCGACATGCGAGGAGCTGTTTTACGTCTCTTCCGGTCTGGAACGGCTCGGGCAAATATGCCGCGTATTCGCCGCTCCTCTCGGGCAGTTGCGGCGGCTGTACAGCAAATGGTCGTTTATAAAGCGGGCGGAGCAGTTCGGGCTTTCTGTACCTGCGACGCATCTGCTTGCCACTCCGGCAGAATGGAGCGAATGGATGGAACGTATCGCCGCCGCTTCGCCTGCGGACGAAACGATGCGGGACTACGCGGACGGCTTCGTGCTGAAGCTGGAATTTTCGCGTTCCGGCACGAAGGTACGTTTGATCCGCCCGGTGGCTGGCGCAGCCGGTACGCCGCGTACGTTCGGAGCCGTTCAGGGCAGTGGCAAAAGCAATATGTTTGCGGCACAAGCACCGGAGGATGGCTTCCCCTGGATAGCCCAGCAATTGGTTACAGGCCGCGGCCTGTGCACATATAGCATCGTGCATGACGGCAAGCTGACCGCACACGCCGCCTATGCGGTCACCTATTCGATCCGCAGCGGCGCGTGTTTCTATTACGAGCCGCTGGAGCATCCGGCGCTGACGGAGTGGGTGCGGACGTTCGCCCGGCTGGAACGGTTTACGGGACAGCTCGCCTTCGATTTCATCGAAACGGCGGACGGGAGGCTGCTGCCGCTTGAGTGCAATCCCCGGACGACCGGCGGCATCCATCTGTTCCGGCCGGAGGACGGGCTGGCCGCGGCCCTGTTCGAGCCGGAGTCGCTCGGCGATACGTTTGTCCGTCCGCAGCCCCGGACGAAAGCGATGCTGGCGCTGCCGATGCTCGCTCTCGGCTGGCGGGGAGGCGGACTTAGGACATGGCTGCGCAAGCTGGCTTCGGCGCGCGATGCGGTGTACCGCCGGGACGATCCGCGTCCGTTCCGGGAGCAGCTGCTGATGCTCGCCGAGCTGCGCCGGATCGCCCGCGCCCGCGGACAGACAATGATGGAGGCGTCAACCGGCGATATCGAGTGGAACGGAGACGAAGGATGGCAATGAGGGCGCTTGTAACCGGCGGGACCGGTTTTCTCGGCAAGAAGCTGGCGCTTGCGCTGCTGGAGAAAGGATGGGACGTAACCGCCCTCGGCCGGCAGACGGCGAAGGGCGAGGAGCTGCGGCGTCTGGGTATTCGCTTCGTGCAGGCGGACCTGAGCGACCGGGACCGGGTAGTGGACGCCTGCGCCGGGCAGGACGCCGTTTTTCATTGCGGCGCCCGTTCCGCGGCTTGGGGACCTTACGCCGCATTTTATGAAAGCAACGTACGGGGCACTGAGCATGTCATAACCGGCTGCCTCCAGCATGAAGTGGCGAGACTCGTGCACGTCTCTACTCCCAGCGTTTGCTTCGGCGCGTCGCATCGGCTGAACGTCCGCGAGTCGGACCCGCTTCCCGCTCGGCAGGCGAGTTCGTACGCGCGGACGAAACGGCTTGCCGAGCTGGCGGTGCTGGATGCGTGCGCGAATGGCCTGCCTGCGGTCATCGTTCGTCCGCGGGCGCTGTTCGGTCCGGAGGACGGCTCGATTATTCCCCGTCTGATCGAGGCGGGGCTGACCCGCGGCATCCCGCTGATCGACGGCGGGAACGCGCTGATCGACCTCACCTATGTCGACAATGCGGTGCAGGCGCTGCTGCTCTGCCAGTCCGCTCCGGCGTCGGTGTGCGGCAGCATTTACCATATTACGAATGGGGAGCCGATACCGTTTGCGGAGGCGGCCCGCCAGTTGTTCGGTTTGCTGATGCTGCCGGTGCGGTATCGGCGATTGCCGTTTGCCGTCGCTTACGCGGCCGCCGGGATGATGGAGCTGGCGGCGCTTCTGACCCCAAGCGGGCGGGAGCCCATGCTGACCCGGGCGACGGCGTCGATGATCGGCCGCAGCCAGACGCTGGACATCGGCGCGGCCCGTCGCGAGCTCGGCTATTCGCCGGCCGTCACCGTCAGGGACGGTATGATCGCCTATGCCGAATGGCGGGAGCGCCAAGACGGCTTGAAGTCGTAAGCGGGACCATCCGCACGGCGATCGCGATATACTCAGACGACCAAAGCGCAAAGGAGTGTTATGGATATACGATGAACGGACATCATGGCCGACAGAGCGTTACACCGGAAGGGCGGCTTGAAAACGAGAAGGAGCAGCTTCCGCTGCGGCAGCTGCCGAAGGTCGGGCTCCGGCTGTTCGCCGCCGGTTACTGCAAACATCCGGAGTGGGTGACGATTCGCGGAGGCTCCCGGCGCTCGTGCCGGATTCCGGCCTTGTTCGCCTGCATTCAGCATCCGGAGCTCGGGGCGGTGCTGGTCGATACCGGCTACTCCGGCGCTTTCTTACGCGAGACCGGCCGGCTGCCGGGCAGGCTGTACCGCGCCGTTACGCCGGTAACGTTTCGCGAGGAGGAGAGCGCCGTACGCCAGCTTGCTGCCTGCGGGATCGCTGCCGAGCAGGTGCGGACGATTGTCATTACACATTTCCATGCCGACCATATTGCCGGGCTGAACGACTTTCCGCACGCGCGGTTCGTCTACTTGCCGGCTGCGTATGACGCCGTGAAGCGGCTGCACGGCTTGGCCGCGCTGCGCCGGGCTTTTTTGCCGGGGCTGCTGCCGGCGGAGTTCGAAGCGCGGTCGAGACCGATCCGGACGGATCGGCGAATTCTGCTGCCGGCCGGCTTTCCGTTTGCGGATGCGCTCGACGTGCTTGGAGACGGGAGCGTGCTGGCCGTCGAGCTGCCGGGCCACGCTGACGGGCAGATCGGTCTGCTGCTGGCGACGGACAAGCACGACTACTTGCTGTGCGCCGATGCGGCCTGGTCGGGGAAAGCGGTTCGCGAAAACCGCCCTCCGCACCCGCTAGCCGGCCTCGTCATGGCGAATCGCCGCGAGTATGCGGACAGCTTCCGCAAGCTCGCCTCTCTGGTACAGCGTTATCCGCGGCTGCGCATCGTCGCTTCGCATTGCCCGGACGTCTGGCACAATTGGATTCAAGGCGGTGAGGCGTTATGAGCATGATGCCGCTGGAGCGTGTGGCCGTTCTGTACAGGTACTGGCTGACACGCCGCCGCAGCCGCAAGTGGACCGATCGGGAGTCGCTGGAGCGTTGGCAGGACAAGCGCGTGCGGTCTCATCTGAAGCGGGTGCGGCGGGAGTCGCCCTTCTACCGAGAGCTGTGGGGGGACCGGGACGATGCGTCGTGGCGGGAGCTGCCGGTGATCGACAAAGCGGCGATGATGGAGCATTTCGATACGCTGAACACGGTAGGCGTCAAGCGGGAGAAAGCGTTCGCTACCGCGCTGGAGGCCGAGCGGACGCGGGATTTTACGCCGACGATCGGCAAGGTGACGATCGGCTTATCTTCCGGGACGACGGGCAGCCGCGGACTGTTTCTCGTCAGCCGGGAAGAACGGCTCGCCTGGGCGGGAGCGGTGCTGGCGAAGGTGCTGCCCGGCTCGATCGCGGACGAGCACCGCATCGCGTTTTTCCTGCGCGCGGACAGCAATTTGTATGAAACTGTCGGCGGAGGACGGCTGCAGTTTAAGTTCTACGACCTGCTCGATCCGCTCGCGCTTCACCTCGCGCGGCTGCGCAAGATGAAGCCGACGCTGCTGGTTGCCCCGCCGTCGATGCTGCGGGTGCTGGCGGAAGCGCAGCGGTCTGGGAAGCTTCGGCTGAATCCCGCGAAGATCGTCTCCGTCGCCGAAGCGCTTGACCCGCTAGACCGCGCCTATATCGAGGAGACGTTCGGCCAAAGGCTGCACCAGGTCTACCAGTGTACGGAAGGCTTCCTCGGTTCTACGTGCGCACACGGGACGATTCATATTAACGAGGATATCGTCTGCGTCCAGAAGGAATATATCGACCGCGATTTGCGCAAGTTCGTGCCGATCGTAACCGACTTTTCCCGGCGAACCCAGCCGATCGTGAGGTACCGGCTGAACGACGTGCTCACCGAACGGGAAACGCCTTGTCCGTGCGGCTCGCCGTTTCTGGCGATCGAATCGATCGAAGGCCGCTGCGACGACCTGTTTTATTTTCCGGCTACGGATGGCGACGGCTGGGTGCGCGTATTCCCCGATTTCATTACGAGAGCGATACTAGCCGCTTCCGCCGACATTACGGCGTACCGGGTCGTGCAGCACGCGCCGGACCGGCTGTGCGTCTATCTGGATGTTCCCGAACCGTATCGGCCGAAGGCGCGCGATTGGGTAAAGGCTGAGCTTGCCCGCTTGTGCGAACGGCTAGGCTGCCGTATGCCGGACGTTGAATTCAAGGACGAGACGTTTATGACGGGAAACCGCAAGCTGCGGCGGGTGGAAAGGAGGTTCGCCTTTGAGCCGGACCCCGAGCTTGTTCGATAACCGGTCGTTCGGGCAGATCGACTGGCCTGCGACGCCGGAAGGCGATTATGCGAGACGGTTTATGCAGGCGCTGGCTCGGGGGCCGGTCGAGGCGCTCGTGCCGAACATCCGCACGGACGTTTACGCGCTAAGGCTGGAGAACGCCGTCCTGCCGGTGACGGTTAATGAGGCCGAGTACGACAACTGTTACGTCGTATCGCCGTATACGCACTATGCGAGCTATGCCCGCGAGGAGCTGTACTTGCTCCAGTCTAAGGCGGCGCGTTTTGCCTTGTCCGGGATGCTTCACGCGCTTGGCCTGCTGCTGAAGGCGAGCCGCTTCAACCGGGTCGTTCATGTGAACAATTGGCTGCTGTCGACGAATTTGTATCCGGGACTGCCCGCGCGGGAGACGGAAGTGGCAATCCAACTGCTGCTGGGCCGGTTTCCGCGGCATACGCTCATTTTCCGTTCCTTGTGCCGGTCGCTGAACGGGGAGCTGATGGATCGCTTGCGGCAAAGAGGATTTCGGCTCGTGCCGAGCCGGCAGATTTATTTGTGGCGCCATGAGGGTCCTCACGGACCGAACGCCAAAGCCCGCTGGCTGCTGAAGCGGGACGGTTCGCTGCTGGAGAAGAACGGATACGAAGCGATCGGGCCGGACCAACTGACGGAGGCGGATATGCCGAGGCTAACGCGGCTGTACGAGATGTTGTATCTGGACAAATATTCACGGCATAACCCGCAATTCGGCGCCGCCTTTCTCGAGCTGGCCAGACGCGAAAAGCTGCTGGAGCTGCATGCGCTCCGCCATAAGGAAAGCGGCCGGCTTGACGCTGTGCTCGGCTACTATTGCAGGGATGGCGTCATGACGACGCCTATATTCGGCTACGATACGTCGCTTCCGCAGGAAACCGGCCTGTACCGGATGCTCTCGGCGACGCTGCTCGGCATTGCCCGCGGCAGCGGATATTTGCTGCACGAAAGCTCGGGTGCGGCACAGTTCAAGCGGAACCGCGGTGCCGCGGCCGAGATCGAATACAGCGCGGTGTACGACCGCCATCTGCCGCCGGACCGGCGCGCCGGCTGGGGTCTGCTGGAAAAGCTGCTGAACGGCGTCGGCGTGCCGCTGCTGGACAAATACAAGCTGTAGGACAAAAGCAAAGGCCGGGAGCTTCGCAGCATTAATTTGCGAGTTCCGGGCCTTTTGTATGGGGCGGGATGGCTATGTTCGTATCGCCGCAGGCGCTGCTTTACTTGTTCTTGTCGGCTTCGATCTGCTTGACGATTGCTTCTTCCGCTTCCCGCAGGGCGGTATTGACGTCTTTGCCCTTCAGCACAATATCCTGCACTGCGGTTGTAGCGAGGCGGGAGGTTGAGGCGCTGAAATATTTGCTCTGCGGAGACGGGGCTGCCGGCTTGCCCGGCATCATCGCCTGAATGTGCTTGCCTTTGTACATCGGTGCGTCCTGTCCGAATGCGCCGCGAACCGCTTCGCTTTTCAGCAGGGAAACGAACAGAGCTTGCTTTGACTTTGCCGTCTGGAACTCGTCGGACAGCAAATACTGCATCACTTCGAACGATTGGTCCTGATGTTTGCCGCTGCTCGCCATATACAAGTGGTACGGGTACACTTGCGCGCCGGTGCCGCTAAGCCCTTTCCACGTCGGAAAGGCGGCGACGTCCCAGTTCATGCCGGAGAGTTCCTCGGCCGTATGCATCGTGCTGACGGGCAGCCACATGGCGGCGGTATGATCTTTTTGGAACAGCTGCCGCTGGCCGGCTACCGACAACTTGGTCGCATTGGCGTCGTAACCGGGAATTTGATAAAAACGCAGCAAGTTTTCCAGCGCCGCTTTCGTCTGGTCCGTGTTGATCGTCACTTTCAGCGATGCCGGATCGACGAGTTTGAGCGACGTTTGGTGACGCAGCAAGTAATGGCTCGGGGAGATGGCGAGCCCGTAATATTGGACGCCTCCTTCGCTGCGGGTCAGCTTTTTGGCGGACTCGTACACATCGTCCCACGTCATCGTATCCGTCGGATACGCGACGCCGAATTTATCGAAAATGTCCTTGTTGTAATAAATCGGAGAGGGCGCCGTGTACAGCGGGAGGCCGTACAGCTTGCCTTCGCCCATCTGGCGCATCATGTCGATGCTGGTCTGCTCGAACCGGCCCACGTCGAATTTGTATTTTTTGACGAACGGATCGAGATCGGTTTGCAGACCGGCCGGAAATACGGAGGAAAACGCCGTTCCGACCGAGCTGACGATAATGTCGAGCTGCTGGCCGGAGGCGACCAGATTGGTCAGCGAACCGGCTGTCGTCGGGATGAATTTCGGCGTGACGTTCGGGAATTTCGCGCGAATGGCGTCTCCATATTCTTTCATAAAGTAGCCTTCCTGGTTCCAGTCGCCGCCCGCATGGTAAAATACCAGCTCGACCGGCTCCGTACGCTTCTCCGGCGGTTTCTCGGCGCTAACGCCCGTATCTGTGGAGTTTGCGGAGCCGGTTCCTCCGGTTGCCGAATTGCCGCACCCTGCCGCCGTAAGCAGAACAAGCGCCGCCGCGAGCGTGGCGCACCCCGTTTTGAACAAGTTCATGATGCAGAACCCCCTATATTAAACCAGTTTGCGAAACTGCTCCGGTGTCATGCCGACCATTCGTTTGAACGTGCGCGAAAAATGGGTCAAATGCTTGTAGCCGACCCGGAAGCATACTTCGGTCACAGAGCAGGCCCGATCGATCAGAAACAGCAGTTTGGCTTCGTTAATGCGCCGCTTGTTCACATAATCGAATACGGTCATACCGGTCCGTTCCTTGAACAGTCTGCTCATGTAGCATCTGCTGAAATTCACGCTCGCCGCCAGCTCGTCGAGGCTGAAGTCGTCCATGTAGTGCTGCTCGATGTATACAAGCGCGTTATGCACGCTGTTCTGCTCCAATCCCGCATGCTCTACCTGCTGTTCGCTGCATTCGTATACAAACAGCAGCAGGTCGAGGAATGCTGCCCTTAGCCTGTTGAAATGCATCGCATCCGTCCGGGAGTAGTGATGATTCATTCGCACGAGAATGCTCTCGATCTCTGCCTTCTGCGGCCCTTCCAGACGCCAGTGGTAATGTCGCAGCAGGCGGAAGGGGCGCAGCAGATCGATCGAATCGGGCAGCCGCATAAGCGGGAGAACCTCCATGCTGTCGAACCTCAGTACGGTTCGCATGCAAGGCTCAGACATGATCGGCCCGTGCCGGCTCATCCCGTCCATAATAACCAGGCTGCCGGGCGTAATCTCGAAGCATTCGTCGCCGATCAAATATTTGCACGTCCCGGTATGGAAATACAGCATTTCATACTCCGGATGGGAGTGAAAACTCGGCTTGGAGTAGCTTTTCGTTTGAAAAACAAATGTGTGCATAAGGTTAAACAGCGTCCGTTTCATATTCGCATTCCTCCTGAGTGGAAGGATGAACTATACATAACCCCGCGATGCAGCACGCACTATGATTAGTATAATACAGGTATATGAAAACGGATACATTACTTCTGTCGGACTGCTGGCCAGCGAGTACCGTGCCGCTCCCCGTGTCTTGCGTCCGGTGTCCGCAGCAGCTGTTACCCAACAAAATCGACGCGCCGTCGCCCCTTTCATAAGCCGTTTTTCAGGCCGCTGTCTTCCCTTTAGTTATAGCATGGCGGCTTCGCGGCTGACTCCCTTCAGCGTGCCGTCTTCGGGGGAGTATTGAACCTGTATTGCTCATTTTCTTACATATATTGCATTTTATTTGATAGCGATCCAATTCGGTTGCAGCCTGGTGGTTGGGAGGGCAGGGGAACGGGAGAGGGGAGGGGGCGCGAACGGAATCGATCAAGGCGGTTTTAAAATAAAAATCTTTGTAGCGTCTTATCCTGTACCTTTTGGCGGATTACATGGCATTGCAGCCTTTTGAGACTTCTATTTGGTGCCGAAATCGTATTTGAGCCAAAAAAGTCTGATATAAGAGTCTCAAAAACACTCTATTTTACCTCGTTAACCATTTTCAGGATAAACAAAAGCTCCAAAAGACTTCTATTTGTAAACGGGGAGTAGTGGCGCAGAAAAAAGACGAGCCGGGAGACGACGTTCTGCAACTCCATGCAGAAGCGTCATCTCCCGGCCCAATTGCCGCAATTCTTGCCGCCCATGCGGGGCGGCGGTCATCGAGTCAAGCGCATTCGGGCAGCTATTTCAAATCAAACGTCCAAGGGCCGCGGATAAGCAGCGTCAGGTCGCTTACGTAGATCGAATGCTCCTTCTCGCCCGGCGCGACTTCCAGCTCCATATGTTGCATGGCCCGGGTCGCTTCGTCCGTTTTGACGGCGCTGACGCCGCTTTGGCCGGTATATCCGAAATCGGGGAAGAACAGCAGAGGCGATACGGCAGCGTCCGCATCGTAGAGCATGTTCCAGATCAGGCGCACGGAACCGACACCGGTGCCGGCCGAACCCGGAATGCGCTCAACGCGTACGAGCTCGACCGGGTATCCGAGCAGAACGATTCGTTTGCCGAGCGTGAGTTCTCCTTCCTTCGGTACGGGGAACGTAATTTTCACAGGCTTATCCGTATGCTTTACAGCCTCTACAGTCGGTACGACGAGCCGGTAGTTGGCGGATGCGTCCTGGTCCTCCTGCGAGAACGAAAATTCGTTGCGATTCGGAAACAACTCGTCTTGTTGAAGCTCGATCTGCTTCCCCGCCGCCGTCGTCAGCACGGGCTTCTCCATCTGGTCGAAGTCGGCCAGCCCATAGGATGTAATGCGCAAGCCGTCCGGCAGCTCCGGAAGCAGCGCCACTCGGCGCTTGTTCGTTTCGTTTGCGGAGAGTACAGCCGTCATGCGGATACCGTCGTGTTCGGACGTGACCCCCAAGTCCTCGATCTTTTCGGCGCTAACCGCCGGATGCAGCCGGAACTTGATCGAAGGCGCACCGTTGTTGAACGAAGCCTCCATCTCTTCGGTCGCCCGGATACTCCCCTTGTAATAGTATTGGCCGAGCCATACCCCGGCTCTTGATATCGTGCCGTATTGGAACGTATAGCGGTCGCCGTCCGCGTTCGTCAAGACGACCGACCGGGCGTCCGGGCCGGCAGAGCCGGCAACGCCAATGGACGAATACGAATCGCCGATCGATACGGCACGCAGCTCGACCGTTCCTCCACGCCAGGATTCCTCGACCGGTACGGTCAGAACGAGGCGGACGGTATTGTCCTCCGACTGTTGTACCGAGGCAAAGCCGGGAAGAAACTGCAGCCATTTGTGCACTTGCGCCCGCACCTCGGAAGACGATGCGGAGTAAAGCGACGTCAATGCCACAGCGAGCAGGGCGGCCGCGATTGCGGCACGAATCGTTTTGCGTCCGTATGCGTTGCGGGTCCGGCTCGCTTGAATCGGGCCGTGCTCCGCCTGCGGCAGGCCAGCGTCGGCCGAATGGAACTCAGCTTCCTGCGGCCGATACTCCGGCTCTCCGCCGGTCCGGTCCGCCGCCGTTTCGCGAGAATCGCCGTCTGCGGCGCGTACTTCGCTTTCAACAAGACCAAGCCTAGCGAATGTACGGGCTCGAATGGCGGCAAGAGCGGCCCGTTCTGCTGCGGAGGGTTGTTCGTCATTTGGCGGCTCGATCTCCGCCAGCCGTTTCATCGCCTCGTGTTCGTGCATCCCGTCGATTTTTCCGAATAACGTCCGTTCTTCCTTTGCACTCATCCGAATTCCTCCTCCCCGGCCAAGAGCTTGCGCTTCAAGTGATCCCGCATCCGTCCGAGCCGGCTTTCCGCCGCCTTCACGGTCAGTCCCGAGCTGCGGGCGACCTCTTCCATCGATTCGTAGTAGAAATAACGCTTGTAAAATAATTGGCGATTGACCGGATCGAACGATTCGACTAGGCGTACAACATCCTCGATCCGGGCTCTGTTCAAGGCGAGCTCCTCCGTCGTTTGCCGTTCTTCGGGCTCCGAGACGAGCGGCTCCATGATGGCGCCGCCGCTTCGTTTACGCCGGTAATCCAGCGCCTTATATTTCGCTATAATGTGCAGCCAGACGCGCAAGCTGCCCTTGGACGGATCGAATTCCGCGATCTTGTTCCAAGCGGTCAGGAAGACGTCGCTTACGCACTCTTCCACGTCCTGCGGCTGCCCGATCCCGGCCAGAACCCGCTGCGCCAGCCGGTAAATCCCGGTTCCATACGCCTCGAAAACGAAGGCGAGTGCGTCCGGGTCCTTCAGCAGCAGCCGTTCGGCCGCGTTTTGTTCGGTAATGTCCATACGCTCACCTTCCCGTTCCTATCCGTTACAGAAAACAGGCCGATTCATCCCTTTGTTGCAGTTTGGATATCTAACTGATACAATGTTGATATGGGACAATCGTACAGAACCACCAAAACAACCGTATCATTGATCAACTATCATTTTGTTTTTTGTCCGAGATACAGGCGTAAAGTGCTTGTTAATCAGGTGGAGATCCATTTCAAACAGCTTGTTAAGGAAATATGCGCTGAAAACGAATGGGTACTCCTTGCGATGGAAGTTATGCCCGATCATGTTCATATCTTTCTAAACGTACTGCCAACCGATTCTCCAGCGGACATCATGGCGAAATTGAAGGGAATCACTTCTCGTCGCCTTCGCGAACAGTTCAAGCACCTAAAGCACTTGCCCTCTCTCTGGACACGTTCCTACTTTGTCAGTACAGCAGGGAACGTTTCAAGCGAAACGATCAAGCGATATGTGGAAGAACAAAAAACAAGAGGGTGAAACTTTGATAATCAAATGTTCAGCATGTGGATATGAGCAATTTGTAAAAAGACAGTAAATGTTCTGAATATCGAAAAGAATACAGCAGCTTCGAGAACGTATTCCGCGGTACGAACAAGTGCCGAGAAGCACACGGTAGAGAAATACGGAAAGGATATCCGCTCGTCCCGTATTGGTTTGGTGTTTGGAGTGGACTTCGCGTTTTGGATATGGAAACCTATCAAGCGGTCAAACGCGCCAAGCCATTCGTAGAACTCGCTTGGAAAGGGTGAAATCATGCAGACGATAACCATTCAAATACGAATATTTCCATCTCATCCGTCTGTATTGGTGGAAATGGGCCATGCGTACATTCGGACAGTCAACGAGCTAACGGAGCAAGCGGAAGCATCTGGAACGTTTCCGAAACTAACCTCAAAGACTCTCCATGCGAATCTGCCATCTGCTGTTAAGAATCAACTCATTCGGGACGCTAAAAGCATATTTCAGAAGTCCAAAAAGGAAAAGAAGCGTCCCATTCTCAAAAAGCGCGTGTACTATGTCAACAATCAGAACTACACGATTGGCGATAATACCGTATCTTTTCCTGTTTGCATAGATGGCAAAGTGCAACGATTAGTCGTTCCCGCGATCATTGCTGATCGGGAGAAAGCATTGCTTTCCAACAGTAAACATGGCCTTCTCCGCGTTGTCCAGAAGTCGTCAAAATGGTTTGTTCAAGTATCCATTCAAAGACCGACAGAGCAAGCAACAGGAGACATCGTAATGGGTATTGATCTTGGCTTGAAAGTTCCTGCCGTTGTCGTAACCTCTAGCCAAAAGACGAAGTTCGTTGGCAATGGACGCAAGAACAAATACATTCGCCGTAAGTATAACGCCAGTCGTCGCAAGCTAGGAAAGCTAAAGAAACTCTCGGCTATCCGTAAACAACGCGACAGGGAAAGTCGCTATATGAAAGACCAAAACCACAAAATCAGCCGCCAGATCGTCAATATGGCTATCCAAGAGAACGTAACGAACATTAAGCTGGAGAAACTGGCTGATATTCGCAAGACGACAAGAACAAGTCGCAAAAACGCTAAGAATCTGCATAATTGGTCGTTCTATCAGTTGCAAATGTTTATCGCATACAAGGCAGCATTAGCTGGAATCAAGGTTGTAGAAGTCAATCCAGCCTATACATCTCAAACATGCCCATCTTGCGGTCAGCGTAACAAAGCGAATGATCGAATGTATCAATGTTCTTGCGGATATAAAGCGCATCGAGATCGTGTCGGTGCCATCAATATCATGCGTCAATCTTTGGCAGATGGTAACAGTCTGTCAGCCTAGATAGCTATACGCTCTGATCTAGGACGGGCTATTGAACTAGCCCTTAACTTAGCAGTTGGGCAAAGCGGAAACGTATGCGCCCGGTAACTAGCTAAGAATCCCACCCTTTCAAGGGTGTGGATGTTCAATACGTCGTTTGCGCGCCAAACCCCTCGGTCCCGGAGAGAAAAAAGTGCAGCCTGCGGTATGACGCGAAAACGATTGGTATGGCGGAAGGACCGGGGAGGGGGAGAACACTTCCCGAGCGAGCCGGGTCGAGGGTTCATGGACGATAGCAGCAAGCACGGACGCAAAAAAAGCCGCACGAGGCGGCTTGTTCTCCATACGAAGATACGGTTTTGTTCATGAGTCTATTATAACATAGGAATATAATCAAAAACAGCCTTGTTATTTCCTGTATTTTCCTAATATAGTAGGTATACCGAAAATAGGGAGGGCTGTTATTGAACGAGTTAAGCTTCGGAAGAACGAATAGCTGGAAGGAAATCGTGGTAAGCATCCGCTGGGCGGCCGGTGTCATCACGCGGGTGGCTCCCTGGCAGGCGGTTCTGCTGACGGGGCTGGCTATTCTCGAAGGGGTGGCGCCGGTACTGTCGATTTATGCGACGCAGCATCTGATCGATTCGGTTATCGCCGTGGCCGGGCAGGGGAGGGACGGATTTCCGAAGCTGCTGCCGTGGCTGCTTCTGTTTGCGGTTTCGCTGGCGCTCGGGCATGAGGTCGTCTGGAAGTTTCGGGACCCTTTGCTCACGCGGGTAAGGCTTAAGGCACAGCTGGATTTGGAGAAAAAACGGCTGGTCCACGCCTCCGAGCTGCCGCTCACCTTCTACGAAGAAAGCGCCTCCTACGACCGGATGACGCGCAGCGCCGATCCGGGCAGGAAAATATCCGAGCTGCTCCATTACTTGCTGTTTATGGGGAAAGGCGCGATCAGCGTCGTCGGGGTAGCCGCCCTGTTCTGGAACGTGTCGCCGTGGCTCGCGGCTGTACTCGTGGCCGTAGTCGTGCCGAGAGCGATTCACGGTGCCAAAAGCTCGAGGCAATGGATGAGCTTCACGTACGACCAAACCGAGGAGATACGGCGCTCGTCCTATGTTAGCGGCCTGCTGACCGGGCGGGCCCAGCAGAAGGAGGTGCGGGTGTTCGATCTGCCCGGCCTGCTCTCCCGGCGATGGGAGACGCTTCGGCGGGAACAACGAAAGGGAGCGCTGGAAGTGAAGCGGCGTATGGAGATCGGCGGGATTCCTTCGGCTGCGCTTTACTGGGCGACGGAAATCGCCGTCGTTGTCATGCTTGCTTTGTGGCTCGCTCCGCACCGCATTACGCCCGGCATTTTCATGTCTTTGTTCCAGGCGCTGGGCAAAATGAGTGCGGGAGCGGGGAGCATCAACTTCGGCATCAGCGTGCTGCACCGCAATTCGATCGGAATCGGTTATGTGCGCGAGCTGCTGCAAATTCCTGCCGACAGCGCCAGCCGTGGCTCGAAGTTTTTTCCGGACCGCCTCGTTCAGGGCATCCGGCTGAACGGGGTATCGTTTACATATCCCGGCCGGGAGCGTCCCGTGTTGCAGAAGCTCGATCTGCATTTGCGGCCGGGGGAGCGCGTAGCCCTAGTCGGCGAGAATGGCGCGGGCAAAAGCACCATTGTCCGGCTGCTGCTTGGCCTGTACCGGCCGGACGAAGGCACGATCACCGCCGACGGCGTCGATTACGCCGACATCGCCCCGGAAAGCCTGCACAAACACGTATCCGCCGTCTTCCAGGACTATTACAAATTTACGTTCACGGCGGCTCAGAGCGTTGCTTTGTGCGAGACGGCGACGGCAGCACATCACGCGATTGCGGAAGCCGGCCCGGAGCGAGCGGCCTCTTCCGGGCATCGCTCGGAGGACGAAGCCGAACCGATACGCAGCGGTATCGCCAGCATAGAGCGGGTCCGCTCTGCCGCGGCCAGAGGCGGGGCGCACCCGTTCATCGCCGAGCTGCCGTTAGGCTACGATACGCCGATCGGCCGGCTGTTCGAAGGGAGCCGCGAGCTGTCCGAAGGCCAGTGGCAGCGCATCGCGATTAGCCGCCCTTTCCTGCGCGATCCGCAATTGCTCGTGCTCGACGAGCCGACGGCGGCGCTTGACGCGAAAGCGGAGGCGGACATTTACGAGCAGTTCGTCTCGGCTGCGGAAGACCGGGCGGTGCTGCTAATCAGCCATCGGCTTGGCTCGGCCCGTCTTGCCGACCGGATCGTCGTGCTTCAGGACGGCAAGATCGTCGAGGACGGTAACCATGAGCAGTTGCTTGCGGCGGGCGGCGTTTATGCGCAGATGTGGGAGGTGCAGGCCGGATGGTACCGATAAAACGGTTAGGCGCGGCCCTCACGCTGCTGCGATTCGTGAGGTGGATCATCGTCACCGATCCGCGGCGAGCGTTTGTCTCGATCGGCTTGAACATGGTGCGGGGCGTATTCCCGGCTATTCAAGTGTATTTCGCGGCTCGCATATTCGGCCAGATGATGAGCGTTTACAGCGGCGCGTCGGAATTGCGCCCGCTTATGGAATGGATCGCCGCTTGGGCGCTGGTATCGCTGCTTCCGACGCTTGTGATCAAACCGATCGAAGCGGTATATACGGAGCGGCTGCGGCAGGAGATGGAGGACAGCTTGCTGCGCCGGCTGCAGGATAAAGCGTCCCGTCTCCGGCTCGAAGCGTTCGAACGTTCCGACTTTTACGATTTGCTGACGAGAGCGAGGAATATGACCGAGCCCGGACAATTTCTGAACCTGTTGTGGGAGTTTTACGGGCTGCTCACGTCCGTCGTGAAAATGATGTCCATCGCCGTGCTCGTCGGCGCATGGAACGGCTGGCTGCTGCTCGCGCTTGTCGTCGTCTCGCTGCCGGAACCGGTTGCCGGCTTTATTCAGGCGAAATCGGCCTTTTTCCTGAAACGAAAGCAAACCGAGCCGGAGCGGGTCATGAACTATTTGGCGACTACGCTTACTTCCCGCGAAGCGGCGAAGGAGGTACGGACGTTCGACGCCGCGCCTTGGCTGATCGGCTGGTGGGAAACGATATACAGACGCGTATCGGATACGCTGTACCGGCAGGAGCGAGTACAGCAGCATACAAGAGCGGGCTTATCCGTTCTAAGCGCGTTCGGTCTTGCCGCCGGGATCGGATGGACCGGGTGGACGGTCGCCTCGGGCAGTCTGACCGCCGCCGAATTCGGCGCCATGCTGTACGCGCTGCAGCAGATGAAGGAGGGCACCCAGCAACTGGTTGGAAGATTTGGTTACTTCCGCGACCGTCTGCTGCGCGTCGAGGATCTATTCGTTTACTTGGATTTGGGTCCGGAGGAGCCGGATGGGGGAGAAGCACCGGAATCAATCGGAGACATCAGGGTCGAGAACCTGTCGTACCAGTATCCTCAAAGCGATCGCGAGTCGCTGAGCGGCATCTCGTTCTCGCTTCGCGAAGGCGAGCGGATCGCTCTCGTGGGAAGCAACGGCTCAGGCAAAACAACGCTCGTCAAAGTGCTGCTGGGCTTATACGCCCCAACCTCCGGTCAAGTGTACAGAGGCGGCCGGGATATGGCGGAGCTCGATTTGCGCAAGCTGCGCGACAGGTCCGCCGCCGTCTTTCAAGACTTTATCAAATACTCGTTTACGCTGCGGGACAATGTCGGCTTGGGACGCGCCGATCGGATGGACGACATGGAGACGATCCGCCAGGCGTCCGCGCTCGGCGGCGCGGACGAGGTGGCGGCCGGTCTGCCGGATGGCTATGAGACGATGCTGACGAGCCGTTTTACGGGCGGAACGGAGCTTTCCGGCGGACAGTGGCAGCGGGTGGCGATATCCCGCGCCTTTATGCGCGACGCTCCGTTCGTCGTGCTGGACGAACCGACGGCGTCGCTCGATCCGAAAGCGGAAACGGACGTGTTCGAGCGATTTGCGGAGATGGCCGGCCGCCGGACGGCGATTCTCGTCTCGCATCGTCTCGGCATGGCCCGATTGTGCGATCGGGTCATGGTGCTGCGGCAAGGTCGGCTGATCGAGCTCGGCACACATGACGAACTGCTCGCTGCAGGCGGCGAATATGCGCGGCTGTGGACGCTGCAATCGAAATGGTATCAGGCGGAGTCGCCGATAACGGCGGCGAACGGAGCGAAAAGCAGCTAAGCCGGTAAGTCGGCGCTTGGGGAACGGACTGATGCTGCGCTAAGCGCTTCAGATCCGTAAGATCTTGCTTCGGCTCGCCGATGGCGGTGCCGGAAGCAGCAAACAAGCGCCTTACCCGATCTCGGGCAAGGCGCTTGTTAACTACGTTAATGAAACGACTTCCAGAACGAGCCGTTTGTGTCGATGATGTCGGTAAGCTCGGCGTACGGAATCGTAAACTCGGGAAAGCCTGCGGCGTACGGCGCAATCTCGTACGGCTGGAACAAAATATGCAGCGCGTTCTCCGTCACGTAAAACAACTGGTTCGGAGCGATCTGCTTGAAGCTGCCCGGGAATACGTACGAATACTTCGGATCGGTTGCGATTTGATGGGCGATGATGTCGCTGATTCGTTTGACATACGGGCTGCCTGGCTTGAACAAATCCTTCAGCTCATACATGTCGCCGGTTGCGAGGTTCAGATGGACATATTCCCTTGACGGCATGCCGTGAGCGGCTCCGAACGGGAAGTTATAGCCTTCCAACTTCAGCACGAGCAGCTTGTCGCGAAAGAAGGTGACGGCGAAGTCGCCCGTATAGCTTGCCTCCAGCTGGCTATCCGGCGGAACGGGCTTGACTGCCGAAAGCTGCTTCAGCTTCCGGTTGACGCTTTCCTCCGCTTTTTTGTCCGCCATGCCTTCTACTTGCGGATAATACACCAAATAATCTTTGTTCGGCTTAAACTTCTCCTCGCGCACGGCATAAGGCGGAGCGAGCGGAATCGTCGTGTTCGGCTTCCATACCATCTTGCCGGCCCGATCAAAGTAGAACAGCCGCAGATCGACGTTCGCGCTGATGAGGTTGCCGATGAACGCCATCGTCCCGCTTCCCGGCATCGCCGGGAGCAGGGTAGCCCGGTTGCCGTTGTGATCGATCCAGTAAGTCTCCTTCTTATCCGACACCGAGGCATAGCCGTCCTTGTAATCGGTTATGTTCGTGAAGCGGAAATCGGTAAGCAGCCGTCCGCTTGTGTCGGCCAGCGCGAAGCTCGAGCCGATGTAGGGCCGGCTCGGATCGGTCGCTTTGCCGACCGCGACCCGTCCTTCGCCGAGCTGCTCGACTTCGTTATACTCGGCCGGTATGACGAAGGAGCCGTTTTTGTTAATAAGCCCGTAATGATTGTTGTAATCCTCCGCTGTGTTGACGACGGCGAACCCGCCCTCGAACGGCATGGCGGAAGTAAAACGCGGAGGGATGATGACGGTCCCTTTCTCGTCGATGTAGCCGTACTTGCCGTTCGCTTCTTTCTGGAAGGCGAGCAGTCCGTCCCCCATGCTGCCGACGAACGCATACGGGTACACGGCTAGCGACTTGCCGTCCTTGTCGATCAGCGCATATTCGCCGTCCTTCACCTTCACGACCGCCTTGCCGCCGGCAAAGTCGTTCGCCTCCAGGTAACGGGCCGGGATCGCTTCTTTCCCTTCCCGATCCAGGTAGCCGTACCGGCTCTGACCGTCCGCGCCCGTTTGCGAGAAAACGGCTCTGCCATCCCTATAAGTGCCGATAAAGCTGTACGCCTTCGGCGTTACGAGTCGCCCCGTCTCGTCGATGACCCGGAAGCCTTGCCCGTCGATGACCGAGGCGAGCCCTTCCGAAAAAGAGGAGACGGAATCGTAAACCGGTCTCACGACGTAACGGCCGGAGGCGTTGATAACGCCTTGCTTATTCCCGGCTTGCACGACGGCCAGTCCGTTCGGCTGAAAATCGAGCGCGTACTCGTACTGTGGCGGAATCACGACATTGCCCTGGTCGTTGATGTAGCCGTACAAATTACCTTTAGCCGTTTTGACGAGCACCGGATATAGAGGGATGGCCCGGGCGCGTGCGAGCGCCGCGGGAGAAACGGCTTGATCCGGGTACAGCTGGCGGTAATAACGAACGGCCGCTTCCGCATGCTCGAAAATGGCTACGGCTGGCACGAGGCGTCCTCCGTACAGGAGGGGCACCGTTCCGAACACGAGGCTTTGCGGGGGCTGCACCGGCACATCCGGCCTATCCGCCATTTGCTGCCGGAACATGCCGTCGTATGGCGCGCGATCATATCCGTATGTCATGCTGCTCCAAACTCCTTTGCTTCTTATGTTTATGCCACTATCATATGGGCGCATGGGCGTTTCGGTGAACGACCTTGGAAAAAGGCCGCCCAGGTAGAAATATGCACGTCCTTATCGTATGATGGAACATATACAAAGGCTGCCGTGTTACCTTACGCAGCTTCGACCGATGGAGGAGCTCCCGCATGAATCCACGCAATTTATCCGGTACGCGCAGAACTGCCGCCGCGCGCAAACGCAGAACCGGACGGACGCTTGTGTTTACCGCCGCCGCTTTGGCCGGACTCGCGGCCGTGCTGCTTGCTTACGACCAGCGATCGGCGGTGGCGCCGTCCATCGATGCCGTCATCGAATCGCTGGAGGTGAAGCGGCCCGCTCCGGAGCTGGTCGAATTCCGCATGACCGATTTCGATCGCGGCTGGCAAAAATATTCGGACGACGTCGTCAAGGTGACGAGCGACGGGGGGATAACCTGGACGGAAGCTTCCCCGGAGGCGGCGGGAGTGCCGGGCTCTCCGGACGGGAGCCGTAGCGGGCGGGGGGAATGGACCTTGGCGCCGGTCTCGGAGAAGCGGCTGGACTCCCTTGTTTACGACCGGAAGGCGATGGCCGTCAAGATGTCGCAGTTTTTGACCGAGAAGATCGGCTGGGCGCTGCTGGAGGGCGGCTCCGGCTTGCCGAATCCGCTGCTCGTCACGGCGGACGGCGGGGAGACGTGGCACGCGGAAGTAACCGCCGAGGTAAGATCGGCCGCGGAGGCGGAGAAAAAACGCGAAGCGCAGGCGGCGGCCGAAGCGGCGCTGTATGAATCGCCGGACAAGGCGCGGCTCGCGATGCGGTCGGTCTGGGCGCTGATGCCGAGCCAGGCTTCCCCGGGAGACACCGTGCTGGTGCGGCACGACAAGCCGGGCGAGGTGAGCTGGCAGGGGAAGACGTACCTGCTTCAGCCGTACGGCTTCGGCTACTACACCTACCTCCCGATTCCGATGTCGGCGAAGCCGGGCGACTATCCGATCGGGGACGCGTTGCTCGCGATCAAGGCGAAGAAGTTCGACACGCAATATTTGCAGGTGTCGCAGCAGATGGAGAGCATGAAGCAGGATACGAACCGCATAGCGGCCGATCAGAAAAAAATCGACACCGCGCGCAGCAAGTCCGAGCCGGAGTTTTTGTTCAGCTCGGCGTTTATTCAGCCGATCCAGGGTATTTTGACAACGCCTTACGGCCATACTCGTTACGTGAACGGCAAATACGACAGCTCGCATATGGCGATCGATCTGGCGGCCAAGGAAGGTACGCCGATCAAGGCGACGAACGACGGCATAGTCGCGCTCGCAGACAGCTTGTATTTGACCGGCAATTCGATCTATCTCGACCACGGCATGGGGCTGTTCTCGCAATATGCGCATATGTCCGAGCTGCGCGTCAAAACCGGCGACCGCGTGAAGAAGGGCGATATTATCGGCCTCGTCGGCACGACCGGATTCTCCACGGGACCGCATCTGCATTTCACGTTCTGGGTCCATAACGTGCAGGGCAACCCGAACCTGTTCTTCGACAAAACGCCGATGCAGTGGACGGCGGCGCCGAAGTAACGCTGGTCTGCGGGGAAAATTGGCTTTAACGATTCTCGGCGTTGCTTTTGGGGCTGGAAATATGCTAAGATCGACTTAATTTCCGGAACGGAGGGTTGCCCGTGGTAGATTTCATCCGAGTCAAACTGTTTCGCGGCTAATCAACGATTAGGCGTAGAAGGCTCTGTCTGCGACAGAGGACTCAGGATAGGTCTGTCCACGAACTCATATGCGAATAGGGCGGCGAATGCCCGTCTTTCGGCTCGTACGACAGCGATGTCGGAGCGGAAGCGGCGGCGAATCGTTCGCGCTTTGTTTTCCTATGATGGGACCCGAATTTCGGCGGCTGGCCGGGAACGTTTCTTTCCCGCTCTTTTTCCGTCGGATATTTCCTGAATTTCTCTGTAAACCATTCGCACAGACAGCGCCATGTTGTCTGTGTTTTTCGTTTTTTCGAACCATTTGGGGATATTAGGAGGAATATGTATATGGAACAAAGAGCAATAACAGTAGGCGTTAATTTGAACAATCAGCCGGATTTTGCCGATTCGATGGAGGAGCTTATCAGCTTGGCGGAAGCTTGCGAGGTGCAGGTAGTTGGGGAATTGACCCAGAAGGCGGCGCAGATCAACAATTCGCACTATATCGGCACCGGCAAAGTGCAGGAGCTGTCGGAGCTGCTGCGGCAGCACGAAGCCTCGATCGTTATTTTCAACGACGAGCTGTCTCCTTCCCAGATTCGCAATCTGGAGAAAGATTTGGCGTGCAAGGTGATCGACCGCACGATTCTCATTCTGGATATATTTGCGGAGCGGGCCCATACGAGAGAGGCGCAGCTTCAGGTGGAGATCGCCCGGCTGCAATATATGCTGCCGCGTCTCGTCGGTCTGCGCGAATCGCTCGGCCGGCAAAGCGGCGGGGTAGGCACGAAAAACAAAGGCGCCGGCGAAACGAAGCTGGAGCTGGACCGGCGCAGAATCGAGTCGAAAATAACGGCGCTGCACAAAGAGCTGGAGTCGCTCGTCGCCCAGCGGCAAGTGCAGCGGAAGCAGCGGCAAAAAAACAACGTCCCGGTCGTCAGCCTCGTCGGTTATACGAACGCGGGCAAGTCCAGCCTTATGAACGCGATGCTGGAACGGTACAATCCGGAGTCGGGCAAGCCGGTTTTCGCCAAAGACATGCTGTTCGCCACGCTGGAGACGTCGGTCCGCAGCATCGAGCTGCCCGACCGCAAATCGTTCCTGCTGACCGACACGGTAGGTTTCGTCCGCAACCTGCCGCATCATCTGATCAAGGCGTTCCGCTCCACGCTTGAAGAAGTGGCCGAGTCCGATCTGCTCGTCCATGTTGTCGATTATTCCGACCCGGAGCACGAGCATCTGATGGACGTAACCCGCGATACGGTGAAGTCGCTCGGGGCGGACCACATCCCCGTCATCTACGCTTACAACAAGGCGGAGCTGGTAGAAGGCGAATGGCCGGAGCAGGAGGAAGACCGCATTTACGTGTCCGCGAAGCGGGGAGATGGAATCGAGGTGCTGGTGCAGCGTATCCGCGAACGCATTTTCACGGATTATGTGCAGTGCGAAATGCTCATTCCGTTCGATCAGGGGTGGCTCATTTCGTATTTTAACGAGCAGGCGAACGTAACGGCGACCAACTATGAGGAAGAAGGGACGAGGCTGACGCTCGAATGCATGCGGGCCGATTATGAAAAATACCGGGAGTACGTAGTCCCGGAGCTATCGTGAGCTTCGCGGCGCAGATTGAACCGCGCGCGAGCCAAACCCGGGACCGACGATCCCGGGTTTTCGGCGTTTCCTCATTCACTTCAGGAACATATCGGCAACGTCGCGCCAGTTATGGACACGAGGGTAACGCGTTTCCTCCACGTTATGAGGGGCGCTGAACAGAATGCCCTGCCCCCGGAAGCGGGCGAACTGGTAAGCGTGATCGTCGATCAAATAGTCGGCGTCGATGATGCTTTTATCCCCGCAGAACACGATATGCGAATTCGGAATAAACGGGAAATGTTCCTTCAGCCATTCGTACTTGGCGGCAAACGAGGCGGGAACTTCCATCGCAGCGGAAGCGATAAAAATCTCGTAGCGCGTTTGCAGCTCGCGGATGACGTCCTGGCTGTCCGGCAGCACCTTCAGGTCGCGCAAAAACAGCGGATCGTCAAAAAAGCGCGACACTTGATCGCCGCATTTGGCGACGTGGCGCAGCTTTTTGCCGTGCAAGTGCTGGGGTGTAATCGTGTCTTCGTATTCGCGGTTGTAGCGCTCGAGCATCTTGTCCAGCGTATCCGCGATTACTTCGTCCATGTCGATTGCGATTCGTTGCTTCGTTTCTCCCATTCGGCCAATCGCTCCTATCCGTTTGTCTTGTATGGGTTTAGTATAACTCCAGGTTGTGCACCTGATAATAGAAACTATGTTTCATGCTAGCTGGAAACGGAGTGGAGGTCAACCGGGGGGCGTTACAACTTTGTGCGGAGCAAGAGCGTCATATAGGCAAGGGAAGCTTCCCTTATTCTGTCAGGGGCGGAGTTGGCAGGGGGATGTTAAGCGGAAGTGAAAGTTCCGTTATAGCTGGCGGAATGCGGCTGCCCGGTCGGTAACGGAAGCAAAGGTTCCGTTAAAGCCGCCAATAGCCCGAGTGCAGCCAGGCAAATGGAGCCATAAAGGAAGTTCGACTTCCTCTATGCAGGTCTGGTAGGCTCTTGAAGCGGCGATAACGGAACTGACGGTTCCGCTGAGACAGCGATAACGGGAGATGAAGTTCCGCTATGCTGGCGGAACGGTGCTTAGGATCGGCAACAAAATCAGTGCAGCCGGTCCGGGCAAATAACTCCGAGCCGTTCGAAACTCGTATGAACTTCGCAGCAGGTTCTGGTATAATGTCGAGAAGACGAATGAACAAGCGGACCAAAACGGGTGAGGGCAAATGGATAAAAACATAACGATGCAGGATATCGCCGATTTTTTAAAGCTGGACCGCACGACGGTTTCCAAAGCGATATCCGGCAAAGGGACGGTGTCGCAGAAAACGATTCATCGCGTGAATCAGGCGATCGAGGAACTCGGCTACCGCAAAGACAGTTTTGCCAGCGGGCTTGTAACCGGCAAAAATACGGTACTCGCCATTGTGCTGCCGGAGATCAAAAGCGGCATTAACGCTCCTTTCGTTCAAAGCTTTCAAAGAACGGCCAGAAAGCATCACTATGGGGTTATCCTGTATTATGTCGAGCCGCAAGGCAACAATCTGACGATGATTTGCGAAATGCTTAGACAGCAGCGGGTATCCGGCGTCACCTTCTGGTCGGGAGCCACGACACCCAAAGATGACGATAACTTGATCCGGCTATTGGATACGGGAATTGCTGTCAACACGACCTCACGAGGCTTCATTCACGAAAGCATTGACGGCATTAGCTTCAATCACTCCAAAGCGGGGGTTGAGTTAACCGAACATCTGATTCGGCTTGGGCACCGGAATATCGTATTTGTATCAAGCGCCGCTTCCAGCTCCCAGGGATCGCCATTCGAGCGGAGAGAAGGCTACAAACAAGTGATGCAAAGCTATGGACTTCAGCCTGTCGTGATCGGAGATGCGTACGGCCCCACCAAGCCGGACGACTACCGAAATCTGACTAAACATGCCTATCATGTGCTGGAGCGGGAATGGGAAAACGTGAAAGAAGCCAGCGCGTTTATCGGCACCAATGACGAAACCATTCTCGGAGCGATTCATTGGCTGAAGGAAAAAAACGTTTCGATCCCGCAGGACTGCTCCGTGGCCGGCTTCGACGACCTGTATGCGGAACTAACGATTCCTCCGCTAACGTCGATGAGATTTCCGCTTGGCGAGGGCGGGGAGCAAGCAGTCGAGCTGCTGCTGAAGCGGATTAACGCGAAAGGGAAAAGAAATCGGACCCATTTATTGCTGGATTACGAGCTGATAAAACGCGAATCTACGGCCGTATACACCGAGCGTTGACCAGATTCAAGATGAAAGCATTTACAAAGCAGGGATTGACAGCGTTCTTAAAAGAAACTATATTTGAATTACTTCGATTCAGCACCCGCGTGATTTTTTCGTGCGCGGGTAACTTCTTATCAGAGGAGGAATTTCTTTATAAAATCACGCGCGTGATTTTCTGTGCGATTGCTTGAAAGAGAAGTTTTTGCAAGGACTAATAGCAAATCTTTTTTCATATTGCTGGTTTTATAATAAAATCGGAATTTTTAAAGAAAAAAATCACGCGCGTGATTTGTATTTTTTCCAACATTCTAATGAACAAAGGGGAACGCCAGAATGACATGGATGGATTGGAAGACTGGAAAAATGCATATCGCCCCGGGCGATCCGACCCAGCAGCGATGGCGAATGACGATTGCGGCCGATTGGGGGGCCAAGCAGATTTGGGGCGACGAGACTATGCTGGAAGCGCTGATGATCGACAGTCCCGAACAAGTATACGGCGATCTTCTGCCGTATATCCGTGGCAGCGACCTGCGGGTCGTCAACGTGGAAACGGTGCTGGGCGATCAGGGCGTGCCGCTTGCCGCCAAAGGGCAGAACGACAAACGGTTCCTGATCCATGCCGATGCGCGGACCGTAAACGCGCTCACAGCCGTCCCGTTCGACATCGGATGCTTGGCCAACAACCATACGCTGGACATGAGCGCCGAAGGGCTGAACGAGACGATCCGGGTGCTGCGGCAGGCGGGTATTCAAACCGTCGGCGGCGGCATGAGCGGTGCCGAAGCGGAACAACCGCTTATCGTCGAAGCAAAGGGAACTCGCGTAGCGATCATCAACTGTTCGGAGGGCGAGCAGTGCCGTTCCGTGGACGGCAGCCCCGGAGCTTACGGCCTGGAGCTGCACCGCGTACAAAGTCAAATCGCCCGGCTGCGGCAAACGGAACCGGATGCCGTTATTATCGTGATCTTTCATGGCGGCCGCGAACACACGCCGACACCGCCGCCGTATGTGGTTCATGATTTGAGAGCCATCGCGGAGATGGGGGCGCATGCGGTCATCGCTCACCATCCTCACGTGCCGCAAGGCATCGAGCTTTATAACGGGGTGCCGATCGTTTACAGCATGGGCAATTTCGTATTTTGGCAGACGGACCCTGCGTTTTACCGGCATGCCGGCTATATCGTCCATTTGGATTGGACCGGTTCAACGATAACAGGCTTGGAAATAACGCCTTATCAGGTTCATAAGGACGGCGTTCGCTTGATGGGCGCGAAGATGAGAGAGAAGTTTGCCGAAGATATGGCGCGCGTGAACAAACTGCTCGCAGATCCGGCCGACATAGAGGCCGCATGGAATGCGTTCATCGATCATATGGGCATCGAACAAATCGCGCGTTCGCTGGAGAGCGGTGCGGGAGGGCTGCGCAGCGGCGACCTGAAGGCGACGTCGCGGATGCTCAATTTATTTTTCACTCCCGCTCACAGAGAACTGTATATCCAGGCGATGAAGCGGGTCATGAACGGAACGTTCGGCGATTCACCCCCTTGGGCGAAGGAGCTGGTCCATTATTGGCTGCATGATTCCTTCATCGACGCTGTGAACCTCGACGCTGAATAGTAGTCTCTGTACGAATACCAAACCGGGAAGAGGGCATAACCCATGGTCTCTTATAAAATGCAGAGCAAGCTCCTACTATCCGCCTTATTGATAGCCGCCATCACATCGTCTTGCAGCGGCAGCAAGGGTGGCGACAGCGCCAAACAAGCCGACGTTAGCAGCGGCACGGTCGCCAAAGCGCCTTCAAGCGAGCCTGTCACGATATCGATCTTGAACTGGAATGGCATGACCGATGAGGAGTTCGAGAGGTACTTTGTGAAGTCGGTTGCCAAAAAGTATCCGAACATTACGCTGTCGCTGGTCAAAAAAAATGCCGGAGCCGCTCAGGATGCGATTGCCGCTCATTTGATGGCGGGCAATTTTCCCGATCTGATATTCGTCAGCAACAAAGATATCAACGATTTTTTGCTGGCCAAAACGGTCTTTGGTCTGGATGAATTCGTTATATCGAATAAGTTTGATCTGAAACGATTCGAACCTATGGCTATTGCCTCGCTCCAAAGGAAAAAGGAAGACGGCGGCTTGACTGCGATTCCGTGGGCGCAAAACATCGGCGGACTTTTTTACAGCAAGGATGTGTTCGACAAATTCGGCACGCCTTATCCGAAAGACTTGATGACATGGGAGGAAATGCTGGAGCTGGCGAAGAAGCTGACCCGCAAGGAGGGCGATGTGCAGTATTTGGGCGTCAACCTGTCCAGCTTGTCGCAATTTGCACAATCGTTATCCGTCTCTTATTTGGGCGCGAAGGACAAAGCGCTTGTGGATACCGCCACATGGCGCCGCATAATGGAATTTTACAAAGCCGCCTACGCCGTTCCGGGCGGAGCGACGAAAGCTTCCTTGTTCGGCGCGAAAACGGTGGCGATGGAACCGAACTGGTTAGGTTCCGCGATAACGAGCGCAATCAAAGACCCCAATTTCCCATGGGACGTTGCAGGACTTCCCAATTATAAAGAGTTTCTCGGGACGGGAAGGGAGATCGACGCCCATTCGCTGGCAATCAGCGCAAGCAGCAAGCATAAGGAGCAAGCTTTTCAAGTAATCCAGGCGGTTACTTCCGATGAAATTCAAACGGAAATGAGTCAGTACGGCCGGGTTCCGGTGCTGGTCGATTCCAAAATCGTGTCGGGCTTCGGCTCGCAGCTTCCGTATTTGGCAGGAAAAAACTGGGCGGCCATGCTCAAAGTGACGCCGGCCAAGCTTCGTGAAAACAGCACCCCTTACGATTCGGTCGTGCTCGGACTTATCAATCCGCTGGCAGACAGGCTGCGCGCCGGCGACGCGGATATTAACACGATGCTTCGGGAAACGCAGGAGAAGGCCGACGCCGCGCTGGCTGCCGCTTTAGGCAAATAAGTGTTTCTGAATAGTTGATGCGACAGGGAGAGAGCGTACGATGAAATTTTTCATATTGACGGATCTGGAAGGAGTTGCAGGGACAGATTCGTTTACCCAGACGAGAACGAGCGACGCTTCCATGAAGGAAAGCTCCATGAGACAGCTTACGCGCGAGGTCAACGCTTGCGCGGAAGGCATTCGCGCGGTGTATCCGGATGCCGCAGTCGATGCGTGGGACGGACACGGAAACGGCGGACTATTGCCCGAGGAACTGATCGGCGTCACCTATATCGGGAGAAAGCAGCCAAAGCCTTATTACCATCTTGACGGATATACGGCCATGCTGTTTGTAGGCCAGCATGCGATGGCCGGTACGATCGATGCTCCGCTTAATCATACTTACTCCTCGCTTGGAATTATGTACTATCGCCTTAACGATGTATTCATCGGCGAATTTGGGGCGAGGGCGTTAGTGGCCGGGATGCAGGGCGTTCCGACGATATTTTTGGCAGGCGACGACAAAGCGGCGCTGGAAGCGAAGATGTTTGTGCCGGAGATCGAGACGGTGGCGACCAAAGCGGGCAATGGCGTAGAGCGCGCGGATCATCTGGACCCGGCGGAGTCGTGCGAGCGCATCCGCGAGGGGACGATTCGGGCGGTGCGCCGGATCGGGGACATACCGCCTTTTACAGCGCTTCGGCCGCCGTATCGGTTTGAGGCCCGGCACTTCGCTCCGTTCGGCCAGGATTGGATGGCGAAGCGGCCCGATTTGACGTTTATCGATGAACGAACGTATAGCATAGAAACGGAAGATTTGAACGAACTGCCTTTCTAGGGCGGAATGGGGTCACCGAGGAGGTGGCCTCTTTTTTGTTGACAAATGAATTTTAATATGTCATTATGATAATATCAAAAATACATAATCAAGGAGTCGGAGCACGGATGTCCCATCAAGCCGATAACGAACACGAACATGGAAACGAGCAGGAGCAGCAGATTGAGAGCGCCTCGACCTATACGGCGAGCAACTACCGGACGCCGGACGGAGCGCCCAGCGACATCGTCATCTTTACGATCTCCTCCCGCGAAAGGGCGGGCAAAAAAGCGCTGCCGGATCGCGAGCTGGAGGTGCTGCTCATCCAGAGAAAGCGCTGGCCGTTCGAAGGGGCCTGGGCGCTGCCGGGCGGATTTTGCGACGAGAACGAGAGCATCTATGACTGCGCGAGACGCGAGCTGGTCGAGGAAACCGGAGTGGACAGCGTACACCTCGAATATTTGAACGTGTACAGCGAGCCGAAGCGCGACCCGAGAGGCTGGATCATCTCCCACGCGTTTTGCGCCCTAGTGCACGAACAGTATCTCGCGGACCGCAAGGCGCAGGACGATGCCGCCGACGTAAGGTTATTCCCGGTTCGCGAGGCGCTTGCGATGGAGCTGGCGTTCGATCACGGGCGCATTTTGCGCGACGCGCTGGCGCGGGTGTCGGAGAAGATGCTGACGACGACGATCGCGAAGGAGTTTTTGCCCGATGAATTTACGCTCGGGGAGTTGTATCAGGTTATTCGCACCGTAGTGCCGGATTTCGAGGAGCGCAATTTTATTCGTAAAATTACGTCCACCCGCGCCAGAGAAGGCATTTTGGAGGAGGCGGCGGACGAGGAAGGCAAGCGGAAGCGGTCCAATAAATATTCCCAGCGGGCCGCGCAGCTGTACCGGTTTACCGGTTATGAGCCGAAGCTGTCCATCTACGGCTAATCCGGCAAGGCAATGGAAAGTTTGCGTATACGACTTTAGGGGGAGGATGTAGGTATGAAAACGCTGATCGTAATCGACTATACCGTAGATTTTGTAGTAGGCAAGCTGCCGTGCGGACAGCCGGGAATCGATATCGAAGGCCGTATTGCGGAGCTGACGGAAACGTTCGCCCGGCAGGGGGACTTGGTCGTCATGGCGGTCGACCTGCATGACGAGAACGATACGTTCCATCCGGAGCACAAGCTGTTTCCGCCGCATAATATACGCGGCACGGAAGGGCGGCATCTGTACGGCAAGCTGGATGAAGTGTACGGACGCTTCGAGGACGGCATCTATTGGATGGACAAAACGCGATACAGCGCCTTTTGCGGCACCGATCTGGAGCTGAAGCTGCGCGAGCGCGGCGTGAGCGAGCTTCATCTGGCCGGCGTTTGCACCGATATTTGCGTGCTGCACACCGCGGTAGACGCCTACAACAAAGGGTTCCGCACCAACGTGCATACCGACGCGGTCGCCTCCTTCAATCCGGCGGGACACGAGTGGGCGCTGCAGCATTTTCAGAATTCGCTTGGAGCGCAGCTGCTGCTGGGCGGCAGCCCGTACCGCGTATAAAGCGGGGCTTCATAAGACGATTCGGACACAGAGAAAAGCTCGGAGAGGATGACTTGCGATGTGTGACGGCAATATGACTTTGCATACGGATAAATACCAGATCAATATGATGTACTCGCACTGGGTCAATGGCTCGCATAACGACAAAGCGGTGTTCGACGTCTATTTCCGCAAGCTGCCGTTCGGCAACGGCTTTGCCGTATTCGCCGGCTTGCAGCGAATAGCGGACTATATTCGCAGCTTGTCGTTCGGCGATGCCGAAATCGCCTATTTGCGCGAGCAGGAGGAGAACTACCGGGAAGATTTTCTGGAGGAGCTGCGCCGGTTTCAATTTACGGCGAACGTGCATGCCGTGCCGGAAGGAACGCTCGTTTTCCCGAATGAGCCGATTATGCGGATCGAAGGGCGCATTTTCGAGGTGCAGCTGATCGAGACGGCGGTACTTAATTACATGAACTACCAGACGCTGATCGCTACGAAAGCGGCGCGGATCAAACGGGTGGCCGGGGACGATATGCTGCTCGAATTCGGCTCGCGCCGCGCTCAGGAAGCGGATGCCGCCGTATGGGGCGCACGGGCCGCCTACATCGCGGGCTTCGATGCGACGTCGAACATGCTGGCCGGGATGAGGTTCGGCATCCCGACGAAAGGCACGCACGCTCATGCTTGGGTGCAGGGGCACGCGACCGAGCAGGAGGCGTTCGACCATTACGCCGCCGCTTTGCCGGATCAGGTGACGCTGCTGGTGGACACGTACGATACGCTGGCGAGCGGAGTTCCTCACGCGATTCGTACGGCGAAGAAGCTGGAGCAGCAGGGGAAACGGATGAACGCGATCCGGCTTGACAGCGGCGACCTCGCGTTGTTGTCGAAGAAGGCGCGGGAGATGCTCGATCAGGCGGGCCTGCCCTATGTGAAGATCGTGGCGTCGAACGATCTGGACGAGACGCTGATCTTTAATCTGAAGGGCCAAGGCGCGCGCATCGATACGTGGGGCGTCGGCACGCAGCTCATTACCGGGGGAAGCGAGCCTGCGCTAGGCGGCGTGTACAAGCTGGTGGCGCGGCAAGCGGGCGACGGCTACGAGCCGGTCATCAAAATATCGGGCAATCCCGAAAAAATTACGACACCGGGACTGAAGGAGCTGTACCGCATCATCAACCGTCAAACCGGCAAAGCGGAGGCGGACTACATTACGCTCCGGGAGGAAACGGATGTGCGCGAAGGCAAACGGATCAAGCTGTTCGATCCCCTCCATCCGTACCTGCATAAATATATGGACGACTATGAGGCGATTCCGCTGCTTCAGCCCGTCTTCGCAGGCGGCGAGCTGGTTGCCCGGCTCCCGCAGCTTGATGAAATTCGCGCCTACCATCGGCGGCAGTTGGAGCTGTTTCTGCCCGAACAGCTGCGCAAGCTGAATCCGGAGGTGTATCCGGTCGACTTGAGCGAAACGGCGTGGCAGCTCAAGATGAACTTGCTGCACCAATATTCGAAGCGGCAGTAAGCGCAGTAGAAACGTCCCGAACGAACGACGGCAAGGAGCTTCTCGGCGGAGCTGCTGCCGTCGTTTCCGGCTCTGCGGGAGTCCCGCAGCACCCGTCCCGCCTCGTCTCCTCTCATCGCGTTATCTCTTCCAAGCCCGCTAACTGCCCGGTATTCGGGCACCCGCCGCATCTCCCGCCATCTCGACATCGAACGCGCCCGCGCGGAAAAATAGTGCTTTGGCACCGGACAGCCCGGCATACCTTGGGGCAGAGGGAGGCCCTCCGCGCGTTTTTTCGACTTTATCCGTTTTGGGGCTTTTTTCAAGCAACTTGAATATTCTTCGAGTTGGATAAATCGACATCGTTCGGCACATCGTGCAAATACATGTTATATCCTAAAAAGAAAATTTTTGCCAATTACTTGGTCTTTTTCCGAATGCAATCCTTTTTTGCCCGCGTTGTTTGCGGGCCGCCCGAGCCCGGTGGCGACCGGATCGATTGTTAGTGCTTCGGATACAAAGATATTGTCATATTTTGGTCCCGAAGCTGGCTGAAAGTAGCAAGCAAGAGGCTGCGGAACATTTTTTTTAATTGTTTTTTAATCAAAACTTATATGAAAATTCAAGCGAGGCATCGACAAGTTTTTACAGTATTTACACTCTGTTCATGCGATAACTAATGAAGTGACACTTTAGCTTAAGCAACGGAGGGAATGGTTAATAATGACGAGGGGCACTGCCAAAATCAGCTTGGACATTCGGATTATACTTACGCAGATGGGACTGAAGCCGCCGTACCCCGAAGTGGACGCGGCCGCGAAGCCCGGAACCGTGAAGCTTTCGAGAAGACGTTATTCCAGCTAATCTGGAATTGGAATACAACGATGTAAGGGGGCCAGTAAGGAAATAGAGGTTATGATTCGCCCTGAATAAAACCATTCGCTAGTTATGACGGTAACCCGTCTTGACATAGAGGTGTTGAATGCGCTTTCAGGATGCGGCGCTGTCGGCGGCGGCCGACGAAGAACCTCCGGGACCTGCTGCATAAGCGGAGGGAGGTTCCTGTCGCACCACCGGCCCGACGAGATTCGGAGCGGAAGCTTTCCGGACCTTGCGGAAACGGAACGAAAGAACGAAGCTAGAAAGCTAGAACATGCTCCAATCGTAGTGCTCGGAGAGCTGCTTCAGCAATTGGACGCCGGCTGTACTATTTCCTTTGTCATTAAGCGCAGGGCCGATTATGCCGATGCCCAGCTCGCCGGGAACGAGCGCCAGAATGCCTCCGGCCACGCCGCTTTTTGCCGGAATGCCGACCTGGATGGCGAACTCCCCGGACGCATTGTACATGCCGCACGTAACCATGAACGACTTGGCGATGCGCACATAACGTTTCGGGACGATCTCCCGCCCGCTAAGCGGATCGCTCCCGTCGTTTGCGAGGATGAGCCCCATACGGGCCACGTGGGCGCAGGTCACTTCGATCGCGCATTGCTTGAAATACACTTCGAGCGTAGGCTCTACGTCCTGATCCAGCACTTTGTTGTCTTTCAGAAAATAGGCAAGCGACCGGTTGCGATTTGCCGTGGCTGCTTCCGACCGATAGACGCTCTCGTTGAACGACGGGCTGTCGTCGCCTGCCAAATCGCGGATAAAGCGCAAAATGCGCTGCGACTTGAGCTCGGGCGTGTCGCCGCCAATGAGCGACGAGATCACGATCGCTCCGGCATTGATGAGCGGATTAAACGGCTTGCCGGGCTGGACGAGCTCCAGCTTGAGCATCGAATTGAACACATCGCCGGTCGGCTCCATGCCAACCTTCTCGAAGACGGCTTGCTCTCCGCGGTCCATGAGCGCGAGCAGCAGCGTGAACACCTTCGAAATGCTCTGCAGCGTAAACGGCGTGTCCGATTCGCCTGCGCTCGTGAAACTCCCCGACTTGTGATGCAGCGTAATGCCGAGCGTTTGCGGATTCGCGTGGGCCAGCTCGGGAATGTAGGAGGCGACGCGGCCCTCGGTGGCATAGGTGCGGCATAACTCGACCAGGCCGGGCAACTGGTTCGTCAATTGGTTGAAATCGGTCGGCATCGGTGACTTCTCCTTCTGTCATACGGGTAGCGGCATAGTTTTTATTTTCATTATACACGACAGGCAGGCAAGGCAAAACGGCCGCAAACGTGTCCAGCGCAAAAAAAAGAGACGGCACCGCCGGGAGCGGAAGCCGTCCTTTCTGTATGATCAAGGCAAGTCTTCGTTCAGCGAATCGACAAGCTCGTCGACTTCGCGGGGAACGGCATGTTTGTGCGTGAGCAGTCCGATGACGATGAACAGCGCCGCCGATACCACGACAGGCGAGGCTACGAGGGTTGCCGTGGAGGCCCCCTCCATTACGTATTTCACGTAGCCGAACGTCAGCAACCCTCCCGCCCATGAGACGATCGCCGCCGCGGAGCCGCTTCTCTTGAACACGGGAAGCAGGCCGAGCAGCATCGGAATCGAGATCGGTCCGACCAGCGCCCCGAACCACGTAATGAGCAGGCCCAGAATGCCGCCGAATTGGCTTTGATTGACCGCGACGAGCAGCGTAAGTCCCGTGAAGACGACAAGGGTGACGCGAGCGGCAAGCAGCGCCGCCTTTCCGTCCAGCTTGCGGAAGCGGACGAACAGCCTCGGCAAAATGTCGCGGGTGACGACGGACGTAATCGCATTCGCGTCCGATGTCGTCATTGCCATCGTATGGGCGAACATTGAGGCGAGCACGAGCCCGATCAGACCCGGCGGCAGCAAATCCATCGCCATCATCGAATACGATTGGTCCGGATTTTGCAGGGACGGGTAGAAGAGCGGAGACGCCCACATCGGGAAAAACAAAATGAGCGGCCAGATCAGGTACAGCGCGGATGACAAATAGGCGGCTTTGCGCGCTTCCTTGCCGCTCGGCGCGGCGATGTAGCGCTGCGCCAAATTCCATGTTCCGCCGTTGTAGCTCAGGAAATCGATCAGCAGATAGGCGAGCACGAACCCGAGCGTATACGGTCCGGCGAGCGCATCGTTATGCGTCGGCGGCAGCCGGTCCCATAGATCGAAGATCGCCGAGACGCCGCCCAGCTTGGCGAGCACGATGACGAACATGGCGAGGCCGGCCGCAAGCTGCACGATAAACTGGGCAAAGTCCGTCCAGGCGTCGGCCCACAGTCCGCCTATCGTTACATAAACGAGCGACAGGAGACACGAGGCGATAATGCCCGTCGTCAGAGGAACGCCGGCGAACACATTCAGAATGACGGATATCGCCGCCCATTTGGCGCCGACGTCGAACAGCTTCAGCAGCACACCGCTCCAGGCGAGCAATTGCTGCGTCGGGACATTGTAGCGCAGCGCCAAATATTCCGTTGGGGATTCGATATGCAGACGCTGGCGAAGCCGGGACCAGCGCGGGGCGATCCACTTCGCTCCGACGAAAACGGCGATCGCAACCGGAACGGCCCACCAAATATAAAGCGTGAACCCGTACTTGTAGGCCACGCCCGCATAAGCGACGAAGACGGCGGCGCTGTAGCCGGACATATGGTGCGAAATACCGGACAGCCACCACGGCATACGTCCTCCGGCGGTGAAAAAATCGCCCGTCCCCTTCACTTGCCGGTATGACCAGACGCCGATACCGATCATAAGAACAAAGTAAAGCCCCATAACAATCCAATCGAGAGTGTGCATGCCCGTTCCCTCCTTGGCCGGATAGGATAAGATCTTTACTTTGAGCATATTTTCGTATACCGTTTTCATGACAACAGGTTGTCATGCCGAGTTCAAGGAGGACGAGAGTAGGAGTTATGGGAATGAAGAAGCGAAATAAAATATGGCTGCCTCCGCTTATGGCGGCATTGCTGGCGTGGGGAACGCTTGTCCCGTCTGCGGCGGCGGGAGGCGAAACCGGCCGTTCTGCCGGGGGACCGATCATCTGCATCGATCCGGGCCATCAGGAACGCGGCAATAACGAGCTGGAGCCGGTCGGCCCCGGCTCGAACGAGAAGAAGCCGAAGGTGTCGTCCGGTACGCGGGGCGTGGCCAGCGGCAAGCCGGAGCACGTACTGACGCTGGAAGTGTCGAACCGGATCAAGGAGATCCTTACGGCGAAGGGGTTCACGGTCGTTATGACGCGGGAGGCGCATAAGGTCGACATTAGCAACAAGGAACGGGCGGAGATGGCCAACGCCGCGGGAGCGGATCTGTTCGTGCGCATTCATGCAGACGGCGACACCTCGGCGAAAACGCAAGGAGCATCGGTGCTGTATCCGGCGGAAAGCGTCTCGGCTACGCCTGAGCAGTATGCTCTCAGCAAAGCCGCTGCGGGGATCGTGCTTGCCGATCTGGTCTCCGCCACCGGCGCCCGCTCGCGCGGCAGCGTAGCCCGCAGCGATCTGTCCGGGTTTAACTGGTCGACCGTGCCGAACGTGCTCGTCGAGATGGGATTCATGACGAACCCGGAGGAAGACCGGCTGCTTCAGACGGATGAGTACCAGATCAAGATGGCCGAAGGCATCGCGGGCGGCATTGAGCGGTACATGACGGAGGTCGCGGGGAAACCGGCGTGGCATCCGGAGCCGTACGAGGAGAAGCTGACGCTGCTGGAAAGTGCCGATCTGTACGACCGGCATACCGGCCGGCTCGTTCCCGTCGGAGCGTATTTGGGCCCGCAAACGGTGAATGCCCGCGAGAAGGCAGGGCACTGGTATCTCATCGATACGTGGCTCGGAGCGAACTGGATCTATGCGCCGAATGCGCTTACCGGCAAGGTCGAGGAAACCGAAGAGCGGATCGAGCTGCCTTCGGCAACCAAGCTGTACCGGTATCCGTCAGGCAGCGAAGCGGCCGTCTCGGAGCTTGCGCCGCAAACGGTGCAGGCAAACGGCCGATGGGGCGAATGGATACGCGTTCAGACCTGGCTTGGCGATATGTGGCTGCATCAGCCGTAAGCAGCAAAGAACCCCCGAATCGCCTCATCCGAGGAAGAATCGGGGGTTTAAAGCGCTAAAGCGCGAAACGAAAGGCGGGCGGCGGGCATAAGGCCGGCTATCCGATTCTTTTGTTTCTGCGTGCGGAAGCGATCTCGTGCTCCATTCGAAACGCATAATAGCCTAACAAACCGAGCGATAGAGCGGTCAAAACGACGAATAGCGGCGTATAACCCGTCCGCCAATAAATGAGGTTGAAACCGGCGAGCATCAAACACCCGAGCGCGGTAACGAGCGGCAGCAGCTTCTTGTGCAGTCCGGGCAAGCTTGGCGCGGTGAAGCCCGTATCCCCATAATGCACGAACGAAAAGCCGAGGCGAAAACGGACGACAAACCAAGTGAGCAGCAGCAGAATGAGTCCCGTCATGGCGTGAAACGCATAGTTCGTCGAGGTCGAGGGCGTAATGACGGCCCCGAACTGCTCGGTAACGAGATACAGCGTCGACATCACGAGACAGTAGGCCAAGTAACCGTTGATGACGATAATGCTTGCATATAGCGGCGGTATTTTGAACATGAGCCAAAAAAACAAAAAGGCCGCGATTGGCTGGACGAGCAGCGCGATCAGATTGAACTCGAACACGATAAACAGCATGTACGAGCACATGGCGAGCAAAAATCCGGAAAAAGCGAGCTGGCCGAGATGGTGGCCGATTTCGAATCGGTATAGGGCAAATATGAGCAGGATAAGGGCGAACCATTCCCACATCGATACGGACAAAAAGACGATCACGTCCATAAAGCCACTCCGTCTTTATTAGGGTAGGGACGCTCGTGATCCGGGCGTTAGGATTATAACACGGAATCGGCGCTCTCTTTTTTGAACAGGCCATATTGCAGCAGCGCAAGCGAAACGATGACCG
Organism: Paenibacillus ginsengarvi; assembly: GCF_003626695.1. Lineage (GTDB taxonomy): Bacteria > Bacillota > Bacilli > Paenibacillales > NBRC-103111 > Paenibacillus_AB > Paenibacillus_AB ginsengarvi. The sequence continues at coordinate 167,128 of NZ_RBAH01000020.1, forward strand.
GGATCAGCACCGCCTGCTTATAGTCGCCCAAAAAATACAAAAAGTTAAAGCTCGTGATGACGGCGTATCCGGCAATCGTAACCAGCAACAGGCGCAGATTCGGCTTCGTAAGCCGCTCGTTCGCGCGGGCTCTGTAAGGAACGAACGTATAGCCGAGACGAAACGTATGCAGGAACCGGGCGATCGACAGCGCGATGCAGGCCGTGAGCGTTTGCGCGGCGAAGGATGCGGGCGTATCCGCCACTATCTGCAAACCGAGCAGATGCGCAATGCCGTATATAATCGCAGTCAGCAGGATATATATTAGATACCCGTTCGTCGTAATGACGCCGGCATAAAAAGCCGGAATGCGGAACATGAGCCATAAAAACAAAAAGACGATCGGCGGCTGAAGAAACGTCGCAAAAGTAACGAGATCCAGACGTACGATCAAAATATAAGAGAGCAAGGAAAGCAGAAACGAAGTGAATGCTATTTGACCGCGGCTGCCGCGGATTTCCATTCGGAACATCGTAAAGCTCAGCATAAGGAGCGCAAACCACTCCAGCGAGGAAACGCCCAGAAACGACAACACGCCCATACCAGTACCCCGATCCGGCCTTTCATTTTGGAAAGAAGATAGAATTCATTATACAATACGGCCACTGATCTTTGAAGCTGTAAGACAATCGAGGCGATTCGGTAAATTTTGACGAAATTTGCGTTCGGACATGCAGTTTGTTCCGAGCGAAACCCTTTGACGGCGGGGCTTTATGCGGTACAAACGAAGAACGCGAAAATAATCGTAGCCAGATAGTTCATGTTATTGTCATATACTTCATGTTCAAAGAATACGCTTTATGATTACATAGAGCTGAAAGTTATGCGAGCAAGATTACTTCGTCACGCAAATAGTAGGAGGGTATACGATCATGGCAAACGGAAAGCTGAGAGTCGGCATTATCGGTACGGGAGGCATCGCGAACGGCAAACATATGCCAGCGTTGTCCAAGCTCCCGCAAGTGGAAATGGTAGCATTCTGCGATATCGAAGAGGAGCGCGCTCAGAAAGCGGCCAAGCAGTATGGCGTCGAAGGCGCGAAAGTGTATACGGATTTCCGCAAGCTGCTGGAAGACGAAACGCTGGACGTCGTTCACGTTTGTACGCCTAACGATTCCCACGCGGTCATTTCGATTGCTGCGCTGGAAGCCGGCAAGCACGTTATGTGCGAAAAGCCGATGGCCAAAACGGCGGCCGACGCGCGCCGCATGGTTGAAACGGCGAAGCGTACCGGCAAAAAGCTGACGATCGGTTACAACAACCGCTACCGTCCGGATAGCCTGCATATGAAACAGGTTGCCGAAAGCGGACAACTCGGCGAAGTTTATTACGCGAAGGCGCTTGCGATTCGCCGCCGCGCCGTTCCGACATGGGGCGTATTCCTCGACGAGGAGAAGCAAGGCGGAGGACCGCTCATCGATATCGGAACGCATGCGCTCGACTTGACGCTTTGGATGATGGACAACTACAAGCCGGTCAGCGTAACGGGCTCCGTATTCCATAAGCTCGGCAGCCGGGAAAATGCGGCCAATGCTTGGGGACCTTGGGATCCGAAAAAGTTTACGGTTGAAGATTCCGCGTTCGGCTTCATCAAGATGGAGAACGGCGCGACGATCGTGCTCGAATCGAGCTGGGCGCTCAACACGCTGCTCGTGGGCGAAGCGAAGGCGGTTCTGTGCGGCACGGAAGGCGGCGCCGACATGGAAAACGGCCTGCGCATCAACGGCGAGCAATTCAGCCGCTTGTTCGATACAACCGTGAAGACGGATTCTGGCGGCGTAGCGTTCTACGACGGTAAGAAGGAATCGAGCGGCGATATGGAAGCGCGCCTGTGGGTGGAAGCGATTTTGAACGATACCGAGCCGCTCGTGAAGCCGGAGCAAGCTCTCGTCGTTACGGAAATTCTCGAGGCGCTGTACGAGTCCGGCAAAACGGGCAAAACGGTTTATTTAAACGAGTAGTCGGAACTACGGCTGCGTATGAGCCTCACGTTGCGCCGGGTGTTGCACCCGGCGTACCGTTTTATATGATCACCGATTAAAGAGAGGAGGCCTTTTTTATGAAGTTGGGTGTATTTACCGTATTGTTCGCCGGCAAGCCGCTGGAGGAAGCGCTTGACTACATCGCTTCCAAAGGACTGGACGCGGTCGAGATCGGCACAGGCGGTTATCCGGGCAACGCGCATTGCGATCCGGATACGCTGCTTGGCGACGCGGGCAAGCTGAAGGCGTTCAAGCAGGCGGTCGAATCGCGGGGGCTGACGATCAGCGCGCTCAGCGTGCACGGCAATCCGCTGCATCCGCAAAAGCAGATCGCCAAAGAGTTCCACGACGCGTTCGTGAAAACGGTCGATCTGGCCGAACGTCTTGAGGTGCCGGTCGTCAACACGTTCTCCGGCTGCCCGGGCGACCACGAGGATGCGAAGTATCCGAACTGGCCGGTTGCGCCTTGGCCGAACGACTATCAGGAAATTTTGACTTGGCAGTGGGAGCAGAAGGTTATCCCGTATTGGAGCGAATGGGGACGTTACGCCTCCCAGCATAACGTGAAAATCGGCCTCGAGCTGCACGGCGGATTTTCCGTCCACAGCCCGGGCACGCTGCTGCGCCTGCGCGAAGCGGCGGGCGAGGCGATCGGCGCGAATCTCGACCCGAGCCATATGTGGTGGCAAGGGATCGACCCGGTGCAGGCGGTTCATATTTTGGGCCGCGCCGGAGCGATTCATCACTTCCATGCGAAGGACACGACGATCGATCCGAGCAACGTGAACAAGCACGGGGTTACCGATATGCAGTCGTATGCGCTTATGCTCGATCGCGCATGGCAGTTCCGCACGGTCGGTTTCGGACACGATCTGAAGACGTGGGCCGATATTTTGAGCGCGCTGCGCTTGGTCGGTTACGATTATGTCGTCAGCATCGAGCATGAAGACGGGCTGATGTCGATCGACGAAGGCTTTACGAAGGCGGTCGCGAACTTGCAGCAGGTACTGCTGCGGGAGCCGCTCGGCCAAATGTGGTGGGTATAAGAGATGATCAGCCGCTTCTCCGATTCGTCGGGGGAGCGGTTTTTTGCTGTCGTCTGTCCGCCTCAATCGATCAGGTTGTTCCATTCGCCGGCGCGGTATTCTTTCGGACTGGTGCCGTAACGAGCCCGGAAGACGCGATAGAAGTACGTATAGCTGTTGAAGCCGCACATCTCGGCGATTTGCTCGAGCGACATTTTGCTGAACAGGATGCGTTCCCGCGCCGCAGACAGGCGGATTTGCTGCACATACTGCATAATCGACTGGTCGAACACGGACTTGAACAGATGGACCGCACGGGACACGCTCAGGCCGACATGCGAGGCGACGTCCTCCAATTTGACCGGAGACAGCGCGTTTTCCTCGATATACCGTTTCATCTCGTAAGCGAGAAACGACCGGCCTTTGCCGGAACCTCGGCGGTGTTCATGGCTGGCCCGCTCGATCGTCAGGCATAACAGCCGCAAATAATATTCGGCCATTTCCTTGGCCGGCGCCTTGCCCCGGCGCTGCTCCAATATCGTCTGGCGGCATAGATGAAGCACATCCTCATTCATCGTCAGCTTAAGGTGCCGGTGCTTGTCCATCCGTTTCCACCATTCGTCCAGCCAGGTGCCGCGGCAAAAAAAGTAATAATCGCCGCTCGTCACCCCAAGCTCTCCGCTTGGCTGCCGCTCCTCCTCGACGCGCAGATCGTATTGATCCTTCGGCTTGTACAGCAGCAGGTCCCCCGGCACGATCAGCCTCACCTCGCCGTCCACCAGCGCCCGGCAAATGCCCTCGACCTGAAATCGGATCAAATAGTTGCGCAAGCCGCGCGTCGATTTCACATAAAACGGTTTGGAATGATGCGAATAGCCTGCTGCGAGCACTTCACAAGTGAGCGTCTTCATGGAACCCTCCCGTCCCGGACGTTGATCTTCTCTTCTCATTATCGGCAAGCGGCGCGGATTCGACAACGGTTTATTTTGGCTTCCGTGCGGACTTCTCTTATACCTCGAAGATTCACAATGGATCGTAGTTCCGGATACCTCCCAGACGGATAGCCGCATAGTTCCGGGTCCCCCTGAGAAGGACGGAAGGCCGTAACCAAAGTCGTAGGGGAAACAGAAGATTCGGCAAGGGGAGCATGATAAATCACACCGAACGGCTCATTGCCGAATAGGGTCTATTTCTCATGACAGTGCTTGTCCCGCCTGTTATATTAACGTTGCATGAGGGATATTGTAGAATATGTTTCATAATCTGGAAGGAGGTGACAACTATAACGCTGATAGACGAATTGCAGCTGACGGAGACGAGTCTTAGGGGACATGTTCGCATTCAGGATCTCGTATTCAGCCTCACAAGGCAATGCAATGCTTTCTGCGACATTTGTTGCAACGACGATGGGCCTTCGAAGCGGGGAGCGATCGACATTTCCGGCGTCCGGCAGTGGATTCATGACTTCTCTGAGTACGTGCCGTATTGCAAAACGGCCGGCTTTACGGGAGGGGAAGTATTCCTCCGCTATGACGAAATGCTCGAGGTGCACAAGCATTTGCACGATTACGGATTTCTGACCTCCATTACGACGAACGGGTTTTGGGGCAACAATCCCGAACTGGCGCGGCGCCGTTTGGAGGAGCTGAAGTCGCTCGGATTGGTCGAGGTTGCCGTATCGATGGATGAAAGCCATTCCGTCTGGGTCAACCCGAAGCATGCGGCGACGGCAGCCAAGACGGCGCTCGAAGCCGGTCTGGCCGTGTCGATAACGAGCAACTTCACGAGTCCCGGCAAAAGCGCCAAAGACTACTTCGAGCCCGAATGGCATGATCGTCTCCTCTGGGACGAAAATTATTACGTGCTGCCGGTCGGCCGGGCGAAGCAGCTTCCGCGCCTGGTGCAGACCCGGATTCCGCGGGACGATCAGCTGTTCTGTCCGCGCGTGCAAATGGTCATCCAGCCGAACGGCGACGTCGATCCGTGCTGCTCGGTCTGTTTGGACGACGGCGTGTTCGTCGTCGGCAATCTGTACCGGCAGACGATGCCGGAAGTGCTGACGAATATGCTCGGCGATGTGTATTTGAAAGTGATCACGCATCGCGGGCTCGGCGAGCTCGAGCAGATCGTCCAGCGGTTTCATCCGCAGTGGCGGCTGCCGCCGAGAGAGCATTCGGTATGCCATATGTGCAACGCTCTCCGCTCCCGTCCCGATTTCTGGATGGTGGAGGATGCCATGCGGCAATACGGCATGGAAATTTTATTGAACAACTGGTCTGCGGGCAAAGCCGTTTAGACCGCACTTTCGCATGAAATACCTCACGATCTCATCATCGTTTACACATTCCAAAAAAGCCCAACCTTCCACGGGCAAACTTTCGATCCATTCCGCTTCATGCTACCCGGAAGGCGCATCGACCCTATTGATCCTAAATTGGAGGTATTCCTATGTCCGATAAAGGTATGGACGAACTTGGCAAGCTGCTCGCATCCGATCCCGAACTGCAAAAGGCGGCTTTGTCCGGTATGACGAAAGCGCTGCAGGAACAAATCCATAACAAAAATCTGAGGGTCAGCACGGAAGCGCTGCAAAGCCTCGGCAAGCTGTCCGCGCTCCCTTCCGGCAACCCGGTGGCGGACGATTATGTGGCTCGGGTGGCGAGCAGCGTTATCGCCGTCGTGAAGGTCAAGGTCATCGACCTGGCCCATGACATGGCGCAGCTTCATGAAATCCAGAGCCGGGTCAACGACAAGCTGACGGGGCTCAACCTGAATATTTCCAACAAAATCGGAAAATAATCCAGCTTCGGCTGCGAGCGAGTACCCCCGGATTTGGCCGGCCGGGGGTATTTGACGTTTCGGGAAGATGAAGCGAAAGACCGGCAACGAAGGAGTTTAAGAATTTGTATAGTTGCTTCTGCTATGCTGGTCAAAAGCAATGTGAAGCTGGGTGCGTTTCGGTTTTTTCGCACGTAAACGCACATCACCTGCAGCATACGAGAGGATGATTACAATGGAATTGCCGCAGCTGCAATACTTCCGGTCGGTAGGCAAGCTACCTCTTTAGCCCCCTAATTGAATTGGAGAGTACCATAGGAAATCAGGTACACTATATTCAAGAGGTGAAGGGCCGTGAAAAAGAGGAATCATGTATATGAAGAAGTCCGAAATAAGGTAGCGCAAGAG
>NZ_RBAH01000021.1 GCF_003626695.1 Paenibacillus ginsengarvi
TAACACGCCTACCTTTTTACAATAGGAGATTTTTTTTATTTGGGCCATGAAAACACATCATAATTTAACAGATATAGTAAATACAAGAGATTGTATTTTTCATGTTAACTTCTTTGCAACGCTAGTGTCTTCAGAGGCACGTATTCTAAACAAATATTACCCGTTCATCTCGCCCGTTGCGCTCACATGCCGAACCGTTTGCGGTAGCCGCATTTTCTGCACAACTCCTCGACCGCTTCCCGCCGCGAAAATCCGTCGATTAGCCTGTTCGCCCGCTCTCCCTCGACAATGTCCGAAAACGAGGTTTGGTGAACGTTGCCGAGGTTGATGACGCCTTCGCCGTCCAGGCAGCAAGGCACTACCGTCCCGTCGACCAAAATCGCCGAGTGGCTACGGAGCGCATGGCAAAAGCCTTTCCCCTCATCCTCGGGCGCCTGCAGGCTCGGCCAGTCGAATTCGTGGTCCTGGTTCAAATAAATCCGCTCGGCCACCTTGATTCCGCCGCCGGGAACGACCTTTTCCTCAATCTTATAATCCAGCCCGAACTCCCGCTCAAGCAGCTCCAGCGTCTCCCGGTTCCGTCTGCGCTCCGCAATCGTCGCCTCGTCACGCTGCAAGTTCCATAAACGGAATGACACGAGCACGTTAAAAGCAACGACCTCGCGAACGAATGAGAAAATGTCGCTCAAATACCGCTCCCGGTCGGTCGAACCGATGTGGCCGTCGAAGCTGTGGAGCGAAAAATTCATCTGCCGGATCGCAGGCTTGCCGAGCAGCTTCGGCTTCGCTTTGTTGATCAGCGTGCCGTTGGTCGTAATATTGACCTTAAACCCTCTATCGTGAGCGGCATCCAGCAGCTCGTCCAGCTTCGGATGCAGCAAAGGTTCGCCTTTAACGTGAAGATAAATATGGTTCGTATGCGGCTTGATTTGATCCAGAACGGCGGTGAACGCATCCAGCTTGATAAAATTCGCCTTCCGTTCCGTCGGCGGGCAGAAGGTGCAGGCCAGATTGCATACGCTGGTGATCTCGATATACACTTTTTTGAATGTTTTCAATGGACGTGCGCCTCATTTCGGATCATCCGGCAGCCGCTTTCGTTCACTTGCCGCAGCATTTTTTGAACTTGTTGCCGCTGCCGCAAGGACATGGATCGTTACGGCCGATTTTTTTGCGAGTGGCCATATCGATAACTTCGGCGCCTTGTGCGCTTGCGGACGATGCCGGAGCTCGCCTTGCGGCAGACAGCGCATTTGGGGAATACCCTTTCAGCGCCCATTGGCCCGTATGATTATATAATGGAACCAGATGATCCATGCAGCGGCTGATCATCTCGAATTCTCTCATTTTCAAGCGAGATTGCAGCTTACCGACGAGATCGTTCGGCAGCGTTCCGTTTTTGAATGCCAGCACGCACTCATCCGCGATACGTTCTGCTTCCTCCCGGGACAAATCGCCGGCCTCCGTCAAAAATTCGGCAAACGGCCGATAATACGGATTCCGTTCAACATACCCCGGCTCCCCGGCAGCGAGGAGCTGCTCCTTCGTTACCGGAACAGGCGAGAGCTGCTCCCTGAACTGCTGCTCCTTCTCGATAGCGATCGGGTCTTGAATTCGGCTGTCCGAGAATCCCCAATCTTCGCAGCTAATCTGCCGGTAATACCACTGGGATTCGTAGAACATAAAGAGCTTGTCCATGCTCTCTAAAAAGCTGGTCTCCCCCAGCAGCTCCTCGATCCGCTGATCGAATTCTTCCTTCCCTACAAGGCCATAATAATAAAGCAGCCCATGCGCAAGCTTGATATATTCCGTGTTAGCGCGGATTTTTTTGCGATACGCTCCGTTGTCATGAAGCTCGAAAGCTCGAACTACTTCCTCCGGCATCGCGATCGTTTTTTTGCCGCGGTACATTCCCGTAAACAGCAGTCCCCGGCCCTTGAAGTAATCCAATTGTTCCGGTTCCAATGGAACAAAGCCGTGACCGCCGCCATCGGCGATTTTCTTCAAAACTTTATATCTCTCTTCGTCCATCTGGTCCAGCATGCCCGATAACGACTCGGGAATACGGTCCACCAGCACTTCTGCCAATCGCTGTTTAGTAAGCGTGCTAACCCCACGAATATCCAAAGCGGAACGTATGCTCGAAAGCTCATCCTTCGTAAGCTTTGCGAGTGCGCCGGCTAAAGATAACGGAATCTCCATTTCGGCCCAACGCTTTTCTTCTTCTTTGGTCTGCATTTGCATTTGTTTCGTATTCTCCGGAGCACTTAACAGCGCTTTTGGGTCTTGGCGACTCAAGCGCTTGTCCATGATCTCACCCTCTCAACATATGCCTGTTATCCTTTGGCATTCCCAATAGATGATTATACCATACGAGTCAAGCCAAATCGAAAACGCCGTTCATAACGGACATTTCCGCCGGTAAAAAACAGCCTACCGGAGCGCGAATGACTCGGCTCTGACAGGCTTATATCCCCAGTTTCGAAGCCTAAGCTCCACTTAGCTGGGGAATTTTCAATTCGTCCGCGAAGACTTGACCCGCCCCGCGATCGCTTTCAAATCAAACCCTTTAAGCGCGCCTTCGACCAGCTCCGGAAGCTTGTCGGGCGTGCAGCCGAAGCAGGGAATGCCGAAACCGGACAGCTTGCTTGCGACCGTATCGTCATACGACGGCGTTCCCTCATCGGACAAGGCAAGCAGGCAGAGGACTTGTACGCCGGCCTGCTTCATTTCAGCCAGACGGCGAATCAGGCTGGAGCGGTTTCCGCCCTCGTACAGGTCGGAGACGAGGATGAATATCGTTTTCCTCGGTTCCTCGATGAACGCCTCGCAGTAAGCGACCGATTTATTGATGTCCGTACCTCCGCCAAGCTGGATGCCGAACAGCATGTCGACCGGGTCGGTCTCGCAAGCCTCGCTCAGGTCGACGACCTCGGTATCGAAGGCGACGACTTTCGTGCTAAGCGACGGCATACTGGCGAATATCGAACCGACAATTGAAGCGTAGATGACCGAGCTGGCCATCGAGCCGCTTTGGTCGATATCGAGAATGACCGTCCATTCTCGGCTTTTGCGGGCGCGATCGAAAAAATACACTTTGTCGGGAATGAGCAGCTTTCGCTCACGATCGTAATGCTTCAAATTTTTGCGGATCGTCGCGTGAAAATCAAGGCCGGACAGCGCGGGCAGCGGCGAATGCCGCCTCCGGTTCAGCGCCCCCGTAACCGCGCGCCGTAAATCCTGCTCGAGGCGCTTCATGATTTCTTCGACGACGGACCGGATCAATTGCCTGGCCGTTTCCTTCGTCTTCTCGGGAATTTTGCCTTTGAGCGCCATCAGCGTCGCCACCATCTGGATATCCGGCTTCACCTGCGACAGCAGCTCGGGCTCGAACAGCAGCTGCTTCAGCCCTTTACGCTCGATCGCATCCGCCTGAATGACCGATACGACGTCGGACGGGAAGAAGGAACGGATATCCCCGAGCCACTTGGCCAGCTTCGGCGAGGACGACCCGAGTCCGGCGGACTTCGCGCCTCCCGGTCCGCGCGAGGCGAAACCGGCTGCATCGTAAGTCTCGTCATAGATGGCGGCAAGCGCCTCGTCCATCAACCGCGACTGATCGTCCAGCAGCGGACCGGCCCCGTAGGACTCCAGCTTTTCGTCCGCCGCCGCGCCCAGAATGAGGCGCCAACGTTTCATTTGCTCGTGCTTCTCTGCCGTTACCATAGGTTACAAATCGCCGAAATCGAAATCGTTAAGTTCATTCAGCTTCTCCTTCTCTTCCTCGGTCAGCGGCTCCTGCAGCTGGCTGCCGATCTGCTCCGCCTGGAAGCCCCACAGATCGCCCATCATTTCGGCGACGGCCGCTTTCTCGCGAGGCTCGAACGCCCCGAACGCGCGGCGCAAAAAGACGAGCGCCCGGTGAAACGCCTCCTCATCCAGCGTGGCGATATATTCGTCCAGCCTGCTCCACAGCGACATCCTCGACAGGAGCGCATACCGGTTCCGCATCGATACGCCCTCAAACCAGCCGGCGCCCAGATCGGCCGGAATCCCCGGAGACAACCGGCGCGATACTTCTATCGAACACTGTTCGTCGGACACTTCGTTTTTCTCCAGCAGCACCGCAAACGACAAGCCCGACAGCTTCGCATTGCGGTCGTCCCGCGAGGACAGCTGCCGCAGCTGTTCCAGCCATAGTCCGCTATCCACCGTTTCATAATGCTCCTGGGCTACCGTGTGCATCGTTTGGATCGCCGAAGCCATCGATACGGCAGCTTCGTCATTGCACGATGCGGCGTCAATCAGCAGCAGTGCGCCGCGAAGGAACAGCTGCCGCAGCAGCGGTACAAGCGGCTCCGTATCGATTCGGCGAACGGAACCGTAACTGATAAGCACGGACAGTTCGTAAACGGCTGCCGCTACTTGCTCGAAATTGCCCGCGTCGACCGCGAGCTGCTGCAGCGCCGCCCTCGCCTGCTCCATCAGCTTGCCGAGCGCGCAATCGCAGGCGATCCGGATGAGCCGGGACGCTTCGGCAATATCGCCGCAAGCTTCCAGCTTTTCCTTCAGCTCGAAGGCGGCCGCGAGCTCGATCGTCTCGCCTTTCAAGGTCGATTCGACCGTCTGAATTTCTGCTTCCGGGGTCCACTGCAGCGTCCACATCTCGGCCCAAGTCGCCGACTGCTGCCTTGCCCCCTGCTTCCGCGCAAAGCCGATGCCAAGCAGCTCCAGCCGGTGCAGCAGCACCGAGCGATTCAAGTCGAGGAACGCGGCGTCCGCAGACGAAACGCGGCGATTTTCGCGCAAATCCAGCTCCAGCGTCGTCGCCACCGCCGATTTGTACTTCTCCAGCTTCAGACGCTTCAGCTCCCGGTTTAAATCGTCCTGCACCGGTGTTTGGCTGACGCCTTCCGGCAAGCGGCCGATCGCCGTTCCGACATTCGTGCGGGCCAGCGCTTCCGCCACGACCGACAATTCGCCATAGCCGAGACCTACGATGGCCGCGTCCTGCAAATCCCGCCAGGTTGGCAAGCTGCCTTCCCGCAGCGAGGCGAGCGCCTCGGCCAGCCGCACGCATTCGATAACGGATGCCGTCGAGCGGTACGTCCCTTGCTCCCGCAAATGGGAAACGACCTCGGACATGTACAGCGCGGGCAGCTTGCCGATATCGCGCTGGCGCATACAGCGCCAAAGCAGCTCGAAGTAGGCCGGAGCCTGGTTGCCCGCGCCGTATCCCGATTGCGACGACAACTTGTAATACGAATACGGCATGAGCGTCAGCCGCGTCGGCGCCTTCGGGAGCAGCAGCAAATCCGCGTCCGACATCGCCGGAAGCCGCAGATCGAGCGCCGAGGCGTGATGCGCGCCGGTTACAACCACAATGCGTTCCGGGTCGTGGCCCGCTTCGATCGTTTCGCGAATTTTGCGTCTCATGTACGCTTCGCGAACTTCGTTATAGGCTGCTTCCGCGGGGGCCAGCTTCCATTCCTGCTCTTCGGTATGGCTTCTCATCAGCTCCGAGAACCGGTAAACCGCCTTTTCGTAAACGCGCGGCTGCAAGTTATGCTCGAACTCCCGCTCCCAGAACGATTCGTAGTCCGTCTCCCCGCTAAGCTCTGCGATCGCCAAGTATAGCGACGATTGGTCGGCCGCGTAGTCGGACGAACGGCGACCCGTGCCCTCGCCGCCTTCCCCCGTATCCGCATCCGATTCCGCTTCCGCACGGACCGTTCTCCGGTCATAGAGCGAAAGCGACCGGTCCGTCGGCAGGTCGATGAACTCCGCATGCACCCGGTTCTGGGATGCCCATACGAACGCCTGATATTCCGGCGAATAGTCGGCGAACGGATACATTACGGTCCGAATCGGGAGCTGATCGGTGTAAGCAAGCAGGGCAACCGGCGGGACGACTCCTTTGGCCGTCAGATGGGAAATGAGCCCGTTCGCATCGCTCGGTCCTTCGACGAGGACGGCCGTGGGCTTCGCTTCATCCAAGAAAGACAGCAGATGATAAGCGCCCGCCGGCGATAAATGCCGAATGCCGAATACGCGAAACGGCCGGTCGGCGCTTACTTGTTCATCTCCGAGCATGCGTGGTACAGATTTCTCCATGTCGCCCCCCGCTTTTTCATTACGTTGTCCAAGTACTCTTTCCACACGGTCCGGTCCTTCTCTTCGTCTTTCACAATGGCGCCTTGAAGTCCTGCGGCAATGTCCGCTTCGGTGATGTCCCCGCTTCCGAAGCTGGCGGCAAGCGCCATACTGCCGGTCAGCAGAGAGATCGCTTCCGCCGTCGAGATGACGCCGCTCGGGCCCTTCACTTTTTCCTTGCCGTCGAGCGTCATGCCGCTGCGCAGCTCGCGGAATATCGTCACGACCTTGCGCACCGCTTCCTCGTCAGGCAAAGCCGCCCGCAGCTCATAGCTGCCGGATATTTCCGCGACGCGCTTGCGGACGATTTCGATCTCGGTCTCGATGTCGGCGGGCGCCGGCAGCACGATGATGTTGAACCGGCGCTTCAGCGCCGCCGACATCTCATTGACGCCGCGGTCGCGCGTATTCGCCGTAGCGATGACGGAAAAGCCGCGTACGGCGGACATTTCCCGGCCCAGCTCGGGAATCGAAATCGTCTTTTCCGACAAGATCGAGATCAGCGCGTCCTGCACCTCCGATGCGCAGCGGGATATTTCCTCGAAACGGGCAATGCCTCCCGTCTCCATCGCGCGGTAGATCGGGCTGCGGATCAACGCCTGATCGGACGGCCCCTGCGCCAGCAGCATCGCGTAGTTCCATGAATAGCGGACATGCTCCTCGCTCGTTCCGGCCGTGCCCTGAATCACCTTGGACGAGTCGCCGTGAATCGCCGCGGTCAAATTTTCCGACAGCCACGACTTAGCCGTCCCCGGTTCGCCGATGAGCAGCAGCGCCCGGTCCGTCAGCAGAGTGGCGATCGCCATTTCGACGAGCCGCCGGTGGCCGATATATTTCGGCGTTATCGCAACGCCCTTCGCGCTTCCTCCGACAAGAAATGTCAGCACCGATTTCGGCGACAGCTGCCAGCCTGCCGGCTTAACATCCGTATCCGCCGCTTTCAGCGCCTCCAGCTCCTTCTCGTACAGAAGCTCCGCTGGCAATCTTACCGCATTTTGCATCTCAGCCATTCCCCTATCCCATTCCCTTCTATTTCGCTATGTATAGCGGCTTTACGCCTGATCTGCAAGCGAATCGGCAACGTCCAGCACCTGCCGCTTCACGCTTTCGTACGTCAGCGTTTCGGCGAAGGCGCGCAAGCGGTCGCCGTACGATGGCGGCAATTGCCGCAGCAGCCCAAGCTGCTCATCGTCCAAGTAATACAGCTGGCGTTTTCCGCCGCCCTCGAGTATACTCATCAGCAGCTCCGGCATGTCGCCGTAGCCGATCCGATGCAGCGCCGACAGCAGGCGGACCGTCCGGAAATGGCCGAAGTTCGGCTTTTCCTTGCACTTTTTGAGCAGGTAAGCCTCTATTTCGCGATCGGCGCCGGTCGCAAGTCGGCAAACGAGCTCCTCCTCGTCAATACCGGCGAGCAGCGTCACCCATCTCGGGTCGAACGCCGTCTGGCCCGGCGAACGCGGATCGTCCAGATCGTATTCGGTTTTGTACAGCGCCGCGATCAGATCGTTGCCGACCTTATTCCGCCTGCTCTTCAATAGAGGGGCGAACCGGTCGAACAATTCCGCTGCGGGAAGCAGCCGATAAGCCGCCCTGAAGCTGTACGATATAAATTTCCGGTTGTACTTCTCATCCAATGTGAGGGCGAACCGGTCCGCTTCGGGCTGGCGCGTATCCAGCAGCATATCTGCGGCCGCAACCTGAACGTCATCGGTGTCCGACGCGACAAACTTCGCCGAAGATAGCAGCCGGATAAGCAGCTCGGTAACTTCCGGCTGCGGCTTGCCTTCCAGACTACGAAGGTTTGCGAGCAACTGCTGTGCCGGCCGGGATACTTCCTCGCCGGACTCGATCTGCGCAAGCAGTTGCTCCGAAGAGCCGATTACGGTGAGCGCCATCGAAAACGTCTCGCATAGCCTTACCGGCTCGATCGCAAGCTCGCGGTCTTTGGAAGCCAGCGCTTCGTGCAATCTGCGGATCGCTTCGTCCGAGCCGATCCGCGACAAGGCGTAATACGCCGCAGAGCGAATCTCTTTTTTCTTGTCATCCGCCTGCTCCAGCACGAGGGGCAACTGCTCGGGATAATGCCCAAGCAGCTCGACCGCAGCCGCCCGCACCTCCACAGAGCCGGCCTCAGCCGCTTCCAGCAGCAGCTCCAGGGCGTCCAGACCGAGCAAACCATGAATCAGCTCCAGTCTCCGCGCGGCCCCCTTGCCGCCATCCATCCGGAACTGGCTGCGCAACTCGTACAACGCCTCCATCCCGTACTGCGGCAGGACGCTCTTGTGCAGGAACTCGGGGATTTCCGAGTAACCGTCATCCAGCGCTCTCACCGCCGCCGGAATAACGCGAAAATCGTGAAACAGCCGCTGCTCGAAGCCGGCTTGAAGCTGCTCGAGCCGCCCCTGCCCTTTCTGGGTCAACGCCTCCAGCAGAGGCTGCAGCTTGCGATACGGCACCGCTGTGGATGTCGTGTACGCAGTACCTTCAACATCGGTCAGCTCCCCGGGCACATCGGATTTTCCCTGCGTGTACAAAACAGCGTTCAGCAGCGCTCCCAGCTCCAGCAGCGCCGCTGCGGAAGCGGGCGGCGCCGCCTCTATCGCTTGCTGCACCGCGCTCGCGATACGCTGGAACACGGGTGCGGTCTCGCCGAGCTTTTGCAGCCCGGGCAGCATGCCTAACAAGCGTCTATCTCCGGCCGCCATACCGCTTCCGGCAACAAACAGGCGGGTTACTTCGCTTCGCAGGTCGAACAATACGGTTATGCTCATCCTCTATTCTCCTAATCGTTGTCTTCAATACAGCAGCCGGATGACGGCGTCGTCCGTGACGATGCTAAGCGGCTGCGCCGCCAGCCGTCCCAGCGCCATGTCATGCTCGAACATGACGAGATAGGCTTGATCCTTCAGCCACCGCTCGTTCAGCATAGGCAGCAGCGGTACGGTGGGATGGCCGAGACAGTCGATATCCGTCAGCAGAAGCCGATTTCCGCTCTCGTCCAGCAGAGCGTATAACCCGTCGTCCGTTCGTCCGATCGACGCCGCATGCAGCAGCAGCACCGGGTGCTTATCGGAGAGCGGATTTTTCATCTGGTTCTTCACCTGCTTAACCGCATCCGCTACCGACTTGACGGCATAAGAGCGAACGCGGCTGTAATCGCCCGCTTCCGCCTCCCGCATCGTCGCTTCCTCCCAACGCACTCTGGCGTTGCGATCGCCGGGATAACGGAACAGCTCCTTCGCCCGGATTACCTCATAAAACGAATCATCCTCGCGTATGTACTTCGCGGCGCGAAACGGCCGATACGTCTTCGTCGTATGGATACGGCCGGTGGGCAGATCGGCCCAAAAGCCCTCGTCGATATATTCTCCCCGCGCCTCGTCCGCATAAGATCGGAACGCGAGCTGGAGCAGCTCCGTTTCTCCCTCCGCCAGTCCGCTGTCCCGCAGCTCGGCGATCTGGAAGGCGTGGCCGATTCTCTCCTCAAGCGGCGTTTCGGTATCAAGCGGCGTATCCGGCTGGTCGGCCCGAATCTGCAAGTGCTCCCTGCTCTTCTTCAGCAGCGAATGCAGGTTGATCATGCCCTCGACCGCGCGGGCATAAACGGCTGTCCTGTCATCCTCGGAGCGAAGCACGAGCAGCAGTTCGCGCAGAGTCGTCTGAATGCCGGGAATGTAATGGTTCCCAAGCTGCTTGGCCTGCTCCTCCGCGGTTTGCAAGCTTTTTTTATCCAAGCTGCCGAGTCCTGACTGGACGATATGGTGCAGCAGCTTTTCGGCAATGCCGATTCCTTCAAGCTGAGCCGCCGCTTTTTTGGCGGCTGCCGCTTTGTTTGTTTTTCGTTTGACCGGCGTTTCCGTTTCGGCCGCTTCCTTCTTTTTCTCCTCGCGCTTCTCCGCCTTCTCCCGCTTCTCCAGCAAATCCGGCGGAATCGCCGCTACGCCGAACGTTTTGCCCGTTGTGCGCGAATAGAGCAGTCCCAACACGTGCTTGCACGGAAACTGTCTGCTTGGGCAGGAGCACCGGAATACCGGGCTCTCCTCTTTTACAAAATCGGCGGAGCAGCGGTACGGCTCTTTCCCGCTTCCCTGGCATTCGCCGAACAGCACTGTCTGATCCTCGGATATGCCGAGCAGGGTGAAGCTGTTCTTTTTGGCCAGATCGCGCCCGTTCTTGATCGCTCCGCTATTGAGCGCCAGGCTGTCCACATAAGCTTCGGTTACATTCATCGTCGCATACCTCTCGTGACTTGAGTTCACATGCAGGTGGTGAAAAAACAGGCGCTATCTCCCGATGGGGACAATACGCCTCTCCTTATCATCGGTAAAAACAGGCCGCACCGACAGGTCGTTTGGACCTATAATTTCTACAAATTCCTCATTCGACATTTTTCGCGATGTGAGGATGTACAAGGAAAACACTGAATTTATCCCGTCCAGCACCTCGACACAGCGTTAGCGGAACTACGAGTTCCGTTATTGCGGCTTCGCGTGTGGTATATACCCCTATAGAGGAAGCGCCGCTTCCTTTATGCCCCCTTTTCCAGCGTTTACTCGGCGTGCTGGTGGCCATAACGGAAATCTCGCTTCCTCTATCGCCCCATGCAGCGGAGCACCGCGAGCCATAGCGGAACTTTTACTTCCGCTCGCCCGCCGCCAAGGCAGCGCCGCAAGGCGCAAAAAAAGAGGGCTTTCGCCCTCTTCTGCCGATCCCCTGTACGCTTCGCGCCCGATTACAACTCGTTCTTGCTTTCCGCTCCGGCCGCCGCTTCCGATAACGTAACGCTGTCCGGGGACGATCCCGTTTCGCTTCCGCTCGCTTGACCGTTCCGATACGCCCACCAGCGAATGCGGATGGTGCGCGATTCGGATACTTGGCCCAGCTTGATGCCGACGCGGAACGTTCCCCGGTCCGGGTAGGAAACGGCGCCGAGCTGGTGCTCCGGAAGCCCCGATTCGAATTCGCTTCCCGTAAACACGTCCGCGGCCCCGAAGTAGGAGCGCTGCGAGCTGCCCGGAAACGCCCCGGACGTCTCCACGCTCGTCACGATCAGCACGTCGCCCGTACCGAGTCCGTGCTCGATCTCCGGCGACACGAAGCTTTTGACCGCCTTGCCGAACGATAGCGCCGACTTGGCGAACGGCGATATGGCGATATCTACCGTACCGGTCTGAATATCCGCAGCGCCCGGGACCCGGGAATGAAGGTGATGTTGATCCGCTGCGGTATGGGACGGCCTCTCTTGAACCGCAGCGGCGGCCGGTTCCGCTTCGGCGGCGCCAGCCGGGCGTTCCGCAGTCCCCTCCGGCTCGGAGCGGTGCCGGTCCCGCTTCGCCTGCGCCAGCGCCAGCCGGTACGATACGGAAGGGTTATAGACGTATTCGTCGAACGGAACCTGCTCCACCCGCTCGATGACGTAGGTCGGCCCCATTTGCAGCAGACTGATTTTGGCCAAATACAGGCAAGGCTCGGAAGGCGAGTCCAGCGCGGCCTCGAGCGGCTGCTTCAAATAATCGTCCATGAGCTGCTCCTCGATCGCGGCCGTCACGATGCTGATGTTCGCCATGTCCTTGACCAAAGAGCCGAGCTGTTTGTCACCGACGCGCAAACTGGACGATCCCGGTTTGACGCCAACGAGTGCTGTGCCGGAATGGAGCGCGTCGGCGCGCAGCTCCACCCGGAATTCGTATTCCGTCTCCTGGGCGTCCTGAGGCTCGCTGAACCGGACGGAGCGGCCCTCGAGCGCTTCCAGGCGATCGGTCGCCAGCTCGTACTCCAGCTCGATCTTGCCCGCCTGCAGCGTCTTCTCGATCCGAATGACGGCCTCTAACGTATGGCCCGGATTGACGTACTTCGGCGTTGTTTGCAGAACGCGGACTTGCGCATCCTGATACAACACGACGGTTTGCTCCGTCAGCTCGGCAAGCGGAAACGAAGACGGCTCGGGGGCTTCCTCGCGGATAAACAAACGGTAGCTTTCCAGCACGCGGTTGTATTCGCTCACTTCGTCCGCACGCACCGACGAATTGGCGATCGAGTGGACCGGTTCTTTCCCTTTTTCGTCGTAAGCGAGGCACAAGTATACATTTTTGGCATACTCGTTGTTCGTGAAGCCTTCCATCATCGACAGCTTCATCGTTACCGGCGCGGGTACGATTATTTCCCGTCCGAGCGCGTCGATCGCCGCCCCCATCTCGACTGAAACGGACTTGTCGTCGACGGCGATGACCTGAAGACCCGTAATGACACCCGGGCCGAACAACAGCCGGTTCATCATGCGCCGCTTGTCGTTAAAATATTTTTGCTCGGAATCGAAATCCCGAACCGTCAGCAGTTTGCCGTAAAAGTACCGGTTTCTCTCGAACGGGTAGTACCGCGATTTTCTCATGAGGCTTCCCCTTCCCCTTTCGTTACTTACTTCGGTAAGTTGCCTTAATCCAGTTCCGAATCGAGTCCCATGCGGGTATGGATATCGATCCGCTTATCCCGATCCTTGTCGACCAGCACGGTATGATGCGGCATGGACGATTGCTTGTCGAGCGTCAGTACGGTAGGCTCGGAGAGCACCGTGTTGATCCCGAGGTACGTATGCATATCCGTATGCATCCATGGCTGCAGGACGATCAGCTTGCCTTCCGTGTAAGCCGGCTTCTGGTCGTCGATGATTGTCTCTACCATGAGACGCTGCTTGTCGGTCCGCACGCAATCCGGCGGCAGCATCACGCAGAAGCTGTACGGATTGTCTCCGTAGAGCCGCCCGAGCAGCTGTCGCAACTCGGATTGCTCCTGCATATGCTTCAGCTCATGATGCTCGACGACAAACGGCTCCACTCCCGTATAAATATGCAGCATTCGCTTGAGTCCTGCCCGCGTCCCGCGCATCTTGTACAGCTCGGGCGCCTGCTTCATCAGCTCCCTGAGGTTCGGCTCCTCCCAGCTGTCCGCGATATCGAGCGCCAGCCAGCCGCCGAGCCATCTCAGATAAGCTCCCGTCACCGAATCCGGGTCGAAGTTCGAGCTGACGCCGGCGATGCGCTCCTCCATCTCCGCGAAAAACGTGCCGAATATGGCGAGAAACCGCTCCAGAAATCCGCCGCCGTCCGGATCTTCCTGATAGATCGGGGGCAAATAAACGATCGGCGATAACCGCGGAAAATGCAGGCGCAGCCTACGGATGACAGGCCCGCTGCGATCGCTGCCGGCCAGTTCGAGCCGGAACCGCAAATACCGGCCTCTGGCGTTCATCAGCAGCGCATCCTGCGGATTCACGACCGGCTCGGACCACAGATGGCGGCTCGCCGACCATTTTTGCGTCATCGGGATGGCTGGATCGGCAAAATAGCTCTCGTAGTCGACGACCTGGCCGTCCAGCACGCCGAAGCGCTCATCCGTGGCAAAATAGGAAATGCGCACTTGCGTTTCTTCCGGTATATCCGCCAGCAGCTCCATTTTATGCCACTCGGTTTCGTCCTCCGTGCTGTCGAGGGGGGCGGATATATACCAAGCCTCGGGCAGCCCGGTCGCAGGCATCGCCATCGTTCGCGATTGCAGATCGAGCAGAGTGACCGATCCCTTCTCCAGATCGAGCGCATACATCCGGGCGCGCCCGTCGTGCAGCAGCTTGTCGGCTCTGGCGCGATAGCCGGATACTTTGCCAAGCAGCTTGCCGCCGGCCGCGCAGCTGCGGATGAAGCGCTCGTTTTCCGCCGGGTCGCCCTCCTGGGCTTCCCCGATGTACAGCAGCCCGCGGGCATCGACCGATACGGACGCAAAGGCCGCCCCCGGCTCGGCGCGAAAAGCGGCTTTCAGCGAGCCGTCCGCGTGAAAGGACACGACCTGGCCGCTTGCCGTGTCGAGCATCGCAGGTTCGCCGCTGTCGCTCACCGTTACGGCGAAGCGTCTGTGCAGCGCAGACAAGGGGCTTGCGTGCTCCAGCCTGAACTCATCGTGCCCGAATTGCCGCATCATTTCGCCGGACAGCCCCCACTGGACAATGACGATACGGCCGCCTTCCGGCACTTCCGGCTCGTCCGCTTGTCCCGGCTGGGTGTCCAGCGGCACCGCCGTGTACAGCCGGCGCATACCATCAACGGCAACCGCCAGCGGGAACAGCTCCAGTCCGTTCCATTCGTGCGCCGCCCATACGATCTGGCCGTTAGACGGCGATATGGAGACGATACGCCGGTCCTGGCTTCGATCGGCGATATACAGCGAATCGCCCCGGGCCGCCAGCAGCGACTGACCCGTGAACAGATTATGGCCCGGAACGTAGAACGGCTCCGTGTAACGATTCTCGTAATCGTGGACCCATAGCGCCGCCTTCGCGTCCAGCACGTACAGCTTGCTGCCGGAACCTACGGCGAAGTCGGCGATGGCATCCGCGCCGTCGATGTCGGCCGTATGCACGGTCCGGTATATGGAATATTTATCGACCCGTCCGATCGTAACGCCGTCTTCGTTTATCGTCATATTCGACGCCGTGCCGGTTTCCCAGTCGGAAGGTTTGTTAAGCGAGAAAAACCGCGCCGGTTGCCGCATATCGTCCCTCCTTTCCGTTAGCTCCCTGGCTTCCTTACACCATGCGTATGGCGCCTGTCTACAAATCTGTAACGCCGATCAGCTCGACTTCGTGTTCGCCCGAATAAACGAGCCCGTACGGCGGAAGATGAATGTCGCCGCCGCCGTCCTTGCGAACAGCCGGCCCTTCCGCATCGATCCAGATGTCCTGCACGTAGACGACGCCCTTCAGCTTGCTGATGGCGCCGATAATGTCGCCCTTATGCACCGACCGGCCGAATTGCCAGCCCTCGCCGTCTCCATGCCCCATCGGACGCAGCAAACGCCTCAGCACATTCGCGACCGCCGACGTCTGCTCTTTATAGGCCGGCTCCACGACGACAACCGCGTGCACGGTCACTTTGATATAGGCGGCCGACATGACGTGCAGCTCGGTAGCGAGCAGCCGGTACGGCTCCAGATACCGGCGCACCGTCTCGAGAAAGCCGGGGCCTGCGAATGGCCGGTCGCTCTCGCTGTACGGCACGACAACTACGGTCATCTGGGCCGGCGCTTTTTCCCGCGGGTAGTCCCGCATGCCCGGCTTGAACAGCGGAATCGCCTTGACTCGGGCGACCCGCAGCCCCGGCGTATCGCGCACAATCTCCTCATAGTCGGCGGCCGTCACGGCCCGGGTCGGGACGCTCAGCTCCCGCTGCGCCCTTCGCTTCGCCTGCTCCAGTGTTTCCTCCTCGGAGCCGCCTGTCGCTTCGGCCGGATTCGTTACGTCAATGCCTTCCCACTCGGGGATAAAATCGGCGAACGCGCTAATCATCCCCATTTTGACGTTGCCGCGGGCTCCTCCGCCAGTCCGCAGCGCGACGAACCGAATGTTCGCCGCCCCCGAGCTCGGCGGGATGCGTCCCCGCTCATTGTCGCCGAACCGGATCAAACCTTCCGCGCGGTCATAGACGAAATGGCGGTCGGACGGACCGGAATGGTCGAAGTCGTCGACAGGCTCCCAATCCTCCCACAGCCATTCGTCCGTATCTCCGCTATGGACGGCGACTTGTATAAGCATGCCGTCTTTGCGAAACGTACCTTTCCGCGAGATGTCAAACGACTGGCCGGGCAAGCCGTCACTCGCCCCGATCCAGAGAAGCGGTTCTTTCTCAGAATCACTGCATACAATCCGAAGCGGCTGCACTCTGCCGGGTACCGCGCCATGGACGCCGTCGCCGAAACGGAGCTTCAGCCTCCTTGCCTCCGTGTCCCGCTCCAGCTCAAAGCGATAATCCCCGGCGCCGCACTTCTCCAGACCGGAGACGCTCCTCCATTCCCGCCACCGTCCGAGCTCATCGCACGTTTGCACGGCGATCGTCCCGGCATTTGCCAGATAGCCTTCCGGCTCCAGAACGAGTCCCGCCTCGCCGTCCGTATCGAAATGGACATATTCGCTTATCGTTTGCCGCTGCTCGGCCTGGACTGCATTGATGCACAAGTGCTCCACCTTCGGCGATAGTTCGTAGCCGCCGTGCTCGAGCGTACAGATCAGCCAGTACCGTTTCTTGTCGTCGGCCGGATACATCGACAGCGGCTTCATCGGTTCGGTCAGCCGGAGTGTCACATGACCGCTTTGCGATAAGTGGGCGGTCGTATCGCGAACGACGTGAAGCGGCTGCCAGCTGTCGCCTTCTTCTCCGGCCGCATATTTCCACGAGACGGATGCCGAAGCGACCAGAGAATGCTCCTGCGCCAAATCTCCGCCTCGCCCTACCGGAACCGGATAATGATCGGACAAGCGGACGGAGAGCGTAATATCCGTATGCAAGGGCAGTTCCCGGTCGAAGCCGACGAACATGCGGCTGCCTTCCCCGGCCTCTTGTCCGAACGCATAGAAGGCGATACCCGAGCGCAAATTCGAGGTCACGTCGCCGGTTGCCGTTTCCGTCCTCACAATCACCTTCTCCAGCACGGCGGGAATTAGCTCCAGCGTCTCCAGCGTCTCGAACGACTGGTCGTACGCATACAGCGGCGTACCGCGCGGAATCGTGACCGTTCGGCTCGCGCCGGCGAAGGCGACCTCGCATACGGCGGACGTCTCGCCCTGCGGGCTTAATCCGAGCAGCTTCAGAAACTTCCGCTCGCTCCGGGTTGTAATCCGGTCCAAATAATACTGCTGCATTTCCGAAATCCAGGCCAGCAGCTCAAGCAGCGTCAAGCCGGGATCGTGCGCATTTTCGTCCGTCCACCTGGGAAACAGCTTCGGAATTTTGTCTTTGGCTTCCCGGACGATCTGATCGTAGGTACGGTCGTCCAGATTGGGCAACGGTAGCATATGCCTCCTCCTTTCGCAGAGGTGAAGTCAGCCAAGTTTACAGCGTGTAACGGACCGACACTTTATGTTTGCCGCTGACGATGACGCCGTGCGGAATCTGCACCGGTCGGTTGCCGTCCAGCTCAATGCGGCTCTCGTCCTCCAGCTTGTATACGGTCATGTACAGCTTTTCCACGAACGATATCGTGCGGATCGTTTTGAGCAGCGCGTAAAATACCGACGGATGGATCGTCTGGCCGATGCCCCAGCCTAACCCGTCGAAGTTGCCCGTTAACGGATCGAGAAACCGCTCCAGCTTGCGGATGGCTTCGAGCTCCGTAGGCAGTACATTGTCGAAATGCTCGACCGCGACGATCGCCGTAATCGAAATTTCGAGAAATACCGGCGGAACCGCCTGAATATGTTCCGGCCAGGCGACCAGAGAGGACGCTCTTTCGATCAAGTACGCCTCCACCCTTTTTTTCAGCTCGCCGAAAGCCGGTATACCCGCCTGACCATCCTTCGGCAGCACGACCAGCGTCATCGAACCGGGCTCGTGCTCCATCCGGCTGTTGCGGTTCGCCATACATTTCACTTTTGCGATGTTCGGATACGCTTCGCGGGCCAGCCATTCGAAATCTTCGGTCGTCACCGCCCGACCGCGATGCTTCAGCGCTTGCGGCCCTCTGCGGATCGCCGCTTCGAGCGGCTCCGGATCGCAGCCGCCGGCGGCGGGTTCGACGTTCGTGACCCCGCTTACAAAGGCGATCGAATTTTCCAGATTTACGATCGTCCCGATATCGGCGTTCCCTCTTTGTCCGAGCGTGACGCTGTAGCGTACCTTTACGTTCTCAAGACCGTCCTGCGGCGGCTCCATGCCGTGGATGCCGTCGCCGAAGCGAAGCTTGCCCAGTGCGCGGTCGATCTGGTACAAACGCGCCTTGCCGCCGCTGCCAGCCAGCCGGTCGGTTTCGCTCCAGCGGACCCAAGCCTTCTGCAGCTTGCCGTCACTATCCCGCAGCGTTTCCACAATCGGATCGCCGCTTTCTTCGATAGCGGCAATATCTTCCTCCGTCAGCCGCTCCGTCTCATCCACCCAGACTTCCTCGGATACGATGTTGGGGCCGCTCAGCAAATAGACGTCGCCTTCCTCCAGCTCCCGGCGTTCGGGAAACTCCTCGGGCATCGCTTCCTGCTGTATCGCGCGCACCGTGTTCAGGAACAATCCGCATAGTCTGGGGAACGGCTGAGCCCCCTCCACATCCTCATACCGGTTATCCCGGTTGACCGCGCGAATCCAGTACCCGTACGTATCGAACAGGCGGCTGCCGGCAAAATCGGGCGGACCGGCAAATTGAATCGTGCCGCTTTCCGTAAGTCCCTTCGTTTCGTCGATCACCTTAAGCGGCGCCCACTCGGGCTTCCCGCTCGGCACGGCCGGCTCTCGCAAATATTCCCATTCCAGCCACGGACGGGCTTCGCCGCTCATCCGCTGGGGGAGGACCGCAGCGTAGATCGATATCGGTCCCTTCACCGGCGGCGAGTCGAAGGCGATATGCAATGTCGGATGCTCGGCGGCAAGCGGAACGAACGGCTCGAAGCCGCCCGCTTCGCCGCGGCAATACGGCGTCCGGTCCTCGTACACCATGTTGTTCAGCGTGAGGCACCGATCCGTCCGGTATACTCGGTCGTCGAAGCCGTAGCTAAGCCTGACATCGGTCAGCCACGGAGACATATAGATGGGATACGGCGCATACAGGTTCTCGATCTGCAAAACGCGGGCCCGAATCCAGCAGCTCTCGTGGCCGTTAACATGCAGCGCAGCCAGGTCACCCGGGCAGCGGAACGCCACCCGTTTTCGTTCGCCCTCTGTGTCCGGGCGGTAAAACAGCTGCTCCGCTTCTTTCCCGGCATGCAGCCGCACCCAGGCGCCGCCGTTCCAATATTCCCAGACCACTTGAGCGACGGAGGCTCTTGGCAGCTCCTTTTTGTCGAACTTGGACTTTTTCATAATCGGCTTCCAGTCGATTTGCTGCTCCGGCTCCGGCAGGAAGCGGTTTTCAATCGCCCGCAGCGTAAAATCGAGATGAATCCAGCCGTCCTTTTTGGTCAGCGCCTCGCGGCTCGCCAAATAAAACGCTCCGTACTGCACGAACTGGTCTCCGAACGGATAAAAGCCCGACGGATCGGCCTGAATATCGTTATAAAACATCAGATCCGGCTCCAAACCGCCTTGCTGCAGGCAGTCGGCGTAATCGGTTTTCAGTGCGATACGGTCAAGTATGACACCGCCGCCCGCAAGCGATTTCTTCCCCGGCACATGGTCCGGAAGCCGGCACTGAATCCAGCGGTGCGTATGACCCGACACGTCGCGTTCGACAATTTCGCCCGGCTCCGACTTCGTGAGCACGATGCGGCTCCCCTGCGCCTCCACCCGGTCAAACGGCTTCCAGCCATCCGAGGAAGCGTACAGCCACTCGGCAAGCCCGGGGTTCGTCAGCAGATTGCACATGCCGGTTTCGTCGAAGCGCCGCGCGGAATTGCCGATTTCCACTGCGATAACGGCCGTACCATACACGGTGAGCAGATCGTCATGCGCCAGGAACAGCGCATGCGATTGCAAGTTGTCCTCGCCGCGCAAGCGAAAGAGCGGGGCGGGAGCCGTTTTGCCGGTCACGGCATCGGTCAGCAGCCGCTGCGGAACGCGGACGATGCTGTCGTGCTGCTGGCTGGTCAAAAAGGCGGCCTGCCAGCGGGCCGGCGTCAGCAGCACGGTCCTCTCCGTCTCGAACGGGATGCTGACGTCGTCGCCGGCACTATTAATGCGGGTACCCGCGCGAATGAGCACAGGCTCCTTCGTCCCTTCGCTTAACGTGAACGCCGCGTAAGTGGCGGATGGACGGGCAGGCAGCAGCGACACGTCGAACATATTCAGGAAGGCGACGAGATTTTTGTAAGGGACCCGGTTGAGCCGCCTTACATTTTCGTGATACATATCCGCAAACAGCAGAAAAAGCGCCGTGCCGGGATCGGGATCGTCCGGCGTAAATCTCCACTCGGGCGTATAATAAGGCGCCAGCTCCTTCATGCGGGCGATCAGATCCGCCATCGTGCGGCCATCAAGCTGCGGAGGATTCACCCCTTCCTCCCCCCTTCGTTCGTTTTCGGCATACGGCGCGCTCCTTCGCGGCCGGGCAGCGCCCTTAGTTGGTTCCTTCATGCAAGTAGAACGGATAGACCTGGTTGAATAAATTGTTCGTCGTTCGGACGATATACCCGATCCGGATTTGCACTTTGCCCGGATCGAGCTTGTCCGGGACGGCCTTGACTTCGACTTCGTCCACCCTTGGCTCCCATACCCGGATCGCATCTAGAATGCTGCCCTCGAGCAAACGCAGCGTCATGTCGTCGGTCGTGCCGAACACAAAGCTCCGCATCTCGCAGCCGAAGCCCGGCCGCATGACGCGTTCCCCCCGGGATGTGCCGAGAATGATGCGGATCGACTCGGCAATATCTTCCTCGTACTCCGACAAACGAATCCGGCCGGTCGCGGGATCGACCTGGATCGGAAATTTCCAGCCGCGTCCGAGAAATTCGCTGGACATCGCTTCTTTCGCCCCTTTGCCTGCCGCAGCGGCGCTCGCCCGGCGTCAGTTGATTTTGACCAGCGAGCCTTTGATATTGATCATGCCGTCCGATTTAATGTCGAGCATGGCTCCCGCTTTGAGCTCCATCTTCGCCGATGCTTCGATGCCGATCTGCGCGGATTTGATCTTGACCTCTTTGACGCTTTCGATCGCCACGTTGCCTTTGGCGTCGATCGTAATTTTCGTGGAGCTGCTCTTAATGGAAATTTCGTTCGCGGAGCCGCCCTTGATCGTAATCGTATTGTTGCCGCTCTGATCGGCCACCTGGAGCGAATCGTCCTTGTCCGCGAGGACGACGGTTTGCCCCTTCTTCGTTTTGATCGTAATCGTTTCTTCACCGGATTTGTCGGAAAACAAAATATGACTGCCCGAGCGGGACACGATTTTGCGCTCGTCGTTTTTGTCGGCGGGAGCAGGCGGCGCATTTTTTTTGTTCCATAACGTTCCGATGACGATCGGATAGCGGATTTGGCCCAAATGAAAAGCGACCAGCACCTCGTCGCCGACCTCGGGAATGAACAGGCTGCCCATTTCCTTGCCCGCCATCATCGTGGCGATGCGCACCCAGTCCGTCTCCGATTGCTCGTCGTGAAGCGGGAGATGCAGCTTGACCCTTCCGAGCTTGTCCGGATCGTTGTTATTTGTCACGACTCCGATCATGACGCCGTCGATGCGGGGATTGAGCACATTCGGCATCAGGTCGATCGGAAATTCCATCATACGGCGTTCCCTCCTAATCGGAATCGCGTTACGTAGCCGTCCCCGTCGAGCAGATGGGTTGCGGAAGTGATGTAGTACGGCTGATTGTACGTCTTTCCTGCGCCGCTAATTTTCAAATACCGTCCCGCCCGGATTTCGGGGATACCGCCGCATTCGCCTGTCCCTGCCACGAGCTTCATCGAGCGACTGTTCAAGTAGGCGTTCGCATAGTTTTTCGCTTCGTCCGCAGAGCCCGCATTCATATACAGCGTTTCCGTATAATCGCCGATGGCGGCCAGCAAGTCTTTGCCCGTCTTGGAATTGCCGCCGAGCTTCTGAATCGCGCCGGCTTCGTTCAGCACAACCTTCTGCTCCTTGTCGTCCCAGAAACGGATTTTGACTCCGGTCAGCTGCTCGGCCAGATTATGCTCGATGGACAGCGACCGCAGTTCTCTCCCCAAAGCGAGCGTCACAACAGGCGACGTCTGTGTTAGCGGCTTGCGGAAATACAGATGCTTGCCGATGACGAAAAAATCGAAACCTAGCAGTTTGGCAAGGTGTTGGATGAAATGAAAATCGTCCATCATGTTTTGCGAAATGGTCGGCAGCTTCTCCGCCGTAGCGTCGATATGCGGCGTCGCTTTGTGCCGCGATGCGATCTCCTGCACCACATCGCTGATCTTCTTCTCATTCCACGTCTGCATCCGCGTGCCCTTCATCATGAAAAAACTTAAGTCCATGCCGCTGACGAGAAGCATCGCGCCTTCTTCCTGAGACTCGACCGTGACCGACGTAATGTACCCGCTGAACACCGGCGTAACCATATCGACGTAGCCGAACTTGATATCGATCGGCGCGCCGATCGGAAATACGCTCAGCCATAACCACTCACTCGATTTCCAGTCGAAGGCGTTCGTGATGCGGATCGTAAACGAGTCTGCGGTCGGCTCGATCGTCGTATGGACTCTGACGGAGGCTATGGCGATCCCATCCGATATTTTGCTGCCGTTTACGGTAATTTCGGCGGCCGGCGCGTAAAACTGCTTGTATTTGCTCTCCAGATCGGAGTAAGAGAATGAGCTCGTTTCAAGCTGCAACTGGGCCATAGCTTAGTACAACCTCGGAACCGTTATTTTTTTGCCGGACGGCGGCTTCGACGGGTTGTCGATCCGGTTCGCTCTGGCGATTTCCCGCCAAAGGCCCGGGTCCTGATATTCTTCGGCCGCAATCATCCACAGCTCCTCGCCCTGTTTGAGCATCTTCTGCTTCGTTCGGTCGGCGGAATGGCGCGGAATGTGCTGAAGCTGCTCCTCCTTTGTGTACCAAGAGGTTAGATTTACTTTCAGCTTGGCCCGCACCGGGATTCCCGTATCGAGAAACATCGTGAACGACTGCGTTACTTTTTCGACGACTCCCTTGAAGTCGAACGAACCCCATACGAACCGGCAAATCGGCGGAGCGTGAAGCTCCTTCTCCACATCGAGCAGGCCCGTAATTTTTTTCGTATATTCCCGCACATCCGTCTTTTTCTCGTATGTATCGAAAAACAAGTCGAGCGACAGCGTGGTATTGTTCCCGTTCACGAACTGCCCGAGCGGCAGCGACAGTCCGGGCACCCGCTCCCAATTGAAGTTGTTGCTCGACTCCAGATTGTATTCGTTAGGATTGAACAGCACTTCGATATCTTCCTTGCTGCCGCCCCGGTCTACGACGAATTTCGCTTTTTTGAGCGCCAAAGCCGTTTTCCCGCCTTTCTGCGATTGCCGATTTCATCGTTCGGTTAAAAGCCTCGCGTTTGCCGGTCAAAACGCATTTTCCGCTCGATCTCGCGATACACCCGTTCGGCGAGCTTCTTGATATCGAACTGCGGCAGCTTCTTGACCATCTTGAGCAGCTCTTCCATATCGGCCTTGGAATCCCTCGGAGCCTGCTCCACAGCCGCATTCGCGGTCGGACGCGGCATATAGCTTCTCCTGTAATCGAGATCGGCAGGCTCCATGACATGAACGCCGGACGGCGATTCGAAGCCGAGCTTGTGCTCCAGCAGCGGCGATGAAACGTTAGCCGAGTGCTGCACGCCTGTCTGCCCGCCGATTGTGGAAATGGCTCTGCCGGAATCGACCAGCGTCAGCGACGCTCGGCTCACGCCGCCGATTGTGTCGTTCGAAGCCGATCTTCTGGCGAAGGAACGCTGGAAGGCGACATCGTTTGCAGAAGCGAGGCTCGGACTGACGGCCGTTCGTGGCGCGACCGGTGACGGCATAACGGTCGATGCGGCAGACATGCGGCGCCGGATCGTATCCGCTTGTCCGTTTGCCCGTACCATCGAAGGACCGGACAGCGAGTGCGGCCGATTAGGTGAAAATCCGCTTGCGGCCGAATCGCCAGCCGTACCGGCCCCTGCGGCGATGCGTCTGCTTCCCGCGTACAGGGCTAATGTTGTTGTTTCCCCCACTGCCCGCTGCCAGATCGGCTTTACGACCGTTTCGAAGGAACGACTTACTTGCATCCCGGCATGATGCAGATTCGTATGCGATCTCCATAGGTGCTGCTCAAGCGCTCCGGACGCAAGACGGCGCTGCACTTCGCCCGGCAACTTCACCGCGGAATGGGATGCCGGCGCTCCTGTTATGGCTGCAATACGGCGCCCGGCAGCAGACGCTGCCGCCGTCCACGCTTCGCTTGGAATCACTTGTCTGCGTAGCGTCCTTAACGATCCGGCGTCCGTCCCCCGGCCGCCGAAGCTAATCGCCGGCACCGCAGCTCTCCCGGCCGTTTGACCGGGAAAAGCGGACCGAACCGGCTGCGAAACGATTCGTTGCAACATGGCCGCTTCTTCGCCCGCGGGAGAATACGGCGTACGCCGCCAAGCAAACGGAGGCGGGAAACGGCCCGCTCCAGCCACCGGAACGCTCGGTTTTACAGCTACTCTCTCCGGCAACCCCGCCCCTGCAACGGGCTGCCGCCCATCTGTTCGTCGGCGTGTCTGCATCTGCTGCCAGATAAACTCCTGCACGGTCTGCAAGAGCGTTCTTGCGGTCCTGATCCCCGGTTCCGCCGCTTTTGGCAGTATGCCGCGCCGCGCCGCAAGTTCGCCCGAGACTTGCGGCGGCTGCGCCGGGCCATTCATGTCCGTTACGATGACCGTACGGGCCGGCGTGTGCCGCCGTAAAATCGAGCTTGCTGCGGTTTGGAACCCGCCAATATCGCGTGACGGCGCATCCCCCTTGACTGGTCCCTCGTGAAGCCGATTTACAGAATCAAACCGGCGCCGAACGGGAGTATCCGTGGGCCACTGCACCGACACTGGAGCAAACGCATTCTCCCGTTGAATCGGCCCGGATAAGCGGCGTTGGATCGATGCCAAGGGGGATTCTGCCAAACCAGCCGCCGGCTTTTCGTTCGATGGAAATCCGCGAAGCGAGCTGCGCAATGATGCCGTTCGCCGGAACAGGCCCGGTTCAAACCGGTCGCTGTTCATATCTGTACTGCCTGCTGCCGGTGAGTTCGACCTGGTACCGGATAAGATCGTTCCGGTTCTGTACGTCCGTTCCGCTGGCGCTTCGTTTCGGCCGCTCCGGCTGTGTGCCGCTTCGGGCGGAACCATAGGCCATTGCGGGTTGATGCGCACGTCCAGTTTTTCGCGTTGCGAATTCGTTCGGAACGTTTCCGGAATGATACGAGTTAGCCGCCCGATCGAAGCAGTTCCTAACGGCGCTGGTTCTGTTGCCGTTGTGAGACGCTGCACTACTCGCTGCGTTTCCGGTTGCTGCTCAATTCGTGCCGAAAGCGGCGGACGGCTCGTTTCCGTTACCGACCGGATAAACTGCTTCATCTCTTGGGATGCGTAGAGCGGCTTTGGCTGTTCCTGCGTTGTCGCGCGACGCTGCACTACTCGCTGCGTTTCCGGTTGCCGCTCGGTTCGTGCCAAGAGCGGCGACCGATTCGCTTCCGTTATCAACCGGACGAGCCTTCTCGTCTCTTCGGTTGTATAGAGCGGCTTCGGCTGCTCCTGCAACGTCGCGCGACGCTGTACTACAACTCGCTGACCTCGCGGTTGCTGCTCAGCTCGTGCCGAGAGCGGAGACAGGCTCGCTTCCGTTATCAACCGGACAAGCCTTCTCGCCTCTTCGGATACGTAAAGCGGCTTCGGCTGCTCAAGCGCCGCCGTACGACGCTGCACTATTACTCGCCGATCTTCCGTTTGCATCTCGGTCCGTGACGCCAGCTGTTGACGGTTCACTTCCGCAACCATTCGAACGAGCCTTCTCGCTTCAGCTGTGAATAGCGGCCCTGGCTCCGGCAGCGTCGTCGTACTGCGCCGCACAACTCGTTGTGCCCCCGGCCAGCTATCTCCCCGGTACGGACGGAATAGCGCATTTGTCTCCGCTCGGGCGAGTAACGGCAGCCGCTTCCCTTTCCTCAAGACATCCTTGCCTAAGCTGAAGCGGCTTGCTGCATATGCCGTTCGAGTGTCAGCCGGAAGAGATTCCGCGGGCAACTGGCTTCGCGCTTGCATACGATCAGGCACATCTGCCTCGTTCGGACTTCTCCGCAGCGTTTGATCCGTAGTGGACCTCGCGCCGCTTGTAGAGCGATCCGGCTTGCCGCTACCTGTAACGGCGCCCCTCCCGCTCATGCCAAGCTTCCGGAGTAAACTTCTTGCATCCGAAATCGCCGTTCCTGGCAACCGAGGTAAAACCTCACTTCGTTCAATTGGCTCTAACCGACTCTTGCGAAACAGCCAATCATCGAAAGCGGGCTGCGCCGCTAGCGTATGTGCCGACAGCGTTGTGGACGGTGAGGCGACCGGCCTGCCTTCCTTGCTCACCTTCCTGAGCACCACGGCTGCGGGAATCGCCCGTGTTGGACTCGCTCCCGGAGCTTGGCGAATGAGTCTTGCAACCGGAGTCTCCCTCGTGCCATCGTCTTTAGCCGAAGCCAAACGGCGAATCGATTCCGTACGGGTCATCCCGCTCGATCGTTTGGCAGGAAACTCCCGGAGCCAAGCCGCGAAATCGCGAACAGGGCCGGGCAGCATCCGGTCGCCGTGGAAACGTGGGTTCGGCAAAGCCGTTCTCTTCGCTTCTGCGGTTCCGCCGGCGGCGCCAGCTCCCGTTCCCGCACTTGCCGTTGTCGCGACGATCGCGTCAGCGCCAGCCGCGAAATCCGGGTTGGGCGCTCTCTGTTCTCCCTCGCGCCGTCCCTCTGGCGAAACCCGCGTCGACGTCAAGAATCGTCTGTCCCCAACGCCTAAACTTTCGCTAGCCACCTGCTGAAACGAAGCAGGGACCGCTAGATGCGAACGGAACACAAGGCCGGTCATCGAGCTGCCTGATAGGAACGGCTTCCGGAGTATCGGATCGCTTGACGCGCTGTTTCTTACCGTCTGCAACACTGGCCGGTTAACGGCCGGCAGCCGGATCACGCCGGACGAGCGGTATATCGCCCCTTCTTCGGCCCGTACATGCTGTTCGGCAGGCATAGCGAGTGCTCTCTGTCCCCCGAAAGCAGCAGGAAAGCGTCCGGATTGCCGAAAAGGAGACAATACTTGATTCGCAAGAATCGAATCCATCGAAGCAGCCTCAGCGTCCCTCCGCGCTAATTGCCGACCGGCGGAAGACGCCAGGGAATCGGTAGCGGCGGAGCCGACTTTTCGTCCACTCAGGAAAACAGGATTTATTTGCGAATGCTGCGTACTATATAAGCTTCGCCTTATCAGGGCGATTGGATCTGCGCTGTGTATGTATTCGACTCGCGCCGCTATCTTCGCTATCGGCAGCGTCAATCGGGACTTAGTTTCAGTCATGCTGTGCTCCTGCGCATTAATCCATGGAGCCAAATGGGTAAAATATGTATATGGAAGTCGGATCGTTTCGGTACGGCCATGCCTTGACGTATCGCCTTCCGTCGCGAAAACCGCGCCGGGGCGTCCCGCTCGGCGGCCAAACGGCGCTACCGATCCTTCATCGTTTTCGTTGTTGACAGGCTTCTCGCGCGCGACATAGCGGCCGCTGCGAGCTTCGTGCTGCTCGGTGTCCATGGTGCGGAAGACAGTCCGGGTTCGGCTGTCCCCTTGAGTCACGCTGGCGTTCCGCAGCGGTAACGTTTCCTGCTCGGATCGCTGCCGGTTATATCGCAAATCTACTAGCTTAATTGGTAATTGCGTATCGATCCGATTCATCCGAATCGGATATCGTAATCGCTCCCGTTCGGCTGCTGCCCTGCTCGCTCGCAAGACGACCGGTACATCGTGTGTCTGGTTTAGACCTGTCGTCGATATCTGCCTAGCAGCCCGTTTGTCCGAAAAGGAGGCTGTATCCGGAGCCAGTGCGGGGAACCATAAGCTTCTATTAACGGTAAAGAAAGATTGCACATCTTGCTGCCGGATCACACCGGCCTTTTCTTCCGTATAACGGGTAAACCGATCATGCTGGCGCTCCGCTGCCGGGTCACGATCTTTCTGACCGGGTATAAACGGCCGACTCGCGCCGATTCCTTCCGGTCCGCGGCTCCCCCTTGCATCAGCTGTTGCGGATTTATTGCTTGTCACAGAGGCAGGCAACCCCCCAAGCTGCGACGTTGCAACAGACAAAACTCCATATGGCGGGCGAGGAGCATCATACTCGAATCGCGGCGACGGTACCGCATTCTGTCCGGGGAAGCTTAATTTGGCGATGGAAACGTTCGGCGTGACGACCGCCGGCTCGGCTCTCTCACGGATCACTCGGTTCACGAACGACACACTGCCGGTCGCGGGACCGACACTCCGACTATCGGCTGCCGTTAAGGCCGGCTTTACCGGCTGCTTCGCCCTGGTATCGTCGGCTGCGGCTTGCTTCGCTTGCTGCATCAGGATCAGCCGCTCGCCCGGCGTACCGCTTCGGCTGCCGGACCCGCCCATCACCTGACGAACGAGCTCTCGCTGCTGCTTGAATATGAGCGATATACGTCCCAGATAGTCGCCGTGTGCAACCCCGTACTTGCTCATAATACCGGAAGCGAACTCGGCAGCTCCGTTAAAGGTCAGAGTCTGTCTTCGCTTTCCGAAATCGGAATCGGCCGATCGCGTCATATCGGTCGGGATTCGGGATGTATGCGGTTGTCGCAAATGCATGAACGAATCCCCCTAACGCGAAAACTACTTGCTGAAAATCGCTTTCAGACCGTTATGCACAATCTCGATCGATTCGACCGCAAGGCTGTTTCCGGCTGCGTTCAAGCTCGGCCCGATCCATTTGACCGGAAAGGCTTCAAAAAAATTCCAGCGACAGATTTCATTACCGCCGTGATTGTACAAAATAACGGAACCGTTCTTCCGCTGCACGTTCCCGCCTGCCACGCCGTCATACCAATCCCATAGCTCGCTTGATTGCGTCATTCCGCGTTTGAGCACGATCCGGGTATACTTCGTTTGCTTGATCCAGTAATGAACGTGCGTATTCAGGCCCCCTTCGGGGAATTCCATCACTTCGGTTTCCGATCCTACGCCCGTCACCTCGGAAAATCCGCCTACGAGAAGCCCGTCCAGCTCCACCTTGAATCGGAAAGCGCCGATTGCGTCGTTTAATCGAGTGGGTGGGGCCATCGGTTTCGTCACCTCTTGTTAAACACATCGAACGGATTGCTCGGCTTGTCCTGCCCGTCCTCGTTCAAATTGCGGTTGATTTTCGATATTTCCTCGCACCAGCGTCTGCGCTCGCGATGCTCCATCGACATGATCTGCTCATGAGGCCAGTGAAAGTAGTAGGCGATGAAGCTCGCCTCCTCATAAATCTTGTCGATGGGATATCCGCTTATGCTTCCGCCGTCTCGTCCAAAAAAGACACGTCCACATCGAACTCATGATCGCATTTCGGGCAAGTACAGTGAACCTTCGGCGCCTCTACCTCGTTGATCGTGCGGTACATATTTTGCAAATACGCGAGGTCGGCCGTAAACAGCCCTTCGATCGTACGCGTGTCGATCGCCCGCAGGTCGCCCAGCTTCGTAATGACGCGGGCAAGCAAAATGATGCTGAGGTAGCCCGGATTTTGCTGTACGCGCGGATCGCGCATCGGCAAAATTTCGTCGGCCGCCGTAGCCAGCCTCATCGTGCCGCGCTTGTGCAGCGTGCCGCTGTCATCCACATAGCCGCGTGGAAGCTCGAATGGATACTCGGTTTGAAATGCCATGCTATTGCCCTCCTACTGGCTGCGGAGAGCGCCTGCCCCTAGGGCCGGCGCCGCTTCCGCAAAGTAACTGTCTATTTCGTGCGGGTCATGCCTTCGTGTGCCAGCTCCAAATTTTCGATCGCGACTTCGTTGCCGGAGCCGTTGAAGTTAGGAGCCGTATACTTGGTCGGCCAAGCTTCGATCACTTGCCATTGGGCCACGTCCTGGCCCTCTTCGTTAATGGCGATGATCGTCACCGTTTTACGCGAAATTTTGCCTTGCACCGTTTCGGACATCCAGTTGTACATATCCAAGGAATCCGTCACGCCCCATTTGAGCGTAATATTGCCGTACTTCGTCAGCCCGGGCAGCTTGCGCGGCGTTGTAACCTGGTTGCCCTCCCGGTATTCGATCACGGATACGCTCGCGTCAAAGCCGGATACCTCGCTGAAGCCGGCTTGCTGAATGCCGGCCACTTCGACGCGAAATCTAAAATTGCGGTATGGATCTTTGCGTTCACCTGCAGCCATAAGATACCCCTTTCTCCAATATCAAGTATACAGTTCGAAATTGGCGAATCATTATTCTTCCCGCGTTTTTTGCGTAAGGCGGAAGATGACGAATTCGGCAGGCTTCACCGGAGCGACGCCGATTACGCATATAAGCCGGCCGTTATCGATATCATCCTGCGTCATCGTACTGCGGCCGATATTGATATAAAACGCCTCGCCCGGACTGCTTCCCATCAGCGCGCCGTCTCTCCACACTCTCGTCAGGAAAGCGTCGATCGTGCGCTGTACGCGTGCCCAGAGCTGCTCGTCGTTCGGTTCGAACACGACCCAGTTCGTGCCGTTGCGAATCGATTCCTCCAGGAAAATAAACAAACGCCGTACATTCACATATTTCCACAAGCCGTTGGAAGAGCACGTGCGTGCGCCCCATACGCGAATGCCTTGTCCAGCGAATTGGCGGATCAGGTTGACCCCTTGCGGATTCAAGATGTCCTGCTCGCCCTTGTTATACTGGCAATCCAGTCCCACGACGCCGCGCACGACTTCGTTCGCCGGAGCCTTGTGTACGCCTCTGGAGTTGTCGGAGCGCGCGTAAATACCAACGATGGAACCCGAAGGAGGTATGTAAATATTGCGTTTGTCGAGAGGGTCGAACACTTGCAGCCACGGATTGTACATGGCGGCGTATTGGCTGTCGAAAATGTTGCGGTGCGTCATGACGTCCGCCACTTTCGTTTTGTCGCGGGGAATGTCCAGCACGGCAAAGCGGCTGCCCAAGTTTTCGCAATGCGCGACAAGAGCGAGCTGCACGTTCGGATCGGTTACGCCCGGCACGGCCATAATGCTGACGAAGTCGTTGTCGATGAACGCCTGGATGCCGGTCCGTTTGCCCGGTCCGCGGTCCTGGCCCATGAAATCCGATGCGGACAAGTTCGCGACCGTACCGTCGCTGCCGCCGGAAAGCGCGATCTGGAATTTGCCTGCCGTCTCGTTTTCTCCCGAGATCACTTCGAACGGAGCGACCGCCCCGGCGCTGCCTCCCGATATATCCTGCACCTTGATGATGTTGGAGCGGGCCGTTACTTTCTCGATATGGTTCGCCGCAGACACGTTAAGCGACATTTTCTCGAACGTTTCGGCTTCGTCCCCGTAGAAGACGTGCATCGTGAATTCGCAAGTCGTCAGCACCTTCGCCGGCAGCAGGTTTTGGTCGATGACCGCCTCGCCGCCCTCAAGCGCGGACTCCAGCTCGATAATGTTGTCTTGCGAAGAAATGACCTTGTTGTATTGCTTCGCGCCGTCCGCTTCGAAAGCGATGACGTCGCCCACGTTGAAGCCGGCGTTGTTTTTGACGCGATACTGCTTGGATTCGTCCGCATCGCCCAAAATTTCGTAAATTTGCGTCTTCGCCTTGCTCGACGGTACGATCGCGATCCGCACCTGGTTGCCCCATGCGCCCGGATTTTTCGATGAGATGCTCAGTACGGATGCTTCCTTGTTCGCTCCGGACTGATTGCCGGAAACCTTCGCATCGGAAGGCGCCACCCGCATGATGAAAGCCCTCGATCCTCCGTTCAGGAAGAAATGCTCCACGGCGTACGACAAAAAGCGGTAATCGCCGAAGGCGTTCTCGGACAAGTAGCTGCCGAAAATGCGATGGAAATCCGCTACACTCGTTACTAACTGAGGCAAGCCCTCGATCTCCCCGCGCTGCGCAAGACCGATAAAGCCGGCTGTACTGGTGCTGGCACCTTCTAACGGCGCTGCGCCGCTGTCAAACTCTTCCACATACACCCCTGGCGATAAATATTCAGCCATTGTTTCCCGGTCCAAATTGGCCGGCTGGCGGCCTGTAAACAGGCTCCCTCGCCGTACCTTTCGACCAGTTCTCTCCTTTCAGCATGGTATATAGGTTTCAAAATGGAAATGAATCTTGCGTTCCGCTAAACGATCCATGTTCCAAGATTGACCGCAACGCCTTCTTCCACGGTCACTTCCCTGACCGCAGACGGCTCCTCCTCATCGCTTCCGATCCGCAGCGAAGCCGTAAGCTTCTTCGCCCGTACATTCGGAAAGGCGATTGCCAGCTCTCCCCGCTCCGAAACCCGCGATACATAGACGGGGTACAAAAGCGAACCCCGCAAATAAGCGGAGCCGACTCCCTCTTCCAGCCTGAACCGCTTCTGGTAATCCAGCACCTCGCGAATCTGCACGATTTCGCTCAAATCCCCGGAGCCTCTCCCGACCAGAAGCAGCCGGTCGCCGGGGCGGATAATTCCGGTCAGCGAAGCGACCGTTATCGTATCGCTTCCTTCCGGTACATCGTGCTCGGAAATTCGCCCCTTGACGCTTTCTTCCGACATGACCGAAGCCGTTGCTAGAGCGCCGGACATCGGCCCGCCTGTGCGGCTCTCGATTTTCGCTCTCAGCATCGTCTCGTTAGGACGAAACGGATAAGAAGAAACCGGCATCAGCACAAGTTGAACAAGCTTGTTCGCGCTACCGACCGAAATCGTTCGGGTCTCGCGAAAGTAATAAGTAGATTCGATTTCCAGTATGTAAGTACCCGGCTCCAAGTTCGTGTATATGTATGTGCCGTCCGGTTTGCCAATCGGTTTGGTAGGATATCCGACAAGCCTGACCTGTATATCGCGATCAACAGGCGGACCCGAGACATACCCGTCGCGCAAAGCCAAGACCAAAGATACGCGCGTCCTCATCCTGACAATGCGCAGATGCTCCATATATCCTTCCTCCCGACCGGCTTCAGCCCTGGATCGAAACGTCCCGCTCCAATACGCGCTTGACCGACTTGACGCGCGTCGAATCGATCATCACCGGTCCGACCATATAACTGATCGAAAGCCGGTACGGCGTTTCGGCGAAATTCCACATGCTCAGCATGCCCTCGCCGGAAACGTTATCCATGACGATCCGCACCTCTTCCTCTCGCTCGGCCAGCGTTCCCACAACCGTCGATCCTCGCAGCACCGAATTGTCGTAGAGCACCTGCATGGCACGCCCGAGAATGCGATGCTCGTCGAGCGCCCGGGACTGCAGCTCGGCAGGCGACTGTACGGTGAGCATATAGTGCAGATCCACCGCCAGCGGCGGATACTGCATCTGATCCGTTCCGCGCGAAATCATCTGGGTTCTCCGATTGTTTCCGCTTTCTTTGACATTGAACAGAAACAGAGACAAGTAAAAATCCCCTTTGTCGACCGGCGAGCCCAGGCCGATCAGCTCGGGCTGCGGAATCGGGTCCGGTGTCATCTGCTCCCGAAGCAGCTTTAACAGCGAGGCGCTGACATCGGCAATAACCGAATAATCGCCTATGGTGAACCCTCCCCTCATCCGGCCGCTTCGCGTATCGAAGTACGTCCGCGACATGCGGGCCATACCGACAAGTTCCGACCCTAATCTATTATACTTTTTATTCCTACCCGTGACTATAGGTAAAATCGTATAGTTTCCAATATGTCAATAGTCTTCCAGTTCGTTCCTGGCAACAATTTTCCCCGACTTTTGCAGTTCGTGGCGCACCGCGCTCATTATATGGGCCATCCCTACCCGCTGCTGCTGCTCGGCGGCGAGAAACGCGGCCGAGAGGGCGACATTTTTAATGTTCCCGCCGGCAATCTCGATTTTTTGGGCTATGTATTTGAAGTCGACGGCGCCGTCAAGCGGCACCTCCGGCGGAAACATCGCTCTCCATATTTGCTCCCGGTACTCCGCATCCGGAAACGGAAACTTGATAACGAACTGGATGCGCCGCAGAAACGCCTCGTCGATATTGTTCAGCAGGTTCGTAGCCAGAACGGATATGCCGTCGTATTCCTCCATCTTCTGGAGCAAATACGCCGTCTCAATATTCGCATACTTGTCGTGGGCATCCTTCACCTCGGACCGTTTCCCGAACAAAGCGTCCGTTTCGTCGAAAAACAGAATCGCCCCGCTTTTCTTGCCTTCCTCGAATATTTCGTGCAAGTTTTTTTCCGTCTCGCCGATATACTTGCTGATGACCTGGGACAGATCGATTTTGTACAGCTCCATCCGCAAATCTTTGGCGACGACTTGCGCCGACATCGTTTTCCCCGTTCCCGGAGGACCGGCGAACAGCATGGAGAGCCCTTTGCCATACGCCAGCTTCCTGCCGAAGCCCCACTCCCCGAATACGACCGACCGGTACTTGACCTGATTGCACGCATTGCGAAGCAGCTGCTTCTGCTCGCTCGGCAGAACGATATCGTCCCAGCCGTATTTGGGCTCGATCCGGACCGCCTTCCGCTCCAGCTTGTGGCGGATCTGCCGGTAGCACGCTTCGCCGAGCACATCTTGGAGCTTCTTGCCCCTCCAAGCGAACAGCTTCGCGGCATCGCCGGCCGCGCTGCGGATCTGGCCCGGGGTGAAGCGAAACTGCGCGGCGATCGGCCCATGCTCCACCACGTCGCCAAGTCCCACAAGCCGTCCGAACTCGCGCCATAGCGTTGCCCGCTCGGCTTCATTCGGCACGGCGAGCTCCCGCTCCATCCAGACGATTCCGCCCGAGGGCCACTCCAGCCGGATATCACGATCCGACAGCAAAAAAAGCGGCAGCCCATGCCGGTCCAGCTCGCTGCGAAACACCCGGACCCGCTCCGCCGCTTCCGCATCCGGCTCTTCTACAAATAGCGACTCGGCATGCGCGAAAGCAAGCGCCGCCTGATGCATAATCGCCTCCCGAAGCACTTGCCCGAGCAGCGGAGCAAATCGCTCCCGGTCCGGCGTGATCGCTCGCAAGTCTGCGATCAAGAGGTTCTTGCCCCATGTCGCGCATAGATGACGCAGCTGCAACTTCTTTCCCGCTCCCGCCGGACCGTGCAGATGAACGGCTGCGGGTGCTTCTCCGGGACGGCGCGCCTTCGCCAGCTCGGCGATATAGCCGGCAAGCTGCTGCTGCACGTCCTGCTGGACGATCAAGGGCTCCGGCGCCTCATCCGGATAATGAATCGATGCTACCTGGCGCAGCTCGCGGTCCAACTCGCCCGTATCGAGCAAAAAGGCGGTCATTCTGCGGTCGAGCGCGATCGGCATGGACAGCAGCGACCGGCCGAACGGGACCGTTTCCTCGCGGGACAAAAAATAACGGCTCAGCTTCGCTTCCGGCGCGAAAGCGAGCCTTGCCGCGCGCATATCTTCAGCGCTGTCGCATACGAGCTGAAGCGCCAGACCGACATTCGGCAGTCGAACGGTCAAGTCGTCGAGTAAATAGCCGAAGATGCGCTCATATTTGCGATCCAGCTCGACAGCCAGCGCCAGTAGAATCAGATCCCGCTCCACCTGGCTCAGCCCGAAAACGCCGCTCAAGTGAACGA
This sequence comes from Paenibacillus ginsengarvi, assembly GCF_003626695.1. Lineage (GTDB taxonomy): Bacteria > Bacillota > Bacilli > Paenibacillales > NBRC-103111 > Paenibacillus_AB > Paenibacillus_AB ginsengarvi. Next base: position 35,335 of record NZ_RBAH01000021.1, read on the forward strand.
TCGGCAAAAATACGCCGCGTTTTACGCTGGCGGCCAGGCGGGCGGCGATACCGAAGCGAAGCCGGCGAACGTCGTCTTCCTCCTCCGCCAGTTGCGGAATCGGTTCCTCCTCGGCGGCTCCGACCATTCGCATAAATTCGTCCTCGGATACGTACATGCCGCGAAACGCATCCGTTTGCGGATCGGCGGCGGCGAGCTGCCGTCTTGCATACAGTAGCCGCAGCTTGCCATCCAGCAGCCGCAGCTCGTCCGCATAATAGTCCCACACTTTGGCATACGCTTCGGCGGCGGGGGCAGCCGGATCCGCTGCCGGAAGCTTCTTGTCTCGCATGATCTACATCCCTTCTCCTGAAGCTCGACCGTCAGAATCGGCACGGCTATGATTCCTAAATTATATCCGATTTCGGCCGCAGACGCAGCACCGCTTCAGGAGGCGCTATACTCTTCGTTCATCGGGAATGAAATGTTCAAACGCACGCCGCTTCCCTTCCTCGTATCCAGCTCCAGCCTGCCTTGCAGGTAAAGAATCCGGCTCCTTAACTGCTCCATGCCGACGCCGGAGGCGCGAATCCCTGCCGGCCTGCTCTCGTCCGGATCGAACCCGACGCCGTCGTCTTCGTATTGCAGCAGAAACCGCCCCTTCTCCAGCTTCAGCCGCAAGGTGACGAGCGAGGCGCGCGAATGTTTTCTCGCATTGTTTAGCAGCTCCTGCACGATCCGGAACAAGTGGCGCTTCGTCTCCAGTCCTCGTCTCTCGATCTCATACGTGCCGGAAGCGTCGAACCGAATATCGAACGGACTCGAATATTTTTCCCGCTCGATAATTTTCTCGACCGTACGCACGAATCCGATTTCCTGAAGCAAATACGGATGCAGATCGAAGCAATTTTGCCGCAAATTGACATTAATGATCTCAACGTACTCCACAAGATTGCGTATCGCTTCCTTCCCCGCTGCGGGTACCGTGCCGCTGTCGCCGAGCGCCGTAATTTTGCGCTTCAAGTAGAACAGATCCTGCATCGTCGTGTCGTGCATATCCGCGGCGATCCGCATTCGCTCCCGCTCCTGAAGCTCGAACATCAGCTTGCGGAACCAGTTCAGCGCCCGCGATTCCTGCTCGTCCGGCGATTGCGAAGCGAACCCCTGCAGCTTGTCCGTCAGCTTGCGGATGAGGAAAACGTTCTCCAGACTGACGGCGAGATACGACACGATCAGGTTCAGCCACTGGACCTCCTCCATGACGAGATGCGTATTGGAGCGCTTGTGCGTCATGACCAGATAGCTTGTATATTCTTCGTGGCGATTAATTTCCAGCAGCACGAGGTCCGGCTGATCCGACATCATATCGCCGCCCACAAACTTCTCCACCTCGGTATGATCGATCTCGCCTTCGCTCAAGATTTCCGTGCTGTCCTGGTATTTCAGAACAATCGCGCCGCCGCGCACCTGCAGCGTATTGACGATGTCCAATAGGATCAAGTCCTTCAAATCGTGGAAACTCGATGTCGACGTCAAGCTTTTGGCAATCTTCTTCAACGCGGCTTGCAGCAGATGCTTCCGCGGGAACATGTAACGCTCCATTCGCGTGTACATGTACTCCGTAGAATACAGAACGAACGTGAGCACGACCAGACTCAGACAGAAAAAGAGCACGACTCTATGAATCGAAAAATGGTCGAATGTGAGCGCCACAAATAAAGCCGTAAAAAAGACGTTAGGAAGCAATGCCATAATAACGGTAAAAAACACGCGCCGCAGCACCATATGAATGTCGTAGATTTGTTTGGTTATGATGAGGTAGGCGAACGCTAGTGGAAAGATGAGCACAAACCAGCTTGTAAGATACGACGATGACCCGAAATCTTTCCCGTACAATATTTTAGGGCCGAAGGAGAAAACGATGACCGGAAAAAAAGAAATTGTCATAGACGTTATGACGAAACGTATAATCGATGACAAACTGGACTGAACTTTACGATGTCGAAAAAATATATAGTAGAGAATGCCAAGATCGATTACAATTCCGCACAAGAAAGATACTAGTACGACCATTACGATGATGTTGTATAGTACATTACTGACTTGATCGGTCCCCATCCACGAGATCCAGACGAAACTTTGAAAAAGGACTGGAAGATATAATATCGGCATAAATTTAAATTTCAGGTCTATGTCGCCTTTTTCTTTAAAAAACACGATAATAAAACGCAAGAACATGATCGGAACAAGCGTAAGACCCAACCCGAGCAAGAACTTCCCTATAATATCCCCTTTGATCGATCCTCCCAAGCTCATAAAGATGACGCCGATATCAAAAAAGAGATAAGCTAAATAAAGAGCAGACTTCGAGTTGCGAACTTTCAAATATAGCATTAGTGATGCTCCGAAACATATCAGTTCGGCCAGTATAGGCAAAATGTCATGCCTTAGCGAATTTCGGACTTGGGTCATATCGAGCGTCATCGACTCGCCGTCTCGAATCAATTCGACAGTATCCGCTTGTTCAAGCACCCTCCATTTTTTTACTGATAGATGGTCGGAAGGTTCGGCACCGTCGACCCGATATATGATATCTCCTTTCTTGACCTGCAATCCGGACGTTTCGCGGCCGATTTCCGAGACACGCCACTGCCCCTCATTCGTTGGTGTCAACATAATCCCCAAATAGGGATAGCGGTAGTGAAGATATCCGAACCAAACTTGTGCGGCTATCAGAAGAATGAAACATGTCGAAATAAAAATTTTTTTTCGAAACATCGGCTTCCACCTTCCATTTGTCCCCTAAATAGTCGTATAATACTAGTGTAATATATTTCCACCAAAATGAGGAGGTCTTTAAAAATGAAAACTCTTACTTGGTCTGTCGAATTGGAAACAAACGTTCGGAGTCTGAAGAAACAAAAGCTCGCAGCACTTCATCAAGGTTCCCTTTCCCGCCAAGAACAGCAAGGCATCAATCGCGCATTCAACAAGACCTCTTCCAAAGTAGAGGAAAAATCTTTCGAAGATTGGCTTTAATCTTCCTTCGCAAAAACCAGGCCCCTAAAGCCTGGTTTTTGTTATAAATGCGCTACCTCTTCGACTAGCTTCTGCAATTCTCCCCCCTTTCTACGATCCTCCCCATAGGAACACAGACCCTCTCTTCATCCCGATTTTCAGTTCAACTTTCGTCTATCACTCATACCTGTTCACTAGACAATCTGCCCTACTAATATTCCTCCGCTGGATTTAAATAGTTGAAAAGCCGCCGTTAGCAGTCCTAACTATTAGACCAGCTATATCCGACATGCCGCCACGAACTTGACAAACAAATTTCGCGACACCTCGTCGACTTCTGCCGTATCCTCGGGATGCCACTGAACGCCCAGGACAAAACGATGATTTTCGCTCTCGATCGCTTCGACGATCCCATCCTCCGATCGGGCGGTAATACGCAAGCCTGGGGCGGCGTCCTTCACAGCCTGATGATGAAAGCTGTTCACGCGGAACTCGGACGCGCCGGCGATCCGGCTGACGATGCTGTTTTCTTCCGCCCGGATGCGATGCGTGGCGTAGGATCGCGGCGCTTTCTGGTTGTGCTGGAGTCCACCGCACTGGGAATGGATATCTTGGTACAAGCTGCCGCCGAGCGCTACGTTCAACACCTGATGCCCGCGGCAAATGGCAAAGATCGGCTTATCCTTCGCGGCAAACTCCCGCACCAGCAGCAGCTCCAGCCGGTCCCGCTCCGGCGTAACCCGCCCCAGCTCGGGCAGCGGCTCTTCCCCGTAGTGAGCCGGATCGATGTCCGATCCGCCGGATAACAGCAATCCGTGCGTGATGCCGCACAACTCGCGGACTTCCTCTTCACCGAGACCGAACGGAACCACGACGGGAATACCTCCCGCCTTCAACACCCAGCTGGCGTACCTATGTTTCAGGCCGGCATAATCTTCCTCATAACTCGCTGTTATCGCAATAATCGGCTTCATCCTATTCCCTCCGCGTTTGGTTGCTTCTGTCTCTCCTCTTTATACCTTATGCACCGTTAGGTGTAAACGGATCCAAAGACCCGCATTCTATATTTTTCCAAATGAACGACAAAGAGGCAGTCCCAGGGGACAGCCTCTTCGAATCGATCACCGGACAGCACGCCGGCCTTATTGCTCCAAACGAACTTCAAACCCAACCTCGAACATTCGGCTCCAAGGCAAATGCACATCCTCGATGCGAACTTGTCCCGGACAGCCAGCCTGCACGTATTCGGCGAAAAATTGCTCAAGCTTTCCGCGAATGACTGCGTACACCTCATCTTTCACATGGTTCAGCTCGTAGTAGCTGGCCCCGAGCTTCGGCAGCTCGTTATGGATAACGTCCTTGCGTACGATCGCCTGGTAGCCCCAGTCTTCGATCAACCGGAAGTAATAGTAGGCCCGGCTGCGATTCAGCCGCTCGGCCGAGTCCTCGTCCTTGCCGCGGTAGTACGATTCGATCACCGCATGGGAGACGACCGTTCCCATCGTATTGCCCGACGTGTTCCACGCCGCGTATGCCGCGATGTCGTGGATCAGCCCGCTGCGGCTGACCAGCTTCATGAACGGATGATCCGAGCCGTTGCTGACGGCCACATCGGCAAGTGCGACCATATGCCCTTCGCGGAGGTAATACCGGATCGCCTGCACGAACTCCTTCGTATTCACTTCCGAGAAATATGCCCGGTTCCGTTGCCCGTAAGGCGTCGAGCATTCGGCCATTTCCTTCTGCCCGACCGGCGGCGAGTTGGTCATCAGAATGAAGTCGGTGCCTGCGGAATGATCATGAGCTACCGCTCCGGCAGCCGTAAGATGGTACTTGATGCTTTCTCCGAGCGAGCGGTCCTCGTACTTCGGCACGATGAACGGGCCGTGCACGGAAGAATAACGCACGAATGCCTTCGGCACGTATCCCTTCGCTTCGCAAAACGCGCGGGCAAACAGCGTGCAGCCGATTTCGTCGGCTCCCGGATAGATCATGACGTTGTCGCCGAGATCAAGATCCTCCGCGAGCAGCGACAGCTTTCTTTGCTCCAGAGGGCTGAACCCGTACTTCGAATTGTCGTCCAGCGGAATGATCAAGAAATCGATCACACCGTCACGGACCAGCTTCATCGTTTCGCGGTTAACGAACGAGTTCGTTTCGCGGCGGGTCAGGAAATCGCTCAGCACTTCGGGCGGGATTTTCGCGGTTATCGCCTTCAGTCGTTCCGTCTCCTCCTCGTCTAGCGTCTCCTGTTCCGCCTTGTCGTTCAGCCAGCCGTAGGTGTAAATCTCGTTGCCGTAATCCGCGTAGTAATCAGGCTCCTCCTCCGAGCTCGAGTACGCCGGCACGCGGGTAATCAGATTGAAAGCATATATGCGAAGACGCGGATTGCTTTCCTTCAAACGGGCAAGGACGTCAAGCCGCTTCATACATTCTTCCTCGGACGTGTGGTGAAGACGCGAAGGCACGATACCGCCGTGAACGAGCATGTCGATCGAGACGATCAAGGCGTCCGCGTCCCGCACGGCGCCGGTCAGCCAATCGCGTACCGCATCGGTGTCGGCGGCTGTTTTCTTGCGTCCGAGCAAGCTGATCTCGGGCACTTCCAGCGTCATGTCGGTCATCGAAGCCAAATATTGCGGATAGCGGTAATTACATGGTCTTTCGTCAAGCGGGACGTACACAATCTTTTGCATGAGGTTCTCTCCCTGTAAACTTGAAGTGATAGAGATTTTTTTCTTTAGTTATTATTACTTTGGAGAATAACTCCATTCTATCATGTGCGCGCCTTTGAGAAAAGCGAATTTCCGACAATTTAGCGTCATCCTGTTCGGCGCTTTTGGCCCCTGATACCATTCCGTCTAGGCGCCGTGTGCTTCGGAGCGAAAGTGATCGCCCGCTTTTTCTATGATACGATAGGATTAGCGGATCAAGAAGGCGGGTATATTGCAAAAGTAAGGAGTGATGATGCAACTATGAGACCTATTCGTTTCGCCTCTGCCCTGCTGCTGTCTGTCCTGCTGACAGCTGGCTGCACCGGAGCGAAAGTCCCTTCCGAAAACTTGCAGGGAGCGGCCTCGCCTCAGGAAACGAAGCCGCCAAACACGCAGCCCGAAACGCCGCAGAAGCCGGTACCGGAAGATCCGATTCAAAAGAAACTCGGATCGATGACTCTAGAGCAAAAGCTGGGGCAGATGGTGATGGCCGGCGTCGACGGAACCAAAATGGACGAACAAGCGAAAAGCTTGATCGCCAACGATTTTATCGGCGGCTTTATTTTGTATAAACCGAACATCGAATCGACCGCGCAAACCGCTACGCTCCTGAATGAACTAAAGGAAGCAAATCGCGGCAATCCCGCTCCGCTGCTGCTAAGCGTAGATCAGGAAGGCGGCAAAGTGAGCCGGATGCCAGGGACGCTTGTCCCCACACCGGCCAGCCGGGATATCGCCAAGACGGGAGACAAGGAAAAAGCGCGGGCGATCGGGAAAGCGATCGGCGCCGAAGTTCGGGCGCTTGGGTTCAACGTCGATTTCGCGCCCGTGCTCGACATCGACAGCAATCCGAACAATCCCGTCATCGGCAACCGTTCGTTCGGACCCACTGCGGCGATCGTCAGCTCGTTCGGACTTCAGCAGATGGAAGGGCTCCGTTCGGAGCGGGTCATTCCCGTCGTGAAGCATTTTCCCGGGCACGGAGACACCTCCGTCGACTCCCACCTCGAGCTGCCCGTCGTGAGCAAGACGCTGGACCAGTTGCGCAAGCTTGAGCTTGTCCCTTTTGCCGATGCGATCCGGTCGGATGCCGACATGGTGATGGTCGCCCATATTTTGCTGCCGCAGCTCGATCCGGACCATCCTTCCTCGATGTCGCCCACAGTGATCGGCGACCTGCTGCGCAAGGAGATGGGCTTTGGCGGCGTCGTCATTACCGACGACATGACGATGGGGGCGATTCTGAAGCATAACGATCTGGGAGAGGCCGCCGTTCAATCGGTCAAGGCCGGTGCAGACATCGTGCTCGTCGCCCACGAATACGCGAAGGCGAAGATGGTCATCGGCGCACTCAAACAAGCGGTGCAATCCGGCGCGATAACGGCGGATTCCATCGACCGCAGCGTGTACCGGATTCTTGCGCTTAAGGAGCGTTACAAGCTGAGCGACGCGGCTTCCGGCCCCGTGAACGAGAAGGAAATTAATGACAAGCTGCAAAAAGCGGTCGGAAGTCCGTAACGGCCGCCACGTGGGGCTGCCTGCCGGTGCGCGAAGACAAACCGGTCGAGTGCAGCGCCGCGTTGTCGCCTTTTTACAATACACCCCGATTTCCTTCCTCTATACTGAAGAGGATCGGATGTCTACCTGAGAAAACGGAGGGAACGGAATTGGAACAATCTAAAAGCACGGGCGTAACTGGAACGCACACCCGAAACGGAACACCTACCGGCTACACCGCCCTTACGCCGTTTATCGTCGTAAGCAATCCGGCGGAAGCGATCGAATTTTACAAAACCGTCTTCGGCGCAGTCGCGAAAAGCGTAACCCGCGTAGGCGAAGGCGATAACGCCATGATCATCCATGCCGACATCGATTTCGGCAGCGGCTACTTGCAGCTTGGGGCCGCGAATCCGGCTTATCATCTGGTGCCGCCGCCGGGCGAAGGCAATGCCTGTTACTCGCTGGCCGTCTATGTGCCGGACGCCGATCGGGCGTTCGAGCTGGCCATCGCACACGGCGCTACCGTTCGGGAGCCGCTCACGAACTTTGTTTCTGGCGACCGGTATGCCAGCATATGGGACCCGTTCGGCATCCGCTGGACGATCATGACCCGCATCGAGGACATTTCGGAGGAAGAGAGCTTCCGCCGGGTGGCGGAGTGGAGCAAAAGCCTGCAAGGCTGACAAGGCTGAAACGAATCAAACCGGTAAACGGGCAACCTTCATCTACTGTTGAGGGGGGTCCGTTTTTTTGTTCATTCCGGCGCCGGGGACTTCGGAATACATTTCACTTTGGGCCTTTGCAGCCCTTGCGGGGCAAGGGCTCAAAGGTGCGTTGTCGCTTCCCGTACAGAGAGCGTGGATTGAAACTAAGCACTGCTCTTCATGACGTAAACCGTCAGCTTATGCGAAGGCAAATCGACATCCGCTCCTGTGAGGTTTGCATACACCACCGTCACCGTGTCGTTCGCGGTGACGGCGCCGCTTACCAGAAGTCACGCCGTGCTAACCGATGCGGAGACAAGGACCGCATCCGCATCCGTGGCACGGCATCCCGGCACCGTGACGGTCGTTGAGACTGACGCTCCAGAAGCTAGGCTAGACGGGTCGTAAGCCTTGGAGCCTTTGAGGCGCTCGTCCCTGTTAACGATCGCATTGTTTGACGTGCCCGCAAAGCCGGGTGAGTTGTTCACGTGAATGGAGTTTCGATCAAACGTAACGGTCGCGGTGCGGAAGTCATAGCTGCCAGCGTCCAGCTCCGTGATTCGCGAGCAATTGTCCAGCATAATCCCGCGCGCTCCTACAGTGAGATTATCGAACTCGAAAACGTGCACAGACTCACCCGCCTCCGGGGCGAGGAGGCAGTCTCTCGCAAAGCACGTCGCCGTGCCGGTTAAGTAGACTAGCGCAGTCGTGCCGTTTCCGAAGCAGCCTGACAGAGACAAGCGAACGTGCTTGCCCCATATGCCGAAAAGCGACTTCTTGCTCAGCGGCTGGCGGTCGATCACACTTCCGCCCTCAACCCTCAGTTCAATAAAAATCGACGAAGAAATTCTCAGCGCACTGATCTCCTGCTTGCCGGTATGCGATGCGTTGCAACTTATGACGTTGTTATTTCGCACGGTGTTATTCACAAGCGGCACTTGGTTTGTTTTCAGCCAAGCGCCCCTTGCAGGGTTTCCGAGCACGCCAGCCTCGAACCTGATCGGCAGGTTTACGTCTTCAAACGTATTGTTTTCGAATAGTTCATTCGATCCTGATGTGCGTATGCCCACATTGCTGATGTTGCGGAAATAGCAATTGCGCACCGTATGGTTGTCGAACCGGTAGCTGCTCGCCTCATTGAAGTCCAAGCCGTTGCTGTCATCAACATAATCGAACACGCAGGAATCGATCAGGCCGCCGTCGGATTCCCAGTTCACCGCTCCCTTGGTAAAGAAATAGAAATGGCTGTTGCGCATCTCCGACGACGGATGGCAGTTAATCACATTCAGCGCAGACGACGACCATTTTGTGCTTGGATTGTTATCCCGCGCCTTGGTTGCATACAGTCGGTTGATCTTCAGTACCGTTCTGGCGTCGTCCGACTGCACCTGCACCATTTCCCCGGGAGAAGATCGCAGGGTGCAGTCGTCCATCCAGACGTGATCCAGATTATAGAGCAGGATTTCCATATTGCGGGCTTCCAGCAGCAGAGTCGGGGCGGCGATGCCAGAGCCTGATGTGTAGCAGCGGTTTGAACCTCGCGTCAACACCACATTATTCATAATGACCTTGGAATTTGCGGGAGACGCCGGCCCCCTGAAATCGATTAGCGGCGTCCCGCCGGTCATCCGATACGCTGGACTGCTCTGGCCGTTGATGGTCATGTTTTTCAGCGTTACAGACGGCGCGTCGGCCGCCACCGAATAAAACACGTTCCTGGTCCAGTAGATCGGCGCGGCGTCTACCGAGTGCGCCCCCCACGCTCCAAAATCTCCGAGGATCGTCGCGCCGCCAAGATTTATCTCGATATCATCGGTAATCTGGAGCTCTACAATCTTGAATTGCTTAGTCGAGTTTCTGCACACTATACGGTTCAGACCGAGGAACTGCGACAGGGAGATGGCCGCGGCGAATGCCGTAGTCGTGTTGGAGCCGTCACCCGCGGCGCCGAACCAGCACACGTCGATTTCGTCATAGATGCGCACCCAGGCGCCGGTAGCAGCGGCAATCGCATCCGCTTTTATAAAGATACCCTCGGCCGTGTCGGCGGCGATAAGCGCAGAATAGTCGCCAGCGGTCCACCTAAAGATCCCCTCGCGCCCCGATTCGCCAAGAAAGGCAAGCGTAGTCGCTACCGTATTGAGCGCTTTTAGTGCAGTCCTGCTCGCCACGTTGCGAATACTGGCATTACCGTGCCCCTCGCCGCCGTAAACATCGCCGCTCACCGATCCCCCGGCCGCGAACGTCGTGCCTAACGTTCCTCCGACCACGCTGACAGCGGCCATGGCCGCCCCGGCTATGCCGAGTGATGAGAGCATCGCCCTTCTCGTAAGCAACGGCCGATTTCCGCCGAGATTTACCTCCTTATTCTCCTGGATTTCATCCATTTCCCGCCTTTCCGTCATGTACGCCGCCTCCCGCTTCAATTGGATTTTGTGTACGTTTTAATGCCTCGTTATTACGCGTTATATGTTAAGGTTGGGACTATCCCATAATATACGGGCGGCATATACGCTATTGTCGGCGCCAAATGCAGTCATCAGCCCGCTCATATAAGGCGCCGATTCGAGCGGAGCCAATTCCTCTTTCGTGTACGATTCAAGCAGCAGTCGCCGCATCTCCTCGCCCCACACGCCGCCGTTCTGCATCCATTCGGCCACAGTCACCCATGTCTCCCGTTCGTTCACATTCACCACCCCGAAGTTGCACAGTCTCGCTCCCCGTTCCGGGACGAGTATGCGTTCGGTCGCGCGGATCAAGATCAGCTGTTCCGGATCGACCTCGGCGATAAACAGAGGAGCCCGGTGTCTGAAAATGTGATCGTTGTTGTCCGTCTTTCTCGTATAGACCAAGAACAGACCGCCGCTGTGCGTTACCCAATGCTGCTGGGTGTTGGATGTGGGCACATCGCTCCCGTCATCCCAAGTCCAGAGCTTGGGCTCCCCGAACTGTAGTCCGTCCGCGCTTCGCGCGACAGCCCCATGATCGTCCGCCCGCAACGTCAAGTAAAACTGTCCCCGGAACCGTGTCAAGGAAGGCTCGACATAACCGCGATGCCGGCGAACCGTGAGCTCCGTACCATGCTCGACATAGCGCAGGCTCTCGCCGTCGAAACGGCAACGGACAACCGTAGAGTAGTTGAAAAAACGGCCGTTGTTTAAATCGTCGGCGGATTTCGAAAAATAAATCGGCAATAAAATGTCGCCGTTTTCCAAATCGAAGCGCTGCGTCGAGCCCGCACCCGAAGTAAAAAAAGTCGGCGGCATCGCCATTTCCCGCCAATCGCTCCAGCTTTGGCGATCCGCATCGAATACCGCATATGCCGTTTTACGGATCGGCCGGTATATATGATGGCCTTTGTACGTTACGGTATGACCGATGCCCAGCAGCTTTCCCGACGCTTCATGCCAAGCGGGAGTAAAATCGCCGATCACTTCCTCCAGTCCGTCATGCAGCGTGCGTCGTCCGAGCGACGAATGTTCGGAGGGAGGCGACCACGTCCGCCCTCCGTCTTCGGAGCTCATCCCGGCCAACGCATGGAAAACATCGCTGCCGGTCAAGTCGAGCGGAGACATCGTCAATACGACGGATGGCTTCTCCCCCTTCACAATGCCGGCTCGCGGATGCGTCCAGCAGTATTTCTGTCCCGGAACGAAACCCGAACGGATCGTATCGAGCTTTATGTTATAGCCGGGACTTTTTGACGTGACCTGCTCGTCCATCGTTGTCGCCTCCTCATTCAACCCTTGCGGCCCGTTATCCTCACTTGCTCGATCCGATTTGCGCTTCGATCGCCTTGTCGGCCGCCTCCGCCGCTTGTCGGAGCGCGGTGTTCACATCGGCGACCGAGCCGGCCGACAGCTTCTCCATTTCCGCGACAAAAGCAGCGTTCGCTTTACCGTCATAAGGCGTAACGGCATAGGCGTCGGCGAATTTTTTCGGAAACCAGGCGGATGTGTTAACTTTTCTTTCTGTCATCCATGCGTTGTCTTTACCGTATTCCGCCCGGAGCTGCGGGTCTTCAATAACCGGCAACGAACCGGTTCCCGTTCTCGCTTGCGCCAACTGGTACTCTTTCGATGTCAACACAGAAATCGCTTGAAATGCCGCATCCTTATGTTTGCTAATGCTCGTCACACCGAAGAAATTCGGGATGAGTCCCCCTCCGACTCCGGGTTTGTCGGGAAATACCGGAAAGGTTGCGACGTCCACCCGGCCTTTCCAATCTTTGCTCATATTATTGGCCGTCAGCACCATGGCGGCTGTTCCATTCACAAATTCGTCGAATTGTGTTTTCCATTTGGAGCTTGCCGCATCGACTTCGTTGCCGGGAATTTGGTAAAAACGGATCAAATTCGAGACTAGCTTTTGCCACTTCTCATCCTTTGCGAATAAGGCTTTGTTCGTCTTGGGATCGACCAGACCGGCGCCCATCTGATTAAAAGTGGCTATGTAAGTCCAACCGATCGAAAGCCCTCTATACTTGATGCCGACTTCGGTACGGGCCATCTTTTTGGTCAATTCGTACAATTGATCCCAAGTCAAACCGTCCTGGGGATACGCCACCCCGAATTTGTCAAACAGGTCCTTGTTGTAATACAGATACAAGCTTCCAACGCCCGAGGGCAATCCGTAAAGCACGCCGCCGCCTAATCCTTTAATCGCATCGACCGTTTGGGGGACTAGCGCATTCAAATTGTAGTTATGCTTTTTAATCAGCTCGGCATGATCGTACTGCAGCCCGTACGGAAGCAACGATTGCGACACATTGGCAAGACTTGCGTACAACACATCGATAGGCGTTCCCGTTGCGACCGCGTCGGCAAGCGATATCCCTTCCGAACCGTTTGCTTTTGACGTTTGGTAATATTTAATCGAAATATGCGGGTATTTCTTCATGATTGGGTCCCCGATAATTTCCATGAACCGTTGTTCGCCATAGTTGCCCCCCGAGTAATAAAACGATAATTCGACAGGCTCCTCGCTTTGCTTCTTCGTTTCCGGAAGCGATGACGTCCCTTTTTCACCGCCGGCGCATGCCGCCAGAAGCAATGCCGGCATAGCAGCTGCCGCGAAAAACCGTAAGTTCGTCCATTTTTGCATCGTTGTATCCCCTCTTTTTGCTTGTTATTCGATTGGACCCTACTGCTCCCTCTCGCCTTTCTCAGAGGCAGCGGTTACTGCGCGTTCGTCGAGACATGAGCAAGTTTGCCGTCCTCCTTTACCGTAATGTTATATGATCTTTGGATGCGGTTACAATCTGACCGATCACTCTTCTTTTTATCCATTTGTGCCAATGCCAAGCTAGACTTGAGGAGCATTATGCCATTTGCTATGATGATCTTGTGCGGCTTATCGCTATTGCGGTTAAGGGGGCAGGGCCGGTGACGATCGAAGTCGCTTTCAGGAAAACGATGAACACGATTCAAGTGTTAAACAGCAAATTCGGAAGCAGAGTGCCGGGGTGGTCTTACGAGAAGCACTATCACCCTTATTGCGAACTGCTCCACTGCCGGGAAGGCGAGATTCAGCTCGAACTGGATGGACACCCGCTCGTGCTGCGACGGGGAGATTGGTTGATCATCAAATCTCACGTGAAGCATCGGCTTTGGAACGGATCCGCACAGCCCTACTATTTCTTCCACTGCCACTTCGATATAGACGATCACGGACTTCGCCAGCTGCTGTATGCCGAGCCTTATAAGCATGTTTCCGTTCTTACGGAATCGGACGGCTTTCCTTCCTTCCTGAGCGATATCGGATATCGCCTGGAAGGACTGATGCACAGCCATATCCCTGAATCAGCTAAGCACATGCACTTGACTAACTATTTTTTTAAACATTTGTCCCTTCAGGGAAGACTTATGATGCAAGCTTATGTCACGCTCGCGATAGCCGAGATGGTGGCGCTGCAGCCGGGCAACTCCGCGCCATTCGGCGATGAATCAGCCGCAGCACAGTATAGTTCGCGGATGGAAGTCGAGATGGCCCACAAGATCGAGCGCATGCTGGAGGAACACATCCGCACCAACGTAACGATTACGGATTTGGCTGGCCGGCTCGGTTTAAGCCGTACGCAATTTACGAAAATTTTCACAAGGGTGTACGGGATTTCTCCCCGGCAATTCGTCAGCCGCCAAAAATTAAATATGGCCAAAACGATGATCGTAAACTCCGACGAACCGATCGGTGCTATAGCGAACCAGCTCGGATTTTCGAATATCAACCATTTTTCACGCCAATTTCGCCGCTGGGTCGGTAAGCCGCCTAGCCACTACCGTCCCAAATACAAGCTGGACGTGCCGAAGCCGGAATCCGCTCCCACCTGAATCGGTTCCCCCATTTCGAAGCCAAAGCCCGCAAGGCTGAAACGAATCGAACCGGTAACCGTTGCCTTTCGAGTCTTACTTCGGAAGGCGCGGCAATCCGAAAAACAAAACGAACCGCTAACCGAGCGCCTTCGGACTATCGAAGGGCCTCGGTTTTTTATTTTCCTCCCCTCCTGTATACTCTTTCAAGGAGGGATTGGAACGATGTCGGGAGAAAGTATAAAAGAGTTTAGCCGGTCCAAAGTAATATACATTTTAAAAGCTGACTGAAAGAGGGAAAATCCGACTTGCATCGAACAATACGGTTCCTGAAACTAAAAGGGTCTTCTATTATCGGCAACCCCGTCGTTCTGCTCCTTTTATTCTCCCTATTTCTGTTCGGCGCCCGGGCGGTTTGGTACGTTCATTACTCGCCGCCCGAACACCCCCGAGCGATCGGCGGAGTCCTCGACTTGCGGGGCTGGGACTTTCAGAACAGCAAGATGATACCGCTGGATGGACAGTGGGAATTTTACCCGGATCAACTGCTGACCGGCCGGCGCTTGAACGAAGAACAACCTGGAAAATCGCAATATTTGCAAGTGCCGGGCGATTGGCGGAGTGCGTGGATCTCCGAACGCAACCATTCGTACGGTTTCGGAACGTACCGGTTGCGGATTTTGATCGACGGCCCGCTGGACCGACAGCCCTACGAATTCTGGTTTAGCGACATTTACAGTTCATCTCAGGTAGAGGTCAACGGAAACGTGATGGCCGGACTCGGTCAGTTGGGTGTTAACCGGCAGCAGTACGAACCGCAAGTGCGTTCCTTCACGGTATCTTACACCCCGGAACAGGAGCGGGAGATCGAACTGCTGGTGCAGGTCGCCAATTTCGATCGCCCAACTAAAGGCGGCATTACGTCGGCCATCCGTTTTGGTTCACAGGCGAGAATCGATACAGAGCGTTGGAATTCGATCGGCATGCAGCTAGTCGGCTCAACCGTATTTCTGCTTCATTCCATTTACACCCTAATTCTGTATGCGTTCAATTCGCGGCAAAAAAGCATTCTCGCGTCTTTCGGCATGATGATCTGCGTCGGCATCTCCATTCTGTCCAGCTCCGACCGGTTGATTACCGTATGGCTGCCTCTTACCGACTCTATACGGGTTAAAGTATTGCTGCTCTCGTATTTGTACCTGACTTATTTTATGGTGATGCTTACCATACATCTGCTTAACCGCAGCACGCGAAGCTGGCTGTTTCGGATTTATTCGGCCAGCCTGCTGCTCTATACGTTATTCCTATGCGCGGCGCCGTACAGAGCGGTATACCATGTTATCTTTCTGATTAATTTGTTTTACCTGCTTCCCATAGCTGCCGTGTTTGTTTTGTTTGCCCTACAAGTCATCCGCCAACGGAGGCGCCCCGGCGACGACCTGCTATTGTTTATGGCGGCGATCTGCGTCGCATCGAGCGTGCTTTGGGGTGCTCTGAAATCGTATATCTCGGTGCCTGTCGACTACTACCCGATCGACATGATTTTGGCGCTGATCGCCTTTTCCTCCTACTGGTTTAGGCGTTATTTCCGCAACGCCGAGGAAAATGCGCGGCTGACCGAGCGGTTGACTCTGGACGACCGGCGCAAAGACGAGTTTCTTGCCCATACGGCGCATGAGCTTCGAACGCCGCTGCACGGGCTAATCAATATCGCAAGGACGGTTCTGAACGAAGAAAGCGGCTCACTCCGGCCGAGGAACGCCGAAGGCATGAGGCTGCTGCTGACGATCGGCAGTCGCATGTCGCAGCTGATCAACGATTTGCTGGATGCGGCGAGGCTGAAGGAGAAGCGGCTTTCCTGGACACCGGCAAGCTGCCCATGCAGTCGGTTGCCCCCGCTGTTTTTTCGATGCTGGCCCATTTAACGGAAGGAAAGCCGGTTCAGATGCGAATGGCGATTCCGGCTGCGTTCCCGCCCGTGTATGCGGACGAAAAACGCGTCGTGCAAATTTTGCTTAATCTGCTGCACAATGCGATCAAATATACCGATTCGGGGACGATCACCGTGTCGTCGGATCTAACGGGCGACATGGCCGCCGTTCATGTTGCCGATACGGGGATGGGCATGGATCAGGCAACGCTAGCCCGCATCTTTGACGCCTATGAGCAAGGAGCGGAGAACGGCGGCGGCGGCATCGGGCTCGGCCTCAGCATCGCGAAACAGCTCGTGGAACTGCAGGGCGGAGAGCTGACTGTACGCTCGTCCAGGGGCGAAGGCACGGTCTTCACCTTCACCCTGCCCCTATACCAGCATGGGGAGAAGGACCATGTGGCAAGCGAGCCTGTAATGGCGTCCGAATCGGTTGCTGCGCTGGAATCGGCCGTTGTTAAGGGAACGGATATTTCGCCGCGCGATCCGGACGCCGCGGGTATACACGGGATTACGGGTATGCAAAATCCGGCGGCATGGTCGGCGAAATCGAATGCAGTTGAAAAAACAGCCAACCATGCTCTGTCGAACGTTCTGATCGTAGACGACGATCCCGTGAACCTGAAAGTGTTGGCCGCCATTTTACCGAAGGATCTGTATCGCGTCAAACCCGCCCTTTCCGGCGAAGAAGCGCTAAAACTTTTGGATGGCGGGTTCTGGGACCTCGTGATTATCGACGTCATGATGCCGCTCATGTCCGGTTATGAGCTGACACGCGCAATCCGCGGCAAATACTCGAGGTCGGAGCTGCCGATTTTGCTGCTGACGGCGCGCAGCCAATTGGAGGACGTGTATACCGGCTTCGAGGCCGGAGCCAATGATTACATCACCAAGCCGGCCGACGCCATGGAACTAAATTATCGCGTCTGGTCGTTAACGTCGATGAAGCAGTCGGTACACAAAAGCCTTCGTATGGAGGCTGCCTACTTGCAAGCGCAAATCCAGCCTCATTTTTTGCTAAACACCTTGAATTCGTTAATGGCGCTCAGTGACATTGACTCGGAACGCATGCGCAAGCTCGGCGAAGCTTTTGCATCGTTTCTGCGTATCAGCTTCGACTTCCTGAATACTCAATCCATGGTGTCCTTGGAGCACGAGCTGGCACTGGTCCGGGCGTATCTGTACATCGAGCGGGAGCGATTCGGCAATCGTCTGTCCGTTCATTGGGAACTGGAAGAAAACATGCTCCGGGATCTGGAGCTACCGCCGCTAACCGTACAGCCGCTGGTGGAAAACGCCGTAAGGCACGGCCTTCTGAGCCGGCCCTCCGGCGGGACAGTGAGCATACGTTTCGTTCGGATGTCGGACGGCGTCGGGGTGATGGTGGCGGACAACGGCAAAGGCATGGACGAGCATAAAGTACGTGATTTGCTGGCAAGCGACCTCGAAGGTTCGTCCGGTATCGGCATACGAAACACCGACCGCAGACTTCGGCAAGCCTATGGCATGGGCCTGACGATCCGGAGCAAGCCCGGCGAGGGTACGAGCGTATCGTTTCTTATTCCAGTTCAGCGAAAATGAAGCTTACTGGGGAGACGTCATGTGGCATTGGCGTCTGATATCGAAGCCGGCCCTTTTAGACTACCGCCGCTAAGAGCGGGCGGTTTCGACCGAAGTATCGCTACGAATCAGACAGGCCGCCAATAAGCCGACGCCGAGGATAACGGCGAGCAATACAAATGCTAGCCGATCACTCCCCCATTCCATGAAACGGATTGACAGGACCGGCCCGAGACTCGTTCCCGAAAACAGGATATCATTCCAGACCAACAAAGAATAACGGTCATATGAGAATAGTTTTTTCGTGACATGGCACACCTCATCTTCGTTTAATCGCCTTTACTTAATAGTTAGATAATCTAATTATATACACAAAAAAATTTATCTACCCACCCCCAGCTTTTTTTCGATACCAGCGTTCAATTTCACCAACATTTTATCCAAAAGAGCAACCTCGTCATGATCCAGATCGTTCATGATCGAGGAGCACGCGGACCAAAATGCGGGCAATACACGATCCAGCAGTTCCTGGCCTTCCTTCGTAATTTGCACGTGAATCCTGCGGCGATCGAGCTCGCTTTGCTCACGGATGATCAAATTCCGCTTTTCCAGCCAGTCCAACAATGCCGTCACCGAAGCTCGCCTTATTCCCAATCTGTCTGCAAGGGACGAAGGGGCAATATAGGTTCTGTTTTCGTGAAGCTTCAGCAGCAGCAGCAGATCCAGCTTGCTTTCGGTAATGCCGAATGGCGCTAATTCCAGATCGACCGCATCCAAAAAATGATCACTGAACCACAGCATCAATAGACCCAAACGGCTATGCGCGCCGTTTCTCTCTTTCCCGGCGGTTTTGTCCATTAGTTCCAAGTAAGGCTGAATACCGAGCTTGGGCAATTGGTCCGTAGCTTGATCCTTGTTGTTTTTTTGACTCATCAACTCACCTGCATATAATTAGATAGTCTAACTAAATGGAATATAGCCGATATCTAACGTAAACGCAATACCGGGATCGTTATATTGAAGTTCAGTTGCCATCAACGTCTACTCCTTACTCGATCGGTCGCACATAAACAACTACCACGCCTATCGAAGCGACAGACGCGGTTAAACTTGCATATTTTTTTAATTGAACCCGCCGTTTACGCGGATCGTCTGCCCCGTGATCCAACGGGCTTTGTCGCTGACGAGCAATTCGATCGCGTTTGCGATGTCATCCGGCTCGCCAAGCCGCCCGAACGCATTCATCCGGCGGTACGAATCGATCAGCTCCTCGGACTTGCCGTTCAAAAACAGCTCCGTCGACACTTGACCGGGCGCAATACAATTGATAACAATACCCTTCGGCCCGAATTCCTTGGCTAATTGGCGGGTCAACTGCTCGATTGCACCTTTTGTGGCGGCGTAGACGCTATAAGTCGGGAGCATCGCCCCTGACACGGAGGTTGAAAAATTGATAATCGTTCCGCCTTCGGCCATATGCTTCATTGCTTGCTGACAGGCGAAAAAGGTCCCTTTTACGTTTACCGCAAATTGCCGATCAAATATATCCTCGGTTACATCCGCGATTGCCCTACACTCCATAATACCGGCGTTATTGACCAGAATGTCCAAGCGCCCGAACCGCTCGAGCGTTTTCGAGAACAACGCTTCGACCTCGCTCACCCTGCTTACGTCGGCTCCGATCGCCGCTGCTTGGCCTCCGGTTTGCTCTATCGTTCTTACAACCTCCTCGGCCTTCTCCCGATTCGACGAATAATTCACGACCACCTTCGCGCCGGCCATCGCCAATTGAAGGGCGGCTTGCCGTCCTATGCCCCGCGACGCGCCGGTTACGATTGCGACTTTTCCGTTTAAACTCATACCGTTCACTCCTTTAACCTTCGTATGGCCGAGCCTTGTTGTTTCGCAATCGACCCTATGGGTGTATTATACTTCATGCTGGCAGTAATCCGTTAGAATATACCTGTCTCGGAAACGTTCCCCGGTTTTCCGCGGACTGCGCTACCCCGCTACCCGAAAAAAAGCTTCCCTGCCCTCCACGATCGACCGGGACGAGATGAACAGGAACGTCTGGTTGATCCCGGAAAACTGCTCCACATATTCCGACAGCGCCTCATACGCCTGATAATACGGAAACAGCAGATGCGGCGGCTCGCCGGGGACCGCTCGCAGCAGCTCCGGCCGGAGCGCCTTCAGCATTAGTTCGGTGTGGATTTTACGGCCCTGCATGACGCGCTCCTGCAGCCGGACGGTGAGCCCGATCGCCCGAATGAACCGCTGCCGCTCCACGCTGGCCGGGTCGGCCTTCTCCAGCGCCTTCACAATGTCCCTCACCCGCTCGATCATCGTTTCGTACGTGCGGAACAGTTCTCCCGGTTCGATCGGATCGCTGCGGTTCATCCAGCGGTCTTCACGGATAAGCACTGAGATGCCTTTGCCCGTTTCGATGTAGGAGCGCACCTCTTCGATCTGCATCCGCATTTGCGGCTTATACGGCGTCATCCGGCCAACCATCAGATCGTGCTGGATGTAGTAAAGCAGCGTTCGCAGCATGCTCTCCGCCTTCACAAGCAGCACCTCCTCCCGCTCCCGGTGCACGGGCTTGCGAATCATGTTGACCGCCGTACCAACAAGCATGCCAATGACGACAAGCATGAGCTGATGGTAGGCCGCGTTGCCGTGCAGCTCATCGGATGTGCCGATCGTGTTGACGGCGACGATAACGGCGAGGGTGAGCGACTCCGTCCTTCGCAGCTTCACGTGGATCGCCATGACGAGCAGCGCCACGGCGGCGATTACGATCGAATAGTCGCCGATAACGATAGCGGCGCCGATGCCGAGCAGGGCTGCGAATAAAGCGCTGGCGAGATGGGACAACGTATGCTTGAGCGACCGGTAAACCGAAGGCTGAACGGCGAGCATCGAGATGATGCCCGCGAAATGATCCGGCTCCAGATGCAGCATGCGGGCGATTGAGATGCTGATCGCTATAGATATGACAGTTTTTATCACTCGAAGTCCGACCACCATGTAAAAAACCACCCCGATTATTATTTTATGTTATAAATAATAACATAAAATCGCGGTTTCAGAGCGAATTTTCTTCTTAAATGTTATATTAAGTGACATTTATTCCTTTCCCCCCTCAACTTCCAAACCAATATCGGAAGTATTTTCCGCTATAAAGTCTGTTCACCCCTGCATAAAAAAAATAACGGATTTCATTTCCGCTATGGCCGCCCCAGGAAATAAGTTCCTCACGAAAAAGCCAAAAATGCCGAGGATAACGGAAAAATAATCCTTTATTTCTCGCAAAACCACACGTTTCGCCGATTTAGTGGAATTCCGTTCCGCTATTCTTATCGTCCAACGGCCCGCAATCGCAAAAAAGCTCCTCGCGAACGGATCGTTCCGTCCGGGAAGAGCTTTCGGCGAAATAACCGCCACTCGAGTCGACCAGCGGCCGCCAACCTAACGAGCCTATGCCGGCTTACAGCCGCTTATCTCACATCACCCTTGTCAGCTAGAGCAGTTCGCCCGCCTAACCGGGCCGAAGTCAGCGGCTACCCGCCTCGCCTGCTTTTTGTCCTAGCCGCCTGGTGGCGACAAATCCAATCCCCCCAAGCAGGCATAACAGGGCGGCAAGCCGAAACATGAGCGGAAAGCCGGTCTGGTCGATCAGCCAGCCGCCGAAGTTGCTCGCGATCAGCACCGCCATGCTGATATAGACCATACTGAACAGCGTCTGCGCTGTCGTCTTCCAGCCTTCCGGGCACAGATCGTTCGCGCACTGGACGCCGGCCGCGTAAAACAGCGCGTACGTAATGCCCTGCAGCATTTGACTCGGCAGCAGCACCGCCATCGGAGGATCGAAGGAGATGATCACGAGGCGCAAGGCAGCCGCAAACGCCCCTAACGCCAGCATGTTGCGGTAGCCGAATCTTTCGGACAGCCGCGTGGCGAACACGAAAAACGGCAGTTCGGACAAGGCCGACACGGCGGTGAGCCAGCCGATCTTCTCGGACACGTTCCCTCCCGTCGTCCCGAGGTATACCGAGAAAAAGACGCTGAAGCTTTGGTTGCCGCAAGCGACGAGCAAAACGAGCAGCAAAAAATAGGCGAAAGGTTTATTTTGCAGCAGCTTGCCTACATCGCGCAGCGAGGCCGATTTGCGGACCCGGCCCTTTTTCAGCACGAACGTGATGGCGAAGACGACTACCATAAACGCCATATAAAAAGTAAACATATACTGGATGCCGATATGCGTGTACAACATCCCGATCGGCGATACGATCAGCGCGAAGCCGATCGAGCCCCACACCCGGGCGGCGCCGTACGTTTGCCGGTGCTTCTCCGCATGGGCGATGGCGATCGCATCGGCCAGCGGCACCATCGGCGAGTTGAATATAGCGAGTGCGACAGCCGTAGCCGCATACAGCGCAAAACCTCCGCCCGTCGAATAGCCGAAGGCGATCGCAGGCGTAAGCAGACTGCACAGCAGGAGCACGGCTTTCTCGATCCCGTGTTTATCGCACAGCAGTCCCCAGACCGGCTGCACGAACAGGGCGACAAGCGGTCCGACCGCGTACAGGAAGCCGATTTGTTGGTTGGTGAGTCCCGCTTCCCTGAACCAAAATCCGAGAAACGGCGAATACGAGGCCGCCGCCGCGAAAAAAAAGAAATAGTACACATGCGGCGCATAAGTGTGCAAACGATTCATGGTGTTTCAGCTCCCTGCAGGCGTCCATCATTGGCACCTAACGATACCACGCGGGTTCGCAGCCCGTCAACGGACCCTCCTCCGATAGTTCGGCTTCCGACTTTTATGCGATTTCCCTGGCTCCCGCCCATCGTTCGGAGTGTCTAATTCGGAGAAATATGCTATGCTTTACCTTACAACAACTATACTTTGAAGGAACTTAAGCGATGAACCTACTTACAGCGGAACGATTAAGCAAAAGCTTCGGCATGAAGATGTTGTTCGAGCAAATATCGCTCGGCATCGCCGAAGGCGATAAAATCGGCCTGATCGGCGTCAATGGTACCGGCAAGTCGACGCTGCTCAAAACGATAGCAGGCGCCGAGCAGCCGGATGAAGGCTCGATTTCCATCCGTAACGGCATTACGATCGAATATTTGCCGCAAAATCCCGCCATCGACGACGACGCGACCGTTCTTGGACATATATTCAGCGGACGCTCTCCGCTCATGCAGGCGCTGCGCGATTACGAAAGCCTGATGGAGCGGCTGGAGCGCGGCGAGGACAGTCCAGAGCTGCAAAAGCAGCTCGTGGAGCTGAACGGGCGGATGGATGCGCTGGACGCCTGGCAGCTCGAGCACGAGGCGAAGCGCATTCTCGGCAAGCTTGGCATAAACGACTTCGGCGCGCTAATGGGCACTTTGTCCGGGGGCAAGCGGAAACGGGTCGCTCTCGCCGGCGCGCTCATTCGGTCGGCGGACCTGCTCATTCTGGACGAGCCGACGAACCATATCGACACCGAAACGGTCGACTGGCTGGAGACGATGTTGTCCAAATCGAAATCGGCGCTGCTCATGATTACGCATGACCGTTATTTCCTCGACCGGGTGGCGACCCGCATCCTCGAGCTGGACAACGGGAAGCTGTTCGGCTATACCGGCGGCTACAGCGTGTTTCTGGAGCAAAAGGCCGAACGGATGGCGCAGCAGCATGCCTCCGAGGAGAAGCGGCAAAACCTGCTGCGCCGCGAGCTGGCCTGGATCAGACGGGGAGCCAAAGCCAGATCGACGAAGCAGAAGGCGCGGATCGAGCGGTTCGAAAAACTGCAGCAAGCCGGGCCGCAAACGAATGGGCAGGAAATGGACATGGCCCTGCCCAGCTCGCGGCTCGGCAAAAAGGTCATCGAGCTGACGGACGTAACGAAACGGTACGGCGAACGCGACATCGTCCGCGCGTTCAGCTATATCGTGCAGCCCGGCGACCGGATCGGCATCGTCGGCCCGAACGGCGCAGGCAAATCGACACTGCTGAAGCTGATCGCAGGCAAGCTGACTCCCGACGCAGGCTCGATCGATACCGGACTCACGGTCAAAATCGGCCTGTTCTCGCAGGAGAACGAAGAGCTGGACGAATCGGCGCGTGTCCTCGAATATATTCGCGATGCGGCCGAGAACGTCCGCACGACGGACGGCGAGCTGATCAGCGCCTCGCAAATGCTGGAGCGTTTCCTGTTCCCTCCGTCCGCGCAGTGGTCCAAAGTCGCCGATCTGTCGGGCGGCGAGAAGCGCAGGCTGTTCCTGCTCCGCATCCTGATGGGCGCGCCGAACGTGCTGCTGCTGGACGAGCCGACGAATGACCTGGACATTCAGACGCTGACCGTCCTGGAGGACTATTTGGAGCATTTTCCCGGTTCGGTGCTTATCGTTTCGCATGACCGCTATTTTCTCGACCGCACTGTCGATGCTCTGCTCGTCGCCGAAGGCGGCGGCGTATTCTCCCAACACGAAGGCAACTTCTCGGAATACCGGGAGCGCACGAAGCAAGCCGAGTCGACGGCCGACAACAAAGCGGGCAAGCCGGCGCAAGCCGCACCCGAGCCACCAAGCGACAACAGGCCGAAAGAAAAGCCTCTACGATTCTCTTTCAAAGAACAGAAGGAATACGAAGAAATCGACCAGCGGATCGCGGAAGCGGAGCAATCGCTTGCCGGGCTCGCTGAAGAGCTCGCCGCCGCACACGACGATTACGAGAAGCTGATGAAGCTTACCGCCCGTCACCGGGAGCAGGAGCTGTCGCTGGACGAGCTGCTTGAGCGCTGGACGTATTTGAACGATCTGGCCGAACAGATCGAACGGCAGAAGAAGGGCTAACGTTTGACGGAAGCTATCGCCCTTGGGAGGATAAGATTCATGGAACAAGCGCCGTTCCATATTCGCAGCTTTATCGGCACGTTTAACGAAGATTGGTATGACGTCGGTTTCCACCAGAATACGACGCTGGAGATCGAAGTCACGCTGGAAGGCCGGGGGCTGTTCGAATGGCCGGAGCGTAAAGTGTTTGTCGAGACCGGGCATATCGTCGTCATCCCGCCCGGCATCTCGCATCGGTTCGCCGCCGTGACGAAGGTTCGGTTCGGCGTGATTCATATGCAAGGCATGCCTCCCGCGCTGCAGGAAGTAGCCGACAAGCTGACCAGGGGGTGCCTTACGCCGCGTATATTCGCTATGTCCCGAATCGACGGCGACCGCTTTGAGAAGCTGTTCCGCGAATGGCTCCGCGTGCTTGCATCGCCGCTGAAGGAGCAGGAGCGCACACGCGCCGTCTGGGCCGAGCTGCTGCTGCTGTACTTGCACGAGCATGCGCAAACGGATATGCAGGCGATGACGATCACGAAAGCGGCCGACTACCTCCGCCAAAATTTGCGCGAGAGCGTTCAGATGACCGACCTCGCGGAGCTAAGCGGCCTTTCCGTCGCCGGGTTTCGGCGGACGTTCGAGAAAATATACCGGCTGTCGCCGAAGCAGTACCAGCAGCAGTGCCGGATGCAGGAGGCCAAATGGCTGCTCAGCGCAACAGACAAAGATCTGAACGAAATCGCCGAGCAGGTCGGGTTTTACCGGCTCCATTCCTTCTCGCAATGGTTCAAAAGCGTCGAGGGCACCTCCCCTTCCCTATGGCGCAAACGGCAAAAAACGATGCGCGGCAGCGATTTGCAAACAACCCCGTAGGCAAAACCGCGCCTGCGATTTATATGTGTTTGGCCCCGACACCTGTCCAAGGTGTCTTTTTGCGTAAATTCCGGTTCCATTTCAATAAATACAATTCCGCTCCCATCCACTATCCTTGTTCGTGTAACGTAAACAACCCCAATACGATAACCTTTGCGGGGAGCCCCGAAATTTAAGGAGGAGAGCCATACATGAACAAAGTGAGAATCGGATTTATCGGAGTCGGCGGCATGGCCGAACATCACATCAAAACGCTGCAAAAGCTGGACAACGCCGAGTTGACAGCCGTATTTGACATTAACGCGGAACGCGCCAAACAAATTAGCGACAGCTACGGCCCCGAAGTGTTCGCGAGCGAGCAGGAGCTGCTGGACTCGGGCAAGATCGACGCCGTTTTCTTGTGCACGCCCCCATTCGCCAGAGGCCTCATCGAGGAGCAGATTGCCGCCAGAGGCATCCATTTGCTGTCGGAGAAGCCGGTCGGGCTCGATATGGATACGGCGAGACGCGTCAGCAAAGCGATTACCGCATCAGGCATCATTAACTCTTCCGGCTATTGCTTGCGGTATCTGGAAAATGTACAGAAGGCGAAAAGCTATCTGGAAGGCAAACAAGTGAACATGGTGCTCTCCTATCGGATCGGCGGATTGCCGGGAGCCAAGTGGTGGGCGCAGCTGGACAAATCCGGCGGCCAAATTATCGAGCAGGCAACGCATCAGATCGACCTGATCCGTTATTTGGCGGGCGATTTCGCCGAGACTCAGTCGTTCTACGCGCAGCGCACGATTCAAACCATCAACCCGGAAGCGACGATTCCGGACGTCGGCGTTGTCGCCTTCACGATGCAATCGGGAGCGGTAGGCTCGTTCGTTAACACCTGCATGTCGCCGCACTTCGGACGGGGCGATGTGGAGTTCATCGGCGCAGATTTTTATCTCGCCATCAAGGGCAGCAGCATCACGATTCACGACGCCGGGCAGAAGCAAACGGACAAATGCGAAACCGACTTCTACCTCGAGCAGGATCGCGCCTTCATCGAAGCGGTCCGCACGGGACGCCAGGAGCTGGTGCTCGGCAGCTTCGCCGATGCCGTCGACACGCTCGAAGCTACGATAAACTTCGGCGAAATCAACTTCACAAAACCTTCGGTCACAGCCTGATTCTAACCAGTGGGAGGAATAAACGTCTATGCTGAAAAGCGTCAATCAATGGTGCTTCCCCGAAGGAACGCCGCTTCCGAAACTGTTCGAAATTAGCCGCGACGCCGGGTACGATGCCGTCGAGCTGAACGTTTACCCGACTGGGCACACGGCAGGCTTCACGCTGGAGACGACACCGGCCGAGGCGGATGCGATCGCGAAGCTGGCCGCCGACTACGGTCTGCAATTGCGAAGCGTGTCCACCGGCCTGATGGGCCGCAACCCGCTCTCTTCACCGGACCCGGCCGTCCGCGAGCAAGGCAGAGCCGTCGTAACGAAGCAGCTCGAAATCTGCGAACGAATCGGAGCCGATACGGCGCTGGTCGTGCCTGGCGTCGTGAATGCCACCTCTTCGTACGACACTTGCTACGAGAACAGCCGGGCCGAACTGGAGAAACTGGTCCCAGAGGCGGAGAAACGCGGCGTCAAAATCGGCATCGAAAACGTATGGAACAAGTTTTTGCTGTCCCCGCTCGAGATGAAGCGGTATGTCGACGAGCTGAACTCGCCCAATCTCGGCGTTTATTTCGACGTCGGCAACATTTTGCTCTACGGCTTCCCGCAGCAATGGATCCGCATTCTCGGCAGCCGCATTTTCAAAGTGCACGTCAAGGACTTTAAGGCGACTGTCGGCAACTACGGCGGCTTCGTTCCGCTGATGGCCGGCGAAGTGAATTGGACGGAAGTCGTCGCCGCGCTGAATGAGATCGGTTACACCGACACGCTCACCGCCGAGATCGGCATTTACGGCTCGAATCCTTATCAGGCGGTATACGATACGGCCCGGCAATTAAACGCCATCATTACCGGCACTGCCGGCTAAAACAGCGGTTTGAAAAAACAAGGAGCCAAGCGGCATTCTCGCTTAGCTCCTTGTTTTTCGCTATCCGTACACACCCTAATGCATAAGGCGCATAACCGCCATAATCGCCGCCATTATGACCACGGACGGCAGCATAGCCGCCACCCCGATTTTTTTGATCTCGAGCAGATTGATGCCGACCCCGATAATAAGCACGCCGCCCACGGCGGATATTTCCTGCGTCATCTGCGCGATCGCCTCGGCGCTGAACAGGGAAGCGAGCAGCGCGGCAAGCAGCGCAATGGCTCCCTGATAGACGAGAACCGGTATAGCCGAGAACGCCACGCCGACTCCGAGCGCCGATGCAAAGAGGATCGACAGAAAACCGTCCATCAGCGACTTGGCGTACAAAATCGTATGATCGTGGCGGATGCCGCTGTCGATCGACCCGAGAATCGCCATCGCCCCGATGCAATACACAAGCGTAGCGGTGACGAACGCTTTGCCCACCTTGCCCTCTCCCCGCACCGCCACTTTGCTTTCCAGCCATTCGCCAAGCCGCTCCAGCCTGCCCTCGAGTCTGAGCAGCTCGCCTGCGATGCCGCCGATGACCAGACTAACGACCATAGCCAAATATTGCTCCGACTTCAGTGCCATCGTAAGCCCGAGCACACAAAGCGCCAGCCCCATCCCCTGCGTCGCGATCGTCCGCAAATTGGCGTGAAGACGCGGCAGAAGCAGGCCGGCGAACGTCCCCGCCGCGATAGCGGCGGCGTTTACAATTGCTCCCCATAACACCATAAACGATGCATTCCCCTAACTGAGCCTGTATGAAAAAACTACTATTCAAAACTGTTGCAAGCGATCCTACCTTATTGTACATCGGCCCGTCCGAATGTAAAGGGCGGAATTGCACGGCGGTCACAGGCAAAGATTGCCTTTCTTAAGGTTATATTAAGGTCTCCTTTCTACAATAGACAAATAGGCTTCAGGCTTTTCGGAAAGGAGACTTGGATTACTGATGTTCGATCTATATTTACTGCGAAGACGGATGACGCACCGTCTTACGGGGAAACGTACAACCAAATACGCTATCATTACGGCCGCTCTGGTCTTGTACCCTATTATGCTCGCGTATGGCGTGGAAACGATCTCGCGCGGCTCCTTCGCGGATGCGTGGACGTGGATCGCCTCCAGTCCCGCTTTATTCGCGCTTAATGCGCTGTTGTACGCATTCCTTTTCCTTCTTGTGTATTGTGTGTTCGGATCCTTACTTCCATCGGCCGGAATGTCGATGGCGATCCTGTTTATCGCCGCGCTTATTACTTATTTCAAGACAAAACTGATCGGCCAGCCCTTCTACCCGTGGGATATTTTCCTTCGCAAAGAAGGCACTAACATTATTCCGATCGTCACGAGCCGCACCGTTGTCATCCGGGTGGCGGTCGTCGCCGCCATTGTCGCGGCCGTGTTCCTGCTCAGGCTGCTGCTCCCCCGGTTCCGCCTTCCCGTATGGAGCCGGATCGCGTTAGGCGTTCTGTCGATCGCGGCGTTATACGGAATGGCGGAACGCTCGCCTATGGCCCAGCGTTTGTTCGACCGGGCCGGCGTCGGCGAGATCGTCTGGAACCAGCAGCTAAACTATGGCAGCAACGGATTCGGCATCGCCTTCACGCTTAATATCCAGAATGCGGTCGTGTCGAAGCCGCCGGGTTATTCGGACGCGTCGATCGCTACTGTGGCGCAGCAAATTACCGATTATCGGGACCGCATCCCGGCCAAAAGCGCTGATAAACAGCCAAACGTCATCTTCATTATGAACGAGGCGTTCTGGGACCCTACACTGCTGCCCGGAGTCACGTTCAGCGAAGATCCGGTGCCGACCGTCCATAGGCTGCAGCAGGACTCTACGTCAGGCTATCTGCTCTCCTCCCAGTTCGGCGGGGGCACGAGTAATGTGGAATTCGAGGTGCTGACCGGCAATTCCATGAGCTTTTTGCCCAGCGGTTCGGTTCCGTACCAGCAATATATTCGTCAGCCGGTTCCGTCGCTGGCCAGCTATTTTGGTTCAATGGGTTATAAAAGCATGGGCATCCACTCGTACGACGGCTGGTTTTGGAACCGGGATACGGTGTACAAGTGGCTAGGCTTCGAAAGCTTCAAGAGCAAGGAGTATTTCACCGATCCTGAAATCAATGGAGCGTTTATCTCCGACGACGAAGTATCGCGCAGCATTATTCAAGCGGTCGACGAATCGGAACGCCCGATGTTCATCTACGCGATCACGATGCAGAACCACGGTCCGTACGACGATAACCGTTATGGCGTCAACGATATTTCCGTGAGCGGCGATTTGACGCCCGATGCCAGAAACATCCTCGAAACGTACACGCAGGGGGCCCGCGACGCCGATCGAAGCCTGCAACTGCTGATCGATCATTTCGAGCAATCCGACGAACCGACGATGATCGTGTTTTACGGCGATCATCTGCCGATGCTTGGGCTTGATTACGACGTTTACAAACAAGGCGGCTTCATTAGCACGGGTGACTCGAACCAATGGACGCTTGACGAAATGAAGAGCATGCACAGCGTTCCTTTCGTCACCTGGTCGAACTTTGCGCTCCCGGCGGAGCAAATCCCGATTTTGAGCGACTCGTTTCTCGGCGGTTATATACTCGACCGGCTGGACCTGGATCTTCCCGCCAACTTCGCGTTCGGTTATAACGTTTCGCAGCAAATTCCGGGACTTATGTCCGGCCTCGTCGTAGATAGCGAATCGAATCTGAGCAGAACCGTGCCGGAAGCGGTACAGCCGCTTATCGATCAATACCGCGATTTGCAGTACGATCTGCTGTTCGGCAAACGTCTTCTCGCCGGCTACGTGGATGCCGATTATTTGAACCAGATCGAGAGATCCGATTACAATGAAGAGTTCAAAGCGCCGAAGGACCCTGCCCCGGTAGACGAATCGGCGTGATGGAAAGCGGCGTCCTAAGCTTGAATGGCCATTGTGTTCATAGCCCGGCACAGACTATAATAGGTGAGTGAAAAAACCAGAAAACATTCATTACGATCATGCAAAGGGTGCACAATGAGCATACTAACTGTTAAAAACTTGAGTCATGGGTTCGGCGATCGCGCAATTTTCAATGACGTCTCGTTCCGGTTGCTGAAGGGCGAGCATATCGGGCTGATCGGGGCAAACGGCGAAGGCAAATCGACGTTTATGAATATCGTTACCGGCAAGCTTCAGCCGGATCAAGGCAAGGTGGAATGGGCGAAGCGAGTCCGGGTCGGCTATCTGGACCAGCATGCCGTTCTGCAAAAAGGTATGTCCATCCGCGACGCGCTCAAAACGGCGTTCGGCTATTTGTTCGGGATGGAAGCGGAAATGAACGGCCTTTACGAAAAAATGGGCGAGGCTACGCCGGAACAGCTCGAGAAAATGCTAGAGGAAGTAGGGACGATTCAAGATACGCTGACGAATCACGACTTCTACATGATCGATGCCAAGGTTGAGGAGATTGCCCGGGGTCTCGGCCTGGAGGATATCGGCCTGGAGCGCGACGTTCACGATTTGAGCGGCGGGCAGCGGACGAAGGTGCTGCTCGCCAAGCTGCTGCTCGAGAAGCCGGACATTTTGCTGCTGGACGAGCCGACCAACTATTTGGACGAGCAGCATATCGAATGGCTGAAGCGGTATTTGAACGAATACGAGAACGCCTTTATTGTGATTTCCCACGATATTCCATTCCTGAACAGCGTCATCAACCTGATCTACCATATGGAGAATCAGGAACTGAACCGCTACGTCGGCGACTACAACGTATTCCAGCAGCAGCACGAAGCGAAGATGCTTCAACTCGAATCGGCCTACAAAAAGCAGCAGCAGGAAATCGCCGATCTGAAAGATTTCGTCGCCCGCAACAAGGCCCGCGTCTCGACGCGGAATATGGCGATGTCGCGCCAGAAGAAGCTCGACAAGATGGACGTTATCGAGCTGGCGAAGGAAAAACCGAAGCCGGAGTTTCATTTCAAGGATGCGCGCGCATCCGGCAAGCTTGTAGTGGAGACGAAGCAGCTTGTTATCGGCTACGACGAGCCGCTGTCGCGACCGCTCGATCTGCGCGTGGAGCGCGGGCAGAAGATCGCGCTAGTAGGCTCGAACGGCATCGGCAAAACGACGTTGCTGCGCAGCATTCTCGGCGAAATTGCGCCAATCGGAGGTACGGTCGAGAAAGGCGAATATTTGTACATCGGCTACTTCGAGCAAGAGATGAAAGGTTCCAACAGCCATACGTGCATCGACGAGGTGTGGAGCGAGTTCCCGTCCATGTCGCAGTTCGAGGTGCGGGCGGCCTTGGCCAAATGCGGGCTGACGACCAAGCATATCGAAAGCCGCATCGACGTGCTGAGCGGCGGCGAGAAGGCGAAGGTAAGGTTGTGCAAGCTCATCAACAAGGAAACGAACCTGCTTGTGCTCGACGAGCCTACGAACCATCTGGACGCCGATGCGAAGGACGAGCTGAAGCGGGCGCTGCGCGCTTACAAAGGAACGATTCTGCTCATCTCCCACGAGCCGGAATTTTACCGCGACGTCGCCACCGAGGTATGGAACTGCGAATCTTGGACGACGAAGCTGTTATAGGAACAAAAAAAGACCTCGGTTTCCGCAAATAGCGGAGACTGAGGTATTTTTGTTCTGCTGTTGCGAGAGTTATTTCCCCATGGCCTGGATAAGCGTTTCCAGCCCGTATTGCTGACCGATCGGACCCAACCCCATGGCAAGCTCGCCGTTTAACGAGTATACATGGTTGTTCTTCACCGCCTTGAGCGATTTCCATACCTCGCTCTTCTGCCACTCTTCCGTCAAGGCCGGCGCTTTGTTCGTGTAATTGAAGAAGCCCAGCACGAGATGATCCGGATTGATAACGCTTAATCCTTCCAGTGTAAGCTGTCCGTTCGGCGGAATATTTTCCGATATTTTGGGCTACGTCAAGCCCAGTCCGTTATAATATTGCAGCAGCGTGTTCGGCTGCATGACGTAAACCGCTTTTTCCCGAACCTGGACGAACAACACCGACTCGCCCTGTTTCGGAGCGAGCTTTTGCTTGCCCGCCTTCTGTATGTCCTCCATTTTTGCGATCAATTGTTCCCCGTTCTTCTCTTGTCCCAGCACACTGCCGATCAGCTTTACGACTTTCGGCCATTCCGTCCGTGTATTGATCGCTTCCTCGTCAAGCCAGACCGTCTGGGCGATTTGCTCCAACTGCTGCTTGATCGCCTCATTCGTTTTGCTGCCCGCAATAATCAGATCCGGACCGAAGCTCAACAGCGCCTCCAGATTGACCTTCGTCCCTTCGCCGACAATTTTGAATTCCTTGAACTTACTGACATACGGCTTGAGCTGCTCGGATTCCAGTACCGAGTTGGCCGCGGCGAAAGGAAGCGTAACGCCCACAGACGGCAAATCGTAAGGCATAATCATTTCTACCAGCTGCCAGGAAGCCAGCGCGACCTTCTGAGGCCGCTTCTCTATCGTAACGCTGCCTCCGGCGCTTTCCACCTTGCGAGGAAAGGCATCATCCTTCTTCGCGGCCTCCTTCGCCTGCCCCGAGGTTCCCCCGCTTCCCATTGTCGTATCGTTCTGCTTCTGTGCTTCCTGATCGGATGAGCACGCAGCCACCAGCATAATCATCATGATCCATACAAGCATTCCGGTCCATTTCCGCCTCATGTTCCCTCTCCTGCCCCCTCTGCTCCCAAAAAGCTCAATAATGATAACCATTCTCATTATCGATATTAGCGCACAGAAGCCCGAAATGGGAATGGCATATTTGCTGCAATTTTGATGTGAATAACGCGGTAACGGTTTCGCCGCCGGCGAGCCTTCTCGGCTGAGGCACTACAGAAACGATCAGTTCGATCGGCCCGCCGTTTTCAGCTCGCTCGGCGACACTCCCCTGTATTTCTTGAATATTTTGCTGAATTGATACGGATCGCTGTAGCCTACGCTTTTCCCGATTTCCCGGATCGACGCGTTTGTCGTCAGCAGCAGCTTCTCCGCCAGATGAATCCGATGCCGTATAATATAATGAATCGGGCTTACTCCGGCCACCTTATAGAACAGTTCGGCAAAATATTTCGGACTCATCCCGCAGCGGCTGGCCAAGCTGAACAAGGAATGCGTTTCCTGGATATGAAGATGAATGTAGGCGATCGTTTCTTCGATCAGATCCCGGTGCTCCCCCGCCTGCAGCTTCCGGGAAGCGAGCCGTATTTCGTTGAGGAACTGGTAAAACAGGGCTTTGAGCTGCAGCTCGGACTGGATGTCTCCCCGCTCCGCCGTCTCGCACATTTGATCCAGCAGGGCATACAAATGCGGGCACTCCCCAATCTCGAGCCGGTAATGCTTGTAAGCCTCCTTGCCCTGCCAGCCGGGAGGGAAATACCCCGTATATAACACTCGGTAACATTCGAAGGTTTCGTCTCCTATATTGCAGGCATGAACCCGCATATCGGCAGAGCCGTGAACGACGGTACCCGGCGCCATCTCATAAGTAATCTGGTCAAGCGTATGCTTGCCATGCCCGCGCTTCGTAATCGTAAAGGACGGGGTTGCGCTCACATAAGTGGTGGACAAGGCGTTCGGTCCTATAACAAAATGGGCGATCGGACCGACCTGGAAGCTGTAGTCGGCCCACATTTTCGAAAGCACGTTCCAATCCAAAACCGTCATTCCATACGCCGCCTTTCATCAGCCTCGTTACTTCAATTATAAATGATAACAATTCTCATTCAAAGACAAACAGGAGGTCATCGCGAAAAAAACGAGTCCTTTTTTTGGCAAAAGCGAGCAGCTTCGCCAGAAACTCCGCTTTTCGAAAAAAAGACCTCAGCCTCCGCTTTGCAGCGGAATTTGAGGTCCCCTCTTTTGAATGTTTGGCAGGCTTCCATTTTGTGTGCGAAGCAGAGACTGGGAGCGGAAGTGAAAGTTCCGCTAAGCCGCCGTCGCTCATCACTGAATTACGTCGATAGACGTTTTCTTTTATAGGTGCGGATCTTCCTTGGATGCGCTATGGGCCGGGCTATGCTCGAGCCGGCATGCCGCCGCCGCCGCTCCAATCGAGCTGGAACAGCATGCCGAAGGCGATCATCATAACGCTGACGGTTAGCGTCATGCCCCACTTCTTGCGCAGCTGTTCCCTGCCGCGGTACAGGCGGGTTTTGACCGTAGTAACCGGCAAGCCGAGCACTTCGCTGATTTCCTCCAAAGTAAGCTCATTCAAATAATACAGCGTGACGATCGTTTTGTATTTGACCGAAAGCTTGTCGATCACCTTCAGCAGCTGATCCTGAAATTCGCTCAGCAGCACCCGATTTTCGGGACTGATCTCGTCGCTGGTCAGCTTGTCGTAATAAATGACTTCCTTATCGTCGTTGTACCCGGTATCGAGAGAACGCACGTCTTTCTTTTTGCGCAGCAGATCGATGCACAAGTTTTTGCCGATCCGGAATATCCAGGTCGAAAACTTCTGCTTCTCGTCATACTGATTGAGGTTCAAATAAACCCGCATGATCGTCTCTTGAACGATGTCCTCGGAGTCGTGCTGGTTATGCAGCATCCGGTACGCAAGCCGGTGCAGCTTATCCCGGTACATCTGAATCAGTTCCATAAAAGCAGCGGAATCTCCGGTGCGCGACAGCTGAACGAGCGTAACTTCCGTAGCATTCATGACGCTTCCCCCTTAAATCGAAAGCCGATTCAACCCTATACCCAGTATACCACAACCTTTACGGTTTCTTAAAATCATTCCAAACACTTTTTGAAGGCGCTTACTAACCTCCATCGCCCTAAGTGCGGAAACACACAGCCGGTCACAGTTCAAGCGTCATCTGCTCGCAAGCCGGCCTTCCCGCTCCCGGACGTCGAACCTCCCCGGCATCGTTGATATGGAGCAAGCGGAGCTGTGCAAGACGCACGGACAAAGCGGATACCGACACCTTCAAGCAATCGGCCAGCCCGTACAGATGATGCAGCCGAATCGTCCCGTTCATGCCGAGCTGCTTCACGGCCCGGACCATCATCGCTTGCGGCATAAGCAAGCACCCGGCGAACAGATCGGCTTGTACCTCCTCGGCCGGTTTGTGCGAGCTGCTCCGGCAGTAATATACCGGCGCTTCCTTCCGCCCGCGTTCCACAACAAACGTTCCGCCGCTTCGCCTATACAGCGGTTCCCCCGCATGCAGCACCCAGTGGCCGAGCTCGTGCGCCAGCGTAAAATGATACGTGCCGATTTTGCGGATAAACAGCTCCCGCTGCGTCTCGTTCAGAATAATCCGCCTCTCGCCCGGAACGATCGCCGCCATGACGATGCCGTCCGCTGCCAGCTGATCGATCGGCTCCCAGCATAATTGCAGATCGAAATGAAATTCGACGATTTCCTCGATCGGAACGGGGCGGACGCTTTTGTCGTCGGGACGAAATCCATAGTCCTCCAGTATTCGCTCCGTAATGCGCTCCATCTGCTCGCGGGTTATATAGGCCGGCCGGCTCATCGCGATCCTTCCTCTTCGTCCGTATCGATGATCGCTTTAATTTTCTCCCATTGTCCGGGGGACAAGCGGGATGCTTTACGCAGAAACATCGGAACGTCGCTGTTTTCGGTAATCAGCCTCTGAAACGTCGTCGGCACCTTTTTGGCCGCCAAAATCAGCGACTCGGGCTCGACATGAAGCACCTCGGCGATGCCGATCAGCTTGTCCTCGGCCGGCGGGTCCATCGTGCCGCTCTCGATTTTGCTGATGTACGTGAAGTCGATGCCGACCAGCTCGGCCAGCTGACGCTGCGTTACTTTGTGCTGCTTGCGAAGACCGCGGAGCAATTCGCCAAACTCGCTCATGGCCGTCCCCTCCCCTCCTATACGAATAAAGCCCCTTGCCGTGCGTAAACCGCTCTACAAGGGGCTATGAAGCGTTAACCGATATAGCTGCTCAGGCGGCTACGTACTCGGCCCTCGCCCATGACATGCATCATATCGTACAAATCCGGCGCCTGCAGCCGGCCGGTGAGTACGCTGCGAATGACGGCGGCCACGTCGCCTACGTGTCCGGCATACGACTCCGGATTTTTTTTGAACAGCTTCATCTCTTTGGCGAAGCCGTGCTTGTCGGCGACTCCCTTCATCTTATCGAACCACGTTTCCCGGTCATCGCCGTAATCGAGCGATTCGAGGAACGAAGCGACGAGCTGCTTCGCGGTATCGCCGGACACGGCAGGCGGCAGCGGGATTTCGCCGGCGGCTGCGGCATACCATTCGTCGTTATAGTAGGAGATCGACTCTCTCACGTCCGACCATTTGGCGAAGTCTTTGCGCGGCTTCTCCGGCGTCCGCCCGATCCCGAATATACCGAGCGCATACGGCTCGTTGCCGCTCAGCCAGGCATAAAACCCCTCGTCGTAAGCTTGCGCCCACTCCGTTACATCGCCGTAAACCCGCCGGGCATCGAAACGCGCGATGACGTCTTTGCCAATATCGTTCAGCTTGTTCATATCGAACAAAGCACCGCTGACGTTCATCTTGCCCGCATCGAGGCGGAACGCCGTGAACGGCTCGGCCGGATGGGCAAGCCGCCATTCTTCGTAGTCGGAGTTGATCAGCGTCATGAAATATTCGCACAGCGCTACGTTCGGATACCCTTCGCGCCGGTAGTAGGACGCCGTGAAGTCGCGGTCCTTGCGCTTGCTGAACTTGCGCTTCGACGTTCCTTCCATCTTCATGAGCGGAGCGAGATGTCCGTATTCCGGCCTGCGGAAGCCGAGCACATCGAACAGCTGAATATGGATCGGCACGGACGACAACCATTCGTCGCCGCGGAACACATGCGTCGTCTTCATAAGATGGTCATCGATCGCATGGGCGAAATGATACGTCGGAATCCCGTCGGACTTCAGCAGCACGATGTCCTGATCGTTCTCCGGCATTTCGATCTCCCCTTTGATCAGATCGTTGTAGCGGACCCGGTTGTCCGGGGAGCCCGGCGATTTCAGCCGGATCACGAACGATTCGCCCTTGGCGAGCTTTTCCTTGATCTCCTCCGCCGTCAAATTCCGGTGCACCGCCCACTGCCCGTAGTAGCCGGGGTTCAGCTTCTCGGCCTGCTGCTTGTCGCGGATCGCCTGAAGTTCCTCTTCGGTGCAGAAGCAAGGGTATGCCAGATCCTGCTCAATCAGCCGTTTGGCCCAGGCCTGATACAGCTGGACCCGGTCGCTTTGCCGGTACGGTCCGTATGCGCCGACTTCTTCCTCCCCGGCTGCGATCGGCCCTTCATCGATCACGATGCCGAACTGGCGCATCGAATCGATCATATCTTCGGCGCTGCCTTCCACTTCCCGTTTGCTGTCCGTATCTTCGATCCGGATGTAAAACACACCGTCGCTCTGGCGTGCCATCCGCTCGGATATCATCGCGGCGTACAGTCCTCCGATCGTCAAAAAGCCGGTCGGGCTCGGCGCAAAGCGGGTCACATAAGCGCCCTCGGCCAGCTTCCGGTCCGGATACTTCGTTTCAATTTGCTCCGGCGTCACGGACACTCCGGGAAGCAGCAGGTCGGCAAGCTCGCTGCGGTTTGTCATTCTCATCTACTCCTTTTCCAAATAACGGCGTTGTGTGCAAAAAAACGCAAAAAAAGCCTTCCATCCCGTCAAGGACGAAAGACTCGGCTTCCGCGGTACCACCTGAATTGGCCGTAATCGGCCCGCTTCGTTCGCGAACGGAAAATAACCGCTCGCGCTCTTCTGTAACGGGAAGGCCCGCCGGACGTACTCCAACTTTCGGTCCGGTGCTCGAAGGCTTCTTTCGTCAAGTCCGAATATCCGCTTCCACCTGCGCGGACTCTCTGCAATTCGGGGCGCCTGAGTACTCTTCCTCTTCATCGCATGTCGCTAGACGAATTAGTTATCAAAATATCATAACCGGAACCCGGAGTCAATAGGTGCCGTTGCTCAGGGCAGTGAAGATGGTGGAAAAGGCACTCCGGAGGGCTAATGATCCTCCACTCGCTCTTACAATCAGATTCCTTAATCGAACATTATTAAGGTAGGAATCCGATTGTAAAGGCGACCGCTTCGCTGTTCCGGATTCATTAGCCCTCCTCCGCTCCTTTTGCATTACCGGAAATCCAAAAGAAAATGTCCTCGCGGCCATATCGTTACCGGCCCGGCTTTGCGCCGCCGCGGCGAACGCGGTCGCTGACGCGCTCGCGGATCTGGCTGCACAGCGCCGCTTCATCGATCATATGGGACCAATACGCTTTCAGAATGTCCCACAGCTGCCCGAAGCCGGCGTTGGTCAAGTTCAGCTCGCGATGAAACCGCATCGAAGG
Organism: Paenibacillus ginsengarvi; assembly: GCF_003626695.1. Lineage (GTDB taxonomy): Bacteria > Bacillota > Bacilli > Paenibacillales > NBRC-103111 > Paenibacillus_AB > Paenibacillus_AB ginsengarvi. The sequence goes on from NZ_RBAH01000021.1 coordinate 74,144, forward strand.
CAAAATGTCGCGGAACAAATCGAACCCGCGCGGCCGGTTCCACTCGTCTTGAACCGCCGCTTCGGCCGCCGATTTGAGCGCCGGAATGCTCAGCGTTTGCCGGCGGATGAGCATTTGCGCTTCCTCCGAGATCAAGTAGTCGACAAGCAGCCGGGCCGCCTGCTTGTTAACCGAGCTTTTGCGGATGGACGCGGCCATCGCGACCGTAAGCGTCCGGGGCTCCCGAACATAAGGAAGCGGCGAAATATCGTACCGGATGCCGGTATGCTTCAACTCGTTCAAGCTCATATAGCTTGTCATCATCATCGAGACTTTGCCCGTCACAAACAGCCTTCCGATATCGTCGTTGCTTTCGGTCAGCAGCCGGGGAAACAGCTCCGGATCGTGAATGATCCGGTCGCACTGCCGGATCGCTTCCAGCATCGGCGTCCCCTCGATATCGCATACGCCGCTCCGATTCAGGCAAAACGACGTGCCGCTTTGCAGCAAAAAGACGGGCCAGCGGTTGGCCGACATTTCGAAAAATACGAAGCCGAATCGCTCCCGCTCCCGCGTCAATTTCCGCCCCTGCTCGGCGCACTCCCGCCACGTCCAGCCGCTGTCGGGCTCCGGCAGTCCGGCATCACGAAAATGATCTTTGTTGTAGCAAAGCACGATGGGCGAAAAGAGCAGCGGCTGCCCGTACAAAACGCCGTCAGCCGTAAAGCCTTCTACAAGCAGTCGGTACGCTCCCTCCGCAGGACTAAGCGGCTCTAGCGTAGGGAGAAGCCCGCTTTCCTCCATCTCCTGATAAAACTGATGGTTCATAATGAAGGCGTCCAAATGCGCCGACTCCGTATATTCCTTCACGAATTGGCGGGAATTGCCCGGAATCGTAATCGTCTGCACGCGCACCGACGGATAACGCCGCATGAACGATTCCAGCAGCGCCGACATCGCCATATCGCGCTCCAGACTGCTATTGATGCCGAGCGTAATGGTCGTATGATGCTCTTTGACCGCTTCCGTCACCTGATTGCCGACGCGCGGTATTTTGCGGATCAGCCCTTCCGCGACGAGCTGATCCAAGCCTTGTCGAACCGACTTGTTGCTGAGGCCGAACTGCTCCGCCAGCGCCGATTCGGACGGCAAAAAATCGCCGGGCGCTAGCGCGCCGCTCTGAATTTCGCTTTTCAATTGATCGATCATTCGCTCCAGCCGGGCGCGAAACAATCGTTGACTCGTTTTCCCGCTCACCGCCATACATCCTTCGTCCAGTCCAGATTGACCTCTAGTATAACCTGATCGCCGCGGCGAAAACAACAAGCCCCGCCGTGTTTCAAGAGGATTCGGCGCCTCCCGTACCAGGCCAAACGTGAACTTCCCGTCTCTTCGCCTGTCCGGTTCGAAGCACCTGACGGAACCATTATACTACAAAATTAATGTAATTGTAATGTTATTGACAGCGATTTCAATGTGATTGTATAGTAATAAGGAATTACATTTACATTAGTGACAAGGGGGCGCTCGCTTTGCAAGACCAGCTTGCCCGATATTTATTCGGTGGGTCGTTAGGTGATTCAAGCTGCAAGTTATCCATTACATCGGAATCAGGAGGTATAGGTCCATGACGAAGAAAGGAATTGCGCTGTCGCTTGCAGGCGCACTGCTTCTGCTCCCCGCCTGCGGCAAAAGCGGCGATCCGGCAAGCACAGACGGTTCGGCCGCCGCCGGCAAACAAGCGGTCCCGGTGCAACTGAAACTTTTTCTCGCATCCAAGTCGTCGATGCTGCCGGAAGAACTCAAAGCGACATACGAAGAACCGATCCAAAGGAAATATCCGCACATTTCGCTGGAGTTTATTAACAACGACAAGGGAATTGACGCGTTTATGGCAACCGGCACGAAAGCCGACATCGTAATCGGCTCGTTCAACGTGCTCAGCAGCATTAAACCGTACGGGCTGTTCGGCGATATGACGGACCTGGTGCAAAAAAACAAGTACGATACCAGCCGCTTCGAACAGTCGTATCTCGATGCGATTACCGGCATGGGCGACGGCAAACTGCCGGGGTTCCCCTTCTACGACCTGAGGCTCGCGCTGTACTACAACAAAGATCTGTTCAACAAGTTCGGCGTGCCGTACCCGAAAGACAGGATGACCTGGGAACAGGTATATGATATTGCCAAACGGCTGACGCGCGAGGACGGCGGCGTGCAGTACCGCGGCTTTGCCGGAGGCCCCTCCAATCTGGTCGCGGTTAACCAGTTCTCACTCGGCTTCGTTGATCCGAAGACGAATCAAGCCAACTTCAGGCAAGATACGTGGAAAACATTCATGGATACGCTGGTCCCGCTGTACACGCTGCCCGGCTACGGCGCAACGAAAAAGCTGCTCGCGGTAGCCGACCAATCGAACTTGTTCTACAACGAAAAAACGGCGGCCATGCACGTGGCGTTCAACAACGGCGCCCAGCTCGCGAACAAGAGCAATCTAAGCTGGGATCTTGTCAGCTTGCCGGAGATGAAGGGCGCGCCGGGTACCGGCTCCCAGCCGTATCCGGTATATTTGACCTTATCGTCAAACAGCGAGCATCGCGACGACGCCTTCCTGGCGATTACGCAGCTCGTCTCGGATGAGGTGCTAATGGATCGAAGCGCGAATCAGGCTTTCCTCTCCCCGCTGAAGAACGCCGCCATTAAAGCAGCCTACGGCAAAAACGTAAGCGACTGGACCGGAAAAAACATCAGCGGCGTCATAGCTCAGAAAACGGCTTCGCCGATGCCGTACAGCACGAATAACGTAATCGGCCAGACCGAGATGACGAATGCGATGCTGGCCGTCATCGTCGGCGAGAAAGACGTCAACACCGCGATCCGGGAAGCCGAGGAGCAAACGAACAAGAAGGTGCAGGCGTTAGCCGGCAAGTAAGTACGGACGAACCCATCATAAAAAAGGCGGTGTTTGGAATGTCCAGTGAAACGATGAGCAGAAGACAGTTGTTGACGGTGCTTGGCGCAGCAAGCATAGGGGCGGTCGGCGCCACATTTGCCGCAACCGCCGCTGCGGGAATGGCGTCGGGGGCGTCGCTTTCGCAAAGCACGGTAACCCGCGACACATACGGCGGTGAAGAGGAGCCTTGCGAAACGTTAGCCTGCACACTTGGCAGCATGCTGGATTTGGTCGGTCTGGAGGGCGAGCGGGACGGGATGGCGGTATACGTCCGCGGTTACCGCCTTGGTACGGGACTGGGAGGCGGACCGTTTCACTGGGATTCCAGCCGCCCGAGGTCGGCGCATAACGGCGGCACGATCGTCAGTCCCACCGTCCCGCTTCTGCCCGATTTCTCGAATCTGAGCGGCTACTTGAACGGTGTTGGCGATACGGCTCCGTCCGCAAGCGGTTGCTGGGTGAGGCCGGTAACGGCGGAAATTCCGCTCGAGCAGTTCGGCATTGACCCGACGGGCCTAACCGACAGCTACGACGTAATCGTAAAAGCGGCCGCCTATGCCGCCACGCTGAATCATAACCCGCCCGGACAGTCGTATCAGACGAACGTCGGCGCGACGCTCGTATTCCCGCGGGGAAGCATCCGGCTCGACCGCGAGGTAGTGTTCGCGGGCTGGGGCATCCATCTGCGCGGCCACCGGCTGATGACCCGCATCTGCAACGGCGGCTCGTTTACCGGCGAAGCTTACTTCCGCTTCTACAATGCGGCGACGTACTTGTCCGATGTGTCGTGCCAGGACATGGCGTTCGACGGCTGCGGGCAAGCCGTGAAAGGTGTCGTCTTCCAGAGGTGCCGCAACCCGGTTATCGCCAGCGGTCTAAGCGGCCAGTATATGGGAGGGGCTCTCGTCAGGACCGTGCAGTGCGACATGTGGCTCATCGACGATATCTTCTTCATCCCGCTCGTCCCCGGATCCTCGGCCAACGGAGTCGAAATTATCGACGGCAACGAAGGCGTCCTGTCCCGCGCGAAGCTGTTCGGCTGGAACAATACGGCGGGCACGGAGAAAACGAACGGCTCCGCCGTTTACATCGAGGATAACGAGGAAGTCAAGCTGTTCGCGGTCGAGATCGCCTTCTTCGGCCGATACGGTCTGGAAGCCAAGGGCACCTTCGCGATGAAGTCGTACGATTTGCAGGCGGAGAGCTGCGGCTTGGGAGGGGTGCTTATTACGTCGAGCGCCGCCCGCAGGGCGATTTACTGCACGTTATCCGGCACGAATCTCGACGGCGTCGGCAATCAGAAAAAGATGTATATCGACGATGCGCTCGCCTGCCGGGTATTGGATCATACGGCGGGACCGATCGAGCTGACGGCAAACTCGGAGAAATGCGTCGTCGATATTTGCGCAGGCGGCCGGGGCGCCGCCGTTACGAATCTCGGAACGAACAACGTCGTCATCTCCGACTTTTTCGGGCAGTGGAAAGTAACGGGCGGCGTTCGCATCGCCGGCGCGACCGGCAAAGTGACGGCGGAAGGAACGCTGGCGCTGGAAGCGGCTACCTCGATCGTGCCAAAGAAGTATATGACGTTCCAGTCCGCCTGGTCGACGCTGGATGCCGGCGGGCTCCGGCTCGGGTCGTACCGGCTGTGGGTCGACGGTACGGGACGGCTGCGTATGAAGAACGGCGATCCGGCCAGCGATACGGATGGCGACATTGTAGGGGCGCAGAGCTAGAGAGCTGCTAAGCCGCACCAGCCGCATAAAGGCGCCGCCCTCGTCGAGCGACAAAAAAACCGTTTCTTGCCCGGTTAGCCGGCCTGCTCCAGGGCCGCCAACACGCGAGAAACGGTTTTGTTTTCTTCATCTGCTTCTATGCCCTATCCTTGTGCCTCCTGCCGGATATGTTCGCCCAGATTTTCGCGAATATCCCGGCAGAGCGTCTCCTCGTCGATCACGCGCGACCAGTACAGCTTGAGCATTCTCCACAGCATGACGAACCCGGCGCTTGTTAAGTTCAGATCGTGATGCATCCGCATCGACGGCAAAATATCGCGGTACAGATCGAACCTTGGCGGCCGGTTCAGCCCATCCTCTGCGGCCGCCTCCGCAGCCGATTTCAGCGCCGGAATGCTGAGGGTTTCGCAGCGAATCATCCGCTGCGCTTCTTCGGACGACAGAAAATCGACCAGCACGAGAGCCGCTTCTTTTCGCGGTGAAGGCGAGCTTTTGCGGATGCACGCCGCGATCGGAACCGTTAACGTACGGGGCTCGCACAAGTACGGCAACGTGGAAATATCGTAAGCGATTGCCGTATGCTTCAGCTCGTTCAAGCTCGTATAACTCGTCAAAATCATCGACACTTTGCCGGTCCTGAACAAGTCCTCGATATCGTCGTTACTCTCCGACAACATGTTTGGGAAGATGACCGCATCGTGAATGATCCGCCCGAACAACCGGATGCTGTCCAGCAGCGGCGTTCCGGCAATATCGCACTCGCCGAACCGGTCCCGCTCAAACCTCATGCCGCTCTGCAGCAGAAAAACCGGCCAGCGGTTGTAGGACCGTTCATAAAAATAAAGGCCGTAGCCTCCGCGCTGTTCGGCCAATAGCCGGGCGACCGCCAGGCAGTCGTCCCACGTCCAGCTGCTGTCGGGACCGGGCAAGCCCGCCTCGCGGAAATGTTCGGTATTGTAACAGAGCACGACGGGCGAAAACTGGACCGGCCTCGCATACAGCAAGCCGTCCGCCGTAAACGAATCGTTCAGAAACCGGTACGCTCCCGGATCGGCCGAAAGCGGCTCCAGCGTAGGCAGCAGCCCGCTCTCCTCCATGCTCTGGAAATATTGGCGGTTGATCAGGAACGCATCGGCAAGGCCGTTGGCCGCGTATTCTTTCACAAAATTAGCGGCGTTGCCGGGAAGCGTCATCGTCTGAACGCGGAGGGAGGGGTGTTCGCGGTGAAACTTCTCCAACAGTGCGGATAACGCGATATCGCGCTCCAGGCTCGTGTTGACGCCGAGCGTAACAGTCGCGGCCGGCTGCACGGGACGTTCGGCTATCTGGCTGCCGACCCGTGGAATTTTGCGGATCAGCCCTTCCTGGGCCAAAACATCCAGTCCCTGGCGCACCGATTTGTTGCTCATCCCATACTGCCGCGCCAAATCCGACTCCGACGGCAGGAAACCGCCCGGCGTCAGGACGCCGCCGGTAATCTGCTGCCGCAGCTGCCCAACCATTTGCTCCAGCCGGACGCGAAACAATCGCTGACTCGTCTTTCCGCTCATCTGCTACATCCTTCGCCGATTCAAGTTAGTACCAAGTATACCCCGCCCCGAGCGGCAAAACAACCTCCCGTCCCGCCGCTGCCCCCCTCTTCGCGGAACTTCCGAACGGACCGCGCCGGGCCGCTACTAAACATCGCCGGATTCCGCTGAGGCAGGCCCGCTTGCCAGCTCCGCAAGCTGATCGGACAGCGACTGTTCCTCGATCAGACCGGACCCGTACAGCTTCAGCAGCTCTCGCAGGGCAAGAAACGATTCCGGAGGCAATCCCAGATCCCGGTACCGGCGATACCCCGGTACGATGTTGCGGTACAGATGGAACCTGGACGGCCGGTTCAGGCTGTCGTCTTCGGAAATCGGATGATCGGCGGCTTTTCGCATCGCCGGAAGGGTGAGCGTCCGCTTGCGAATGAAACGCTGGGCGTGCTCCGACGCCAGGAAGTCGACCAGACGGCCGGCCGCCTCCTTGTTGCCGGATCGCTTGTTCACCGAAATGCCGATCGTCGTCAGCAGCGTTCGCGCTTCGCCCCGGTACGGCACGGCGGATATGTCGTAATGCAGCCCACTTGCTGTGGCGAAGTCGTTCAGCGAATTGTACGTCGTCATGATCATCGAGGCGTGACCCTTGCGGAATAACGCCGCGATATCCCGACTGGACTCGGCCAGATGGTCGGGGAAAAAGTCGCGGTTGCGGATGATCGATTTGTACAGCCGAATGCTGTCCGGCAGCTTCGTCCCTTCGAGCCGGAAGCGCCCGCTGTTATCGGCGGCGAACGTGTCGCCGCTTTGCAGCAGAAATACCGGCCATCTGTTGTTCGACAGCGGATAAAAGCATAGCCCGTACCGCTTCCCGGGCATGGACAGCCGGATCGCGTGCCGGATCGCGTCGTCCCAGGTCCAGCTTCCATCCGGCTCCGGCACCCCCGCTTCGCGGAAATGGTCCTTGTTGTAGGCGAGGATGACGGGTGTAAACACGAGCGGCCGCACGTACAGCGTCCTCTTGCAGGAGAACGACTCGTTCAGAAAAGAGTACGTCCCCTCGCGGACAACCTGCGGCTCAAGCGGAATGTCCCGGCTGTTCTCCGAAATCTGCCAGAACAGCTCGTCGTTGATCATAAGCGCATCCACCAGCCCGGCATTCAAATGCGCTTCGATCGCCCCGGCATAATAGTCCGAATGAAACTTCACCGTCTCGATCCGAATATCGGGATTGGCCGCTTCGAACTCGGCGATCAGCTGCGACAGCAGCATATCCCTCTCGAGCGAATGCATCGAGCCGAGCCGCAGCGTCACGGTGTCCGGCTTTGCGGCTCCGGCGATGACCCGGGTGCCGACTCGCGGTATTTTTTCGATCAGGCCTTCCGCCGCGAGCTGGTCGAGTCCTTTACGAACCGTTTTGTTGCTGAGGCCGAACTGCCCCACAAGCGCGAGCTCGGAAGGCAAAAACTCCCCAGGAGCGTATTTGCCGCGGAGCACGATATCGTCTCTGAGCTGTTTCGTCATATCGGTAAGCCGGAACGGCTTTTCGTTGGAACGGGTCGAGTTCATCTGTTTATCCAGCCTTTATGTCCGAATTTTCTTCCGTTTCTATGAAGATCATACCGAATCCGCGAACGATTGTACAGCAATTTGCTGTACTTTTACCGGAAATCTGCGCCTTAAAATTAAATATTGACAGAAATAAGGTTAAATTTTATGATTTGTACATCTGTTGTAAATCACAAATCCACCGTATTTCTGTATGTTTTCCCGAGCAATCTTGGAAAGCGAAGCCGCCCGGGACCTTTATCTTACATGTAGAGTACAGCAGACAAACTCAACGAAGGACGAGGTCGAGATCGATGACATTGAAGATTGCCATATTGCCGCCTGCGGGGGCCAGACAGAGAGTGCTGGCGGAGAAACACTTGGAGCAGCTCCGGGCATGGGGAGAAGTCGTATGCAATGAAGCGGGCTCGAACGCCCCGGATGCGATCCGCAGCACGATCGAAGGCGCCGACATCGCCATTTCTTCCTGGGGAACCCCGAGTCTTGACGCGGGCATCTTGGAGGCCGCTCCCGGACTGAAGGCGGTCATTCACGCCGCCGGCACCGTGAAGCCGATCGTAACGCCCGAGCTGTGGAGCAAAGGGATTCGCGTATCCAGCGCCAACGGACCGCTTGGCAAAGGCGTAGCGGAAACCGCCCTCGGCCTGACGATCACCAGCCTGAAAAATATGTGGAAGGTGTCCAAGGATACGCGGCAAGGCGGCTGGGGCGAAGAGAAGCAGCGGGTACGCGAACTGTTCGACGTGACGATCGGCGTCATCGGAGCAGGGAAAGCGGGCAAGCACTACATCAAGCTGATGCAAAACTTCGACGTTACCGTCCTGCTCGCCGATCCGTTTGTCAGCCCGGAGCAGGCGGCAGCGATCGGCGCGACCAAGGTGGAGCTGGAGGAGCTGCTGAACCGCTCCGACGTTGTCTCGATTCACGCCCCTTCGCTACCGTCTACGTACAAAATGATCAATAGCGAGCGGCTCTCCCAAATGAAGGACAACGCGATTCTGATCAATACGGCGCGCGGCTCCATAATCGACGAACCGGCATTGATCGAGGAACTGAAGAAAGAGCGGATTTTCGCCTGCATCGACGTCACCGATCCCGAACCGCCGGAAGCGGATCATCCGTTCCGCAGCTTGAACAACTGCGTGCTCACTTCCCATATCGCCGGCTCCGTCACGAACGGCCTGTACCGGATCGGCAAATATGCGGTCCAGGAAATCGAGCTGCTGCTGGGCGGCAAACGAATGGACGGCGAAGTGGAAGAGAAGGATATGGCTTTCCTGGCTTGAGGCCCGCATGTCCATTCGATGACCGCATGCAAAAAACTGCCGGGGCCAAACGCCCCGGCGGTTTTTCACGTTCGCTTAGCAATAGGATACAGCGACTCGTTTACATGTTCCCTTCTTCGATTGCGCGAACAATGCCGCTTGCCATGTACTGAAACCCTTCGTCGTTAGGATGTACACCATCGCCCATAAAGAGAAGCTGGTGCGGCACGAGCTTGAGTCCATCCAAAACTCGCACTTGCGCATAACTCGCGGCAATGTCTCCGAGTATCGTGCAGAGCTGTGCAAAAGTTCCCATCGGCTTCGGTTCGTTCCAGTCTTTGCGCCAAATCGGCGTCAAAAACAAAACGGGCACACCCGGATACGTCTGCGTCAGCTTGTCCATATAGGCGATGCACGCTTCGCGCAATGCATCGATCGTCTGGTAGGAATTCCAGTCGTTTGTCCCGTACGCGACTGTAATCAAGTCTGGTTGGTAGGACATGGTCGGATCAATGCTGCTCGCGTTAAACACATAACCGCCCACGCCATGGTTAAGCACGTGCATATCAAGCGCTTGCGCAACCAGCAGCGGATACGCAGCCGCAGGGCGCTTTGCGTCCATCCCTTGCGTAATGGAATCCCCGAGGGCAAGCAAGTTTTTGGCACGAGGCGCAGCCGGTTCGGCAGACGCACCTGCGGACAGCTGAATGTTGAACAGCGTCATTTCTACGAGATGCGGCAAGTAGAGCGAGACATGGCGTTTGTCTGCCGAAGTGCCGCAAAAGTTCGTCAAATCAACATGGAATGTCCCCTGCTTGTCGGTAATCGGCGCTTGCCCGCTGCTCTGCACAAACATGCCGTCGATATACAAATCGAAATACAGCCAATTGCGGGCAGCGCCGCCAATGGAATAATCAAACGTAAGCGTGGCCGAATCGGTGACAATATCGATCATGGCTCCGGATGCGCACAGGCTCCTGATGTGCCGCGCCTCACTGCTCCTATAAGCATCGAACTGCGCTTCGGTAAACCGGATCGGCCACAGGCCGCCATCTTCTTTTTGGATGACCCTCAAACAGTTTTTAAACCAGGACGTTTGCGACATGTTTAGGACACTCCTATCGGTGGTGAGTGGAATCTAGCAAAATTATACAACGATAGGCAAGAAAAAAGTCAAGCCCGGGCTCTGGTCGATCAGCGCCCGGGCAATGTTGCGAATAGACGTTATTCCAACGAATGAAGCAAGAGATTCCCCATAGCCATCAATTCCGCAAACGGCGTCCAGCATTGTCTGGGAGCTTGGCGCGGGCTGCGGGCTATCCGGCATGTGCTGGCCCCGGTCAATTCCCGCATTCCCGACGCGCCGGAGGACACTTATTCGTTCGGGCTGGATCTATCCAAATCGGGAAACGGGGAGACAAGCTTTACGCTTGCAGCAGCGCAAATACGATCTGTTCCATCTCCAGCCCTCTCGAGCCTTTTACAAGCACGGCATCGGACGGCGTGATGACGGAGAGGATACAGCGAAGCGCCTCGTCCCGTTCCAGAAACGCGTGGACATGCCCTGCCGGAAAATGCGGCGCCGCTTCCGAGGCGATATCCTCGGCAAGCTCACCAAGCGTAATGACGTATCGAATCGTATCCGGGTCAAGCATACGGCCGACGTCGCGGTGGTATTCCCGTTCGTCCGCCCCCAGCTCGCGCATGTCGCCGATAACCAGCAGCTTGCCCGCAAACCCTTGCAGCCCGGCGAACGTGTCGAGCGCCGCCTTCACGGATACGGGGCTGGCGTTCCATGCATCGTTGATAACCGTGTATCCGGCTGGCGCGCGGGTTACCTCCATTCGCATCCCGGTTACGCTTACCCGCTCCAACCCAATCCTGATTCGCTCCCCGGGAACGCCCACCCACTCAGCGACAGCTATTGCGGCTAACGCATTCAGCGCGTTATGCTTGCCGAGCATCGGGATGCGGTACTGGTCCGCTTGCAGGCGGAAGCTAACTCCCCCGTCATCCGCTTCAACCGAGGATGCCCTGTAGCGGCACGGCTCCGACATGCCGAAGCTCACCGTCCGGGGCGGATGCGGCATAGCCTCGAGTCCCTTTGCCAGCAGCGGCTCGTCGCCATCCCACACGAGCACTCCGTCTTCCTTCATCCCCGAGACGATTTCCAGCTTGGCGGCGGCAATCTGCTCCCGCGAGCCAAGGGTGGACAGATGGGACATGCCGATCATCGTGATGACCGCGATGTCGGGCTTTGCCAGCTGCGACAGCTTCTCGATCTGGCCGCGTTCGCTCATCCCCATCTCGATGACGGCATACTCCGCATCCGGGGCGATGTCCAGCAGCGTGAGCGGGACGCCGATCTGGCTGTTCAGGTTCCCCTTCGTTTTGTGCACCTTATACGTCGTCCGCAGGATCGAGTCGATCATGTCCTTCGTCGTCGTTTTGCCGTTGCTTCCCGTTATGCCGATCACTTTGACCGGCAGCGTGTCCCGGTAATGGCTAGCCAGCCGCTGAAGCGCCGTCAGACAGCATTCTACGCGGATGAAAGGGATGTCCGCCTCCTCCGGCGGATCGGCATGGTCCGCCTGCCATAGAGCGGCTGCGGCCCCGCCGCGAATCGCCTCCCGGGTAAAGTCGTGTCCGTCCTTGACGCGGACGAGCGGGATAAACAGATTGCCGGAGACGATCGTCCGCGAATCGATCGACACACCGCTAACAACCGTTTGTTCGTCCTGCCCGGCGTCACCGCTAACTCCGGCCCCTACACACGTTCCCCGCACAATCTTCTCTAACTCCTTAATCGTTAAGCGAATCGTACGAATCCCCTCTCTTCCCTGTCTATACCTTCACATTATTCGGGAAAAGACGGGATACGTCTACCGGCTTTTGGAAAAAAGGAATTTGGGCCAAGATCACATTGCGATGACAAGACAAAAAGCCGGGCAAGCATTAACGTTCCATGCTTGCTCGGCAGCTGATCCCGATTTAGAACGGGTAGCGGATAATGATCTGAAGCCATATGGTGGAATCCGTATTGTTCACATACAAATGCCCCTGGTCCGCGTTGAACCGGATCGCATCTCCCTGCTCGGCGATGTGCACGTCTTCGCCGATATGCAGCTCGAGACAGCCCTGCGTCACGAAGACGAATTCCTCCACGCCTTCCTGATGCGGCTCCGACTCGTGGCTTACGCCCGGCTCCACCTTGACCGTATACACTTCGAAATGCGTTTTCGAATCGAACGGGATGACCGGAAACGCCTGATACCGTCCTTCGTCTTCCGTGAATGGCTCCAGCTCGGCGAAGCGGATAATTTTGACCTCCGGCGCTTCTTCCGCGATCAGCGTCGTGACGGAGACGCGCAGACCGTTGGCGATTTTCCACAGCAGCGATATCGTCGGATTCGAATCGCCCCGCTCTACCTGCGCCAGCATGGCCTTGCTCACGCCGGTCAGCTCGGCCAGTTTATCTAAACTAAGGTCTCGCGATTTGCGAATCGTCCTTAAGTTTTTGCCTACCTTAATCGGAATATGATCCATGTACAAGTTCTCCTTCATTCGAAAAAAATTCGTACACTATATTGTATAAAAAAAATACTATATTGAAAAGACCATTGACATCAAAACGCTTTCTTGTATGATATAACATATACATGTTCAATATGTTGTACATATTATCAAAAAGGGGGGCGCGAACATGGGCGCAACGATGATGGCATTGGTAAAGGAATATCGCGCTTCGGGACTTTGCTTCAAGCAAGTGCCAATCCCGGCCATAGGGCCGAACGACGTCTTGATCAAAGTACGTTCCAGCTCGATCTGCGGAACGGATATGCATATATACAAATGGGATGCATGGGCGGAAAATACGGTCGTAACGCCTAACGTCGTCGGTCACGAGTTCGCCGGCATTGTCGAAGCGGTCGGCTCGGAAGTGACGAATGTCCGGGCGGGCGACTACGTTTCGGCGGAAGGCCACGTCGTTTGCGGCGTCTGCCGAGCCTGCCGCAGCGGCAATGCGCACGTATGTCCCCATACGCGCAGCTTCGGCATTACGATACCCGGCTGCTTCGCAGAATACGCGGTCGTTCCGGCGACGAACATCGTGCATAACGATCCGCGCCTGCCGGCCGAGCTCGCCTGTCTGCAAGACCCGCTCGGCAATGCGGTTCAGTCGGTCATGGCCGGAGACATAACCGGCAAAAGCGTCGCCGTCATAGGCGCCGGGCCGATCGGCCTGATGGCCGTAGCCGTAGCGAAAGCGTGCGGAGCCTCCAGCGTTATCGCCGCCGACATTAACGACTTCCGGCTGCGCATGGCGAAGACGATGGGTGCGGACGCCCTCGTCAACAGCGCGACCGAGACGCTTAGCCAGCGGCTGAAGGAGCTGACCGGCGGCGAAGGCGTCGAGGTGCTGCTGGAAATGTCCGGCCATCCGGAGGCGATCCGACAAGGTCTTGAAGGCACCGCGAACGCAGGCCGGGTATCGCTGCTCGGCATTCCGGCGGGCAGCGTGGAGCTGGATTTGTCGCGCAGCATCATTTTCAAAGGGCTGCGAATCGAAGGCATCACCGGACGGCGGATGTACACGACGTGGTTCCAGGTCAAAGGACTGCTGGAAAGCGGACGCATCGATCTGTCCCCGCTCGTCACCCACCGCTTCCGGCTGGATCAGTACGAGGAAGCGTTCGAGCTGATGCGCAGCGGAAATTGCGGCAAAATCGTATTTATCCACGAATAGAAGAAGGAGGAACTATGATGCCAAAGGCTTCATTCGAATATTTGAACGGCGAGCTGGAAAGATTGCAGCAAAAAGGGATGTACCGCCTCCCGACTGTCTGGTCCGGAGCGTCCGGCCCCTGGATGGAAACGGACGGCCGCAAGCTGCTTCAACTGTCCTCGAACAACTATTTGGGCTTTACCGGACATCCCGACATCAAGAAGGCGGCGATCGAAGCGATCGAGAAGCTCGGCGCGGGCAGCGGCTCGGTCCGGACGATTACCGGCACGCTGGACATCCATGACGAGCTGGAGCGCGAGCTGGCCGACTTCAAAGGAACGGAAGCCGCGCTCGTGTTCCAGTCCGGCTTTACGACCAATCAGGGCGCTTTGTCGCTGCTCGGCACGGACGATCTCGTCATCAGCGACGAGCTGAACCACGCCAGCATTATCGACGGCATCCGGCTGACGAAGGCGGAGCGCGCCATATTCGCGCATAAAGACATGGATCAGCTCGAACTGCGTCTGAAGGAAAACGACGGACGGAAGCGGGCGTTTATAATTACCGACGGCGTATTCAGCATGGACGGCGACATCGCCCCGCTGCCCGAAATCGTGGAGCTTGCCGAGAAATACGGCGCTTTCGTTTATGTCGACGACGCCCATGCAAGCGGCGTGCTCGGCCGGAACGGCAAAGGCTCGACCGATCATTTCGGCTTGCATGGACGCGTCCACATTCAAGTCGGCACGTTATCGAAGGCGGTAGGAGTCGTCGGCGGTTATGTAGCCGGAGCGGATGTGCTGAAACGTTACCTCATTCATAAAGCGCGGCCGTTTCTGTTCAGCACGTCCCAGCCTCCGGCGGTCGCTGCCGCATGTCTAGCCGCAATCCGGCTGCTGCGCCGCAGCCAGCCGCTGATCGACCGGCTGTGGGACAATGCGAACTTTTTCCGCACGCGGCTGCAGGAGGAAGGCTTCGACACGGCCGGCAGCGAAACGCCGATCGTGCCGATTCTGATCGGGGCGCCGGACAAGACGGCGGAGTTTTCGCGGCTGCTGCTGGAGGAGGGCGTGTACGCCCAAGGCATCGTTTATCCGACCGTGGCGATGGATAAAGGCCGGGTACGCTGTATCGTGACGGCCGCCCATACGAAGGACGATCTGACGTTTGCGGTAGACCGGATTGTCGCCGTGGCGAAACGAACCGGCCTGCTGAAAGGCTGATAGAATACCAGGCGCGGAATAGTTTTCCGCGAGAAAAAGGACCCCAGGTTCTCACTTTGCACTTCAGTGAGGGCTTGAGGTCTTTTTGCTTTAGTAATTGGGGGCTTCCGCAACATTCAGGTATGCCCCCATCTCCGGCGCATTCTCCGTCTGACGGTCTGGTCCACTGTCGCACGCTCGAATATACATTAGCGGAATGGATTTCCGCTATCGGGTCATTTCCCGATTATTTCCCACACATAGCGGAACGGAAATCCGTTAGCGAAGCAATTTCCGCCACATGGCGCCTTTTTGCCCGCCTATAACGGAAGCCAGTTCCGCTATAGGCTTAAAATGCGGCTGCACGCCTGACTTAACGGCATTTTATTCCGTTAACAGGTGCGGCTCCGGCAACGATATACCGGCTAGAGCGCAGCGCAGACAACTGCGCCTCACGCCATCGTTTCGATCCGAAAAGAACGGACTACGGCCGCACTGCCGATGTCGGCGCCGATTCCGAACGCGAACCGGCAGGCCGCATAGTCTCCCTCCCGCTCGAACCGCAGTTCCCCGTCGACGTATACGTACGTCCGGCCCGGCTCCATCACCCAGCGCACCGAGGAAAAACCGCCGCCAAGCGCTCCTGCTCCTGCTCCCGCTCCTTCCGACCAGATCTCCTCCCGCGTAACCGGATCGAGAAAGCTGAGCGAGCCGTCCGGATGAAACTTGACCCGGGCCGACGTTCCGCCGTACAGCACCACCGAATTCGTGTCGCTTCGAACGACCGTCTCCGCCGCGAAAGGAACCGGATAGCTGTTCCTTGTGCGGGCATTCCCCCATTGCTCGTTATGCGTTAGCCACAGTCCGTCGCCGGTCATAAGCGGGTAGCAGGAGGCGTCGGGGATCAGCTCGTCCACTGGAGCGCCGTTACGCGTTACCGTCAGGCGCGGGAGCGTCTCTTCCTCGTTCAGAGCTTCGACGACAAACGATTTGACCGTTATTTTCGCGTTGTCGCAGCCGATTCCCGCCTTCCCGATCAAGCTTCCGAAATAGCCTTCCTGCTCATGGAACAGCTCTCCATTCACCCGGACCGCCATCGCTCGCTCCTGTATCGTCCAGCTCAGCCGCACCCACTCCCCAGACGGGATTGTTCCTTTCCCTACAAAGCCGATCTCTTTGTCGGCAGCAGGATGTCTCACGTAAAACTCTTCGCCCGTCCCATTCGCAGACGATGGGCCGTAATTAAACGTAAGGCAGCCGTGCTTGCCGTACAAAAGGCGCAAGCATCCGCTCTCGATCCGAACGTTCGCTTCGATTCGCAGCGGGGCTGCGTACACATCCTCCGTATAGGCGCGGCCCGTCAATTCCAACCCTTCGCGGGTCAAGGAGGCGTGGTAAGAAGCCGGCGTTACAACCAGTTCGCAGCCTCCTCCGTCGTACCGGACCGGCACCTTAACACCCGCTGAACCGGGCAGAGCATTGCCCGGCTCCCCCCCGCTCTCCTCACGGTTCCCCGGCTTCCCGCATACCATAAGCAGATTGCCGTCCGGGTCGCGAAACGTGAAAAAGGCCATACCCGGGTATTCCTCGATGCTCCATTCGGGAGCGATGCCGATCGATTGAATAAAGCGGTAGGCGGCATGCACATCCGGCGAATCGAACATCAGCAGCGGCCTGTCCTTCGGCGCCAGCTTCCGGTCGTAACCGTGCTGATCGAGGACGAAGCCGTGATTCCCCTGCATCGCAAGCGCATGCACCTTATCCGTGACGCTCGACCTCTCGGGCATGGCAAACAGCCTGTGATACCAGTTAACCGAACGTTCCATGTTGCTGACATGCATGAACACGCCGCCTACCCGATTCGTGATCGGATGCGGGACTTGCTCCGGACTTACTGCAGCCGTTTCGTTCATCTTATATTCCTCCCGGTTTACGAATAGTGACGTCCTTTTCGGATCAAACGCCATCGGTAAGGTAGATGCTCCTCCCGCGAAATGTCTTACAGCTTTTTTGAAAAAAGTTTCGGTTAACAGCCCGTCCGACGACGTGCGAGATGGGCTGCGGCTTCCGCGAGCGCGTCCGCGGCCGCCAGCTCCGCCTCGCAGGCCCGCTCCAGCAAACGGGCCGCCCGATCCGCAGGGCCCGGCGAAGTAGGATCGGCGCCGTACGGGAGCGGGAACAGCCTGCATACTTGCTCCCACATGCCGGCTATTTGCCGGTACAGTCGCTCGGCGTATGTTATAGCCGGAACCGCGTTCGCGCACAGCGAAATCCCGCCCGCGCCCGATACGAGTCCGCGCAAATAGGCGGACGCATGTTTTCTCGCTTCATAAGCTACGGCCGCGTTGTAGGCAACTCCAAGCGGGTCGGTTGCCTGTTGCCGGTTCATCGTCTCTATCCATACCCGGTAGGCGGCCGCTCCTTCGATTCCGTAAGCGGCGGCGTTTGCGGAGCTGCTCCGCCCGCTGCCGCGTATATGCCCGGCCGTCTGCTCGAACAGTTCGATCAAGCAGGCGGTACGGTCAACCTGAAACCGGCCTGTCGGAACGGATACGAACCATTCCGCATCGTCATGCAAGCGGCCCAGCTTGGCGTAAGACAGCCGTTTCCCTGCCGCCGCCGTGTCCGTCACCGTCCATTGCCGCTTCCTGTCATCGAACCCTTCGATCAAACCGAACTCGGTGTTGTTTAAGCTCCACCCGATGGCCGGAATGCCGCTCTCCAGCCGCTCGAGCAGCACGTCCATTGCGGCGGCCAGATCGCACGGCTGACCGATTCGTTCTCCCGCCCCGCCGTATATGACGGCGACGTAGCCAAGACGTCGCCAGCCCGCTCGCAGCGTCGCCGCCCAATTGTAGCCGTACGGGCCGCTCACGCCGAGATCCGGCGCCGTCTGAATGCGAAACGCGTGTCCGGTCGCCGCCATCACTTCCGTAAGCGATACCTCCTTTGCGCCTGCGGCGGCCAGCGTTACGGCCATCGTCGATGCCATCGTGTTGTAAGCGCCGAAGGAAGTGTAGTACCTCGCCCGCTCGCAGCGTTTGGCCGCCGGCTTCCCTCTTCTTCGCCGCGCTTCCATATAGTGCTCGATTTCGTTCTCGAAGCGGGCTTCCGTCATTTTTTGGCGCGATCGGGAAACGGCCGTGTAGACCGCGCCAACCGTCATGCCGAACCGCTCGGCTACATCTCGAACCGGCAGCCCGCCGAACAAAGACGCCTCCGCGATCGAACGATCGCGCCCCGATAAGCAGGCAAGCAAGCTTTGCATTTCGCGCAAAGCCAGCCTGCCGAAAACCGCCGCTTGCGGATCGCCGTCCTGCTGCTGCAGCCACGCCGTGCCTCCCGCTAAAGCTAAAGCGGCTTCGTATTCCCCGCTGCCGCTGCCGTCGCCATCCGCGCCAAGCGCCAGCTCCCGCCGGTTCGAAGATCGGCGAATCGACATAAGCGCCTGATTGCGTACAAGCGTCCTAAGCCACGGTACAAACTTGTCCGGCTGCTCAAGGCTGCCGATTTTGCGCAGCGACTGCATAAGCGCCTCCTGCACGATGTCCTCGGCTAACTCGCGGCTGCGTACGACGCCTAACGCCCAGCCGAGCATACGGCTGCGATGATGGCGCACCAGTTCGCCGAACGACTCCGCGTCGCCCTTTCTCGCTTTCTCCACAAGCTCGTGCTGCCTGGCAGCGTCACGATCGGTCATCCTCACAACCTCTTGTCCGCAGCTTTCGCTGCCTCGATAAACTTCCTGTCGAATGTACGATTCGCCCCCTGTGCTTCCAATTCCTTTCATGCGGCTTACGATCAGCGCAAAAAAGAAGGCGGAACGGGAATCCGTCGCCTTCTGCCACTCATCCTATTCGCGCCTTCGTTCAGTGAAAAGCGGCTTACTTCATCTTCTCGGCCGCGATCCAGTTGTTCGCCTCTTCTTCGCTTTGCCGCATAAACGTATTGATATCGATCGTATCGCTGCGCACCTGCGCAAAATTTTTATCGATGATCCGCTTGATCTGATCGTCGGCCTTCGTTTCGTCGCGGACGGGAGCCGGCTTGCTTTTGAAGACGGCGGCGATATTTTTCCCTTGCAAATACGGGATGTCCGCCCCTAGCTGCTCCTCGATTTGCCGGTTGTCGAGCGCCGAGGCGCGGCCCGTTTTGCGCGCGCTGATCAGCTGTACATCCTCGGACGTCATCACCTCGATAACCCGTACGGCCTCCTCCTTATGCTCGCTCGTACGCGAAACCATCAATTCATGCAGATCGACAGGAGGAGCGACATGCGGCTTCTCCCGATTACTCGGGAATTCGGCCAGGTTCCAACGGAATCCTTGGCTGGACGCCTGCTTCAGCAGCGGAAACAGATTGATCGTGCCGACCATCGCCAGCGTGCGATCGTCGGTGAAAGCTTTGGCGTACGACGGCGATTTCTGGTTGCCGGGAATGTCGTCGAACGATTTCATCAACTGGAATACCTGCTTCCAGCCTTCGGTACTGATCGCCGCCTTGCCCGTCGTTTTGTCGATAAAGGGCAGCGACATCTGGTAGCCGAGCCAGTAGTTCATAAAATAATCGTAGCCCTTGTATTGCACGCCACCCTCCATGCGGGTCATTTTCCGGGCGAGGGAGAGAACGTCATCCCAGTACAAACCGTCCTTCGGGTAGCTGACGCCGAATTTATCGAACAGCTCCTCGTTGTAATATAGCGCATTGGTGTTGGTCGCATATGGCAGGCCGTACACTTGCCCGTTGTCGGAAAAGCCCTCGACCACGCCCGGCCGGAAACGGCTCAAATCGATCTGATGCTTCTTCAGCAAAGGCAAAATATCGGTTGTAAGTCCCAGCTCCTTGTACAGATCTTTGCTTGCCCGCGATAAAATCATCAGATCGGGCACCGTTTTGGCTGCGATCAGGTCCTGGATTTGCGTGCCCGTTCCCGGCCGGATCAAGTCGACGGTAATGTGCGGATACTTTTTCTTGAGCGGCTCCACGAGCAGGAGCTGAAAGTCGTCGTTATATAAATAAGCTTCGCTTGCCAGCAGCGTCAGCCGAACCGGCTTGTCCGCCGTTTGCGTCTGCTCCTGAACGTTCGAGGGGGATTCCGCCGTGCCGGAACCCCCTTCCTTGCCGCCGCAGCCGGCCAAAACGATCGACCCCAGCAATACGATAACGCTTGATGCCATGAGCGAACTGTTTTTCATAAAGATTGCCTCCCCGTTTCTGTATCGTTGTTCCGTACCCGGCTTCGGTTCGTGCAGCGTATGCGGGCAAGCCGAATTTTCGGCAATCGATTACTATCTTCGATGCTTCCGCTTGATCGAACCGCCCGGCCTGGAATTATCATAGGGGATGAACGGGGAAAAAGTCGTTGTTCATATCGCCGCAAGTTTTGCAATTATGGACAAATACAAGTAACCCCACAAAACAAAAAAGCTCGCGCCTGAACGGAGCGTGAGCGGAATGACAGACGTTTGCCGGGCGCCTCGCAAGCCAAGCCGCCACGCTACAGGGGGTCTCCGCCGAGCAGCAGGACGGACTGCGGAGCCCGTTTACGCGTCGTTTTGCCGGCGATCGTCCTGGCGTATTCGGTCGGAGCGAAGCCGGTCGCTTTTTTGAAATGCTTCGAGAAGTAGTGTACGCTGCTGTAGCCGAGCTGGTCGGCAATTTCTGTCATGCTGTAGATCCCCTCGCGAATTTGCCGCTTTGCGTATTCCAGCTTCAGCATGCTGTAATATTCCATGACCCCGGAGTTCGCCCGGCTTTTGAACAAATTTTTCATAATGGTGCTGCCGACGGCGAATTCGCCGCATATTTGCTCGAACGACAGATTGTTTCTGACGTTCTCCTTCAAGTACAGCACAATCCGCTCGAACAAATCCTCGTTCCTCGTGGCGAGCAGCGCCGATTCCGGCCTAATCTTGCCGGCCCCGGCCGTTTGCTTGCGTATGAGCCGGATCAGCAGCATTTCCAGCATATTTTTGATCATTTGCTCGCTGCCGAACAAAGCGCCGTCCTTAGACTGCGGGACCATCATCCGGGGATGTCCGACGGGCGGGTCGAACGCCTCTTTTCCTTCCGAAAGGAGCTGGTACAGTATGTCCTGCTCGGCTTGCTCCAAATGCAGCACTTTTCCCTTGAAATAATCGATCGCGGGCGAGTGGCAAACAAACGACATAATGACCAGATTGGGCGCGGTCCCGCCCGCCGCATGGCCGGTATGGAATTCGTTCGGGGAATAAAAGATTATATCGCCCTGGCTCAAATCATGGCTCCCCAAATCGGTAACGAAAAAAACGTCCCCTTTATCGACGTAAACGAACTCCCAAAAATCGTGTTTTTCGCCGGTAGCCTGAAAATGTTTCGGCAGTTCCATGTACAGAAACGAAATCAGCCGTTCGATAACTACCTCTTCCTTCAAACGTAACATGCTCCAGTCCGTCACGGGTGCGCTGCCTCCTCTGGCTGATAGTACAAAACTTGCGACTGTCGCTGCAAATACCGTAAGCGGTTTCACCTGTATTATACAAGCAAAAGGAGGGATTTGTATATGTTGGATCATTCGCCGGATACCGCTCCGATCCTGTGGAGCCGAAGAAAGGTGCTCGCTTCTCTGGGGGCGGCCGGAGCCGCCTTCGCGGCAGCAACATGGAACAACACCACGCTAGCCAAAAGCGTTTCGCAAGCGGTGTACGAGCCGCCGGAGGTTTGCCCTCCGCCGCCTTGCAGCAAGGCTGTTCGGAAGGTCGACACGATTGCGGAGCTCGTCGCTTGGCCGGACCCGAATCCGCCGGAGGACGGTTTTGCCGCGGAAGTGCTGGGTTACTACGCCAAAGGAGACGGAGGAGGCGGACGGCTGTATTGGGATGCGGGTTCCGCAGAGCCCGACAATGGGGGAACGGTATTCCGGCTCACCGGAACGACCGGGCCGGGTCGCTGGAAACGAACGGGCTCGAGGATGCTGTACCCGGCTCAATTCGGCTGCGATGCTGCCGGCGTGACCGTGGACGATAACCGGCTGAATGCGCTGTTCGCTTACGCGGCGTCCGTTCGCAAAGCCGTCTACGTGGCCCGGGGTGAGGTGTTTCGCTATCGCAAGCTCGTTTTTCCCAGCCACTTCACCTTGCTCGGCGAAGGCACTTTTTTGCTCGACGACAACCAGAGCGGCTCCAATTCGGAACCGAGCATTCGAGGCGGCAACGCGGCACAAAACCAGACGTCGTATCCTTCCGTCCGGGTCGGCGACATTTACATCGGCGGGATTACGTTTGACGGCAACCTGAGCCGCCAGACGGCAGGAGCGAAGCTCACCGGGGTGCAGTTCTGGGCGGTTGACGGCCTAACGCTGCAAAATACGCGCTTTGTCGGCTGGGCGTGGATGGGCCTCCGCGTGCTGGGCTTGCTCGGGGCGGTGACGGACCCGCAAGCGGCGCCGGAGGCGCTAGACTACTGCACGCGCGTCTTTTTGCAAAACGTGCATTTCGAGTTATGCGGCTATGCCGGCGTTCAGCTGTACTGCGTCAAGCACGGAGCCGTCCAGCAGGCGACGGGGTACGATACCCCCATGCTGATTAATGGAGACGTCGAGCTGCGCGATTTCCATATTACGGATTGCCTGTCCGTTTGCGAGCATGTTGCGAATCCCGGAACAGCGTTTACGATCGACCAGGGGTCAAGATTTTGCTCGATTACGGACTGCTCGGCCTGGGGGCATCTCTCTTGCACCTTTGTCGAGGCGGCGTTCGACATTCTCATTGCCCGCAACAAAGCCTACTCCTGCACAGGAAACGGGCATCTGTCCTACCCTTCTTCCATCTACGGAGTTACGCTGCAATCCGGCAGATTGTTTTATGTCGATAACGAAGCGCATCAATGCTACGAAGGCTTCCGCATCGGCACAAGCAGTACGGCCACGAGCCAGGTGACCTTGATCGGCAACAAATCGTTCGGCCATACGAACCCTTACTCTAGCGGGTTTCTCCTCATTCGGATCGCAGGCATCGCGTTTGAGGGCAACCTCACCTCCGGCTCCTATACGGGCGTTAATACCCAAGCCGTGACCGGCATGACGGGAGGAAACAATCGGATTCACGGAACGAACGTCGCTTACCGCCTGCAAGCGGCCGGCGACTGGCGTCTGGACCTCGATACGCTGAGCGGCGGCAGCTCGGCGCAAGTTTATGTATACAATACCGCCCCGCTGAACGGATCGGTCACGTTTCATCAGCCTCGCCTCGGAACGGGTAACCTGGTGTACAAGGACGAGACCGTATCGCCCGGACTGCTGCAACTGATCGACTACAGCACGGATACCAGCGTGCCCCTGTATGCCGTATCGTTTGCCTCCGCCGTCGTGGCCGCCCAATCGGCTGTTTCGCAGACGTTTACCGTGAGCGGAGCGATATATGGCTGGCAAGTCGAAGCCTTGCCGCTTGCGGATATCGCGCCGCTGCTTGCAAGCGCTTGCGTGGTAGGCGCCGATTCGGTTCGCGTCACCGTGCTCAACCCCGGGACTTCTTCCGTGACAATGCCGGACACAGCGGTCCGGCTTCGGATCGTGCGCCATTTGGTGAAATAGGCGCGAAGCGGCGGATGACGAGGCGGAACAGGTACAAACGCCCCGGTACTAGACGAATATAGTACTACCATTTTGCGGCATTTCGCATACAATGGAATTGGGACCTGGTCTTAAGGGTTTGTAATCCGGGCCATGTACCTGTTGTGCGATAAGGAGTTGACCGCCGTGAAGGTGATAGTTCCCCTGCTTCGTTGGATCTTGTTTCGCTTGTTCCGCACCCGCATTAGCGGCCTGGAGCGGTTCGATCCGTCTGGGCCGGCGCTGCTGCTGCCGAATCACGTCTCGCTGCTGGACGGTTTGTTTCTGATGCTCGCACTGCCGCGGGATGTCGTGTTCGTCGTGAATACGCAGATCGCTACACGATTTGCTTTTGTGCTGAAATATTGCAGGATCGTGACCGTCGATCCGCTCAATCCGTATTCGGTGCGCAGCATGATCAAGACGGTCCAGAAAGGAAGCCCGCTCGTCATTTTTCCCGAAGGCCGTATTACGACGACCGGCAGTTTGATGAAAATGTACAGCGGCGTCGGTTATATCGCGCTCAAAACCGGCGTTCCGATCCATCCGGTCGCGATCAACGGACTGGAGCGGTCGAAGCTGAGCTATCTGGGCGGCATGGTCAAACGGCGGCTCTTCCCGGAAGTCCAACTAATGATCGGCAGCCCGTACCGGCTCCGGTTCGATCCGGCCCGTTCCGTCAAAGCGCAGAAGGAACAGGCGGCCGCACAGATCGATCAAATGCTGCGCCGGGAGCTGTTCGAAAGCCGGATGAAGCCAGACGTCAATCTGTTCGACGAGCTGCTCGCAGCGGCGGAGCGAAACGGCGGCGGTTTCCCGGTATGCGAGGATGCCTCCGGGCAAAAGCTCAGCTACGACCGGCTTGTGCTTGGGACGTGCGTGCTCGGTCAGAGGCTGTCCGGTATGCTTCGCGGCGAGACGAACGTCGCGCTCCTGATGCCGAACGCAATCGCTCATGTTGTCGCCTTTTTTGCGCTCGTGAAGATCGGCAAAACGCCGACAATTCTCAATTTCTCCAGCGGCGCCTCCGTTATGCTGGACTGCTGCGAAACCGCCTCCATACAGACGATCGTTACCTCCCGCGAATTTGTGGAGAAGGCGAAGCTGCACAGTGTCGTGGAGCTGTTCGGGCAGCAGCGTATCAGGGTGCTTTATCTGGAAGATGTGAAAGCGTCCATCGGCGCCGGCGACAAGCTCGGCGGCTGGCTCGATTGCCGGCTCAAGCGGCCGGCGCTGCCGGGACCCGGCGAGGTTATTCTGTTCACCTCGGGCAGCGAGAGCAAGCCGAAAGGGGTCGTTCTGAGCCACCGCAACCTGTACGCCAACATCCAGCAGGCGCGATGCTCTATCGATTTTACGGCGAAGGATAAAGTGTTCAACGCGATGCCGATGTTTCACTCGTTCGGCCTTACCGCCGGCACGCTGCTGCCGATAGTAAGCGGCATGAAGCTGTTTCTGCACCCGAGTCCGCTTCATTACAAAGCTATTCCCGAGCTTGTATATGCGAGTAATGCAACCATCCTGTTCGGAACGTCCACGTTTCTCGCCGCTTACGGGCGGGTTGCCCATCCTTATGACTTTTATTCGCTGCGGTATGTAGTCGCCGGGGCGGAGAAGCTGAAGGAGGACGTGCGCCAGCTCTGGTACGACAAATTCGGCATCCGCATTCTCGAAGGCTACGGCACGACCGAAACGGCGCCAGTGCTTGCGCTGAATACGCCGCTGGCGTTCAAAAAAGGCACGGTCGGGCGGCTGCTGCCGGGCATCGAATGCGTGCTCGAGAAAGTGCCCGGCATCGAAGGAGGCAGCTTGTACGTACGCGGCCCGAACGTGATGAAGGGTTATCTGCTGCATGGCGAAGGATTCGTGGCGTGTCCGGACTGGTACGATTGCGGCGACATCGTGGACATTGATCGGGACGGCTTCGTCACTGTTCTGTCGAGGCGGAAACGATTCGCTAAAATCGCCGGAGAAATGATCTCGCTGAACGCCGTCGAGGAGCTTGTCGCGAAGTGTATACCAAATATGGAATCGGCGGCGGTCAGCATCCCCGATGCGCGCAAAGGCGAACGGATCGTGCTGTTCCATACGTCGCCGCAGTTGACGCTCGCGGAACTGAAAGAAGGAATTCGGGCGCTCGGCGGGTCTCCGCTGCTCGTTCCTTCGCAGCTGCGTTACACGGAGAAGCTGCCCTTGCTCGGCAGCGGCAAGACGGACTATGTGACGCTGAAGTTATGGGTCGAGGCGGAATGAGGGGCAGACGAAGGATGCGACTGTACAAATAAAAAGCAACGCCGCGCGGTTTGCGGGCGTTGCTTCTTTTGATTCTAGGCCCCTGGCCTTTTGCGCCTGAACAAAAGATACAGGAAAAAAGGCGCTCCCACGCCGGCGGTGAACACGCCTGCAGGAATATCGAGCGGCTGGAACAGCGTTCTTCCCGCCAGATCGGCAAGCAGCAGCACGATCGCGCCGATAAGCGCCGCCGTCGGAATAACGATGCCGTAGCGATTGCCGACGAGCCTTCTCGCCATATGCGGCGCTAGCAGGCCGATGAAGGAAATCGTGCCGGCGATGCCCACCGCTACCCCGGCGAGGGCGACGCTGAGCAGCATCGCGGCCAGCCGGCTCAGTTGAAGCCTGCTGCCGAGGCCGACCGCCGTTTCTTCGCCAAGCGCCTGAATATCCAGCTCCTTCGCATACAGCAGCGATAGAGGGATCAGAGCGACGATCCACGGCCAGATGGCCTTGATATAGCTCCAGTTCGTTCCGTATAAGCTGCCCGTCATCCAGTTCAGCACCTGGGCCGCAAGATAGGCCGGCCCGCTGAGCAGCAAAAACATCGTTAAAGCGCTCATCGCCGTCGAGATGCCGATACCGATCAGCACGAGTCTGGACGGAGTGACTCCCTTCCTCCAGGCGAACAAATAGTTGACCGCAGCCGCCGCGAAGGCGCCGGCTATCGCGATGACCGGCACGAAGTGAATGCTGTAGCCGGTAAAAACGGTCATAAAGGCGACAACCGCCACCGAAGCGCCGCCCGTAACGCCGAGCAGATCCGGCGAGGCGAGCGGATTGCGGATGACCCCCTGCAGCAGGCTGCCGGACACAGCCAATGCCGCGCCGATCAGCAGCGCCGCCACGATACGCGGCAAACGAAACTGTCTAATAATCAGATCGTTTCCTTCCCCGTTCATGCCGAAAAGAGACAGTAACACGTCCCGAATCGGAACGGATACGCTGCCGATCGACAGGCACAAGACGGCCAGGACGAGCGCCGCTGCTGCAAGCGTACTTATGATCGCTGCATGTTTCCATGCCGGACGTCTGCTCATGGGTTCCTCCTTCTCGCTACAAAGATTAGGAACGGAACACCGATGATTGCCGTTGCGACGCCGACCGGAACTTCCTTCGGCATAAGGACGAAACGCGAGGCGAGATCGGCCACTACCAGCAAAATCGCACCGGTTAAGGCGCTATAAGGAAGCAGCCAGCGGTGATCGCTGCCTACTGCGTACCGGCACAGATGCGGTACGATCAGTCCGACGAAGGCGATCGGTCCCGCCGCCGCTACGGAGCCGCCGGCCAGAAGGACGACCGCAAGCGCGGCGACAGCCCGGATCAGCGTTAGCCGCTGGCCGAGCGACTTCGCGCTGTCGTCTCCGAGCGCCATTACGTTAAGCGAGCTCGCGATCAGCATCGCGAGAAGCCAGCCGGCGCACAAATACGGCAGGACGGACAGCAGATGGCTAAGCTGTCTGCCCGATACGGAGCCGATCATCCAGAACAGCGCCGTTTCCAGCGACTGCTTGTGAATAAGCATGATCCCCGAGGTGACGGAGGAGGCGAAAGCGGCGACAGCCGCTCCGGCCAGCGTCAGCTTGACCGGCTCGAAGCCGCCGCCCCCCTGCATGCTCAGCGCATAAACGAACAGGGACGTTATCGCCGCTCCGCCGAAAGCGACCCAGATCATGCCGCTCATAGGCAGCGCCGTACCGGTAAAGGCAAGTCCGACAACAATAAACAAAACAGCGCCGGAATTGATTCCGAGCAGAGACGGCGAAGCCATCGGGTTTCTCGTGAGCACTTGCATAATCGCTCCGGCTACGGCCAGGCTCGCTCCGACGGCGGCGGCGATCAGTACCCGGGGAACGCGTGTAGTCGTCAGGATCAGATGCTCGTTCGAGCCGTTAAACTGCGTATACGCGAGCCATAGGTCGCGGAGGCCGAATTGCTTCAGCCCGAACAGGACGCCGGCCAGCATCCCGAGCAGGAGGATCGCACACCCGGCGGCAAGTCCGATCACCTTCCGCCTTCGGCTTTGCATCACTACCCCATTGTCCCCACCTCTTTCATGTCCTGAACAGGAAAAAAAACCGGCGTCACCATCGAGCCGACGCCGGCTAGCGTTTAGGTTACTTCACTCCGAAATAAGCGGCAAGCTCATCCAGCAGCAGATTCGCTGCTTTGTAGCCGCCTGCCGAGTTCCAGATCCCTTCGTCCACCTGGATCACCTTGTTCGTTTTGGCGACGTTCAAGTTTTTGAACATTGGATCGTTCTTCCATTCCTCTACAACCTTCGCCGCATCGTTCTTCCCAGCCACTTCCGATACGAAATAAAACATGACGTCTCCATCCATGCTCGGGATCGTTTCCTTCGTCATTACCTCGATGAAATTATCTTTATCCTGAGCGGCCGGGCGAGCGATTCCGAGCTGGCTCAGCAGTACGCCGGAGAACGTCTGCTTCTGGTAAATGCGCACCTGCGACGCGGAGAACCGGACGATCGACACTTTCGTTGCCGCCTTGCTGCCCAGCTTCGCCTTCACATCGGCCACACGTTTGTTGAAGGCCGCCATCGCCTTATCGCCTTCGTCCTTCTTGTTGATGGCTTCCATGTACAGCTTGAAATTGATCTGCCAGTCGCCGCCCAGATCGGCCGCGAATACCGTCGGCGCGATCTGCTTCAGCTGCTCGTATATTTTCTCCTGCCGGACTTTGTTCCCGATAATGAGATCCGGCTTCAAGCTTGCGATCATTTCGATATTCGGCTGCAGCTCATCGCCGACGACCGTAACGTCTTTCATCTCGTCCTTGATATGGTCGTACCACGGCGTCCCGATCCACGATTGGACGGCGCCGACCGGCTTCACGCCGACCGCAAGCAGCGCCTCCGTTCCTTCGTTGGTTAGAATGACGACTCTCTTAGGCGTGCCGTTCACCGTCGTTTCGCCCATCGCGTGTTTGATGACACGAGGCGTTTCTTTATCGGTGGAAGGCTTGGTCGCCGGTGCCGTAGCCTCCGTATTTTGTTGTTGTCCTGCCGTCCCCCCGGCCCCCGTATTCGGATTTGCCGTACCTCCCGAGCATGCGCTAAGCAGCAAAGCGAAGCAAACGAGCAGCGTAGCGGCCATAGATGTTCCGGTCCTTCTGCGCATCGGTAAATGTCCCTCTCCCTCATACTGATAATGATTATCAATTCCATTAACACTATAACGTCGAAGCCTTCGCGCAGCAATGGGAGATGTCGACAGGAAGGATGGATTATTTGGACGCGGCTCCCGCTTTTGCGTTTTTTCCTTGAACGCAGTCGGAGAAACGCCCTCGTTTTTTTTGAACAGGCGGCTGAAATAGTAGCTGTCCGGGTAACCGACGCTTTCCGCAATTTCCTTGAGCGTGCAGTCGGTCCGAAGCAGCAGGTCCTTCGCTTTAGCCATTCGAAGCCTGATTAAATAATCGATCGGGCTCGTCTGGTGCCGGCTTTTGAACCATCTTAAAAATTGCCGCGGATTGCAGTCCAGCATCTCCACGAGCGATTCGAGCGTAATCGGACGCGCGTAATGCTGGTTCATGAACAGCACCGCTTGGGCGACCGGGTCCGGCTTGACCGGCTCGATCCCTTGTCGGTCGAGCTGCCGCATAATCTCGTAAACGAACTGATAAAATAGCGACTTCGTGTGAAACTTGCCGAGCAGACCGGCTGCGCTCCATTCCTTCGCCATCCGCTGGGCGATATCTAGCAGCAAAATCGGGTAATGCGGCTCGAATCCGTACTGCATGCGAAACGGATCGCCCGTCTCCGCTTGCCGCATAAATTCCTGCCGGCTCGGAAAGGAGGCCGACGCCTTGTACATGATCATGTAATATTCGAACGATGGCTGGGCCGCAATATCGAGGCAAGCGCCCTTCCCCCCGTGTAGGACATGAAATCGCTGCGCCTCATGCGGTACCCCGTCAATCCGCACTTGCGCATTTCCGCGGGTCGCATACAGAAACACGTTGGCCGGCAGCCGGTAGCCGAGCAGCTCCTCCCCGCGCTCCATGCTTCTATGCCTTATATCCATCACTTTGACAGATGCCTGATTCCACAGCAACAGATGGTCGTCCAGTTTCATTCGTTTCGCCCAGCCCTTTCCAATTCCAAACTGCATGTCCATAACGTTCGTCGCTATTCATTATATTGATAATCATTCTCAATTACAACGGCTATTCCGCATAAGCACAAAAAAATCTGCGCATAGCGCAGATTTGGAGTCGGAAGCCCGAAACAAGAATAAGGCGAAGTTCCAGAAGGTGTGAACGTTTTACAAGAATGCTGTTAAAAAGATTCGGTCTTGCCTATACTAGGTTTGCCGGTTTCGCGCAGCCGCAGATCGGAAAGAACAATTACAAGCGTGAGGTTCATTTTATCGTACTTGCTTTTTATACGCCCTCATCGCAAAGAGATAAGCCACAATCGTAATCCCGACGCACCACACTATGGCGATCCAAATATCATTCCCCAGCGGCTGGCCCGACAGCAAGGCACGAATAGCTTCCACGATCGAGGTCACCGGCTGGTTCTCGGCGAAGGCGCGAACGATAGACGGCATCGACTCGGTCGGCACAAACGCCGAGCTGATAAACGGCAGGAAAATGATCGGATAGGAGAACGCGCTTGCCCCTTCCACCGACTTGGCAGACAGTCCGGCAATCGCCGCGATCCACGTCAAAGCCAGCGTAAACAGGATGAGTATTCCGGCTACGGCAAGCCAAGACAGTACCCCCGCCGACGAGCGAAAACCCATAATAAGCGCTGCAAGAATGATGACGACAACAGAAATGGCATTGGATACAACCGAGGTCAGCACATGTCCCCATAGCACGGCGGAACGCGCAATCGGCATGGAATGGAACCGCTCGATAATGCCCCGCTGCTTATCCAGAAACAAGCGGTAAGCCGTATAGGAAATACCGCTTGCTATCGCAATCAGCAGGATGCCGGGCAGCAGGTAGTTCACATAGTTATCCGTACCGGTTTGGATTGCGCCGCCAAACACATAAACAAACAGCAGCATAAACGCAATCGGCATGATGCAAACCGTGATGATGGTGTCCATGCTGCGCAAAATATGGCGCATGGAGCGTCCGAGCATTACGCTCATATCGCTAAAGAAGTGATTCTTTGCCGTTTCCATTTATATGGCCTCCTTCTTGCCGACGATGGCGAGGAAGATCTCCTCTAGCGACGGCTGTTTGGCAACATACTCCACCTTCGCTTGCGGGAACAGCTTTTTCAGCTCCGATAACGTGCCATTAGCAATAATCCTGCCCTCATGCAAAATGGCGATTCGATCCGCAAGCTGCTCGGCTTCCTCCAAATACTGCGTGGTCAGAAACACCGTTGTGCCGCCTGCGGCAAGCTCCTTGACCACCTTCCAAACCTCGATGCGTACTTCGGGATCAAGACCTGTGGTCGGTTCGTCGAGAAAAATAAGCTGCGGTTTACCGATCAGGCTCATGGCGATATCGAGCCTGCGGCGCATACCGCCCGAATAAGTGGAGGCCCTGCGGTTGGCGGCGTCAGTCAAGCCGAATCGTTTCAGCAAATCGTCCGCAATCTGACGCGGTTGTTTCAGATGCCGAAGCTTGGCGATCATAATCACATTTTCCCGCCCGGTCAAAACCTCGTCCACGGCGGCAAACTGCCCGGTCAGGCTGATCGACTGCCGTACCGAGTCCGGCATTGACGAAATATCGAAGCCATTAACAGTAGCGGTTCCGTCATCATGCTTCAGCAGCGTAGAGAGAATTTTGACAATAGTAGTTTTGCCCGCTCCGTTGGAGCCCAGCAGAGCGAAAATACTGCCTTTTTCCACCTCAAAATTTACACCTTTCAACACTTCCGTATCTTTGAACGATTTTCTTAAATGGTTCACTTGAATGGCGGGTTCCTTCATTTTGCATCGTTCCCCTTTCCAAGCTTTTTCAGGATGTCGCGGTTGAGCGCCTCACGCCAGTTTTCCGTATAAGTCTGGGCGCTGCGCAGAAGCTCGTCGCAGAACCCCGCCACGTCCTCGCCGGTAATGTCCAGAACATGCTTGCCGTCCGCCGCGCCGGACTCGAACAGTTCGATCAGGTCATAATGGATCTTCATCATGTCATAGCCCGATCCCGCCGCGAACATCCACATATGTCCCTGGATTTTCTTAAACACGTATTGATAGTCTTTCGGCAGAGCCTCCACCCTGGCCATCTGCTGCTTGTACTCGCGCTTGCTCTGGATCATTTTTTTGATATTGAGATAATTATCGAAAAACTCAGACATTGGATTGCTCCTCCTTTAATTGGTTGAGTTTCAACGCGACGAACTCCCACTTTTCCCAAAACCTTCTCAGCTCCTCGCGCCCCGCATCGTTGAGCGTAAAAAACTTTCGCGGCGGACCCATATCGGAAGGTTTCTTGGCAATCTCCACCAGCTTGCTTTTTTCGAGCCGGAGCAGGATCGTATACACCGTTCCTTCCACAACATCTGTGAAGCCAAGGGCATTCAGCCGCCGCGTGATTTCGTAACCGTAGGTTTCGTTGCGGCTTATGATTTCAAGGACGCAGCCCTCAAGCACGCCTTTGAGCATTTCCGTTAGGTTTTCCAGCACAATCACCCTTCGCTATTCTGTATAACTGGTATCCTGTATTACTTACTACTGCTATATAGTATTACATAATAGTCGACCTGTCAATGGCGTTTATCAAAATGGGCCTTTCTCAAAAGCCTGTTCCAGCAGCTTTGGAGCAAAACTGAGCGGTTACGGTTCTAAAAACAGCAAAAAAGCTCCCCTCTGCGGAAGAGGAGAGCCATGTAAAGGATCATGCGATTTCATGGAACAAAATAAACATATCGGGGCCTTATTCGGACCAAGACATCCTGCATACGGAGCCGGATGCTACGGCCCCGCCTTAGCCCCGGTACCACTCCGCCTGCGCGCGAAACATGGACGCGTACTCGCCGCCGGCCGCCATAAGCGCGTCGTGCGTTCCTTCCTCGGCGATCGCCCCGGCCTGCAGCACGACGATCCGGTCGGCAAAGCGGGCCCAGCCGAGCCGGTGCGACACGAACAGCACCGTCCGCCCTTTCGCCAGCTCGCGAAACGAGCGGTACAGCTCGCTCTCGCGCTGCGGGTCGAGCGCCGCCGTCGGCTCGTCGAGCACGAGCAGCTGCGACTCCCGAAACGCGGCGCGCGCGATCGCCAGGCGCTGCCACTCGCCGCCGCTCATACTGCGACCGCCCTCCGTCAGTTGCCCCACGCGACCGTCGAGCCCTCCCGCCAGCCGCTCGGGCGAATCGATGCTCGCCGCGCTCAAGGCGCGCCGCAGCGATTCGTCGTTCGCCCCCGCTTCCAGGCGCCCGAAGGTGACGTTATCCCGCAGCGTCGTTTCGTACCGCACGAAATCTTGAAACAGGGCGGATACGCGCCCGCGCAGCTCCTCCGGCTCCAGCTCCCTGTAATCGACGCCGTCCCATAAGATCCGGCCGCCGGTCGGGCGGTACAAGCCGAGCAGCAGCTTGACGAGCGTCGACTTGCCTGCGCCGTTATCGCCGACAAGCGCCACCGTTTCTCCCGGATGGAGCGTCAGCCGGATATCTCGAAGCGTCTCGCTCGCCGCGCCAGCGTACTTGTAGCTCACTCGCTCCAAATCGATTCGCCCAGTACGTCCTATGGCAGCGGTGGCGGCACGAATGACCGGCGTCTCCGCTCCTCCTTCTCCATCGTCCTTCCCTGCGGTCGCAAGGGCCGGACGACTGGGATCGCCCGTCTCCTGCTTCGCCTCGCGGAGAAATTCAATCAGATCGACGATTTTGGCGCTCTGGATATACATTTTCCCGACCGGAAACGCGGCCCGGCTCGATATGCCGTACGCTCCGCGCATCGCCTGAAAGACGACGATAATCGTACCGGCCGTCATAAACCCGTCCGCCATCCGCGAGGCCATCCACACGAGCGCCCCGAACAAACCGGCGATCTGCGCGGCGGACGAGGCGATACCGCGGCGGATTTCCCGCCGGTTGGCGTTGCCGCGGAGCACGAGCGACCGGAGCATACCGCCGGCGAACTTGTCTGTCAGATACGGGATCGATCCGGCGATCCGCATATCCCGGATCGTCTCCGGCCGTACGATCGTCTCGCGCAAGTAGTCCGATTCCCGACCGGAGCGAGTCAAGTCGCGGTTCAGCCGCCGTTTGACCATATCCGCCTCGAGGCGAATCGTAAACGAAAACGCGAATACCGCCGCCAGCAGCAGCGCGATACCAGGCCCGGCAGCGGAAGCTACGGCGAGCAAGCCGAGCAGTTCGGTGGCAAGCCGCAGCGCCGAGAACGCGTTCTGGAGCACGCCGAACAAATCTTCCCCGGCGACGGCCCGGGCCCGCTGCAGCCGGTCGTAGTAGACCGGATCGTCCATCTTCTCCAGCGGCGCGCGAACGGCGCTTTGCTGCACAAGCGATTGCACGAGCATCGAGGCTTTGCCGCGAAAATGGGAGTCTGTCACGTTCTGCGCGCTCGTTACGATAACGCGAAGCAGCGCGGCGCCAAGCATCAGCGCGAGAGGTGTCAACGCCTCGCGGGCGCGCTCGGACCAGGACCCGACACCTGCTCCTGCGCCGGAGACAAACAGATCGATAAGCTGCTTCTGCGAGGCGAACAGCGGAACAAGCAGCGCCCCGAGGAGCAGCGGAAGCAGCAGCCATACCGCCGTCAGGACGGGCATGCTGCGCCCTATGGTTACAAGCAGCGGAACGACTCCGCGGACGACGGCCGCTAGCGAATTCGACTTCATCTTCTCCTCCTCACTCGTACCAGCTCGATTGCAGACGGAACATCCGGCTGTACACGCCGCCGAGCGCCATAAGCTGCTCGTGCGTCCCTTGCTCCGCAACCGTCCCGTCCTGTAACACGATAATCGAATCGGCCAGCTTCGCCGCCCCGAGCCGGTGGGTGACGAGCAAAGCCGTCCGCCCGGCCGTCACCTCCATAAACATCTCGAACGCTTCCTTCTCGGCCAGCGGATCGAGCGCGGCCGTCGGCTCGTCGAAGAAGACGAAACCGGAGTCGCGCAGCAGCGCCCTTGCGGTGACGAGCTTTTGCCACTCGCCGCCCGACGGCTCGAAGCCGCCGAACATGGCGCCAAGCTGGACGTCCAGATCGTACGGCTTGCTTCCGGCCAAACGAAGCGCCTCGTGCAGCGCCGCATCGTCCGCCAGCGCATCCAGACGGCCGATCGCCGTATGCTCCCGCACCGAAATGTACAGCTTTGCGAAATCCTGAAACACCGCGGACAGTCCGCCGCCCTCCGCCACACCCATCAATCGCCGACCTGAGCCGTCCTTCCAGACGACCTCGCCGCCGGTCGGGGCGTACAAACCCGCCAGCAGCTTGACGAGCGTCGACTTGCCCGCGCCGTTGTCGCCGACGAGCGCCACCCGGCTGCCCGCCGTTATCGTCAGATCGACGCCGCGAATCGTTTCGCGCTCCACTCCCGGGTAACGGAACCGGAGCCCCGTAATCTGCACCGCCATTCCACCGGATGAGGCGGCAGTCTGCCCCTCGTCCGTTATCGGTGCGTCGTCTTCAAGCGACATATAGGCGTTGTAGTCGTCCCACCTCATCTGCTGCCTTCGCAGCGTAACGCCGCTTCCGATCAAGCCGGGAAGCCCGGAGACGAGCATGGCCCCGCTCAGCAGCAGGATGGAAAAGTCGCCTGCGCCAAGCCGGCCTGCACCTGGCAGCAGAACAAGCAGGGCCGCGAGCAGAGCGCCGACGACGGCCGATAAAAACTCGGGGCCCAGCTTGCGCAGCTCGGCCGACCGGACCGCCGCGCCCGTTTCCCGGACTTGTCGCTCGGACAACTCGCGCCAGCGCCCGCCGAGCAAGCCGCCCAGCCCGAAAAGCCGAATTTCTTTGGCCGCCTCCCGCTTCGTCAGCAGCGAACCGTAGTAAACCACCAGCCTGCGGTCCGGGGTTTGATCGCGGGCGAGCCGCTCCATACGGTCCGCCGCGCGACCGGAGACGAACGCCAGCAGGAGCGAGGCCGCGCATACGGCGGCGGCCGGAATCCACTGACCGTACAGCAGCAAAATCGCCAGCAGCGCCCCGTTCTGTAACGCCGATGTCAACAGCTGAATGCCGGTATTGTAAATGTCGTACAACGATGCCTGCATCGCCCGCTCGCGCAGATCGTGCACAGCCGGCGACTCCGCTGCGGCGAGCGGGAGCCGGCCCGCCTTTTGCAGGATGCGCCTCTGTCCTTCAACCGTCCCGATCTCGTTCAGCCGCGTCTGCGCCATCGGCATCGGCACGCCCAGTATAATATTGCCCATAACACGCAGCGCGGCGATCAAGGCGGCTATCGCCACGATCGGTCCGAGCGAATCTTGCGCCGACCAGGTTCCGACGCGGTCGACAAACGTTTTGACCAGCCATAGCTCGGCTGGCATAACCGGCAGCGACACAAGAGCAGCCAGCGCCATCACAAGCACAGGCTTCCGTTCCAGCGCGTACAACACAGCGGTCGCTTCGCGAAAGCATCGAACATAAGAGCGTATACGGTTCAACCTCCGATCGTTTGCGTCCAGAGCGGTATTTTCGTGTAAAGCCCTGGCAGCTAATAGCGGCATTCCGGTTCCGCCTGCAACCGACTGAAGAGCTTTTCCATTATACTTCCGCCGTCATCCGCCCGCTACGGAAAGAACCGCCTTAACCGTTCTTTCTGCTGCGCACCCGCCCCAAACCCAAAAAAGCTTACGGCAGCCGCCCGAAGGCGGAGCTGTAAGCTTCCTCGTTTGCTAACGCGAACTTCACTTGCCGCACGGCTTCCGCCTGCCGTTACCCTTTCAGCGAGCCGATCAGCGCGCCCTTGGTGAAATATTTTTGCAAAAACGGATAAACAAGCAGAATCGGCACCGTCGCAATGATGATCATGCTGAACTTGACGGTAACGGCAATATTCGGAATCGGCTCCTGCAGCATCGTATCCAGGTCTTGGGACGACATCTGGAACAACAGCTGCCGAAGCAGCACTTGCAGCGTATATTTCCCTGCATCGTTTATATACAGCACCGCTTGCATGAACGTATTCCATTGGCCGACCGATGTAAACAGCGTAAGCGTCGCGATGATCGGCAGCGAGGACGGCACGATGATGCGGAACAGCAGCCCGATGTCGTTGCAGCCGTCGATTTTGCCCGAATCCTCCAATTCGGACGGAAACGAGCGGAAGAAGGATACCATAATCATCACGTTAAAAGCGCCGACGGCGTTCGGCCAGATGAGCGCCCACAGGCTATTGATCAGCCCCAGCGACTTGACGACGAGGTACGTCGGGATCATGCCGCCCGAAAACAGCATCGTGAAAAAAACCATAAACAGCATGGCGCTCGAGCCGGAGACCCTTTTCTTCGACAACGTATAAGACATCGTAATCGTCATCAGCATGCCGACCGCCGTTCCGACAACGGTAATCCACACCGTGTTATAAAACACCCGGACGAAATTTTCCGTCCCGAACACGGTCGTGTAAGCGGCCAGCGAAAATCCTTTCGGCCAAAACAAAATCATCCCCTGATGAACCAGATGCGGCAGCGACAAAGAGCCCATGAGCACGTTCCATAAAGGATAAATCATAATTAGCGACAATAACCCGAGAACCGTATAAATGATGAAATCGTTCAGCTTGACGACTAAACGGCTGGACATTCGCTTCCCACCTTAAAAAAGCGCATATTCGCTCGTCTTGCGAGCGACGTAGTTGGCCGACAGGACCAAAATCAATCCGATCACCGATTTGAACATGCCGATCGCCGTCGCATAGCTGAAATTGCCCTGCATCACGCCGACTTTGTACACATAAGTGTCGAACACCTCGGCCACGCTTAAAACCGCCGGGTTGCCCATCAAATACAGCTGATCGAACGACAAATCGAGTATGCCGCCGAGACGCAAAATAAGCATCAGCACGATCGTAAACATAATTTGCGGCAGCGTGATATGCAGCATTTGCTTCCAGCGGCTGGCTCCGTCGACGCGGGCCGCCTCGTACAGCTCGGGATTGATACCGGCGAGCGCCGCCAAAAAGATGATCGTGCCCCAGCCCATTTCCTTCCAAATCGACTGCATCGTAACGAGTCCCCAAAAGTAGGACTCATCCTGCAAAATTTGCCCTTGATAGCCCAGACTTGCGAAGAAGGCCATCCCCGCTCCCTTCGAGTCGAGGAACGTGATCGTAAGCGAACCGATGACGACCCAGGAGACGAAATGGGGCAAGTACATGACGGTCTGGACCGCCCGTTTGTACAGCATGTGGCGAACCTCGTGCAGCAGCAGCGATAATAGAAGCGGCGCCGGAAAAAAGAAAATCAAATTAAGCAGGCTGATAACGATCGTGTTGCGGAATATTTTCCAGAAGTCGGCGTAATGGAACAGCCGCTCGAAATGATAAAATCCGACCCAGTCGCTTTTGAACATGCCGAGAAAAGGATTATAGTCTTGAAACGCAATCAAAATCCCGTACATGGGCGCATATTTGAAAATTAGAAAATAACAGATGCCGGGCAGCGCCAGCAAATACAACAGCCGGTCCTTCGCGATTTTTTTGCAGTATTCCCCGAAACGCGATTTCGCGGTTTCCGTTCTGGCCAGCATGTCCGAAGCTCCTTCCTGAACCAAACGGCGAACGGGTCCCAACGAACCCGCCCGCTCGCGCCTACATCTTTTTCATAAATTCGGTGACTTCGTCGACGATTTTGTCGCCTTCAAAGCGCGAGTACCAGTCTTTGACGACTTGGTCCCACTGGCTCAGCTGGATTTTGCCGATAATCGCCTTCGAAACGTTCTCGACGATAAAGCTCTGAATTTCGCTGCGATATTTCGTCAGTTTAGGCGAATACGCTTCGGAGGTCGTCGTGTACTTCAGATACGGCTCGTTCATGACGGCCGCTTTGCTGACCAGCTCCTGCGTTTCCTGCGATGTTTGCTTGGACACACCCACTTCGGCGGTCGGCTGCAGCGTTCTCGTATAAAGAAGCGTGCTCGGCTTGTTTTTCGCATACGCGTCCTTGTTGACGTTGATATTCCTGCTCGCGTCCTTCGTATAATCGACGCCTTCGACGCCGTAATTGGAGAACGCTTCGCCTTCCTTCGTCGTGCCCCATTCCAGCCATTCCATTATCTTTTTCATCTTTTGCGGATTGCTAGCCGCCGATTTGGATATAAAAATGCCTGCGAGCGATACCCGCGCCTTCGCCCCGCGGTCGCCGTGAGGACCGACAATCGCTTCCATCGGCACGAGTTTTGCGTTCGGATCTTTTTTCTTCAGCCCGTTCGGCTCTTCCAACGCGTTGATTAAAGTCCCGTACGAAAATATCAGGCCCGCCGTCCCCTGCGAGCTGATCTTCGAATTGCTGCCCGACGCGTCCGTCGTAATAAAGTCCGGATCGATCGCCCCGGCCGCATACGCCTTCTGCATCCAATCCAAAAATTCCTTGAACCGGGGATCGGCGATTTGCGGAACGTATTTTCCGTTCGCCTGCTTCATGAAAGCGTTATCGAGACCGAACGCTTGAGCGATCCCGTTCGTCCCTTCCAGACCGGGCTCCAGGAAACCGTTCGATAACGTAATGCCGTACGTATCGTTTTTGCCGTTTTTATCCGGATCGTTTTTGGCGAAAGCCGTCGCCACTTTCAGCAAATCGTCGGTCGTTTTGGGCATCGGCAGCTTTAGGCTTTCGAGCCAGTCCTGCCGGATGAGCGGGATGTCGCTCGAATTAACCGGATTGATCGCCCCCGTAATCGCCCATATTTTGCCGTCGTATCGGACCCGGTTGTACTTCTCGAGCGACTTCAAACCCGGATACTGTGCGATGTACGAATCGAGCGGCACGATTTTGTCCGCCTGGATGAGCGACATGACCAGGGAATCGAGTCCCAGGTTCCAGACGAACGCGTCGGGAATGTCTCCGCCGGCCAGCTTCACTCTTATTTTTTCTGCGTACAGATTGCTCGGGTACATCTCGAATTTGAACTCCGCCCCGATCTTGTCCTGCAAATACTTGATCGCCGGGTTTTCCTCGGTGAGCACGGCCGGCGGATCGGCGCTTCTTGCTACAGTGATCGTTACTTTCTGCGCCGCTGCGCCCGATTGCGAATCTTTCGTAGCCGTTCCGCTTGAACCGGACGAGCAGGCCGACGCGGCCAACAGCGTGAGCGCGAGCGGCAGCACGTACAGCCTCCGCATCGTTTTAGTCCTTGCCATGTATGGTGGCCCCCTTCTTTGGTGTATGTCGGGACGCTCGGAGCCTGTCGCTCGTTCTTCATCCCAAGCCGATCATACCGGTATCTGTCCGGCGCGATCCATAATCAATTCCGCCAAACGGGCCGCTTTCGGGCAGGTGAAACGATGTGTCATTTTCGTCAAAAGCCCGATTTGCGCCAAATGACCATCGATCGGCTCGGGGGTTTAGCCGTTTTTTAGCGCCTTTGCGGCGGAGCGGTACTGCCCGGGTGCTACGCCGACTTCCTTTTTGAACATGCGGGAGAAATTTTGCGCGTTGCTGTATTGCAGCCTTCTCGCCACCTCTTCCACACTGCAGTCCTCGTTCTCGAACCACAGCTTCGCCCGTTCGATCCGCAGCTGCAGGACCAGCTCGTTAAACGTGGCGCCCTTCTCCTCCTTCAGCGCCTGCTTCGCAAACGATACGGGGATGCCGAGCTGCTTGCAGCACGATTCGATTTGCAGATCGGATTCGATATGCTCTCTCGCGTGAGCCTCCAGCTTCGCGGCAGCAGCGGCCAAACCCGTCCGGTGCTGCTCCTCCAGCCGCGAGATCAGCCTATCGATGCAATCCCGCTTGAACCAGGCCGCCCACGCTTCCAGCGACGAAATCTGAAGCAGTTCGTCGAGCTTCGGTTCCGGCACTTCCAGCCCTTTCGCGTAGGCATAAAATTGGTGGTATACCGATTGCGCCAGCTCGACCATATGGCTTTGAAACCACTTGTAGTGGACGTTCTCCTTGTCCTTCAACTCGAATATCGGCCCAAGCGCCTTGTAGGCAAGCTCGCGGTCCCGCGTTCGTATCCCGTAAAAAATATCGCTCCCCATCTCGCGTAACGGGAAGCGGATCGCCTCGGCTTCCTCGTCCGGCACGTTCGCCTCATATATTTGATTCCCGCCGGAGATCAGCTTCCTGTCGAGCATCTCGTGCGCTTCGCTATAGCAAACGTTCAGATGGCTAACGTCGGAACGTATTCTGCTGACGCCGATCGAGACGGTGACCGGAAAATGTTCCTCGATAAACCGGTGCAGCGTGCGCGTAATATGCCGCGTCGTCTCCTCCAGCGCCCCGGCCGCCGGGTCGTCGCTGCTGATAACGGCCGCCGCCCGGCTCCTCCAGGTATTGACGGCAAAGCCGTACCCTTTCTCGTCGATCACTTCCTGCATCAGCGAAACGACTGCGTATTCGAGCGCCGCCACATCCCAGGCGGAATAATCGCTTTCCTGCGGCAAGTCCAGCTCGACGCAGAAGCAGCAAAACGCATTTTCTTTAAACGGGATGCCGTACTGTTTCATTTTTTTGAGCGATTCGGGCGCTCTCGCTCCGTTTTCCAGAAAGGACAGGCCAATCGCGCCTTTCAGCTCGGGCAGCATCTCGTCCGACTGCCGTTTCCAATCCTTGCCCTGGCTGACGACGCTTTGCACGATCGACAAATACGCATCGAACTCGTTGCGGGCCGACCCTTGCCTCGCCTCGAAGCCGGCGGCGTTCGTATCGAGCCAAGATTTCAGACGATGCCAGCCCCTCCAGAGCACATGCGACGATATGAACGACAGCACGACCGCCGCCAGAAACAAGGCAATCGATATTTTAAGCGTAACGTCGCGTAGAAAGATCGCTTTGTGCAAAAACGTTTTGTTTGAAATGGCGAAAGCGTAGCTCCAGCCGTTAAAGGACGGAGGCAAATACGTAACGAACGTGTCGTCCGCGGTAAAAACGGAGCTCGTATTTCTATTGTTCGGATCGGCCGGGGCGGCTTCCACGTCCCTGTTGATGCGCTCCACCCAGCGGCCGACCTCGGCGTCTTCGAAAACGCCGCGGCTTGCCAGCAGTTGTCCGTATTCGTCGATAATTAAATAGCTGCCCGACTTGTTGTACGTATTCGTCCCGAGAAACGTATCGTACAAGGCCGGATTGATATGGTACAGCATATAGACGGTCTGCCGCTCGCTGAATACCGGAAGCTTGCGGATAAATACGGAAACCGGCATCTCCTTCACCTGCATGCTCACAAAGGCCGACGATACGTTCATCTGCAGAAATTTGGCGATCACCGGCTCGTATTGGTCGTATTGGACGAGCATCGCGCCATTCGTGGCGATCATCTCCCGGGTTCTCGCGTTGTAAACGGCGATATTGTCCACATAGTCGATCGAGGCATGTATGCGAGTCATCAGCTTCAGCAGCGTGGCCATCTCGGTCTGATCGACTTTGTCCTGGACGAGCCGCTCGGCTTCGGGCACTGTTTCGAATTGAAGCGTCAACTGGTTGATATTCTGGAAGTAGTTTTCAATTCTTTCTCTCGTGTTCAGCAGCGACACGTTGTACGCGTTCCTCACTTCCTGCTTGATCGAAGAAGCGGAGATCATGTACATGAACATGGACAAGCAGGTAATACACAGCGCGATTATGATC
Source organism: Paenibacillus ginsengarvi (assembly GCF_003626695.1). Lineage (GTDB taxonomy): Bacteria > Bacillota > Bacilli > Paenibacillales > NBRC-103111 > Paenibacillus_AB > Paenibacillus_AB ginsengarvi. Next base: position 116,681 of record NZ_RBAH01000021.1, read on the forward strand.
AACGTAATCGTCATCGTCTGCAGTTTTTTGGATCGCATGCGAAAGCCCCGCCTTCTCGTCTGTGAGGTTTCCTGGTCTGCCTTAGTAATTCGGCGGCCCGAACGCATTATCCTCCGCAGGCGCCGGGCTTCAAGGCCAACGCAAAACAAGACCGGTCGCATGGACCGGCCTTGTTTTGCGTTGGCCTGATGATATGAATCCCGAAGGAAAAATGTTCTACAGGCTGATCGTGCTGCGCTTCTCCGCCGCCTGATAAGCCGCAATCGTAAAAGCGAGCGTATTGATGCCGTCGGCGTAGCTGCACAGGATCGACTCCCGGGAGCCGGAGGCGACCGCTTCGACGAAAGCCTTGTCCTGCACGTAGCTCGGATCTTGGCGGGAAGTGATCGTAATATTCTGCGTATTATCGATAATGGAGACCGTCCTGCCGTTGCCGGTAATATTCACCATAAAGTCGGCGCCGATGAACTTGATTTCCGAGCCGCTGAAATGCGTCGACAGGCAGGATTCCGTAATCGTGCCGACCGCTCCGGATTGCAGCGAGAACGAGACGGCTCCCGCATCCGGGATCGTCGTCTCGGGCTTCAGCGTTTGCAGCGAATTGCGGCCGAATTGCGCCGTAACATCCTTGTATTCGCCCGCCAAATAACGGATCATATCGATCTGATGCGTCACCGCATCGCCCAGATTGCCGCCGGACATATGCAGCTGGCTCCACCAGGGAGCCGGGTGGGAGCCGCCGATCCGGAACGCCTGGATCAGATGAATCGTCTTGCCCTCCAAATACTGCTTTACCTTCTGCACCGTATCAAAGTAGCGAAGCACGTAGCCGGCCGCGTTAATTACGCCAGATTCGCGAATCGTTTGCTCCTTCTGGCGTACTGGGGCGAGTTCCAGGCCGAGCGGCTTTTCCACGAAAATGTGGATGCCGCGCTTTGCGGCGATTTCTTCCAATTCGCCGCGGGCAAATTGCGGAACGCAGATGAAGACGGCATCGATTTCCTGCGGATTCAGCAGGGCGTCCGCGCTTTCGGCAACGCGCGCTCCTACGAGGGCTGCAGCTTCCTGTGCGCCGGCCGTGTTCAGGTCGAAGATGGAGACGATCTTGGCTTGCTCTACTTTTTTGAGCGCGTTAATATGGCTTCTGGCGATACCGCCGGCGCCGATCATACCGATTTTGACAGTCATTGGTTTGTATCCTCTCCGTGATGGATTCAGGTTCAGGCGAGCGGCAATTGGACGCTCTTGCCCGTGGCGATTGATTCGTCGATGGCGAAGCTCACTTCCATCGATTTATACGCATCCCGGAAGTCGCAGCGGGTGGACGTTCCGTTTCGCAGGGACAAGATGAAATCGTCGATTTCTTCCACGAACGGGTGATGCGAGACGTCTCCGCTGTCCGGAAGTATCGTCGGAATGGTGGTGTAATCCTTTTGCCCCGGCAGCTTGTGGGTGAATAGCTGGTTGTTCATAATCGCGCCCTTCTCGCCGAGCAGATGCACGTTGAACTTGTACGGCGTCTTGCATTCGAGCGAGGAGGATACTTTGCCGATCCCGCCGTTCTTCAGCTTGAAGATGGCGATTGCGTTCGGATCGAACTCATATTCCGAATCGGCCCACGTCCGGCAGCTGTAGGCGGTAACCTCGGTAATATCGCCGGCGAAGTAGCGCACGGCATCGACCGCGTGGCAGCCTGCGGACAACATGCTGCTGCCTCCTTGCGCTTTCGTTTTGCTCCAGCGGTATTGCCCGTACTGCGGGCCGACATGGTGCCAGTAATCGATCTGCGCCATATACACGCGTCCGAGGGCATCATCCTCGATCAGCGCCTTCGTATTCGCGAACGAAGGATTCCAGCGCAGTACGAAGCTGACGACCGTATGTACGGGATCTTTCTCCAGCGCCTCGGCCATGCTCCATAGTCCTGCGCGGTCCATCGAGAGCGGTTTCTCCATGACGAGATGTTTGCCGCATTTGGCGGCGAATACCGCCTGCTCCGGACGCAAATCCGGCGTTGAGCACAGCACGACCGCATCCACATCCGCCGCCTGCACCGCTTCCTCGTAGTTCGCCGTAACGCGCGCTTCGATCCCGAGCTCGGCCAGCCTGCTCTTCGCATGCTCCGTATTTTTGCTGATAACCGCCGTGACCTCGGCATCCGGACGCGCCGCAATCGCTTTCAAGTATTCCCCGGCTACCCATCCCGTTCCAACAACGGCAAACTTAAGCGTCCCCATTGTGACTCCTCCTCTAATGGCAATAAGCATTCGATTCCAAGCCATTCGTCAGGTCGTGACCAAGATGCGCCTCTTGTTTATTATAAAAAAGAGGGTGTGAAAATGGAGTGAAATCGATGTTTCTAACAAACATTTATTTGTTTGTTTTAAACATTTTATCACGAAGTTGACGGATGTACCACGATTAATTTCAGCTTCGGCCGTTTATTTCCATGCCCTAAAATATGAATTGGCAATTGTATCGGGCTTCATTTCCTTATAAGATAGGTGCAAGGAACGATTGTTCCCGGGCTAGCAGGCGGGAAAAGGCTGTTGCCGCTTTCGACGGCGCCCCTGTCCAAAGGAGTAGATTCGCTTGAACTACGAAACATTCGAGCTGCGCGAGGATCTCGCGATCCGAAGGCTCATTACGTTTTTTTACCGGGAAATGCCGAAAGATTACTTTTTCGCCGGGGAACAGCACGACTTCTGGGAAATCGTCTACGTGGACAAAGGGGAATGGGACGTTACGGTCGACAACGTTCCGTTTCATCTGGAGCAAGGCGATCTCGTTTTCTACGGCCCGAACGAATTTCACCGCGGCGGCGCGGCGTTAAAGTCAACGCCCAACGTGATTATCATTACGTTCGAATGCGTTTCGCCCGTTATGGACTATTTCGCGAGCAACCGCGTTTTTCGCCTGGATGACAGAGAGCGCGCCATCTTCGCCTCGCTCGTCAAAGCCGGCTTCGAGTCGTTCGATCCGCCGATCGACTCTCCGAAAATGCGCAAGCTGTACCGCCGCGAAGGAGCGCCGTTCGGCAGTGAGCAATTGATCCGCAACCATCTGGAAAATATGCTGATTCAGCTGATCCGGCGCGGGCAGCAGGAAGCTCCCGCCGATAAACCGCCGTTGGCGGTGCAGGAAAACCGGGTTCACGATATTACGTCGGAAGTTACCGAATACATGAAAGCCCATCTGCGCGACGACTTGACCATGGAGGAGCTGTGCCGAAAGTTCCAAGTAAGCCGGACGCTGCTGAAGACGGCATTTAAGCAGCAGACCGGACAAGGCGTGCTGGAAGCGTTCAATCAGCTCAAGATCGAGCGGGCCAAAGCGCTCATTCGCGAAGAAAAGCTGAGCTTTACCGAAATCGCCGAGGAGCTCGGCTACAGCAGCATTCATTACTTTTCGCGCCAGTTCAAGAAGCTTGCAAACATGACGCCGACGGAATATGCCAGGTCGGTGAAGCTTCGCGCTCTGGACGACCAGTCCGGCTGCTGGGATTCGTATTGACGTTAGGAGGATCGCAATGCCGCGCAAAAAGCAGGTTACGCTGCGCGATTTGGCCAAGCTGCTCGGCTTGTCCGCCCATACGGTATCCAAGGCGCTACGCGGCTTGCCCGGCATGTCCGAGGAAACTCGCTCCTCCGTGCTGAGGACTGCTGCCTCCCACGGCTACCGGACGAAGGATCAGGAGCGCAGCCTGGTCGTGGAACGAATCCCGATCATCCCTCATATCCCGCGCCGGTTCAAGCTGATCGTTCCCGGCTCTCAGTTGAACTCCCGCATGCCCCAGCTTTTGCTCGAGGGGCTGCAAAGCAAGCTCGGCGAATACGGCCATTCCGTCGACGCCGTCGTACTGCCCGCGGCGGTTTCAAATCGTCCTCTGTTCGACGCGTGGATCGAGAAGCATCATATCCCCTACTCGGACGGCATCTTTATCTCGCCGATTATTGGCGAGAACTGCGAGCAGATGCTTCTTGAGCTGCCGCTATCGCGCGTGCTGCTTAACTTTCCGCCGCCCGCGGCGGAAGCGGATAGCGTCGTATGGGACGTGGGCACGGCGATTTATCAGTCCGTGCGCCATTTGACCGCTCAAGGCCACAAGCGAATTTTGTACATCGGCGGTATTCAGGAGTACAGAGGTTTTCGGCTGCGCTGGAGCAGCTTCGTGCAGGCGATGCGGGAGGCCGGTCTGGAGACGCAACCGGAAGAGCATATGACAGGCGAATACCGCTCCAAAGAGCTGTGGATGGCCAAAGCGAAGGAATTCATGGAGGGGAGACGGCCAACGGCCGTAGTGGTAGCAATAGGCGACCGGGCGTTGTGGATACGCGAGGTGTGCGAGGCGCTCGGCAAGCGGATACCGGATGACATCTCGCTCATCAGCCTGGAGCATGAGCTAAACGCCTCCTGGCCCGAGCTTTCGCGCCCGGTGCTGCTCATCCGCGAATGCGGCATACGGGCCGCCGAACGAATGCTGTGGCGGGTAGCCAACCCTAATGTGCCGTTCGAGCATATTATGCTGCAAGGCGGGTTTTATAAAGGAAATACAGTATTCCCCCAAAAGTGACGTGAACCTTCGCGGCTTATTCCGGGTACTTTCGGGGGAGCCCCGGGAAAAAAGGCCCCCAAAAGTGAAGCGGGCCTGCGTAGCGGTATTCCGGATACTTTCGGGGGAGCCCCGAGGAAAAGGTCCCCCAAAAGATTCATTTTCGGTTTTGGCTGGTGCCTCCACCAGGCCGGCCTTTTGCAGATAGCAGTCTTTCAGGACTGCTATCTGTTTCCAAATCGGCGTTTTTGAACAATAGAGTGCTTTTGAGCCTCCTATTCCTTCGCAATAACCGCTAACAAGGGGGAATGCCCCGAAATAACAGTCCCAAAAGGCTTCTATATCTAGTGTAGTCGCGAGAGTCCGCCAGATTAACGCGCCCTAAGGACTCTTATGCATAGGATCGGTGTGTTGCCGCCTACTGTGAAGCTTCGGAGAAATGCCAGCAAACGCCGGCCGGGTCGATCATATGAATTTCACGCTTGCCCCACGGATATTGCATCGGCTCCTTCGCCGTGATCGGGTATTTGCCCGATTCCGCGATCGCCTGCAGCTCGGTCCACATGTCGTCCAAGCTTTCAACGGACATTTCCAGCATGAAGTTATCCTGCATCTCCCGGTTGTGGAAATTTTGCAAAAAGAACTCCTGATCGCCGCTGCGAAACAACGTCAGCCCGTCATCCGCGAACAGCTTGACGAAGCCGAGCTCCTCGAAGAAGCTTTGCGCAAGCAAATACTGTTCGCCCGACGGAACGAACGGCCGAAGCTTGACCGCCTTCATTTTATTCACACTCCTCGCCTATTCGTTCGAGTCCTTCGCCTGTTACCGGCAAGCCTGCTGCGACCGCTTCAGACGGTCACGCTAGTTGCAATTTTGAACAGTCCGGCCTGTTTTAACGGCAGCTCGGTCGCCTCGTCCTTTTTCAGCCCTGCCGCTTCCCCATTCAGCGCAATGTTGACGAGCCATTTCGTAAACGGCGCCACGTTCATCGCCGCCATCTCCTCCGCATCGAAGAAACCCGCCGCGTCCACCTCATAGTTATCCGGAGTCGGTTCTCCGCTTACGTATTCCATCTCGAAGGCGACGTAAACATTATGAATGTCGCGCGGCTGATCGCGCACGGCAAGCACGCCGACCGCCCGGCTCACGATGCCGGCTTCCTCCAGCACTTCCCGCTCGATCGTTCGCTCGATCGGCTCGAGCTGTTCGATATAGCCGCCCGGATTCGTCCAGAAGCCCTTGCCCGGCTCCTGGGCTCTGCGGACGAGCAGCACTTTCCCGTCCCGCTTCAGCAGCGCGCCTACGCCGATGCTGTACGATCCCCAATGCACGAACGGACAGCTCGGACAAGCTAATCGTTCGTCGCCATCGATCGTTCTTTTCTCCAATTTCGTTCCGCAGCTTGAGCAATATTGCACGGTTGCCATCTTCATTCTCCTTTGCCTGTTCACAGTATAGTCACTTCTGTATTGTAAAGGAGCTTGAAGCAGGCTGTAAACAACGAATCGAAAACGTGCGGCGCGATGCACCCCAAGCCGGTATAATAAACGTATTCGCTCTTATCCGAAAGGAGCTGTGCCGCCTTGGACAAGCTTGACATGGATCTCAACCGTCTGTCGCCTTACGTTCGGGTTGCGCTTGACCACTATTTGGCGCCGGGCTGGGTGATACGCGAGCGGACGTTATTCGACTATGAGCTGCTGTACGTGAAAGAGGGCCGGCTTCGCGTGACGACGGAAAGCGGCGAATATGACGGCGTCCCCGGCGATCTGTTTCTGTTCAAGCCGGGACAGCGGCATGCGATCGAAGTCACAAGCCGTGTGCCCGTCCGACAGCCGCACGTCCATTTCGATTTGTTGTATATGCCGGACAGTCCCGATGTCAAAGTATCGTTCAAGCCGATCGAGGACATGTCGCCCGCCGAAATCGCGATGATACGCGAGGACGTCGTCTCGGCGCCCCCTTTCGAGCTCCCGACGCTGCTTCGGCTTCGTAGTCCCGCCGTATTCGAGAACATGCTGCTCGATCTGATCCGCGATTTCCGGCTCGGTCTTCCTTATGCCCAAACGGCCGCCAAGGGCGCGTTTCTGCGCCTGTGGGTCCATCTACTCCGGGAGCATACGTGGCAGATCCATCCGCAGCTGCATTCGAACTGGGAACGGCTTACGAAGGTGAAGCAGTATATCGACCACAATCCGGAGCAAAACGTTTCCTTGGCCGCACTCGCGGAGATGGCCGGGCTGAGCCCGTATTACTTTTTGCGCGCGTTCTCGCAGGCGTACGGCCTCTCGCCGATGAAATACTGCCAGACGGTGCGCATCGGCAAAGCGCGGGAATGGATTCAATTTACGTCGCTGCCGTTAACCGAAATTGCAGAAAGGGTCGGCTTCGCCAGCATTCATGCGTTCAGCCGAACGTTCAAGCGGATCGACGGCGTAGCGCCTTCGTTTTACCGCGGGGGCAAAGCGAAAAACGCGCCCTGACGAATCGTCAAGGCGCGCGGCTCACAGCCGTCAAACGACTTCAAGACCATCCTTATCCGGGAGCGGCTGGAACGCCGCGTGCGGCTCCGACTGGTACCAGAACGCCGTCGAGGCGAGATTGTCCTGCAGCGGCAAATACCGTCCGCCGGAGCGCCAGCCCAGCGCCTGAATTGTCACGCGAAGTTCGGATTCGAAACGGATCGGGTCCATCACATGCCAGCGGTACATGCCGAACCGCTGCTGGCTGCGGTACAGCCCGTCCGGCTTCAGCACCTGATGCATGCCGAGGAACGGGGTCGAATACGTGCCGTACTCGCCCTTCGGCTGCTCCCAGTTCCACGCGCCTCCGAAATAATCCTCCGTCCCGGTGCCGCAGATCGTCGGGAAATCCCGGTCGCCGTCGAGATAAAACTTGATCTCTCCTTCGCCGAACCAGCCGCTGCTGTTCGACTGCCAGGCGATGTACGTGCCGACATAGTGGCCGCGTCCTGCAACTCCGTCAAGCAGCGTATGAACTTCCTTGTACGGCAGCGGATTGCTGCGCCGCCACTGGGCATGGAAGTACGCGCTGTCCTCCGGCACCTCGGTAAGCGTGTAGTCGATTTGGAAATAAAGCACCGCCTCCTTGTCGGCGATATTTTCCACCGTAATGCGGGCCGACTGCCGAAACGGCATTTCCCAATAGCAGTTCATGCCGCCCGCCGGATTAACCGCCACAGGCAGCGAGGAGACGTTGCTCCGCTCGCACCAGCCGTTGCAAAAAAAGTCGCCGACCGGCGCCTCGACGGAAGGCAGCTCCTCCCCGTCCCAATACATGCGCAAAATCATCGTACGCCATACGCCTGGAAAACAAGTCATCCATATATGCTGAATGGCTCCGGGCTCTGTAATGGTCGCTAGCGTAAATTCCGTGCCTGCGGGGATCTGGACCGAGGGCGACACTTTCCAGCCTTGTCCCAAATCGCGGGACGCCGCTTGTCCGGTTCCTTCCGTCGCCATGCCGGCTTTGCCCTTCTCTCCCGTCCAGTTTTCCGCGCTGATCGATCTCGTTCTGGCTGTCGATAGACGCGACAGCTGACCGAGCCCCATGCCGAGTCCGTTAAACGGCAACATTGCAACTCCTCCATTCATTTCGGTGTTTATTCGCTTCTCCGCCCTTATTGTACCGGATTCGCCCCGGTTTGGATTTAGCGCGAACGTATAACTTGTTAACCGAAATTGCCTTCGCGAGCCCCCGTAACAGGTGGAAGATTCTCTCGGGTTCAGCAAAAAGGAACCGCCCCCTACGCTTCTGAAAGCGATAGAACGATTCGTTACTACCGCTGAATCACCAAACCCGCGCCACGTGGGCGATGAAAAGCTGCAACTAATGCTCGAAGGAGCCCTATTTGGTCACGGCTGCTCCCTTTTCGCGAGAATAGTGTGCAAAGGCGCTTTAGTTGGTCGTCTCAGACAGAAAAGCACCGGATTCCTCCACTCCCCGCCTTGGCACAGCATAGCGGAACTTCGAGTTCCGTTAACGCCGCTGCGCGGGCGGTATAGACCCGTTTAGCGGAAGCTCCACTTCCGTTATGGCCCGTTTTTCCGCTTCTGCGCGGGCCGGTTGGCGGCCTTAACGGAACTTTTACTTCCTCTATCGCCCCAAACAGCGACGTGCCGCGAGCGATAGCGGAACTTTTACTTCCGCTCCGGCCGTCACCTGCCTGGCTGCGCCGCAGAGCGCAAAAAACGCCCCCGTTCCGGGCCGAAACGGTCGGAGGGAGGCGTTCTTGCAGTCGTTTATAATGGTACAAACATTCGGCTTACAGATCGAACAGCGATTCGTCGATCGTATCCAGCGAATAACGGCTCTTCGGTCCTTCCGCACGGCTGATCCATTTGCCCTTCGTGAAATCCGGAATCGCCACTGGTGCACTGCCCAGCGCGACGGATTCCTCAGACAATACGGTGATTGCCATCCAGACGGCCGTATCGTACACATCAATCGGAGTTTGCGTATTGTCGCGCACGCTTTCGGCGAAAGCGCGAAGCACCAGGTGGTCCATCCCGCCGTGACCGCCGCGAACGCCGTCTTTGATGTACTGCTTCCAGATCGGATGCTCGTACTGGTCGCGGTATGTTTCGAACGGCTCCCACTGATGCTCGGGGCTGCGGCCTTCGACATGGATCGAATTGTTGTCTTCCATCCAGAGCCCTTTCGTCCCTTGGACGCGGCCGGCTCTCGAGTACGGACGCGGAAGCGTCGTATCGTGAACGAGCATGATCGTCTCGCCCTTGGCGCACTTGACCATCGTCGTTACGATATCGCCTTGGGCAAATTCCGTCTTCGCGAGCTCGCTCGTTTCGCCGTACTTGTCGGTCGCCCATTGACGGATGCCTCGCGCTTTCGAAGACATCGAAGTCAAGCTGACAAGGCGGTTGCCGTTATTGACGTTTAATATTTTTGAAATCGGTCCCAAACCGTGGATCGGGTACAGTTCGCCGTTCCGGTTCAAGTAGTTGCGATAGCGGTTATGACGGTTTTGCTCGCCCAGCGCCACTTCGTGACGGAGATCATGCTCGTAGCCGCACTGGCAGTGGATCAGCTCGCCCAGCAGCCCTTGCTTCACCATGTTCAGCACGGCAAGCTCGTTGCGGCCGTAGCAGCAGTTTTCGAGCAGCATCGCCGGTTTGCCCGTCTGCTCGGACGTACGAACCAGCTCCCAGCATTCTTCAAGCGATGCCGCGCCGCCGACTTCGAGCGCCGCATATTTGCCCGCACGCATGGCCGCTATGGCGATCTCCGCATGCGTAACCCAAGTGGTGGCGATTACAACACCCTGCACGTCGTCTCTTGCAAGCAATTCCCGGTAGTTCGCATAGCCGGTCGCCTTCGGCCGACCCGCGTTTTCCACGATCTCGAGCCCCATCTGCAAGCGGTCCTCGAACGCGTCGCACACTGCTGGAATTTCCACATCATCCATCGCCAGCAACATTTTGAGCAAGCCTCTTCCACGACCGCCCAAACCGATAACCGCAAGCTTGATTTTACCGTTGTTCCCCATCGCCCAAACCGTCCTTCCGCGCCTGTTCGCGCCAAATGGAATCGTATAAATTGCACACAATCAATCATACCCGAAACGATACGATCCGGCAATGCTCAAAAACAAACAAAAAACGCCAACATTTCGAGTTGCTGCGAGATTAGTCGGGCCGATCCCGCTAATCTTCCGATTCGGCAGGAATTGGAAGATTTCCTCCTTGTCCAGGCAAAAAAATGCGATTGTATCGCGGGCAAGCAGCGACGATTCGTTCATGACCGGCTATCGGAGCGTCCATCCCCGCCAAAACAAAAAAGTAGAGGGAAATATTCCCTCTACTCTTTATTCTACAGCCGGGCCAAAGCCGCCCGCTTAACGCAGCAGCCGAAACTCAGGGCGCATCAGGGAAGCGTCCGGGCACGATGCTCTCCGCCAGCGGCCTGCGGCCGTTCGGCTTCTCCCGCTCCTGCAGCGCTTCGGGAAGCGCCTCCCGCGGGCCGCGATAGCCGAGCGCGATGACGACGTGCAGGTCGTACGCATCCGGCACCGCCAGCGCCCGCCGCGCTTCCTCGCGCTGAAAGCCGCCCATCGCATGGGCGTGAAGCCCAAGCAGCGTCGCCTGAAGCGCCAAATGGCTCCATGCCGCGCCGGCGTCGAAGGCGTTCGGGCCATTCGGCTCGCCTTTCTCGTCCAATCGGGCGGAAGCGAGCACGATCAGGACAGGCGCGTACTGAGCCCATGCCAGGTTGCCCGGATTCAGAAACGTATGGAACAGCGCCCGCTGCTCCTCCGTCTTCGCCACGATAAACCGCCACTGCTGCCGGTTGTTCGCCGAGGGCGACCAGCGAGCAGCCTCCAATATCGTATGCAGCGTCTCGTCGGTCACCTCGCGGCGCTCGAACGAACGCGGCGACCAGCGGTTCAGAAACAAAGGATCGACTGGATAATCCGCTTTCCGGTGTTCGGCCGCTTCCGGCTGCAGCCTGTCAAGTTTAGACTCCGTTTGTGTGGAACGCTCGCTCATTCTATTACCTCCAGATCACTTGTTTGTGGGATAGGCCAAAATAAACTCGGCCTCGGAGCGGCCGATCGGCTCCTTGCCGGGCAGCACCCGGTCGATAAACGGCGTCGTATCAAGCGCGGCCAGCTTGAGCCGCCCCTTGCCCCAGCCGATCGTCTCCCGCCAGCTTCCAAGAACGCCCGCCTCCGCCAGCTCCGTTTCGGAGACGTTCACCTGCCGCTCGCCATACGGAGAAACGTACAACGCGTCGACCGGACAATACGCCTCGCATATGTAGCATGTTTGGCAGTCGTCCTGGCGCCTTATGACCGGAATGCCGTCTTCGCCCGCGTCGAACACGTTCGTCGGGCATACCCGGACGCACATGCCGCATTCGACGCATCGGCTCTTGCTTACTAATTCGATCATGGCAGCGTGACCTCCTTCAAGCGCCCCGCACGATTGTTCCCGGACGAAACTTCGAGTCCGACAGACTCAGCAGATGCAGCAGACGCGGGCGAACCGGCCAAACCCGACTCGAACCGGGTGACGATCCTCTCCAGCCCCCAAACGAGCAGGCGGCTCTGCATCGCCGGATTCGCCTCGTTATATTCGAGCAGCGCGTGCATGCCTCTCGTTTCCTTGCGCACAAGCGCGGCGTTATAGATCCACCTCGCGACGGCGACCAGCGCCGCCGCCTCGCGGGCCCGCACCCGCTCGGCGGCTCCGGCGGCGGGAAGGCCGTCGCGCACGACCGGCCACAGGCGGTCGAGCCGCTCTAGCGATTGACGCAGCACCGGTTCGCTGCGGAAATAGTTGATATCCAGCGGGAACATTTCGCGCTGGACGGCTTCAATGACGCTGCGGGAATCGAGCGCTGCTCCGCCCTCGCCTCCACTTCCGCTCGCAGCTTCCGGCTTCACGCCGGCTCCACCCGCAGGCCGCAGACGCCGCTCCGAGGCCGGCTTGCCCTGCGCGAGCGCATAGGCCGCCGCGCCCTTCCCCGACCACGTGCCGGACGAGATCGCCCACGAGGCGTTAAACGCTCCGCCGCCCGACTGCCCGCCCGTCACCTTCTCGCGCGAGGCGGCGTCGCCCGCCGCATACAGCCCGGCTACCGACGTGCGGCAATCGTCGCCAGTCAGCCTAAGGCCGCCTGTGCCCCGCACCGTCCCTTCGTAGCGGAGCGTGAGCGGAAACCGCTGCGTAAACGGATCGATGCCCGCCCGGTCGAGCGGCAAAAAGAAGATCGCATGCGAACGCCGCAGGATGGCCCGCTTCTGCTCCGTATCGGCCTTGTCCATAATCGCGTAAACCGGTCCCCGGCTCAGCATTCTCGGCAAAAAGTCGTGTGGACGCGGCCCCTCGGAATGGAGGATCGTGCCGTCTTCGGCGCTAAGCGTCGCCCAGTTCAGCAGCCGTCCTCGCGTGTTCGTACCGAATGCGGCGCTAGGCGCGTACTGCCTGCTGAATTCCATCCCCGACAGCTCGGCCCCGAGCTCGGCCGCCATTAAGTAGCCTTCCCCGGTCAGCACGTTGCAACCCAGCCCCTTGCTCAGGAAGGCACAGCCTCCGGTCGCAAGGACGACCGCGTTCGCCCGCACCTCCCACTCCCGGCCGTCCAGCCGGTTGACGCCGCGGGCTCCGCCGACGCCGTGCTCGTCGGCGAGCAGCTCCAGCGCGGGCGACTGATCCAGAATCGTCGCCCCCGCGCGGATAACCGCCCGTCGCATGAGTCGCATATATTCCGGGCCTTGCAGATGGTCCCGCTGTGGAATCCCGTTCTCGTCGCGCCGGAACGGATACCCCCACGACTCGACCAGCTGCAGGCTTTCGTACACCTGGTCGAGCACGCGGTGAATCCAGTCCGGCTCGGACAAATAGCCGCCGCCCGCCATCCGCTTCCGGACAGCCGCCTCGCGCCGCTCCCGGTCGGGCGGCAAATAGAGCAGGTTCGTTCCTCCCGGGGCAGTCGCCCCGCTCGAGCCGAGAAAGCCTTTATCGGCGACGACGACTTTGGCGCCGTTCGAGGCGGCGCTCCATGCCGCCCAAGCCCCTGCCGGCCCACCCCCGATGACGAGCACGTCCGCGTCCAGTCTCAGTTGTTCCTGTTGTGTCATGCCGCTCCCCTCCCTATGCGGTAACTGGCTCCATTACGGCTTGATCAGCCAATCTGAGACCGAAAAGTTTTTGTCCGCCAGCTTCTCCTCGAGCAGAAACGACTTCGTGCCTTCGAGCATTTGGATGCCTGCATCCGTAAACGTCTCGCGCGGCAGTTGGCTGACCGGGCTCGTTTTCTTCACGAGATCGAGCGGATTGCCCGTATTTTCCGCCAAAAACGCATAATACGCCTCTTCCTGCTTCTTCAGATCGTCAAGCGCCTTGACGCGCAGCTCGTTCCATACCTTCGCGATATCCGGAAACTTCCTCAGGTAGCTCTCCGATACAACCGTAACGCCGGTTCCAACAAGATCGGGATTGTTTTTGGCCGCTTCGTCCAGTACCGGGAACCCTTGCGGGATCATCTTCAGCGCCCGAATCTCAGTTGTGGCGATCGCGTCCACCTCGCCCCGGACGAGCGCCGCGTCGGCATCGTCGTCCAGCAGATGGATGAGCTGCACATCCTTGATATTGTTCTTTTTCAGCAGACCGGCCAAATAACGGTGCATGTAGGACCCTTTTTTAACCGAAACCTTCTTGCCCTTCAGGTCTGCGAGCGTAGTCGGCCCGCCTTTCTTCGCCAAAATGAGGGCGTTGCTGCCAGAAGCGTTCTGATGGATCACCTTCGTCGGAGCGCCGGTGGACTTCGCAAGTATCGCTGGCGTATCGCCAAGCGAGCCGATGTCGAGCCGCCCGCCGATGATCGCTTCGCTCAGGTCCGGACCGTTCGGGAAGCCGATAAACTGGATATCCGTAATGCCATATTTCTTCAACTCGTCTTGGCTGAGCCCCTTGTAAAAGCCCCACCCTTCGGAACCTCCCGGAACATTCAGCTTATTCGCTCCGATATAACCGATACGCAGCGTGGAAGGCGGCTTCGCCTGGCCTCCGCCTCCCGCCGAGGCCTTCGTCGCGTCCGCCTTGCCGCAAGCCGTCGCCGCAAGCAAAACGATAGCGCCGACAAGCGCGAGTGCCAGCCCCCGCTTTTTCCCCCATTTGGCGAATGTGCCAATCCTGTCTCTGTATATGGACATTTCGTTCCTCTCCTCTGTCTATTGGGATTCCGCTTCCCCATGAAGCGGTACGCATGCAGAACGTTACCCGTCGAAGCTGTCGCGCCACCCGAGCAGCCTGCGTTCGAGCTGCCGAACGAACGAATCGACGAGCTTGCCAACGACCGCGAACAGGATGACTCCGACAAAAATGATGTCCGTAGCGGAGCTTTGCCGGGCGAAATTGATCAAAAAGCCGATGCCGGACTGCGAGCCGATCAGCTCCGCCACGACAAGGCCGAGCCACGAAACGGCCAGCGAAAGCCGAAGCCCGAGCAGGATGTTCGGCAGCGCCGAGGGCACGATCAGCCGCCATATTTGCCTGGACCGGCTGAAGCGCAGCACTTCGGTTACTTCGACTAGCTTTTTGTCCACGCTCCGTATGCCCAGAAACGTATGTACGTACAGTGGGAAAAACGCGCCTTTGGCGATAATGAGCACCTTCGACAGCTCGCCGAACCCGAACCACAGGATGAACAGCGGCGCTACGGCCAGATGGGGAATCATCCGCAGCAGTTGAAACGACGGATCAAGAAGATGCTCTGCTCGGCGCATCGTTCCCGTGACGATGCCGCACAGCAGGCCGAGCCCGCCGCCGAGCGCAAATCCCGCCGCGGCGCGCCCAAGGCTGACTCCGAGATGTTCGGCGAGCTCCCCCGAAGCCGCGAGCCGCCCGAATGATTCCGCAATCGCACGCGGCGTCGGCAGGAAAAAGGTCGAGATGAGGCCGTAATCGCCGGCCAGCTGCCAGCCGAGCAGCACGAGCACGGGCAGGATGGAGCCGATGGCCAGATCCGCCCATTTCTCCTTGCGAAGAGACGTTCGCAGCACCCCCGTCCAACTCCGGGACTCCGGACGCCCGGCGGCAGGACGGCTTGCCAGATTCGCTTGCTGAGCCATATTCATGCCTCCTTATTTACCGGAATAGCTGTCGCGCCATACAAGCAATCGCTTCTCGAGCAGCAGCACGAGCGAATCGGCGGCTTTGCCGATGACGGCGAACAGGATGATGCAGACGAACACGACCGGCGTTTTGCTGAACTGTCTCGCTTCGGACATGAGGTAGCCGATTCCCGACGAGGCCCCCATCAGCTCCGCGACGACTAGACCGAGCCAGGAGAGGCCAAGCGACAGCCGAACGCCGAGCAAAATGTTGGCCGCCGCCGAAGGCAGCACGAGCCGAACGACCTGCTTCGGCTTGCTGAAGCCGAGCACGCGGGCGACCTCGAACAGCTTTTTGTCCGTCCCGCGGATGCCCAAGTACGTGTTGATGTAAAGCGGGAAAAAAGCGCCTTTGGCGATAAGCAGCACTTTCGACGGCTCGCCGAAGCCGAACCACAAAATGAACAGCGGTGCGATAGCAAGATGCGGCACCATGCGGATCATCTGTACGGACGGGTCAAGCACCCGTTCGCTTGACCGGGAAAAGCCGACCAGCAGGCCGAACGCGAGTCCCGCGCCACCGCCGAGGACGAAGCCGAGCGCGGCCCGGACGACGCTGATCCGCAAATGCTCGAACAAGTCGCCGTTCTCCGTCAGCCGCACCAGCGATTCCGCAATCGTCAGCGGAGTCGGAAAGAGCAGCCGCGAGATCAGGCCGGCGTCGCCGAGCAGCTGCCACACGGCGAGCAGCAGCACCGGCAGCAGCGCGCCCAGCGCGAGCGATTCGAGCTTCCTTTTGCGTTTCGCCTTCTGGCGCGGCCGTACGCCTGCGGTTGCCTGCGAGGCAGCAGCAGACAGCGGATCTCTCATGATAGGTCCCCTCTTTCCTAAATGCCCGCGCTTTCGATCAGCTCGAGCTCGTCAAGCTTCTCGAACGCGCTTAGCACTTTATACCGCAGCTCCTGAAACGCCACGCTCGACTTTTTGCGCGGAAACGTCAGATCGATCGGGACGATGTCCCGGATTTCGCCCGGACGCGGCTTCAGGATGACGACCCGGTTGGCGAGAAAAACCGCCTCGTCGATATCGTGCGTCACGAATACCATCGTCGTCCGGTTGTTCTGCCAGATGTCGAGCAGCACCTCCTGCATATGCGCTCTCGTGAAAGCGTCCAGCGCGCCGAACGGCTCGTCGAGCAGCAATATTTTCGGATAACGCAGCAGCGCGCGGGCGATCGATACCCGCTGAGCCATCCCGCCGGACAGCTCGCGCGGATACGATTTCTCGAACCCTTTGAGACGAACGAGCTCGATCAGCCTGTCGACCTCCCGTCTCACCTCCGGGCGCTTCAGGGACAGGTCGGCGGCAATGTTTTTTTCCACCGTAAGCCAGGGGAACAGCCGGGGCTCCTGAAAAATGAACCCTTTGTCGATGCCCGGACCGGCGACCTTCTCCCCGCCCAGCCGCACCTCGCCCGCGTAATCGGTATCGAGTCCGGCGACGATTTTGAGCAGCGTGCTTTTGCCGCAGCCGCTCGGTCCGATGACCGTAAGGAATTCGCCTTCCTTTACGTTTAGATCGATGCCGCTGAGAGCGCGGACCGTGCCGTTTTTCGTCTCGAAGCTTTTGTCCAGCCGTTTGATTTCAAGCAGCGGTACTCCCATAACCATTCTCCTTTCTACTGCCTCGTAAGCCCCGGATCGTGCGGATGAAACGCAAAAGAGGCGCATGTTTCCGGACGAACGATCGCTCGCCGGGTACATGTGCCTCCAGTTGACTAGTCAGCATTATTCCTACAATTCCTATAGGGTTAAAAAGATATTATCACCATTCATTCCGCCCGTCAACTCTTTTTCTCCTCCATCCAGGGCAATCGCATTTGGAGAAGAATGTAGGAGCGGAGTGGAACATTTGCATCTGGAACAGTGAAACGGTCGCCTTTACAATCGGATTCCAACCTCAGCATATTCCATCAAGGAATCCGATTGTAAGAGCGAGTGTTGATCAAATGTTTCCGCAGCGGCCGTGTACCTGCAAACCGATCTCCAAAAGGCGATTGCCCACTCCCCGTCAGTACATCCGATCGCTTGGAATCCGGTTGACGGACGGCTCTCGTCCCTGCACGTACGCCTCCAGATTGGCGACGATAATGTCCGTGACCCGCCGGTTATACTCGGTCGTGATCCCGGTATGATGCGGAGTGAGGATCACACCTTCCATCGCCCAGAGCGGATGGTCCGCCGGCAGCGGCTCCTGCTCGAACACATCGAGCCCGGCTCCGGCAATCCGGCCGTCGCGCAAAGCTTCGAGCAGAGCATCGGTATCCGTCGTGCCGCCTCTGCCGATATTGATGTAGAACGCGCCCGGCTTCATCATCGCGAACCAGTCTTTGCCGACCAGATGTTTCGTCTCTGCCGTCATCGGCAAGCAGTTTACAATATAGTCGCTTGTGGAAAGCAGCTCCCGCTCTTCCCCGTACGTCTGCATCCGGTCCACATATTCGGCCGGTTCGCCGGACTTCCGCAAGCCGAGCACGGTCATGCCGAACGCCTTGGCGAGTCTCGCCACCTCCCTGCCGATCTCGCCGACGCCGAGCACCGCCATCGTGCGCCCGTGCGCCTCGCCCTGCGTCTGAACCGGCTCCCACCTGCGCTGCGACTGATTGCGGATCGAGAGGTGCAGCCCGCGGGTGAAAGCAAGCAGCATGGCGAACACCGTCTCGGATATCGGATACGGATGGACGCCGCTCGCGTTCGTCAGCCAAATGTCTCTTTCTTTAATCGCGGCAAGCGGCATTTGCTCGATACCCGCTCCCCATGTCTGAATCCACCTCAGCTCCGTGCCAGGCGTCAGCGCAAGCTGTTCCGCCTTCGCACTCCAGCCGCAGATCAGTTCGGCTTCCTTATAATGCCGGTCTTCGATCGTCCCGTCCGCGATCGCAAGCACCTCGAAGCCGTGCGCCGCCGCGCGGATTCGCCCCAGCAAAGCTGGCTCCAGCTTGCGCAGCACGAGCATAAGTCGTCTCTTCATGACCATCTTCCTTTCTGTACGATATCCAGCCTGTCTTCATCATAACCGAGAACGGACGGGAATGCCCGCTTGCATGCCCCAAGGACCGATTAAAGTTTCGTTCACGAAAGTTTCACAAACGACTCCCAGCAATTCGGCAAATTCACAAGAATGATTGTTCCTACATTCGCATACCGGCCAAATACGGGTTAATATCGCGGCAAGCCCGGGATAAGCACGGGTGAAACTTTACACAAGCACAAGTATAATGAACCTTTGAGACGAAAATTCATTACGGGAAGTGGTATACGTTGCAATCTCCGCGTCTGCTGCTCGGTTATTTGCGGTCGAACTGGTACAAGTATTTGCTCGCCGTCGCCGCGATAACCGTAGCAAACGTAGTCCAATCGCTTTACCCCCGCGTCCTGGGCGATTTCACCGATACGCTGCAAGCGGGAGGCATTACCCGCGAAGCGATCGCGGACTCCGCTCTGAAGCTGCTGGCGATCGGCCTCGCCTTCGGCCTGCTTGCCGGCGTCGGCCAATATATCGTTATGCGGCTCGGTCGAAGATTCGAATATTTGACGCGCGGGAAGCTGTTCGTCCATTTTACCGGACTCAGCGAACATTATTATTCGAAGAACGGCGTCGGCAAAATGCTCAGCTACGTCATGAACGACGTCACCTCGGTGCGCGAATCGATTTCGATGGGCATCAACCAGACTACAAACGCCGTCATCCTGATTTTGTCGGTTATGGCGATGATGCTGGTCAGCTCCATTCCGTATTCCCTCATTATCGTCTGCATGATTCCGATGCTCGCCATTCCGTTCGTCGTCGTCCTGTTCGGCCCCCCGATCCGGGAACGGTCGATGAAGGTGCAGGAATCGCTCGCCAAAATGACGGAAACGGCCGAGGAGCAGTTCGGCGGCATCCGCGTAACGAAAAAATTCGCCGTCGAGCCGATCATGCAAAACCGGTTCGGCCGTACGGTCGACCGCATTGTCGAAGCTCAATTGCGGCTTGTTCGTTTGTCGTCGCTGTTTCAGGCGCTGCTGCCCTTTCTCGGAGGCATTTCGCTCATTATCGCAATCGCCTACGGGGGCTACCTGACGATTCACGGCTCGATCTCGATCGGCAGCTTCGTCTCGCTCACCCTGTACCTTCGAATGATCGTCAACCCGCTTCAGCAAATTGGCAACGTTATCAATACGATGCAGCGGTCGCGGGCCTCGCTGTCTCGGCTCGGCAGCCTGCTCGCCGTGCAGCCGGACATCCGCGAGAGCAAGCAGGCAAAGCCGCTGCGCAAGGGCGCATCCGACATCCGCATCCGCAACCTGACGTTCTCTTATCCGAACAGCGATCAGGAAGCGCTGCACGATCTGAATCTGACGATCACCCCCGGACAAACAATCGGGATCATCGGCAAAACCGGCAGCGGCAAAACGACGCTCGTCAAGCTGCTGCTGCGCATATACGAGCCGCCGGAAGGCACCATTGCGATCGGCGGCGACGATATCCGGGGCGCCACGCTTGAAAGCTTGCGCACCCATATCGCGTACGTGCCGCAGGACGGCTTCCTGTTCAGTACGACGATCCGCGACAACATCTCCTTCTCGAACCGCGAAACGCCGGCGGAGAAGGCCTTTCATGCGGCCCAAAAAGCGCAAATCTACGATAATATTATGCAGTTCCCCGATAAGTTCGAGACGAGGCTCGGCGAACGGGGCTTTACGCTGTCCGGAGGTCAGCGCCAGCGCACGAGTCTCGCCCGCGGCTTTACGAAGGACGCGCCGATTCTCGTGCTGGACGACAGCGTCAGCGCAGTCGACGCCATCACCGAGACGGATATTATCGACGGGCTGCGCGAAGAACGCCGGAACAAAACAACGATTATTATCGCCCATCGCATCAGCGCGCTGAAGCACGCGGACGAGATTATCGTACTGGACAAAGGAACGATCGTGCAGCGGGGAACGCACGAGCAGTTGCTGGCGCAAGAAGGGTTGTACGCTTCCCTATACGCCATTCAGGAGGAGGGGACACGACATGGCGAAGCAAAAGGCCCAGCCGAACGCGAATCCGGACGGCGAAATTAGCAGCGCGTACAACGTCAGCAAGCAAGACCGCCGGGCTGCCTTTCGTTCGATGATCGCCTACGCGAAGCCGTTTCGCGGACGTTTCGCGCTCATCTTTTTATGCACGCTGCTGGCCATATCGGCCGACCTGCTGCAGCCGTACCTGGTCAAAATCGCAATCGACGACAACTTGATGGCCGGCAAAAACGATTACGGCATGCTTGTACTCATCAGCGTTATTTATTTGGCCTTTGTTATTATCGGTCTCGTCTTTACTTACTTGCAGAACAACATGCTGCAATATGTCGGCCAGTCCATCGTGGCGCGAATCCGCAAAGAGCTGTTCGCCCATATTTCCAAGCAGTCGATGTCGTTTTTCGACCGGTTTCACAGCGGCAGTCTCGTCACTCACGTCTCGAGCGACACGGAAACGCTCAACCAGTTTTTTACCCAGGTGCTGCTCAGCCTGATGCGCGACGGCATGACGCTGCTTATTATCATCGGCCTTATGTTTCATCTCGATCCGATGCTGGCCGGCTACAGCATGCTTCTGCTGCCGATCATCGCCGGGATTGCCATCGGCTTCCGTTCGTATATGCGCAAAGTGTATCAGATCACAAGAACGCAGCTGTCGCGGCTGATCGCCTTTACGGCGGAGAACCTAGCCGGCATGAATCTGATTCAGGCGTTCCATCAGCAGAAGCAGCAGCAGCAATCGTTTAACGAGCAGAACAAGCGGTATTTCCGCTCGAACGTGCGCGAGGTGCAGACGAACGTTTTCTTCAACCGCTCGTTCGATATTCTCGGCAACTTGTCCGTCGCCTTTATCGTCTGGATCGGCGGTATGGCCGTGTTCGAGCGGACGATGGAGTTCGGCGTACTGTATGCCTTCATTACGTACATCCGCCAGTTTTTCCAGCCGATCAACTCGATTACGCAGCAATGGAATACGCTGCAATCGACGACGGTGTCGATGGACCGGCTGTGGCGGGTGTTCTCGATTAAGCCGTCCGTTCAGGACACGGAGCAGCCGAATGCGATCAAGTCGGGTGCGATTCGCGGCCGGATCGACTACGATCGCGTTCACTTCAGCTACACGGAAGGCGTGCCGATCTTGTCCGGTCTCGACCTGCATATAACCGCCGGCGAAATGATCGGCATCGTCGGCGCTACCGGCGCGGGCAAAAGCTCGCTGATGAGCCTGTTGTGCCGGTTCTACGACGTGCAGCAGGGCAGCGTCCGCATCGACGGCATCGACATTCGCGACATTCCGCAGGCGCAGCTGCACCGGATCGTCGGCCTAGTTCAGCAGGAGCCGTATTTGTACTCCGGCAGCATTATCGACAACGTCAGGCTGTTCGACGAATCGATCAGCCGCGACGACGTCATCAAGGCGTGCCGGTTCGTCGGCGCCGACAACCTGATTACGCGGCTTCAGGACGGCTACGATACGATGCTGTCCGAGCGGGGCAGCGGGTTGTCCGCTGGAGAACGCCAGCTGATCTCGTTCGCGCGGATCGTCGTGTTCCGCCCGAAAATACTGATTCTGGACGAAGCGACCGCCAATCTCGATTCGTACACGGAGCAGCTTGTGCAAACCGCGCTGCAGATCGTCTCCAAAGGCCGAACGACGCTTGTCATCGCCCACCGGCTGTCGACGATCATGCAGGCGGACCGCATCATCGTCATGCGTCAAGGGCAGATCGTGGAGCAGGGCACGCATCGCGAGCTGATCGAGCGCAAAGGCTACTATGAAGAGCTGTACAGCCACTCGCAAGGCGCTCACGCCGTCGGGTAAGCGGACTGCGAAAACACAAATTACCCCACAAAGTGGAGCTGTTCTTCGAAGATTACTCCAAATACTTTGCGGGGAGCCCCATAACTTACAAAAGCCTTCAACCCCCACTTCATGTGGGGTTGGAGGCTTTTGCCTTTGCCATTTACAAATCCGCGCCTTCGATCACGACCGCGGCATGCAGGCCGACTTCGGCAACGACGAACCGGATTCGTCCCTCTTCCTTCTCGAAGGGCAGCTCCGTGTTGTCCGGGGCTATGTAGACACGCTCTGCCGACGTTTTCACGGATACCCGGATATTCGTGACCGGAGCGATTTCCTCGATAAACGTCTTCGAGCCCGCCGCTTTATCTTCCCGCACATTCGTCAAATGCACCACAAGGCGGGAAGACTGGCGCATGACGCTCACTTCCACCGAGATCGGAGCTTCGACCTTGACAAGCGGGTCCGGATCGAGCTCGTTCAAGCCGTTCAAGTAAAGCGTCCGCAGCCAGGGCGAGCCGGTGCGCCAGAAGGCGGACTCGATCGGACCGGCAAAGTAAAGGCTCGCTCCGCTGCCGTACGAATGGGAAACGACCGCCGGAAATGGCGTCGGAAACGCCGGATGCGCGTGCTGGTGGTAAACGTGGCGAAACGTCTTCGCCTCCAGAGCGGGGTCGGTAAACTTCGCCAGGACGGTTGCGCCTTCGCGCGCCTCGATGCGGAGCGTTTTCTGTGCCGTATCCTTGAGCAAAATCGGCATATCCGGAATCGAACCGGCTATCGCGGCGTCGATCGGATATACATACGATACGCTGTAGCGGGATACTTCGGTAAAACCGATTCCGAGCACATCGGCCAAGCCGAAGTCGGATTTGCGCGTCCCGTCCGCGTCATACAGCGAGGTGCGGTTCGATGCAACCAGCCGACCTCCCGCTCTGACAAAGTCCCGGATGCAGGTTTCCGCTTCATCGCTTAAGTAAGCCTGATCCGGCAAAATGAGCAGTCGGTACCGGCTAAGCTGCGACAGTAAAGCCTCCTCGTCAATAATATCGAAATGAATATGACCCTCCGTCAAAATCCGATGCAAGCCTTGCAAATGCGGATCGTCGCCCGGACTGGGGAGAGCCGATGCTTCGAGCACTCGTTTGCCCGCGATCGAATACAGGACAGCGACGATCGGCACGCTTTCGGCCCCTTCAAGCCACGGCTCGAGCGAGCGCACCCACTCGTTCGATTCGCCGATGGCTTCCATTACCGCATCCGGCACCCGGCCTTTCAGAAAGCCCGAAGGATAAGCTACATGACCGTAGCTGATGGACCCGCCGTTCGCCACGGCGATGGCGGCCGTCGTCCTAAGCGTCGCAGCCGGCGCAACCGTCCACTCTCCCCAACTGCCCATTTCGCTCGGCATCATCAGCTCGAACGGTTTGCGAAACGAACGCTTCCATCTGGCGAGGAGGCTCCCATACGCATAATGCGGAGGATGAAATTCAGAGGTGAAATAATCCGCGTGCCGGTCCGCCTCCACTTGACCGAAGCGGGGATCCCCGGCATGGTTCCAGCCGATCAGCAGATCCGGATTGATGCCCTTGATGCAGGCCGCGGCGTCTCGCAAAAACTGATAACGGATATCCCGCTGAAACGACTGCCACCGCTTCAGCTCCGGTGTCCCGGGCGCAGGCGACTGCGGGATCGGCTGGCCGTACTTCGATTTGTATAAAGAGCTGCAATATTCGCAGTGACAGCAATTGCTCCATACGTAGGTGATGTCGAAGAAAAAGCCGGAGACCGGGTAGTTCTCCGCAATCTCCCTGAACTGCGCGTACACGTGATCGCGATACGGCGAATTCATGCAGAGCAGGTCGTAATAGCCGAAAGCTTCGGTGATCGGCTTCTGATCCGCCGTCCGCTGCCGGTAATCGGGATTCGCCGCCGCGACATGGCTGTTCAAGCCAACGTTGTAATAAGCGATAATATCGATTCCGTGCTTCCGCGCTTCCTGAATGGCCTCTGCGAGCATATCCCCTTTTACTCTCGCATTTTTGTGTCCGATTTTCGTGCCGAAATAGCTGTTGCCGAAGGCGTCCTTGGTCATGAACGTAATCGTCTGCATACCCGCCCGGGCGGCTGCCGCAACATATTCGGCTACATTCAGTTCCACTTCAGGAACCGCTTCCCCGGCGTGAAAATCGAACAATCCGCGCCGAAACGTTCTTCTGTACAAATCGTTTCCCATAGCCCACTCTCTCCTCTTCTATGCCCATTTACTTGTCCAGCGCCTGAATCGCCTTCGTCAGCTTCTCGTCCGCCTCGCGAAGCGCCGTATTGATGTCTTTTCCCGTCGTCACGACTTCCTGGAACGCCTTCGATACGAGCACGGCAGGATTGGACTCGGCCGGGAACGGATATTTGAACGGCTGAATGACGGCCAGCTTCGGCTTCGTCATCGCTATTACATTCTTCGATTGATACTCGGCGGAATCCTTCCCGAACGCCTGATGCACTTTATCATCCAGCAGCACAGATACTCTCGCATAGCGGGACAAATCCGTCTGCACCTCGTTCGAGAGCAGTGTCTCAATGACCTGGAACGCCGCCTCCTTGTTCGGACTCGCATTCGTGATCGAGAACACAAGCGAATCGACGCGCTGCCCGGTTCCCGGCGCCTTCGGGTTGACCGGATACGTAACGACGTCCCAATTGAAGTTTTTGACCGTTTTCAAGCTTTGCAGCGTTGCGGAATGTCCGGCCAGCATGCCGACCTCGCCCTTCAGAAACGATTGCGTCGCCTGCGTCGACGGATCGCTCGGCAGCAAATTCGTCGCCCCCGGTATTTGGTATAAGCTGGCCCAAAGCTCGAACATCATCTTCCAGCCGTCGGTTTGCAAGGCGCCTTTTTTGCCCGCGAAATCGATAAACGGCAATCCGAGCTGGTACGCACCGCGGAACGCCTCGCCGGGATACAGCCCCCAAATCTGCGCACCGCCTTCGGTTCTCGTCATTTTCGCCGCAATCGTACGCGCATCGTCCCACGTCATGCCGTCCTTCGGATACGGGACGCCCATCTTGTCGAACAAGTCTTTGTTGTAAAACAAGGCGAACGAGTTGTTGTAGACGGGAAGCCCGATCAAATAGCCGACTCCGGCCGCCGTCTTGATCGATTCGAGAAATTCCGGGCGAATCCGGTTCAAGTCGAACTTCGCGCTTTTGATCACATCGTCCATATTCAGCTCGACCTTCATATCGAGCAGTTGGGTCAAGGCAAGCGGATAGTCGACGCTGATGTCGGGAATGTCTTTGGAAGCGACCATGTTCGCCAAGGACACTTTTGACGAATCGACCCACTGCGGCGTAATATGCGGATATTTTTTTTGAACCGGCTCTAGAATAAACCGTTTGAACTCATCTTCGGTCAGGTGGCGCTGGGCGATTTTGATCGTTGCCGGCTTCGGACTCTCGTTTTTCGGCGTCTCCGTCTTCGCAACCGGAGGAGCGGCTTCCTTGTTCCCGCTGCATGCACCGAGCAGTAAGGAAAGCGATAATGCGGCCGTTGTCGTATAAATAAATGGTTTTCTCACAGCGGGTCACCTCGTAGTCAATGGAATAGGATTAGGGAAATCGATTACTAATTTCAAGCTTTACGCCGGAGCAATCGTCATCAGGGTGCCATTCGCGCCGCGAATTTCGATTAAATCGTAAGCGCATTCAAAACCGCCCCTGCTTTGACGCAACAAGCTTTCCCGTTGAACAAACCGGCCGGCGCCGTAGTAACTCCTATAGAAATCGGTTACTGCATAGGCAAAAGCAAAACTTTCGTTTTGTGGAAAAGACTCGATCCCCTCTCTTTGTTGAACTTCCCTGTTCCCTTCTTGCTTGCAGCCGTGCATGTCTTCCAGTGAATGTTGTTCGCCGGGCCTCACACCCTTTAGTCCTTGTTTTTCGTGCACCAAGCCGATTAAGTATGCCAATCAAACAAAAATCATATTTAATATATATTATATAATATATTAATAGCGGAATCAATCCGGTTTTCGCAATCACTCGCAATCGATTAAGACAACTAAAAAGCTCCGGCGCTTGGCCGAAGCTTGACAGGAAACTCCTTATTTTTTCGCTTTCAATTCCGCGATTTTTTTGTTGAAATCTTCATCCGCTTGCTTGAGCAGCGTATTTACGTCGGATTTGCCGTTTACGTAGTCGAGCATTTTGGAGCTGATCGTCGAGAGCCCGGTCGCATTGTACGGGGAAGACAAGATCGGATCGGGATATTTTTGCGTAAATACGGCTTTTAAGTTTTTGCCCTTCGCCGCCGGGTTGTTCTCGAAGGCGTGCTCCAACATTTTGGCGTTGTCCTTGAGCGCCGTAATCCGCCCGTTTTTGGTCGCTTCCATCTGCACATCGGGATCGGTGCTGAGATACGCCATTACCTGGAACGCAACATCGGGATGCTTGCTGCCCTTCGGAATGACGAAGCCGTCGGAGAATACGCCTACGCCTACCCCCGGCTTATCCTTGAACGACGGGAATGTTACGATATCCCATCTCAAGCCCGCCTTCTCCGCCCCAGCCATATCGTAGTTTTGCAACTGCAAAATTTCCGGCATCATCGCAATCGTCCGGTTCGTCAGGAAATTGTTGCGCACATCGCCGAACGACTTGATCTGCGGCGCATTCGGATAATCGTTGATGCTCTTCATGACATCGAACATCCGCTTCCATGCTTCGGTTGAAAAAGCCGCCTTCTGGCCCGTCGGATCGACGTACGATAAACTGAGCTGGCTCTGCACCCGGTTCAGGCCGGTCGGCGGCAGGAGACCGATGTACTGCGTATCGCCGTCCTTGCGCGAAATCCGTTTGCCCAGCTCGATAACTTCCTCCCACGTCATGTTGTCTTTCGGATAGGCGACGCCGAACTTGTCGAAGATGTCCTTGTTATAATGCAGGGCGAATACAAGAACGTTGTAAGGCATATACAGCAGCTCGCCCTTCGGCGAATACGATCTGATGCTGTCGACCATTTTCGCATCGTACTTGCTGTTGAAATCGAATCCCTGCTTCTTGGCAATGGCCGTCAAATCCATCGATACATCGTAGTCGGCGAGCGCGCCGCCCATATTCGTAAGACCCTGCCAAATAATATCGGGAATGTCGTTTGTCGCGATCAAATCCTGAATCTCGCTGCCCTTCTTGTTCTCGACGACCTGGAGCGTCACATGCGGGAATTTCTTTTTCACGAACTGGTTGATATATTTCTCAAAATCGTCGAGGACGGTCATCGTGTAAAATTTCAAAGTTACCGGTTCCTGCTTCTCCTGCACCTTCGGCGCATCCGCGCCGGCTCCCTGCGGCTTCTCGCCTTGCGCGCCGCAGCCCGCCAGTAAAGCGCTTCCAACAGTCACTGCCGCAGCTATCGTTTTCGTTTTTTTCCACATACGCTCACCTCATACATGTTTTGTGTTGACCCTCATTTTGTTCTGCATTTCGGCACCTCAAAAACGAAAACCCATTCATCCCTGCAAACGACATGTATGCAACATATCGAACGAAACGATGAATTCCTTGCCAACGGGAGAAGGCTACAAAACCACTTACAGAAAGCGCTTACCCCTAATGTTCTATATTGAAGAACTTAGTTCTTCTATAAATATCGTAACATGCCCGCCGCCGTCTTTCAACAAGTTTTTCGGCCCGTTTCGAACAAAAAAAGAACGAACCGCATCACAAGTGCAGTTCGTCCCTTGCCTACACTTTCAGTTTTACCGCCTTCGTGGCGATGAAAGTGTTGATATGTTTGTCGAGCGGGCTTTCCCCACCGTAGTTATCCTCGAACAGATCGGTCAGCACAAGTCCGGCATCAAGCTGTCCTTTAAGCTGGTCCTCGAGCGAATGTCCGAACTCGAGCGGAACGCCGTCTCGCAAATGGGCTTCGAGCCGTTCCTTCGGCAGCTGTTCATGATCCGCATACGGAATCGAATGCTTCACCTCGAGAACGCCCCGTTCCTCCGCTTCGATGCTGAAAATATATACGAGCGGATTGACGAAGCCGGCCATCAGCACGCCGCCTCTCTTCAGCACCCGAGCCGCCTCCCGCCATACCGGCAAAATCGATTGCGCGAACACGTTCGACACCGGATGCACGATCAGATCGAACGTCTCGTCCGCGAAACAGGACAAATCGGCCATATCACCCTGCACGGTGCGAATCGTCAGCTGTTCGCGCTCGGCGACAACCCTGTCCTGCCCGAGCTGCTTCTCCGACATATCGTAAACGGTCACATCCGCTCCCGCTGCCGCCAGCACCGGCCCCTGCTGACCGCCTCCAGATGCCAGACAGAGCACTTTCGCTCCGGCAAGCGGCGGAAACCAGCTCTTCGGCACCGACCGCACCGGGGTCAGAATAATCTCCCACTGTCCTTGCCTCGCCTTGGCAATCGTTTCAGGGGATACCGGCTGCGTCCATCGATTGCCTGCCTCGACGTTGCGGTTCCAGGCGTCCCGGTTAATTTCTCTAATATTCACTTCTCCATGCTCCTCCCAATCTGTCTCTATGAGGCCATTATAGCGATGTCCGGGGAGCGGGAGTAAGGGAAAGTTTGCGTATAGTTAAATGTGCGAGCCGAAAATTCCCCCACGACAAGAATGAATCCTGACGATGCTCCGCCCGATGGAAAGCGGAGCGAAGGAGCTTGATGAAGGCACCCGCATCGTCGCTACGAGGTGTAAGAATCAAGCATGATGACGTTTGATACATAAAACGCAAGCCAAACAAAGCCCGTCCAGCCGATCAAGCCGGACGGGCTTTGTTTGGGAAGAAGTATGGTTTTTTTACTATATTTTCTCATCCTAATACTTTATTTTTCAGTCTAATGGTTTATTCTTAGTTAAGAGACTTGAATACGCTTGAGAGGCTTGGTGAGAGAGATGACAAATCGTTTGTTTACGCCTGCCGCTTCACCCGAATCAGTAGGAATACCTAGCGAGGCGATCGCAGCGTTTTTGCAACGTATTAAGCGATTGGGAGTTAATTTGCACGGATTTCTTATCGTCCGGGACGGTCAGATAGCGTCGGAAGGCTATTGGGCGCCGTATACGGCCGACAGCACCCATCGGATGTACTCGGTCAGCAAAAGCTTCGTCTCGCTTTCCGTCGGCCTGCTGATCGATGCAGGCAAGCTGAAGTTGAACGATAAGGTGGCGGCGTTTTTTCCGGATAAGCTGCCGCCAGCCCCCCACCGGTACCTGCTTGACACGACCGTTCGTGATCTGTTAATGATGGCAACGCCTCATGACCGGACGTCCTATTCGTTCAAAGACAAGGATTGGGCTGCGACCTTCTTCCAGCATCAGCCCTGTCATCCGCCGGGGACGGTGTTTGCATACGATACGGCGGCGACCGTAATTCTGAATACGATCGTGGAGCGAATTACCGGCGTGCCATTTTTAACGTTCATGCGCGAGCGCTTGCTCGATCCGATCGGCGCCTCCAAAGACATATGGTGCGTTCAGACACCGGAAGGCACGTCGTGGGGCGGCTCTGGCGTCATTTGCACGTTGCGCGATATGGCTAAAGTGGCCTATGTCTGTATGAACGGCGGTCGTTGGGGAGAACAGCAGCTCATTTCTGAGCAATATGTGCGGGAAGC
Organism: Paenibacillus ginsengarvi; assembly: GCF_003626695.1. GTDB lineage: Bacteria > Bacillota > Bacilli > Paenibacillales > NBRC-103111 > Paenibacillus_AB > Paenibacillus_AB ginsengarvi. Next base: position 146,338 of record NZ_RBAH01000021.1, read on the forward strand.
GACATCCAAGCAAATCGATAATTCTCTTGGCGAACGCTCCGGATACGGGTATCAGATTTGGGTAGAGCCTGACGGCGGCTTTGCCTTTCGCGGTATGGGCTCCCAATTCGCATTTTGTTTTCCAAAACAGCGGTTTTTGTTTGCATGTATTGCCGATACACAAGGCTCCGCGAACGGCGGCCTGTATCTGGAGCAAGCGTATCGTGAAGAAATACTTGCCCGCTTGTCACATGATCCTTTACCGGAAAAGGAATCAGCCCAAACTGAGCTGCAGCAATCGATTAACGGTCTGCACATCTTGCCGCAGCCTGGTGAATTAACGTCGCCCCAAGCCGGAGCAATATCCAACCAGTGGTTTAGGATGGAGCCGAATCCGATGGGGATTACGAGGATGCGGTTTCGGTTCAACGGCGACGAAGGCGTGTGGGAATACACGAATGCCGCAGGGGAACATCAACTCGCATTCGGAATAGGCCAGCAAGTAGCGGGACAATTTCCTCAGCCAGGCTATTCCGGCGCACGCATCGGCACAGTCGGCGACAAATACCGGTGTCTCGCTTCCGCGGCATGGGTAGATCCACAGACGCTGAATATGCTCGTATATGTAACTGACCATTATTTGGGCACGCTGAAAGCATCATTTAACTTTAAAGGCGACCAAATAGGCGTGTTGATGACAAAGGTAGCCGAATGGTTTTTGAACGAATATAACGGTTTTGCCGGTGGATGTCTTGACTCTGCGGCCGTGTCGGAATAGATGGAAAGACGTCTCGTAATCTACAACAATGAAGTTAACATAAAACTGACTCAAATATAAAAACTAGAGGCAGACTTGGACTGGAAATTAATCGTGTCAAAATGCCATGGGAAGTCATGACATATGCCTGCTTAATTTATGGCATTTTGACACGAAGAAGCAAACCGTCCTTGAGCGTGCCGAAAGCATGCTTTCTGACACAGTCTGAAAAGCTCAAAAAGGTCGTCGAATTAATCGACGACCTTGCTGGTGACAACTTTCGTCCCCGTTTAGCGGCATGTCCTAGTATTCACTTTGATACTGTTTATCGTATGAATAAGTAATAACATGCTTATTTCTGCTTCTCAAATATCAGCTCATCAAATTTTAGATGTACATTCATAACTCCGCGTTCTGTGTCGTAGTTAGATAATAACGCTAGCGTATATCCGCTATGCAGGTACATATGCAAAAGAGCACTGACGCCGGGGAAACCGCCATTATGTCCGATTATTCTTTCCCCATGTATCCTGACATCCATGAATCCATATCCGTATTGCATTCGCTTGCCCGGTTCTCCGTACGCTTGAAGTTTGTCAGTTGTGGCAAGCTCTGTCCACTCTGGGCTAAGCAACTTGTTTGTGCGTAGCGCAATATCAAACTTTAGTAGATCCTCAACAGTAGAATAGCCCCCACCAGCTGGCCCTCCTTTTACAACATGGAGAAATACATTGTTACGCCAAGGACCACCGTCCTGCGTACCAAAGCGTGTGTAACCGATCGCTAAATTTGGAACATCATATTCCAAATCGAAACAGTCGGTATTATACATATTGGCAGGGTCATAGACAGTTTCTTTTACGAATGTAAAGTAGTCTTTACCCGAAATTGATTCGATGACGGCTCCTAAAAGTATGTATCCTGAGTTGCTATATGTGCACTTTATTCCTGGTTCAAATAGTAACGGATCGTCGATAAAGAGAGGGATATAATCAGTAACTGTTTTGAGTTGTGTAAACTTAGCCTTGAATTTTTCATTCCAATAGAGCCCTGTTCCTGATGTATGGGTTAGCAATTGATGAATCGTTATTTTATCCGCATATTCTTTTGGCAAATTTGGTAAATATTTGCCGATTACATCATCTAGATCTATCAAGCCATTTTCAGCTAATTTCATGATTGATACAGCAGTGAACATCTTATTTATTGAGCCGAGATTAAACTTGGTTTCTGTTGCATTGGGTATCCCGTATCCCTTGTTTGCCATTCCAAACGCTTTCTTGTATAGAACTTCTCCGTGTCTTGCCACTAAAACTGAACCCGAGAATTTATCCTCGGCAACAAGACCTTCAATATAAGAGTTGAGTTCATGTAGCCCCGTTTCAGATATTGTCATCTGCCTGAAATCCATAATTTTCCACCCCCCTTTTTTTATTTATATATTCAGAGTTTAAGCATCTACCTGTTTCCGGAGAGACTCTACAGTTTGTGTAAATGCTTCTACTGCTTTATAGGATTCTAATGCTTTTTGAAGGCGCTTTATTTGTTGATTAAATCCATTCGGATTATCAGCGTACTTTATTATTAATCGTGCAATATATGTAAGTTCCTCTCGAGCTGACTTAACAGCGCGACTGTGCTCCTTTTCAATCATCTTCATAGCCATGTGTGCATAAATGGCTGAAAACTCCTTGTCAGTGATTCGCTGTTCGCGTGCGGCAAGGTCACTATCACTTATTACCCAGTCACCAGAATCGTTTTTCGTTGCCGCTAAGCGTCCGTCATTTATCATGTTGAGTATAGTCTTATAATGGACCCCGAGGATCATGGCGGCTTCTTTCGCATTCATTGGCATCACGTCCTTATCCATAACTATCCCCATTTTATGGGATATCAAAGGATATGTAAAGAAGATATCTAAACCCTATCTTGTTGAGTAAAGCCTACTGTAAGCTAAATCGGCGATAGATCTGATCATGCTTTCTGACTCCTACTCGATTTCTGGTGGCCACGGTGTCTAATGAAGCTGGGGCCTATAGCGCCTGGCCGGCTCGATGAAATGCTGGACGAGCTGGAGGCTGCTAAAAAACAACGACCCGGAGCAATTTCTGCAATTGCTGGATCGTTTTTATTGGCAGTTCTATAACAGCATTGTCACCAACCCGGACTTGACAATGGCACTGCTGCGGCCTATCCCGCTAACGCGAAACAAGCCCACTGCTAAAACATCGCACGGATTTGTTCGATTTTGCGGATATGGCCGTTCGCATGGCCCGCCATCGACTTCATCAGCTTGGCCGCCGTCTCCGTTCGTCCTCCGCTCACGATAACGGACCGCGCCAGCGCATCCGGAATCATGCTGCACACGGAGAGCACATGCTCTCTCAGCAGCTGGAACAGGGCGACCTCTGCGGCGATCGGCCGCAACGCGTACTTCATCCCTTCCGCCCAGCGGTCCTGCTCGAACCGGCTGGAGCTGAACGTTCGGCCCGGCTCGTTTTCCGCGATTATATATTTCAGCTTGTGGGTCGCCGCCATATCGAGATCGACCAGATGATGCACCTGCTGGCGGATCGTCCATTTGCCGGGAGCAAGCGCCCGGTCCAGCTCGCTGTCGCCAAGGCCGGCCAGCGCGGCCTCCAGCCGCTGGGGTGCGGCAGCGAACATCGCCATGATCTGTTCGTGGGTCGCCGCGAACTCCTGCCAATACGCGAAGCGGTGCCCTTCCGGGGATTCGAGCGTCAGCGTCCGCCAACAGCCCGGCTCCAACTCGTCGCTCACAACCGCTCCGGCCTCCTCCGCCCTTTGCAGCAGCGGCTCCAGCGGTCCCAGCTCCTCGGGCACGCGTATAAAATGGCGCTCGCCGGACTCGAGCCTCTTCGCATCCAGCGCCGCCAGCCGTGCCGTATACCCCTCCGCGTCGGCACGATCCGCAAGAAGCGCGACACCTTCTCCCGGCAGCGCCAGCAGCGCATAACGTCCGCCGTCACCGGACGTAATCGCTTGCCAGCCCAGCACCTCCGTGTAAAACGTTACGGCCGTCTCGGCCCGTTCAACGCCGATCACGAGCTTTGCCTGCTCCTGCACTCCCTGCCCGCCGTCTCGGCTCTCGCCAGTCCCTCTCTCCGCCATCCATATCCCTCGCCCTACTTCATCTTGTTCCGGCACGCCGCCATTCTCTTGCCTATTGCCGGCAGCGCAAAGCCTGTCGCTCCCATTGTATCATACCCGGAATGTGAAGCAGCCCCGGACAACGGGAGAAGCCGGACCGAACGGCCAAAAGACCGCCAAAACATCCTTCAGCGGTCTTCCCTCCCAGGCCCGATACCGCTTATCCGGCCTTCAGCACCCGGTCGTAAGCGTCCTTGTATACTTTAATCAGTTGGTCGAGCCCGAGCTTCTTCTCCTCGTTTACGTACGCATCCCACTGATCCATCCCTTTTTCACCGATGATGAAGCGGGTTATGTTCTCTTCGCGATGCTTCGAGATCGACTGCCCGACCGTCGTCAGCACGTCGTTCTCCTTCTCGGTAAACGCGGGCTTCGGCTGCAGCTTGGAGTCGTACTTGCCGATCTCGGCGTAAGCGTCCTTCGTCTCCTTGCCGGTCAGCGTCAGCAGCGCGTTATAGTCGATCCACGTGTACGTGCCGTAGTTGAGCAGCCCCGGCTTCTCGCGCAGATCGGACATCGTTTTGAACGCGTCCAGATATTTTTTCTGACCGTTCGTCTCCTCGTACGTGACGCCCTTGATTCCCCAGCTGGACAGCTCCTTGCCCGCCGGGCTGTAGTAGAAGTCCATATATTTCATGGCTTCCTTTATTTTTTTCGAGGTCGACGCTACGGTCATGCCGGAGTCAACCGTGTTCAGGTTGATGTTGTTCCGCTTCGCCCCGGCAAAGCCCGCAGGAGGAGGCATGAACAACATGCTGAACTGCGGATTGTCTTTGCGCAGCGGAACGTTATAGTAGTCCATGACCATATAATCGAGGAACACGAACGATTTGTTGTTGGCTATAAAATCGTCGAACTGCTTGCCCTTCACGGTGAGCCAGTCCGGCGGCATCAAGCCGTCCTTGTACAGCCTGTTCAGAAACTGGACGATTTGCTTGTAGTTGTCCTCGATCGGCCCGTACCGCCATTCCTTCTTGTCGAAGTCGTAGTAGACGTCGTTGTACGTGTTGAACTGCGGCGCCATGCGCGAGATCGTGCCGAAGCCGCCGCGGGTTACGAACGGATAGCTGTCCGGGTACAGCTGCTTCAGCTTTTTGAGCGTCTCGTACAGCTCGTCGTACGTGGCGGGAATCGTCAAACCGTGCTTTTTGAAAATGTCGTCGCGGTACATCCACGATATCCGTTCGCCTTGCCCGAACCCTTCGTTCGGGAACATGAACATTTTGCCTTCGGCGGACGTGTACCGCTGCTTCAGCTCGGGATACTGGCTCAGCCAGCTTTTGAAATTCGGCATCAGGTCGAGATACTCCGTAATGTTCGCAAGCGCCCCCTGCTGCCCATATTTGTTGGCCGTCGCGAAGCTGCCCATAAACATCAGATCGGGCATATTGCCCGAGGCGATCGTCAGGTTGACGGCTTCGGTATAATTGTCGCCCGGAGGCACCTGGCCGTTGATTTCGACGTTCGTTTTCTCCTCAATCGCTTTCCAGATCGGCTTGTCTTTCGCATAAGTCCAGTTCGATTGGCTGCCGACGAGCATCGACAGCGTTGTCTTCGCCGTTTTCGCCCCGCCTCCGTCCGCCGCCCCGCCCTCATCCTTGCCCGCGCCGCTGTCCGATCCGCATGCCGCCGTTACCCCGGCCAGCATCAACGCCATTGTTGCCGCTATCGCCTTTTTCATCCGATCCGCGCCCCCGCCTCGTCGGTGAAGCGGAAAGCGCCTGCCTCCCTCCGGTTTTTCGCATTATCCTTTGAGCGACCCGACGGTCACGCCCTTGATGAAATATTTTTGCAGGAACGGATAGGTCACCAGAATCGGCAGCGTGCCTACGAGAATGGTCGCGTATTTCAGCGACTCCTCGACGATTTTCTGGTCTTTGCCGAGCGTGAACGTGCCGTCCATATTCGTTTGTCCCGCGAGCACGATGTTGCGCAGAATCACTTGCAGCGGAACGAGATCGGGATTCCGCAAGTAGATGAGGGCGGAATAAAAGTTATTCCAGATGCCAACCGCGTAGAACAAGCCGATCGTGGCGAGCACCGCCTTCGACAGCGGAAGCGCGATGCGGATAAAGATGCCGATATCGTTCAGGCCGTCCATCTTCCCCGCCTCCTCCAGCTCCTGCGGCAACCCGGCGAAAAACGTCCGCATCATAATGAGGTACCAGGCGCTGATCGCGCCGGGAATGATCATCGACCAGAATGTATCGACGAGCCCGTAGCTTTTCACAACCAGAAACGTCGGAATCATGCCGCCGCTGAAAAACATCGTGATCACGATCAGCACCGTAATCGGCTTGTGCAGCATCATCCTCGGCTTCGAAAGCGCATAGGCGGCCATCGCGGTGAGCAGGAGCGACACGGCCGTCCCTGTCAGCGTATACAGCACCGTATTGCGGTATCCGCTCCAGATGCGGGGATCGGTGAGGACGATTTTGTACATGTCGACATTAAATCCTTTCGGCCAAAGGAACACGTTTCCCTTCATGACCGATACGCTATCGCTAAGCGAAACGGCAATCATGTACACGAACGGGTACACCGTCACGACGAACAGGAACGCCATCAGCAGCACATTAACGACGTCAAAAACGCTTACTTTCTTTTTCATGCCGCAAACCGCCCCTTTACCATAAGCTGTTCTCCCCGAGCCTTCTCGCCACCCAGTTCGCCGCTAGCAAAAAGACGAGGTTGACGACGCCGGTAAACAGGTCGATCGCCGCCGCGTAGCTGTAATTGCCCTGCACGAGCCCGACCCGGTACACGTAGGTGCTAATAATGTCGGCGGTCACATAGGTGGCCGGGTTGTAGAGCAGGAACACCTTCTCGAAGCCGACGCCGAGCACATGACCGATATCGAGGATGAGCAGCACGACGATCGTTTGCATTATGCCCGGCAGCGATACGTACACCATTTTGCGGAAGCGCCCGGCCCCGTCCATCTCCGCCGCCTCGTACAGATGCGGATCGATCGCCGACAGCGCGGCCAAATAAATGATCGACGACCAGCCGATATTTTGCCATACGCCGGAAGCGACGTAGATCGTGCGGAACCATTCGGGCAGCATCAGCCAGTTGACCGGCGACAGCCCGACCACCTCAAGCAACCGGTTGATCAGTCCGCCCGACGGCGAAAGGAACACGACGATCATGCTCACGATAACGACATTGGACAAAAAATGCGGCAGGTAACTGACCGACTGGACGATCCGCTTGAGCGCGGCGTGCCGAAGCTCGTTAAACAGCAGCGCCAGCAGGATCGGCGCCGGAAAGCCGAACACGATCTGGTACAGCCCGAGCAGGAACGTATTGCGCAGCAGCTTGAAAAAGTCCGGGTTGCCGAAAAACATCCGGTAATAATGGAAGCCGACCCATTCGCTGTGCCAAATGCCTTTGAACAAGTTGTACTTCTGGAACGAAATGGCGATACCGAACATCGGAACGTAATGGAACAGCATAAAATAAACGATACACGGCGCGACGAGCAGCAGCAGGTAGCGGCTCTCGCGAAACCGTTTGGCGACGGCGGATCGCCTTCCTGGACCGCTTCGCGCCGTTTGCTGCGGCAAGCTGCTCTGTATTTCGCTTGCCTCCATGCCTTCCCCTCCTTCTCTCTTCTTGTCGTACGCCCCGCAAAAAACGGTTGCGATGCGAATGCGCGCATTGCTACAATGGGCATGGGCATATACCGAGAATAGCCCGGAAGCGCCTAACGTGCTATCGGCAATCCGTCATTTTGTAAGCGTTTTATCGGGAACGGACGAAATGCATACAATCAGACGGAATGCATAATCCAAGGCGGCATGCGGACTTTCCGCTTAAACAGAAGGAAATTTTTCAAAAGACGCTTGAGGGGGGCTTCTAGCGATGGAACGGGCTAAGGAAACAAAAACGATTCGGCGCAACTCGCTCTTCGTCAAGCTGCTCGGCAGCTTCCTGCTAATTATCGCGCTGCTGCTATCCTTCAACGTGCTCAGCTTCGCCTTCTTCCAGACGAATATTCATCAGGAAATTATCGAGACCAATACGCTGAACCTGAGCAGCACGGTGACGGGTTACGAGAAGCAGCTTCAGCTTGTCGAGAGCGACATGCTGCGGTTTTACTTCAACGAGCGCTTCTCCGTCCTGCTAAGCCCTGACGATCAGCCGAATTATACCGCCGTACCGGCCGTGAAGACGGAGATGAACGCGCTGTTGTCGAACAAAATGCTTCACTTCGACAATGTATTCATCCTGTTCCGCGACAATCCGTTCGTGATCGAGAAGGAGGGGACGTCGAACACGGTTAATATGTTTACGAAGTTTTACGTCAGCGAGCCGTACGGACCGGTGTTCTGGCATCGGCAATTCGCCGAGCCGTACACGTTCCGGCTGTTTCCGTCCGCCCGGTTCCGCGAGTACAAATACGACAAATCGGTGCTGGACAAAGGGGAATTGCTGCCGGTCATTATCAAAAACAAATTCAACAATCAATATATCGTCGCCGCTCTGCTGGATGCGGACGGTCTGTACCGCTCCCTGCATCATAACGGAGAAGACAGCTTCTTTCTGCTCGGGCCGGACGGTGAGCCGCTCTATCACGCTCCGCCGCGGCAGCTATCGGAAAACGGTGCCGAGAACAAGCTGCCGGACGGACTTTCGTTCGAAGGCAATTCCGGCTATGTGAAGCGGGACGACCGGTACTATTTTTACCGCAAGGGGGAAAACTCGGGGCTGCTGTACGTCAACGTCATTCCCTACGTGCGCATCGCCTCCCAGGTCGAGAAGCTGAACCTGCTGCTGCTGTCGATCATGGGTGCCGCTGTAGGCATCAGTGTGCTGATCTCGATCTGGCTCAGCATGCGGTTCAACAGCCCGATCCAAGGCATCATCCGTCTGTTGCAGCGCTCGGGTCATCCGCACAAGCTCGGCAGCAGCATCCACGAATTCGACTGGCTCGGCCGCAGCATTTCCGATATGCTGCGCGACAACAACGTGTTCGATCAAGATTTGCGCCGCAAAAACAAACTGCTGCAGCGTTACGGCTATATGAGCAAAATCAAAAGTTTTCATCACTGGAACGAGCTGCGCGATTTGATCGATATGAGCCGGCCGTTTTATCTGGTGGCGTTCGAGCTGACGTTTACTCGGCAGATGGCGGCCGAGGATCAGGAGAAAACCGTCTACTACATCCACGAATATATCAATCTGCATATGAGCGGCCGCTTCCCGGACTCCGTTACGCTGCAGATGGAAAAAGAGCAGATCGTTTCGCTGCTGTTCACTTCGGACGACGCCGAAGTCGTCGCCGATATGCTGCATCGCCTGAAGGAAGTGTTCGATCGCGACCGGGAGTACGGCTTCGTAACGATCGCGTTCCGACCGGCAAGGCGTACGCCGGAGGAACTGGCCGGCGCCTACGAGGAAGTGCAGGCGATGCTGGGCTCGCGCCAGTTGAACCGCGACACGCAGATCGTTACCGAATTGCCGGAGCAGGAGCTCGGCGCGCTTATGACCTCGTCCCAGGAGCAGGAGCTGGCCTCCACCTTGCTGGCTGGTAGCGGAGAGCGGACGGCCGCACTGATCGACGGTTTGCTGGCACAGATGGAAAACAGCCGGGTCAGCGCGGGACAGTTTGCCGAGCTCGGCAAGCAGCTTGTAGCGAAGGTGCTGAAGCTGCTGCTCGAGCATCATTACGACATCAGCCGTCTGCTGGACGGCGAATCGCCGTTTCTGCTGCTGAAAATGTGCTGGAGCACCGGCGATTACTCGCGTTTTTTTCGCCGCTTCACAAACGAAGCCGCCGAACTCGTGGCAAACCGCAAGGCAGAGCAGGACCCGATTCGCGACTTCGTGCTCGGTTACGTGGCCACCCATTACGGGGAAGACATCTCACTCGAGCATGTAGCGGACCAGCTAAAGATGTCGCGCAGCTACTTGTCGACGTACTTCCACGAGAAAACCGGCCAGACGTTCAGCGAATATATAAGCGGTCTGCGGATGGATCGCGCCAAATCGATGCTGAGCACGACCAATACGCGCATACAGGACATCGCTGCCGAGATCGGTTACCAGAACGTCAATTCGTTTATCCGCATGTTCAAAAAAGCGACCGGCCTGACCCCGAGCGACTACCGCCGCTCGGGTGCCGCCTTCGACGCCAAAGAGCCCGGCTGAGCCGGGCTCTTGAAACGTTATTCGGGTTATGGGCGCCTTGCCTGCGACCTAGTCGGCACTTGCTGACGGGTTAATGATCAGGTAAGGCTTATGCTCCGCATCGGCTTTGCCGGCAATCGTTACAAGCGTATTTTTCGTATTCGGGTCCATGATCCGGAACGTGACCGTCCGATTGCCCCCCGTCTGGGAGCGAATAAAACCGGTAACGTCGACCGAGTACCAGCCGGCCGAGCTGACCGTGACCGTCCCGACGGGTACGGAGCCCGCCTTGGGCCGATTATTCCAGTTCACTCCCGTTTCGCTCCATGTCGCCTGCGCGTAGGCATCGACCGATAGCGTGACGGGTTTGGCCGTTGTCGCAGCGACATAAACGAACAGCTTGGCTTCGTTCACTTCCGTGCCCGCAAAGCCGTCAAAATCGGTCTTCAGAAAGGCGATCCGGTCTCCGCCGCCGGACGCACCCGGTATGTCGATCACTTCGAGCAGCGCCCCACCGCCGAAGTTTTCCGTCGGACGGGTTTCGTGGACGTAGGCCGCTTCCGTGATTGGGAATACGCTCGTTACTTGACCGGCGCGGACGACTGTGATCGTGTATACGTAGACCCCACCGCTTTGCTCCGCCACCTCCACCTCGATCTTGCTGCGCCCGACCGGGAGCGGAATATTCGCGGAAGCCGTGCCGCTCGCCACCGGCTGGCCGTTTACCGATACGGCTGCATTCGCCGCTGCCGCCGAAGGTGTTACCGTCAGGACCTCCGTCTGTTCATCGACGTTAACTGAATATGACAGCACATGAGGAGCGAAGCTCTGATCGAGAGTGCCTACACTTATGGCAAGCCCCGTGAGCCCTTGCCCCGTTGCGGGATACAGGGTCGCTTCCTGCGGCTTATCGTACGCTTTCGCATAGTAGTAGCCCGGAGCGTCGATCGTGCGGGCCATAAAGCCGACCTGCCGCCCGGCGGGAATCGCCTCCGAACTGGCCGTCATGATCCCGTCCGCCGTCGTCTGCACCGTTACGTATTTGCCGTCGGAATAGGTGAACCGTCCGCCCACATTCGCGGCTACTGCCGCGCCGGTGGCATAATCCGCTACCCTCAGCGTTACCTCCGCCGAGCTGCCGTTGTAAGCCAGCTTCATGCCGCTCACGATCAGCGGTTTCAGCGCGGTCGTCCCCGTCTTCGCCGAAGCCTCGGCGGATACCGGACCGACGTTGCCTCTGACGTCGACGGCCGCCACTTTATAGTAGTAGGTCGTATTCGGCAGCAGGCCGGTATCCTGGAACGTGAGGCTTCGTGACGTCCCTGCCAGATTAGCCGGGCCGGGAGTAAAGCCGCTGGTTACGCTGCGGTAAATGCGATACACGTCCACTTCCGTATTGTCGTACGCTCTGCCGTAACGGACCGTTATCTGCTTGTAATCGACCGCGGAAGCCGTCGGGGCAGCCGTAACCGCTGTCGGTGGGGTCACGTCCTCCGGAGGGCTCCACAGCGTTCCTCCCGGCCCCCAATAAGAAGGCAGCGCCCGGTACGAATCGTACTGGTGAATCGCTATTCCTCCGAACGACGATGTAGTTCCGAAAGCGGCATATACTTTGTCCAGCTCCTGCTCGAGCGCCGCACGGCCCTTCTGCCGGAAGGTGACGTCGTACGGATCGGAGCTGTTCGCCACATCGAGCGTTTCCACGCCGATGACGACCGAGTTCGGCTTGCCGATCGAAGCCGCATAGTCGATTTCGCCTTGAGCGCTGGCGATCAGCCCGTTCGAGCCGTCCGCCGTATCGCGGTAGTCCATGATCGAAATATAGTCCGTAATGTCCTGAATATGCTGGGACAGCGGCTTCACCGTCCCGTTCCACTCGATGGCGCTCGCGTCGGCCGACGTATCGTACCATCTCGGTATCGCCGGGCCGATGGCTAGCCCGGTTCCGGAGACGTTGCGGCGCTGGATCATTTTATTCAGGCCGTCCAAATACTGCTTTTGCAAAAAGCGGTCCGGGCTTTTGAAGTCCGGCGAAATGTACGGCTCGATATCGACGTTCACGCCGTCGAAGCGGGCATCGGCCGGCGAGGCGAGGTTGAAGTTGATGACTCGCTCGATCTGCTTCGTCGCCGTGTCATGGTAGGCGGCATACGCCCCCAGGTATGGCGGGTTCGTTCCGCCCGCGATCAAGGCGTGCACCTGATAACCGTTCAGATGGGCCCACGCGAGGAAGTTCTGCAGTTTCCCCGGCTCATCCTCCATAATATTTACGCCGCTGAATCCTCCGACCGCTATATACAGCGTTGTCACAGGGTCCGAGCCGAACGTGGCCGTATCTTTGGAAAAGGCGTCAAGAACATCTCTAGAGCCGGGATTCAGGAACAGGTTGTAGGCCGCAGGCTCCCAAATCCACATCGCCCGATCCTGGCTGCGGACGAGAACCGGCTCGCTCGTCCCTGCCCCCGTCTTGGCGTAAGTTGTCATGCTGTACCCGGTTTTGCCCACCGTGTCCGCCGCCTTCGCTTCGATCGAAGTCGTGCGGTCGCCGAGCCCGTCGCTGTTCCACGCCAGCTCGTAATAAGAGCCGTTCGGGGCCGCCGCTTGCCACGGGCCGGACCCGATTCGGACCTGTACGCTGCCGATCGGATTGCTGGCGTAGACGGCTACTTGAACGTAAACTACGCCGCTAACCGTAGCCCCGTCCGCCGGGCTTGCAATCGTCACCTTCGGAGCTTGCACCGTATCGCGATCGACCCGCAGCGTAACCGGAGCCGACCAGACGGTGGACCGGGTCGCCGCATCCGCGCCTTTGACCCGCAGCTCGATCTGCCCGCCGTATTTGCTTGCATCCAGGCTGTAATGCCACGTCCCCGTATGATCGGCATCCGGATCGTCGGTGACGACATCCGCCTGCTGTCCGCCGTTGATGACAAGTTTTAGGTCGGTTACGCCGCTGAACGTTCCCGACACCGTTATTGTCTCGGCGGGTACGACCGCGTTGTCAACAGGCGTGTCGATCGTAATAGCCGAAGCGGCAAAAACGTCCCCCGGCGTTATTAGCATGCCGGATACCGCAAGCAGCGTACCGAGCAGACCGAGAGCCGCTGCGCGGAACAGGTGGAACCGAGCTTTTCGCATGAAACCTTCGCCCCTTTTACCTGATTTCGTTTCGTTTCAGGCCCGAACGGTTAGAGCCCGCTTACTTCGCAAGCTGCGCTTCGATATCTTTGTTTGTTTTCTCTTCCTGCTCGCGGAGAGCCGTATTGACATCCTTCTCCTTCAGCAGAACGGCGTTGTACGCATTATTCAGGTTGTTAAACGCAATGCTCTGATATTTGCTCACCGGAGCAGCCGGAGCGAACTGCTTGGGCAGGAACGATTGCGTGTTTTTGTTTTTCATGAACGGAATGTCGCTGCCGTACGACTTCATCGCATCGCGGTTTTTGAGAATCGGGAAGATGCCGTTCGTCGCCAAATGCTGCTGGAACTCATCCGTCGTCAAGTAGGAGATCACCGAGAAGGCGTCGTCCTTAAGCTTGCTGGCGTTGTTGATATAGAAATACGTTGGATACGACTGCGGCCCGACGTTCGGCTGATCTTTGTAGACCGGGTACGAAACGACGTCCCAGTTGAGTCCTTCCTTGAAGCGGACCGAGCCAAGCGTGCTGAGCGCGAGAAACATCGCCGTCGTCTGGTCTTTATCGAACGATTGCAGCTGCTTCGTATAGCTGACCGTATCTTTGTTTACTTCGTTATTTTGAATTTCGTAAAATTTGGTCAGCGTTTCGAATACGTTTTTGAAGCCGTCGGTCGAAAACGCCGCTTTGTTCGTTTTTACATCGACATACGGTAGCGACTTCGAATTAAGCAGCGACGTGTGCGAGAACGAAATGCCGAGCCCTTTATACTGCAACTGTCCGTCCGTGCGCGACATTTTTCTCGCCAGCTCGTACGTATCCTCCCAGGTCATGCCGTCCTTCGGATAAGCGACGCCGAACTTGTCGAACAAATCCTTGTTGTAGTACAGCGCGAGCGTCGTTGTGAATACCGGAAGCCCGTAAATGCCGCCGTTCGCAATTTGCCGCTGAATGTCAAGCGTCACCGGCTCGAGCCGCGACAGATCGTAGTTGCTCTTCTTAACCATGTCCGAAATATCGTACTCCATCTTGTAATTCAGCAGCGTTTCCGACGTTTGGCCGATCGAATTGAACAAAATGTCGATCGTTTGCCCGGTCGTCATCAGCTTGTCGAGCGCCGTATCCTTCGTAAGCGCTATAAACTTCGGCGTGACGTGGGGGAATTTCGCCTTGATTTTGTCGCCAAACGTTTTGTTGAAACCGTTCTCATCGAAGTCCCCGGAAGTCGAATAAAACACGAGCTCGATCGGGTCGCGGGGCTTCTCCGTCTGTGCGCCTCCGGCTTGACCCGTTTTCCCGTCCGCCGTCTCCTGCGGCTTCGCGCCGCAGCCGGCCGTCACCGTCCCGAATACGAGCGCCCCCGCAAGAAGCAAAGCATAGTTCCGATTCATGATGTACCTCTCCTTTTTGTATGTATCGATCCCATCTTTCCATCGTTATCGTATCAAAATTGAGATATACTGGGTATGAACGATGTGCTGAGAAGATGAACTATATGATGATCGAATCGGGAGTGAGGGTCATGATGCCCGGAGAGAAGCCGGCGCCGCTGGCGGAAGTTCTTCATGCCGACTACGCTTATCATTACAAGCCTTACCAGACGGCGAGAAGACAGCTGAATTATTATTATTTCCGGCTGCAGGTGGAGGGCGCAAGCCTGGCGATTATCGACGGGGAGACGGTCCCGATCGGACCGGGCGATCTGCTGCTGTACCGCCCCGGAGACGTCGCCTGCTTTCAATTCGTCCGGACACAGGAGCAGCAAGCGGGCAAATCGTTAATCAGCGGCAACTATTACATGTCGTGCCGGGGGGCCTGGCTCGATGAATGGTGGGGGCGCTCGTCGTTTCCCCAGCGAATGAAAATTCCGCTCAGCGACAGCCTGCTGACGATTTTCAAAGAGATCGTTCAGGAGCATCGCAGGGCGAAGGAGCATGGGACGGAAGTAGCCGATTATTTGCTGCGCGTTTTGTGTCTGATGATCGAACGCTCCGTGCCCGCTGCGGACGGCGGCGAACGGCAGTTGTCCCAGCCTGCGCTGCGAATGAAACAATATATTATGGAGCACGCTGCCTCGCCTTTCCGGCTCGAGGATGTGGCGAAATACGCCGGCATCAGCGTTCCGCACGCAGTCGCCTCGTTTAAAGCGGCCTTCGGCCAAACGATCATGCAGTATGCGCTGGAGGTCAGGCTGTCGATCGCCTGCGACCGGATCAAATTCACGATGGCGAATCTGGAGCATATCGCCGAAACGACGGGCTTCGGCAGCTACACGTACTTCCATCGCGTCTTCCGGGCCAAGTTCGGCATCTCGCCGAAAATGTACCGCGAGCAGGTGTAAGCGGCGGCGGATACCGACAGCTCCGCGTAGCGGAACCATTTGTTCCGTTAAACGCTGCATTCCCCTGCTTGCCCCCGACATAACGGAACAAGAAGTTCCGTTATGTCGTCGGTAAGAGCCGGATTCGGCTGCTTTTGCCGGTTTAACGGAAGTTAAGCTTCCGCTATGGAGCTGTCCCTGCCCCTTCCCGACCCGATAACGGAAGATTCGTTTCCGTTATGCCGGACCGCCGGACGACGGCGCCGCTCCTTGTCACCCCCAGCATGGGAAAAGGCAGCCTTCGGCGTCATTCTTGCCGCAAGCTGCCTTCTTTTTTACGATTTCCTCAGCAAATAAGCTATCGCCGAGTCAATCGCCTTATGGAAATCGGCGGAGCTTTCATAGTAGGCCAGACGGTACGCCGCGCACTCCTCCTTGATGCGGATGCTGTCCGTTTTGATCCGTTTCAGTTCTACGATCAGCTCCGAGCCGTCCAGCTCGGCCAATCCGTCATTTTCCGTTTGGGCCGAGTAACGCTTCATGGTCTCGGCGCTTTCCTCCACATCCAGCTCGGCGACGCCGAGGAAGCACGATCTCACCATCCCCGCATGCTTTCGCTCGAATTCGGCAACAAAACGAGGCACGAGCTGTACGCCCTCGATCGTGTAGTCGATGCCGTTTTCCACCATCGCCGTCATAAGCGGGTCGACGATCGGCCACATCCGCAGCGCTGTCTTCAGATCGCCTTCCGTCGGATAAACGCCGAGCTCCGGTATGCCGTTCGCGATACCCATCATCAAATAGTCAAGCGAAAAATAGGAGATTTCCGCTTCCGTCGCCAGCCGTTTGGCAGCCGTCGTTTTCCCGCCCCGCGAAGCTCCTCCGATTACATACAGCATTTGCGCCTCCTGGGTACTGGTCTCGTATTACAGCTTTTTTCTAAGAAAATATTGTTTAATCCCATCCGGAAAGCCATCGTTCACCCCAAACACCTCGTACCCCATCCGTTCGTAAAAGTGCGGGGCTTGGTACGAAAACGTGTTCGTATGGGCATGGATGCAGCCAAGCTCCCTCGCTTGCCGCTCCGCCTCTGCAAGCATCGCTTTCCCGCAGCCTTGATTTCTATAGCTATCGTCGATCCAAAACATATCGATGTATAAGCTGTAGGACCACGTTTCACAAAACAAACCGCCTACTACTCGGTCCTCGGCATCTCTCAAATAAAGATTGATGTCCCGTCCCGGTAACTTTAGAAGCCCCCGGGTCTCTCGCACATTGTATGCGTATAGCCGATTCCCTACAAGACTATAATCCTCTTCGCTTCCCATATCCGTAATGAGCGAGTTTGCAAGCCGGATTTGTACCATCTGCCCACCTCCTAACGTTACAACTTTACCATATTTGGAATTAAGCTGAAATAATAGGATTAGAGCAATCTCCTTCCGTAATCTGTCTAATGGCGGGCAAGACAAGGAATATGAGGCACCTGCGTCGAATGTACCCCATGTAACGCCATGAAACGGAGGAAACCAAATGAACCATGCATTCAACCAAACCTGGCTCATTCAAAAATTCGAAGAAATCCGCAAACGAACACTGCTTGCCTTGCAGCAGCTAAACGAGGAGCAATTGAATTGGAGACCCGACCCGGCAAGCCTCAGCATTTCATCGCTTATCCGGCATATCGAGGGCAACATTCAGGAACGAATCGCGAAAGGCATTTTGAACCGGCAAGTGACGCGAGACCGGGACGAAGAGCTGCGGCAGCGGAATATGAGCCGATTCGAGCTGGAGAGCATCGTCCGGGACCGCTTCCAGTTTGTCATCGATACGGTGCAAGCGATGACCGAAGCGGATATGGAGCGGACGCAGCCGGTCCGAAACAGAGAGCGGACAAACCTGGATGTGCTGCATCAATGCGCGACGCATTACTCGGAGCATATGGGCCAGATCTTTTATATCGCCAAGCAGCTTTTGAAGGATGAGTACAAGTCTACATCGCTATAAACACCTATTCCCATTAAGTCGATAACGCGCGCAATCCTTTACAGCAGCACATGCGGACAAATGGATCGGCAGGAGTACGCTGGCGTTTTATTTTAGTTCCATCGCTTTATTTTCGCTGTTGAATATGGCAAGTAACGCGTGTATACTTTTCGTAACAAGTTTCAGTTTTGAAGCAAAGGATGAATCCTACATGAGTGTGACGAAAAAACAGATCGCCGATTTTCTTGGCATTTCCCGTACTTCCGTGTCGCTCGCCCTGAACAATTCCCTTTCCGGCAGCATATCGCAGGAAACGCGCGAGCGCATTCTGCAAGCAGCCAAGGAGCTCGGATACAAAGCTACGACGCCGCGTCCCCGTCTCTGCTTGCTGATCATCAATACGGAGATCGATGACCAGCGTTATATTTCACGTTTTGATGTCATTACACGTGCCGCCGACCGGATGCAGTGCGAGCTGCTGCTCAAATATATACCGAATTCGCCCGATTCCATCGCTCAGTTGATGCATTTTTTGCAAACGACTGATCTGTCAGGCGTAATTGTACGCGGTCCCTATACGACAGAGGTCATTCAGGCACTCGAACAAGCAGCCGTCTCGTACTTACTGCAATCGTTTGAAGAGTATACGCCAGCCCCCTCCAATTATTTGCGGCAAATTATTCACGATCATGCCGCTCTTTCCTATGCTGCGACCAAACGATTGATTGAACTCGGCCATCGGCAGATTGCCCTGTTTCTCGGCAGCATGGACTTGTCCGTCCATATTGTCACCCTGCGCGGTTACCGTCAGGCGCTTATGGATCACGATATAACGCTCGATATGGGGCTCGTGCAAGCCAGCAAAGAAGAAGACGGGTACGAACTGTGCCGCCGGCTTCGCGTCTATGAAATGCCGTACACCGCTATTTTATGCTGCAATACGATCGTGCAGTTCGCCGCCCTGCAATGGCATAAAGACAACTCCATTGCAGTGCCGGAGCAGGTAAGCCTGCTGGGGTTCGGCACCACCAGCCTGACGACCGCAAGCGAACCCGTCCTGTCCATCGTACGTCAAGATTCGGACTTTATGATCCAGGCAACGATGAAGCAGATCGAAGGTCTGCTTACAGAGGACAAAGCATCCACGATCTACGTCAACAAAGCCGAGTTTATCGGAACAGGCACGCTGCAGTCCCCTTTTCTGCATCGTAATCCGCTGACGGAATGATTCCCTTCCTGAATAACACCTCTTCCTCCTGCGCTCCTTCGTCCTAACACCATAGAGACGAGACTGGGTTGCCTCAGAGCAATCCAAGTCTCGTCTTTTGTTCTGTTTGCGCTATGCCATCCCTCTCCCCGGCCAGTTACACCGTTATTTTAATCATGTAATGATCTCGACGAGGAGCAGAATTACCCGATCAGAAAGCGATTGAATGGTGTTGGAACAAACAGCCAAGCAGGACGAAACATCATGATGGGCAGCAGCAGCATTATCCATTACGAACCGGATTCGTCTATATAACGTATGAAATTAAAAAAGACGCATGAAATATTTTTGTTGACTTCATCCTTCTTTCTGTTGTAACTTAACACTGAAAGCGCTTTTCGTGGTAGTAATCGATTGTTATTTCATCCCTGAACGGAGGCTGAAAACAACATGACCCGCAATCTAATCGCTGAGAACGAACGTAATCAAGCTCTTTCGCCCCTCTCCACAGACAGCATGTCCGGAACAGAATCGGCAGACGTTGCCGGATCACAGCATGGAATCAGCAGACGCAAATTACTGACGATGCTTGGCGCAGCAGGTGTTACGGTCGCCGCTTCGCAGTTGCTGTCTGCTGGCGGAACCGCGTATGCCGACAAGGGCGGCATTCCGAACCACGGAGCAGGAGGCGGCAATGGAAACGGCAATAATCAAGGCGGCTCCTCTTCTCCTGCAGTCACAACAAGCGATTGCATCATTCGGGTGACCATCGCAGAGCTGCGCAGCTACACATCGCCGCAGCCAAACGAACAGTACTACGTTACGGATGCGGGTCAAGAAGGTCATTTTCGTTACGATGCTGCGGATGCAACGTCTCCCGACAACACCGGCACGGTTCTTGTCTCCACCAGCGGCGCGCGCTTCAAGCGGAACTTCGATCAGTATACGTTCAACGCAAGCTGGTTCGGCGCTAAAGGAAATGGCGTTACGAATGACACGCCGGCTCTGCAAGCGGCGATTAATGCGCTTCCTCCAGAGGGCGGTCATCTGCATATCCCGGTTACTAACGCGTTTTATTCGCTCGAAACCGGCGGACTTTGGCTTAGTGATCGCAGCAACATTCATATCTCCTCAACCCATGCGATATTAAAGATCAAAGCGGGCGTGCCGGATACACCAAAGCTGCAGGACAGCACCTACACCACGGCAGACAACAATTTTACGCTGCTTTATTTGCAAAATTGCACCAATATGTCGATTGAAGGGCTTCAGTTGAACGGCAATATCTCCGCACGCACCGCTTATGCGGCAAGTGAAACCTGGCAGTCCTGTCTCAAAATCAAAGGCTGTACGAATGTGGTTGTGCGAGACTGCTTCATTACGGAAGGGATGACCGACGGCATTACCGTCACCGCTACGTACCAGACGACGCCGGTGCGCGAAGCATTCGTCAGCAAAAACATCCTGATCGATTCGTGTACGGTTACAAAATGCCGCCGTAATAACATTTCACTGATCGCACAAGACGGCGTGACCGTATCGAACTGCATGGTAGATGAAGCCGGAACCATTCAGGGGATCTCTCCGAAATGCGGTATCGATGTCGAGCCGAATCCAAACTGGGGGCTGACGAGCCAGAACATTGTGCTGCGAGGCAATACTGTTAAGCGAAGTGCCGGCGCGTACCAAGTCAGCTTTGGCGGAGCGCAGCAGCACAATATGCTGGTGGAAGGCCACACCATTCGGGATAGCGGCGGTACGGCGCTTAATATCGAAACAGGACGAAACGATCCCTTCTGCACTAAGGTCATTGTGACCAATAACGTATTCACGAAAAACAAGTACGGCATGCGAGTAGTCGGCAAAAACGCGGATTTGATCAGCAACAACATTTTCCTCGAAAATGAACAGATCGGCATCATTCTTTATTCCAGCGACGGTTTGCTGATTACGGGCAACAAGTTTACACGCAACAACTATGCCGGCATTTTTAACAGTACGGCAGATGTTTCGCTAAAAATACGATGTATTTCCATTACGAACAACTGGTTTGAGGACAATGCTTCCACCGCAGCCGCACACCACAGCTGCTCCGTGAAACTATCCGTGGCCGATGCCAACTCTCTGATCATCTTCGACAGCAACAAGCAGATCAATACAGCGTCTGCACCGCTCAAAATGAAAGGCGTTGTTATTGATGCCGCCTGCAATGCGTTTGCAAACGGCAACATCTCGCGCGACTTGCTCGATCCGCTTCATCCGCACGACCTGTTCGCGGGCGTTGGAAACCAATCCTTGTAAGAAAAACTACTATCGACGTACTTCAAGGATGAGCGACCGCGGTTTAGCGGAAGTTTCTTTTGGTAAAGAAATTCGTATTTCGTTTCGCGTTTTTCTTGGTACAGAAAGTCGCTCTTCGCTTTAATACTTTAGCGAAGTTTAACTTTCTATCCTGAAAATTAATCGGGTGGGAGAACGCCGCTTGGAGGGTATTGTCTTTGCGCAATCCTCCGGATACGCACGTTTTTGGCAATAGGAAACCAACCCCCCTGAATTCGCTTTGGTAGT
>NZ_RBAH01000022.1 GCF_003626695.1 Paenibacillus ginsengarvi
TGGTCCGTCTGTAACACGGGTTCGTGACACCAAGAAAGTACGACCTACCTTCGCCAGCCCAGTACCAGTATGGACAATATTTTCATTCATCAGTGGTGCCGCAAAGCAGCATGTTTGTCTGTAACGTAAAGAAAAACAGTCTATACTTCGTTTCGTTTGGCGCTTACCCAACTTAAACTTCCTCTATCGCTCAAAGAAACATTTGACATTGCGGACAATTGTCCGTAATATGATGTTTGCGGACAATTGTCCGCTCTATTATACCATATACAAACGGATCGGGTAAGGAGGAACCCTTATGGGTCAATCGCAAGCTGCCGGAGGGGCGCCGGAATTTAAAATGTCCAGTATCATTGTACCCTTAATCGCCATTATTTTCGGCATCTTTATGGTTATTCTCGACTCCACGGCGATGAACGTCGCCTTGTCCAAGCTCGTCGTCGACTTTCAAACCGACCTGCCGACGATCCAGTGGGCGGTCACCGGCTATATGCTGGCGACGGCAGCCGTCATTCCGCTCGCCGGTTGGCTGTCCGACCGGTTTGGAGCGAAACAGGTATTTTTAGCCTCCGTCGTCCTGTTTACGATCGCTTCCTTGCTGTGCGCTACGCCGAACAGCGCGGGCATGCTGATCACGTTTCGGGTTCTTCAGGGGCTAGGCGGCGGCTTCGTTATGCCGGTCGCGATGGCCTATGTGTATCGGCTTAGTCCGCCGAACAAGATCGGCCAAGTGATGGGTATGCTCGGCGTTCCGGTTTTACTGGCGCCGGCGATCGGTCCGGTGTTGTCCGGCTGGCTCGTAGAATACCATTCATGGCATTGGATCTTTCTGATCAACTTGCCGGTCGGCATCTTCGCTTTCGTTTTCGGTTTGTGGAAGCTGCCGGCAGCGGCTCGTAAAAAAGTAGCCGGATTTGACTTGCCCGGCATGATTCTCGGACCGATCGCCTTTGCAGCGCTGTCGTACGGCGTTACGCAAGGGGCGGAAGGATGGACGTCCAGCAAAACGCTCGCCGGGCTAATTATCGGGGGAGTGGCGCTGATCGCCTTCATCATTGTCGAGCTGCGGGCCAAAATTCCGCTGCTGGAGCTGCGCGTATTCCGTTCGGTAGATTTCTCGTTTGGCATATTCGTGCAATGGGTGCTGCAATTTTCGCTATTCGGCGCGATATTCCTGCTGCCGCAATTTCTGCAACAAGCTCGCGGTTATGGCGCTTTTGACACCGGCTTGACCCTGTTTCCGCAGGCGCTGGCGTCTGCGGTTATGATGCCGCTGGGTGGGTACCTGTTCGATAAAATCGGCGTCAGATGGCTGGTTGTGGCCGGTCTGAGTCTGGTCTCGGGCGCAATCTACCAATACTCGCACGTGGATTTGACGACCGAGGGACGAGATCTGATCGTGCCGCTGCTTATGGCGGGAGCGGGAATGGGGCTTATGATGATGCCGCTTAATTCGCACCTGATCGGCAAGGCGCCGCGCGAATTGGTCAGCCGGGTGACGTCGCTCACGAGCGCGATGCAGCAGGTCGTCAACTCGTTCGCCGTCGCTACGCTTGTGACGATACTGTCCTCGCGTATGACGACGCTGATTGCAGACAATCAGGTGCAGGCGGCGACTCCGGCCGACATGCAGAAGGCGATGCTGTCGCTGGCGCCGGATGCGTTCGGTTATACGTTCGGCGTGATGCTGGTCGTTGCGGTCGTCGGCATTTTCCTCGGCTTGTTCCTGCGCCGCGGCACGGTCAAGGCCGAATCGGCGACCGGACGGGAAGCCGCTTTTGAAGCTATGCACTGACCGATTATACAACGTATACAGAAGCGCCGAACTTGCCTCCACATGCGCGGCTCAACTTGCTATAATAAGAAACGAAGCCAGGCATAAGAAGTTGTGTAACGGAGGGATGGCATGGTTGGAAGCGGTCTTTTATCAGTAACGTTCCGCAAGCTGAGCCCTGTCGACGTAATCCGGTTGACGGGGGAAGCCGGTTTGCAGGCGATCGAGTGGGGCGGGGACATTCACGTGCCGCACGGTGATGTCAAAGCGGCTGCGGAGGTCGGGCGTTTGACGGCGGAAAGCGGCATTCGAGTCGCTTCGTACGGCTCGTATTACCGGGCGGGCATTCCCGATTCGGCCAAAGTCGGGTTTGCCAGTGTACTGGAAACGGCGATCGCCCTGGGCGCTCCGTCCATTCGCGTATGGGCGGGAGACAAAGGCTCGGCCGACACGGACGAAGCATGGCGGGAACAGGTAGCCGCAGATACGCGGGCCATCGCCGAGATAGCTATGAAGGAAGGCGTAACGATCGATTTTGAGTACCACGCGCGGACGCTTACCGATACGGCTGATTCCGCCGTTCTCCTGATGGAATTGATCGATCACCCGAATGTGCGCTGCAATTGGCAGCCTCCAGTAAATGAAACGTTCGAACAGAGACTCGACGGATTAAAGCGCATTTCGCCGTGGCTGGCGAACGTTCATGTCTTTCATTGGGGAGTCGGAGTGAAATATCCGCTAGCGGATGGCTCGGACGACTGGCTTCGGTACATACAGGCTGTCCGGGAAACGGAAAAGCGCGCCTATCTGATGCTGGAGTTCGTTAAGGACGAGAGTCCCGAACAATTTCTGCGGGATGCGGAGACGCTGAAGCGTTTGATTGCAGATTAAATTAGAGACAGGCTGCCTTCGGGCGGCCTTTTTCTGTTTCCGGCATTGCTATATCGGAAAGAAAACACTGACATACGGTTGTCAGTAATGATCGTTTATACTCATTGTATAAACAAACGAAGGGGACCGGAGCATTGGCAATGATCGTGGATAAAATCGTAGAAGTGCACACTCGGGAGGAGTGGCGAAACTGGCTGAGCGACCATCATACCGGCGAACCTTACTGCTGGGTGCTCACTACTAAAGATGAACCCGTCACCTACCTCGACTTGGTCGAAGAAGCCTTGTGTTTCGGCTGGATCGATAGCACTCGCAAAAAAATGAACGAAACGCAAACCGCGCAGCGTTACTCACCCCGGAGAAAAAACAGCAACTGGACCGAGCTCAACAAGGAGCGTGTCCGGCGATTAGACCGGTTAGGCTTGATGACGGAGGCGGGAAGGAAAGTATTGCCGGATATGTCGGCCGAATCGTTTACGATTGATGAAGCGATTTTGGCGGAACTGCGCCAGGATGAGGCGTTATATCGCCATTTCCAACATATGCCGGAGCTTTATGTCAGAATCAAGCTGGATAACATTCAGTCCGTGCGAAGCGATGCCGAGTTGTATCGGAAACGGTTAACTAAATTCATCGAGCATACCCGTAACAATCGAATGTATGGCGATTGGAACGATGACGGGCGGCTATAAAGTGGGCTAAATGGCAGCCTGTCGTGCCGCCGTCCTGCGAACCAGCCGTTGCAAACGGAGAGTGAGAAGCGAGTTGCGGTAAAAAAGCGGAACTAAAGGTTCCGCTAAGCGAGCGGTAGCGGAGGTGAAAGTTCCGTTAAAGCAGGCGGAACGCTGCTGGACGGGACATAGAGGAAGCAAAAGTTCCGCTATGGCGGCCAATTGCCCAAGTGCAGCTAGACATAATGGGCAATAAAGGAAGCGGAGCTTCCTCTAAGCCGTCGACGTTGGCTCGCAAAGAGGCGTTAGCGGAAGCGAAAGTTCCGCAAAAGCAGCGGCCACTGCGGTTTGCAAGGAGAGTTGTTGGCGCTCCCTTCATAGCACGACGTAGAGCCATTCTCTGAAGAAACCGTCCGCCAGGACGGTTTTTCTAATTAATAAACTTGGGTCAGAACTTTTTCTACTCGCGCAGGATCATTTAAGCTTAATTGAAATTTACAATAACATTTATTACTCGGCGTGTTAGCATAAATGTAGTCATTCTATGGGTTATGTACTTTAGATGTAGCAGTATGCCATTCAACAAAATGAAAGGGCAAAGGGGAGACCATGAGGATTACATCCAATCATCTGCAAACTCAGATTGTAAAACGCATAAGTATTCAGTTTCTGCTTTCCCTTCCCGAAGGGTACGAGGACGAAGAGATAGAATGGGGACTTATTCTTTTCTTGCACGGAATGGATAGGAGAGGCGAAGATATGTCTAAGCTGGAGAATTACGGGATTCTCGGTATCGGCAAAGGACTGTCACTTCCATTTATTATTGCTGTCCCCCAATGTCCTACTGAATCGTACTGGAACATGGAACGCGACGCTGTTGTGGCTTTGATAACTGAACTTACTGCTAATTACCGTGTAGATTCCAACCGTATTTATTTAATCGGATACAGCATGGGGGCATACGGGATTTGGGATTTAGCCATCCATTATCCAGATATGTTTGCGGCAATTGTTCCTATAAGTTCCGGCGGGCAAGTCTCTAAAGCTGCCCGGTTAAAGACTACGCCTGTGTGGGCTTTTCACGGGGCTTTGGATAATATTGTACCGATTGAACAAATGACCGGAATGATCCATGCCGTCGAGCAGTATCAATCAAACATCAAACTTACTATGTACCCGGAATTGGGACATGACATCTTGGAATGCACCCTTAACAAGCAAGAACTTTATGAATGGTTATTGGAACATAAGAAAGAAACGGGGACCAAGACATGATAACCAAAACAATCGACGGCGTTTCATTCGAACTAAAAGAAGATTTCGACTTCGATTTCCTGTCCTCATACGGAAACGTATTCGCTGTATTCGATAAGCAGGATTCCGGATACATCTGCTTCGGCGTTCAGAACGAAAACCGAAAGCTGTTTTTGAAGGTAGCCGGAGCGTCAACGATGAGAAGTCACGTAAGTCAAGAAGAAGCGATAGCCCGATTGAAATCAACCGTGCCGATTTACGAGGATTTGGCTCATCCGAGTCTCCTTCCCATCATCGAACATAAAGAAATAAACGCGGGATTCGTCACTGTTTTCGAATGGTTCGAGGGCGAATGTATG
Organism: Paenibacillus ginsengarvi; assembly: GCF_003626695.1. GTDB lineage: Bacteria > Bacillota > Bacilli > Paenibacillales > NBRC-103111 > Paenibacillus_AB > Paenibacillus_AB ginsengarvi. The sequence continues at coordinate 4,950 of NZ_RBAH01000022.1, forward strand.
GGCAAACAATACGAGGCTCACGCCAAATTCGCGGATTTGCCAATCGGCGAAAAAGAAAAGCTGTACCGGGAAATTGTACGGTTCCATGTGCATGTGCACAAGTGCGGCTATATCGCCATCGATTTTTACGACGGCTGCATGATGTATAACTTTGACACCAAACAAACGAGGCTATGCGATGTCGAGCTGTATAGCAAGATGCCGGTTATCAATACGATGGGGCGCATGTGGGGATCGAGCCGGTTTATGTCGCCGGAGGAGTTTCAATTGGGGGCGCACATCGACGAGAGGTCGAACGTTTATACGATGGGGGCTACGGCCTTCCAATTGTTCGGGGGTGGAACAGACCGGTCATTCGATCAATGGAAGGCCGGTGCTGAATTGTATGCCTTCGCTCTAAAGGCGGTCTCCAAGGAAAAAGAAGATCGCTATCCAACCATTGAGGAGTACTTCAGCGACTTTTTCGAAAAGATTCCAGAGTCATCGATTGTGTCGCAAACCGAAAAAAACCGTCAGGGCGATCTTCCCTGACGGTTTTTGTTAGCTTGAATGAATCTGCTTCTATAGCTGAGATGACAGCAGGCGTGCGTCATTACGTGAGCTATTTCAGCGCGTCGATCGCTTTTTGTCCGGCCTCTTGCGCTTCGCGCAAGGCGGTGTTGACGTCCTTCGTTCCTTGAGCGACGTCGGCGAACGCTTTGCTGAACACGGATTGCACGGCAATCGTTTCCTTGTTCCAAGATATCGGGCCCGCCATCTTGCCCGGAAGCAGAGCCTTCACATTTTTATCCTTCAAATACGGATACGCGGTGCCGAACTGATCGCGGACCTGCTTGTTTTTTAAGGAAGTGGCGTCCCCCTGCTTGACCAATTCGGTTTGCGTCTCGTCCGACAGCATGGAAGCAACGGCAAGAAACGCTTCGCTGCGGTGCTTGCTGTTTGCGGAAACGAGCATGTATGTCGGAGCCGGCGGCGGGCCTACATCGGGCAGTTCCTTGAATGTCGGATAAGCGGCAACGTCCCAGTTGAAATCCCATTCGTTGATGCGCGGGAAATCGCCGATCGTTGCAAACCACATCGCCGATGTTTTGTTTTTGGTAAATGCTTCCTTCACTTTGGGGCCGTTCAGTAGATCGGGGTTGGGGCCGCTGCCGAGCTGATAAAACCGGGTAAAGCTGTCCACATACGGCTTCCAGAAGTTGTCCTCAAACGTCGGCTTGCGGGTTTTCGGATCAACCAATTCGTGACCGTATTGATTTAACGTCAGCAGGTTGCCGTACGAGCCGAAGGAAATGCCGGTATACGACACGCCTGCGTCCGTCCGTGTAAGGAGCCGGGCTTTCTCGTAAATTTCATCCCACGTCATTCCGTCCTTCAAATATGGGACACCGAACTTGTCGAAAATGTCTTTGTTGTAATACAGCGCCAGGGCGTTGATTTTATAAGGGAGCCCGACAATGGATCCGTTCGCGATACGCCTCATCGTCTCCAGGGGCGAAGGCTCGATGCGATTCAAATCGTACTTGTAGGTAGTGACCAGATCGGAAATATCGGACAGCAGCCCCAAGTCCGCCAGCTTCTGAAGCTGCCCTTGCGAGGCGATGATGACATCGAGGTTCTGTTTGGCCGCTACCGTATCTTCGATCGTTGTTCCTGTTCCGGTCTGAATAAAGTTGAAGCGAACGTTCGGATATTGCTTCTGAATATGCTTGCCGACCAAGCCCATAAACTTCTCGGTGCTCCAATCGGCGTACATATAATAAAAGGTCAGTTCGACCGGCTCGTTAATCGCAGCTTGGGGAACTTTCGTCTGCTCACCGGGATCGGCGGCGTTGTTGTTGGTGGCCGTTTTTGGAGAACAGGCCGATAAAGCGATAACGGTCGACAAGGAAATCATCGTCAAGCTGGACCAATGACGTATAGTGCCGTTCATGTGCATCACTCCGTTTTGTAGTGGTTGCGGAGACCGCCGGTATTGCAGACAGCCATTTTGCGGTTGCCGTGCCCTCCTTTCTTCGGTTCTGCCCGTTGCCCCCATAAATATTGTTCTCTGTCCGTAATTCCATCATAGGGGAAGCGTTTTCCTTTTAAAATGCATTTTATTTATGTATACTGTATACAAAATTTCCACAATGTCAACCGCGAAGGAGAGTGAGGGAGATGAATTCGGCCGCGTTGGTCAGCTGCATTCCCAGCCTGATCTTTTGGCAATATTGGGAGCGAAAGATGAAATTTTTGCTCTACAAGGACATCTACCGGCATTGGGTTATTTTTGCCGTGGAGGAAGGTTCGTTTTATTATGAAATTAACAGCGTAAAAGGTACGGCTTCGCCCGGCGATCTCGTTTTATGCCCCCCGGAGACGGCCTTTTGTCGAATTGTTATGTCGCAGCTTACCTTTTTTGTAATCCGACTGCACTGGAAAACCGCCGACGGACGCGAGCTGGAGCCGGACGGGCTCCATAACATCCCTGTCGGTAAAATCAATATTCAGGACACGGGCCGGCTGACCGCCAATTTCGAAGCGATGAAACGGCTTCGCGAGCGATTTGAGCCGCTTGACATGATCAAGGGCAACCACTATTTGCACGATATTTGGCTGCTCTTCTGCGAAGAATTAAGCGCGGATGAACAATCGGCCGAACCGGCCCAAGCGAAGCAGTCGGACGAAGTGACCCAAAAGGCCCGTTCGCTGATACAAAAGCACGCGCTGGAAACGATCAGCCTGAAGGAAATCGCTTCCTCTCTGGGCATTAGCGCCGTGCAGTTGACCAAAAAATTCAAGACGGCCTATGATGTCACCCCCATTCAATATTTGACCTCGATTCGGTTGAACAAGGCGAAAAAGCTGTTATTGGAAACGAACATGACTTTGGAAAAAATATCCGAATGCTGCGGCTACCAGAACGGCTATTACCTGAATCGCATTTTTATGAAGCATTTGAACGTGACTCCTACGCAGTTTCGCAAAACTCATCGCGTTTGACGGAGGAAGAGATGAATATATGAATAGACACGGAGAAGAAAAAATAGTTCTCAACATAATGTAGCGGGCGGTAACGCGCAAGATGTGGTAGAATGGGTGCAACCCCTATTCGAGGTGATAGACGTGTCCGAACAACTGGACAAACCTAATGCCGAACCAAACGGCGAAGTGAGAAAAATTACGCTGGCTGAAGCGATGAAGCGCAAGCTGGAACAGAAAAAACAGGCGTCCGCCAAAACGAAAGATCTGCAAAACGGACACCACACGACCGACGTCAAACAAATGAAAACCCAAATCAACAAAAAACCGAACAACCAAAAAAGACGGACGGGGGTTTAGTTTCCCCGGATCGCTCAAACACGCGAACAGGCAAAGCCGGAAACGAGGCTTTGCCTGTTTCGGCGTTACCGGACCCTCAGCAAAACGTTGCCTAAATCGAAACGGGGGATTAAGATGGTAGCACAGCTATTTTACCGGGAGGCAGAACCGTTTGAAAATCAAAGTATTGATAGCCGACGACAATTCGTTTATTCGGGAAGGTTTGAAAATCATCCTGCTCAGCTTCGAGGAGTTCGATGTCGTGGGCACGGCGGAGGATGGGGCCGAGGCGGTCGCTTTCTGTAAAAGCAACAAGGTCGACGTGGCGCTGCTCGACGTGCGGATGCCGAATATGAACGGTGTGGAGGCAACTCGGCTGATAACCGAGCAGACGAGCGTTAAGCCGCTTATCCTTACCACGTTCGACGACGACGAATATATTCTTGAGGCGGTGCAGTCGGGCGCGCGCGGGTATTTGCTCAAAAATAACGACCCCGAGCGCATACGCGACGCGATTAAGAGCGTCTACCACAATCATCACGTGCTGCAGGATGTCGTTCTCGACAAAATCAAATCGAATCTGGCGGCGGGGGCAGGCGGAACCGCGGCGCAGACCGCTTCTCCGGAGCAGGGGGAGGCGCAGGCAAATCTTACAGAAGGCCATAAAATCGACCGCAGCCTGTTCACCGAACGGGAGCTCGAGGTAATGGAGCGAATCGCGAACGGGCTGTCCAACAAGGAAATCGCCAAAAAGCTGTTCATCTCCGAAGGAACGGTCGCCAATTATATTACTTCGGTTTTAAACAAAACGGGTCTGGAGCATCGGACGCAAATCGCGATTTATTATTTGACGGGCGAAACGAGAATGTCGGACGAATGAGAGAAGACGAACAAAGGTCTCCCTTGCAGCCCGAGCTGTGGGCGATCGGGAATAAGGCGGTGCTGCTTGGCTACGTCATTGCCGCCGCCTTCCTAAACGATCCCTCGTCTGCGGTCGCGTCGTGGCATATGCTCGTCTATTTGCTGTATCTCGCGATCAATGTAACGATTCTGATCTTCAAGGCGCCTTCTGCCAAATGGCTGCTGGCCGCAGCTTCGGTCGCCCTCGCCGTTTATGCCGCCTTTCGTCTCGAGCCGCTGCTGCTTCTGCTGCTGCCTGCGAACCTGTGCGAGCTGGCCGAGCGGTTTGCGAGAAAAAGACTTGCTGCCTTACTTTTGGTCCTGTTTGCGGTGCTGCTTGTCCCCTACAGCCTGATACCCTCTTATTTGCTGTGCGGCTTGTTGAGCTATCTGTTATATGCGTACGGCGGCGCGTTAAGCGATAAGCTCGGGAGGCTCGAGAAGGAGCGCGAGCGGATGCGTGCAGATTTGCAGCGGCTAGCCCGCATGCTGAGCGAGAATCACGAATATATTCGGCAGTCCGAATATACGATCAAGCTCGAGGAGCGGAACCGGCTGTCCCAGCAAATTCACGACGATGTCGGACATGCGATGGCGGGTGCGCTTTTCCAGATGGAGGCGTCGCGGCTGCTGATGCAGACGAACCGGGACAAGGCATCCGAGCTGCTTGGCAATGCGATCTCCATCTCCAAGGAAGGGCTCGAGCGGATTCGTCAAACGCTGAAAGATATGAAGCCGCGAGCGGAGGAGCTGGGAGTGAACCGTCTCCGTCTGTTCGTCGACGAGCTGTCGGCCAAAGAAACGGTAACCGCGACGCTGAGCTGCGACGGCGATATCGACGTCATTACGCCGATCCAGTGGAAGATCATTCAGCAGAACGCTACCGAAGCGGTAACGAATGCGCTCAAATACGCGAAAGCTTCCGCTATTCATATCGAAATCCGGGTGCTGAACAAATTCATCAAGGCGGTTGTTTCCGACAACGGGGTCGGGGCGGAGAAGGTCGTCAAAGGGCTCGGCATCGTCGGCATGGAGGAGCGGGCCGCGTCGGTGGGGGGAACCGTGATCGTCGACGGGGCGAAGGGGTTTAGCGTTACGACGCTGCTGCCGTACGAGAGCCGGTGAATATAATCACGCGTATACAATGTGAATATTCTCATAGTCGGAGGATGAACTTATGCACTGACATAAGGGCATCCTCTTTTATTACAATACAGACATAATAGAAGCGAGGAGAGATTCGAGTGAGCAACGTACTGGAAATTCGCGGCTTGACCAAAAAATTCGGCGATTTCATTGCCGTCGACAATATGACGCTGAACGTGCGCGAAGGGGAAATTTTCGGCTTCCTCGGCGCAAACGGAGCGGGCAAAAGCACGACGATCAACATGATCGCATCGCTGCTGCGCTATACGAAGGGCGAAATCGGGCTGCTCGGCAAAAATATCGAAAAAAACGGCAAATTCGCCAAAATGAACATCGGCATCGTACCGCAGGATCTGGCTATCTATGAGGATATGACCGCTTATGAGAATGTGAGCTTTTTCGCCGGCTTGTACGGGCTTCGCGGGGCGCTGCTGAAGGAACGGACCGAGGAAGCGCTCGAATTCGTCGGGCTCGGCGACAAGCACAAGAGCTTTCCGAAAAACTTCTCGGGCGGCATGAAGCGCCGACTGAATATCGCCTGCGCGATCGCGCACCGGCCGAAGCTGATTATTATGGATGAACCGACGGTGGGGATCGACCCCCATTCGCGCAACTACATTTTGAACTCGGTGCGCAAGCTCAACGAGATGGGCTGCACGATCATTTATACGAGCCACTACATGGAGGAAGTCGAAGAAATCTGTACCCGCATCGCCATCGTCGATCACGGCAAAGTGATCGCGGAAGGAACGAAGGAGCAGCTCAAGGCGATCATTACCGATTCGAAGGAAATCTGGATCGGCGTAAAAACGAACGTCTCGCTGCCGATCGAGCCGCTGAAGGGTATTCAAGGCGTCGACTCGGTCCGGCTGGAGGAGCACATGCTGAAGATCGTCTCCAAGGCGGAGGTGGGCAATTTAAACCGGATCATTCAGCAGCTGATCAAAGACCAGGTGGAGATTCGCTCGGTCGAGGAGCAGGCGCCGAACCTGGAAACGGTGTTCCTGACCTTGACCGGCCGGAACTTGCGGGACTAGGGGGAGATGGCGATGAACATCTGGCATATTGCGGTCAAGGAAATCCGCTCGAACCTTCGCGACACCCGGACGTTTCTGTTTATGCTGGCCTTTCCAATCGTAATGATGCTCATACTCGGTACGGCGCTCTCGAACGCGTTCGGGTCGGGTTCGAACGTTGGCGACTTGTGGCTGCTGGTGAAGCAGCAAACGTCGAATACGCAGCTTGCGACTGCATGGGTCGGATTCGCGGAATCGCTCGGCCGGGAAGGCGTCAAGATCGACCGTGCGGAGCCGGGCGTTGACGGCCGGGAGGAAGTTCGCACAGGTCGTTACGCCGCTTATGCGGAAGTGGGCGATGACGGCATCCGCTTTTACGGCAGCAGCAAAAATAGGATCGAAAGCGATATTTTGCAAGGCATGCTGACGGCGTTCGCGGGACGTTACTCGCTTGTGTCCGCCGCTTACGGAATCGACCCCGCTTCGGCGCCGGCCCTCGCGAGCGGCTCCGGGCCAAGCGGCGATTTCGTCAAGGAGACGGCGCTGAATCCGGGCAAAAAGCCGGGCTCGATCGACTATTATGCCATTGCGATGACGACGATGATCGCGCTGTATTCCGTCATGTCCGCCAGCTCGTTGTTCCGCGGCGAGCGCACCCGCCACACGTCGATCCGGCTGATGGCGGCTCCCGTCAGCAGAGGGGAAATTTTCATCGGCAAAATCGCCGGCTGCACCTTCATCAACCTGCTTTGCATTATGGCCGTGTTCCTGTTCAGCAAATTCGCGTTTGGCGCCGATTGGGGCACGCATTACGGAGCGGTGATTCTCGTTCTGCTCACCGAAGTGATACTCGCCGTCAGCCTCGGGCTTGGCGTAAGCTTCTTGGTCAAGGGCGACGGAGCAAGCTCGGTCATGACCATTTTCACGCAGATCGCTTCTTTTATCGGCGGGGCGTATTTTCCGATCGGCGATACGGAAGGGTTTATGAGCGTGCTGACGCAGCTGTCGCCGCTGCGCTGGGCGAATACGGCTTTGATGCAAATCATTTACAACGACAATGCCGCAGCCGTCTGGCCGGTAGTACTGGTCAATATCGGCGTCGCCGTCGCTTTTCTGATCGTCGCCGTTTACTCCATGCACAAACGGGAGGCGTTATAAGATGAAAGAAATGATATGGCTCGTCCGTAAAATGCTTGCGCGCACATTCCGCAGCAAAAAAAGCTGGTTTATTTATATCGGATTGCCAATCGTCGGCATATTTGTCTCCTTGTTCGTGAGCGGCGACACCAGCGGCACACTGCGCGTCGGCACCTTGAACAAGGACGGCAATCAGGCGATTACGCAGGACGCGATTCGGTTTCTGGAACGGCTCGGCCAGGTCAAGGTAACGCCGGTGGCGGACGAACAAACGTTGAACGATCAGATCGCGGCGGGCAAGCTGGACAGCGGGATCGTGTTGGGCCAGGGGTTTGCCGCGAGCGTGCGGCAGGGCGCTCCGGACCATCTGAGCATCATATCCGTGAAAGGGGCGCAGGCAACCGGATACGTCAAGGCCATGCTGAACGACTATGTCGGCAATATTGCCGCGATAGCCAGAAACGCACAAGGCGATGCAGGCCGGTTCGACTCTTTGTACGCCGCCTATACCCGGCAAAGCTTCCAGGTAACCGCGGAGACGCTTCAGGATTCGTCGAATACGAAGGCGATTACGTATCAAGCGATCGGGTTTCTGATTACGTTCATGATGTTCTCTGCGGTGAATATGTCGGAGATGATCCTTAAGGAGAAGGAAAACCTCACCTTCCTTCGTCTGCTGTCGTCGCCACTGTCGGCGAAGATGTACGTGCTCTCCAACGTAGTCGTCAACATAGTCATCATGCTTGTGCAGATCATCGTGACGCTGATCGTCATGAAACAGGTGTTCCATATCGATTCGGGCATCCCGTACGGCCGGTTCGTCCCGGCGCTGCTGTTGTTCGCGCTGACCGCGATCGCACTGTCGCTGATGATCGTCGCTTTCGCTAAAACAAGCAGAGGCGCAGGCGCCATGCAAACGCTCATCATCACGCCGACATGCCTGCTCGCAGGCTGCTTCTTCCCGATGGACATCATGCCGGAAACGGTGCGCGACATCTCGAAATTTATGCCGCAGCATTGGCTGCTCGATATGATTAACAAGCTCCAGCAAGGGGTATCGATCGCAAGCTTGTCTCTCAACATGGCGATCCTGATCGCTTTCGCCGCCGTGTTCGCCCTGATCGCGATCTTCCGGTTCGGCCGCAACAACGATATTCGCCAGTTCGTGTAAACGGACTGTCGGCAACGAAGTCCCGTGCGTTCATGCTCGATAGAGCGGACGCCGGGATTTTTTTGCCAAAAAGCGGCGACAGCGAAAACTTTTTGCCCGTTCGCTCGTTATACGGTCGGAAGGCTGCCGGCGCAGGCTAGCATGCGCAGGAAACGGCCCTCATTCGCTGGGAGGCATCGGCAGGTGTTTATTCATATGGACGTCTTAAGTAAAAGATACGGCAAGTTTCAGGCGGTTCAAGACGTGACGCTTACGATCGGCAAAGGCATGTTCGGGCTGCTCGGCCCGAATGGCGCGGGCAAAACGACGCTTTTGCGCGTATTGTCCACGACGCTGCCGCCATCCGGGGGAAGCGTGACGATCGGCAATTACAGACTGGGCCGGGACGATCAGGCGATCCGTTCGCTGCTTGGCTATTTGCCGCAGGAGTTTGGCTTGCCCAAGCAGTTGACGGGCTACGAGTATTTGGATTATGCGGCGGTGATGAAGGGGTTCCGGCATTCGCAGCGGCGGAGGACGGAAGTCGAATCGGTGCTTGAGAAAGTGAATATGTCCGCCAGAGCGAAAGAGAGGACCGGAACGTATTCCGGCGGCATGAAGCAGCGAATCGGCATCGCTCAGGCGCTGCTCGGGTCTCCCGAGTTGATCGTTGTCGACGAACCGACGGCCGGGCTCGATCCGGAGGAGCGGATGCGGTTTCGCAGCTTGCTCAGCGAGCTGAGCGCAAACCGGACGGTCCTCCTGTCGACGCATATCGTAGCCGATATCGCCGCAACATGTTGCGGGCTGGCGGTTATGAAACGCGGACGGCTCGTCTACGATGGTTCTCTGGAGCGGCTTCTGGAGACGGTGAGGGGACGGGTATGGACCGGGTACGTTTCGGAGTCGCGTTTTGACGGGGTCAGAATGGAGTCGAACGTCATCTCCGCCCGAAAAGCAGCCTACGGCTACGACATTCGAGTGTTGTCGGGCACCAGGCCGTTCGAAGGAGCAACGCTCGCGCCAGCCGCTCTGGAAGACGCCTATCTGTATGTTTTGCGATCGGAGGGGATGGAAAGTGAGTGAGTATTGGACGTATGTAAAAGTCGAATGGAAGCTGACGCTGCGCAGCCCATCCGTTATTTTTTTGCTCGTTGGATTGTTTCTGTCGGTGCTTGTCGCTTTTATCGACAATCCATACGGCGCGGATATCGGCCGGTTTACTTCGGAGGCAGCGTATCGTTACATGTGGGGGCTTTCGCTGCTGGCGCAGTTTTGGGCCGTTTCGGCGGCGCGGCGGGAAACGGCGTCGAAGGTCTACCTGTTACAAGCCGCTTTGCCTTACAGCTCGGGGGCGCTCGTAGGCGCCAAACTGACCGTCCTGCTTGTTCTGTTCGGCTCACTCGCCTTGGTTCCGGCCGTTTTTTACACCGGTGCCTCCTGGATATCGGGCCTTGCACTGCAGGCCTCGGCGCCGGGAATCGCCATGCTCGCCTCCATGACGGTGCCGACGGCATTTACCGTCCTGCTCGGCTATTGGATGGGTGCATGGAATCACCGCCGACTTGTTTACGTATACAGCTTCGGCGCGGTGCTGCTGCTGCTCTTGTTCGCAAAGGCGGCGCTGCAAGGAGTCTTTCCGTTATCGTGGACCCATCTGCTCGATTACGGGTTATTTGACTTCATCAAAACCGGATTTTACTCGGGATTGTGGGGGTTTACCGGTGATGCGACTTACTGGCTCCACCGGCTTGCGTACGCTTCGCTAGTAGTACTTTTCTTCGCCGCAATCGTTTATCGCGAACAAAGACGCCGGAAGGAACGGCGGCGGATCGCGATTTATTTCCCGCTGTTCGCCGGGGCTGCTCTCACAATCGTGCTGTCGCTTATCGCGAATACGGCCGTGTGGAACGAGCGGTCTGCCGCTTATGCAAGCAGCATCGACTTTTATCGCGGACTCGTGCGGGAAAATGCGCCGGGCATTCAGGAGGAAGCCGTTCGCCGGTATATGGCGGGGGAAGCGGCGAATCCGGTCTGGAAGCCGCTTGCGGATGAACACAAACGGATGCTCGAGCTGAATCGGCGTTACAGCTCGCTTAAGCCGGTCAGCTACGATATGAAGGTAACGACGGCGGAGAAGCATCAGATGGACGTTTCGACGACACTTCGCCTGAGCCATGAGGGACGGGAACAGCTGGACCGCTTTCCGCTTATGCTGCGGCATTCGTTCCGGATCACGGATATGACGGTAAACGGCGTGAAAGCCGCCTTCGACTGGGAGCCCGGTCACGACGTCGTATGGGTCGTGCCGGAGCGCCCCGTGCTGCCCGGGACGAAAGCGGACGTCGCGATGCGCTACAGTGGCGCGGTCAACGAATGGCGCTGGTTCGACTCGAGTGGCGCGAAGGGCATCGATGACATCTTGAATATGCACTGGATGCGGCCCGCCTTCGTAGACGACCATAACCTGCTTCTGCCGGGCGAATACGGCTGGTATCCGTATCCGGGAACCGTGAGGGTAGCTGAGCTGAAGCAGATTCACACCGAAGGAGCGCCGATGAAGGTGAGAAGCGAAACGGTCCTGCCTGCCGAACCGCTCCGTCTGCCTGCCGAGTTCCGCGTGGAGGTGGAAACGAGCGCTGCGGCGAATCTGATCGCCAGCGGGAGCAGAAGCACCGTGCAGTCTGCGGGAGGTCGCCAGCGTGTCATGTTTGAGGCGCAGGGCGCTCGTGTGTTCTCGCTGTTTGGAGGAGACATCGCGGAGTGGACGGCAGCCGGCGCAGGCAAGGAGCTTACGATGATCACCTCCGGCCAAACCTCTCCCGAGACGGGGAAGCGGCTTGCGGGGCTCATGCTCCGTCATTACACGGAATTGTCCGCGCTTGCCAAACGTCTGAGTCCGGACGTTACGTTTCCTGACCGTGTCCGGTTTATCCGCTTAGATGAGCTGGAGAGGGACGATGAGGGCGTCACGGCAGGCAGCCAAAGCTTGACCGGCGTGTCTTTAAACGAGCGGCCGCGGGAGCCTATCGATAAAAACGGCCTCGTTTATTTGCCGGCGGAGATTACTCCGGCATCGATGACCCGCGACCGGCTCGCTCGCTTCGACGAATATTTGCTGGCGAAGACGGTTTTACCGGAAGGGCCGCTCTCCGATTCGATTGCTGCCTTGTTCCGCTATATGACGGCCGCCGTTACGAAATGGATCGAAACGGACGGACATCCGTCCGAGGGACGATTGTTCGCTCCCGATGCGTACCGGTACAACGGCCGTCCGCATCCGGTTTATATGAAGATGAACGACGTATTGGCACAAGCGGACACAGAACAGTTCCGCAAGACGATGGTTGCGATATACGAGTTTGCGCGCGATTATAAAGGAAATGAGGAACGGACGGACGCCGATTTTATCGCCTTCTTGAATGGGTTGCCGGGTACTCGGTAAGGTGGTTCAATCCCGCTCGCGGAAAAAAGAAAGGAGGGGTGCCGGTGGATTCCGACGAGGAGCTGCTGAAGATGATCGCCTCGGGCAGCGGGGCCGGTATGGAGGCACTCGTATACCGGTATCACAAGCCGATTTACGAATATTTGCAGCGTATGCTGGGCGACGCTTCGCTTGCTGAGGACCTCGCTCAGGAATGCTTCATCCGGCTGTACCGGACCGTTCGCTCGGGAAGGCTGCCCAGCCGGTTCCGCCCCTGGATATACCGCATCGCAACCAATCTCTGCAAGGACGTCTGGAAGTCGTCGTCGTATCGCAGAGAAGCGCTGTGGGGAGCGGACAAAATGTCTCAACACGAAGACGGGGAAACCGTAACGTCCTTATTGGAGCGCCAATGGGAGCGGGAGGCGGTCATTCGCGCGCTCGGCCGTTTGGCGGAGGACGAGAAAGAAATTGTCGTGCTCCGGTTCTACCACGAGCTGAAGCTGGACGAAATCGCCGAAACGCTGGAACTGTCGCTCGGATCGGTGAAGACGAAGCTGTACAAATCGTTTAAGAAGCTGGCGCTTATGCTGGAGGAAGAGGAGGCGGGGCCGTATGGAGCGGCGAAGCGACCGAAGTGAACGGCTGCAGCGGCTGTGGGAGGAGCTGAGCGAGTTAGACGATTCGTCGCCGAAAGAGGTGGAGGGGCTGGATCGGGAGAAGTTTGGGCAAACCGCCACGACGCTGGAACGGTATCAGGTGGCAGGACCGTCGTCGGAGCAAACCAGAGAGCTGGTCGGCCGGTTGACCACGCTGATGGCCGAACCGGAGCGGGTCAAGTTCGCGGATCGGCTGCTGCTTGCGGAGTCGGGGAAAACGACGATATGGCTCCGGCTGGTCCGCATGATCGCCTCGCAAGTCAGGCTGTTTTCCGCATCGTTCTGGATTGCCTCCGCCGTCATTATCGTACTGGGCGCGTTTCTCCAACCGGTAGAGGGGGGCGGCTCAAACAGCTTTTTCCTCGTATCGTCATTTGTCTCCGGAGCCGGTGTTTTTTATGCGCTGCGCTCGTTCGGCACGCCGATGGCCCGGCTGGAATCGACGTTTCCGGCGAATCCGGTCGAGGTGATGACGGGCCGGCTCGCCATCGTCGTATTTTACGACATTGTGCTGGCGCTGGCGGCAAGTCTCGTGTTATCGCTGGGCGGACAGACCGGCCCTCTGTTTGCTTTTATCGTCAGTTGGCTCGTTCCGCTGTGCATGTGCACGCTGCTGACGTTTGTCGCCGTTGTGCGTCTAGGTCCTTGGCTTGGAGCGGGATTGTCTACGGCGGTTTGGGTGATCCAGCTTGTGATGAAGGACGTTCTGGGGCCGTTTTATGTGTACAGCAACCCCGGGTATGCGTTCTGGGGGAGCAGCCGCCTTCTGGCGCTCGGGATTACGATCGTGCTCGCGGTTATCGCGTATCGCACCGTCAGGCGCGAAGCAGTAGGGGAGGGCGGACGTTATGACCAGATTTGAGCTTTGCGGCGTTTCGGTCCGTCACACGGCATCCGCGCCGTGGCTATTCGAAGACGTCGAGCTGGCGCTTTCCCCCGGCATATACGGCTTATTCGGACCAAACGGCAGCGGCAAAACGACGCTGCTGGAATGCATGGCCGGCATCCGGCCGTTCGGCGCGGGCGAGGCCCGTTTCGTGCTGCGGGACAGTCCGCTTGCGGGAAAGCGGCTCCGGGAGCGGCTCGGCTACGTATCCCAGCAGTTTGCGTTTTATGAAGAGATGAGGGCGGATCGATACTTGACATATGTGGCCGGCATGAAGCTGATCCCTTCCCATCTGATCGCGGATCGGGTGACGGAGGTGCTGGAAAGCTTCGGTCTCGCCGACTATCGCAAATTCCGCATCCGTTCGCTGTCGACCGGACAGCGGCGGAGGCTCTCGATCGCTCAGGCGATGCTGAACGACCCGCATCTGCTGTTAATGGACGAACCGCTCGAGGGACTCGATACGGAAGAGCGGGCGAACGTCATGGAGCGGCTGCTGGAGCTTGCAGGCGACGGTGTCGTTATTATGGCGAGCCACATCCTTACCGAAATCGAGCATTGGGTCGAGCAGGTGCTGTTTCTCTCCGACGGACGTGTGGAAGGGCCGAAGACGCCCCGGCAGTGGAAATCGGCTCTTCTCCATGAGGATGTTCTGGACGGTGCTGCTTCCGGCTCTTGGTCCGAATGGGAACCGACGCTGGAGGATGTGTACTTGGCGCAAATGCGCCGCAGACGTAGGTAGCCGTTATATAAAGGAACCTACAAAAAAGAAGCTCCCGGCACGCCGAATTTCATGCAGGATGAAATCGGCGACAAGGAAAAGCTCTTGCGCCGCAAGCGATTGCGATGCTGAGCTTTCCCTTGCGGGGATGCTGGGCAAACCACCATTTGCGGTGCGAAGCCGGGTTCAGGGGGTTGCTTTTTGAAATGGAATGTAGTATTATAAGTGCATTGGCACATTGAAACTAACCTAATTCACATAATGTAGAGGGTTGTTCTTGTTGATATTAATAACCTTGTACAATATGTGAATTTTTTATTTGTAAACGAATAAGGAATTTCATGTAAAATAATAACACAAGGTGGTAAACAGTATGCAAACAGGCGTAGTGAAATGGTTTAACGCAGAAAAAGGTTATGGTTTTATTTCCGTAGATGGCGGCAACGACGTGTTCGTACATTTCAGTGCGATCGTAGGCGACGGCTACAAATCTTTGGATGAAGGCCAACGCGTTGAGCTGAATATTGTTCAAGGCAATCGCGGACCTCAAGCCGAGAATGTCGTAAGGCTGTAAGATCAGCGGAAATGCCCCGAACATTCGGTTCGGGGCATTATTTTTATCATTAGAGAGTATCATGACGCTACACGGCGCCACTGATGAATAAACCGGTTGGAAAGAGGGATGCACATGTATAATTCTCGAAAAAGACCTTCAGAGGATCTGCCTACTGAACGGACTGTTATATGGTCTTGCTCGGATGAAAATTGCAACGGATGGATGAGGGAAAACTTCGCTTTTTCCAACGTTCCCGTATGTCCCAAATGTCAATCCAAGATGGTCAAGAGCGAGCGTATGCTTGCCGTCGTAGTCAATACTAGCCCGAACCAGCCTAAATCTTAAGGCTCGTACCCGGACGGATCACAAATACCGGGCAATAATCCGAACTAATCGGGAAGGGAACTCCTGCAGATCGGTTATATCCAGAAATCGCTCCTTCCCGTAGATTTCGGCGATTTTCTCTTTGTCCTGACCTATAGCCGCCGCTAAAAAGGTGATGCCTTTCCGTTCATATTGTTCTATGGTTTGCTGCATGTCTTGAACGGCGTAGCGGTCTGTATAGTCGTCCATTGCTTTCGGCTGCCCGTCGCTGATGCTAATCAGCAGCTTCGTCTGCTGAGGAGCTTCCGCCAATCGCTGCGCCATAATTCGGAGAGCCATTCCATCGCGATTATTGCTTCGGGCCCGAATGCCCATGAGCCGGTAACGATCGCTGGAGTCCGTGCGCTCCCAGTCTGCATAAGCATAGATCGACATTTGCTCCATTCGTGACACATCCGCCGTATCGCCGTAGATGAGGACGGGAATCTGACACCTTTGACAAAATTCGTAGACGGCGATTACGGCTCGTTTAGCCGCTTCCAGTCTTCCCATAGCCGACATAGACGCCGATTCGTCTATTCTTACACCGACCGCAAGAGAAGGGGAGTCGGAGGGAGGGCGTTTCTTGGCGAAGAACCTGTAATCCTTGTAAGCGATGCTGTCCGCCAGAAATTTGCTGCCGTAGTAATGATTCCTCGCAAGCTCGGAACGTATTTCATGTTCCAGAAACAGCTGTGTTCGCCTGGCAAGCTCCTTCACGATGGGCATAATGCCTTGACTTAATGTGGCATATTCCTGCCAGTTTTCCTGATCGTAATCCGGACGATGAACAATAAGTTTCACCCTCTGATGGATCGAATCCGACACCGTCTCCCTTGCGGTTTGATTCAGCTTTTTGCGGAAATCGCGCTCTTTTTGTTTCTCCTCATCCCCGATAGGCTCGGGATTGGATTGATGGTATTTCGGAGTTACCTGTTGTTCGTCATCCGACTTTTCCATTTTGGTCGAATTGTCGATGGCAGATGAGCCATTTTCCTCACTATCGGTATATTTTTTGAGTATGATCCCCTGTTCCTCATCATGGCCGCCCCTATCCGCATCGGCATCGGTATCCTCGATAGTTCCCCAAGTCTTAATTTCTACGGCTTCCTTCATTTCTCGTTTTTTTTTACTTCGATTGCGACCGTATCCAGCCTGCCGATTAACCCACTCTTTTCGAGAGCTTCCTCCAATAGCTTGATTTCTTCGGAATCGGTTGTGATTTTGTAGATGACCTTATAATAAAGGGACTGTTTGGCGGAAGCCCCTTCGGCAACTGCATCGGCCCAGTAGAAGTAGGAACGCATGCCGGCGACACCTTTGATCGCATTGGCCCGGGCCGTTTTGTCCAAAACGATAATGATATCCGCCAGCAGGCCCAATACTTGTTCGTCTCTGTATCCGGTTTTGGCCATTACACGTTCCATCATGATTTCCTTTGTGGGCAAATCCATCTTTTCCGTATGCTGTACGCGGTCGCGCAGTGCTTCGTTTAACGGCCTGGTACCCGCATAGCTTCGGTTTGATGTAATGACGGCGATGAAATCGGAGTGTCTGTGAACGATTTCCGTGGGCAGATTGAAACTCCCGTCCAGCTCCAGGGCAGCGTTTAAAGCCATCAATACCGCAGCGTCGCGAATCACGTTAGGTTCCTGAATTTCCAGCAAATAACCGTTCCGATACGCTCGGACGATTTCCGACGGATAGAACCGGTACTCGACCGCTTCGCCGGCGGGCTGTTCGGCAGCCAGCTTTACTACCCGCTTCATTTTGGAAGCGGCCTGCTCCTGCGTCATTCCCAGAACGTCCGTCAAAATTGCCGCGATACTGCCTAAGCCGTCGCTATCGTATAGAGCCTTCAACACCGCTTGATCCGCAGGCTCCATTGCCGCTAAGCGTTCTGTAGAAAGGACCGGCAATATGGCGCCGATAATATCCGATTTATCCATATCGGCAAAGCAAGTCACCTTCGTATAAGGCAGCCCGAGGTTGGCCGACAAAGCTTTGGCCAGCTGCGTTTTGCCGGAACCGGCGTCGCCCTCCAGCAAAATATTGGCGATTTTCATTTCTCCGCGGTTCCAGTTGCGCTTGATCTCTTTGCTGATGCGGTGTTCTTCTTCGCTGACCTTGTGCGATAACGGCTTTTGCCAAAGCAGTTTTTTCTCCTCATCGGTCCATCTTCGCTCTGGCGACAATATATAACATTCATCGTGTTCCAATTCGTTCTCCTCCGTTAGTAGGCTTTGCTGTTTCCGTTGTGCTTGTTCTCTTCCTGGGGAAAAGAGGGAGCAGCAGAAGCGCTCCTATTAGAATCAAACCGCCGCTCATCGCATAAATCGTCAGCAGAGAAAAGACTTTCAGCATATATCCGGAGACAAACATTCCAAGCACCATCATCCCCATAAAAACGGGCGTAATCGCTCCAGATACCCTGCCGATAAAAGCGCCTTCCGTGTTCCGAACCAGAAGCGTCTGGATACCGCCTTGAATACAGGGGAAAAATAAACCGCTGATTGCCAAAAGCAGCATCGTTACCGCAATGTTCGTCGATGCCCCGATTCCAATCGTACAGACGGCAATAACGAGCAACCCGATCAGCAGCAGCTGCTGCGGTTTTATTTTTTTGGCTATTCCCATGATCGCTATTCCGCCTACTAACATAGCAGCGCCGTTCGTCATGACGAGCCATTGCAAAAACGATTTGTCTTGACCCAATTGTTCCATGACAAGAAAAATTTGCAGCGGCTGAGTTAGTCCCGATGCCAAACCGATTGCCGAGAAGGTCAGGCAAAGCGTTCGCAAAGGCAAACTGGAGCCGATATAGCGCAGCCCGGCTGTCAATTCCTTGATGAAACCCCCGGCATGGCCGGACCTCGGCTCCTCCTCGTCGCGGGGAAGCATCGCTAAGATCATGGATGACCCCAGAAACAGGATGGCCGTCATGATCAGAGAGGCATGAATGCCAAAACGAATGAAAACAAAGGTGCCGATGACCGGCCCCAGCACCATAAAGACGGCGACAATCGTTTGAGACATCGCCATCACGCCTTGAAGCTGCTCTGCGGGCACATGCCGTTTATACAGCTTCATCGCCGAAGGCTGGGAAAATTGAGACAGGCTGGCGGAGACGAACGATCCGATCAGAAGCGCGATCCATCCGCCATTCAGAATGGCAAGCAGGACGGCAGCAACGGACAAGCCGGACATCAAGTCGCTCCAGACCATGGTGCGCTTGGGCCGCCACCGGTCGGCAAACGTCCCGCCGATGAGGCCGAGTAGAAAGATCGGAGCAAATTCGGCTACCGAAATGAGAGATACGCTTACCGGATCATTATGGGTCAAATCGGTAACATAAAGTAAAACGGCATAATTGCGGACCCAGATCCCGAGCTGCAGCAGCACGCGAGAGAGAATAATGGTCCGTACATAACGATTGGCTAACACTTTAATACCCCATCTCCTGCAAAATAGTCGATAACGTGCGCAGACGCTCGCCGATCATCTCATCGTCTTCGCTCAGCGCCTGATAAAACAGTTTCAAATCCTCGTTAATTCTCTCATTATCCGTGCAGACCGACACCGTCATGGCATCCCCTTGCAGCCCGACCCGGTCGATGACAGGGTTCTGCGGATCGTACAAATGCTCATAGCGGTATGCCTCGCGAAAGTGCGCAAGCGACCGGCATAGCAGAATGGACAAGTCCAGCACGCGATGCAGGGGCAGCTCCTCCGATTGTCTGGACCATTTCTCCCCCGTATATCTCCACACCTTGGCGGAAATGTCGACCGTATCCCGATCGTTCCACTGCGCTAAACCTAAAGAAAGGCCTTTGGCATCCGTATTTCGGGCGAGTCTGCCGTCAATTCGCTCATAGTTTTCGGCGACGACAACAGGCTTATGGTGTAAAGTAGTCGGTATTTTCATTTTTTTCTCCTTCTCTCCGTTTACTAAATTAGTAATTTACTAAACTACTGGATCATTGTATATTGGATTTCGGCATTAGTCAATCCGTTTTTTGTGAAACAAACATTTACGATACGGTGGGCGCGCATGTAAAATATGGGAGAAGTGTGCAGTAAATGAGGGAAAGGCGAGCGTGTAAAGCACGTCCAATCAAGGAGGGATTGCGATGAAGATCGGATTGGCGGAAGTAAATATTACACCGCCGCTGGGGATGCAAATTCCGGGTTACGGTCCGAAGGAGCGGCTGGCGTCGGGAGTGAAGGATGAGCTGTTTGCCAAAGCGATGGTGATCGAGTCGGGGGAGACGCTGCTTGCGTTTATCGTGATCGATATCGTGTCGCTCGAGCTGGATTCGTGCCAGCGAATCCGCAGTCGGGTCCGTGATTATACCGGGATTCCTTCCGAGCAGGTGATGGTTGCGTGCACGCATACGCATACCGGTCCGCCGCGTCCTCTGGATGAGGCTGCGCTGGCCTTTTATCCGACACTGGAGGCGAAGTCCGCGGATGCGGCAATATTGGCCTACGGCAAACGGGAGGAAGCGAGGATCGGCTGCGGACGGGGAAGCGAGGACAGCGTCGCTTTTAATCGCCGCTTCTTCATGAAGGACGGCACGGTTCAGACGAATCCGGGCATCCGCAATCCGAATATCGACCGGACGGAAGGGCCGATCGACCCGGAGGTGCTCGTCGTCCGGATCGATAACGCGTTAGGGGAACCGCTCGGAATCGTCAGCAATTACGCCGTTCATACGGATTGCGTGAGCGGAACGGAGTACAGCGGCGACTATCCGGCCTTCATCAGCCGAACGATCAAGCAGTTGTATGGCGAGTCGGTCGTCAGCCTGTTTATGCAAGGCGCTTGCGGGAACATCAACCATATCGATGTCGAAGGCCGCCACGATCCGAAGGTGGTCCCGCATCGGGTACGCATGGGCAACATTCTCGGCCGGGAAATCGCCAGAGTGCGCGAGAAAACGAAAGCGGCCTCCGAGGAGGCTGATCTGGCTGTCGCCAGCCGATTCATGAACGTATCGGAGCGGGCGCTGCGGCAGCATGAGATCGAGTGGGCGGAGCATACACTGGCGGAGCTGGGTGGTATGCCGGCCGATACGCTCAGCAGCAGGCAGGCGATGGAAAAAGCGCGGGCTGAGTTAAGACTCGCCGCCGCCGGCCGGCCGTTAGCTTCCCGGGATTACGAAGTTCAAGCAGCCGCTATCGGCGAACTGGCTGTCGTGGCGCTGCCGGCGGAAATTTTCGTCGAATTCGGGCTTGAGATCAAGGCGAAGTCGCCGTATGCGTATACGATCATTAACGAGCTGTCCGGCGGCTCCGGCAACGGGTACGTCTGTACGCGGGAAGCTTATGATCGCGGCGGCTATGAGCCTACCGGCACCAAATTCGCCGAAGAAGCCGGAGAACTGTTCGTCCAGGCGGCGCTGGAGCTTTTGAACGAATTGCACGGAAGAGAGTAACAAGTTCGGCCGCCGTTTTCGGCGGCTTTTATAGCGGAAAATCGGTTCCGCTATTTTTACGGGGTGGGCCGGCCGATCGAAAACTTAGCTCGAAAGGGCAATGCAATCGGATTTGCCATGCGCAGGATACATAAGTGTAATTGTTTTTTCCCTTACTTTTGGCATGACGATCTGGTATCGTTGTTTGGCCGAACAACTAAGGGAGGGAGCGAAACGAATGATAACAGATCGTATTCGCATTGAACATTACAGCGAAACCGATTATGATTCCGTCAAACTGTTGTTAAGCGAAGACGCGGAGGCGGGCGAAGACATCCTACGGGTGCTTGTTAAAGCGCCGGAATTGTTTAGGACTGCAAAGCTTGAGGATAAGCTGGTCGCACTCGCTCAAGTAACCGAACCATCCCCCCAAGCCTACGTCACCGTGTATGTCGCTCCTTCGATGCGAAGGAGAGGAATCGCTACCGCTCTGGTCCGTCAGGCGGAGTCCGTATTAAGAGAGGGAGGAACCCATCTAATCAGGAGTTCCTTCCGCGCCGGTTCCCCGACGTCTATGGCGTTTGCGCGTTCGCTCGGGTATGACCCGTATTTTTCATCGCTGCTCATGAAGCGAAGCGGCGGTCCCTTCCCCCTGGGGGAGCTTCCGGTCAGGGTGTATAAGGACGAAGACTATATCGCCACTCAATCGTTTTATGCCAAGGCTTTTCACGACATGCGCGTCCGTGTCGGGCATTTTCCGGATTCCGTAATTGCCCCGCCGAGCGAGAAAGAACGGAGAGCGTGGCAGGAGGATGCGGAGGACCGTTTCGTTTACGAGATGGGCGGAGAAATCGTCGCGTACAGCCACATCTCCGGCAACGAGATTGGCAGCATTTCCGTCCGTATCGACATGCAAAGTCGCGGGATCGGAAGAAAGTTTGCGATGAGGATGTGCAACGAGATTTACCGGCGCGGCAACGCTGACGTCACTTTGTGGTGCGTAGTCGGGAATTATGCCAGGAAATTGTACGACAGCCTTGGCTTTCAAGAAACTTATACCATGCAATTCGTGCGAAAATCGTTGTGAAGTTTGGCGAAACTCCATATCGAGAATCGGAATAACAAGGGGCTGCCGCAGGGGCAGCTCCTATTAACTTTTAAGTAATAATCGAGTTATGTATATCATCGTTGCGTGATCTTGGTATATAATCTGAACTAACAGCGAATCTGGAGCATCTGATGCAAGACCTCCGCGGGGCGCTTCCTGCTATGAGCTGCCAGCCAGATGAAACCCACTATAACTAAGGAGCTGGAACAGGATGAACGCAGTTTACCAATTTGACGAAGTGGCCCGGCTTCCCTTGCCCGGGGATAATTGTGCCGTCGCGATTCGCGATCTGGACGCCGGCGCCCTCATTATTTACGAAGACCAAAGGCTGACCCTGGACTACGCTGTGATGGAAGGCCACCGTTTCGCGGTAAAAGCGATAACTCCCGGCGAAGAGCTGCTGTCCTGGGAATTGCCGTTTGGTGTCGCTTTGCAAGCGATTCAGCCCGGACAATACGTCGTCAATGACGCCGTGCTCGGTGAGCTTCGCGTGCGTCAGTTGAAATTCGCACTGCCGGACGAACCGAACTTTACGGATCAGATCAAACCGTTTGTTCTGGACGAGTTGAGCTTCCAGCCTGCCCCGGCATCGCCCGCGTACACGGAAGCCCGCACGTTCATGGGATATCGCCGCAGCGAAGCCCGAGGCGTCGGTACCCGCAATTATGTGGTGCTGCTCGGCACGACTTCCCGGACCGGCAGCTATGTGAAGAAGCTTGCTGCGCGAATGCAGGGCGAACTCCAAAACTACCCGAATATCGATGGAATTGTTCCTGCGGCGCATACGGAAGGCGCGACGGAAAAGCCGAATAATCTGGAAGTGCTTCTTCGGACGCTAGCTGGGTTTACCGTTAACCCTAACGTCGGCGCCGTGCTGATCGCCGATTACGGCAACGAACCGGTAACGAACGCGATGGTGGAAGCGTATGCGCGGGAACACGGTTACCCGATCGATGAAGTGCTGCATAAGTTTGTGTCGCTCCAAGGCGGCTTTGAAGATAGCTTGAACGAAGGCGAGGCTCTTGTACGCGAGTGGCTGCCTATCGTCGGTGCGATGCAGCGGACAAGCGAATCGATCAGCCACCTGAAAATCGGGCTGCAATGCGGCGGTTCGGATGCTTTTTCCGGGGTATCCGCGAATCCGCTGCTGGGCTGGTTATCCGAGGAATTGGTGCGCTACGGCGGCTCCGCCAGTCTCGCCGAAACCGATGAATTAATCGGCGCGGAGGCTTATGTGCTGTCGAAGGTTCGCAATGTGGAAACCGCCCGCAAGTTTCTGGAGTTGCTTGAGCGCTTTCGGGAGGTTACGTCCTGGCACGGCACGAGTGCGGAAGGCAATCCTTCCGGCGGCAATAAATACCGCGGGCTGTACAACATTTATCTCAAATCGATCGGCGCAGCCCGCAAGAAAGATCCGTTCACCCGCCTTGACTATGCCACCGAGTACGGGGAGCGTATGAAGGAAGGCGGCTTTTATTTCATGGACAGCCCCGGAAACGACCTTGAAAGCATCGCCGGACAAGTTGCCGCCGGCTGCAATATGATCTTTTTTACGACGGGCAACGGCTCGATCACCAACTTCCCTTATGTGCCGACGGTCAAGGTGGTTACGACGACGCGCCGCTTCCAGCTGCTGTCGAACGATATGGATGTGAACGCGGGACTGTATCTGGAAGGGGCTTCGATGGAGGAGCTGGGCAAGGACGTTTTCGAGAGAACGATCCGGATCGCCTCCGGCCAGCGCAGCGTAGGCGAGCAGGCAGGCCATGCCCAGGTGCAGATCTGGCGCAATTGGCGGCAAAACGATGCGAGCCGGCTGGAGGCCCTGCTTCATTCTCCGGCCCCGACGGGTGAGCCGATTGAAGTCCGGAAAGAAGCGGAGGCGGGAGCGGCTTCCAGCCCCATCGCGTTTACGTTCAACCGTTACCAGGATCGTTTATCCAGCGACAACATCGGCCTGATTATGCCGACCAGTCTGTGCGCCGGCCAAGTGGCGGGGATGATTACGCAAAGACTGAACAAGCAAGGGCTCGGCCAGCCCGTGGTTTCGCGTTTTGTCGCTTTGGCTCATACGGAAGGCTGCGGCAATTCGGGGGGACAAGCCGAACAGCTGCACGCCCGGACGATGATCGGCTATATCACCCATCCGATGGTGAAGCATTGTCTGCTGCTGGAGCACGGCTGCGAGAAAACCCACAACGACTACATGCGCCATCAGATGGAGGAAGCGGGCATTGACGGGAGCCGGCTTGGTTATGCAAGTATCCAGCTTGACGGCGGCATTGCAAAAGTTTCGGAGAAGGTGGAAGCGTGGTTTAAGGAGCGCCTTAAGTCGGACGGAGAAGCGCAAAAGGTGACCGCCGGTCTGGAAGGACTGCGAATCGGCATCGTAAGCGATGGGCCCGTCTCTGCTGAAGCCGCAGAGCAGCTGGCGAAGCTGACCCGAATGGTTGCCGGAGCCGGAGGCTTGGTAGTCGTTCCCGAGAACAGCGGACTGCTAACGACGGACGCTTACCGCAACAATGTGCTTGTGTCGCCCGAGATCAAGCCGTCCATTGCTTACGGTGAACATGCTAGACATAATGGATTCCATATTATGGAGAGCCCGACCGAGCATTTTATCGAGACGGTTACGGGACTCGCCGCCACGGGCGTAGAGCTGTTGATAACGCTGGTCGGCAATCGTCCGGTGCAGACGCATCCGTTCGTGCCGATGCTGCAATTGGCAGCCGAGCCGGCGATTCAGCAAACTTATGAAAGCGATCTGGATTTGCAGCTCACCGGAGACTCGGACGGGTGGACGGCGCAGATTATGGAGCGCTGCAAACAAATCCTCGAACATACTTATACGCCGCGCCTTTATCAGAAAGGGTACACCGATTTCCAATTAACGCGCGGTCACTTGGGATTTTCGTTGTAATTCACAAAACCCGGAGGAACCACCGCAGGATGAAAAATCCAATGCGGCGGTTCTTTTTTTGCGTACCGTTCTATGCCATCATTAGGAATGGGGGGCGATAAGGATGTTCCAGGATTTCAAGCTCGTCGAAGACCGCCCGGTCGCGATACAAGTCAAAGAATACATCAATCGATTAATTATAAAAGGGGCGCTTCAAGCCGGACAGAAGCTTCCCTCCACACGGGAAATGAGCCTGCTCCTCAAGGTGAGCCGCAACACGGTCATTGCCGCCTATGAAGATTTGGAGGATGCCGGGTTTACGTACGCGATCCCGGGCAAAGGCAGCTATGTTGCCGCTATGGCGGATCAATCGGCAGAGGAGCACGGAAGCGCCGGCGAGTCCGCCCCCTGGCGGATCGACTGGAAGACGAAAGTAAACGAGTACGCCGAAGCGGCTGTAGCGCTGGACAGGATCAAGCACGGCATTCGCGCCCCTAAGGGCACGATATCGTTCACCAGCATCGCTCCGGATGAGTCGCTGTTCGATCTGGGCGATGTGAAGCGAGCGTTTATGGACCGGATGGCGATCGAAGGACAGGTGCTGCTCAACTACGGCTATGCCAAAGGCTACAAGCCGCTGATCGATTACCTGATGCGGTATATGGAGAACAAAGGTGTCGATACGCGCGGCAAAGATATGCTGATCACTAGCGGATTTACTGAAGGCTTTGACATTGTGCTGTCGGCATTGCGTCCCGCCGCGCGAAGCGGAGCGGCCATTTGTGAAAATCCGACCCATCACACGGCGATCAACAATATGAAGCTGCAAGGTTTTGAGATTACCGGCATTCCGATGGAGCGCGATGGCATTGATGTACAGCGGCTGGAGGCGGTACTGCAAACGGGCTGTTTCGATCTGGCGTATTTGACGCCTTCTTACCACAACCCGACCGGCATCGTCATGTCACCTGCCAAACGCAGCGCCGTCATGAACTTATTGATGCGCCATCAGGTTCCCGTGATCGAGGACGGCTTCAACGAGGAGCTGCGTTACTCGGGGGCGCATGTGGCGCCGTTAATAGCGACGGTGGGGCAGGGAAACGGAGTCATCTACATCGGCAGCTTCTCCAAAGTGCTTTTTCCCGGCCTAAGGGTCGGCTGGGTGCTCGGCGACCGGACGCTAATCGATGCTTTGGAAAGCATCAAAAGAGCGCGCACCATCCATACGTCGACAATCGATCAATCGATTTTGTACCAATATTTGATTAACGGAAATTTCGATAAATACGTGAGGAAGGCGAGAGCCGAGTACAAGCGCAAGTACGAGCTGACAAAAGCGTGCTGCGAAGCCTATCTCCCCGAAGCCCGGCTTTCCGGCGACGGAGGCTTGCATCTGTTCCTGACGTTCCCGCCGAGCGTGAATACGCAAGAACTGCTGGAAGCTTGCATGGAGCGCGGCGTCATTTTCACACCGGGAGACAAATTTTTTATTCATCCGGGCGAAGGGACGAATACGCTCAGGCTCGGTTTTTCGCGGGTAACGGATGAGTTGATCGAACGCGGGATTCGTATCATCGGCGAACAGGCGCGGAGTTTTCTTTAGAGACTAACCTTACGATTACTTGGAAAATGAGGTGCCAAGATGAAGATAGGCGTTATCATGGGCGGTTTTTCCTCCGAACGGGAGGTTTCATTGCAGACCGGTCAAGAGATGATGCGGTATTTGGATCGCAGCCGTTATGAGGTCGTTCCGATCGTAATCGAGCGGCGCGAGGATTTCATCGCTCAAGTGCAGAGAGCGGGCATCGATATGGCGCTGCTGGCTCTGCACGGTACGTACGGCGAGGACGGCACGGTTCAGGGGGCGCTGGAGACGCTGGGCATTCCGTACACGGGCAGCGGCGTGCTGGCAAGCAGCTTATGCATGAATAAGAGACTGACCAAAATGCTGCTCCAGGCAGCGTGTGTGTGTACGCCTGCCGGCCTCGTCTGGCAGGGGATGGACGATTACGATCCGCAAACGGTGGAGCGGCTCGGCTATCCGGTTATCGTAAAGCCGAATGCGGGCGGTTCCAGTATCGGCATTCAGCTTGTGCGAAGCGAGCAAGAGCTGCTGGCGGCAGTTCAAGAGGCTTGCCGCTTGGATCAGGCGATCTTGATCGAGCCTTACATCCAAGGCACGGAGCTGACCTGTTCGATCGTGGACGGTGAGGCGCTGCCGATCATTGGCATTCGCGCCGCTCATTCGGAGTGGTTCGACTATAAAGCGAAATATGAAACCGGGGGTGCCGAGGAGAAGGTGATCCGGCTTCCATCCGCTGTGGAGCAGCGAGTGCGCGAGACGGCGCTGGCCTGTTACCGGCTGCTGCAATGCAAGGTATATGCAAGGGTCGACATCATTTTGCAGGGGGATATTCCCTATGTGCTGGAAGTGAACACTTTGCCGGGCATGACGGCGAACAGCTTGTTACCGAAAAGTGCGGCTGCTGCTGGAATGAGCTTTGCCCAATTGCTTGAGAAGATCATTAGCTGCTCGCTTCAAGAGCGCTGCCGGGAATGGGGGAGGGAGACTTATGCTTCGTGATGAAGGGAACGGGCGGTTTTTATCATCGCGCGTACGGGATATTCGGCCGTCGGGCATTCGCGCTTTTTTCGATTTGAATGAAGCTGGGGGCGATACGATCTCTCTCGGGATCGGGGAGCCGGATTTCGTTACGCCGGAGCGGGTACGCGAAGCTTGCATCCAGGCATTGCGCGAAGGGCAGACGAAATATACTTCGAATGCCGGCCTGATGGAGCTGCGGGAGGAAATATCCGCTTATATGTCCGGCAGCTTCGCGGTTTCTTATGATCCCGTGCGGGAAATATTCGTGACGATGGGCAGCAGCGAAGCCGTCGACCTGGCGCTGCGGGCCGTGATCGACCCGGGCGACGAGGTGCTGATTCCGGCGCCGAGCTATATCGCCTACGAACCGATCACTCATCTGCATGGCGGTGTGATCGTCGAGGTGCCCGAAACGGCGGAGGGACGGTTCAAGCTGACTGCGGAAGCACTGCAAGCGGTCATCACGCCCCGCTCGAAAGTGTTAATGATCAACTATCCGTGTAATCCGACCGGAGCGGTAATGACCGAAAGCGATTGGCTGCCGGTGACCGAGCTGATTATTCGCCATAATCTGGTCGTCATTTCGGATGAAGTATACGCCGAGCTGACCTATGGGCGTCAGCATGTCAGCATCGCCTCCTTGCCGGGCATGAAGGAGCGTACGATCGTCGTCAGCGGGTTTTCCAAAGCTTTTGCCATGACCGGCTGGCGGGTGGGTTATGCGTGCGGGCCTTATGAGCTGATTGCCGGTATGCTGAAAATCCACCAATACACGGCCATGTGCGCTCCCACTCTGGCGCAGATCGCCGCGCTCGAATCGCTGCGATACGGGATGGAGGCAAAGGACGAGATGATGGCGAGCTACAACGAGCGCCGTAAACTGTTCGTGGCCGGCTTGAATGCGATCGGACTGATCTGTCACGAGCCCGAGGGGGCCTTCTACGCTTTCCCTTCGATTGCTTCTACCGGGTTCTCGTCCGAACAGTTTGCGCTTCGGCTGCTGAAGGAAGCGAAGGTGGCGGTCGTACCGGGACATGTGTTCGGAACAGGCGGAGAAGGTTTCGTTCGCTGTTCCTATGCAACCTCGCTCGTCGATTTGGAGCGGGCGCTGGAGCGGATCGGGAGATTTACGCAGCGGACCGTGCCGGTGTGATGTGATGCGGTTTTATGAAGGTCGGGTTCAGGGCTGATATCGTCCTGATCCGGCTTTTTTCGTTGTATCCCGGGTTCCTCCATTCGATTGCAAGGGGCAAATGCGGTACACTATATTTGTCCGGCAAATGGGGACGATAAGTAAAGATATCCCTAAAATAAGGAAGTGTAAAGCAATGAACCTCGAAACGGTTATGCAGGAGCTTGAAGCTCTCGGTAAGGAGCGCACGAAAAAAATATATATGTCCAACGGCGCGCATGAACCGCTGTTTGGTGTAGCGACAGGTGCAATGAAGCCGCTTGCCAAAACAATCAAATTCAATCAGCCGCTTGCCGAGCAGCTGTACGCGACGGGAAACTACGACGCCATGTACTTTGCCGGCGTAATTGCCGACCCGAAAGCGATGAGTCAAGCGGATTTCGAGCGCTGGATCGATGGGGCTTATTTTTATATGCTGTCCGATTATGTGGTGGCCGTAACCTTGGCGGAAACCGATATCGCTCAGGAGGTTGCCGATGCATGGATCGCAAGCGGGGAGGAACTGAGAAGGTCGGCGGGCTGGAGCTGCTACTGCTGGCTGCTCGGCAGTCGGCCGGACCGCGAATTTAGCGAAAGCAAGCTTGCAGCTATGCTGGAAACGGCGCAGCAAACGATTCACGATGCGCCCGACCGAGCCCAATACGCCATGAACCAATTTATATATACTGTAGGGATATCCTACGTGCCCCTGCATGATCAAGCGGTTGAAACCGCGAAGGCCGTTGGGCCGGTAGAAGTCAATCGGGACAAGGTCAAGAGCAAGTTTTTGAACGCCTCCGAAATGATACAAAAAGCCGAGCTCAAAGGGCAGCTCGGTTTTAAACGCAAATATGTTCGGTGCTAAGCGGCAGCGGTTTTAAAACATTTGTAACACGCGCCTGCCTTGGATAGGGATTCGGATCGTTTCCGAAGCTCTATCCTTTTTTGTTTTGTTACGTTTCCAACGTTAACTCACTTGTTGGATCGGCCTCTATGCAAGCCGGCCCGCAAAACGGAATGCTCCAAATCTCGCTGAACCGGATTATCGCGGTAGCCGGTCGGACTAACGCCGCTATGCTGCTTGAAAAACTTGGTGAAATATTCCGGTTCGATCCCTACGCTCACGGCAATCTCATGCATGCTCAGTCCGGTCGACGCAAGCAGCGTGCAAGCTCGTTCATAGCGGACCTTGGCAATAAACTGCATCGGCGAGAAGCCGATCATCGACTTGAACACTTGGATGAAATAATGCGGGTGAAAATGAACCAGTCCGGCCAGATCGTCAACGGTCAAGCGATCGGATAAATGCTCGTCGATATGCTCCAGTACGCGGTTGATGCTCTGGATATCGAAATGGCTGGAATCGTGAAGAGAGAGAGTGGGATTATTCTCGACAAAATAGCAGAGTAGCTGAAGCAGCGTGGATTTGGCCCGCAGCGCGGATGTTAATCCTTTGGAGGTGAAGCTGTCGGTAAGCTCCCGAAACTGTTTTTCAATGAACGGCCTGTCCCCGACCTCAATCATCGCCGACGTATGCAGCAGATCGAACAGTCGCGTTCCGCCGATTGTCGAGGTGAAATGGCAGTAATATTTCACGAAATTTTCGTTGTTGTAGGGCGTAGCGGAAATCGTAGATCCGGCGGGCAGCAGCAGGAGTTTTCCCGAGGTTGGAAACAGATGGAGTCCGTTCACCCAGATGTTGCAGCGGCCGGAAACGATGTAATACAGCATGTTGTATTCATACTTCATATTGTAATGAATCCATTCGGCGCCCAGCGTGCGATAGGAGGATACACGAATACCGGTTTGTACATTGGCAAGGTAGGTGCCGAAATGTTCCTTCTGCCGTTGCGACATCTGCATTCCTACATTCCCCCTCGGGCAGGTTTCTTGTTGAAAGCGCTATCCACTTGCATTATAACCCGACATTTGCTCCGCGTACATAGCGGAATCCGGCATGCTCCAAATGTATGCGGCGGTGAGCAGCAACATGCGAAACATACGAACCTGAATATTTTCCTGGATCATCTGACTGATTTCCATATGCTTTACCGCCCGTATTTCTGATAATGAAATAGATCGAAGCGGAGGTGATAACGGATCTTGAATCGGCCCGATTGAGAGAGAAAGGGAAGGCGGAATAGGCGGGACAGAGGCTGTACATGTCATTACGGTTATGGAGGGGTTCTTTTGAAGGTCCGAAGGTTTTTTTGGCGAGTGGCCGCTTTTCTGGCAACGGCTGCCGTCTTATTGCCGGCATGCAGCTCAAGCAGTACGACGAAGGAAGAACCGAAAGCGGGCGAAACGGACAAAGCGGCACCGCCGCAGCCGATTACGCTGAAGGTGATGAACGGCTTGTTTAACGAGAAAGATTGGCAGACCGTCGTAGTGGAACCGCTAAAAAAGAAATTCCCCCATATTACGCTCGATCAGGGCTCCGGTGTAGCCCGTACCGCCGACCAGAAATTTCTCGAAGATACGATCGCGGGCGGAAATGTGCCGGACATTGTGCTGAGCGGCGTTGTCCAATCACAGCTGATGGCTCCGCTCGGACTGGCTCAAGATTTGGCGCCGTATATCAAGAAAAACAAGCTCGATATGACCGCGTACGACAATACCGCGGTAGAGACACTTAAAAAGTATTCGCCGATCTACAACATGGAGACGGTTACGCTTCCGCTGTATATCAACTTCAAGGTGCTGCTGTACAACAAAGACTTGTTCGATAAGTTCGCCGTGCCTTATCCGAAAAACCATATGACACACGATGAGGCGATCGAGCTTTCCAAAAAGCTGACCCGGTCCGACGGGGGCGTCCAATATTACGGATACGGCGCCGACAGCTATATCAATCTGGGCGGGCAATATTCGCTCAGTTATATCGACAAGACGAACAAAGTAAGCTTAAGCGGGATGGAAAAGGTGTTCGAGACGCTGAAGGCGGCAATGACGATCCCCGGTATGCAAGGCTTGTCGACCACGAAAGCGTTTAATACGGACAAAACGCTCGCCATGTATACGGAGTGGCTGGCGTCGGTGGTGCAAAATGCGGCTGTATACCGGGATATGAAGTGGGGCATGGTCACCTACCCGGAATTCAAAGACCGGCCCTATCAAACCGAAGTCGACTTCCACAGCTCTTATGTAACGAAAACGACCAAATATCCGGATCAGGCGTTCGAGGTCATCGCCTGGATGATACAGTCGGAGGAAATCCAAAGCTTGATTACGCGCTCGGGCAAAGTGACGGTACTTAAAAACAAAGATATTACGGCGCTGTGGGGAAAAGATTCCGGCCTCGGTACGGAGGAAGCGCTCAAGGCGATTATGGAAACGAAAATGGCGCCGCCGCACGATATCCATCCGCTCGACCGAAAAGGCACGGTGCTCACGCCGTTAGCCGCGGCGTACGCAGATTATATCAACGGCACCAAAGATTTAAACGTCGCTTTGCGCGACGCAACCGAAGGGATGCAGAAGGCTGTAAATAGCGAGCTCGGCAAGTAAAACGTTGAATAAACCCGTATAAAAGGAGCCTGACCAATGACGAAGAAACAAGTCCGGTTAGCTGTCGTGGGTGGAAACCGCGGCTTCGGATACAGCAAATCATGCGAGTTGTTATCTGATATCGTAGAAGTGAACGCAATCTGCGATCTGAATGAAGCTGTTTTTGCGAAATGGAAACAAACCTTTCCGAACATTCGAACGTTCACCAGCTTCGAGAAGCTTCTGGACGATCCGGACATCGATGCGGTTCTGCTGGCCACTCCGATGCAGGTTCACGCCGCTCAAGCCGTGCAGGCGATGAAGGCGGGCAAGCATGTGCTGTGCGAAGTAGCGTCGGCCATGACGATCGAGGAAAGCTGGGAGCTCGTCGAAACGGTGGAGCAGACCGGCGCCGTTTATATGCTGGCCGAAAATTTCTGCTACACCCGTTCGGCGATGATGATTCGCCACATGGCCGAATCGGGCGTTTTCGGCGAGCTGACCCATGCCGAGTGCGGCTATGTGCATGATGTGCGGACCGCTACGCATGATGCGCAGGGCAACATCAAATGGCGCGGCGAAATGATGCGCGACTTTAACGGTAACAATTACCCGACGCATTCGCTCGGTCCGGTATCGCAGTGGCTCGGCATCAATCGCAGCGATTCGTTCGACTATATGACGACGATCGTCTCGAAGCCGGCGTCGCAGAGCGACTACTTTAGCGAAATATTCGGTCCGGATCATCCGGGCTCCAAGCCAGAATTTTGGAAGCAGGGGGATTCCTGCCTCTCGCTCATCCGCACGAAGCAAGGCGCCGTCATTTATTTGCGCAACGACTTCTCTTCGCCGCGTCCGTTCAACTACTTGTATTACGGGCTGCAAGGAACGAAAGGCTCTTATTTGTCCGGACGGGATATTCAAGAAGAGCCGCTCGTTTGGCTGGACGGACGATCACCCGGCAAGTCGTATCTCGGGAACGCGGTCTGGTCCAAACTGTCCGAATACGCGGGGGAATTCGAGCACCCCTGGTGGAAGAGCGAAAGCGATAGAGCAAATGCGGTGTCGGCCTCCCGGTTCGGCGATTATTTTGTGATGAAAGAATTTAGCAGCGCTATTATTCAGAACCGCTCGCCGGACTTCGACGTGTATGACTCGGTTGCGGTAAGCTGTGTGCTGCCGCTGTCGGTGCAATCCGCCGCCCGTGGCGGATATCCGGCTTCCTTTCCGGATTTCGCCAAAAACAAACGAAATTCGGTTCGAGCGCAGCCGGAGACGGGGGGAGAGAACGGATGAAGCTCGGAATAGGCCTGCACTGCTTGCGTCAAGCGATCGACTCGAAACAAATGACTCCGCTCGAGGGGATCGAATGGATTGCGGAAGCGGGTGGGGAACACGTCGAAATCGTGCCGGTCGGATTCGATCTGCTGGAACAGCCCGAACTGGCTGATAGCATTCGCCATCAAGCGCAGCAGGTCGGAATCGAAGTGTCCAACTACTGCGTTCGGGCCAATTTTATTACGGCAGACGAAGCCGAATACGACCGGGTGATCGATCACGTGAAACGGCATGTCGATGTGGCGTTTCGTTTAGGGGCCAAACGAATGCGGCACGACGTCGCGTCAAGACCGCTTGCGGAAACTTCGATCCTGGACTATAATCGCGATCTGCCGAAACTCGCCGAGGCTTGCCGGACGATAGCCGACTACGCGGCACAGTACGGCATTACGACCAGCGTAGAAAACCACAGTTACTATGTTCAGGCGAGCGAGCGCTTGCAGAGCCTGGTTCATGCGGTCGGTCGCGACAATTACCGGGTAACGCTCGATACCGGCAACTTTTTGTGTGTTGACGAGGACCCGCTGTCGGGGGCGCGAAAAACGATCGGCCTTGCCTCGATGGTGCATCTGAAAGATTTCTATATTCGAACGCCCGATCGAAGCCCGGGCGAGAACCTTTCGGGATGGCTTCATACAGCCGGAGGCAACCGGCTGCGCGGAGCGATTCTGGGGCAAGGCGATCTGAACGTCCGCGAGATGATCAGGCTGATCAAGTGCTCCGGCTACGACGGGCCTATCTCAATCGAATTCGAAGGTGTGGAAGAGTGCCGCAGCGCTACGAAGCAAGGGTTCGATTACGCCAGACGCGTTTGGGATGAAGTGTAAAGGGAAGCGGAGTTATGCTGCTTGTCACCGCGAACGATTGGACGAAACTTCCATAACTTGGATGCGTATACTATCATAGGGAGTATTTTCGTTCAAAAAAGGCGAGAGGTGATGAGTGATGTTTATATTGATATTCTTCTCATTGCTTTTTTTCGTGCCGGGGCTCGTTATGCTGCTGTTCCCTGCATTTTTGTGGGAGCTGAGGGTTGGATGGATGGTGGAAGGCGATTCGGAACCGAGCGATCTCTTTCTGATGCAAACCCGCTTCGGCGGGGTGGTCATTATAGGTGTAGGTCTCTACATCCTGATTAGGGGAATCTACCTAGCTTAACGGGAACGATTCCGGCGTATGGCACAGACATGCCGATGTCTGTGCTTTTTTGTATGCGGCGAAGCCGGATTCGCCGCTAGTATCTGTTGATTTTGCGGAACTCGGACGGGCTGAGTCCCATCGCCTTGCGGAAGACGCGGCTGAGGTAGAAGCCGTTTTCGTAACCGCATTCCGCCGCGATCGTATCGAGGGTCCACTCCGTTTGCAGCAGCAGCCCTGATGCCGTCTTGACCCGGATGGCCGTCAAGTATTGCAGCGGGTTGACGCCGTAGACGCTTTTGAACTTACGTATGAGCTGCACAGGAGTCATCCCGAACCGGCCGGCGACGTCCCGGATTTCGATCGATTCATGGGCATGGTCCTTCAAGTAATGGGCCACATCGCGAATGGATTCGTCTTGCTGACGCATTAGGCCGGTGTCGGTAGATTGTTCCGCCTGCTGTGCGATCATCAGCCAAAGGTCCGCCAAGTAGTGCTGCTTCAGCTTTTGCAGTTCCGAGCTGGGCAGCTGCTGGCTTGCCTGCCTGAGGCAGTCGTAGTTTTCGGTCAGGCGCCGGACTTGGGGCAGCCGGATTTTCCGCAACGCGAGAAGCTGCTGAAGCTGTTGCGGTATTCCATTAGGCAAAGTGAATGTAATGGAGTGGAAGCTTAAAGGAACCAGCACGTTTCGCCAAAAAGGGAGCTGCGGCGGGCATACGACGACGTCGCCGAACTCCGCTTCGCCGTAATGTTCTCCGATCCGATATTCGAACTTCCCCTCCTCTACAGCGAATAAAACCCAAGTGACGTAGGTATCCGTCTCGTACAAAAACTGTTCTTTTTTATGCCAGTATACCAGGTATAAGATTTCCGGCAGCTCTGCGAGCATTGCTTCACCTCGTTCGTTTTCTGAAATTTTGGATATGAAGAAGAAATTATATGAATTCCAATATGATAGCGGGAGGTCTTACTATGTAATTAAAGATATCATGGATTGGGAAGGAGTCAATGGACAATGGAGAGAAACGAAGTGAACTGGCTGGATACGGACCTTTTGATTGCAGGCGGGGGGATGACGGGGGTAGCGGCTGCACTGGCGGCGGCCCGTAATGGCGCCCGGGTTATTTTATGTCAGGACCGGCCCGTGCTTGGCGGGAACGCGTCGTCGGAGATTCGTATGAATATATCCGGCGCGTCAGCGATCGGGAAGATATTGGAGACGGAGCGCAGGGAAAGCGGCATTATCGAAGAAATCGTGCTCGAATGTTCGGTGCGCAATCCGCAGCGAAGCGCGAGTATGCTGGATCTGATCTTGTACGAGAAATGCCGCGCCGAGCCGAATATAACGCTGCTGCTGAACACGGCGATTGTTGGTGCCGATGTCGAGGACTCCCGGATTCGTTCCGTAACGGCGGTGCGGGAGAGCACGGAAGACCGGTTCGCGATTCGGGCTGAGATGTTTGTCGACTGCACGGGAGACGGCAGGCTCGGCTTTGAGGCGGGAGCCGATTATACGACCGGTCGGGAAGGGATCGACGAATATAACGAGTCCGGCGCGAGCCTGAACAGAGACGCTTACCGGCTCGGTTCTTCGCTGTTGTTCACCTCGAAGGATATGGGACGGCCGATGCCATTCACGCCGCCGCCATGGGCCCGCAAATTTTCGGAGGAAGATTTGAAGTTCAGAAATCACAACGCCTGGGAGTTCGGTTACTGGTGGGTGGAGTTCGGCGGCACGCTGGATACGATCAAGGATAACGAGTCGATTCGCGACGAGCTGCTGGCGATTATGCTGGGGGTATGGGATCACATCAAAAATAGCGGCAATCACCCCGATTCCGCCAATTGGGCGCTCGATTGGTTCGGCTTTGTTCCGGGCAAACGGGAGTCCAGACGGTTTCTCGGTCAGCACGTGCTGACCCAAAACGATATTCAGCAGGCGGTGGATTTCGACGATGTGATCGCTTATGGCGGCTGGTCGATGGACACCCATCCGCCTCAGGGGATCGACGCGAAAGACGAGAAGCCGTGCAACCAGCCATTTACACCGTATTTGTATGGCATACCGCTGCGCTCGATGATCAGCCGGAACATCGGGAACCTGATGTTCGCCGGCCGCAATCTGTCCGCTACCCATATCGCTTTCTCCAGCACCCGGGTTATGGCGACTTGCGCGGTAATGGGCGAAGGCCTCGGCACGTTTGCGGCGACGGCGATCAAGCGAAACCTGTCGCTGGAGCGCGCTTGGCGCGATGACGGCGTTGTGAAGGAGGCCCAGCAGCAATTGCTTCGGCAGGGCGCTTTTTTGCCCGGTCTCAAGCTCGAGCGCAATCTTGCGAGGCAAGCCCGGATTTCCGCTTCGTCCGAGCAGGAGGCAGGAGCATGCGGCAATGTGGTCGACGGTCATACCCGCGCCATTTACGGGGAGAAGGGGGTACGTCCCGACCTCACGACAGCTGGTACGCATCGCTGGATGTCGCAGCCGGGGGACGCCCGTCCTTGGCTGGAGCTGGAATGGAAGGAGCCGATTGAGGTTTCCCGGATTACGCTCGTGCTGGATACGGGGCTTCACCGGCTGCTCATGCTGTGCCACCTGGATTCGCTCCAGAAGCATATGCAGTGGGGGCGGCCGCAAGCCGAGACGCTGAAGGAGTTCAAGCTGATGGCGTTTGACGGGCAAGAGTGGACGGAGATCGCGTTTATTCGGGACCATTATCAGCGGATGATCCACCTGCCGGTTGAGCTGAAGCAGTTGAAGAAGCTTCGTCTGGAGGTTCTCTCCACAAACGGGTTGGACCATGCGCGAGTGGTTGAGATCGTTTGCGAGTAAGGAGAAGCGGTAGTCTGTCTTGCTTGTAGGTCTTCGATGGCTCATGCCCGAAAACATGGGCGAAAAATATACTGAAGCTCCGATGAAAAGCCGCATGGATTGCGGCTTTTTTTCGATGCGCGTCATCGAAAGACTTCGATTAGACGCAGGGGCAGGGAAGCGGAAGTAAAAGTTCCGCTAAAGCTGGAAAAACGGTGCTGTCCGGGCTTTAACGGAAGCAAAAGTTCCGTTAAAGCGACCAATAGCTCGAGTGGAGCCGGGCAAGTGGAGCAATAAAGGAAGAGCGGCTTCCTCTATGCAAGCTTAATAAGCTAGTGAAGCGGCGATAACGGAACTGGCGGTTCCGCTGAGACAGCGATAACGGAAGCAGAAGTTCTGCTATCGTTGACAGAACGGCGCTGCCCTGCGAAGAGGAAGTGAAACTGCTGCTAAAAATACCAATGCACTTCATCGAATTACGTCGATAGAAGCTTTTCTTAACGGCTCTGGGCAGGAATATGGATAATTTTGGAGAACTAGGTAAGAAAGTCGATGTAGGAAAAGGAGCTATCTGCCAATGACTACCGAAATAGAGTTTATTACGATACACCCGGTGCATAAACATGCGTTCTCCGTAATCGAACATCCGGAAGGGCAGTACCAGCACATCGGCGATGCGCTGGGCTGCGATTGCATGATCGAGAAGTTTGTCGATGGCTTCATGAGGAAGTACAGAAGCGACGGCAAACAAAACGAAGACTGGTACGGCTGGGATGCCGAGGTGCTCGCTCCGTTCGACGGGATCGTCGAATCCGTCTACCTCAATCCGGTCACGAACCTGGTAGGGGAGATTAATCCGTCGAGATCGAGCAGCATCACCTTTTTAAGAAATGACGGGGTCCGTGTGTTCTTAGGACATGTGCAGAACGTACTTGTAACGGAGGGCGATTCGGTCAAGGCAGGAGACCTGGTAGCAAGAGTCGGCAACAACGGCTACTCCCGAAACCCACACGTCCATATTGGCGCATGGAAGGACAAAACGCCGCTCCAGATCAGATTCGATGCTAGAGAAATGGGAAACTATTTCAAGCAGTTGGGAGACAGGGGGTATCATTGCTGAGTGGATTCAGTTAAAGCCAAATTCGTATAGCGAGGTGTATGATCCTTGCCTGCTTTCGACCGTAACGGTGACATACTTGGCGATTTGTTTTTACCCGATCCTAAACACGCAAACGGAGTCGGTATCGTTTGGTGCCCGGGCTTGCCAAACACCCTGTCGCCGAAGATATGGCGATTCCTCTTGCAAATGCCGGGTATGTTGTTTTGCAAGCCAGATATCCGGGCAGCTGGCAAAGCTACGGAAAGTTCGGTCCTTCAAGCTAAAACCTGGAATTATTGGACGAGCTGGATAATAAACGCTGAGAGCGTTCTAGCCGAATAAGTAGAATTACCGTAGAAAACTAAGGCTCGAAGGGAGAGCGAGTATTGGAAGTTATCATTATTCTAATTGTCGGCTTCATCTGTATAATCAGTTATCTCAGAGCAATACATATCGCTTTCTTGAAATTGCTGGAGAAGAGGTCCAACGACTGACCCTTAAAGCATCCGGCTCAAATGATTCGCCTGTTCCTCCAACCGGTCCGCCGCTTCACGGATACCGGCAAACTCGTCGACCACGAGTCGGATGGTGTCACGACTGTTTTCTATGATGTTCTGAGCCTCTTTCGTGCCGCTGCTGATCAGATGAACGTGGCGGGATATGTTTTCCGTCGTGTCTTGTATGTCTTTGGTCGCCGCGTGTACACTTTGCGCCAGCCGCTTTACTTCCGCCGCGATCACGTTGAAGCCGCGCGCAAACTGGCCTGCGTGAGCGGCCTCGATCGCCGCGTTTAAGGCAAGAAGATCCGTCTGGGAGGCGAACTCCCGGATTAGCTGCACGATCCGCCTAATGTTTTTCGTGTGATGCTCCAGCTCCTGAAGACGCTCCAGACTTTTCCTGTTGTCCCGCACGATATTTTCATATGCGGCAGCGGCCTGCAAGCTTCGATCCGTGCCTTCCACGGCACGGCCGAATAACTGTTCCGCCATGCGCTGAAGCTCGGTCGTCATGGCTGCTGCTGCCTTTTCCCGCGCTGTAATATCCGTCGCAACCTTTAGTACACCCGTTACCCGCTCGTCCTCATCGAAAACCGGCATATATGTCGCTTCCAGCCAGAGGAAATCGCCGTTCCGGCTAACGCGAACGATCTTTTCCTGGAATTTCGTCCCTTTGCGCAAGTTGTCCCATAGCTGCTCATACTCCGCGCTTGCCGCGAATACCGGCGTGCAAAATTGCCGATGATGCATACCGGGCATCTCCGACGCCCGATACCCCATAGCTTTAGCGAACAAATCATTCGCCCACAGGACATCTCCCTGCGTATTGAATTGAATCATCGCAAGCGATAACTCGATGGCGTTTAATACGGCACTGGCTTTCAGAGCTTGCGGCTTCTCACTGGCGGCGTTATTCATGGGTGTCGCGTCCTTCCACAGTAAAATGATACCGGATTACAAGAGCAGCAGGGCATAGGAATGCGGATACCGAGCGTTGTGGGGCGGCACCCGCAATCGAATCAGAAGACCATATCAAGTATATCGCATAACCTGCTCCAGTAAAGGGCGAATTCCAACAATTTATGGACGTTCCTTGTGCTTCAGGGATGAACGCATGATGCGAAATAGTGTGAGTTAAATGGTTTCCTTCACGAGCGATCACATCGGATTCATTGCCGATGTGGCTTTTTTGCGTAGAAAATCGTTTTAAGCTGTTTTTGCTATATCATCAAGCGGTTCTGAGCCGTTATCATCAGAATGATCAATCCCAGGATGGAAAGAGAGGAACCTAGATGACGAAACCGAAACTTAGCTATACGATCTGGTTTTCGCAGCGTACGGGCAGCACTTTGCTTAATTATGCGCTGGCTTCGACCGGAGTGGCAGGTAATCCTGCCGAATGGCTGCATCACAAGCACAATGACCCGGCTGCGTTCAAACGCGAACATCTGGAACAGATGTGGCAATACGGAACAACGCCAAACGGTGTGTTTGGGTTAAAAACAAGTTTCAAGCAGGATTGGATCGATGCTTTCCGCACGATGTTTGAGCTTCCGGAGCATGTTACGAGGGCGGAGGTATGGAGCGCCGCCTTCCCGAACTGCACGAAGCATATTTACATGACGCGCCGCAATAAAGTCAGACTCGCGGTCTCCTGGTGGCGTGCGATCGTCTCCGGCGAATGGCATCGCAAGTTCGGGGAGAAGCCGTTGGAGCACGAGCTTGCAGACAAGTATAACTATGAAGCGATCCATCATCTGGTCTTCGAAAGTATGATGCGCGAAGCGGCCTTAGAGGACTTTTTTTCGGAGTCGGGCATCGTACCGCTGACAATCGTATACGAGGATTTTATTCAGAATTACGAGGGGACGGTCTTGAACGTGCTGGAGTTTCTGGGCATCCCGCTGCTAAATGTTAGCGTGGCTTCGCCGGCGCTGGATAAACTGGCCGATGAGACGGCAGAGCAATGGGTGCAGCGATTTCGCGAGGAGAGCCAGCGGGATTCGAAAAATAAACGTTGGTAACCCGCC
Source organism: Paenibacillus ginsengarvi (assembly GCF_003626695.1). GTDB lineage: Bacteria > Bacillota > Bacilli > Paenibacillales > NBRC-103111 > Paenibacillus_AB > Paenibacillus_AB ginsengarvi. The sequence goes on from NZ_RBAH01000022.1 coordinate 45,807, forward strand.
CGTAAGCGGTATAATGGTATACAAAAACAGCCGCTTGCGAGGAGGAGGGAACGGCGACGACCACACCAACGACTACGGATGCCTTAAAGGAAGTTACGCGCATTCCCGACAAAACGTTTCCGATCAACGTATTCAAGACGAAGCTGTTTTATTTGCATTGGCACGATCATCTGGAATGGGTGTACGTGAGAAAAGGGCGCGTGTCCATTCAGGTCGATGCTTTTGTCGGCGAAGCGAAGGAAGGCGAGCTCGTGTTCGTCAATTCCAGGCAGCTGCACGCGGCTCATCCGTTGGAGCCGGATTCGCATATGGCGGCAATCGTCTTTAACGAGGCGCTGCTGCGCAACAGCGGTCTGGACAGTACGGAGGAGCGGTATATACTGCCGATCCTTACCCACCGGCTGAAATTACCGGTTATTTTGCGGCGGGACGACCCGCTGTCGAGCGACATACTTGGCGCTGTCTCCCGGCTGATTGACGAGCTGGATAACCGCTCGAACGGGTACGAGCTGTTCGTCAAGGCGGAGCTGTACCGCATCTTCGGCCTTATTTTCCGACATCATCGGGAGCTGGCCCCTCCGGCGAAGACGATGAGTCCGCGCGACTACGCCTTTAACGAGCTGCTGCAAACGATCCGCGGCAATATCCGGGCGAACATGACCGTGGAGGAGGCGGCCCGGGCGGTTAATTTGAGTCCGCATCATTTCTGCACGATGTTCAAGAAGATGACGGGCAAAACGCTGATCGAATACGTCCATCTGCTGCGCATTAACGAGGCGGAACGTCTGCTCAAGGAAACCGACCGCTACATTACGGAAATCGCCGAGCAGGTGGGGTTTAACGATATTACTTATTTCGGGCGCATCTTCCGCAAATACCGCAGCATGAGTCCGACGGAGCTTCGCAAGAACATCAGGTCGACATAGCGGCAGCCCTCCTGAATCGGGAGGGTTGTTTGTTTTGCAGCGTCCCATACAGAAAAAGCAGAACCGGAATATCGTCCGAATGATCGAGAATAACGTGCCTAGCGGGGAAGCGGGCGATTTTCTATGATAAAGAGGTGAAAGCGCTTAATACTCGTACGATTGCGACAAGGGGGAGTAAGCATGAAGAGAACAACCGTGACCTGCACACTGCTGGCCGTCTCCATGATCGGACTGACGGCATGCGGAGGATCGAAGCCGGAGGCATCGCCGCAGGGCGGCCCAAATGACGCGGCCAAGCCGAATTCGGCGGAAATTGCGAATCGTCATGTAGAGCTGAACGTATTTTCCAACAGCGGCGACACCGACGAAGGGTTCAACGACAAGTTCGGCGACGCGATTCGCAAGAAATTCCCGAATTATACGATCCATTACATCAAACGGCCCCAAAACGGCAATGTCGAGGAGCTGCTCAGCGCCGGCACGAAAATCGACCTGATCTGGGATACGATCGGATATTTCCCGGATACGGTCATGCGCTACAACTTGCAGTACGATTTGACGGATGCGGTCAAAACCCATCAGATCGACCTGAACCGGTTCGAGCCGACGCTCGTGGAAGGCATCAAGAACATGTCGGCTTCCGGCCTATACGGCTTGCCCGTGCAAACGCAAAACCTGGTTTTGTTCTACAACAAAGACATCTTCGACAAGTTCGGCGTCCCTTACCCGAAGGATGGGATGACTTGGGACGAAGCGATCGCGTTGGGCAAAAAAGTAACCCGCTCCGACGGAGGCGTCGATTTCCTCGGCCTCGCCGCTTCGGTGCAGCACGTCGCCCGGATGAGCCAATTCTCCCTGCCGGTCCTCGATCCGCAGACGCAGAAGCCGACCTACAACGACGAGAAGTGGAAGCTGCTTTTCCAGAAGCTGTACGTCGATCCAGCCCAGCAGGAGCAGTACAAAAACTGGTACCTCGCGCACAAGGCGAATGAAAACCCGTTCCAGAACGAATTCGTGAAGGATCGCAGCTTGGCGATGTTCGCCTTTTTGTCCAGCTTTTACACAAGCCGGGACCTCGAAAGCATGAATTGGGACATGGTCACCCTCCCCACGTTCCAGGAACAGCCGGGAGTCGGTTCGCAGCATTATCCGGTTTACTTTAGCATCGCCTCGATCAGCCAGCATAAAGAGGAGGCGCTGGTGGTGATCAAATATTTGATCTCCGACGAATACCAGACTGCCGCGTCCAAGCAAGGCTTCATGACGGTGCTCAAGAACGATAAAATCCGCGATCTGACCGACCGGACAGGAGTCGAAGGTGAAAGGTAAAAACATCAAGTCGATGTTCGCCTTGAAGCCGGCTCCGATTCCGGCGAAGACGATATACGATCTGCGCATCGACGCCGTTTATACGCGGGCGATATCCGATGTCGTGCTGGGCAAAAAAAATATAAACGATTATTTGCGCGAAACGCAGGAGATGACCGAGAAAAAGCTCGCCGAGCTGAAAAAATAACGGTCCCGACATCATACGGGTAGGAGAGCAACGAATGAGTTCCTTTGAAACGGAAAGCTTGAATCAATCGATCGATATAATCCGCGAGTTCAAAAAAACAGACAATACGTTTTTCCTCGGAGCCCGAGTGGACCGCATCGACCCGTCAGGCCGCTCCGGCCTGCTGCGCTGGAAACGGTTCGCCAAAAAGCCGCGGTTCGCCTTCAATCAGGGGGACTTCCGCTTCGAGCCGACGCGGCCGTGGACGTTTCCGAACGAATACGCCGAAGAGCCGGCGCTCCCGTTCGAGCTGTCGTTCGTATCGCCGAGAACGGTCCGGCTGCGAGTGAAAACTAGACCGGGCGTTTTGGACAGCCGATCGTCCGTCATGCTGGACGGGGAGCTTCCCGGCGATGAACATGAAAGCTGGTCTCGGTCCGCTTCCGGCGATGCCGGAGAGGGCGGCGAGACTGCGGGCCCGATCGTATGGAGCAGTCCGTTCGGCTCCGTTACGATCGAGCGCGATCCGCTTCGTTTCGTGTTCCGCGACGGGCAAGGCCGCAAGCTGACGGGGACGTATCATTACAGCGACACCACATGCCTCGTCAATTCCGAACCGACACCTTTCTCGTTCGTCCGCTCGACGTCCGACATGCGGCAGGCGCTGGCGGCCAGCTTTTGCTTGAGTCCCGGGGAGAAGCTGTACGGCTGCGGGGAATCGTTCACCCGGCTCGACAAGCGCGGACAAAAAATCGACCTGTGGGTGAAGGATGCCCACGGCGTGCAAACGTCGCAAATGTACAAACCGGTTCCGCTGTTGCTCAGCAGCCGCGGGTACGGCATGTTCGTCCATTCTTCGGCGCCGATGACCTTCGATATGGGCTGTTCGTATGATGAAGCCAACGTGCTGTACTGCGCCGACGAAACGCTGGACCTGTTCTTTTTCTTCGGCCAGCCGAAGGACATCCTGTCCGAGTATACGGCGCTAACCGGCCGAAGCCCGGTGCCTCCGCTATGGTCGTTCGGCTTGTGGATGAGCCGGATTACGTACAAGTCCGAGCGGGAGGTGCGAGAGACCGCCGGGCTGCTGCGGCAGCACCGCATTCCTTGCGACGTGCTGCATCTCGATACCGGCTGGTTCGAGAAAGACTGGCAGTGCGATTATACATTTTCCCCGTCGCGATTTAACGATGCGCAGACGATGATCGCCGATCTGCACCGGCAAGGCTTTCGCACGAGCTTGTGGCAGCTGCCCTATTTCACGCCAAGCAATGAGTTGTTCGCGGAAATTATCGACCGGGGTCTTGCCATTCGCGACGCCGACGGGGAACTGCCGACCGAGGATGCGATTCTGGATTTCTCCAACCCGGAGACGGTCAGGTGGTACCAGCAAAAGCTGGCCGGTTTACTTAAGCTCGGCGTCGGCGCGTTTAAGGTCGATTTTGGCGAAGCGGCACCGCGAGGCGGCCAATACCACTCCGGCAAAAGCGGGTTCTACGAGCACAATCTGTACCCGCTGCGGTACAATCAGGCGGCGGCGGACATCACGCGGCAAACGACCGGGGAGGCGATCATTTGGGCGCGCAGCGCCTGGGCCGGCAGCCAGCGCTACCCGCTCCACTGGGGCGGCGATGCGGAAATATCCGATAGCGCGATGGCGGCGTCGCTGCGCGGCGGACTGTCGCTCGGCCTTAGCGGATTCACCTACTGGAGCCATGATATCGGCGGCTTTACCCGGCAAAGTCCGGAGGCGTTATACCGCCGCTGGCTGCCGTTCGGTCTTCTCGTCTCGCACAGCCGTTGTCATGGCGCTCCGCCGAAGGAACCGTGGGAGTATGGGGACGGTTTCGTCGAAAGTTTCCGTGAGGCGGCCGAGCTTCGCTACAAGCTCATGCCGTACATTTATACGCAGGCGTGGCTGAGCTCGAAGACCGGACATCCGATGATACGCACCTTGTTCTTCGAATTTCCCGACGACCAAACCTCATGGACGATTGAGGACGCTTATTTATTCGGCTCCGACCTGCTGGTTGCCCCGCTTCTGGAGGAAGGTTCCGCCAGAGACGTGTACTTGCCGCCCGGACGCTGGATCGACTACCAGAGCGGACTCCATTACGAGGGGAGGCGCTGGCAAACGATCGAGGCAGGGAACGTGCCTGTCGTCCTGCTCGTCCGGGATGGGGCCATCATCCCCCATGCGGCGCTCGCCCAGCATACGGGAGACATCAACTGGGACGATATCCAATATCGCCGGTTTGCCTCGGTCCCTGAGCGGACCGGGGAATGCGGCGGCTATTACTACCATCCCCTGGAGCAGCGGCTGTACGAGCTGCGAGACGGGAAGGACGGCGTTTACAAGACAGGGAGGTAACCCCGAGATGATCTTGTCGCATAACAATTCGCCAAACAAGCGAAGCCGCAGCGGTTTGAGCAGGGCGAAGGCGCTCATGTCTCTGCTGCTTGTCGCTTCGCTATCCGGAGCCGTAGCTGCTGCGGCTCCGGCTCCGGCGCAAAAAGAAGCCGCTGCTGGTGTCCCAGCTGTACAGAGCGGAACTGAGAGCGTTAACGCTGCCGCTACGGCTACGATTAGCGTTGACGCTTCCGTCTATGAACCGGCGCTCGACCTGTTCCGGCCGAAACGGACGAACGCGAACTATTGGCAACTGGTGAACAATACCCCGGATAAGCAGCAGCTTCAGCCATTCGGATTTCAGGTGTACCGGATGTGGATTCCGATGGACTCCGTCTACAACTATTCGACCGGTCAATACAGCTACAACTACTATGACGCCTATTTCAATCTGGTCGGCTCGATGTCCGACGAGATCATGCTGAACATTTTGAAGGGCGTAGACAAAGTCGATAACGGCACGATAACGCTTCAGCAGTACGAAACGATTCTCGTCAACATCCTGACCCACTATAAGCAGCTGTACCCGAAAATCAAATACGTCGAGGCGCTGAACGAGTGGAATCTGGGCTATAAAAATATCGTGAACTACTCGTACTACGATTTTTATCAGGTGTACGACCGCGCCGTCCGTACCGTAAACGCTCAGCTAACCCCTGCCATTCCGCTGCAAGTGGGCGGGGCCGTGGAAGAGCAGCTTAGCGGCTGGACGGAGCAGTTTTTGGACGATTTTGCCGGCGATCCGAATCCGGACAAACGGCTCGATTTTATTAGCTATCATACGTATATACGCCATGCGAAGCCCATATCGCTAGAGGGGCAGAAGGCAACGCTGCAAGGCTGGCTTGCCGCCAAAGGACTGGACCCGAACACGCCCGTATACGTAACCGAAGCCGGCATCTTCGGCGGCAACGAGCATTCCGACAGCTACGACCGCGACGTGCTGCTGCAAGCTTCCGGCATGGCGACGATCCATTACAAATACGCGATGCAGGGGCTTGCCCCGTTCCATTGGGTGGACCGCCATTCTTCCAACACGATCAAGAACATACTCGCTCCCGATGTGCAGGGCGTGCTGACCCCGTACGGCAACATGATGAAAATGCAAAGCATGCTGAAAGCAAACGGAGTAGCGGCTGCATCCGACGGGCAGAACGCCGACGGCTTCGGCGTATACGGGATTGCTAGCGCGGACAGCAGCGGAGTTGCGGTCATGGCCTGGAACTTCAACTGGTACGAGCATATTTGGACGAACAGCTCGGGGACGAAGAAGTATACCTCGACAGGCCCGGATTACGATACGACTATCGCAATCGAGCACCTTCCGGCCGCGTTCAGCGGCAACAACATCCGGGTAGAACGTTACCTGATCGACTCGGCGCACAGCAATTACCGGTACAATCCCGCGCAAGCCGCTTTTACGAAGGTGGGGGACTATGTCGCGGCGGGTAGCGACTCCTTCCTCAAGACCGCTTACCTGGAAAGGAACGCGGTTACACTGCTCGTGCTGACCCCCACCACGAACGCCCCGACGGAGCCGTAACACCGGTTAACGATCTAGAGATACCGCTGCAATCGCCGAAGCGATGCGGCGGTATTTCGCGTTTTTGGAGTGAGTGAATATCGGGATTCATGACAGCCGGATCGCGGACATACATTTGTAGAGTGACTCTATGTACAAGGAGGTTCGAGCGTGAAGTACAACGAAAATGATTACAGGGGCGAGGTTCCCCGGCATCCCCCCGATCAGGCGCATGAGAAACAGCATCCTTACCGGAAGTGGCCTGCGAACACGTCGGCACCGCTCCATTCGCAAACAGTAGGTCCGAGAGGTCCTGTGCTGGAGCAGGACAGCTTGTTACATGAAACGCTGGAAACATTCGTACATAGCAAAATCATCGAAAGGCCCGTTCACGTGAAGGGCTGCGGCGCTTTCGGCTATTTTCAAACCGTTCATTCCATGGCGGCCTATACCGAGCTTGGCTTTTTGCAGCATCCCGGGCAGCAGGTTCCGGTGACCGTCCGATTTTCCCTCGCCGTCAGCAACAAGGGGACGCCGGATACTTCCCGCAATGTCCGCGGGTTCTCTACGAAGTTTTATACGGATGATGGCGTTTTCGATCTGTTATGCAATCATATTCCAGTATTTCTGGTCCGGGATGCGGTCCGTTTCCCGGAATCGATCCAAGCTTTTCTGCCCTCGCCGGTGAACAATCTGATCGATCCCGAGCGGTTCTGGAGCTTTATCGCCCGCGCGCCGGAAGCGACTCATTTTCTCGTGCGGCTTTATTCGGACGCGGGAACGGTCAAGAGCCTCCGGCACATCCCCGGCCACGGCGTCAATACGTATGTATGGAAAAATGCGCAAGGCGTCCGCACCTATGTCAAGTATCACTGGTACCCGGCGGCGGGCATCCAGTACATCGACAGCCGGGAAGCCGACAAGCTGGCGGGTCAAAATCCAGACTACGCCGCGCAGGATTTATATGACACGCTCGCTTCAGGGCAGACTGTCGAATACGGTCTTTATGTGCAGCTCATGAATCCCGAGGACGAAACGCGTCTGCCCTTCGATCCGCTGGACGACACGAAGGTATGGGATGACCGGTTGTATCCGCTGCTGCCGGTCGGTCGGCTCGTGTTGAACCGCAATCCCGACAACTATATGGAGCAAGTCGAGAAGCTCGCCTTTTCGCCGTCTAATCTGCTTAAGGGCGCAGAATTGTCGGACGACAAGATGCTGCAGGGAAGGGCGAATATATACTGGGATTCCCAGCGGCGGCGGCTCGGACCGGACTTTCGGCACATTCCGATCAACCATCAATCCGACTGGACACCCGACTCGCAGATAACGAGCGGTAGCGGCAGATTCGTAGAAGGACACCTTGTGCGCTCGGAATTGCCCAGGCCTGATAACTTCACGCAAGCGGGCGAATATTACGCCGCACTTCCTCCTATACAACAGCAGCATCTCGTCGACAACCTCGCCGGGGGCCTAGCCGGCATATCCGCCGAGACGCAAAGCGTCGTTCTAAGCTATTTGCACCAGGCATCGGCCGAATTGGGAGACCGGGTCGGTCGGCAGCTTCAAGCTTCATCGAAAGGTTGACGAAAAGGCTTCAGCCCGTGCGGCTGAAGTCTTTTTGAACGATGGTTATGTTAAATTCCAATATTGATTTTTTGCGATAAGAAAAACCGCCTTGATAAAAAGGCGGTTTATTAAGCGAGCGTTTCCCGTTAGTTCAATCATGTGGCGAATTTGTTTGCTAACTTGTGACTTAAAATATCCCCTAGATTTAACCAGGAAATCGGAATATCCGGCTCTCCAATTTCGGTTTTTCCAAAATAACCGTGGCAATCAGAACCTGCTGTAATTAACAAGCCAAGTTCTTTGCAAATGGACAGGCAATCTTCCGTGACTTCAGGAGAATGTGTTGGATAATAACACTCAATCCCATCAATCCCCAAATTAATTAATCTAGTTACTTCTCTCTTAAAATCGTTCCTCTCAGTAACATCTATAACTCTTCCTGGATGAGCAAGAATTGCCTTCCCACCTGCACTGTGAATATGATTACATACCATGCTAACAGAGGGAAACTCCATACAATTATATGATTGTTCGTACTTTGAATAGAATGCAAAGCCTGCTGTCAAACTGTTGGTAATCCCCTTTTCCATGAAATAATGCAATGCCTTCCAACCACCGTTTTTTCGGTCGTAATTATAATTTAAGTATTCCTCTAGAGATATGTTATTGTATTCCCTTTGCATCCTTACTAGGAGCCGCTCATCTATAGACTCAAGAAGCAATCTGTTTTTTTCAGTAAATTCTCTGAACCTTTCATTAGTTAAATCCATTCCATAACCCAATATATGCAGATTTTTTCCCCTATCTAATGCGTCCAGTTCTACACCAGATATGAACAATAGTTCTTTTTGATCATTCAGCTTTTGTATTTCTCTTGAACCTTCTAGCACATTGTGGTCAGTAATCGCTATTAAACCCAACCCTTTCTCTACTGCTATAGCTATAATTTCTTCGGGAGACAATGTTCCGTCGGAAAATAAAGAGTGAATATGCAGGTCTGCAATTTTATGCTTCATTTTAAAACCAGCTCCGTAACAAATTTATATAAATCAACATTCGCGATTGAGGATAATAATCCCTTCTTATGTAACAAAAGCAATAAAACTGAGTATCGAGAAAAGCAAGGGGAATTAGTTGAAAGGGAGAGAACATGTTACTATAACTTCATAGCCACAAACGTATGAAGCGACGGGTCCGTAATCACGATTGGCGATAATGCGGTTATCGGACCGCGAGACAAGACGATATACGAGGAGTGATAGAAGTGGCGCGCGTTTTATTTGTGAACGGCGGCTCGGAAGGACATATCAACCCGACGATCGGAGTGGTACAAGAGCTTATTTCACGCGGCGAGGAGGTCGTGTATTTTTGTATCGAAGCTTTTCGGGAGCGGATCGAGAAGACGGGGGCTACCGTTCGAACCTTTGACGGTCAGCAGTTTATTCAAGCCTTTATCTCGAGCGGAAGGGAATACGCGCTTCAGAGAATTAACGGTCTTCTGCTTACGGCGGATATCGTTTTACCGAGCGTTCTGGAGCAGATCCAGGGTGAGAGCTTCGATTACATGATCCATGATTCGATGTTCGGGTGCGGACGCATGCTTGCGCAGATTTTGAAACTTCCTGCCATCAACTCCTGTACGTCGTTCGCGCAAACAAAAGCGGATTTCGATCGGGTGATGGAGCCGTTTTTTACAACAGTTCCTGCTGAAATCGCTAAACCTGTAAGCGATACGTACCACAGTCTTACAGAAAAAGTGAAGCAAAAATACGGGGTCGAGATTGAATCCCCCTATGAAGTGTTTTGTAATCCTGCGCCGCTTACGCTCGTCTATACGACGAGGGAGTTTCAACCGCATGGAGAAGCATTCGACGAATCCTACAAATTTGTAGGCCCGTCCGTCACTTCGAGCTCGAATCCGGAGCGCTTTGACCTGGCTGCCATCGAGGGAAAACGTCCCATTTACATTTCGCTCGGTACCGTTTTTAACCGCGCGATTGAGTTTTATAAGCTGAGCATAGAGGCGTTTGGGAACACGGACCATACGGTCGTGATGTCCATTGGCGCCAGAACGCCGCTTTCCGATTTAGGGGAGATCCCGGGCAACTTTATCGTCAAACCGTATGTTCCGCAGAACGATGTGTTGCAAAAAACGAAACTATTCATTACGCACGGCGGCATGAACAGTACGCACGAAGCTCTTTACTACGGCGTTCCGCTCGTTGTCATCCCGCAAAGCGCGGATCAGCCGGTCATTGCCGGACAAGTTGCGAGCATCGGCGCAGGGGTTGAGCTGAGTATGCAAACTTTGACGGTTCCCGGACTGCGTGATGCCGCAGATCAAGTGCTAAGCGACTCCTCTTACAGAAACGCCACCGCACAGGTCGGGGCATCCTTTCGGCAATCGGGCGGGTACCGCAGAGCGGTTGATGAGATATTCGACTTCAAATACCGGCTTCAACGGTAAGGAAGTACCGATAAAGGGAGGGAGACGATGTGGCAGAGGTTGTACTATTTCATCACGCATTAGGATTGACCAAAGGCATGTACGCTTTCGCGGATAAGCTTGAAGCAGAAGGACACACCGTGCATGTTCCTGATTTATTCGAAGGTCATTTATTTACAACGATCGAAAGCGGTATGGCTTACGTCAGCGAGGTGGGGGTCGAAACGATTATCGCGCGCGGCGAACGCGCGGTCTCAGCACTTCCCCGCGAGATGGTTTATGCGGGGTTTTCGCTCGGTGTATTGGCGGCCCAGAGCCTTTCCCAAACCCGTGAAGGCGCCCGCGGCGCGTTGTTCTTTGACGCCTGTGTTCCGCCCTCGGCTTTCGGATCCCCTTGGCCTGCGGATATGCCGGTGCAGATTCATGGAATGGACGCCGATCCTTTTTTCGCTCATGAGGGAGATTTAGAAGCAGCACGGGAGCTCGCGAAGGCAGCCCAACATGCCGAGCTTTATGTATATCCGGGCGACCGGCATCTTTTTGCCGACTGCAGCTTGTCTTCTTCCTATGACGCGGACTCGGCGGCGCTGCTTCTCCATCGTGTACTTGAGTTCCTCCGGCGGCTGGACCGTGGAGCCGTTTGCCCGCAGAATACGCTGCTGGATTCAGGCCGAGCTTGACTGCGAGAAACCTGATCTTTATCGAAGTAGTCTGTATAAGGCTTGTTGCGGTAAAAGGTTACTTGGTGCTAGACTATAGCTTGGAAAAGGTTTTCCAGCTGCGGCATTACCGTCCGGATAACGGAGCCGCTCGGATCACCTGGTAGAAGCAAGCAACAAGTCGGGGCGAGGTTGGACGATGCAAAAAAAAGTGGTGCGCAAACATTCCCAGTCGCGGATTGAAGAGATGGTTCAAACGATTCGCGGCGAAATTATAACGAACGTACAGGCGATCGGGACGCATTTGCCGTCGGAAAGCGATCTGGAGAAGCGGTTCAAGCTCGGCAACACCTCGGTCCGCAAAGGGCTCGAGCAGCTTGTCCGGGAAGGGCTTATTCGCAAAATTCCGCGCGTGGGCAATCTTGTCGTCGGAATGCCGCCAGCGGAGGAGGCGACCGTCAGGCTGGGCGTATATAGTACGACCGAACTGGAAATGGATCTGCCTGATCTGCTTGAGAAATTTCATCAGCGGTATCCGAATGTCCGCGTGGAAACGGTGATGATTCCGACGAGCGAGTACGCGGGATACATTCAGCGGCATATGGCCGAAGGAACGCTCGATGCCGCGATCATGAACCACAATACAATCCGGCAGTTTTCGAGAGAGATGAGAGCCGAGCTGCTCGAACCGCTTGCGCCGAATCCCGGTCAATACCCATTCGCCAGCGAGCCGTTTACGGTAGACGGCAGGCTGCTGGTGCGGCCGCTCATTTTTTCTCCGCTTGTCGTATGCTACAACCGCGATCATCTGAAGGAGTGCGATTTGCGCGAGCCGGCAGGAGAGTGGAGCTGGAACGAGCTGATGGAGCTGGCCAGTCAGGTGGCGGTTGACGGAAGCAGGTTCGGCTTTTGCTTCCAATTGTTGTCGCGCAACCGCTGGCCGGTGTTTTTGCTGCAGAGCGGGATCGATTTTTCTCCGGATGAGCATGGGGAGTACCGTTTGCCGGAGGAAGCTCTAACGGATAGCCTCAGCGTATGCCGCAGGCTGGTAGAGCAGACGAACGTATTTCCCGCTATGCTGTCGGGGCTCGACAGCATGGCGATTGAATGGTTCAAGGACGGCAAAGTGTCGATGATCATGACGACGTACTTTTCCCTGAACCATTTGAGGCAAACGGGCATCGCGTTCGACGTGGCCCGTCTTCCGCACTCCAGGGTGAATGCGAATCTGCTCGCCGTCATCGGCGCCGTGGTCAGCCGCCAATCGCGAAGAAAAGAAGCCGCGGTCAAACTCGTCGATTTTCTCGGCGGCAAGGAGGCGCAGCTGGCCATCCGCAGCCGGACGTTCAGCATTCCGGCGCTGCGGGAGGCGGCCGAATGGGTGGGCGAGGCGGATGTGCCGCACCCGGAGCATTTCGGTATTTTCACGGACATGATACCTTCGTACAGGCTGTTGGAACACTTGAAGCTCAGTACCGTCCAGCTCAGGGCGATCCAGAAGCAGTTCGAGCTTTATTTGACCGGTCTGCAGAACGCGGCCGCGATGAGCCGAGGCATGGAACGGGCGCTATCGGAAAACCGGCCTGGCGCATCATAAAAGGCATCCCATACCCAAGACATTCGGGACCCCGTTCCGAGTGTCTTTTTTTGCTGTGGGGGAACGACTCCCCTCCCAGTTTTAATTTAAAGACCATTTAAAGTCGCGATCAAACGTTTTTATTTTCATTGACGGCGCTTTCAAAACGGCTTATGCTAATTATGGGGTCAGTTTGGGGTCAATAAAGCAACTGGCCTTACTTAGGAGAAGAAGAAGGGGAGCGGACGAATGAACCGGGTAAAGATGGGACTGGGTGCCGGGCTGGCCGTACTGCTACTGACGAGCGCATGCAGCTCCGGTAAACAAGGGGCGGCGGACGGAAACAAAGCGGAGGCGGAGAAGCCGAAAGAGCCGTACACGATGAAAATTCTCGCCAACGGGGTGAAGACGGAGGAATTCGAAGACCGGTTCCGAGAGCTGCTGAAGCAGAAATTCCCGCATGTAACGGTCGAGTATTCGCCGGGGGGCAAGGGGGCGACGATCAACGACATGATCGCGTCTGGCACGATTCCCGACATTATCCGAACCGATGTGCCGACGCTCGTTACCGGGTATCTCGATTTGGGGTTAGGCTACGACATGAGGGAGCTGGTGCAGAAGCACAAATACGATCTGAAGCGGTTCAACAACGTATTTATCGACGAAATAGTCGACGTTGTCCGAACCGGAGAGCTGTATGGCTTGCCGGTGCCCCCGTATTTTCCCCAGGCGCTTTATTACAACAAAGATTTGTTCGACAAGTTCGGAGTTGCTTATCCGAAAGACGGCATGACATGGGACGAACTGTACGATCTGGCCAAAAAAATGACGCGCGTCGACGGAGGCGTCGTATACCGTGGCTTCAGCTCGCACCCGACCAATCTGCTGCGCGACAATCCGTATTCGCTGCCGATTCTCGATCCGAACGAGGATAAGCTGGCGAACCCGGAGCGCTGGACGACGCTGTTCAACAACTTGAAGCGGTTCTACGAAATTCCGAACAATAAGATCGAGAGCACCGCCACCCTCGATGGGCAAGCGTTCGCCAAAGGCAATGTGGCGCTTATGACCAACCAGCACAGTGTCTATCTGGTGCTTCCGCCGGAGCTGAACTGGGATCTCGTCTCTTACCCGATCATGCAGGACGCTCCGAAGCTGATGCCGCAGAGGGGACCGGCCTACTGGTCGATTTCGAAGACTAGCAAGCATAAGGAAGAAGCGTTCGAGATGATTATGGCGATGCTGTCCGACGAAGTGCAGATGGAAGATTCGAAGAAAGGCATAACGACTACGCTTGCGAGTAAGGACGTCCAGAAGGCGCTTGGCAAAAGCCATCCGATCTACAGCAAAAAGAACATGGACGCAATCAACTTTTACCCGCCCATCCCTTATACGCCGAAGCGCAAAGCGGGCTTGACGGACATTCCCGGGGTTACCCAGCAAAATCTGCTCAGCCAATCGTTCGTGGACGTCGCAATGGGCAAAAAGGACGTCAATTCCGCGCTCAGGGAGTTGGACGAAAAGCTGAAAGCGGAAATCGCCAAGGAAAAAAGCAAATAAAACGATACCCGGTTACGGGACGGAACCAGGATGGAGAGACGGTCATGCGTTTGAACATAGCGGTATTGCCGCAGCCTGGCACGCAGCATCGAATATTCGGCGAGCCGCAGTGGCGGCAGTTGGAAGTGCTCGGGCGGGTTGCAGCCAATGAGCGGGCCGGGAAGCCCGAGCCGGAAGCGGTTCGGCAGCTGCTGAAGGGGGCGGATATCGCAATCACCTCCTGGGGCTGCCTTCCGTTTACGGAGGAGCTGTTATCGGCCGCGCCGAATCTGCAAGCGATTCTTCACGCGGCGGGGACGGTGAAAGGCATCGTCACCCCGGCCGTATGGGAGAGGGGCATTCGCGTATCGAGCGCGAACGGGCCGCTCGGCATCGGCGTAGCCGAGACGGCTCTCGGCCTCACGATCGCCTCGCTCAAAAATATGTGGAGTCTCGTCTCGTCGACTAGGGCCGGAGGCTGGTACGCCGGAAGAGAAAACGTGCGCGAGCTGTACGAGGTGACGGTCGGCGTCATCGGCGCCGGTCAAGCGGGCCGGCACTACATTCGGCTGTTGCGCCAATTCGGCGTGAACATTATCGTGTACGATCCGGTGCTGAGCGCGGAGCAGGCAGCGGAGCTGGGGGCATGCAAAACGGAGCTGGATACGCTGCTCGCCGAAAGCGATGTCGTTTCGATTCATGCGCCGCTTCTGCCGGCTACGTACAGGATGATCAACCGCGACCGGCTTATGGCGATGAAGGACGACGCCATTCTGATCAATACGGCTAGAGGAGCGATTGTCGATGAGTTGGCGCTTGTGGAGGAGCTTCGGAAAGGCAGGCTGTTCGCCTGCCTGGATGTGACCGATCCGGAGCCTCCGGCCGAAGATCACCCGCTGCGAAGCTTGCCGAACTGCGTGCTGACGCCGCATATAGCCGGTGCGGTCGGCAACGGAGTGAAGCGGCTCGGCCAATTCGCCATTGACGAGCTGAAACGGCTCGTGGCGGGACAGCCGCTGGAAGGAGAGGTTCGTCAGGAGCAGTTGGCCACGCTCGCCTGACGCGGGCACAGATGGGTAAGCGGACCAACGTATACAGGATGTAGAGTGTTGCTAACGCTCTGCGTCCTTTTTCTTATTTTCCGCCATTCATCTGCAACTTTCCGCGATATTTGTCGTACAAGTATTCCAGACTATTCCAAGCAGAAGGAGCGAAACAAATGAAAGGCTGGCTTATTTTGTTCGTCGTTATACTGGTAGTTGTTAGTGCAATCATTGCTCCGTTTTATTTCAGCAACAAGCGGTATCCCAAAATCACACTCGAACAGTACAGTCATCTTGAAATAGGGATGACGGTGGAAGAAGCGGTGGAGATTGCAGAGAAACCGGGTTACTTGGCAAGCGATAAAACGACCACTTTGTACTCTAAACAAGAGTACGAATACAGAGAGAAGTTCCGCTGGACGTTCCGGACCTTATTCAATCCTCCGCAAATCGTTCTGCATTTCATTAACGGCAGACTTGAAGAGAAATATTGGAATAAGTAATGGCGATAAAACGGATTGACCGTAGAGAGGTGAACCTTTTGAAAATCGTACGATCGATTTTAGCTGCTCCACTAGGCATGATATGCCTTGCTGCTCTGCTGACTTCTTGCGCTCTGACCGAAGATTCGACAGACTTGCAAACCGTGAAAGTTCTTTCGTCCGCTCATGCGGAATCTCCGGAAGCGTATACGAACGCTGCCGAACAGATCCCCTATCTGGAGCTGGCCCGATATCCGAACAATCACCGCCTGAAACGCGTAACGTTTACGGGCAAAGTCGTTCAACTCATCGAACGTGGAAATATTACTTCGCTGCGGGTGAACGTGACGAAAGACCGGTCGGTCTGGAATGACACGATCTATGTGAACTATGTGCGCACCAGAGACGAGGAACGGATATTGGAGAACGATCTCATCACTCTCTGGGGCGTTTCGAAAGGGCTGTATACGTATGACAGTACAATGAGAACGGTTGTTACCATACCGGAGGTAGATGCCAGATTTATTACGAATCATGGAAAGGAGACTTAAGCGAAGGCCCTTGTCTGAAGTTGCGACAAGGGCCTTCATTTTCATAGAGGGCGTGAGGGTCCGGGAGGCTGCGTTCACTCGCGGTTCTCCAGCAGGGCCCTATCCCTGTATGCGGACGGGGAAAGTCCGATCATGCGTTTAAACATCCGCGAGAAGAGCAATTGGTCCTGGTATCCGACGGAACGGGCGACTTCGGCGATTCCAAGCTGCCCTCCGCGCAGCAGGCGGCAAGCTTTTCTCATCCGCACATCGGTCAAGTACCGGTAAGGGGACATGGACAGACGCTGCCGGAAGAGCCGGCATACGTATTTGGCGTCGAGCCCGATATGGCCGGAAATATCCACCAGCCCGATCGCATCGGCGTAACGGGCGTTGATGAAGGCGACGGCTTTGCGCACATGTTGGCCGACGTCGGGGCGCAGTGCGGGCTCCTCATCCGCAACGGCTAGCGTACCGAAGATCCGGTACAGCAGCCCGGTAAACAGCAGCTCCTTGGCCGGCTCTTCGCGCAAAGCCAGCAGATCGTGAAACAGCGGGGCAACGGAATGTGATCGATCGGGAAGCCGAACGGGGGTGTTCCCGGCGAGCCCTGCCTGTTTGCATAGACGCGCCGCCATTGTACCGGTGAACCCGAACCACGAATAATGCCACGGCTCGTCCGGGTCGGGCCAATACGCATGGACGGTGTCCGGTATGACGAGGAATAAGCCGCCCGGTCCGATCCTTTCCCGGCTGTCCCCTGCGGCGTAAGTGCCATAACCGCTATGGATGAAATGAAGAATATACATATCCCGTACGCCCGGTCCGAACTTCATGTCCGGCGTGCCAGCCTGCGTACCGACCTCCAGCACCGCAAGATCGGTCAGTCCGACCGGTTTCGTATAAATGAACTCCAACGGATTACGCCTCTTTCTTCTTGTGGTAGAGAACATATGCTATAAGATGAAGAACTCTGGCTATTTCATTATAGGGCAGGATCTCTACAATTTACAGTAGGAGGGGTTGCATAATGGAATACACTGCACTAGGCCGAACCGGGCTTCGCGTATCCAGGCTCGGATTAGGCGGCGCGCCGCTGGCCGGAGATTTCGGACCTACCGATGAGCGTGAGGTCGAGAAGATGATCCATGAGGCGATCGATGGCGGCATCAATCTGATCGACACGGCTCCGCGTTATGGCCGGGGGGAATCGGAACGGAGGATCGGTCGTGCGCTGAGGGGCGGGAAACGCAATCAGGTTATTCTCGCCTCGAAAGCAGTTGGACCGGATGAGTCGTTCGGCTATGAGGGGACGATCCGCTCCGTCGAACAAAGCCTCAAGCGGCTGGAAACCGATTGGATCGATCTGCTGCAAATACACGATGCCGAGCAGGCGCCGTTTGAAATGATTGTGGGCGAGACGCTTCCGGCGCTCGAGAGGCTTCGAGAGGACGGCAAAATCCGGTTTATCGGCATCTCGACCCGGGTTTTGCAACTTCTAATGCAATTCGTCAATTTGGACCGGTTTGACACGATCCAGTTTTATGCGCGGTACATGCTGATCGATCATACGGCCAAGGACGAGCTGCTTCCGCTGACCTTGGAGAAAGGGATCGGCGTTATCAACGGCAGCGTGCTCGGTCTCGGGCTGCTGGCCGACACGCCTGCGCCGTTCATGAACCGGGCTATCGTGGAGGAAGCGGCATCGCGCATCGAGCAGCTGCGTTTTTTGCGCAAGCGGGAGCCGTACGGGCTTGTCGAGCCTGCCATGCGTTTCAGCCTGACGCAGCCGGCCATTCACGTTACGCTCACCGGTGCAGCGACTTCTGAAGTGCTCCGTACGAACATGGCGTATTGCGACGGAAAGGGACTGGAGCCGGAAGAACTGGCCCGGGTGTACGCCCTGTTCCAGGGCAAGAAGCTGTTCAAAGAGTAGGAGGAGGGGCGCAAGGTGAAGGAACAGGGAAACGAGATGCCGCGAATCGAGGCGACAGAACGCATGGTGCCCCCGGAGTGGGCGCTGCGGGAACAGTGGCTGTTCGCCAGTTTGAACCAAGCGGCGAAGGAATTTGTCGGGCGTTATACCGAGCCGGACGGCACATTGATCTGGCAGAAGGAATGGCCTGGGATGGACGGCTCGGACGACCCTTACGAAGGCTTTATGAATTTGGCGCTGCTTTACGTGCTGGGGGGAAACAGGGAGCTGTACGAGGTATCGCGGCGTATATGGGAAGCCATTACGTGGCAATGGACGGAGTACGGGCAGATTCATCGGGAATTCGACGCGTACTACGATTGGATGCATCACGGCGAAGGTTATTTATTTCTGTACTTCCTCGGGCTGGCGGGTCCGGCCACACGGAAAGACCAGCAGCGGTCGGTCCGTTTTGCCCATATGTATACGGGGGACGATCCGGACGCCCCGAACTACGATAAAGCGCTGCGGCTTATCCGTTCGCCTCTGAACGGGAGCAAGGGGCCTCGCTTTACCGTGTCGGAGGAGGATTGGAGCACGCATCGCGGTATCTTGGACCACTACCCGGCACCGTATGAGGACATCCCGGGCGTCGACTGTGCAAGCGGCAAATGCGCCTGGTCGGACGACGAGGTGTACCGGCAGCTGATCGCAGCGATGAACGAGCGGATGAACCGAGGGGACGTCCCCTTGAACTTGAACGCCACCGGTTTGCTCGCGCACGCCTTCATGCATACGGGAGAGGAGACGTTCCGCGAATGGGTGACGGATTACCTCTCCGCCTGGGAGGAGAGAACCTTCCGCAACGGCGGAATCATTCCGGACAATATCGGTTTATCTGGCCAAATCGGCGAGTACAATGACGGCAAATGGTGGGGCGGTTATTACGGCTGGAGATGGCCGCACGGCTTTATGACGATTATCGAGCCGCTTACGAACGCTTGCATGAACGCCGTTTTGCTGACGGGAGAGATGAGCCGTCTGACGCTGGCGCGTTCCCAGCTTGATGCGAACTGGGAACTGCGCCGGGAAGTGAACGGACAGATGCTCGTGCCGAACAAGCACGGGGATAACGGCTGGAACGATTGGCGGAAGCCGCTGCTTAAATATCCGATTTATTTGTGGACGATGTCGATGGCGGACGAAGATTTGCAGCGGATCGAACGGATTCCCCGGGATCACGATTGGAATGAAGTGATCGTGCCGGT
Organism: Paenibacillus ginsengarvi; assembly: GCF_003626695.1. GTDB lineage: Bacteria > Bacillota > Bacilli > Paenibacillales > NBRC-103111 > Paenibacillus_AB > Paenibacillus_AB ginsengarvi. Next base: position 65,187 of record NZ_RBAH01000022.1, read on the forward strand.
CGTATCGGGAAGGGACAGCCGGACCGGGAGGGAGACGAAGCACTATATCGGCAATACGGAGCCGTGGTTCCAGTATATTCGCGGCCATAATCCGGGTTATCCGGAAGCGATCTTGACCGCCAATATGGAGCTGGTCGGCCGTCAGCTGGAGAAGATGCGCTCGGAGCAGGGCGATCCCGCGAATTGGCGCAGCGGCTTCCACGAAGGGGACTTTTCCAGCATCCATATCTGGCAGGAGATGTGCCCGCTGTACTTCGAGGCGCTCGTTCAGTTGACGCTGGGCGGACCGATGCATATCTCGCACGGCGGCTTGCAGCATGCGCGGGTACGCTACTTCGACGCTCAGGAGCGGCGTCCGGGTCTTCCACCGGGGGTATCGGCGCTCGTAGAAGCGCTAACTGCCGACAGCGCTACGCTTCAGCTATGCAACACGAGCCTGTTCAACGAACGGGAGGTTGTCATTCAGGCGGGGACGTTCGGGGAGCACCGGTTCACGACTGCCCAGCGGCTTGGGACCGACAACCGCCCGCAAAGGGAGGCTGCCGAGGTCCAGGGCAAGTGGCTGGCCGTTCTTCTGAAACCCGGAGCGGGTATACGGCTGCGTCTCGATATGGAGCGGTATGTTCATGCTCCAAGCTATGAAGGACCCTGGGAGAATCGCAGCTCATCGGATCCACTTTTACTCGGCAGGAGCGCACAAGGAGGTGGAGCGGCATGTACGTAGACAGTCACGTCCATTTCTGGCAGCCCGCACGCGGCGATTACGGCTGGCTGAAACCGGACAATTCGCTGCTTTACCGGGATTACTTGCCGGAGCAGCTGCTTCCGGAGCTTCGTACGTACGGGATCGAGGGGCTTGTCGTTGTCCAGGCGGCCCCTACCCCCGAGGAGGCGGCTTATTTGCTCGAATTGACGCAGCATAGTCCGGTGACGGCGGCTGTTAGCGGCGGACTCGATCCGTTCGCGGACGGCTTTGCCGCGCAGCTCCGGTCGCTGCAAGCACATTCTCGCTTCATCGGCGTCAGGATGAACGGCAGCGCCTTTGGGGACGGGCGCTCGGCGGATGAACGGGGTAAGATGCGGGAAGCACTCGACCAATTGCTGCAAGCCGGGATGACGCTGGACTTGCTTGCCCGGCCGGACGATCTGCCGGACGTTGCAGCGTACCTGGAGGCGGTGCCTGCGCTAAAGTCTGTCATCAATCATCTGGGCTGCCCGGCCGTTCGGGAGCAGCGGATGGAGCCGTGGCGTACCGGCATGGAGCGGTTGTCGCAGCTACCGGGCGTGGCGGTTAAGCTTTCCGGTATGATCACGATGGCGGGCGGTTTCGATCCGGCTTTGCTCCGGCCATACGCTCACGAACTGGTGAAGCTGTTTGGCGCAGACCGTCTGCTCTTCGGCAGCGATTGGCCGGTTGCACTGCAAACCGGCGGCTACGGGGACGTCGTGGCTTTGTTCGAAGTGCTGCTGCCGGATGAACTGACCGAGGAGGAGAAAGGAAGGATCCGCGCAGGGAACGCCCGGCGGATTTACCGGATCGAATGATGATAACGAGACGGATGTATCGCGCGCAGGTAAAGGAAGGGGCTAGAGAAGACTTCGTTCTGGCGCTTGAGGAAAACGGTTCCCGTTGGGAAAAGGAGCTCCGCGATTTGGGGCTAATAAACGGCTGCTTGTTCGAGAAGAAAGGCGGTGTATTCGTCTATGCCGAGTATGCGGCGAATAGCTTCGAATGGGAATGGCCTGGCCGTTGCCGGAAACTGCTGGAGATCTGGCCGGGGGAGAAGGGCGCCCGCTTAGAGGTGCCTATGCTGGATATTTATCATGACGGGGAGGCGGGAGCGCAGGAAGTTGGCATCGGACGCGCTGGTAGGGAGCGGCTCGGCTCGCTGGCCCGGCTGAAGCCGGAGCTGTTCGCGAGTTACGTCTTTTACCATTATGCCAAGCAGGAGGAGACGCCGGGGAGCTTCAACCCGACCTATATCATCGGCGCGCACGAAAATATCCTGTTCTCGTATCAGGAACTACCGGCGCCGAAGGGCGAAAGCCGGGCGACTCGAAGAACGTGGCCGGCGCCTGTCGCTCCGGACAATTGGCACGAAACGATGCAGCCGCATTTTCTCCCCTGGTCGGATGGAGAGCGCGGACCCGTTCTGTGGGAAAAAATGAGCATGCTGCTTTCCTTTGGCGAATAACTTTGCGATAATATCAACTGCTGAAGTTATTCGAAGTCCAATCATCGTTAGTGGAGGAGGGGACTTATGGACAAGGAGAAGCTCATCCGCAAGTTCGATCATCAATCTCCTATTTACGAAGCGAGAAGAAAGCGGCAAACGGAACGAGAATGGCGGAAAACATTGATCGGATGCGCCAAAGGGAACGTTCTGGAGGTTGCTGTCGGCGCCGGAGCGAATTTTTGCTTTTACCCCAAGGATGTGGAAGTGACTGCTGTCGATTTCAGCGGCGCTATGTTGTCCAAGGCCAAGGAGTCCGCAGCGGCCAGCCATGTTAGGGCTACCTTCATGGAGTCCGACATCGAATCGATATCGTTTCCCGATAACGCATTCGATACGATTGTATCGACATTGTCCTTTTGCGGTTACGAAAACCCGGTTCGAATGCTGGAAGCCTTTAGCAGGTGGTGCAAACCGGACGGTCAAATCTTGTTAATGGAGCACGGTCTCAGCTCCAACCGTCTTATAGGCGGCGCTCAGAAGCTCGTCGATCCGATCTTTCGGCGCGCTGTGGGCTGCCATCTGGATCGCAATATGATCGCCATTTTTCAGCAGTCGCCGATTCAGATCCGCCGGATGGAGCGTTACATGCTAAGTACGATTCATTTGGTATGGGCTTCACCGATTAAAAATGGGCGTTAACTCATACAGGCAGCCGACAATTAGCGGCTGCCTTTTTTCTCGCACGAAGTTCTATCTCCTTAGAAGGGAGCGCCAAGCCGTAACGGATCAGGTCGCATCCGGCTCTTTCCGTTTCCCCAAGGCACTCTGCTCCGCTGCCTGAAGCAGCCGGTATTGCCCCGGCGTATGCCCCGTGCGCGACTTGAACAGCTTATTAAAGTAACTGACGTTCGAATAGCCGATTTCCCGGCAAACGTCCTCGAGCGTATACTTCGGCAGCCGCAGCAGTTCGCAGGCCCGCCCGATGCGAAGATGAATCAAATAATCGTTGATCGTTGTGCCGGTAGCCTCCTTGAAGATGCGGCTCAAAAACGAGGTGCTTCGCTGTACGTGCTGCGCTACCGATTCGATCGTAATATTGTTGTTGTAGTTCATCTCCATAAATTCGGTGGCGAGCTGCAGCGTCCTATCGTTCAGCTTCAGCCGTTTTTCCCGGTTATGGGCAATAATCCGGGCGCACAGATCCGTAAGGCGCGTCTCCATATCGCGAATCGTCTGAATGCCGGTCAAGGCGAACGATTTCTCGCCAAATACGACGGACATATCCCCTCCGGTTTGGACGAGCGTTTTGACGACTTCTCCGCTGAGCTGGAAGAAAAGCTGCTGCACATTGGCTTTTCCCAGCCTGCGGGCGGTTACCTCCTGCGTAATCCGGCTAATCTGCTCCGCGCACTCCGCTTCGTCCAGCTGCAGCAGCGCCTGAAGAAGCTTCGTTTCCAGCTCGTATGGGTAATAGTAAGTTTCATCATCCTGCTTCCAGCTGTTTACGATCGCATGGGGCACAATTTCCCCCTTGCCGACATACATCTTGAGGCTGAGCGCTTCGACCGATTCCTCGTAAGCCGTATTAGCCGCCTGCACGCCGGTGTGGATGCGGCTGATCCCGAACGTTGCTGTCATGCCGTAGCGGCGCTCAATCGCCCGCTGCAGCTTTCTGGCCAGCTCGATAAGAGCTTCGTCCTCACCGGACGGTACGGAATGGATAATAACCGTCCGTTCATCGTCGATGGCAAAAATGTCCCCCTCGATTTCCGGTTCGAGCTCATCGATAACGCCGTACTGCAGCAGATGAAAGCGGAGCTTTCCGGTCGAATCGTGAAGCGTTGCGGGCTCCTCCAGCTCGAGGGTGAGAATGGCAAAACGCGTGAAGTCCTGCCTTAATCCGAGCAGCTCCGCTGCGTCCTTTTCAAGCCCGAAGGTAGCCGGAGAAATCGCTTTCCCTTTGACGAGATCGCTCAAATATTTCTCCTTGATCGCCGGCCGGTTCGCTCCGAGCAGCGTCTCCACCCGCGTTTTCTCATGCAAAATCGTCTCCTGGCTGTGCCGCAGCCATTCGAACGATTGCCGAATAAAGCTCGCTTCGTCGGCAGGAGGCGCAGCTGAATCCCGAATCGCTCCGGTTTCGGAGGAGGAGCCTGCCGCCGCATTGGAACCGTTAATATAAGCCACGACGTTTTTCAATGGGCGGTAAAGGCGCTGAGAAATGAAAAAGGATAAAACCAGAGCAACCGTCACATAAAGACCGGCAACGGCCGCCACGATAATTTTAATCCGGTTCAGGCCTTGCAGCAGTATGGATTGCTTGGTTAAATTAACAAATTTCCAGCCGGTCAGCTCGGAAGTCGTATAGGTGACGATCCAATGGCGATCGAAGAAGTACGATCCGCTTCCTGCTTCGGATAAAGTCGCAGGGTCAAGCTGTGACGCCAGCTGCACGGCGTCGTCGGTTTCGCTGTACAGCAGCTCGCCGCTTGGGCCGAGCACGACGGTCGTACCTTTTTTGTTGCGGTAATGGCCGAGATAGTCCTTGAACAGCATATCGAGCTTCAGATTGATTAAGATAGTTCCTTCGACAGGACCAATGAGCGGCATTTTCTGCATTAAGCTGGTGGCAGATTTCCCTTGTGCAAATCCGTTCGAGCGTCCGGTGAGCCAGACCGTCCGGCTTCCTGTATCCTTATTCATTTCGGGCAACCAAGAACGGTCGATGAACGAGGACAACGGCGACATTTTCATATCGGAACGGGAAGTCAGAACGAGATCCTGTTTGCCGTAGGCGAGATAGATCGAGTCCACATACGGGCTCAGCTTCTGCTGCTCATCCACGACCCGGGACAGGTCGATCAGCGAGCCGACGCTTAGCTTGTCGTTAATCGTATTGAACAGGTACGATTGAGTCATAATCATGCTGGAGGCGATATTTTTGACGGCGTTTAGTTCTTTATGGATCAGCTCGCGCTGCTGCTCCAGGATCGATTGATTATACTCGATCGAGTTTTGAATGCTCGTATCGGCGGAAATCGTATACGTGACCGTGGAGATCAGGATGACGGTGACAAGGACGATGACCGTCATGGACAGCAACAGCTTGACGAATAAGGAACGATTGCGGATTCCTAGACGACCGATCATTCTGACCCCCCTTTGTCTCTGTTAGCGTTTTCACTCGCGCACGTCAAAATTATAGCACAGATCGTCAAGACGGGAAGGCGAGAGGCGAATAACATACGAAAAATCGGATAACACAATGGCCGGAAACAGACCCGAGAAGCGAAAAACATAACCGGAATCGAATGAAATGATTGTGCTGGAGCCGTCTGCGGACTATCGTAGGGAATGTAACCGTTCGCAAGTCCCGGCCGGACACGATTGCGGGAAAACGATATACCATTTAAGAGCAGGGGGAAATTGCAGTGGTCTATACAAAAATGAAACCTGTCGCGCTTTCCGTGATAGCAGCCAGTATGGCGGTCGGTCTTCTCAGCGGATGCACCTCGGATAACCAGAAGAATAGCGCCGAAGCGGGTTCCGGCGGCGCAGCCAAACCGATCGAGATTAAATGGGGGATTCACTTCCAGGCGACGGCGGTCGTTGCCGATACGCAAGTGCAAAAATGGCTGGAGCAAAATTCAATGTGAAAATCAAACCGGTCAAGGTGACCGACGCCAGCATCGCTTCCGGTGATGTGCCGGATCTGTTCATGCTCGGAGATCCTGCCAATGTATCCGCTTACCAGGGACAAGGCGTGCTTTTGAACATCGACCCGAATATGGTGAAGGAAAAGATGCCAGAGTATTACAAGGACGTAGAGCAGTCGAAGGCGCTGTTCCAGACGGTAACATTCGGCGACAAGCTGTGGGCGATCCCGATGTATATCGATCTGAAGCCTTACGATATGACGATGCTGTGGCGCAAAGACTGGCTGGATAAGGTAGGCATCACAAAGCTGCCGGAGACGCTCGAGGAGTTCGAGAAGGCGATCTATGCGTTTGCGAAGCAGGACCCCGACGGAAACGGCAAAAACGATACGTACGGTCTGACGGGAACGGCGACGTCGACCTGGTCGACCGGGTTTTATTCGGTGTTCGGCGCTTACGGCGTAGAGCCTACGCTGTGGCAGGAGAAGAACGGTCAGATCGTTAACGGCTCCATTATGCCGGAGGCGAAGGATGCCCTTGCCAAGCTGCGCCAGTGGTACGTGGACGGCGTCATCGATCCGGAATTTATAACCGATACGCAGGATACGTACCGCAAGAAGCTGTACAACAACCGGATCGGCGCCATCGAGGAGCAGATCGGCAGAGCTGCGCTCGAAGACGGGGCGACCATCGTCTCGATGAAGGACGTAAACCCTAGTGCAAAGCTTGCGATCAGCAAAAATCCGGTAGGCCCGGGCGGCAGCGGCAACTGGGACTGGGGCGTCAAGAGCAATTATGTCGTGATCGGCAACAAAGTGAAGGACGATCCCGCGAAGCTGAACAAAATATTCGAGATTTTGCGGGCGCAGAGCAGCGACGAAGAGACGATCAACATGACGAGTATGGGAGTAAAAGGAACGAACTGGGATTTTGCAACCAGCGGAACGACCTCGGGAGCAACGAAATATTTGCCCGGCTTCGAGAAGCAGGAGCAGCGCGATTCGATTGGCGTCCGGCTGTTCTCGCTCGGCAACATTACGACCCGCAGCTATCGCGACAAATATTCGAATCCGAAGCTGAACGAAGCGGTCCGCACGTACTCGTCCGCACCGCACTGGACCGATGCGCTGCTGTTCGCGGCGCTGCCTTCGGACGGCAAGTATAAGAAAGATTTGACCGCGCTGACGCAAAAATATTTCGCCCAATTCATCAGCGGAGAAATCCCGCTCAGCGACTTCGACAAATATGTTGCGGAATGGAAAGCGAAGGGCGGGAACGATCTAACCAAGGAAGCAAACGAAATGTACCAGAAGCAGTTCAAAAAATAATCAGCTTGCCAAGCGATTTCACGTTCGCGGCGGAGGCGCACTGCCTTCGCGCGGACGGATCGAATTCGGCTTAAGGAAGTGCACACAGGACAATGAAGACCGTCATCAAGCATCGGGAGCTGCTTGCGCTCTATTTGTTTGCATTCGCTTTTTTCCTTGTATTCAAGTTCGGTCCGCTATACGGGGTATCGATCGCCTTCAAAGATTTTCGCGTTATCGACGGCATCTGGAGCAGTCCGTGGGTGGGGCTGAAGCATTTTGAAGCGTTGTTTCAAACGGACGATTTTTACCGGCTGCTCAAAAATACGCTGCTGCTGAATTTGTATTTGCTGCTGTTCGCTTTTCCGGCGCCGATTGCACTGGCGCTGCTGCTGAACGAGATCCGATCGCGCTTTTTTCAGCGTTTCGTGCAGATTACGATGTATTTGCCGCATTTTGTGTCGTGGGTCATTATGTCGGGTCTCGTCATTTACTTTTTGTCCCCGACGACGGGCGTCGTGGCCTCTATCGTCGAATGGTTCGGAGGAAAGCCGGTTTTTTATATGGGGCAGAAACAATACTTTCGCTCGATCATTGTCGCATCGGCCATTCTGAAAGATATCGGCTGGAGCTCAATCATCTACTTCGCCGCACTCGCCGGCATCCATCCGGAGCTGCACGAATCGGCGACCATCGATGGGGCGAACCGCTGGCAGCGCATGCTCCATATCAGCATTCCGTCGATTATGCCGACTGTGTCGATCCTGTTTATTCTCAGTCTCGGCGGCTTTTTGAGCGCCAACTTCGAACAAATCATCAATTTGCTCAACCCCGTCACCTTCGACACCGGTGATGTCATTGATACTTATGTGTATCGCGTCGGTCTTCAGCAATTCCAATACAGTTACACCGCCGCGATCGGGCTGTTCAAATCGCTGGTAGGGCTGCTGCTCATCCTGGGGGCGAACTTCACGGTACGTAGGCTGAGCCGCGGGGAGAGCGGCCTATGGTAAGAGGCAGGAGGAAGGTAGCATGAGAAACGGAAGCTGGCCGGATAAGCTGGCTGTTAGCTTGATCTATATCGTACTGGGCCTACTCGCGATCGTTGTCGTTTATCCGTTCATTCATGTGCTGTCGGTTTCGTTCAGCGGGCGGGGGGAGGCTCTGCGCAGCGGCTTCCATTGGATTCCAAGGCAGCCGACGCTTGCCGCTTACAAGGAAGTCATCACGTATCCGTTCATCTGGACGGGATACGCGAATACGCTCTTCCGCATGGTCGTCGGAACGGCGTTGACGCTGCTCGTCACTGTATGCGCGGCTTATCCGCTATCGCGCAAGGATTTTCCGTGGAAACGGGTGCTCGTGCTGCTGCTGCTGTTCACGATGATATTCGATGGAGGGATCGTGCCGAATTATTTGCTGATGAAAGATTTGCATCTGCTTAATACACGGTGGGTCTACGTGCTGCCGCATGCGGCGAATGCGTTCCAGGTGCTGGTCATGATCTCGTTCTTCCGTTCGATTCCGGATGCGCTTATCGAAGCGGCGCGGATCGATGGAGCTCGCGACCTGCGCATTCTCACCCGGATCTTATTGCCGCTTTCGATGCCTGCGCTTGTAACGATCGGACTGTGGTCGCTTGTATATCATATCAATGCTTTCAGTGACAACCTGCTCTACGTGACGGATCAAACGAAATTCGTCCTGCAGCAGATCGTCCGCCAAATCTTGATCGAGAACCGTCTGGACCCGTTTACGTCGGCGGTGAACGAGATTCCGCCTGCGCCGGAAAGCCTAAAAATGGCGGCGGTCATCGTGTCCGTGCTGCCGGTGTTGGTGGTGTACCCGTTCCTGCTTCGTTATTTTGAAAAAGGGACGATGATCGGTTCGGTGAAAGGATAGCGGGCCGCTTCGCCGTCCATTGGCAGAAAGAGAAAGGCATGGGTTCCGATCTTACCGGGCCCACGCCTTTTTTTGGTCAGAAGCAGGTTTGCAAGAAATCATACCCTGTATCGAGCACTTCCTTCGGCGGACGATGACCGCTGGCATGATTGATAAACAGGTACTGCGACGATTCGGAATAGCCGGCCTTCTTGATCATATCGTGCGCCTCATCGCTGTCGGATTCTCCTGCGATCAGGACAAACGGCTTCAATCCGCCTAAACGCAGAAGCTCCGCATGGTCCATATCGGCTGCCTTCAGTTCACCCAGCTTCTCTCCCCAGTACCACGGCTTCGACCAGTTCGTCCGGTCCCATTCCAGTCCGAAGTCGCTGCCCAGTATCGCTTTGATCCGGTCGTCCAGACAGCCGGTATACAAAGCCATTTTACCGCCAAGCGAGTGCCCGGCTATAGCAATCCGGTTGCGATCGACCCTAGGATCGTTGCACAAAAGGTCCACGAGAAGCTGCGTATCCGCAATCAGTTTGCCGATACCGGTCCATCCGGGATGGTCGCTCAGCAAGGCTTCGGCGGATAGCAGCCAGCGCGAGAAATCTTGACGATCCAGCTCAAGCTCCCGGTAAGTCAGGTGATAGGCCTCCGCCGTCACGGCAATGTACCCGCGCCGAACAAGATGAAGAGCCATCGCTATATCAGGCTCGTCCGTACGCTCAAGTGTGTCGAGCTTATAACCGGCCATCAGGTCGGGGGAGTAAAACGGAACGACTACCGCCGGCCGTTTTCCGCCCATCGTTTTCGGAAGCATAAGCAGCGTCCGCTGTGTTGTACCCGGTCCGTTTGCCTGCTCGTACAGTTCTCCGGCGAATTCGTCCGTCTCGAATTTGCGAACAAGCCGCAGCTCATGCTCGTACTCGTAAGGATACGGATTGCCGATCTTATCCAGCCAGTTTTGAATCAGACTGTTGGGTTTGTCCATCCCAATTCAATTCTCCTTGTTCCTGTATACGAATGAAAATAAGAGGGGGAAATAGGCACCTCGAACATTAGATTCTCCACAAGGAAGGCATTCCCTCCTTGGATCCTAATAATCCATTAGTAAATGCCATATGTTAGCCAAGCCAAGTACGACGCTACGGCCGAGGCTGATCGGGTCATAGTTGCTGCAAAAAGAAACGGTGACGGCCCCTATTGTCGGCGCGACGAAGCTATCGCATCTCGAAGAGGCCGCAGCGGCTCTTTCGGTCAAGCTGACACCTGGGGAAGTGGCCTCGCTGGAAGAGCCGTATGTGCCTCACCGGGTTGTTGGGGCGCTATAGCCGGGTACGCCAAACGGCGACTAAGGATTAACCCGCCATATGCCTTCACCCCACTCGGTTTCTCCCTGCTTCACGACCTCGATGATCAAGCCGCGCCCGTAGTCGGCTGGAAAACCGAGGACGTAATCCGGCTGCCCGGTATAATATTCGTACAAACGCAGCTCAAACAAATAAGTGCGATCGTCGACCCGGCGTTTTCCGGACAATTCGAACGTCATATGCTGCGGACTCGATGTGCCGCGGAAGTAGGCGTCGAGCGCGAGCGGGTCTTGTCCGGCTTTCCATTCGTCCGTCACCCATTTCAACCCGCTGTCCGGGTCGCGGTGCGCCCAGGCTGCCGCAAATTCGTTAGCCGCTTGCAGCGCAAACAAATAGTCGCGGGTGACGGGCGGAGAAGGAAGAGCGGCAGTCATACCGTCCGAGGTTTTCACTTCTTCGAGCGGTATCATCGAGGCGAGTACGTACAGCAATTGCTCCTTATCGAACGGTTTTGCCGTAATAATGGACATATAGGTCGATCCCCGCTGAACATACCATTCGCCGCCGCCCTCCGCCGGTCCGATCCACTCCGCCGTAAAGCCGGGGAAATATCGTTTCTCGCCTGTAACGGACTGATCCTCCTCATGCAGACGCAAATCCGCTCTGGACTCGTAAATGGCGAAGTGGGGATAAGTCAGTTTGAGAGTTCCTTCGCGATTCATCGCCGCTGCGGCTTCGACCGAATAATCGGTCGCAATCCCTTGCCGCGGTACGTATGGATCGAAGAGACGAAGCCGGTCGGCCTGCTCGCGAATTTGCTTCACATCGCCTGGTGTATAGGGGATCGTGACGAAGCGGTCGGATTCGAATTCTTCCGCCGAATACGTAGCGAAGCTTAGTATTCCTTCCGCTTTAAGCCAGTACAGCTTAACCCGTTCTTGTCCGAAATACGCCGCTATCGCGCCTTCTCTGGTCAAGATGACGGCATCGGCCCGGAGCGCCTCGTTTAACTGGCATCGTTCGATATGTCCGTCCTTCAGCCGGTAGACGGATAAGCCGGGAATCGTGCCTGAGCTTGCGATGACTTCCTCTTGTCCGTCATGATCGATGTCGTATTCCGAGGCGTGCCCTTCGTCAACGAGCAGCAGCGGTTTCGGCACTCCGTCCGAAATGTCGATGTAACGCGTCATCGAGGCGGCCGCTCCGACCGCTCCTTTTATTTGGATCGTTTCTTTGCCGAACAGGAACAAGTCCTGAATCTGCACAGGTTCATCCGATAGGCCGGCGACCGCTCCCAAGTCGTAGGTGATGCCGTCTAGCTCCAGCGCCGCATGAACATAAAAGGAATCGTCCGAGCGCTCGTAAAGAATGACTTTCGTTTTGCCTGAACCGGTTCCGGCAATAAGAGGCACTTCTTTGACAAGGCGGTGATCCGGTCCCAGTCCGTCCGGTAAAAGGCGAACGTCTCCTCTGTTCGTATACGTTTGCCACGGCAGCTCCCGTAAGCCGATATCGGAGATATCCGCCGTATTTGCGGCTATAGGAGCCGTTTGTGCCGACACGGGGTTCGCGTTATTCTCAGCCGCCGCCGATTTGCCGCCCTCCGCGAAGCTTCCGCAAGCGGCCGACAAAAGAAAGGCGGCGGTTACGGCTGACAGCAGCTTAACCGTCATACCAATCACTCCCATTTCGTTATACTAAAAATTGGACGTGATTCCCTCAGGAAAAGTTTGAAGTAATGGTCAGATGCGAGGAAGTCATAAGAGGAAAGAAGGTGAATGGCATCATGGCGACGACGATTGCTAACATCAGTTCCACGGGATTTAGCGGAACAGCAAAACATAAAAATCAGATCTACCGGAGGGAAGCACCGTTTTTCCGCAACAGGCCGTTTGGTCGATTGCGGGGAGCGGTGCTTGTGCGTTGTTCAAGCAAGTTGGGGTTGACAAAACCGTTAAAACGCTTCACCGAACCCCCTCGATCCGAAGCTTCTTACCCCGCCGACGGAAGACCGGATAGCCTTGTGCAAAGTCCAGATCGCCAATAGTCAGAAGAGGAACCGCTGCGATAGTCTTAGAATATGCAAACGCTTACGGTCATTCAATCATGAGGAGAGATTAATGATGGAGGACAAGAAAATAAGCCGTCGAACGCTGCTCGGCACGGCAGGAGCGGCAGGGGCGCTGCTAGTCGCAGGGGGGCTGCTGCTGCATAACAATGTACATGCAGCAGGCGAGGTACAGCTGATAGCGGTCGATGACATCGCAGCACTGAAAGCGCTGGCGCAGCCCGAGGAAGGTCAGATCGTCCTGACGCGCGGGTACTACGCCGCGAACGACGGTGGAGGCGCCTGGTATCGCATTGTCGCGAGCACTAGCTACACGGGGACGCCGGACGGTTATGTGGATCATACTGTGGGTGCAACGGGCAAGGTGGCGGTGATGGACCTGTCGAACGGCATCGATATGCTGCAAGCCGGCGTCCAGTCCGGAGTCGACTGTACGGCTCGTGTTCGTGCGGCTTATGCGAAAAATGCGAGGTTGTACACGTACACGGGGGATATGGCGCCGATCATCGATTGCGACGATCCGAATTACCCGACGACGCGCAACAATGGCGGCATTCGGCCTCCGAACCACAGCGAGCATGTGTTTGACGGACGATTCCGGTTTCAGGCGAAAACATCTTCACTCGACCGCTATACCTTGTTTAACCTTCAGGCCTGCGAACGGGTTACGATGCGGCGGCCGTGGGTCATTGGCGACATCGAGACGCATCAGGGAACGACCGGCGAATGGGGATACGGGTTTTACATGGCGGGAGGAGCGCAGCATGTGACCCTTGTCGAAGGAAAGGCCGAGAAGTTTTGGGGAGACGGTTATTTTATCGGGGTAGCGGAAGACAAAAATACGATGCAGACCGCACCGGAGCATATTACGCTCGAAAACTGTATCGCGGATTCGAACCGCAGACAAGGCCTGTCGATTACGGCGGTTAAGCATGGCCGTATTATAGGCGGCGAGTATCGCAATACGGGGAAAATAGCTTCAACGCCGCCCTCGTATGGAATTGACATCGAGCCGGATAACCATGCAAGCGCTTATATCGATGTAGCTTTGACCGACGTAGTGACACGAGGCAATTCGCGCGGCGGCATTCAATTCGTGCCGGGGTATTTATCCGCAGCGAATGTGGTGAATCCCTTTTATAACGTGTATGTAAGCAACTATCATTCGGTCGAGGACGGCAATGTCGGCGCGATGCGATTTGCGTATCCGGACTTATCCAGCAGCATCAATATCAATCGGAAGCTGTTCGGCAGTATCGTCATCGAGAAGGCGACGATCGAACGGCCGGTTACCAAAGGAGTGGACTGGAGCAGATGGATACGGAATGCGCCGGAAGTGATTGCATCCGATGTAACCGTGCTCGATCCGAACACAGCCGGCATTGCCGCCCCGACGAATCATGCCCGTTGCGCATTTTCGCTGGAAATTGTGGCGGACAATGTAAGCAAAGGAATGCAGACGATCGGGATAGTAACGCTTATTCGACCCAGAGCGATCGATACGCGCGCAACGCCGAAAATGATGGCGCCGTTCTGGATCCAAACGGCTCCCGGTTCTTCGATTCAGCGGCTGCGTGTCCTTGACCCGGCAAGCGAGAACGATCTGGACGGGAATAAAGGCTTTCTTCGCATCAATGCGGCCGATGGCGTAACGGTGGGTTATGTAGGAGACCGTCCCGTCCAATTGCTCGATCAGCCGTTAACGATTACCGACGGCATGTGGGCTGGTTATGAGCTGCGTTTGCCCGCGGCCGCGTCAGGTATCGTCGAAGTGCAGCTACCGCCTGCCGCTGTGTCGCTTGGCTTGACGTATACGATCGTGAATGCCTCGCAGGCGGGCGGTCAGGTGCGGATCAAAGCGAACGGGGCGGACCAACTGAAGCGAAACGGAGCGGCGGGCAGTGCTGCGCAGATCGTAGATGCACAGGAAGCGTATACGGTAAAGGCCCATATGCCTGGTCTGTGGTTGCTGCTGGATCAAATCTAATAAGAAATGGGGAATAAAGATGGAGAACCGGAAATTAAGCCGACGAGCCTTGCTTAGCACGCTTGGGATTGCAGGCGGGACGGTGCTGGCGGGGAGTATGCTGACGTTTAATCGCGCCGAAGCGGCGAGCTTGTCGTGTGTGCAGGTGGACACGGTAGCAGAGATGCGGCTGTTAAGCAGCGTCGATGAGGGACAGTGGGTCCGGACAAGCGGCTACTATGCAGCGGGCGACGGCGGAGGCGCTTGCTACCGCATGGTTGCGAGCACGAGCTATACGGGGACGCCGGACGGATTCGTGGATCATGCACTAAGCGCTGCGGGTAAAGTAGCCGTGATGGATCTATCGAAAGGTATCGATATGCTGCAAGCCGGCGTCCAGTCCGGGGTCGATTGTACGGCTCGCGTTCGTGCGGCATATGCGAAAAATGCGAGGACGTACACCTACACGGGAGATATGGCGCCGATCATCGATTGCGACGATCCGAATTATCCGGCGTCCAAGTTTGCCGGCGGCATTTTCCCGCCAAGCTTCAGCCGCCACCTGTTCGACGGACAGTTCCGCTTTCAGGCGAAAGGGAGCGCGAACGGGGAATATATCCTGTTTAATTTTCAAGGCCGGGAGCATGTGACGATGTATCGCCCGCGGGTTATCGGCGATGTGGGTACGACGCATACGGGCACAGGCGGCGAATGGGGCTTCGGGTTTTACATCGTATCCGGCGCGAAGCATATTACGATTCAAGACGGATGGGCGGAGAAGTTTTGGGGCGACGGATATTACATCGGGGTTTATCCCGCGAATCCGACTTTGCCGATTCCGGAGCATATTACGCTGGAAAATTGCGTGGCCGATAACAACCGCAGGCAAGGCTTATCGATTACGGCCGGGCGCTGCTGCCGCATCATCGGCGGGGAGTATCGCAATACGGGGAATATCGCCTGGACGGGACCGGCGTTCGGTATTGATATTGAGCCGAATGCGCAGGCCAAGTCGTATGTCGATGTGTCTCTGATCGATGTGACGACGCGTAATAACAAAATGGGCGGTCTGGAGCTTGTGCCCGGCTTCCTGTCCCGTTCCGTTGTAGAGGAGCCGTTCTTCAATGTATACGTATCGAACTTTCGTTCCATAGACGACGGGCAGAACGGCGCGATCAAATTCAACAACCCGGCTCCGAGCACTCCCGCCGAGCTGCAAAAAACGATTCGCGGGCAAATCGTGATCGAAACGGCCATGATTGTGCGGCCCAAACGCAAAGGGGTAGAATGGGGGCGCTGGGGCAAGCATTCCCCGGTTGTCATAGCTACGGACGTGATGGTGCAGGACCCGAACGAAGAAGGGGTGACCGGGGTCAGTTATACGCTGCAAAGCGCATTCGTTCTCACCTTGACAGCGGACGATGTCACCAAAGGGATGACGCACACCGGCCGCATTACGCTTATTCGTCCCCGCGCCGTTGACACACGCTCCACACCGAGGATGAGGGCGCCGTTCTGGATGCAGACGGCTCCGGGTTCGTCCGTGCAGCGGATGACGATCGTAGACGGCTTCGGAGAGAACGACCTGGACGGCAACAAAGGATTTATGCGGGTTAATGAGGCTGGTAGCGTGACCGTGCGTTATACCGGGGATCGCCCCTTGAAGCTGCTGGATTCGCCGCTTGTTTGCGCATCGGGCATATGGGCCGGATACGAGCTGCGTTTGCCCGAGACAGCGACGGGCGTGCTCGATGTGGAACTGCCTGTTTCGTCCGTGTCGCTTGGTTTGACGTATACGATCGTTAACGCCTCGCAGGCGGGCGGTCAAGTGCGGATCAAGGCGGGCGGAGCGGATCAATTGAAGCTGAATGGCGCAGCCGCAGCGGCGTCGTGGATCGTCGAGCCGCAGGAGCGATACGCCGCGAACGCGAGTTTGCCCGGCATATGGTCCCTGTCGGACACGCTGTGATTCCACCGCAACCGGCAGACGAGCTGTCTCCTTCGAGGAGGCGGCTCTGTTTGTCTTGATCTTGCCCGCTTATTGACGAAGCTGTAAGGGACTGGTATTTTTTAATCAAGGATAAATAAACGGAGAACAGAGGAGGGATGAAGGTTGGAGATCAAAACCATGTCCTACTACAAGCACCCTCGCGATTTTCCATTCTGGATCAAGCGCAATCGCCATGACAAGTTCGACAGCCCGCCGCTGCACGGGCATGAATTTGTAGAATTGATCTATGTGGAGTCCGGGCAGGCGACCCACCTCTTCCAGGACATCTCCTACGAGGTGCGGGCCGGCGATATTTTTATTATTAACCCGGGGGAAGCTCACGGGTACTCGATCCAGGACGGACAGCATATTGTCGTGACGAATTGCTTGTTCGACCCGGGGTTTATCCCAACCTCGCTATTGCGTGAGCTGCGCCTGTCCGATGCGCTGGACTTTTTCTACGTGCAGCCGTTTCTGAACAAGGAAGCCCGGTTTCATCACAAGCTGAACCTGCGCGGCTCCATCGAGGATGTAGTCCGCTCCGGTCTGAAAGAACTGCACCAGGAGCTGGTGCAGGCCCGTCCCGGTTACCAGGCGGTCGTTCAGCTGCGAATGACGGAGCTGTTCATTTTGCTGTCCCGCTACTATACGGAAGATCAGCAGACGAAGGGAGACAGCGGGTCGAGCGAGCTGCTCGTTCAGCGGATCTGCGGCTATGTCGAACGCCATTATGACGAGCGGATTACCTTGGCTACGCTCTCGGAGCTGTTTCATATCGGGGTGCGCCAGCTGAACCGGTTGTTTCATCGTCACAAAGCGTCAACGGTGATCGAATATGTACACCGGGTACGTATGGAAAAGGCGAAACGGCTGCTCACCGATACGGACGAGAAGATGAACGTTGTCTCCGAGATGGTCGGATACGAAGATGTTGCTTTTTTTAGCAAATTGTTCACCAGAGTCACCGGCATGACGCCCGGCAAATATCGGGAGTTGCATCGCTAACCACTACGGACCGTAGTGGTCTTTTTGTTGCAAAGAATGATGTGCCTGAAATGCGGCCATATGACCGAATCGCCATGTTGGAAGTCAACATCGCCAATGGAGGTTCGGGATCACACCGTTTATGATGAGGTTGGAAGCGCTTCGAAGCATTCAATCTCACTAGTAAAGGGGTCGCAAACCATGAAAAAGAAGTACCGCGCGATTATTCTTCCCGTATTGCTGGGCTCGCTGCTGACGGCATGTTCGTCCGGAAACGGAGGCGGGGGAGGGCAAGCCGGACCGGCTGAAGACGGAAAAACGCCTGCAGCGAAGACGGGGCCGAGCGAGCCTGTGGAGCTCATCTTTTACAGCACGTCCGGCGAAGCGGAAGAAAGCTTCAACAGCAAGTTCGGCGACGTGATCCGCGCCAAGTTCCCGGATTACAAAATCTCGTACTTGCGTCAGGAGCCGGGCTCGCTGATACCGGAGGTGATCATGACGGGACGCCGGGTGGACATTATATACAACGTGTTCGACTACGTGATCGACCCGCTGCTGAATTCGGGCATTGGCTACGACATGACCGATCTGGCCAAAAAACACGGCGTCGATCTGGCCCAGTTCGAGCCTTCGGTCATTGACGGCATACGCCGGGCGGGCGACGGCAAGCTGTATATGCTGCCGACCAGCCTTCAAGTGCCGATGGTATTTTACAACAAAAATTTGTTCAACAAGTTCGGCGTTCCGTTCCCGAAAGACGGCATGAGCTGGGATGAGATGAAGGCGACGTCGCAGAAGCTGACGCGCAAGGACGGCAATGTGCAGTATCTCGGCTTTATCGGTTCGCAGCAATATTCGCTCAAAATGACTCCGTTCTCCGATCCTTATCTGGACGAGAAAACCGGCAAATCGACGTTCGAGCGGGAGACGTGGAAAAAGCTGATCGAGACGATCTTTATCGATACCGACGCGAATAACGGCATGAAAAACTATGTCATCGAGAAAAAAGGACTGCCGACCCGTCTTAACTTTACGAATTCGCAAGATGTGGCGATGCTGCACTTCCACTCGGAATTCCCTGCGGCTGTGCCGAAAGATCTGGAGAAAATCGACTGGGATATGGTGGCCCTCCCGACGTTTCCGGAGCTGAAGGGCGTGGGCGGTCAGGCTACAGCCGTTGCGATGAGCATCACTTCGATGGCCAAAAACAAGGACGCCGCAATGGAAGTCATCAAGTTTTTGACGTCCAAAGAGTCGCAAACGGCCAATTCGAAAAAAGGCATGATGACTGTGCTGAAAGACAAAACAATCGAAGGCGTCTTCGGCAGCGAAAGCCAGTTCAAGGATAAAAACTGGAAGGGCGCGTACTTCAATAAGCTGGCGCCGATCTCGTACAAGTCGACCTACGAGCTGCAGGTGGAAAAGGTGTACACGGCTGCTGTGCTGGATGCGATCCGCGGCGAGAAAGACCTCAACACCGTGCTGCGCGAAACGGCGGAGAAAGCCGACAAGACCGTCGCCGATTTGAAGGCCGCAAGCAAAAAGTAAACCGCCCGGTATGGAAGAACAGTTATTCCGCCCCGGGAGGATGCAGGAGCAAAGGAGATTTTGAGTATGCATAACAGCGATGAACCTGCACGAATGCAGCAGTTCCGGCAGGCATTTATGGAGCCGGCCGACCGTTATTCTCCGATACCGTTCTGGTTCTGGAACGATCAATTGGATCACGGCGAAATCGTGAGGCAGCTGCGCGATTTTTACGACAAAGGGGTTGCGGGATGCGTCATTCATCCCCGCCTCGGCTTGTCCGAGTCGATCCCGTATTTGTCGGACGTTTACATGGATTATGTGGAGACGGCGGTCCGTGAAGCGGCCAGGCTCGGGATGCAAGTGATGCTGTATGACGAGGCGATGTATCCGTCCGGCTCCGCTAACGGCAAGATTGTCGAAACAAACCCGGCATATGCCAGCAGGGCCCTGGCGATGCGAAGGTGGAGCTGTACCGGAGGACGGCTCGAGACGCCGATCGCACTGAAAGACGGGGAGACGGTTTTGGCCGCGCAGGCGGTACGGCATTGCGCGGACGGCACCATCGACCTGACCTCTGTCGCGACGCTCGCGCTGGAGCACGACACTCTCGTGTTCGAGCCGCCGGCTTCGGAAACGTGGTCGGTGCTGCTATTCGTGGAGACTTGGTCGCATGGAAAGATTCGCGGCGTTTACAAAGGGCAGGACGACGGTCAGCCGTTCGCGCCTCGTGCCGCGGATTTGCTCAATCCGGATGCGACGGCGCTGTTCATTGAACTGACGCACGAGGCGTACTACAGACGATTGCATCCGTACTTCGGCGACACGATTATCGCGATGTTTACGGACGAGCCGAACTTATTGGGGCGCGGCCCCGTGAGCGACTTGCGTCCGTGGACGCACGGATTTTTATCTTATGCCGCTGCGTTCGGCTTACAGGAGCGCGATCTGGCCGCCTTGTGGCTGGATGCGGGCGAAACCACGGCGGCGATTCGCTCTTCGTATCAGGCAGCCGTTCATGAACGTACGGTTCAGAGCTACTATCGTCCGTTGTCGGAATGGTGCGCCGCCCACGGGATTCAGTTGACCGGACATCCGGCGCATAGCGACGAGATCGGTCTGCTCGATTATTTCGGACTGCCCGGACAAGATATCGTGTGGCGTTATTTCGAGCCGGGCGACGGTAAGGGCATTACAGGACCGCACAGCACCATGGGCAAATGCAGCTCCGACGCAGCCCGTCACCGCGGCAGAAGGCGCAACTTGAACGAATGCTTCGGCGCTTGCTTTCGCGAGCCGCACGGCTGGAACTTGCCGGCTGACGACATCAAGTGGTACATGGACTGGCTGTTCGTCCGCGGTGTGAATATGCTCGTGCCTCATGCGTTTTACTACTCGCTGTCCGATTTCCGCAAGCACGAGCGTCCGCCGGATGTCGGACCGAACAGCATCTGGTGGCCGCACTATCGCTTGTTCAGCGGGTACATGCGGCGGATGAGCTGGTTGATGACGGACAGCGTGAACGTTACTGACGTCGCCGTGCTGTGCGAGGCGGAGAGGTTGCCTTGGGAAGCGGTTATGTCTCTGTATGAGCATCAGATCGAGTTCAACTATTTGGAGGAGCAGCTGCTCTTGCGGAACAGCGCTATTTCGGACGGGACGATCCGGATCGAGCGGCAAGTCTATAGGACGGTAATCGTCGATCAGCCGCAGCGGTTCCGGTCCGAGACGCGGGAGGCGCTGGAGCGGTTTGCGGACGGCGGGGGTACGGTGCTTGCGCTTGAGGCGAACGACAGTTACGCGCCGTTTGCACGTTTCATTTGTCCTGCAGAGAGGATCGAAGAGCTGGATCTCTTCGCCGATCGGCCGATCCGTCTGGAAGGAGCGGCGTCGTCCGCGATCCGGACGAGCGTCGTTCGCAAAGAAGGCTTCACTTGTTACGTGCTAGTGAACGAAGGCGAAGAACGCTGGGCAGGCCGCGTAACTTTGCGGCACAGCGGTTATGCGGAGCGATGGGATCCGTGGCACGCCGGGACGGAGACGCAAACGGTCGAACGTTTAACCGATTCAAGCGGCATGTCTTTCGCCGCTGCCATCGAGAGGCGACAGGCGATCGTGTATGTGGTCGACGAATCGGCGCCGCCGCAGGAAAGCCCGGTTCAAGATGAGCCAAATCTGCTCGAAACGATTCCGCTTTCCGCACCGTGGACCGTAAGTCTGATCGCGCGGACGTTGCCGGATCAACCGGAGAAGGTAACGTCCGGACTCGAGGAAATTGCTGCGTCGGATGCGCGTGCGGAAGAGCCGTTCGTCTTGACGGCACTGACCGATTGGACGACATGGCCGCAGCTCGCGCATTTGTCCGGGACGATGCAGTACGAGACGGTTTTTGACTGGAGCGAGGAACGGGCTTTGTCCGGCGGCACAGTCCAGCTGGACTTGGGCGAAGCAGGGGAAATGGCGGAGGTGGAGCTGAACGGGGTACCGCAAGGCACCCGGTTCTGGCAGCCTTATGCGTACCATGACGTATCAGGCACGCTGCGAGCAGGGGAGAATACGCTCCGCGTGCGTGTCACCAATAGTTTGGCGAATGTGTTTTGCGAAGCGTCGCTGCCGTCCGGTCTGCTTGGTCCGGTTGTGCTGCGGCGGTACGGTCAAACCGAGTAAAGGCCTAAACAACAAGCTGGTTACGCCCATGTGCGTTCCAGCTTGTTTGTTGTGGGAGGGCATGGCAAGAGACTTCAGCAAAGCTTTCGCATAATCGACTCGATCGGACCGCGCTTCATCCCTTTCCTCCACCAATACGAAAAGACGATGGCAATTATGAAATAAACGGTCCCATAAGCCATTGAAAACGAAAGCTTGCCGTTTTCCAAATAACCGGCTGTCTCCAGTATCCCTAAACCGATAACGATATGTCCGATGTAATGAGATAACGATAATTGACCGGTATGAATCACCGCTCGCGTCAGAAGAGCATCCTTATAATGCTCCACGATGGAGGAGCAAATCGCTATAGCAAACACAGCTGAACTTATTCCGGAGAGAACGTATAGCATGTTAGGCGGCATCGGCTTCGTTCCGAAAAAATAACGGGTCGCTTCATCATCCAGAACCGCGGAACTCCATATGCTTAGTAAATAAGAAAGTATCTCGAGAAAAACCAGGCCAAACAGCGAGATCAGAAGCAGCTTCGACCGGTTAGCTTTATCCGGCCAGCGTTTCCGGCCCAACCACATCCCGAACAGGAAGAAGCCGAGCCAAGGAAAAACGGGATGAAATCCGTTAAAAACCAAATTGCGGGCAAATCCTTCCGGTGTCCACAAGTCCGTATACGCTTTAAAGCTCGATTCCCATCCCTTGCTGTAATCAAATACGAGTAAACAGACCTGCGATGTGACTAGAACTATAGCGAAAAGGCAAAGCAAGGTTTTGTCAGAGGCGGTAACCAAGACGGCCGCGGCAAGCATGAATACGGCATAATAATGCAAGATATCGGCGTTCCAGCCTATCCCTAGTAAAGCCGGTCCGGCTACAAAAAGGAATGCGGCTCTGCGACACAGGCTGTTCCGGCATTGATGTATAAGCTCTTTGCTCATGGACTTCCGGGTGTTCGAGGTCATTAGCGTTACACCGATGCCAGCCAGCACGACAAACAAGGCAGACGCCCTTCCTTCAAACATACCGGCAATCGACTGCAGCCATGCCGCAGCGTCATGTTCCGTCTGCATTGCCAGCTTATAATTCACGATAATCATACCAAAGATTGCTAGAGCTCTGGCAAAATCGTAAGCGATTATCCGCTCTTTTGAGGGACCCATCTCAATCATCTCCTGTGAAAGGTTTTAACGGCCAGCCGTTCGCCGATTCCAACGTTTCCAGGATAAGCCCTAGGTCAGACCTAAGGTCAAGGGGGACAACCACGGTTGGCAAAAAGGTGACAACGGGTTAATTGATATTGTACATTAAATAGTCAGGTGAAAATCAGGTGAAGAAAATCACCGCATGTTTATAGAACAGGCCGTAAAACCCACGCCTTCAGGTCACCTTCGCGACATGGGAGCTTAGCCGGATGAATATGACGACAAGCATCGCCTTCGTCACGATCTGGCTAATGATCCGTTATGCTGGTATCGGGCTGTGCAACTCGCCGGTCACGAACTCGGCCATGTCGGCCGTATCCAAGGAAGAGTCAGGTCAAGCGTCCGGTGTTATGAACTGGATCAGGCAAGGGCTGGCGGCCATGTCGGTCAGCATATTCAGCTCGATTCTCGCTTCGCGCTCGGCAGCGCATCAAGCGGCGTTGCCGCCGTCCGCCGCCTAACCCCGCGAGCTGTCGCAAGCTCTTGCCATACAGGATGTGTTTGTCATCGGAACGGTTATTATTTTGCTGGTGCTTCCGCTTGTTCTGCTCATTCGGAGACCGAAAACCCAGGCGGCAAGCGCAAGCGGCCGAGCTGTTTAGCGTAGTTTCTATAGGGGGCGGGATACTGCTTGTTGCTGGCGACAAGCAATATCCCTTTTTGTTTTACCCGCTTCTTTCCCGCTGAAATTTTTGTTTACATTTTAGGAATACGTATAATATAATTGGCGATAGTATTACATATTTACCCTTTTTAAAAGGCATATATGTGTTAAGAATTCGTTTTCTCGAATCAATACGGTAATCGGTTTCTTTTTCGTGAAACGGAGTTTTTGCGGGGGTGAAGAACCTGAAACGATCAGGAGGATGAAGGTGAAAATGTTCGAGCGATTTTGCAATTTTTTATGAAAGCGGATTCAATCTGGTAAGGAAAACGAATACATAGGAGGCGCATACTATGAATCGGGAAAATGGGAAGACAGAGCATGAAATCCCGGAGCGAGCGAAGATCGGGCCGGAAGGGGGCGTGCTGAGCCGGAGGCAGGCGCTTGCAACGATCGGAATCGCGGGAGCGGCTGCCGCTGCGGGATTCGTGCTGCCGGGCCCACTATCCGGAACCGTATACGGTGAAGCGAATTCCGGAAACACGGTGCAGCATTCCGTATACGGAGGACCGATGGACCCCCATAAGCTGAAGAAGCTGCTGGATATGTCCTATGTCGTTCCGATTACTATTGCGGAATTGCGGACGGCTGCTGCGCTGGATCTGGATTATGTGTACTTTTTGAACGATCCGGGGCAAGAAGGTCATTTTATATACGATCCGCTCGATACGACATCAGCCGATAATACAGGGACACTCCTCGTTAATGTCTCTGGGGCTAGATTGAAACGTATTCAAGAAACCGATTACCACAACGTGCGGTGGTTTGGAGCGAAAGGGGACGGAACGACGGATGACAGCTCTGCAATCCAATTGGCAGATACAGTGGCGGCAGCGGCGTCCAAACGGCTGTATTTTCCAGAAGGTACATACAAAGCCTACGGCCTGCTCGTCACCACGTCTTGGTTTGCGCATGGCAAGTCTGTT
The DNA here is from genome assembly GCF_003626695.1 of Paenibacillus ginsengarvi. GTDB lineage: Bacteria > Bacillota > Bacilli > Paenibacillales > NBRC-103111 > Paenibacillus_AB > Paenibacillus_AB ginsengarvi. The sequence continues at coordinate 89,512 of NZ_RBAH01000022.1, forward strand.
GTGGAGAATCTATCGCCGACCGCGAACAAGTACAATTTTGTCCGAATAACGGGCCGAACCGGTCTCTCGCTGGAGGGTTTGACGTTCGACGGAGGGGTTAGCAGCGATCCGTCCGTATGGAGCAGCTCGAACTATAATGCGTTCACCGGCGGGCTAGCCTGCTACCTGTTCAATTCGACCGATATTCGGCTTACTAATTGCACGTTTCGCAACAGCGTCATGTCGCCATTGCGGATCGAGAAATGCAGCCGGATTATCGTCGAAAATTGCACGTCAAAGCGAGGGCGGGGCAATTACGGCGATGCCATTTATGTGGCGGGAAGCGACCATGTCCGGTTCGATCGCTGCTCGGCGGAAGATTACACGAGAATCGGATTCGTCTGCGAGCAGGGGAGCTGGAACGTCAGCTTTTCCCAATGTCACGCGAGTTATGGGCACGACCAGTCCAAGTTGTACGGAGGCGGGGAATTCAATGCAGGCTTTTGGTCGGAAAACTCGGAGAACGTCACCTACTCGCAGTGTGTAGCCGAAAACAACACCCACTGTGGATTTACAGTAGCCCCCGGCGTGAACCGGCCGTACAAAACATCGACGGCACCGTTTGTATTGGATTCGTGCGTCGCGATCGGCAACGGCCTGTACGGTTTCATCGCCAGCGACAGCAAGGGGGACCGGTTCTCTGTGACGTGCAGCGACTGCTTCGTCTTCGGATCGCGTATCGGCATGGCGATCAATGCTTATCATGCGAACGATACGGTTACGCTAGATCATTGCTATTTCCGATTGGACGTAACCGCTTCCGGGCAAAATGCGACTGGTGTTTTGTGCGCAGGCAATGACAAATTGGCCACGATTCGGATCAGCGATTGCCTGTACGATCATTCCGCGTCCGACCCTTCGCTTCTGATGTCGAGTACGGCGACCTCCGGCGATATTGTTTTGTCCAACAACGCCAAGCTGCAATTGTTCGTCAACGACTGCTCCTGTGTCGACGCCGGAACGGCGCTTATCTTGAAAGCGCTTCAGGGAACGCCGATCCTACAGGTACGGAATTGTTTGCTTCAAGTTATCGTACTGAAAGATTTCCAGGAGGCAAGCTTCGACAATTGCCGGTTTACCGGTAATGTACAATCGATCGGGCAGTCGACAACCGCCGGTAATCTGCAGATTACTCGCTGCTCGGTAGCAGGCGGGATGGACCTGAGTACGGCAGGACGTATCCGTTTCGAATCCGTGCAGGCTGTACTGAGCGGAACGCAGCGGATCGGAATCGTCCGTAATACGGAAAATCGGGATATACGAACGGAGTTCGTGGATTGTCGTTTCGAAAAAGACATCGCCGCGTCCGACTACGCCATCCGCATCGAGGAGAACGGAACGCTCAAACCGCTTTCCTTGTTCCGCGGCTGCATATTTTATAATTCTACCGACACGGCGACGGCGACCCGCACGTTTATCTGGAACGTTCAGACAGGCACGAATTCACTGTTCTCCGAATGTTATTCGGACGACACCGTGGCGAACCTGCTCAAGACGGGAAGCGTTTTAAGCGCTCCCTCCGGGAATACGCTAATTGACCTTCATTGAAGCAAAGACGCCTTGCGGCTTGTCCGTCAGGCGTCTTTTGGTACTTTTGTTAGTCCAGTTCGAATATAAAGCTGGAGGGCGTACGCGTATTCAGCAGTAGCGGTTCTGTTACGACATCGCTTTCGCCTGCTGCCGTGTAGCTGACGGTTTTCGACCTCTCCAGGGTGATCCGGTAACGTCCCGGACCAAGCGGCTGGGCTTCGCTGTCGACCGGATTGAAGGGAACGGTAAAGCTGTAATAGGAGGCGTCCGGCAGCGGCTTTGTTGTTGTAATTGATCAGGGTGTTTTCAGCGGTAACGTCGATAGGTTGAATCGTTCCTTTATTCGTGATCGCCACTTGGCTGGGAAACAAATACGCCTGAAGCGTATCCGAAGCTATAACGGCCGTCGATGAGGCGATAGCAGCCCCGCAAACCAATCCGACTATAAATTTCTTCAAAGTAAGGTACCCTCCTTGTGGTTGTATGCAAATAGATAGACGCCCTGAAAATTGGTAAGTTGCGTTATTTTACCATCTTATTCCATATAGCGTTGTCAGTATCGAAATAATCTTTTACAATGAATGGAAATCTTTTTTACAAGAAGGAGGCGTAGCGATGATTTACGTGTTTGCTTTTGTAACCCCCATCGTTGCCATCATCTTTTTCGTTAACGGAGTTGCTCTTGCCAAGAAAATTGTAAAAGGCGGTGTGAGCACAGCCCATCATACGGCGTGGGGCGCCATCATGTTTGGTTATCTCATCCTATCGATCCTTTGGAGTATTTTCTTAACTCCTTAAGACCTTCTTGGTTTCAGCTCGCTCGTTTCTTATGGTGAGTAGTTCTTTGCGTTGCTGCCGGGTAAAGCTGCGTTGAACGTATTTCCCGGTACTAGAGGTACCGCTTGTACTTGAAACCGATGCAGCAAAAAGCCGCGAATTTCGCGGCTTATTTGTGCTGACTCGTAGGGGCTCGAAATCGGAATAGAACTGGTGCTCGAAGGAGCCGGTCCATTACAGAGAGGAATTCGTGGCATGGAGTGTAGTGTTCCTTCGAACACTATGTCCGCGAAAACGGGGCAGTCCGGCGGAGTAGTGTTCTTTTGAACGCTACCGCCCGCAATTTTCGGCAAAATGGCGGTTCGGAGCGTGGATTCGCCCCTAGATTATGTTCCTTCGAACACTATGTCCGCGAAAACGGGGCAGTCCGGCGGAGTAGTGTTCTTTTGAACGCTACCGCCCGCAATTTTCGGCAAAATGGCGGTTCGGAGCGCCGATTCGAGCTAGATAGAGCTCCTTCGAGCACTATGTCCGCGAAAATGTGGCAGTCGCAGCGGAATAGTGTTCTTTTGAATACTATTGCCCTCGATTTCCGGCGAAATGGCGATTCGAGCGCGGATTCGCCCCTAGATAGTGCTTCTCGAGCATTATGTTGATGCTTGAAAGTTGCCAAGCTTATTCTTACTCTTCGCCCAGCAAGTCACGCACAGACACTTCTAACGCCTTAGCAATCGCCACAACTTCGTAATCCTGGACCAAACGATACTGTCCTTCCAGCCGGGATAGACTGGTCGGGCTGATATCGAGACCCTCCGTTTGCAGTCTGGCGAGAAATTCTTTCTGTTTCATCTTTTTCGCTTTGCGAAGGGCGACGACACGAGTTCCTATTATATTTTTGTCACCCGGGGGTTCTTTGCGATGCTTCATGGACATGCACCCACCTTACAAGCCAAATTGTATGTGAGTCTGCACTTGTTTTAATGCGAAAATCGAATTAAAATAAAATAAACCGATTTTCGCATTAAAACAAGTATTCAGTCTGTAAATCAAAGCGATGACACCACTCTACGCAGACATGGAGGGCTGACGATGGGTCGATTGCTGGAACGATTGGAAGCGGAACGCAGAACATTAATCGAGACTGCGATCGAATCATTGGAACGAGGAATCCCTCTGGCTGAAAATGAGGCGGTTCAGGCGCAGAGCCGAAAAATTGATCGATTGATCGTCCGGCTGCAGGAACAGAACGCTGGACGTGAGCGGCATCGGCGATAATTGCAGAAGAGAGGGGGGAAGTAGATGATGGCATTCCCAGCCTGGATTCAACAAGCGATCCAGAGGAGATTGGATCATGTCGCAGCTCAGCTTGAAAGTGACCCTGGGCTGAGCAGGTATCGCAAGGAAGAGAGTACGGCTTATCAAGCGATGGTCGTTGGAATCTGCAATATGCCGAACCCGCCCTTTTTGGAATGGGTGGACAAGGCGCCTTTGACACGAGCGATGGAACATGAGGGCATGTACCTGCAAGGTTTGCGGGACGGTGTGCGACTGGTCGTGGGGCTGCTGACCGATACTCTTCGCGTCGATGAATCACTCCCGGTACCGAAAAAGTCGGCGGCAGTCGAATCGGGGAAACTATAAGTCTCCCGAACAAGTGCAAGTTGTATGGCTGAAAGAAGTAGTAGCGGGGGATACGATGCAGTTTCCGGAGGATGCAGAGCGTTTTCGCGATGCTCTGACTGCAATCGTGCAAACGCTCAAGTCGAAAAATCCGAACTTGCACCTTTTGTACGTTTCGAGCCGCACCTATGGCGGATACGCGCTTCGCAATGGCAGTCAGGAGCCATGGGCATACGAAGGCGGATTCGCGTATAAATGGATGATCGAACAATGGGAAGAAGGACAGACTCCGGGCGATCCTTGGGTAGCATGGGGGCCGTATTTATGGGCAAACGGCGCGACCCCGAGAAGCGACGGGCTTGCATGGGAGCTTGAAGACTACATTCCATCCGATCAAATGCACCCGAACGCTTCCAGTACGGCGAAAGTGTCGGCTATGCTGTCTCAATTTTTCAAAACGGACCCAACGGCAAGAAGCTGGTACACAACGTCAGGCGAGTAAGGATGAATGTCCACCTACCACTTTCTCATTCTGTATCCGTTTGCAATTCGGGTTACCGTAGCTTGCAGCTTTCTCCTAGTATATTGATCATCACCGATTCGTATCGACTAATCGTATGCCTGCCGGGTTAAGTCCTCTTGGCAGGCTTTTTGCTGTGTTGTTGGTTTGGCATAATAGATACCGAACTAATTATGATGTATAAAATGTATCGAATAATCACCTATTGATGTATATAAATAGCAATTGACAACGATTACATAAGATAATATGATGAAAACGGGTAGTTTTATTTGGTAAATTTTACATTGATGTATATAAAATTAAATTTATATACATCAGAAGAGGTGTGGCCCATTCACAAAAACAGACCTTCCAAACAACAGCATCAGGAACAGCTGAACGTATTGGTGACGACTCTCCGGCAAGAAATCACGGAAGGCGTATACCCGCCCGAGTCTTATTTGCCTTCCGAGATCGAGTTGTCGAAACGGTTCTCGCTCAGCAACAAGTCGCTTCGCAAAGGGCTGGAAGTACTGGAAAAGGAGGGATACATCCGTAAAATCCCGCGTGTCGGCAACCAGATCGTTCCGCCGCGGCCCCGGGTTGTCATTCGCTTCGGATGCAGCCAGACGATTATGCGCGACTTAAGGATGAGGGACCTGATCGACGCGTTTCATCTTCTGCATCCGCACATTCACGTTGAAGTAGTCCCATACACCAGTGTTATTCCGGAATTAATCGGGGATGGCGAGCCGCTCGATTTACTTAGCGCCAACGTGTACCAGTTTCTGGAGATCGTCAGGCAAGGGCTGGCGGTTCAGCTCGAAGAGCTGCCGGAACCGGAAGGAACCCATCCGTTTCTGCTGGAGCCGTTTCGCCAGGAGGGGAAGCTGCTCGTACAGCCGCTAGGTGCAGCTCCCATCGTGTTGTGTTACAACAAAGCCCATTTTGCCGAGTCTGGCGTTCCGGAGCCGGACGGAAGCTGGAGCTGGGACGAGCTGGCGATCCACGCTACGGCCTTGTCGGACAGAGGAGGCCGCTACGGCTTCGGTTTTCATGCTATATCGGAGAACCGCTGGCCGATCTTTATGCTTCAAAGCGGCCGTAGGGACGAATGGGAGGCACCGTGGGAGAACGAATCGCTTCGGCGCAAGCTTAAACAGAACATGCAGATTTGCAAGGACATTCTTCATAACCGGGCGATGTCGCCGCTCTTTTTGTCGGAGAACGACAGAGAAATTACGAAGCTGTTTTTGGACGGCAAATTATCGATAATTTTGACCAACTACGCGCACATGAACGATTTTATTAACGCCGATCTGGACTACGACATATCGCCTGTCCCCACGCAGCATGATCCCGCCACACTGCTTGTCTCGATCGGCGCCTGTATTAGCAAGCGTTCCTTGCATAAGGAAGAAGCTCATCTTTTTTTGCGGTATTTGGCATCCCGGCATGCGCAGGAGCTGATTCAGGTCAGTACGTTTACCATTCCTAGCTATCGGCCCTTATGGGAAAACCCCGTAGCGAGTACAGTGAAGAAGCCGGGGCGTTACGGTTTGTTTCGGGAGATCCTGTTTACGTTCCGCACTCACAAAGACTTGCAATTCTCGGATGCTCTTCGTCTCAAGCTAGTGTATCTACTAAAGGAATATTGGGCCAATCTGATCGGCGAGGATGTATTGTGCGACCGGATGTTCCAGCATATTCGCGAAGATCGGTTTCCGCAGCAAGGTCCAGATTGACAGGGCGGCTTCCCTTCCTAGAGGGGCTTGAAGATGACCCCATTCAGACAAACATTCGATAAAGATACACCCATTGCTTTGGAAAGATCCTGGTAAAGGTGATGAAAACGAATGGAAATGGAAGAGTGCAAAGAAACAGTTAACGGACATGATCCAAAGGCAGCGGTTCCACCCGGGAAAATGAGCCGCAGGGTGCTGCTTGCGACGGCAGGCTTCGGGGGGATGGCGGCCGCCTCGGGATTCTTGTTGAACTCCGGACTGGTTAGCGCCTCCAACGGAAAGGGCCCTACGGTAACCGATTCCGTATACGGTAAAGGGGGAAAAGCTTGCTGCGTCACAACGACGATCGAATTGCTTAGAAGTGAGGCGAATCCGGATGTTAACCGTCCGTATTTTGTCAAAAATGCAGGCCGGGAAGGCATCTTCCTGTACGATCCGGCCGATACATCGGCAGCGGATAATTCCGGCACCGTTCTCGTATCGCCCTCCGTCGGCGCCAGATTCAAGCGTATTTATGATGGGGCGTTGAATGTGAGATGGTTCGGCGCCAAAGGGGACGGGTTGACGGACGATACGGCCTCCATCCGGCTGGCCGTCGATGCGGCACGCGGCGGCTCGGTTTATTTTCCGGAAGGCACCTATATCGTATCGGCTGACGATAGCGTGACAAGGGCTTCCGTTCTGCTGACTGCCGAGCATTCCGGCATAACGCTGCATGGGGCGGGCAATGGGACCGTGATCAAGGCAGTCAACAACGGCACCATCACCTGGTTTTATCCATTCCGATTAACGACCGCCAAACGTGTCACCGTACGGGGGATCAAGTTCGACGGGAACGCCGACGCCAATTGGTTGTCCGACCCGGAAGTTTCGCTGAACGCCCATCATATTTTCTACTTTACCCCGCCTGCGGACCGGGAAGTCGACAATATTACGTTCACTGAATGCTACTTCAGGGGCTCGTTCAACAGCGCGATTCAGAGCTATGGCAGCTTTGCGCATGCATACCCGCATTATATCAGCAGCCAGATTCGGATCGAGAATTGCCACTTCAAACAAACCGGCAATCACGGCGTGGGAATGAACGAATGGGTCGATAGCATCGTGACAGGCTGCACGTTTTATGATCTGGGGATGAAGCCTATACTTGCGAACGGTTTCGGATCGGGCATGTGTGTGGACGTGTCGGGAGGCTGTTATAACATCGTAGTGGCCAACAATGTCGGGGAGAGAACCGGTTATGCCGCGTTTAAGGCGGAAACGCACGAAAAGCCGAACAACGGCGGAGATGTCGTCACCTCGCATGTTGTATTCGCGAACAACATCGTTCGCAATTTCAAAAGGGAACCGAATCTCGGGACCCAATACGCCATCCGGATAAACGGCAAGCGTATTACGGTGATCGGCAACCAGTTCGAGAATTATTACGGGAGAGGAGCAGACATCTCGAGTAAAGCGTCGGAATGTTCAGTCATCGGAAATGTGTTCGTATCGAACAAAGTGACGATCGGCTCCGGCATCTATACGTCCTCGAATGGCGGACGGATGAAGTTTGTAAACAATGAGCTGCAGAACGTGAACGGCTCCGGCATCGAATGTTACGCGTCGAACGATCTCCTCATTCAAGGCAATGTCGTCAGCGGCACGAATTACTACGGAATCAGTATGACCCACTGCCAGCGGGCGATCGTCAGCGGCAATGAATGCATAGATAACAAAATGATCGGCATTCTCGCCTCCGGCAGCAGCGATCGGCTTACGATCGCGAACAATTTGTGCTGCGATACGAGGGCGGGGGCGGCCAGGACGCAGCCGAACGGCATACGTGTGCTCGATACCGTCACGAATGTCGAGCTGGCGCATAACCAGGCGTACAATCATACAGGGGCGGATCTTTTATATGGAACGGCGCCGATATCCGCAATCGAGAACGGGGTCAAAATATGGTACTCGGATAGCTTGCCAACGGCAGGGACGTGGCGTGAAGGCGATAAAATCATGTGCGTTCATCCGGGCTCGACCGGTTTCATCGGCTGGGTCTGCACGGCGGCTGGAACGTATGGCGGCGTCAATCCGGTCTTCCAAACGTTTAGCTCCTTATAGGGCAAAAAGAACGTATTATAAAGAAAGAGGGTCGAAACATGAAATCGAAGCTGTTATGGAAAAGCACTGTGCTGCTGATGAGCGGCCTGATACTGGCGAGCTGCTCGGGAAGGAGCGGGGATGGCGCCGGTCCGACCGAACCGCCGGCTGCGGCTAAGACGGGGGAGCCGAAGCAACTCGATACGAAACCGGTTACACTAAGGGTGAACAACTGGAATACCGCCTTTCAGCAGGCGGAGTTCGACATGTTTATCGCCGAGCCGGTGCGCAAAAAATACCCGTTCATTACGCTGGAGTATGTGGATTTTACGAAAGGAACGGCAAACACGCTGGAAAATTTGATGGCGGCGGGGAACACTCCAGATATTGTGTTTACGGATCATCCGAATCTGGCGGGACTGCTCGATTACGACTTTCCGGCGGATCTGAACGAGTATGTGCGCAGCTTCTCCGTCGATCTGAAGCAAATCAGTCCCCAGGTGCTTGAGGGAGCGCGGTCGATAGGAAGCAACGGACAGCTGCTGGCGCTTCCGCTATATTCGGATCGGATGATATGGTTCTACAATAAAGATTTGTTCAATAAATTCGGCGTTCCGTATCCGACGGACGATATGACCTGGGACGACGCCATGACGATGTTCAAGCGGCTGTCGCGGCAGGACGGCGGAGTCCAGTATTCGGCTTTTCGCACGATCAATCTGCTGATGACCGGCAGCCAGTGGGGACTGTCGCTGTTCGACTCGAAAACGGGTAAAGTGTCGTTCCAAACCGACGAGTGGAAAAAATCGCTCGCCTTGCTGCAGGAGATCAACAGCATACCGGGCAATACGAAGCAAACGAACGAGGATTTTTATCAGAAGCAGACCCTGGCCTCCTTGATGCAAAGCTTCAATATTATGGTCAATCTGCTGGACGGAGCGGAGCAGAAGGGACAGAAGATCAATTGGGATGTGGCTGCGCTGCCGCAGTCCAAGGAAAAACCCGGCATCGCCGGTGCGAACAAACCGTTATACTTCATGGTTTCCAAGTCCAGCAAAAATAAAGAGCAGGCTTTCGCGGCGATCTCGCACTTGATGGGGTCGAAGGAAGTTCAGAAGAAATTGTCGGCAAACGGCAAAATGCCTGTGCTGCTCGATAAAGAAGTGGAGCAGGCGTTCGGCTCGGAGCTGCCTATTCTGAAAGGCCGTAACACGGCGGCCGTATACAAGCACAAAATGGCCGATCTGCCGTATACGAATCGGTTCAACCGGATCGCTCTCGTCGAAATGATCGGGGCCGGTACGAACGTGTTAAACGGAACAGCGGATATTAACAGCGCGCTGCGCGCTGCCGAGGAGAAAGCGAAGAAAGCGATCGACGAGAAGCAGAAGTAAAGGTTTCGCCGAGATAACGCCATGGATCGGGCCGGGAGCTTGCCCCCGGCCCTGTAAGTTTGGATAGCTAAGCCAAGACTCGCGATGCATCCGAAACGGTTAAGCTGAGGCGGTCTGCTTGAATGATTGAAGATAAGCACTAGCCAAGCTGTACGTAAAACGCCGTGTGATCATTCGGCACGCTTTTTGCATAAATTTTGCCGCGGTGCTGCTCGATGATCGACTTGGCGATGGCGAGACCGAGGCCGTAGCCGCCGTTTTGCCGCGAACGCGAAGGATCGGCGCGATAGAAGCGGTCGAAAATTTTGTCCAGGTGCTCGGGCGGAATGCCCGGGCCTGTATTGGTCACGGCCAGCAGCACATGGCCTTGATGCCGCTTCAACTCCAGTCCGATCGAGCCTTTCGGACCCGCATATTTGATCGCATTGTCGAGCAGGATCATAGCGACTTGTTTCAGCTGCTCGCTGCTGCCGGTGACGGTAAGCGACGGTTCGATGTCATAGTTCAGCGCGAGATCTTTTTCGAAAATGACCGCTTCCATTGTGAGAATTACGCTCTCGACAGCTTCGCTTATATCGAATGGAATGTGCATCGTACGCGCCCGTGCATCGTCCATTTCGGTGAGATACAGCAGCTCGTTCGTGAGCGTCTTCATGCGCTCCGTCTCCTTTTTAATATGGTGCAGCCACTTGACTTGTTCGCGAATGGTCGAATCCTCGTTCGCGAGCAGGACGTCCGCGTTCGTGTTAATAACGGCTAGCGGCGTTTTTAATTCGTGCGAAGCGTCGGCGATGAACCGTTTTTGCTTATCGAAGGCCAGCTTGACGGGAGCGATGGAACGGTCGGCAAAATAACGGCTGGTCAGGTAGATCACCCCAAGCATGACCAGCGCGACAGCGGAGAACGTATAAACCAGATGGATCAAAATGGTCGTCTGGGCGGTGACGTCGATATAAACGATCGAATAACCTGACGTTATCTGCATCACGCTGTAGGCCCAGCGAGTCCCGTCCAGCGTGAACTGGCGAAACTCGGCAGGATGCGCCTCCGCCTTTTTGGCGGCGGCCGCATAAAACTCGCTGTCGAAGTCGAAGGGGGATTTCGCCTCTGTAACCTTCCACTGGTTGTCCGTCTGCAGCGTGAAGAACACCGACCGCTCTCCGGGCTCCGGCATGTCCTTGCCGTGCGGGGGACGGCCCGGACCGCCCCCCAGCTTACGCTCCGCATCCGCCACGCGTTTCAAGTCCATCCCGATGTCCTTCGAGACGTTCCGATACGTAATCACATAGATCGTTGCGAAAGCGACAAGCATAATAACCGAGATGATGACCATGTTCATCAGCAAGAACCGGTTGCGCAGCTTGTTGAACATCAGGTGGACGCCTCCAATACATAGCCTACGCCTCGAAGCGTGTTGATACGCACCGAGGAATGGAGGAAGGCGAGCTTTTTCCGCAGAAACGAGATATACACTTCCACATTATTATGCTCCGCCTCCGAATCGAAGCCCCATAGCTTCTCGATCATTTGCTCCTTGGACGTTACCGCCTGTTTCCTCATCATTAAAAGCTCCAGCAGCTCGCACTCCTTCAGAATCAGCTTCAGCTCCTTGCCTTTGCAAGTAAGCTTGAGATTCGCCGTATTCAGCTCGATATCACCGAACCGCAGCCCGTCCTCCGGCATAACCTCGCCCTTGCGCCGAAGCGCCGCCCGGATGCGTGCGAGCAGCTCATCGGTATTGAACGGTTTGGCGACATAATCGTCCGCACCGTGGTCGAGACCGGCAATTTTGTCGGGAATTTCACCTTTGGCCGTCAGCATAATAACCGGCGTCGGAAGGCCTTGGGCGCGGATCGTTTTCAATATGGATACCCCATCCAGACCCGGAAGCATAATATCGAGCAGCAGCAAGTCGTAAATTCCGCTAAACGCGTTGTCCAGACCGGCCTGCCCGTCATGAACGGCGTCGACGGAATAATGGTGTTTCCTCAATAGGTGCGAGAGCGCCTCCGCCAAATTCACCTCGTCCTCTACGATCAATATTCTCATGGCTGTTAACCCCTTCTGTATCGTCGTCTTGCTAGTATGGTAAGCTTCGAAGCTTTAATCAACCTTAATTGCCGGGGCTTTCTATATAGTAGCATTCCTGGCGACGTTCGAGAAAAAATTTACATTTCCTTAACGATTTAAGATTCGTTAAAGGTTCGCGCCCTAAGCTACAAACAGGAAGGGCGAAACGGTCGCCGGGTAAGGGAAGGAGCGCTGCATATGGCGATTGAGGTGTTCAATCGATACGAGAACAAATATGTAATGGATACGAAAACGTTCTACGAAATCTATAATCGGCTGATGGCCTACATGGAGCTGGACGCTTACAACAAAGACGACAAGTTTTATTCCATCAGCAATCTGTACTGCGATACCGAAACGCATACGCTGGTGCGGAATAGTCTGGCGAAGCCGAAATACAGGGAGAAGCTGCGAATCCGTGCCTATGGCGTACCCGTTCCGGATGCCAAGGTGTATCTGGAGCTAAAGAAGAAGGTGTTCGGCCTGGTCAATAAGCGGCGGACGGCGCTTCGGCTCGGCGAAGCGTACGAATTTGTCCGCAGCGGACAGGCGCCGGCGTACCGGGAAGGGATGAACGGTCAGGTCGTGCGGGAGATCGAGTATTTCCTGTCGAGATACGAGCTGAAACCGGAGGTGTATATCGCCTATGACCGGATCGCGATGTTTTGCCGGGGGAACCGGGATTTGCGGATAACGTTCGACACGAATATCCGGTCGCGCCGGTACGACCTGGGGCTGGAATGCGGCGACTATGGCGATCCGCTCACGGAAAGAGGCCAGTGGCTGATGGAAGTGAAAGCGGAGAAGACGATTCCGGTATGGCTGGCAGGCTTGTTGTCCGAGTATCGGCTGTACCGAACGAGCTTTTCCAAATACGGCAATGAGTACAAGAAAAATATCGCAGCAAAACGTACGCTTTGCGATGAGAAACCGGTAAGGGAGAGAATCCTGCTATGATCGAATCCATCTTCGCTTCAACGGCCGTTACCGAATTAACGGTTACTAACGCCTTGCTCGCTTTCGTGGTGTCCATTGTACTGGGCGGAGTGATCAGTCTGACCTACATGAAGACGCAACCGGCCTACTCCCAAAGCTTCACGCTCACGATGATGGTACTGCCGACGATTGTCGCCATCATTATTCTGCTGATCGGCAGCAACATCGCCCGTGCGTTCAGTCTCGCCGGCGCGTTTTCGATTATCCGGTTCCGCAGCGCTCCTGGCGATTCGAAGGATATCTCGTACGTTCTGTTCGCAATGGCGGCGGGTCTCGGCTGCGGCGTCGGCGCTTACGGATATGCAGTGCTGTTTACCGTAATCTTGTGTGTGCTGATGCTCGTTCTGAAGACGATCAAGTTCGGGGCGAGCAAGGAATCGATGAAGATGCTGAAAATAACGGTTCCGGAAAACCTCGGTTACGAGGAGGCGTTCGCTGACGTTTTCCGCAAGTTCAAGATCGATTACGAGCTGAAAAAGGTGCGTACGACGGAGCTGGGAAGTTTGTACGAGATCATATACGCCGTGAAGCTGGGCCCGCAAACCAACCAGAAGGAATTGCTGGACGCGGTACGTACGCGGAACGGCAATCTCGATATTACATTAACGATGAATCCTGCCGTGCAGGAATACTAAGGAAACGGGGGGAAAGACGCGATGAAACATACGTACAAAGCAAAAGCGATCACCTATATGCTCGTAAGCGCCTTGTTGGCTGCGGGGTGCAGCTCAAATGGAGATACATCCGCCTTGGGGGGCGCATCTGCGGCCGGATCTTCGGACGCCGCTTCAGCAGTTAAAGCGGAGGGGACCCATGCAGCCGCAGAAGTGAAGCAGGCGAATATGAATGCGGCCGAGCTGGCAGGCTTCAAGGAGAATGATGCGTTGACCGCTTGGGACGCGGGCAGCTCGACTTCGATCGTGCTGAAAGCCGAAGGCGCGAGTATCAACGGCTCGGGTGCGTCGGTCGAGGGCGGCGTAGTGAAGATTGTCAGCGCCGGCACTTATGTCGTAAGCGGAACGGCGTCGAACGGGCAAATTATGATCGACGTGCCGAAGGATGCGGTCGTGCATCTGGTGCTTAACGGCGTTCAGATCACCAAGGACGACGGTCCTGCCCTATACGTGAAAAAGGCCGATAAAACGATCGTCACTTTGCAGGACGGCACCGACAACCTGTTATCCGACGGCAAGGTTTATGCGGATACGTCCGAAGATGCCCCGACCGCGGCGCTGTTCAGCAAAGGCGATCTGACAATCAACGGAGCCGGAAAACTGAGTGTTCGCGGGAACGCTAACGATGGCATTACGAGCAAAGACGATCTGAAAATCATGAGCGGTACGATAGACGTTCAGGCTGCCGACGACGGCATGATCGGACGCGATTTGTTCGCCGTGAAAGGCGGTTCGATCGCGATAAAGGCGGGAGGCGACGGTATCAAAACAACGAACGATACCGAGACGGATAATGGCCGAGTGGTTATCGCCGGCGGGACGTTCCGGATTGAATCCGTAAACGACGGCATTCAGGCGGCTTCTTCCGCTCTAATCGGAGGCGGCGATTTCGAGATCGTCTCCGGCGGGGGCAGCGGCGCTTCCACGAAAACGCACCAGGAGCAAATGCCGGGCGGGGGCGGCTTCGGCAGACCGCCGCAAGATCAGAATCGCGGTGGCGCGGCGGCGACGCAGGCATCGGCTGCGGAAACGCCGAGCGCCAAGGCGCTGAAAGCGACGGCCGATATCGCCTTCGCGGACGGCCAGTTCCGGATCGACGCGGCGGATGACGCCATCCACAGCAACGCGGGTATTGTTTTGGCTGGCGGGCAATTCAATCTGTCGTCAGGCGACGACGCCATCCATGCCGATGCGTCCATCACGATATCGGGAGGAACGATCGAGATCGTCAAAAGCTATGAGGGCATCGAAAGCACGAATATTACGATTGCGGGCGGCGACATTCGCTTGGCTTCCAGCGATGACGGCATTAATGTCAGCGGGGGAAACGACAGCTCCGCATCGGCTGGCTCCGGCAAGAGCGGAGACAGGTTCAGCGCCACAAGCGGCTTGCTTACGATTAGCGGCGGGACGGTTTATGTCGATGCGGCGGGAGACGGGCTCGATTCCAACGGTTCCATCGTGATGTCCGGCGGCACCGTCATTGTGAACGGACCGACGACTGACGGCAATGGCGCTCTCGATTACGACGGCACGTTTAAGCAATCGGGCGGATTCCTGATCGCGGCGGGCAGCGCAGGAATGGCTCAGGCTCCGTCCGAGGATTCAACACAGCGGGCCGTGCTGATGACGTTCCCGAGCTCGCTTGCGGCGGGCACCCTCGTTACTTTGACGGACAGCTCCGGTACGGCGCTTGCAACCTTTGCTCCCGCGAAGACGTTCCGCAGCGTGGTCGTCTCCTCGCCAGAGCTGAAAGCGGGAGAGACCTACACGATTTCCACAGGCGGCAAGTCTACCGGTACGGCGAAGAATGGGCTGTATGAAGGCGGTTCGACAAGCGGCAGCACCAAGCTTGTTACCTTTACGCTGGGCGACAAGGTGACCTACGTCAACCAATCCGGCGTCACAACGGTCAACAGCGGCGGTGGACCCGGAGGCGGTGGTCGCGGACCGGGTGGCGGCTTCGGGCAAGGCAGAAGATGAGGCTGATGCTGAGCTGAGCCCGCGGCATGGATCAAGTAGAATCGCTTGAGCATAGCAACACCTAACGAGAGAAGCAGTTCCCGACCCGGTAACGGGCGTGGAGCTGCTTCTTATTTTGCAGCGACGGTGACATGGCGTTAGTTAGCGGAACTGGAAGTTCCGCTAAGACAGCATCGCGCGCGTCCAAGGCCCGAATAGAGGAAGCGCTGCTTCCGTTAACGCCTGTTTATTCGGCTCTGCTCGGGCGAAAATGCGATCATAACGGAACTTTGCTTCCGTTATTGCTCTGGATTGTGGCGCTCCGCGGGTTATAGCGGAACTTTCGCTTCCGTTTCTCACTCCTCATATCCCTAACAAGGGAGGGATGGGAAGAATAGAAGGTATTAATTGTTTAAAACCTGTATGATTCATGTCTATAACATGTCTATATTAAAAGGGGTATTGTATTCTCTTCCATATTATTCTATATATAATATGTAATGTAAGCGTTTGCGAAAGGAGGGATGAACCTGCATTAGCAGCATGAGCTAATATCTCGATGACCCCTATTTGGCTCCATAAATTAGGGAGGTGTTTGTAATGAAAAAGCATATGAAACGCGCCGTCAGCTTCCTGCTCAGCCTGGTCTTGACGCTGTCTGTCTGGACGGGCTGGAACGCGGCGCAGCCAAAGGATGTGAGCGCAGCTTTGATGGATCCGTTCGAGCATTTGGATCAAGGAAAACTTTTTTTCTCCGGTCCTGTTAACGCCTACGATCTTCTCGTTACTCCGCTTGCATGGCCGTCGGTACCTGGACGAGTCATAGCGGAGGCGGACATTCAGCCGATCAGCAACGCAGGGAGTTCGTGGGCACCGGCCCTGTCTCTGTACTGGGATACGGCCAAGTATGTCTCCATCGGCATTTCCAGCAACGGCAAGTTCAACCTGCTTCCGGGAGGTTATACGGGAACCGCTCCGCTCGGGCAAACATATCGTGTGCGAATCGTTTGGGAGAACGGAACCGTCCAGCTCTGGGGCGGTTTGAAAGGAACCGATCCCGTCTTGCTAAAAACCACTCCGGCTCCGGCTTCCGGTCCTCCACCGTATTTACTTGTAGGTAAAGGGTTCGGCAGCACCTCGGTCTACACAAATCCGTTCCTGGCTAACGATTATTCGGATGTCGGGACATCGGGGAATGTATACATGGATAACATAACCGTTTTTGCGGATGAAACGCTTAAGCTGGAGGAGACGTTCGGCAGCGGTATCGATCCGGAACGCTGGCAGGTGCTGATGTCGCCGTCGGCTCAGCCGAAACCGCCGGTCGAATTCGCGGACCTGTTTCCGAACTGGAAAGCTCCCGCCGAACGGGGCGCGGCATCCGTACCGCGCGTGCTGTACAAGGAAGCGGACTGGAACGACTATTTCCAGAAAGTGCAGACGTCGGCCGAGTTTCGCGCTTTCTCGGACCAGCAGATCCAGTCGCTGCGTAACGAAGCAGCGCTGGCGATGGGGTACGATGCCGCTGCGATCGAAAATATGATTCCCGTAACGACGCCGAACGCCAATTTGTTCACTCCTTGTCCGAACGCTCCTGCTAACGGCTTCCCGCACGGAAGCTGGCAATGGAGCCCAAGCAATCCGGATGTGATGTATTGCGGCGGCATGGCGTTCCCGAACGAACAATATCCCGAGGAAGGGGTTATGATTGCAAATTGGGGCGGGGTAGAGCAGCGTATTACTTACTACAACCGCGAGGTTTACGACTATAACGGATTTCCGCTGCGCCCAAGCTTCACTTCCTATATTCGCGCCAAAAAAGTGCTGTACATGGCCAACATAGCAAACAAGATGGCGATCTTGTACAAGCTGACCGGCGAGGCGGCGTACGCCCGGCAGGCGAAAAGCATTTTGCTGCGTTTTGCCGCCGTGTATCCGCACTGGCTGCTGCATTCGGGCTATGGCGAGTTTGCCGATATGGACCCGAAAACGGCGGCGTTTTCCATCGACAAGCTGCCGAAGCCGGAGCTGACGGCTCCGCCGAACACGCCGAACCGGGGGCTGTACGCCGGATACTGGATGGCCGGGCGCGGCAATGCGGACGGGCTGGAAGGCTCGTTCATTCTGCCGCTCGTCACCGCCTACGATTTGCTGCAAAATGTGCAGGATCAGCAGGCTCCGCTGCTGAATAGCGGCGACCGGCTCGTCATCGAGCGCGATCTGCTGCTGGAATCGGCGGCGCTGTTTCTGGCCGACTCGTCGATCAACAACAAATCGATCTCCAATCGTACCGCTGCCGCGGCCATCGGCGTGGCCGTCGACGAACCGAAGCTGGTCCGGTTCGGTCTTCATGGTTTCAATCAGCTGATGAGCCAGTGGTATAAAGCCGATGGATCTCCGGCCGAAACGCCGGCGTACGGTTTGCAGGTCGTCGGATATTTGTGGCGGCTCGGCGAAATTTTGGAGGGTTATTCCGATCCGCCGTCGTATACGCCGCCGGCGGGCACTTCTCGAATCGACAACTTTACCGTCTATAACCGTACCGATTACCGGATGGTGTACAAAACGCTGGGCGATGCGCTGCTGCCCTCGATGAAATATCCGGTGGTAGGCGATTCGTATATGACGAGCGCGCCCGCCGGTTATTACCTTGGTCTTGGGGCGAAGCGGTCCGGGCTGGACAGCCTGACCAGCCTGCTGCGCTTCGGCGGGTTTACACTGAGCGGGCTGGAAGGGCTGTTTTACAGGCCGGATCAATTGGAGCAAGCCGATCCGCTGGTGCTGCCGGATGTGATGTTTCCACAGTGGAAGCTGGCCTACCTGCGCGGCGGCAGCAGTAATCTGGGCAGCTCCGCTATTCTGAATCTCAGTGACTGGGGAGGCCATCGCCATCTGGACAGTCTCGATCTGAGCTATTGGGCGAACGGCGGAGAAGCTTTATCCGACCTCGGGTATTTGTGGGACAGTCCCGATAAGGCGATGACCTCGCGGTCGGCGGCGCATAATCTGGTTGTCGTGGACAAGGCGAACCAGAAGGACAGCGGGCGGGGTGGCAGTCTCGGCTTCTACGAAACTCCGGGTCCGGTAAAGGCGGCGGAAGCCAGCTCGAGGGCGTACGCACAAACGGATGTATACGACCGCACCGTGCTTTCGCTCGGAGCGACCGCACGGCGGCCGGAATATTTGGTTGATCTGTTCCGCGTCCGCGGGGGCGGAACTCACGACTACATGCTCCATGGGGCAACGTCAGGCGCAACGTCCGAACACATTCAGCTGTCTCCGGGCGGTTCGGCGGCGGTTGCCGGATATGGGCTGACCGATGTGAAGTCGGCTGTAACCGACCAGCCGTGGACGGTCGGCTGGAAAAATGCCGGCGGAACCGGATGGATCAAGTCGTGGCAAGTGCCAATGACAGTCGCGGAGTCGGTATACATCGGCAGCGGCTGGGGACAACGGGGGACGGCTGATAGCGGCGCTCAATTGCCGTATGTGGTCCGGCGTTTGAACGGAGCGCCGCAAGGAAGCACCTTTGCTTCGGTGTTCGAATCGTATACCGCCGCGCCGAGCATCCAGCAGGTGACGGCATTAACCGCGACGGACAGCGTATATGCGCCGGATGTTTCCGCGTCGGTCGGGCTTGCCGTTAGCGGAGCCGGTTGGCACGATCTGGTGTTCAGTACGAGAACGGGAGCGGCGTCGCTGCCTCGAACGTTCCGGGAGGGCGGTAACCCGAATCAGACGGTTACGTTCGGCGGCCAACTAGGCGTATTGTCTTATGAAGAACAAAACGGGGCCGATGTTCTGCGTTCCGCGTTCCTCGCCGGAGAAGGCCGGATTGAGCGTGACGGCCGAGGCATTGCTATCGCGCAAGGCGAGCAGAAGGAAGGAGCGATCGCACAAAGCTTTCAAGACGGCTTTACAGCGAGCGGCATCGTGGCGGATGCGAACCTCTGGATCGGAAGCCATGTGCTCATCCGTAAAGGGACGGACTGGACGGCGTACCCGGTACTGGATGTACGTACAGAAGGCGGGAAAACCCGATTCGTCACGTATGCGGCAGGCGATGGTTATCCTTTTGACGGAGGAGAGGCTTGGAAGCTTGTTCCTTATGCAACGGCCGAGCTGACGGCGACTGGCGAATGGAGCATTGTAAAGTCCGCAGGCAGAGCCGCGGTGATCGACAATGAACCGAATCGGCCGATGACGATCGCTGCGATGGCGGAGCAGACGAACCAGCTGCAACAATCCGGAGACATTCAGTCTACCTTTGCCGGCGAATTGAAGTACAGACTGGATATCATTCGTTTGCTGGAGGAGCAGGGGAACCGGCAAACCGCGATCGCCTATTTACAAGATTTCGTCGCTCATCTGAACGATCCGAGCGTACGAGCGCAGCAGCTGGTGTCCGCCACCGCGGCGGACCTGTTGAACGCAGCTGCGGGAGCGCTGCTGCAAGGCTGGGCGCAGGCCTGATTGCTGCGACGGTGTCCCGGAAAGCCGCCATTTTAAGAGAATGGCGGCTTTTCCGCGTGCAATAGCTGTTTACAAAACACTGGATTTATTCGGAACATTCGCCATACTACTATTGGGTTTTTCTGTATAATGAAGATATACGTTTTGTTCAGTTCGACGATTTGAAGATGTACTAGGATACGATCCTTCCATTTTTGAAGGCGCATCCAATACAGATGTGATTCATGACAGTACATGCGAAACGGAGATGGCGCGTAATGATTCGTATTCATCAGGAAGCGTGCGAGCGGAATGCCAGATTGCTGGATAAGCCGTTTATCGCACGGGTAGAAGAGGGATTGACACCATGCATGAGTGTTGCTGTCGTTAAAGGCGACGAGCTTGTCTACCAGCTGGCGCACGGCCGACCTACGTTCAGCCCCGGGGAAGGGCGTCAGATTGGACCGGAGACAGCGTTTAATGTAGGTTCCATCACGAAAGTCGTCACATCCGCGCTGGCCGTCAAGCTGATGGAGTCGGGCGTATGGTCGGTAGGTGATCCTGTCCGGAGATATGTCACGGAATATCCGTTCGAGGACGTAACGCTGGGCCATTTGCTGTCACACAGCGCAGGGCATAACAAGCTGCCGGGCGCGAGTCCGGCGCGCGGAGAAATGAAAGCGTATTTGCAAGGCGTATACGCATCGCTGGAGCGTGAAGCGGCGCCAGGCGAAAGAGCGCTGTACGACACGAATAATCAGGATATCGTTATGGATATGATCGAGCGGGTCACCGGGGAGCCGATTGCAGGCTGGGCCAGGTCTGTGCTGTTCGAGCCGCTCGCTATGAATCGTACGAGCTACGACAGTGCCGACTATGCGGAAGGAGAATACGTGCTTCCTTGTTCTCAGGACAACGGGATGGAGGAGATGCGGCTCGACAAGCGGGCTCCGAGCGGCGGGACCGGCTTGTATTCAACGGCGCTAGATTTGGTCAAGTTCGCTTCCCTGTTTCTGACCAAGGGACGATACGGCGGGGAGGACGTGTTCTCGGAAGCGGCGATCGATTTCATGCTGCGGGAGTCAACAGCCGGCAAATTTGCGAAAACGCCGGTTATGTTCCTGAAAACGGAAGCCGACCGTTACGGCTGCTTTGGCGATTTGAACTCGCCGCTAGCGGCAGGGCATCCCGCCTTTAGCGGCTGCATGCTGATGATTGATCCCGCCTATGACGTAGCGGCGGCAGTCGTCACGAACAGCCAGAAGCTTCACGGACACTGGCGGAACTACAAGCTGCTGATGAACCTGATTATGGGCGCCGTCACTTGAGGGGAGTACGGTGCTGCGGGAAGTGGAGGAACTTGTAACAAGGATCTAACATTGCGTTCCGCTTACGAGGATAAAATTCAACATGGCAGGGAAGGGAGGAACCCGAATGCGATATTTTGCAACCGTTATCGTGATAGGCTGCCTTTGGCTACTTCTCGTTTTCCGGATTACGCCCCCTTCATATGGAAAGGCATTGATTCTTCCTCCCGATCAGATGCTGGAATATGCTGATGTGATATTTACCGGTAACATTATTAGATTCGAGAACCTGCCTCCAAAAAAAAACGAACCCGGACCCTACGTGATTAAACGGATATATGTGAAGGTCGAACAAATATTAAAAGGGGATCTGGATTCGGATATCGTGATCCTAAGGCAAACAGAAGGCGGGCTGGCCGTGCATCAAACATTTCCGGTTCACGAATATGGTCAACTGCTGATCCTGCAACGAAAGCTGCCGGACAATAGCCTGTCCGGTGTGGCAGATACGAATAACTTAGGCATCATCCGGGGAGAACGAGTGGCGGAGGTTATTGGCAGTTCAAATGCTGCGTACGTTTCTGTCTACGATCAATTTTATCAAGCTGGTAAAATAGATGCGAAGTCGCCTACCCTCGCCCGGAATTCGGCAGCGGTTCCACTTAGTTATGGCCTTGTAGCGGCCGCAGGGGTTTTGGTCCTTTATTGCTGCATTAATCAATATGGAAGAAAGAAAGATTAGGGAAAGGCTCTGCCGCGAGGATAATGGCATATCGACTACCCTCATCACCTCCCCGTATGCACTAAATAACGGGAGATTTTCCATGTATTCTAAAGCAGACTAGCTTTCTTGAAATCGCCCGATAGGGTGGTTTAGGAAAGCTTTTTTATTGCATATAATCTACCCGGACTGTGACAAATGACCTAATTCATGTACAAAGCAAGGCTATAAAGTTATGAATCTATGACAAAATACTGGTAATTTTGTCGATGACCTATTAAAATAGTGAATCGCAACTGAAAATGCCTCTCATACGAAGAGAATCATGCAGAAACGGACAGGAGAGAGAAACGTTTTGAGAACAAAAGGCAAAATCGGAATGCTGCTGCTAGTACTGGCAGTCGTTCTGGGGGCAGTTTCGATCGCGAACCCGGACCCGGCGGAGGGCGCGGATTCGGCTGTCGCAAACAAAGCAATCATTGATCCGTATCAAATGTACACGTATCCGCTGATGATGCAAGATCTCGAACGGCTGGCTGCTGCCTATCCGGACTTAATCGAACTTCAATCGATCGGCCAAACCGTCTTCGGGCGGGATATCCGGGCGGTCAAGCTGGGCAAGGGGGATGCCGCGATACTTGTGGACGGGGCTCAGCATGCACGCGAGTGGATGGGGACGAATCTCATTTTGTATTTGATCGACCGATACGCCTATGCTTACGAGCATGATGTGAACTATGGAGACTATAACGTTCGCGATATTCTGGACCGCTGCACAATTTGGTTTGTGCCTATGGTCAACCCGGACGGCACTGCACTTCAGCAGGAAGGGCTGGAGGCATTCCCCGAATTTTGGCATGCGAATCTGCTCGGAATGAATGGAAACAGCAGCAATTTCAAACATTGGAAAGCGAATGCCCAAGGGGTCGACATCAACAGACAATACCCGGCCATGTGGGCCGACATTCGCAATTCTCCCGGGTACCCGAAATTCAAAAACTTTAAAGGCTGGGAGCCGGCGCAGACAGCGGAAGCGGCTAGTATGATGAAGTTAACGTACGAGATCGACCCGGAAATCGCCTTTTCGTACCATTCGTCGGGCCGGGTGCTGTACTGGCATTTCAATACGTCGTCCGAGCATGTGAATCGGGATAAAAGGCTGGCTAACGCGATCAGCGCGATGACCGGATACGGCCAGGTCAAACCGGAGAAAAATCCTTCCGGCGGCGGCTTCACGGATTGGTTCATCATGCAGTTCGGACGTCCGGGTTTCACGGCGGAGCTGGGCACGTATCAGGAGGAAAACGAACTGCCGCTCTGGACATTCGGCGAGTTATGGGAGGAAAATAAAGAAGTCCCGCTGTATTTGGCCGCCGAGGGGTACCGCCTGTGGCTGGAGCGTTATCCGATCGAGCAGATGGAAGAGCAGATTCAGCTTCTGGGGGAAGTGCAGCTGTACAATCGTCCCAGCGAATCTTCGCCGGTTGGGGCCACGCTGAAAGACGCCAAGCTGAAAGCAAACGCTCGTCTCGGACAATGGTACCGGGTTTCGACATGGCTTGGTCCGAAGTGGATTCGTCCGGAACCGTCCGCTTATTTGATCGGACATACAGAGCCTTACGAACAGCGAGTCAAGCTGACGGACAAAACACCGATCTATGCGTCCCCGAAAGCGGATGTGAAGCTGCCTCTGGCCGAGCTGCATTCGCAGGAAGTAGAGGCGATCGAGCGGTGGAACGACTGGATTAGGATCAAAACTTGGCTGGGCAGCAGTTGGATCAAAAAAGAATAACGGCGCCGGCTGTTATACGAGCGCTACCGTTTGCGCGTCGTCCGGCATGTATCATCAAGCACCCAATCCTGGGTGCTTTTTGAGCTGTTCGATATGGCGAAATGGCTGAAAAAGGGTTGAGGGATTAAGCGGATATGTCTATAATACAGGAAACTGGTCGGCCACCGAGAAAGTCCGGCGTTAGGCGGTGAATGTTATTGAGAACTTGCTTGTATTGTTGATGGTAGTGTTTGCGGCTTCGCTGCTGCAAGCGAGTACCGGGTTCGGTTTTTCGATTATAGGGACGCCTTTTCTTCTGATGATGTTTCCGGCTCATACCGCAATCCAATTGAACATTCGCTTGTTATATCGATGTTCAAGATGTTCAGGATTCGGGAAGAGTTAAACAAGCGGCTTATGGGGAGATTGATTACGGGAAGTTTGATCATGATAATCCCAGGCCTCATGATTTACTTATATGCGGACATTGCGGCGATCAAGCTGGTCGTCGGGATTCTGATCCTTCTGCTGACCATGCTATTGCCGGAATGTTTCTATTCGGTTTCGGTGATTCGATCTTCGGGCCTTCCTTCAACGGGATGCTCTCCAAGTCTGTCGGTTCCAGCGAACAAGGAAGGATTCAAGGAGGCAGTCAATCGATTCAGGCTTTAGCAAGAATAATCGGGCCTATTATAGGAGGCCAAATCTATGTATCGCTTGGTCATGCCGCGCCCGCTTTTATGGGGGTACTCCTTATAGCAGCGGCCATATTGGTTTTGAAAAAAGATACGCGTTCTCATATATAAACTACCGCATCATAAAAGAGGAGGCCGGCCCGAAAGCTCGGCCGACCTCGCGATCCGGTCCGCAGCTCAGCGCTGCTAACGCCCCAGCGGGACCATCATTCGTTTGCGGTTGCGGAACGTGGCGAGCTGCCGCACTCCGATGGAATGCAGGTAACTCGTCACCGCCTCTTAATCGTACAGCAATTGGGCGGGGCTATGGGCATCCGAGCCGAAGGTGAACACTACGCCGGCGCGGTGCAGCCGCTCCAGCAGGTCGGTGGAAGAAGTTCGGAGGTAACCGGCTGCAAGCAGGATGCAGCCGGTTTTATGTGCCTCGGACGATAGAGCAGGATTTTGCGATTCCTAAAATGGTATAATGTGGAGTGGGACGAAAATATAAATCGGAAGGACGTCAATCATGAGCGAATCGAATCAGGAATATATCGTCATTACTGCTGCACGGGAGAACAATCTCAAAAACGTATCTTTGCGCATCCCGAAGCGGAACATTACGATCTTCACCGGTGTATCCGGCTCCGGCAAATCGTCGATCGTCTTCGATACGATCGCCGCGGAATCGACGCGACTGCTGAATGAGAACTTCAGTATGTTCGTGCGCACTTTCCTGCCCCGTTACCCGCAGCCCGACGCGGACGCGATCGAGAATCTCAGCATGGCGGTTATAGTAGACCAGAAGCGGCTTGGCGGAGGCTCTCATTCCACGATGGGCACGATTACCGATATTTCTCCGCTCCTTCGTTTATTATTTTCGCGGGTAGGCCAGCCCTATGTCGGACAAGCGAATGTGTTCTCCTTTAACGATCCGCAAGGCATGTGTCCCGAATGCAACGGGATCGGCCGCAGTTTGTGCATCGATATGGACAAGGCAGTGGATCTGTCCAAGTCTATGAAGGAAGGGGCTATCATGCTGCCGGGTTACGCGGTGGATAGCTGGGATTGGAACATGGTCATTCAGTCGGGGCCTTTCGATCCCGACAAGAAGCTGAGCGATTATTCGGCTGAGGATCTGGAAGAGCTGCTCTACGGCAAGGCCAAGAAAGTCAAGATGGATTTTGCCGGGAAAGCAACGAATATTACGGTGGAAGGCGTCATCGAGAAATTCACCAATAAATATATCAAGCAGGACGTCAAAACGAAATCCGAACGCACCCAGCAAACGGTTGCGCCTTACATCACCGAAGGCGTCTGTTCCTGCTGTCACGGCGCGAGACTCAGCCAAGCCGCGTTGAGCTGCAAGATCAACGGACATAACATTGCCGAGCTGTCTGCTATGGAGGTCGGACACCTCATCCGCGTTATTCGGGAAATAAACGATGCGGCCGCAGCCCCTGTGGTCAAGTCGCTCACGGAGCGGCTGCAGCATCTGGTCGATATCGGCTTGGACTATCTGACGCTGGACCGCGAGACGGATACCTTATCCGGCGGCGAGTCGCAGCGGGTCAAAATGGTGAAGCATTTGAACGGCAGTCTGGTCGATGTCACTTACATCTTCGATGAGCCGAGCGTCGGCTTGCATCCCCGCGACGTTCACCGGTTGAATGAACTGCTCCAGAAGCTGCGCGACAAAGGCAATACCGTCATTGTCGTCGAGCACGATCCCGATGTAATCAAAGTGGCGGACCATATCGTCGACGTAGGGCCTCACGCCGGCAGTCGCGGCGGTAACATCGTGTATGAAGGAAGCTACCAGGGCCTGCTGGAGTCGGGTACGCTGACAGGCACCCATATAAAGCGGCCGCTGCAGTTGAAGCACGAATGCAGGAATCCGTCCGGCAAGCTGTCCATCCATAAAGCTCATCTTCACAACCTGCAGAACGTAAGCGTAGATATTCCGACAGGAGTATTAACCGTAGTCACGGGGGTTGCCGGATCGGGCAAAAGCACGCTGATTAATGAAGTATTCCTCAGCCAGCATCCGGACGCGATCGTTATCGATCAATCGGCGGTAGGCGTATCGACGCGCTCGAACCCTGCGACTTATACGGGCATTATGGATGATGTGCGCAAAGCGTTTGCTTCTGCAAACAAGGTGAATCAAGGGTTGTTCAGCTTCAATTCCAAGGGCGCTTGCGAGAACTGCCAAGGGTTAGGCGTCGTGTATACGGATCTCTCCTTTCTCGATAGCGTGAAGCTGCCGTGTGAAGTATGCGGAGGCAAAAGGTTCAAGGAAGAAGTGCTCGCCTACAAATTGAACGGCAAGTCGATCGCAGATGTGCTGGAGATGACGGTGGAGCAGGCGCTGGAGTTTTTTCAGCTGAAAGAGGTTGTGCGCAAGCTCCAGGCGATGAGCGACGTAGGGCTGAACTATATTACGCTCGGCCAGCCGCTCAGCACGCTCTCGGGCGGGGAATGCCAGCGCATCAAGCTGGCCAGCGAGCTGCACAAGAAGGGCAGCATCTATGTGATGGACGAGCCGACGACGGGTTTGCATATGTCGGACCTCAGTCATCTTCTCGGCATTATGAACCGTCTCGTCGATGCCGGCAATACGGTGATCGTCATCGAGCATAACCTGGAAGTGATCAGCCAGGCGGATTGGATTATCGATATGGGACCGGACGGAGGCAGCAAGGGGGGGCAAGTGGTGTTCGAGGGCACGCCCGAGCAAATCGTCCATGCGAAACAGTCGATCACCGGACAATATTTGGTGTAGGGTAAAAATGCGGAAGCAAAAGTTCCGCTAAGCCTTGCAGGCCGGGTCCAAACGTTTCAAACTAACACCTGGTACCGGTTCGTGATTGATTTCGACGGGAATGCTGGCGCGTAAAACCAGAGCCGCTATAAGGTGAAGGTAAGGCTGAAGTTGCCGGTTCGCCGGTAACTCCAGCCTTTAAATTTAGAACCGACTCATACGTGACACGCCTTTCCAGCCCGAAATCAGACGTCCTTCTGATGCCCCCGAATGGCGGCTTCTTCCGAAGTCATCGTAACAAGCTGAAAGACCACCCCGAACTTGTCGGTAACGATGGCAACCCCGGGACTGAAATGAGTGGGCTGCAGCGGCATCCCGACTTGTCCTCCTTGCTGCAACAACTCGTAAAACTTCTCCGTTTTCTCGATTTCGTTCGTCGTCATGCAGATTTGAACCTGATTTCCGCTTTGATGAGGCTTGCCGGGACTTTGATCGGCAACCATGATTTTGGCCATGCCGACTTGCAAAATCGCATGCGACACCAAACTTTTCGTGCCCGCAGGCAAAGGGGATGCGGGATTTTCCGGTGCGTCGCCATAGGTTTGGCAAAAGAGGACTTTGGCCTCCAATGCTTCTTTGTAAAATTCAATCGCTTGTTTGGCATTTCCGTCCATCATTAAAAATGCGGTCAATTGTACGGTCATTGTTTTACAAACTCCTTTTTACTCAGCTATCAGCTGGACTTGATTGTTATTGTATCCGATAATAGTGACAAGTATTGTCACAAATAAAAACATGGAGTTTCGCGATGTCCAAATCCAAACGATTGCTTGATTTAATGATGACCGTCAACCGGAAGCGGAAGTTTACCGTCAAGGAGCTTGCTCAGGAATTTGACGTATCGCCCCGAACGATACTCAGAGATTTGCAGGAGCTTGGCGAACTGGGAGTGCCATTGTATTCCGAAGTGGGCCCGCATGGCGGGTACCAGGTGCTGAACGAGCGAATACTGCCTCCGATTGCTTTTACCGAAGAAGAAGCGGTTGCGATCTTTTTTGCAAGTCATGCCCTCCGGCACTACTCGTCTCTCCCTTTTGAAACGGAAGCGGAGTCGGCCTTAAACAGATTTTACTTGTACATGCCGGGGGATACGCGGGACCGAATCGATCAAATGAAAAACCGCTTTGATCTGGTTTCCCCGGTCAGGCAGCTGGAATCTCCGCATATGGCGATTTTGCTGGACGGGGCCATCCGCCAAACTGTGATCGCCATCGAATACGAATCCGGCGGGGGAAGTTCATCCCGGCACATACAGCCGATCGGCATTTATGCCAGAAACGGTTTATGGTATTGTCCGGCGTATTGCTTTGTTCGGGAAGATATTCGTCTGTTCCGGTGCGACCGCATCCGTTCGGCGGACTATGCGGGGGGCGAAAGGAGACCGCTGGATTTGCAGCATGTTCATCTCGGGAACTGGGAGTCGCATGTCAGGCTCAAGCAGGATCGGGTGAGTTTGCGCGCAGAACTAAGCAGAGAAGGCGTTCGGCGGTGCGAGGCCGAGCTTTGGCTGGCGCGCAAGCTGCGTCCGCGGGAGGATGGGACTGGCTGG
Organism: Paenibacillus ginsengarvi; assembly: GCF_003626695.1. GTDB lineage: Bacteria > Bacillota > Bacilli > Paenibacillales > NBRC-103111 > Paenibacillus_AB > Paenibacillus_AB ginsengarvi. The sequence continues at coordinate 118,201 of NZ_RBAH01000022.1, forward strand.
CTGGAGGGAGACGTTCCGAAGAGCGAGCTTCCTTACTTAGCCCAGTTTTTCATCGGATTGGGCAAGGAGGCGTTAGTAGAGAGTCCTGGGGAGCTTGTGGCCTATATGAAAAAGACGCTTGCGGACATTATGCGTCAGTACGAGTAGGTAGCTACAATCTTGAAGTGAAATTTATAGCTAGGATTTTGATAGAAAGTAATCGTTACTGGCATCGATACATAGTGAAATCAAAAATCCCAAAGTGAGGCGAGAAGAAATGAGCGAAAACGAAGAAGTTGTCATTCAGATTGTGGATAAGCGTAAGCCGAAACAGAGGCTGCTGGTCAAAAATTCCGATATTTCGAACTCCGAATTTCGGGATTGTCGTATAGTGGATGTTGTTTTCGACGATGTCTCCTTGACGAATATGAAAGTGAGGTATGCCGATCTTCGAAATTGCAAGATGACGGATATGAACATGGTAAACGGCCATATTAGCGATGCGAATCTTACCGGACTTACGATCGATGGGGCGAACATTAGCGGGATGACGATTCGGAATGCCGGTGCCGAGCAGCCTCTTGTACTCGACAATCTCAAAATCGAAGGAAGCAGCTTCAACAACTGTAATCTGGCTAATGTAAATTTTACGGACTGCAACATAGAAGGTCTTCGGATAAACGGTGTCCTGATCGAGGAGCTTCTTAAGCTGCACAACTCACAGTAGGGGCGGCAGGTTGACGCGTAATACAAAGGTTTACTGTTAATGTTTCATATATGAGCAGGCTGAGGCTGCCGACAGGATCGGCGGCCTCGCTGTGTTTTCTGACCGGTATATCTATATCGAAACAACGCTGTAAGTCGCCGGGGCTTGTCCCAATCGGGCGGCTACGGCGTTTTTAGGTTTGTTATAAAACCCACAAAGTCAATATTAATAACAAACGTATATTTCATAATATAAAATTATATTGCATAATATGAATGTAAATAATATAATTTGGTCAACGATCTGATTTTAGATCGACGGATCTCATAAAATTGCAAATTTATTGCAATTTCACTCTGCATGACAACAACCTAGTGAACATGAACGTAATCGAGTCCCTTTCAACAACGGGCTAATCGTAAAAACGCAAACCCGGATTGGCGGAGGGGCGAACCACTGTTCATGCTTCCGAAGACGGAGGACTTATCCATGACAATCAAGCAAGCTGACCGTTTTTCCGGCATTCATGTCGCGATGCCTGCCTGCTATGACGCGTACGGGAACGTTTCGCCCGAATCCGTCAGACGGCTGACGCGGCATTTACTGGATGCCGGCATTCGCGGGCTTTATGTCGGCGGCGGGACGGGAGAAGGCATCTTGCAGACGGAGGAGGAGCGCGAGCGGACGCTGGAGGCGGTTCTGGAGGAGAACGGGGGGACCGCGACCGTCACCGTTCATGTCGGCGCAGCCACGACGGGTGCGGCGATCCGGCTGGCCCGGCATGCGGAAACGTGCGGCGCGGATGCCGTGTCGTCGATCCCGCCATTTTACTACGCATACACGGAGGAGGCGGTCAAGGAGTATTGGCTTTCTGTGATGGAAAGCGCTGCTCTGCCATTTATTCTGTACTACATCCCATCTGCGACCGGCTTTCGCATGACGGAAAACATGCTGCGGGACTTGCTGCGTCACGAGCGGCTGCTCGGCATCAAAATGACGACGTTTGATACATACGAGCTGCAGCGGTTCAAAGCGATCGGCGGCGAAAAGTTTCTCGTCTTTAACGGACCGGATCAGCAGTATGTAGCCGGACGCATCATGGGGGCGGACGCCGGCATCGGCGGCACATACGGAGCGATGCCCGAGCTGTTCCTGAAGCTGGAGCGCGAATATCGGCTCGGACATGCGGCGGAGGCGCAGCGTTGGCAGTTTATTGTGAATGACATCATTACGGAGATTCGTTCCATCGGCTTGTTCGCCGCGGTCAAGGGGATACTGCGGCTGCGCGGCGTCGATTGCGGGGAGCCGCGGCGACCGCTGCCCGGACTTCGACAAACGGACGAACCGGCCGTTAGGCGTTTGTATGAAACGATTGTGCGATATGCCAAAGATTGCGAACAAGAGGTGACAGCCCTATGAATGCGCTTCCCAAGCGGATACGCGTTTTAACCGACAACGGGAGCGGCGGTCCAGCGCGTTATTATGCCTTCCCTACCGTGCTGCCGCTGCCGGACGGCACACTGCTGGTTGCCTACAAAAACGGCGACCGGCATGCGCTCGACCCGGAGGCGTCGCTGGAGACGCTCAGGTACGAACCGAACTCCGGGGAAGTAGTGTCCAGGCAGACGATAGACCGTACACCCGGCTGGATTCATCAAAATCCGGAGCTCACCCGCATGCCTGACGGAACCATAACGCTTTCGGTCGATATTCAGCGTCCGGGCGGTGTCAAGATGCGGATGGGCCTGCGCGTATACCGCTCCGATGACGAAAGCGAATCGTTTCGCGATGAAGGCTGGTTTCCGCAGGCCGGGGGTTATGCCTACGGATATGCGTTGGACGATGCACATTGGATCGGAACAGAAGACAAGGCGGATCTGGTGACGGAGCAGATAGAACCGGCAAAAGTCGCGGTGGATCTGCTGGCCATGTCGTTTCCCGAGCTCGCGGGCGGCAGAAGGGCGGTGCACGCACTGCGATCCGCAGATTCTGGCCATAGCTGGTCGCATATCCGCAATCTGAACGAGGAGTTCGACTTTGCGTTTAACGAATGCGCGCTGCTGGCGTACCGGGACGGCTACGTAATCGTGGCCCGCGGCGACAATCAGGCGACACGGGCATACCGGACGGACCGGGAGTTTCGCCGCACCGGAGAAAGCAGATGGTCGGACGTATACGATTCGATCGCCTATATCGGCAGACCGAAGCTGTTCGAACGGGCTGGAAACTGGTATGTGCTATGCCGCAATGTCGCCCGGGGAGCGCCGACCTCGCTGCGTCTGTACCGGTTCGATCCGGAGACGCTGACGCTGCTTGGCAATGTGCTTCTGGACGAAAATGAGTCGCAGATCGGGCATTCCTATTACGCGGAGCATCTGTTCACCGGGGAAGGGGAGGAAACCCGCCTTCACGTCATCACGTATGCGCCGCATCTCGTGCGGGATATGCCGGACATTATAGCTTTTACGTTCGACTGGGCGCAAATCAGGGAGAGCATCGGCTGATGGAGGAGGTGCGTTTTTACCGGTACGGCGAAGGGGCGGATAGCCAGTGGTGCTTTGTCCGGCTTCCCTCAAACTACGGGCGTTCTTCCGCCCCGCATCCCTATGTCATCTGCAATCACGGCAACGGCTGGACGATGGGCGGCAGCGAACGGACTGCCAACTTTACGTCTAAAACCCAATACGGCGTCGATAGGCAGCGTGACGGTTATTATTTGTCGGCGTCTGCGGACGGCTTCCGCCTGTACTCCAATCCGTTGATCGAGGCGCTGCTGGAAGAAGGTTTATCGTTTGCGGTGCACAAAACGGAGGGGATCAGCTGTACGGAAACGAGCGTTGCAGGCAAGCTTGCGCAGCGTTTTACCATCACATGAGGACGACGTACCGGGTGACGGAGCACTGCTGCATGCTCGGTGCTTCGAACGGGTTTATGACGACGCTGAACAGCGTCGCGCTGCTTGGCTCAGAGGCGGTGTCGGCCATCGTCGGCTTATACCCGCTGTGCAACCTGCGCCATGCGTTCCGTCACACGCACCGGGCGCAGGTGAAACAGGCATACGGCATCGTTACGGACGAGGACACGGAATTCGCGGAAAAAACCGCAGGCAGCGATCCGTGTTGTCGCGATTGGCACGGATGGTCGATAGAGCCGGAGCACCGGCCGCCTGCCCTGCTGATCGGGTCCGCGCAGGACCGCGTATTGCCTATGGCCGAACATGCAGTCAAATGGGGAGAGCTGTATCGGGCTAACGGATCGACGGCCGAATTGATTCGGGTAAACGGCCAGGAAGGGCAGGCTGCTCAAGAAGCTCAACGGGCTCAGATTGTCCAAGCGGGCCACGGCGATTGGCGGCATTTCCGTCAAGACGACATCGTGCATTGGTTCAAAACCAAAGGCGTTTGATTCAAGTGCAAAACACATGTGCCTACCGATTGATCAGACGTAGAGTAAAGTGCCATTACGATGGAACCATTTATTTTTGGGATTACTATGGGGGGAAAATGTAATGTTTAGTATAAGGAACAATTTTGTAAGCTCTGTTTTTGTAGCCTCATTAATTTCTGTGAGTATACTTTCTGGTTGTGGAAATAATCAAAAAAATGAAGCCAATGAACAAGTCCAGAAAGGTTCCGATGTTAAGAACATAAACGAGTATAACGGTCCTCCGGTTGAGCTTCTCTTTTTGGATGCTAACACAGGAATTACAGAAGAAAAATTCGAGGAATACTTTGTCAAACCCGTTAAAGCCAAACATCCTGCCATTAGTCTAAAGCTGCTAAAAGTAACAAGCCCTGCGAAAGACGGTATTGAAGCTTTAATCGCTGCAGGAACGATACCGGATCTAGTCGCAGATAGTAATACGGGTTTGAACAAGTATTTAGATATGGAGTACGCTGAGGATTTAAATCCTATGATCAAAAAATTCAATGTCGATCTTAATCGATTCGAACCGGCTATAGTCGAAACTTTACGCGGGTTAGGTCGAAATAAGGGGATCTATGGTTTGCCTTTCGGAATGAATTATGGATCTTTACTATATAACAAAGATTTATTCGACAAATTCGGTGTCAGCTATCCTGAGGACGTCATCACCTGGGATAAGTTTATCGAACTAACCAACAAATTAACCCGCAAGGATGGGGAAGTTCAATATATTGGCAGCGCCCCTCCTACTCCAGTGAATTGGTTAAGGCAGTATGGAGCGTCTAATTTCGATGAAAAAGATGAAAAGGCCGCTCTTACGGATGATAAACATAAATATGTCTTTTCTTTACAAGAGCAGCTGCTTAAAATTCCTGGATTCATTAACGGTACTAACTGGCGCCCAACTAACATGGCTGGAGGTACGATTGCTATGCAGGCGGGCTGGATTATGGGGACCACCAATCTCGTTAGTGCTAACCCTCCATTCGATTGGGATCTATCTGCTTATCCGGTATTCAAAGAGAAGCCTAACTACGGTAACTCCGTAGACTTTCCTATGCTAATAGTATCTAAGGCGAGTAAGCATAAGGAAGCCGCATACCAGGTCATTATGACGATGATTTCTGACGAAGTACAAGAGCGGCTCAACAAAAATGGTCAGATGATTACGGCTTTAAAAGATCAGAAAATGAAAATGACCTATGCACAGGATTCCCAAATCTATAATGGTAAGAATTTGCAAGCTATTTTCAAAGTATCTCCTGCGCCATTACCTGATTATTCCAGATGGAAATCCGCAACGGATACCTATATAAATGCAGTCGCTCAGGAAATGGCTTTACAGAAAAAGGATATCAATACAGCATTGCGCGAACAGGAAGAAAGGGCCAATAAGGCCATGCAAGAACTGAAATGATGGCAGGAAAGGCTCTTCTAGTCGGAACAATCTTCTGGAAGAGCCTGGACAGGTAACCTGTTTTGCAGCTTCTCGAGTTTATGGAGGCTGTATATTCGTTGAGCGAAAGGAAGGGGTATAAAAAATGGAGAAGTTGAGCAGAAGGAAGTTGTTGAGTGTGGCCGGTACGGCCGCTGTTGCGGGAATGTTATTCCCCCATAGCGTTGAGGGACTGGCCGGCCATACCAATACGGTGACGGGCGACGTCTATGGAAACTCGGCGGCCAACTCAAATGGAAATGCGGAAGGGATTCGGCGAATTGTGGAAGAGGTCGTTCAGGAATGTGAGCAGCAATGTTCCGAGCATTGGGCACAAACGGTTCGAGAGTTTAATGAAAGAGGAGTGAATTTTAAAAGTCTAGGTGCTGTCGATGATGGAATAACAGATAATAGCGCTATTCTCAATCAAGCTTTACTGGATCATGTGCATGTATTCGTTCCGCCTGGAGAGTTTGTGGTTAAAAATATGAACATTCCATCTGGTTCGATGATTAGCGGAATAGAAGGGTTAAGCGTTCTAAAAGCAAAAAATTACAATGACGTCGGACAATATGTAGATACTTTGTTTGATATTCAGAGTAAAGAAAATATGATTTTCAAAGGGATTACGTTTGATGGTGGAATTACTTCACCGGCATATGTAGGTACGGACGATAAGACGAAAGTTCGGAATCTGCTGAGGTTTAGACAAAGCAAAAATATCAGATTTGAAAACTGTACATTCACTCGTTTTGTCAGTAACACTATCAATGCGGGCGTAAGGGTACCGGGGGACTTTGTTCGTTGGCATTTAGCCGTATTTGAACAATGTGAAGGAGTTCATTTCGAAGGCGGCCAATTCGTCAATTCATTTTTAGAAGGCATTACCGGATACAAAACAAAAAATCTGACTTTTGATAAATTCTTTTCCAATAACACACGAGTATCGACGCCTATTTCTGCGTGGTATTGCGATGGATTTGTGCTTACTAATTCAGATATTCGGGAAGATGTTAACAGAGGAAGCAACGCTGGCAGTGTACTGAACATCTATTCGAAAAATGTCAGAGTACAAAACAATATCATTCAAGGCGGGACGTCTATCGATTTTGGGAATGAAGCGAAAGACGTTACTTTAGGCGGGTTGTTTGTACAAGAAAATGTATGGTTTGAAAACAATAATTTAACCGGTTGCATTAACGTAATTGGCCCGGATGATGCACACCAGCTTAACCGAAATGTGAAAATAAGAAATAATGTTATCAATGCGTTAGGTTTCTCAAGGGGAATCAATACAGGGAATTGTGAAGATGTAACCATCGAAGGGAACACGATTATCGGGGCAGATGCTGCGTTTGCTTATTCCTTGAATAGAGTGGACAGGTTAAGAATTATCAACAATGTTATCATCGATTCTTATAAAATATGCAGATTTGCCGTTGTCGGAAAAGATGTTAGAGATGTTGAAATTAGAGATAATAAAGCAATCACACGAACGCTTTATGACATAGGCGGAAACGGTGGATTCGTGGTATTTACAAATAGCACAAACACCACAGGAACAGAAGTTATTGAAAATATAAATATTTATAACAACCATGTAAAAGCATCCGGTTCATGGGTTTACAATTATCAGACAGGATCGAATAGATTCAAAATTAAAAACATGAACATTGAAGGGAACACCTTTGATAGTCTGGATGGCGGAACATGTGAAAGAAGTTTATCGCCGCTTTATGTTGACGGATTGACCATTAGAAAGAATAGAATGTTTAATTCGCAAAAAGGAAATACATTTTCTTTTTGTTCCGATATCAAGCTGGAAGAAAACGAATTGAGTTTAATTCATTTAACAAGCGTGTCTTATCTGTACGATTTCAGGGAAAGTTGTACAGGTTATGTCGAAGCAACCAAAAACAAACTGGTAACCGGTACAGCGACTTCTCATTTTATCATTAGAAGCGGTGCGACAGTTAATACAATTAGAACATTAGGAAATGTTCCGGACACTTATGCGGAGGCGTTTAAGCCTTCTCACTTTGGACCAACCACTAATCGGCCAGGTGATACTAAGGAAGTAGGGATTACCTATTTTGATACGATTCTAAATAAGCCTATTTTTTGGAATGGTACATCGTGGGTAGATTCAACAGGAGCAGTTGTTTAATTCGTACGAGAGACCGCTTCGCTTCTAATGCAGGTGTATTGTGCTAATGGCAGGTGAACTGTGCTATAATACAATCGATCCTCATAATAAGCAAACCAATTGCGTAATGAAGCAATTGCGGAAGGAAGATCGATTTGAAAATGGAGCAATCCCCTGCCATGCTGACGCAAAGCGTGACAAGGGCGCTTGGCATCTTATCCTGTTTTTCCAACGAGACGCCGCAATTGCGGGTCATCGATTTCGCCAAAATGCTCAATCTGACCCAAAGCAATGTGTCGCGCCTGCTGACGACAATGGTGTCGATCGGTTATGTCGTCAAGGACGAGGCGACCGGTTTTTATCGGCTCGGCCCGGAGATTGTCATGCTGGGCGGCGTGGCGCTTAACAATTACGAAATTCGCAAGCAGGCGCTGCCCGAACTGTACGAGATCGAAAAGCGGCTTGGCTTGGACGCCAATCTGGCAATTTTGGACGATGACACGCTGTTTTACTTGGCTCACGTGGACAGCTACGATTCGCCGCGCATGTACACGTATGTCGGCAGACGCAATCCGCTGCACTGCACGGCAATGGGAAAAGTGCTGCTCGCTTACTCGGAGCCGGAAGAGACGGATCGTCTGCTGTCCGAGGCGCCGATGCGGTCGTTCACGGAGCATACGCTTGTGTCCAAGGACCAATTGATCGAGCAGTTTGACCGCATTCGCCGTAAAGGCTATGCGACGGAGCAGGAGGAGCTCGCGCTCGGCCGCGCCTGTCTTGCCGCACCCATTATGGGGAGAACCGGTGCGGTGGCGGCGGCAATTAGCGTATCCGGCTCGTTGTCGAAGGTGAATTTGCCTGAACGGGAAAAGGAATTGGCAGGCGTACTGATCGAGTTGGCCGACCGTATTTCTTCCAAGATGGGCCATACCACGGCTCGCGTATAATACGGAGCCGGACAGACGGTCTAAGTGTCGAGCGAACCGCGTCGGCTACCGAGAACATCCTGTTAAGATGTTGAAAGCAAAAAAATGCAGTCCGGCATCCGTGTTCCTTGCGGTTGCGGACTGCTTTTTTTATCGATGGGCAGCCCGCTTGGAAGCAAGGCGAAGGAGAACGATAGGTTATCGTGATCTCAATAGTGTGATACGATAATGGAAATAACCGACAACCCGCACGAGGTATAGTTGGAGGAGGTTTGAAGTAGTGATCCTATATAAAAGCGACGAAACTCCATCACTCGAGGAAGTCATAGCGCTTTACAACAAAGCTGGTTTAAGACGTCCCGACGATGAAAGACGAATGAATTTGATGCTGAAGCATGCAAATGTGAAAATATCAGCTTGGCATAACGGGAAGCTGGTGGGCTTCCTGAGAGCTTTCACGGACTATTGCTTCGATTGTTACTTGAACGATCTTGCTGTTGACCCTGAGTACCAGGGGAGGGGAATCGGTAAAGCAATGGTAGCGCATTTGAAAGAGCAGTTAGAGAAAGACACCTTGGTATTCCTTATATCTGCACCTGAATCCAAACCGTTTTACAAAAAAATCGGCTTTAGTCATTTTACGGATATCGAAGATACTTGGCGCCAAATGATAGAATAGGCGGCATTAACCGAAAAGGAGATCTTATGGAAACGATCAAACGCCTTTTTCTTGAAAAGTACAATCTGGAGCTTACCGACCTGCAGGCGCAGCAAGGCGGGTGGGCGGCGCTTGCCTATAAAGTATGCAGTAATGAACGTATCTTCTTCTTAAAGGTTTATGAAAAAAGCCGGGCATCAACTCCGAAATGGACCTCTTTTATCGATCATTATGTGCCGATTACCGTTTGGCTTATGGACAACAGCCGTTTAACGGACAGACTTCCCGTTCCCGTTCCGACCTTAAGCGGTGATTACAAATGTGAAGACGACGAAGCCATCTACTTGCTGTACGAGTATATTGAAGGAGAGACAGTTGGCGACCGGGACTTAACCGCGAAGCAAGCAGCCGAACTCGCCGCCATAATCGCAGAGCTTCATTTGTATGGCGATGAGATTCCGGTCGAAACGGAGGCCATTCGGGAAAACTTTGCCGTTCCTTTTTTGGCGCAGATGAAAGAGACACTGGACCGGGACATGGACAAGCTTTCCGCCGTCGTAAGGGAGTTCTTGTTGTCTTGCAGGGAATCTCTCGTAACACGGATGAATTCCCTAGAGCAGCTATCTGCCGATTTGAAGGAAAAAGAAATAAAAATGGCCCTATGCCACACCGATCTGCATCACTGGAATTTGATGCAGTCCGATGAATGTCTCATACTCATTGATTGGGAAGGGCTCAAGCTGGCGCCTGTTGAAGCCGACCTGATGTTTGTTCAGGACAAGTCTTATTACGACGAGTTTATGGCCGTCTATTGCGGCGTCCATCGCGGTTTTACACCCCATCGCGATGTGCTGCAATTTTATCGGCATCGGCGCAAATTGGAGGATATATGGGAGTTCATGGAGCAGCTTCTGTTTGACCGGCAGGACGAGCGGGCGCGGGCTGAAACGATCCGGCATTTGATCCAAGAATTGACTGAGATCGAGGATTGATCGGCGCTCCTTTTTCTTAGAGGCGGCTTATCCTGGAAAAGAGACTGTACCTGGTTGCTGAACATGGCGGCCACGGTGCAGTTTCTTTTCATATGGGCACACGAAGGATTTCGTTATAGCAAAAAAACATAAATTTTTTCAATAAAATTGAGTGTGTGCGAGAAGGGCTTACATATTACGGGGTTTGTTAGAGGTTAAGGATGATGCTATTACCTCCGCAGGCTGGCAGACGATAGGTGGCACGACTACGTTTGGGGCGGTTGTTGCATAGTTTTTGTATATTCAAGGCACCTCCTGAACAAACTTAAAACCCCGTCTGGCCGTAGTGGCTGGACGGGGATTTTATTATTTCATTTCATATTACCAATCCTGCAAGGTTGGCCCCAGTTAATGGGTGTATTTCCACGTTCCACAATACATCATTCCTCATACTATGATGCGAGGGAGGTGCTGTACTTGGCGAAAACAACGCAGCCAGTAACCATTGGAGCGAATAGTATTGCAAAGATTGGAAACCGCTTTTTCCTGATTGTCGAGGTTGAAGCTAAATCACCTGGTGTCGAAATCGACCCGGTGTTCGGCGTTCGAACGACTGCGCAACAAGCAAGAAGTCTTATTCGTGCAGGTGTCATGCGTACGATATTTCAAACCAAGCCTCCAACCCCGAGTCGTGGCAAGAAAGTTGAACTGAAAGGCGTTTTGTTCGCTAATGGTCGTATTTTTTCAGTTTTCGACGTGGAGAACTCGACAGACGTATCTGTTTTAGTGCGGATTAATCGGGAAGAAGCAAATCGGCTTATCCGAGGCGGTGCACGTATCATTAAAGTAATAAGAAAGCCGTTCTAAACCGCGATATTTGAAAAAGCCGACCATGGTACTCGATGGTCGGTTTTATTTTTAGTACATAATGTGAAACGGCAATCTAATTGGGGTAGTACCAGCATATAAGAAATGAATTTGGACACGGCGATTCTCAATCCCCCAGATTATTTCGCTGTGCTAATGCTTTTTTATTGCGCCTATACATTTTTTTCTTGTTGAATAAATTTCTCGTTCTCGCCTATAATAATGGGAACGAATGTTCGTATTTTGTTCGGGGGTGCCTAATGAAAAGGGAACGGGTGATTTTCTTGGCGGATTGCCAGTCGTTCTATGCATCGGTTGAGAAGGCCGCTCATCCAGAATATCGCGATAAACCGGTAGCTGTTGGCGATCCTGCTCGCCGGAGCGGAATTATACTGGCCGCTTGCCCGCTGGCAAAGGAGAGAGGGGTTACGACGGCGGAACGGGTGGGTGAGGCTTTGGCAAAGTGCCCTGACCTTGTTGTTATTAGGCCGCGGATGCAGACCTACATTTCCGTTTCGCTGCTGATTTCAGAGATTTATGAATCAATTACGGACCTCGTAGAGCCCTATAGCATCGACGAGCAATTTTTGGACGTGACGGGATCGATTGCAGCTTATGGGTCAATAGAGGAGATCGTGCGGCAAATCCAAACGCGGGTTAAATTAGCGACGGGAATATGGTCCAGGGTGGGTATCGGGCCGACAAAGATACTCGCAAAAATGGCTACGGATAACTTTGCAAAAAAGAACCCGGACGGCTTGTATCGGTTGGATGATCATAACATGTCCGACTTATGGGACTTGCCGGTAAACAAAATGTTTATGGTTGCGGGCCGCATGACAACTCATTTTTTGCGGATGGGATTGGCGACGATCGGAGACATTGCCCGCCTTGATCTTGGCGATTTTAAGCGCAGGATGCGCCGAGAGATGGGCAAACAAAGCGATATTCAGGCCGAGTATTATTGGCAGACTGCCAGGGGGATTGATCCGAGCCCGGTCGTTAGGGGTATGCGGCATCAAATCAAGGTTATCAACTGCGGCCGCGCCCTTAAGTGGGGCATGTATAGAGCGTTTGAGGACATAGAACCGATTATGCTGGAGTTGGTGATCGAGGTATGCCGGCGTGCCCGCCGAAAAGGTTACATGGGGCGAGTTATTGCTGTCGGAGCTGCGGAGACAGACGGGGACAGGTCGTCGGGATTTGGCAGGCAGATGACGCTGCGTAATCCCAGCTATTTGCCGCATGAGGTAGGGGCGGCCGTACAAAAGCTTTTTCTGGAGCATTGGCAGGGTCTGCCGTTAACGCATCTCCATATATCACTGACGGACCTGACCAACGATGATGTATACCAGCTCGATCTATTTGACGACCGCGAGCGTCATATCCGACGCGAACAGGCTGTCGATGAAATAAAGGAGCGGTTTGGATCGGCAGCCATCATTAGGGCGTCCTCGCTGCTCGAGACGGGGCAGGCTCGGGAGCGGGCCGTGCAGATTGGAGGACATTGGGCATGACAAAACTGGATGCCAATAATCGATGGGGGTCAAAGATGGCTCTACCAGAACATATTGAGCAGTACGAAGCCCGAGACGACAAAAAGGCTACACGCCCTACAACTGAAGAGTTGACCATGATTCGCGATTACGTCCTGCTGCCCCATATGCTGACGATGGTCCAGCGGAGCATCGACGATATTAAAAATTCGACCAACATACTAAAGCGTCTGTACCTTCTATCGGCCGAGGTTGTTATGACCAAGATCACCAAGGACCTGTATGACCTGCGGCGTGAGCTCACCCGCAGGAGTATTAAAATACACGGCGACGAGCAGGTCGATATGGTTGTTTATTATCGTTATGTTTGCCGTGGCTATGAGGAACGTATTGGGATCGTCAGGGAGGTCATTAGGTCCGAAATAAGCATAAGGCTTGCCAAATATATATCAGATGTGGTCAATAAAATAAAAGCGTAGCAACCATGCAAATAAATTAAAAAGGGAAGCCCCACCCAGCTTAGCCTAAGCTGGGTGGGGCTTCCCACAGTTTACCCACAGAAACCCTGTAAAACATCGAAAAACATTGAATAACGATGAATACCCTTAAACCCCGAGAAACTTGACATTATAAGGTATTGCACAACTTTGAATACCTTTGTTACATAATCACAAAAAAACATAAATTTTTTCAATAAAGTTACGTAGAGTCGGCTAAAGCACCTCTGTTATAGTGTAAATGTAACAACGCCTGTAAGTGGATGGAAGGGGAAGCGCTTTAGTTCAGGCAAAAAGGATCCTGTACATTAGGGGAGGAAGGTCAGATGAGAAAAAGGAAAACGATAACCGTTTTATGCTTAATTGCTGCAATTGCGGTGGTGACGGGATGCGGGGGAACCAAGCCTGGAGCCGCTGGCGAACCGGACAAATCCGCAGACGCTCCCAAAAAGCCGGTCATCAATACGACTCCGGCGACGCTGAAGATTTATTTGTCCAACAGCTCGCTGAGCGATCAGGATGTAAAGACGCTTATCGAGGAACCGGTGAAGAAGCTGTATCCGCATATCAGCATTGAAACGGTCAAAAACGGGAAAGGCGCGACGATCGAAGAATTGGTCGCCTCGGGCCAGACGCCGGATATTTTTTATACGAACATCGCCGATATCGGCAAATACAAAAGGCTTGGCCTGCTTGGTGATATTACCCCGTTGTTGAAGCCGAATGGGGTGGATTTTAACCGTTTCGACGCACAGATGCTTGCCGGCGCTTCGTCGGAGCAGGGGGAAGTATACGGATTGCCTTTTTTTGCGCACTTTAATGCCAATTACTACAACAAAGCGATCTTCGACAAGTTCGGCGTTTCTTATCCGCAGGACGGCATGACCTGGGAGGATACGATCGAACTGGCGAAGAAAGTGTCCCGCGTAGACGCCGGGGTTACGTATAGAGGGCTGGATTTCGATACGATCGCCCGACTGGCCATGCCTCTGGCAATAACGCTCGTCGATGCGAAGACGAACAAGGCATCGGTGAATTCGGACGGATGGCGGACCGTGTTTACGCTGGCCAAAGAAATATGGAGCATCCCGAACAACAAGCCGGATAAGCTGAACTCCTTCCAAGCGCGGAATTGGTTCATGCAAGATCAAACGATAGCGATGCTGCCTTATAACAACCTGTTGAATATCGGTCTGGAAGAGGCGTCGAAAAACGGTTTGAACTGGGATTTGGTGCAATATCCGAGCTACAAAGGGAAGCCGAACCTGTATGCGTTCGTCGATGCGCAAATTTTCTCTATTTCCCAAACGAGTAAATATAAAGAACAGGCGGCGCAACTGCTGAGCGTCGTAACCTCGGATGAGGTGCAGCTGTTGAGCGCGCGGAAGACGGCCCGCTTCTCCTCGTTGAAAAACCCTGCCATGCGAGATGCACTCGGAGCGGATATGCCGTTCCTGCAAGGGAAAAACTTAAAGTCGATTTTCAAAAGCACAGCGCCGGCGGCTCCCGCCTTCTCGCCATACGATTCTTCGGACGTACGAAATATTTCGTTCAAAAGCTTTGAGGACTATATGAAAGGCAAAGATCTGAACACCGCCTTGAGAGAAGCGGAAGAAAAAATCAATCAATGGATCGAGACGAACAAGATGAAGTAAGAGGCAGGAGGCTGGAACGTCAAGTGCATTCGCTGTATATGAAAGCGCTATCTTGAATGTGGGAAAGGAGCTTTCGCAATGAATCAGCTGTGCAGGAACGTACGAGAGAGGCAGTACGCACGCCGGATGAGCTTGATCCTGATCATTTGCCTGTTGTTGCAAACGTTTGGCGTTTTTACCGCGGCGGCGGAGGAAGGCGGTGAGGGACTCTCCTCCTCGGAAGTCACCATCTCCTTCGACGAGTATTCGAATATTTCCGAAGCGAACCTGGCGCTCGGCGGCGGATCGTCCATGCTTAGTCTGGATTCCGCCGTATACCGCGGCGACACCGGGAAAAGCGTCAAAATTAGCGGACGAACGCAGCTCTATAACCGGGTAAAACTGCCGAACGCTTTTGACGGCCTCGATATGCAGGCGGGCAAAC
Source organism: Paenibacillus ginsengarvi (assembly GCF_003626695.1). Taxonomy (GTDB): domain Bacteria; phylum Bacillota; class Bacilli; order Paenibacillales; family NBRC-103111; genus Paenibacillus_AB; species Paenibacillus_AB ginsengarvi. The sequence continues at coordinate 133,387 of NZ_RBAH01000022.1, forward strand.
ATTACAACATTTCCATGTGGGCCAAAGTCGGCGCGAGCAGCAGCGTGACGAACGGATATTTCTTCTTGTCCGTTGTTAGCTACCCGGGTACTCGCGGTCCGTCGGACCCGCCTTATTATTCCGATCCGGCGAACTATAAATTTTTGGTCGGCCAGGACGGATGGACGAAGATTACGCTTCCGTACATGGCGACCGGCAGCACGGTGTATGGGATTGCTATCGAGCAGATCGCTTCCGGTAGCTGGACCGAGACGGTGCCGGTATTCCATATTGACGATGTGGAAATCGCGGAGGTGCCGCCTCCGACCTCGAAGCGCATTACCTTCGATAACGCCTCCAGCTGGCAGCAGGCGAATGTTGGAGTCGGCGGCGGACAGCCTACCTGGGGGATGTCTCTCGACAATACGGTCGTGCACGACGTATATGGCGGCAAAAGCCTTCATGTCGCCGGTCGGACGGAGCTATACAACCGGATCAAATTAGGCGATGCGTTTACCGGGCTTGATCTTACCCCCGGAACTCAATACGACCTGTCCGTGTATGCGAAAGTGGGCTCGGCCAGTTCCGTCAAGGCCGGTTACTTCTTTATTTCCGTCATCGATATCGACGGCGCTTTGAGCGGCAGCATGTCTTATTTCAACGACCGGGCGAACCACCGGACACTGGTCACCGATCAGGATTGGGTCCGAATTACGCTGCCTTACACGGTCGGAGTCGATCCGCTGTACGGAATCGCCGTCGAGCAAATGTCGCTGCCCGGATACGCCGGAGTTGTCGGCGACGTATACTTTGACGATGTCGAGCTGGTCAAAACCGGGGTTACGACGGAAATCCCGCCGTCCCGCCTACCGCCCAAAGAAATGCAGATCGTCGTGGACGGCAAGCCGGTCGTTTATCTGAGCGCCAAGCCCGAGGTCAAAGACGAAGTCCCGTTCCTGCAATGGTCCAAAACGCTCGCCGTCTTGCGGGCGGATGTAAGCTGGAATGAGCTGACGAAAACGGCGACCGCCGTGAAAAATGGCAGAACGAGCGTCATTACAGCCGGGGAATCGGCCGCTCTAGTGAACGGTTCGTCGGTCACGCTGGAAGCTCCGCCTTATTTGAAGGACGGACTGCTGATGGTGCCGGCGTCGTTCGTAGCGGATGCACTGGAAGGGACGGTTTCGTGGGAGTCGGGAACCAAAACGGTGACGATTGTGTCCAAGAAGGTGAATGTCATCGAAGTCGACACGAGCGAGGTCCGGCAAGAAATATGGGGATTCGGCGCAACGGCCAACGGCCCGGTTTACGATTTGAAAAACGCCGACACACCGACCCAGGAGTTGCTGCTCGATAAAATGTTCGGTATGGAGGAGGGCGAGGCCGGTCTCTCGATCGTCAGACTAGAGATAAACCCGTTTACGAAGGACGATCCCGACCCGGGAAATGCGCAGCAGGCGACGATCCTGCCCGCGTCGGGTGTCTGGGATTTCGATACGGATCAGCATCAGAGATGGTTCGCGGATGAAGCGGTCAGCCGTTATCCGGACATGCGGTTCGCCGGATCGGTGTGGAGTCCACCGGCATGGATGAAAGACAACGGGTCCGCTGTTCGCGGAGGTCATCTGAAGCCGGAGCACTATGACGACTTTGCCGAGTATTTGTTGACTTGGGCCAAAAAGTATAAGGAAGATTACGGCTACGACGTACGCTGGCTCAGCATCCAGAACGAGCCCGAAGCCTTGATGGACTACGCCTCTGCCATTTACACGGGGCAGGAGATGGGCAGCGTAGTGTCCGCCGTATACAACGCTTTCAAGACGGATGGCATCGATGTGGGGCTAGGCGCTCCCGAAGGCGGACATTTGGGCTCGTCGCTCAAACTATTGAATCAGATGGGTCCCGCTGCGGTACAAAAGCTGGATTATATCGGTACACATTTCTATACTTGGAATACGTATGACGCGTACAATTACGATTTGCGTTCCTTCAACAAACCGTTGTTCATGATGGAATACAGCATGCCGAGCCCGAACGATTCCATGATGAACGGGGGACTTGAGGTCGCGGGCCAGATCAATGCGGCAATGGAGCAAGGCTACAGCTCCTATCTGTATTGGCTGTTCGTCACCAAACCTGCCGCGCCGACTTCCGTCGCCTTGCGGGAAGGACTGGTCAACCTGATGCTGGACGGCACGTACGTGATCAACAAGAGGCTGTATACGATGGGACAGTTCAGCCGGTTCATTCGTCCGGGGGATTATAACGTGAAGGCGGAAAGCGGCAACAGCTATGTGACGGTAACGGCGGCCAAAAACGCGACAACAGGCAAAGCGGTACTCGTTGCGGCGAACAGCTCCGCGGAGCCGGTAACGGTGACGATTAGCGGGATGACCGGATCGGCCGTTCAGGTATACCGGACAAGCGACATGGAAAATATCGCTTCGATCGGAAGCAGCGCGACAGGCGGAGGCAGCTTTACCTACACGCTTGCGGCGAAAAGCGTGACCACTTTCGTGGAATAGGTGTAAAGGCGACATAGACTTACGAGAAGAAGAGATTGCCGAATATGCGGCAGTCTCTTTGTTTTGTAATAAGGGCAACTGGATAGGCGGCTGGCGAGGGTCGGGCGGGAAAGCGGAAGTGAAAGTTCCGCTAAGACAGCGGGAACGGAAGCAGAAGTTCCGCTATCGCTGGCGGAACGCTGCTGAAGGGGCGATAACGGAAGCGAAAGTTCCGTTAAGGCCGCCGCTAGCCTGGTTGGAGCCAGACAAACAGAGCAATAAAGGAAGTGCGACTTCCGCTATGTGGGTCTAGTAGGGGCGCGAGGTGGCGAAAACGGAACAGGCGGTTCCGCTAAGACAGCGGGAACGGAAGCGGAAGTTCCACTATCGCTGGCGGAACGGCGCTGACGGGAGGAAGAGGGAGCGGAACTCCCACTAACTGCCGTCGCTCCTGGACGTTTTTCCTACTTCAGGACATAACGCTTGCGAAACTCCATTGGCGTAAACCCGCTTTTTTCTTTAAACACTTTGTCAAAATAATTGATATTGCAAAACCCGCAAAGTTCGGCGATCTCCGAGATGGAGCGTTCCTCGTCGAGCAGCAGGCGTTTGGCATGATCGATCCGCAATTGGACTAAATATTGCACGGGCGGCAAGCCAAATACTTTTTTGAATAAACTGGAGAAATAATAGAGGCTCATATTCACCTTTTTGCAAACCGATTCCATATAAACTTTCTCGGCAAGATGCTCCTCCATGTAGTCGATAGCCGGCTTCAGCCGCATGTACTGGTTGGCATACCGGTGGGGAGCGCTGCTGTCCAGCTCTTGCTGGTATAACCGCATCATGGGGACGAAAATCCGGAACAGGCACGAGAGAATGGCATATTCGTAGCCGACCTGCTCGCTCGTGAACTCCTGGTAAGCCTTCTCCATTTCGACATTCAGATCGTTCCATAACGGGTCCGTATGCCGGTAACGTTTAGACACCTTATTCGAACGGAGGAACAAAGACAGGAAATGCCGCATTTCCGGATTTTCCAACGAATACATCAGCGCCTTGTCAAACACCATTCCCTTGATAACGCCGTTTAGCCCGGGGACGCAAGTGACGGAATGAACCTGACAGCTGTTGATAAAATAAATGTCGCCGGCTTCGGCCGTAAAGCTATGCTGGTCGATCTGCACCAGCACCGGACCTTGCACGATTTTGATCAGCTCGAAATGTTCGTGCCAATGTGAAGCGACGAGAACGGAGCGGTCCCGTTGTATGCTCATTTTGAATGGAAAGCGCTTTCCTTCGAATGTTTCGATTTTTTTGTTGGCTGCAGGAAGAATGGGATGACCTCCTCTGTCGCGCGAGATCAAAGCTCATTCCTATTATAGCAAACCGTTCGCCCGTATGGGGATATGATAGCGATAATATAACTCGCCTACGGCTGCGGGACGGCTTTAGGTTGCCGATCTTTCCGCTCTGTGGTTCAACCAGTCGTCAAGCGTCGCCACTCTATCCGGAAACTGTCGGCTTCGCGCCAGAAACCCCGCCCCGTGCTGCGGCATCGGGTCCTGATCGGTGGGTTGGCAGCGCAGGTCGACACTCCAGCGGACATGATCCGATTCGTTCGGCGTCGACATATGCAGCAGACGGTCGTTAAACAGAATGGCTGTTCCTGCCTTTACGGGCAGTACGACCGTTTCCCCTTTGCCAAGCTGCTTCTCGTGCAGCGCCGTATAGCCGGTTCCGGTAACGGTTTCGCGATGCCACTCGAGCAGACGCTTCTTGTGCGTCCCGGGCCGCAGGTGGAGGCAGCCGTTTTCCAGAGTCGCGTCGACGAGCGAGATCCACACCGTAATGACCGGGTTCGCATTCGCATCCGGCCAGTACGATTTGTCCTGATGCCACGGCACCGCACCGGCGGCTACCTTCGGCACTTTCGGGCGTACGTTGTAGACCGGGTTGCAGAAAATTTCGCCGCCGATGAGCGATTCAACCGCATCCAGCACCTTCGGATTGCTAAGCAGTTCGTAATATCCCGGCTTGCGCGGCCTCCAGCTGCGGCCGAAGCTCAGAAACTCTTTCTCCGACAAGTCGCGAAACAGCCCGGCGAGTCTATACTTAAACGGCAGACGTTCCAGCTTGTCTTCGATCAATCCGTTCGTGTACAAACGATCGGCGATTTCCGCAACATATTCGGACATCGATGCGATGACCGGCCGCATATCCTCGTCCGTAAGCAGACCGGGTATAACCAAATATCCTTCGAGATCATACCGCTCCAGCTGCTCCTGCGACAAGCTGCCGGCAAGATGATTGTGAAACATGGGATTGCCTCCTTTGTCACAGAAGGAACCGGACGCGTGACCGTCGAAGATCGTTCTTACCGTGTGCGGAAAGGAACGCTGCTGTTCGTTGCGCCGGGACGGCCTCATGCGTTTTACAGCTCGGAGGAAGAGCCGCTGCGCTCGCTCAACGTGTATTTCGATTTGTGGCCTACCGCGGCGGGCGGAGAGGCACCGCCTCCGATTCACCGGTTTTGCTTTGCTGCGGAGCCGTACCAGGCGGAGCTGCAAACGGCGACACCGCCTTGCGCGGAGCTGGAGCTTTTGCCCGAATGCTCCTTCCTCGGCTCGTATCCGCAGTTGCCTGAACTGCTTGAGCCTATTGTACAAATCTACGATTTATCCGGCCGTTACCGGAACGAAACCGTCGGTTCGCTGCTCAAAGGCAGGCTGCTATACTGGTATGATTTGACCGTCGCAAAACCGGCAGCCGACTATCGCATCGTTGCGATTATGGAGCAGATGGAGCTGCACCCGGAGAAGCGGATCGATATCGATGCCTGGTGCGAGAAGTGCCGTCTGGGGAAATCGTACTTTCACATGCTGTTCAAAAAAGAAACCGGCCTGTCGCCGCAGCAGTATTTGCTGAAAATGCGGATGAAAAAGGCGCTCGTCCGGCTTCAGGAAAGCAATCTGACGGTAACGGCTGCGGCGGAATCGCTCGGGTATTCGTCGATTCATTATTTTTCGAGGCAGTTCGCCGCCTTTTACGGAACGCCTCCTTCCGAAGTCATGCGCCGATAAGCGAAGGGAAGCGCGGGGGAAAGAGTCCAATAAATTAGGGTAGGGGTCGCTAATGGTACAAGGTGTTATTTTTGATTTTGATGGAGTGATTCTGGATACGGAAACGATGGAATACAAAATCATGAATGAAATATTTGCAGAAAACGGGGCTCACCTTCCCATTCACTTATGGGAACAAAGAATCGGCGGAAACAAGAATAACTTTGATCCCTATGCGTATTTGCTGCGTTCTTCGGAAACCGCTTTTTCAAAGGCTGAATTGAAAGCCTATAAAAAGAAGAAGGTTGAAGAGCAGCTAGGCATGCTTCAAATCATGCCGGGAGTTGAAAAACTACTGGAAGAGGCAAGTGCGAAAAAAATTGCGATCGGTTTGGCGTCCAGTTCACCCCGGAAAAGAGTCGTAGAATTATTAAGCAGATATGGCCTATTGCGATATTTCGAGTACATGGCAACCGCGGAAGATGTGCTTCATGTGAAGCCATACCCGGATTTGTACCTGCATGTCTTAGCTTTAATGAATCTGAATCCCGGTGATGTTTTTGCTATCGAGGACTCGCCCGCAGGAGCGAAAGCCGCGAAATCGGCCGGTTTATTTTGTGTCGTTGTTCCGAACGAAGTTACTAAACCATTAACCTTTGAACCGGTAAATCTGAAACTAAACTCGTTATTGGAGCTAGACCTGGCAAAAATGTAAAAACTGAATCTTTGCAAACAGCAGAATCTTGAACTTGAAGAAAAGCGGTACAATCATTTGGCGCTCGTGTCTCAACTTTCGTTCGAAGGTCCTATTCAGCATTGATCTACTTCAATATGCTCGATCCCTAGTAAATTGATGGTCAGAGGAAAAATCGATCTTCCGGACTATTTCATTTTTCCTGAGACGGTCTCTATCTAAATAGGGGGAATTAGTCAGGTCTTGCCTAGTTTGCACCGTCTTTCCAAAATCGTTTATAGTAATTAGGAGAACGATTGTTCTATAGTAGAAGGCAAAGAAGCAGGAGGCGGATGGGATGTCGGAAGTGAAACTGGCAATCGATTACGATCAATATGAGGAAGGCGTTCAGATGGCGGAGCTGCTGGAGAAGCTCGCCGCTTCGCCGGAAGCCGCAGAGCTGACCAGCTTGGTGATCGGCGACTGGGGAGGCTCGTACGAAAACGATTCGGCACCGATTGTGGAGAAGCTCGTCGCCCTGAAGGACCGATTCCCGAAGCTCCGCAAGCTGTTTATCGGCGACATGGACTATGAGGAATGCGAAGTTTCCTGGATTATGCAAAGCAATATCGCTCCGGTGCTCGCGGCGTATCCCGAACTGCGGTCGCTCACGATCAAAGGCAGCAGCGGTCTGTCTCTGGAGCCGGCCGTTCACGCCAAGCTGGAGGAACTGGTCATCATATGCGGAGGGCTGGGCAAGCAGGTGCTGGCAAGCATCCGCGGCGGTTCGCTGCCCAAGCTGAACAAGCTGGAGCTGTACCTGGGCGTGGACAATTACGGCTTCGACGGGGGGCTGGAGGACGTTCTGCCGCTCATCGAGCCGGGGCTGTTTCCCGAGCTTACCTATCTGGGTTTGAAGGACAGCGAAATTCAGGACGAGATTGCCATCGCGCTTGCCGATGCGCCGATCCTGGACCAGCTGCATACATTGGATTTGTCGCTTGGAACGTTATCGGACAAGGGAGCCGAAGCGCTGCTCGCCAGCGAGAAGGTGCGCAAGCTGAAGTCTCTTGATCTGAACTACCATTTTATGTCGGACGATATGATGAACCGTTGGAAGCAGTCCGGCGTGAATGTAGACATTAACGATCAGCAGGACGGAGACGATGAGGACTACCGGTATCCGTCGCTTACCGAATAAGGATGGAACGTTTGATCGTAATCGGAAATCCGGGCAACCGGCGCACGACGGGACTGCAGCAGGCGAGGACGGCCCTCGGGCTGCCTCCTGCGCATGTCGTTTCCTATCTGGATTTGCTGCAAGGCCGTTCGCTTGAGGAGCTGGCCGAGCCCAGGCGGGGGCGCGACGGCAGTGACAGCGGCAGCGGCGTACCGCTGCTCCGGCTCGATGCGCCGGGCGAGCTTTTTGCCGTGGAGCGGGAATTGATCGCATTAGGAGCCCCGGACCGGGCGGGCGACAGCGTTAGCGATCGGCTGCTGCCTTACGGTCATCTGCCCGATCCGGAACCGTGGTCTGCCAGAACGGCGCTAGCGGCGGAGGAGCAAAAGGGAAGGCTGTATCATCCGTCCCAATGGTTTCGCGGTTTCGGCCGGCTGCTTGCCCGTCTGGACAAGGAAGCCGCCGGGCTTTGGCCGGGTGTCAAATGGCAAAATGCGCCGAGGGACATCATCCAAATGTTCGATAAACGGCAGACGTCTCGCGTGCTAAAAGAGGCGGGGGTAGCCGTTCCGCGGCTGCTCGCCCCTCCCGAGAGCCTTCCGGATTACGAGTCGCTGCGCGAGACGATGCTCCGTCTTCGCATGCATCGCGTATTCATTAAGCTGGCTGCGGGTTCCGGGGCTTGCGGGGTGATCGCCTATCAGCTCAATCCGACGACGGGTGCGGAGCAAGCGGTGACGACGATTGGGGTGGAGCGGTTTAGAACCAGACCGCCGATGTTTTATAATTCGATGAAGCTTCGCAGGTATACGGAGAACAAGGATATTCGCTTGATCGTGGGCTGGCTGCTTCGCCACGGGGCGCATGTCGAGCAGTGGATCGCCAAGGCCGCTTACGGCGAACGCGCTTTTGATATTCGCCAGCTTGTGGTGGCGGGGGAAGCCTGCCATCGCATTGCCCGGGTCAGCCGGACGCCGATTACGAACCTGCATTTGCGCAGCGAGCGAATGGATGTCCGCGAGCTTGGACTGACGGACGAAACGATCGCCGGCATGGAGGCTTGCGCGGTAAAAGCGGCCGCCGCTTTTCCAGCCTCGGCGGTAGCCGGCATCGACGTTGTCGTCGCCCGCGGCTCTTTGCGCGCTTACGCGGTGGACGTTAATCCGTTCGGAGATTTGCTTTACCGCGTCCTTTACAATGGACTTGATACGTATACATGGGAAATGAAGCGGCTTTCCGAGCTGCAGCTGGACGCTTGTCTCGGACAAGACGGCCCGTAGACAGGCTAAACGGAGAAAGGGGGAACCGGCGTGCCGGATATGAACGCCATTGTCGGAACCCACGACATCTTGATGATTACGCTCGATACCCTCCGGTATGATGCGGCGGTGCTGGAAGAAGCGAATTGCCCAAATTTGTGCGGAAGCGGGTTTTGGGAGAAACGCCATACGCCCGGCAGCTTTACATATGCGGCGCATCATGCGTTTTTCGGCGGATTTCTGCCCACCCCGGCCACAACCGATAAGGCCAGCCATGTCAGGCTGTTTCATTCGAAGGATACGGGGCTGAAGACGCATCCCCACACGTGGCTGTTCGACGCGCCGGATCTCGTATCCGCTCTGGCGGCGGAAGGCTACCGGACGATTTGTATCGGAGGGGTTATTTTTTTCAGCAAAAAAGTGCCGCTGGCCCGCGTGCTGCCCGGTTATTTCCAGCAAAGCTACTGGCGCATGACGTTCGGCGTGACCAACCCGCGGTCGACGGAACATCAGGTCAATCACGCGCTGAAGCTGCTTGGGCAGACGGGGATGGACGAACGTTTGTTTTTGTTTCTGAACGTATCGGCCATTCACGGACCGAATCACTATTACGTGGAAGGCGCGAAGAAGGACTCGGTCGATACGCAGCGCGCGGCTCTCCGCTATGTGGATGGGGAGCTCGGCCGTTTGTTCGCCGCGCTGCGCGAGAGGGAACGGCCGGTATTTTGCCTCGTTTTCTCCGATCACGGGACTTGTTACGGCGAGGATGGCTACGAAGGCCACCGGCTTGCGCACGAAGCGGTATGGACGGTGCCCTACCGCGAATTTGTTTTGTAGGTTCCGAAGGAAAGGAAGTGAACGTATATGAATCGGCCTCTAGTCTCAACACCATCCGACGCAGGCAGCTGGAGCGAAAGTTTGCGTTTCGATCCTTATCGCGCTTATTTGTACAGCTACCCGCACAAAACGGCGTACCGCCGGTTCGAAACGCCGCTCCCTATTGCGGACTTGTGGCGGGACGAGCCGCAGGAGACGCGGTTTTTGTATATGCATATTCCTTTCTGCGGTGCGCGCTGCGGCTTCTGCAATCTGTTCACGCTGCCGGACAAACGCAGCGACGTCCATGTCGAATATGTAGACGCACTGGAAAGACAAGCCCGGGGGTGGGCTCCCCATGTAAGCGGCAAGCCGTTCGCTCGTTTCGCTGTCGGCGGCGGCACTCCGACGCTGCTCGAACCGAAGCAGCTGGAGAGGCTGTTCGATATTGCCGAGCACACGATGGGGCTGGATGTCCGTCAGGCCTCAATCTCGGTCGAAACGTCTCCGGAGACGGTGACCGCCGATCGGCTGGACGTGTTGAAGCGGCGGCATGTGGACCGCGTCAGCATGGGCATCCAAAGCTTCATCGAAGCGGAGGCAGCCGCCATTTACCGGCCGCAAAAGCCCGATGAGGTAGAACGTGCGCTGACGCTGCTGAAGCGCGATCCGTTCCCGGTGCTCAACCTCGATCTCATCTATGGCCTGCCGGGGCAAACGGTGCAATCGTGGCTGTACTCGTTGGAACGTGCTCTGACGTACGAGCCGGAGGAAATTTTTCTGTACCCGCTCTATACGCGCGAACAGACGATTCTGAAGCCGGAGCAGATCCAGGCAAGCGGGGCGGATATCCGGCTGGACTGTTACGTGGCGGCACGGGACCGACTGCTGGCGGAAGGCTACGAACAGCATTCGATGCGCCGGTTCTCCAGGCCCGAGGCCGCGACGGCCAAAACGCTGCTGCCCTACGGCTGTCAGGAGGAAGGAATGGTCGGTTTGGGCTGCGGAGCGCGCTCTTATACGCGCCGGGTCCATTACGCATCCCGCTATGCGGTCAGCCGGGCGGCGACGGCCGGCATCCTGGCCGACTATGTGGCGGCAGTAAGCCATGATACGGCGGACTACGGTTACGTGCTGAACGAGGACGAGCAGCGCAGAAGATTTGTCGTGAAGGCGATTTTGCACAGCGAAGGGCTAACGCTTGCCGAATATGCAGAACGATTCCCGGGACGGGAAGCGATCCGAGATGTTCCGGAGCTGGGGCTGCTGCTGGATAGCGGACTTGCGTTAGACGAACAAGGAACGATCCGGCTTACGTCCGAAGGGATGGCCTATTCCGATGCGATCGGAGAGGGTCTCATTTCGCCGCAAGTGCGGGAGCTTATGGAAGGATATGAGTTTGCATGAACGCCACCGTTTATTTTCGCGGCAGTCTCTCGTCGTGCAATTACGATTGTCCGTATTGTCCGTTCAGCAAAACGAAAGACAGCAGCGCCACGCTCGCCGCCGATCGCCAGCAGGTTCGGACATTCGTCGATTGGGCAAGCCGGCAGGGCGCCGAAGGCCACCGGCTGGAGATTTTTTTCAATCCGTACGGAGAAGGCCTTGTGCACCGCTGGTACCGGGAAGCGATGGTCGAGCTGTCGCATATGGAGCATATCGACAAGGTGGCGATCCAGACGAATCTGTCGGTCAAGCTGGATTGGACGAGCGAGCTCGAACCGAGCAGGGCGGCATTCTGGGCTACGTATCATCCCGGTCAAACCGGGGAGGAGGCCTTCGTCCGGCAATGTTTGACGCTGTACCGCCGGGGAGTGCCGTTTAGCGTAGGCTCGGTCGGGGTCAAAAGCGCTTTTGACGCCCTGGCCTCCATGCGCAGAACGCTGCCCGTGGACGTCTACATGTGGGTGAACGCCTTCAAAGACAAGCGCGACTACTACTCGGATGCGGATCTTGACTTCTTGCGCGGCATCGACCCGCATTTTGGCTTAAACGCCGCCGATTACGACAGCCGCGGCCGGGAATGCCGGACCGGCTACGACGTGTTTTACGTCCAGGGTGCAGGCACGGTCAAACGCTGCTACAAGGACCGCAGCGTGATCGGGCATTTGTACCGCGACGGCTTGGATGGCTTGTCGAAAGCGAGAGCTTGCCGGATGAACGACTGCGATTGTTATATCGGCTACATCCATATGCCCGAGCTGGGGCTGGAACGCGTTTACGGAAACCGGAAGCTGGAGCGCATTGCAAGTTCTAACGCGTAAAGGTATGACTGACTTATAGTGCGGGTCGTGCACGCGCAAAATGAAACAACCTAAGCCGCAGATGAACGTTCGTTCGTCTACGGCTTTTTTGCGTGCCACAGCCGTACTCGATCACCCAATGTGCAATATATATCAAATCAAGAAGAGGAAATGGCAATCAAAATCAAATCTTGGCTACCAGGTTGTGCTACATTAAACGTGTGGCCAGTTGATCTATATTGCCCATCCGCTGGAGCCGATGAATACGAGTTGGAGGGATAATCGATGAGTCATCCACGACAGCATTTCCCCTTTGCCACTTACGAGTACAAGAGAAGCGATCCTTGCGTCACTCCCCACGACTGTACCCAATACCATTTCTATTACATACATAGCGGCCAATGCGACTATGACCAAGGAGAGCATTCGGTCCGGTGGGGCCGGGGCGATATGATTATTACGAACGGTATTACGCCTTACAATCCGAAGGAGGAGCCGGGGTGGGATTGCGTGCAGACCCGGTTTTCATTCGATCCTCAGCTCGCTTCCGTGTTCGATCCTTACTTCTGTACGGATTCTCCGCTCAAGCCGTTTATTGAGCTGCGTAATCACCGCATCCGGCTTAGCGAGGAGCAGATTGCGGATTGCGAGAACATTTTACAGCGCATCAACCATTTCTATGAGGAAGAGGAAAAAGCGTTTTATAACCGTTTCCTGATGGCCTTCTACGATTTGCTGATGTTTATCAGCAATTTGAGCAGGGAGGCGATGGAGAACAGTCCGAGAATATCGGCGGAGAAAGAGCGCAATGTGCAGAAGATGATCGCCTTTATTGAAAATTATTATATGGAAGACGTCACGCTGGAGCAGATGGAAGCCGAGCTTCATATGAGCAAATATTATTTGACGAGAATGTTCCGGGAGATGACCGGCATGACCATCTTCGATTATTTGCGCCATAGACGAATCAAGCAGGCCAAGCTGCTGTTTTATTACCGGAAGGACAGCACGGTTACGGATGTATGCTACCAGGTTGGCTATAATAATTTGGCCCATTTCAGCCGGGTGTTCAAAAAGCAGGTCGGCATGTCCCCGGATCAGTATCGCCGCGAGCAAAGCGCCTTGTCATGAGCGCCGTGGCGACCGGTGAGCCGGGCAGTAAGGAGACGGTCACGATACAAGAGAGCAACATAAGGCAAATAAGCGTTGAAAACGATGCAAGATCCATCATACCGGGGAGAAGCTGCTATGGTACGCTAGAGTTGTGGTTTAGCCCACGGAATATAGTTCCGCCAGTTGAATAGAAGGGGGCGTGCCCTACTTTTTAACCGAAGATGGAGGATTGCAATTAACTCATAGCTTTGTAAGCGTATTCTAGGGGGCGGTACCCATTTACACAGACGGGAGCGAGGAGAAGTGACCTTAAAAATTGGCATTGTCGGGGTACGTGGGTTAAGTATGATGCTTGGCTTCAGCTCGATTCCCGGCGTGGAAGTAACCGCTTTATGCGATCTGCACGAAGGCCAGCTGCTGGCAAGGGCCGCCCAGCTGCGGATTCCGAATACGTACCGGGTGTATGAAGACATGCTCGAATCGGATATCGACGCCGTCTTCGTCGCCACGCCGATGCAGTTTCATCTCCAGCAGACGATCCAGGCGCTGGAAGCCGGCAAGCATGTGCTGTGCGAGGTGACCGCCGGGGTTACGATGGATGAGCTGTGGTGGCTGAAGGAAGCGGTGGAGAAGTGCGGCAAGGTGTATATGATGGCGGAAAATTACTGCTATATTCCGGAAAACCAGCTGATCGGCAATATGGTCCGGCAAGGAATGTTCGGCGATCTTTATTATGCCGAAGGGGAGTATTTGCACAGCAACCGCCATCTTGCCTACGGTTATAACCGCCGGATCGCGAACGATCCGACGGCGAACCGGACCTCCTGGCGTCATTACTGGCAATATGGCAAACGGGGTAACTTTTACCCGACGCATAGTCTCGGACCGCTCATGCAGTGGTTCCGCGGGGAACGGATCCGAAGCGTCGCTTGCTTCGGCACGGGCTGGCATACAGCCCCGCAGTTCAGGCAGGAGGATACGTCCGTCACGATGTGCCAGCTCGAGAGCGGCAAGCTGATCCGTCTGCGCCTCGACTGCGTGTCGAACCGGCCGAGCAATTGCACTTATTACACGCTGCAGGGAACGAAAGGCAGCTACGAAGCGCCGCGCGGCCTCGGTGATCAGCACAAAATTTATTTCCATAACGACGGAGAGAAGATGGACCACGCCAAGTGGGAACCGCTGAGCGGATATGCCGACAAGTTGCCGGAGCGCTACCTTAACGCCACGGAGGAGCAGAAGCAGACCGGCCATTGGGGCGGAGACTATTTTATCGTACATGACTTCATTCAGGCGGTGCGGGGCGAGGCTCCGCCGGCAATCGACGTGTACGACGCCTGCGAATGGACGGCGGTTGGTCTATTGTCCGAGTTGTCGGTCATGAACGGAGGAAGGGTCATCGATGTGCCGGATTTCCGCAAAGCTGCTTCGTACAGGGATCAAGCGGTTAAACATGAATGGATTTAGTACCGAACGCGAAAGCGGGAGCTGCAGGTGGGTTTGGAGATACGAACACGAAGGAATTTCAAATAAATGAGAAAAAGGGGAACTTTCCATGATCCGAAAACGGTCGGTCGCAATCGTAAGTACAATTCTTGTATTGGCACTTAGTGCATGTAGCAGCGGGAACAAATCAGGGGGTACTACCAACGGACAGGGGGACGGAGTTGCGCCAGAAAAGAATGATATCGCCGCCAAAATTGCAGCAGCAACCTCCAAGCCAGTCGTTATAAACGTGTTCGAGAACTCGGCAACCTATACTCAGGAGATGTTCATGGAGCTGTACGGCAACAAAATCCAGAAAAAATACCCTAACCTCTCCTTCAAGCTGTATTCCGCCAACAAGAACAACGGGGGCGGGTCTATATCTGATTTGATTGCGGCGGGTGTCGCGATCGATCTGGTCAAAGTAAGCGGTGCGAGCTTTTATTCGCTAATGGCCGACAACGAGCTGCAGAACGACGTTTCCGATTTGATCAAATTATACGGATACGATATGAACAAATTATACCCTGCCGTCCAGGAGCAAATGAGGATGTTTGGCAGCAAAGGGGAAATATACGGTATTCCGAATGCGACCGTGTCTACAGCGCTGTTTTACAACAAAGACATATTCGATAAATTCGGAGTCGCTTATCCAAAAAACGGCATGATGTGGGACGAAGTTTATGAATTGGCCGGCAAACTGACGAGGCAAGACGGCGGCGTCCAATATATGGGCTTTCAGGAAGGATACAGCCATCTGTTCCCGGTCAATCAATTATCTCAGGGCTTTATCGACACAAAGACGAACAAGGCGACGCTCAACAACGACAATTGGAAAAAAATCATCGATAACTTTGCGCGGTTCCATCTTATTAACGGAAATGAGTTCGTCCCAAGTTACGTCGATCCATTCTGGAAGGACGGCAGGGTAGCCATGGTTGCCGCGCAAAGCGCCGGTAGCTGGGATTTTGCCAATACGACAACGATCAATTGGGATCTCGTCGAGCTTCCGAGGTTCAAGGAAGCTCCGAAGACGGGTCCCGGCCTTCAGCTCCCGTTTTATGCCATCGCCAGCACGAGCAAAAACCGTGACCAGGCGTTCATCGCAGCCGCGTACATCGGTTCCGAGGAATTTCAGAAGGATTTCGCTAAGCTCGGGTACGTACCTCCGATCAAAATTGACAATTTGATGGATGTGCTCGGCAAAGACGTGCCGAAGCTGGCGGGTAAAAATTTGAAAGCAGCCGTACCGCTCGAATCCGCCGCATCCCCTTATCCGTTCAACTCCTATTTCGGACAAGTGCCGGGATTCTTGTATACAGCATATACGAATGTCGTCACAGGTCAAAAAGATATAAACACTGCCTTGCGAGAAGCCGACGAGGCGGCCAATAAAAAAATTCAAGAAGTAATAGCGGCAAAGAAGTAAGCATGTAGAATACGCGGGAAGTCCGGGCAGAGCCCGTATGCCCGGACTTCCCGCGGAACGGATCGCCCCGTTAGTATATAGTTGCCGTTTGCGTAACAGGCGGCTCCCAGGCGTGTGGGCCCCGTTCGGTTCTCTCGGCAATACCGGATATGTCTGGATTACAGACATGACAACCACTCATTTTACGATACGATGTTCCGATGCTCCGACAACGGATACACAACGATTATGGGAAGCCAAAGCATAGCGGCGGCGGGACTCTCCAACAATGACATAAGTGAGGCGGCTGGGAATCGACCGGCTGCCTTTTTTCTTTTCATATACAGGATATTCCAACAAAAAAGTAGAATCATTTGGTGAATATACATTGTTATGTAAGTGGCCGCGAAGGATTGGTGAGACCAAGTTGAAACAAAAGCTGCTCAGACGGTTCCCTTTTTTGTATAAAGTGCGTGTTTCCCAGCTTGTTGTAAAGCGACATTGAGTGGCGGGCTGCTAGAATGATGTCTGTCTTTTAAGGCGAATACCTCGGAGCTTCTTATTTTTGCTATAATAGCTCTAGCAACTTCCCACTATCAGATGCAAGAAAGGAGCTCCCTCCGTGCATATCGTCGATTACCTAAATAAGCAGGCTCGTGCTGCATCGGCCAGATCGCTGCCGGATTTCGATACCACAGAATCGTTCGAAATCTGGCGCAAGAGCAGACAGATGAAGTTTCACCAGATGCTGGGCATCGATACGTACTTGGCGCAGCAACGCACGCCGTTACAGAAAACGATTACTGGATCTGTAGACTGCGACACCCACCGGATAAGCAAGCTGCATTTTCAGAGCTTGCCCGGCCTGTATGTGACGGCGAATCTGTACGTGCCCAGCGGATTGAAGGAGCCCGCTCCGGCAGTGTTATACTTATGCGGTCATCACGGCAAGCAGAAGGTGCATTATCAGGACCATGCGCGCCGGTTTGCCCAGGAGGGCTTCGTAACGCTGGTGCTGGATACGATTCAGTTGGGCGAGATACGCGGAGTGCACCATGGAACGTACGCGCAAGGAAGATTCGACTGGGTCAGTTCCGGCTACACGCCGGCGGCGGTGGAAGTTTGGAATGCGATTCGCGGTTTGGATCTGCTGTGCGATCTGGACGAGGTCGATCCGAATCGGCTCGGCGTTACGGGACATTCGGGCGGCGGGTCGATCAGCTGGTGGCTGACATGTGCCGATGACCGGATCAAGGCGATGGCTTCGTCGTCGGGCACCGGCGATCTGGCGTCGCATCTTGGTGACCGGACGCTGGATTATCATTGCGACTGCAATTTTCCGAACAATCCGGACGGCTGGTCGTCTGCGGAGAGTTACGCCCTGGCTGCCCCCCGTCCGGTGCTGGTTGTGGCGCCCGATCGGGATCGCGTGTTTCGAATCGATTCTGTACAGCATGTGTATGACCGTTTGAAAGCGTTGTATTGGAAGCTCGGACATGAAAACAAACTGGATTTGTGTGCGTTTCGCGCTCAGCATATGTATACGCCCGAATCTCGCAAACGCATATTGAGCTGGTTTCTGACCCATCTCGCGCATAAGGATATAACGCCGGAATCGGTAGAGGATGTAGATGGCGTAAGGGTCGAAGAAGATCAGCTTCTTGTTTACAGCGGGAAGCCGCCCGAACCGAGCCGCGTGACAACCGTGCAAGAGTGGTTCATTCCATCGCCGCCGCTGCCGGACATCCGCACGGAAAGTCAATTGGAGACCGTTAAAACGAATCTGCTGGACACGTTACGCACGCAAATTTTGAATACGATTCCCGCAAAACCACGGGCGCCATCATATAGTATAGAACAAGAATATTGGGCTGGCCCGTCGTTCGCGCGCAAATTTTCGTTTTCGCCCGAAGCCGATTGGCGGCTGGAGGGTGAGCTTCGGGGGCTGCTCGATACAAGCAAACACCCGCTCGCCGTTTGTATTCGCCAATCGTGCCATCGCAAAGAGGAAGACGCGTATGACGTGCTGAACGGGGTGAAGGACGACTGGCTTCGCGGACGCATCGACGTGAGAGGAACGGGCGATTCGACATGGGGAGTGGAGCTGAATTGGCATATTCGCCGGGCGGCTGCGCTAATCGGGCGGACGATCACGGAGATGCGCATAGGAGACACCCTGTGCGGATTGGACATTTTGCGCCATATGCCCGAGGTGGACTCGCAGCGCATAATACTGGCCGGACGTGGCGAAGCTGCGGTCGTGAGCCTCCTGGTTGCCCTGCTGGATGGAGGAATCGATACCGTGGTGCTCGAGGATATTCCATCGACGTTCGCGTCCCCCGATGATCCCGCCAGCCTGGGTGAAGGCATTGAACTCAAGAACATGACCCGCCATGCGGATATTCCGCAGCTTGCCGCCTTGTTATGGCCAGCCAAAATCGTCGTCATCGGCAATAAGTGGGATCGCTTCGAGTGGACGGAGAAGGTGTACGACTCGCTGGGTAAGCCGGGACAACTGCTCCATTTCGGCAGTAGGGAAGCATACATGGACGCCTTGACTAACGGCACGATTACAGGTTGATGCAGAAAAACGGAACCCGTTATTCGCGCGGGCTCCGTTTTTTTGTTTGGTTTCAGTGCATGATTTGCGAAAGCGTAGCTTTGAATTCGTATTTTGTATCTGGATTGAAAATGGCCCCAACGGAATGGGTCCATTTTCAGCTGACCGGTCATCTGTCCAAGGCAAGTTCTTCCATCGATCATAAACTAGCCGTATATATGATCGATTAGGAGGGAACAAATGCTTATCTCGGTAGCGATGGCCGTTTATAACGGCGAGATGTTTTTGCAAGAAGCTATAGCAAGTATCCAAGCGCAGACCTATAAACATCTGGAGGTTATCATTGTAAACGACGGGTCGACGGATGCTACGCGGGATATATTGAATCACATTCATGACCCCCGGTTTCGCGTGATTCATTTGCCTAAAAATCGGGGAGCTGCCAACGCACTGGTGAAAGCGATACAGCTGGCAAGAGGTCAATGGATCGCTATTCATGATGCGGATGATATTAGCCAGCCTGACAGACTAAAGAAGCAAGCTGCGTATATCCGAAGCCATCCTGGGTATGTTGCTGTCGGTTCCCTTATCCGATGCATTCCGGGAAACAAAAAGCTCCCCGATTCCTTTCTACAATCGACTCAGAATGCATTCAATGACTATGTTACTCCTAAACAAATTATGGATGGGCGGTTCAGCGCATGCCCGTTATGTCACGGGTCAGTCGTTTTCTCCAAGCAAGCGTATCTGGATGTAGGCGGCTATGATTCGAGCTATAAAATTGCCTATGACTATGATCTCTGGACGCGGCTCATCGATTACGGACCGATCGGAAAAGTAAACAAAGTGTTATACAATTACCGTGTGTATCCGACATCGCTTTCCAATAAGAAGTGGCAGGATACGTATGACGAGAAGCTGAGAAGCGCACTCTTGTCGATAAGTAAGGTATGTTACGCGAAACTGGTGAATCCGAGACTCGCCATATTTGCTCCGGATTGGTTGTGCAAAAATCTTTACCATAAAGTTTTACCGGCTACAAACTGCAAAGCAACCCTGTATGTTCATGATCAGTATGAACTCAGTATTTCGAAAGTAAATGATTTGTATAGTAAGGGGAGCATCGATGGAATCATGATGAGCACCTTGATCGACAAAGGGACTATTCGACAACTGATAGAAGCGTTCCAGAGCAATGGAATGATCCTGAACCGTAATTTGTTTACCGTGTAGGTATGCAGAAAAAGGCCGATCCTCAGAGGAGTTCGGCCTTTGCTTTTTTTTACGTTATAACCCCATAAGGTGAAGCCAAGGGTTGATGGGACTGTTCCAAGGATCGTAGGGGACTAGCTTCCCACGTTCTTGGTCCGGTCGGAGAAATATGCTCGCTCGTTTATTTAGCATACTGGCGGTATAAGAAAATGTGCTGCTGCAAATACCCAGCATGTCGCAACGGCTTAGGACATAATGGTCGGGATAATAGTCCGCCATTGGATAAGGGTCGAACAGGTCTCGATAAGTAATGGGGCTGAATTCGGAGAATTCCGGAAGAACCGACTCCAACTCGTCGCTTGCAATGTACAGCACGGGCTTAACCGAGTAAGGCCATATGGACTTGAGCCATTGAATATACCACTCGTTAGGCGGTATAAAGTAAATTTTTTTATCGGCTTCGTCTACCTGACGGGTGCGAAAATCACCTCTGCGCAGGTGCAATCCGATTACGGTTTTTCCCACTGCACGCAAACGACGCAACCCTTTCTCCATTAAGACCGCTACATCAGGGACTGGCTCAAATAAAGAATGGAAATCGGCTCGATAAGGAGCATAGTAGCGCGTGTGGAATTGGAAATACCCTTGGATGTCGACATTAATCAGGCGAGGATGCGGATCGGTCAGCAGTTTTTGTTTGTTTTTTATTTGCGTTTCCTGTATTCTAGGATATTTCCGGTTGACCAACTCGTCCCGATGTCCAAATAAATCTCTTCCGATCCAGGACGATGTCTGCACGTTCAGACCGAAACGCTTCGCATAGATTTGTAAAAAAGCATATTGAATGATTTGATTGCCGAAACGTCCGTAGCGGCCTAGTGTCGACATGGAGATTCCGGGTCTCCCGCTATCCTGATGCAACTCTCGTTCCCCCTACGCTTAGATGTATATTATTTGTTCCAGCTGTGGAATGAGACGGTATTGTATTTGGAGGCAAGCTTGCGTAAATCAGTTTGTATGGTCTTATTCATTTTGGAACGAGTCAGACTAAGATTGTTCCAATACTTCATGACCGCCTGGCCCGGAAAATGAGACAGTACAAAGTTCCCGTAGGTTTCATAATCGGCGAATCCGGAAGTGTGGGTTCGGTCCACGTGCTGCAAAATCGCTTCATACCAAGGTATATGGAATCGTTCCTCGATCGTACTCTTCAACTGAGCCACTTTTGTTTTCTCGAATAGCATGTAATGTGTACAAAACGATTTGGGGGAGACCGGCTTCTCACCCAGTAGTCTTTCGTAGGCGACAAAGTAGGGTAAGTGGTATTCGTCTGCATAATGAAACACCGTTTTACCGTTCTCCTTGAATGCATTCGGTCGGATAAATACGGTATCGGCATCAATGACGAGATAGTGCTCTTCGGCACAAACGATATTTCCGCTAAACTTGATTAGCTGCTGAAAAATCCATCCGGCTCGGTCGATTTCGTTTACGGTATAATCGATTTTGTTTTTGGCAATCGGCACGACCCCCGACTCATCGAAAAAGGCGCAGTTATACCGTTTGCACAACGCTCGGATCTTAGGATCATCGGGTGCAACTACCGCTATGGAACCGATGGGATGTCTGATGTTTTGACGAGCTCCTTCTATGGTATGGGGTAAAACGCTTATGTCTTTCGGAGCCGCCGGAATAACAATATCGATCTTTGTATGGCTCCAAACGGGATGACCTTGATTCACCAACGAACCCTCCCTTCATGGACGGAATTCTACCTTCATCATATGACTATTGTCGGTGTTGGTTCGGACAGGTGCACCTGAGAAAAGCGCACAAGATATGAAAGGGGAGAATGAATAAATTATTGATGACGACCGATTATAGAGCGATTGGAGGGCAGTAATGAAAATATCCGTAGTGATGGCTGTGTACAATGGGGAATTGTATGTTCAGCAAGCCATTGATAGTGTATTGGCGCAAACATACGACAATTTTGAATTAATTGTAATTGATGACGGCTCAACAGACCGTACACCTAAAATACTTGATCGATTGAAGGATAAGCGCATTATTAAATATCGGTTGCCTACTAATCGTGGGGCGGCAAATGCGCTCAACTTTGCCATTAAAAAAGCTCGTGGGGACTGGATAGCCGTACACGATGCGGATGACGTAAGCATGCCGGAACGGCTTGCTGTTCAAGCCGGATATGTTCTGCAAAATCCCGAGCTGGTTGCGGTTGGCTCAAAGATAACCTGTATAGGCGAAAACGACGTGGATCCGAATCAACTTCGAAGGACCGAGACCAACCTTAATTATGGTAATGACAGTGAACTTTTATATCGAAACCGTTATCTTGTTTGTCCGATATGTCATGGAACGGCTTTATTCTCGAAAGCGAAGTTTCTCGAAGCTGGGGGCTATGACACCAGTTTCCGGATCACCTATGATTACGACCTGTGGCTGAGGCTGTTTCAACACGGCCCGATCGGGAAGATCGACGAGGTATTATACAAATACAGAATCCATTCTTCTTCGCTGTCCCGTCGGAACGGGATGGCTACTTACATGGAGAAGTTGCGATGCTGTATCATGCGGTTGCGCCAATTCGAGTATTCACACCTTGCTAGCGATCCCCGGCTAATCGTATTTGCGGACAGGATGATTAGCCGAAATGCGGTGAGACATGTGCTTCCACATTGTCCTGTGCAAATTTACTCCCACTTCGATAATTCTAGCAACGGCTCATATCCTGAGAAAGCAGTGAAATTGTACAAGAGGGGGCGGATTGATGGAGTTATGCTTTTTCAGATAAAACAAAGGAAAGAATTGAGCACTTTTTTCCAAAACAAAGGTATGATACTGAATAAAAACCTGTTCTTATTGTAATAGGCATATCGAATAAGAGCTTAATTATTTCGAGCCGGAAAAAAGGTTGTCGAATATTTCGACAGCCTTTTTAATTTCCTCAAACTTGTGGGTTGATCGCTGCCAAGCCAATACCAGAATCTACGTGTCTAAGCCGCGAGAGCCCGGACAACCTTCAACATGATGTGTATATTAATAAAGTAATTTTTTTACTCTAACATTTCTAACAAATTGAAGGTGAGTATTGGAATGCCAATAAATAATCTAGTTGTTAATGGCGGTTTCGAAACAGGAGGCCTAAGTCCATGGATATCGCTAAATGCCAACATTACCTCGATTAGGGCGCATAGCGGTTTTTATTCTGCGCTTTTGCAGGGTGGCGACGTTAATGCGGTTCTAGCGCAATACGTACCCGTTGAAGAAGGTGAAAGCTACGAATTATTGGTATCGTTGTCGAAGGTGGGGGCAGCACCGAATCCGTTATTATTAGTAACGGTTAGTTATTACGACGATATATTTAATTTCCTCGGTTTTACGGCCATAGAGGCGATTTATGAGGATCGTCTGCCTAATGCTCTCGAAAACGAATGGATTACTGTTTATCACAATACGAGCAACATCCCCTTAGGCGCTTCACAAGCTTTAATTGTGTTTAATAAAGGGCCAACCGCTGGTTCGGCTGACATTCTTATTGATGATGTTCAGTTGTTAAACGCGATAGGCGGGGGCGTAACGGGGCCTACCGGCGCAACAGGGGCGACCGGAGCCACGGGTTCGACCGGAGAAACGGGGGCAACCGGGGAAACGGGTTCGACAGGAGCCACGGGGTTGACCGGAGCCACGGGGTTGACTGGGGAAACGGGGTTGACTGGGGCTACGGGGTTGACTGGAGAGACGGGCACGACTGGGGCCACGGGGTTGACCGGAGCCACGGGGTTGACAGGAGAAACGGGTTCAACCGGAGCCACGGGGCCGACTGGGGAAACGGGTTCGACCGGAGCCACGGGATCGACCGGAGAAACGGGACCGACCGGGGCCACGGGTTCGATCGGAGAAACGGGCCCTACCGGAGCCACGGGATCGACCGGAGCTACGGGATCGACCGGGGAAACGGGCACGACTGGGGCCACGGGGCCGACCGGAGCCACGGGTTCGACCGGAGCTACGGGATCGACCGGGGAAACGGGCACGACTGGGGCCACGGGATCGACTGGGGAAACGGGTTCGACCGGAGCCACGGGATCGACCGGAGCCACGGGATCGACCGGAGCCACGGGGTTAACCGGAGCCACGGGATCGACCGGAGCCACGGGCCCGACCGGAGCCACGGGATCGACCGGAGGCACGGGCACGACTGGAGAAACGGGCACAACTGGAGAAACGGGCACAACTGGAGAAACGGGCACAACTGGAGAAACGGGCACAACTGGGGCCACGGGTTCAACCGGAGCCACGGGGATGACTGGGGAAACGGGCTCAACCGGAGCCACGGGGCCGACCGGAGAAACGGGGTTGACCGGAGCCACGGGATCGACCGGAGCCACGGGTTCGGCTGGAGGCACGGGGCCGACCGGAGCCACGGGGTTGACTGGGGAAACGGGATCGACCGGAGAAACGGGACCGACCGGGGCCACGGGGTTGGCAGGAGAA
>NZ_RBAH01000023.1 GCF_003626695.1 Paenibacillus ginsengarvi
TGGAATCATTTTCCCTTTAAGCATTTTTGTCCAAATATGTCGATTTTTTAAATGACAAGAAGTACCAAAACACGTATAATAGTTCTATTCTGTCTTTACTCCAACCTAACAAAATGGGTATTTTGTTCAACTGCATTTCCTTCAGCAACCTTTCCCGCCAAACATAGGAAAAAGCAGCGGCCCACAGCCTCGTTTGTCCCCCTTAGTCACCTGGCATGGCCGCTCCGTTATTCCAGCTAATATTCGTTTTGCGGCTGTTTGATTTTGTACATCCCGGTATGGATCAGTTTCAATTTCACCTCAGGCAGTCTCATCTGAAGATCGGAAAGCGGGGTTTTGCCGCTATCCGTCAGCTTGCTCCAGCTCTGGAATCGTTTACGATACAGACTATGATTGAACATATACAGATCGATGCCCCGCTCGAGCCCGCGAGCAAATGTATGCTCTATTTCGGAAGCGATTGTTTCGTTCGCCGTTCTCACGATTTCAGGCTCGTCCATCTGCTGAATCATTTCAGAGACGTAGATTTTACCTCGAACCCGTACTGAGAAGTTCGGCTTCCCGTTATTGCCTATATCCACCTTAATCTTCGACTTCGGCTTGTCGACCGATATGGAAACGGCCGGTTTTCCACTGCTGCGGAGCATGACGTCGCTTCGCTTTGTACCTGGGTCCATCCAACGCAGCCCGATCAAGTCTTCGTCCGGAAACCAAACCGCCTGCTGATCCTTGGAGACGGCAAACATCCCGTCAACCATCAGCTTCGGGTCATTTCTTCCTTTTATTTTCCAAGTGTTATCCGCAATGCCGAGCGACGGGAGCAGCAGGCTGGCTCCCGGCTCGCGGAAGATCGATACCGCTTTTTGCAGCCGAAGCGGGCGGATGTACGATCTTTGCCGGTACGTGTCCTCGGGCTGATGCAGAATCGAGCCGATCGGCGACTGATTGAAGAACGGCAGCATCATAAATACGCGATCGATCGGTTCTTTCGTCCCGTATATCCACTGGGTATAGCGCATTTCCCGGAACCGGATCAGGCCGTCCAAAAACTCGCTCATTCCTTTTTTGAGCGCTTCTTCCGTAAAAACGATGGACGACACCTGCCCCCAAAACACCCGCTGCTGCGAAGTTTTGTACAGCCGGTTCATCGCCTCGATCACCGTGCCGCCGCTTTCGTGTCCGGACCAGACGGAGGCAGGCTCGCCCGCCTTCCCTCCCTCGCGTTTGGACACGTTCGCAAAGTCGATCATTTGGGCATAAACAACATATTGCCCGTCCTTGTAATCGTAGCCGATGGCGGTAATATAGTTCGTATCCTGGATCGCTTTAATATCCCAGCAGCCGGCGAGCAGAATCGATAATCCGAGTCCAACCAGAAGCGCATACACAACTCTTCTCAAGAAGGTCCTCCCTTCCGTCTCGTATCATCGGTCGGCTCGAGAAACGCCGGTCGATGCTTCGCCACTTTCGAGACTTTGTATTTCACTGCAGTATAAATGTCTCGCAGCGATGGCGGAGAGATGGGGGCCATATACGGAACGCCGAACGACTCCAGCGTGGACAAATACAGTGCCAGGGCCATCAAGGAGACGATAAAGCCGAATATGCCGAACGCTGCCGATACGATCAGGATCATAATGCGAAGCAGCGTGACGGTGCCGGCGAGCGACTGATTGACAAGCGTATACATCGCCATCGTCGAGATCGCCACTGCAACCAAGGTGGCCGGACTGGTAATGCCCGCCCGGATCGCCGCATCTCCAACGATCAGGCCGCCGACGACGGCTACGGTTTGCCCGACCGGCTTGGGCAGCCGGACGCCCGCCTCCCGGAGCAGCTCGAACAAGCCGAGCATCAGGAAAAAGTCCATCGGTCCCGATAACGGAAGTCCGATGCGGACCGAGGCGATCGTCGCCAGCAGCGGAAATGGAATCTGATCGAAGTTGTAGGACGTAATCGCGATATAAAAGCCGGGAAAGCAGATGGCGAGCGTAAGCCCGATAAGCCGCAGCACACGTTCGATAGCGACGTAATAGGACGGAAAATGGACGTCTTCCGGCGATTTCAGAATAAGCGTCAGATTCGCCGGGGCCACGAGCGCCATCGGCGACCCGTCCACGATCAAGCTGATGCGACCCCGGAGCAAGCTGTCGACAATAAAATCGGGCCGGCCGATATATTCGAGCAGCGGGAACAAGGAGAAGCCTTTGTCGGTAAGGCCTTCCTCGAGCTGCCCGCTGCTGATCAACCCGTCGATATCGACCCGGTCCAGCTTCGAACGGGCGTTCTGCACAAGATCGGGGTTTGCGATATCGTCGATATACAAGAGCGCTACAGACGTGTGGCTTCGCTTTCCCACCGTTACGATTTCGCAGCATAGCGAATGCGTGAGCAGCCGTTTGCGCACGAGCGCCACATTCGTCTTCAAATCCTCCGTAAAGGCGTCCCTCGGGCCCTTGACCGAAACCTCCGTGCTCGATTCCTCCGGCTGCCGGTTCGGCGGCATTGAAGTATTCGCCGTGTACAGCAAACCGGCCGACTCGATAAACAGCACAAGATCTCCTGTATACAGGCGAAGCAAAAACGGCTCGTACCAATCCGTTTCGTCCACACGCCGAAGCAGCAGCGAGTTATTCGTGCCGAGAATCTCCGGCGTAACGGTCTCGGCCTGTTCCATAACCGCGAGCAAGCCAGGCAAAACGACTTTCGATATATGCGACGATTCCGCCATGCCTGTGCAGTACATAAGCACGATCGTATGCGCCCTTTCCCGCGGCCCGAAGCGGACGGATTCGATGACGATGTCATGCGACCGCGCGAACAGTTCCTTGAACTTGTGTTCGTTCATGTCCTCCAGAGCAATGTTCATCCTGGCTCCCCTCCTTTTCGTCTTGCGGCAGGCAGCAGAGACAATATGAGCAGCACGATGCCGAGTATCGTGTTCAGACCGGAAATGCCCGGGAAGTACCACTTCGTGAGTGCATACAGAAGCGTAACGTCGCTGAAAGGGAGCGAGGCTGCCACCAGCATCAGCACCGCTATCCCGACGAGCACATAACCCCGTTTGTTTGGATTATGAATCCCGAGCATATCGACAGCAAGAAACAGCATGAGCGATACGCGAATGAACGAACCGGCTATCCATTGATAAATCGAAAAAAAATCGAGGTGGGAAATAAACTTCCCCATCGTTAGCATCCGCCATTGCTCGAAGGCGGGATAACGCTGCTCCGCCGCCTCGAACGGGCCAAACAGGGCGATCGAGCCCGTTAACGGACCAAGCGTCAGTCCGATTGCGACAAATCCCATAATAAGCAGCCCCCGCAGCCGAATCTTCGACTTCACGTGATGCTTGAGGAGCACGATGAGGATCAGCTCGAATATGCCGCCTGACGTATAGGCGAGCGCCCGAAGCGCCGGCATATAACCCTGCGTAAAAAGCGGGGTGAGCAGCGAATAGTCCTTGTACTGCAAATTGCCGATAGCGACTATATAGCCGAGCACGACGACGCCGGGAAGAAGCAGACCGGATACGATGGCGATCGCCCGGATTCCCGCCCTGGCGGCGAAATAGCATAAAAGCACCAGAACCAGCGCGATGGCTGGCTTAGGTGTCCGCGGCAAATACGTAATTTTCGTCCACATCACCGTATCGGCAAACGAAACGAAACCCGCGCAAAGCAAATAAACGAGTACGATCGCGAGCAGAATGTAGCGGACCGTTATTCCATATTTGCTGGAAAGCCAGTCGAAAATGAATGGATTGCCGGTTCTGGACACGATGACGCGGATTAGCAACATCCATATAACGACAGGGATGCAGGAGGCCGTGGCTCCAATCCACGCATCGCGTTTCGCCGTCTCAAGCAGCACGGGGATAAGCAGCACATGGTTGGAAATGCCTACGGACAGCATCAGGATCATATACATCGTGAGTACGGAAATTTTGGCGTTCGACTGCAAACGGTCCAGCTCCAAACATCGTCATATGGCTAAAAAAACAAAAATTTTCCCGATTATGGTTTGTAAACGGCTCGTTTTTTATCCGTTCTGCATGGATGCGCCCGTATGGTCAAACGCCAAAAACGCAAAGCGACAAAAGGTTCTGCGCCTTTGTCCGTCTTTGCGTTACTGGTTCGTTAACCCGGCCAAAGCCGGTTTATTTAGGGTATAGCCGGGAACTTTACGAAAAATACTGTCCCCTCACCGGTTCGGCTTTCTACGCGAATCGTACCGTTCATCGCCTCTACGATCAGCTTTGTAATCGACAAGCCGAGCCCGGCTCCGCCGGATTTGCGGGTACGGGACGACTCACTTCGGTAAAACCGGTCGAAAATATGCGGTACATGTTCGGCGGGTATGCCCGTTCCGTTGTCGGCAACAGCAAGCTCGACATGCTGCCGGTCCGCAGTCAGCGTAATGGCAATGCGTCCGTGCTCAGGGTCGGTATGCTGGACGGCGTTGTGGAACAAGTTCAGCACGACCTGCTTCATTTTGTCGGAATTGAATTTGCATCTGGCAGCGTCTAGCCGCAGCGTAACTTCCCGGTTTCCGGCGAGCAGCCGCAGTTGGGGCTCCATCTCGATCACCACCGCATCCAGCTCGCCCTCGTGCAGCTCCATATTCGGCGCACGGTCCATCTTCGCAAGCAGCAGCAGATCGTTTACGAGCTTGTTGATTCGCTCCGACTCGCCATACATGCTTGTCAGCGCCTTCTGAAGCTGATTCGGCTGATGCATCGCTCCGCGCAGCAGCACCTCAAGAAAGCCATGAATCGACGTAAGCGGCGTTCGCAGCTCGTGTGATGCATCGGCAATAAACCGCCGCATCTGCTCCTTCGCTTCTTTTTCCGCCGCGAATGACGCGTCGAGCCGCTCCAGCATCCCTTCGAGCGAGTGGGCCAGACGATCGATCTCGAGCTGGCCTTGCGGGACCGGCAGCTTCTCGTCCAGACTTCCCGCATCGATTCGGCCGACCGTCTCGACGATGGTCGACAGCGGCACGAGCGTCCGGCGAATCACAGGGATGAAAGCCAGCAGGCCAAGCAGAAGCGCGAGCAGCGCAAGCGCCAGAAAGGTCAGCAACTGGCGCAGCGCCACCTCTTGCAGCGGAGCCGTGCTCGTGCTGAGCTGGGCCACGCCGAGCATTCGCCCCCGGATGTCGATCGGCTGCAGTACGACAAGCTGTTCGGTTCCCAGCTCGTCACGGGCGATCGTATAGTTCAGACGTTTCTTTTTCTTCATCACCTCGTCGTACTGGTCCCGCGGCAGCGTTGGCGGTGTCCGCGCTTCCGGCCAAGTCGTCAAATTGCTCACATTGCCCGATGGATCGGCGAACGCCAGCGTCATATCCGGCAAAAAAAACAGCGGGCCGCGCAGTCGCGAGTTGCCGCCCTCGGAATCGACGTTGACGAAAATATCCCTCGGCATGGTTACCAACTGGTTCTGCATCGTTTCCGCTTTGTTCGTAAACAAAAACTCGCGCATGACCACATATTGCAAAATGCCGATGAACAGCAGGATGACAGCAATGACGAGCAGAGAACGGGACAGCAGTTGAAACCCGAGCGAACGCGGCGTCAGGACGGCAGGCAAGCGGAACCGCCATTTCATGTCGCATCAACCCGGTAGCCCGCCCCGCGCAGCGTGCGGATAATGCGGTGCTCCTTGTCGCGCAGCTTGTCTCTAAGCGAACGGATGTATACTTCCACGATATTCTCTTCCCCGCCGAAGTCGTAGCCCCATACCTTATCCAGAATGACGCTTTTGCTCAGCACGAGCCCGTGATTGATGACCATAAATTTGAGCAATTCGTACTCGGTCGGCGACAGCTCCAGCACCCGGTCGCCGTAGCCGATCTCTTTACGCCTGTCGTCGATGCGGAACGGTCCGATCGCCACTTCCCCCAGCAGGTTCGGAAACTGATTGCGAATGCGGGCATGAATCCGCGCGAGCAGCTCCTCGAAGCTGAACGGCTTGACGACGTAGTCGTCCGCCCCGAGCGTCAGCCCTTTGACCCGATCGTCGATCTCATCCTTGGCCGTCAGCATAATGATCGCGACATTCTCCGTCTTCTTCAGCAGCCGGCACACCTCGAAACCGTCCATGCCGGGCATCATGACATCCAGAATGACGATATGCGGCTGGAATTGCTTCGCCAGTGTAATCGCCGTCATCCCGTCCGGAGCGGTCTGTACCTCGAAGCCTTCGTTAAGCAGCCCGAGCTCCAAAAATTGCAATATATTCGGTTCGTCGTCGACGAGCAAAATTTTGATTCCTTTTAACTGATTCATGCGCACCCCTCCGAACGGATCTGTCTTATCCTTATTATCCTTATTATCGTGTGCGTTGCTTAAACCATTCTGAATGCTCGCTGAACGACCGCTGAACGTTTTAGATCCAGCATACAAGGATTGGCTCGGGCGGACAAGTAGCGACGCAGGCAAACAGACCGTGTGAGCGAAGCTGGTTCACGGTACGGCAACTTCGAAGAGAAAACTTTTTACAGGAAACGCAGGCTGTGGTACAAAGAAAGGAAACGTACTAACCAGGGAGGAATACCTATGGATATTCGCTACGAATACGATGCGCCGCTGCGCGCGGAGGAACTATCGGCCGTATTCCGCAAATCGGGCATCAAGCGGCCGTATGACGATCTGGACCGGCTTTCGCGCATGATCGATTGTGCCGACTTGACGATTACGGCATGGGACGGGGAGAAGCTCGTCGGCCTGGCTCGGGCGATTACGGATTTTGCCTACTGCTGTTATTTATCCGATCTGGCTGTAGATGCGGATTATCAGCGACAAGGCATCGGAGCCGAGCTCGTACGGCTGCTGCGCGACCGGCTGGGCGATCAAGTGTCGCTCGTGCTGTTGTCCGCGCCCGGCGCAATCGACTATTATCCGCGTATCGGCTTCGAGAAGTCGGACAAAGCCTTCATCATTCCCAGAGCGAGATGACAAAAAGCAGTGTTCGCGGCATCCGCAACAAACAGGCCGGGCCGCATAAAAGCGGACCCAGCCTGGGGTGCTGCAAAGACGCAATCGCCCTGTTCAATCGGTGCTGAGCGAGCGGTTGTTTACTAAGCTTGCACAGCTTTGTCGCCGCTGCCGAGCGATTCGATATACGCCGGCAGTTCCTTGTCCAGCACCTCGCGCACCTGGGCTATTTTCCAGCGCAAATGCTCGGGGTCGGTCATATATTCCATCGAAGGCTCCCAGCCGAGACGGGAATCCGCTTCCGTAAGAGGAATCGTCGCTGCCGCGTTGGCGATCTCCAGCTCGGCTACCTCCGCCATCCGGCTTGCAAGCTCGGCCGCCGCTTCCGCATTCGCTTCGGCCAGTAGACGATGCTTCAGCTTCCACCACAGCTTCGTATGAATGACCGTATGCACCGTCCGCTCGATAAACCGGTTCAAGCCAAGCAGCCTGTTCGCATCCTCATGCTTGCGCGCAGGCGTCAGCGCGATTGCCCGCTCGAGCGCCTCGTTGCCTTGCTTCCACAGCTCGGCCATCTGCCGCAGATTGGCGATCTCCACGTCCAGGCGCAAATAGTCCGGATGATCGTTGATCGGATTGTAAACCGGGTTAATGATGCGTAACTTGCTGCCGAAATGGGCGTACCATGCCTGCGGAACATGAGAAACTTCGCGAAACAGCAGCGGGTACGACGGGCCGATCCGGAACGGGCCGTACTGATCGTAATTGGTCGGGATATAGTAGCGAATGCCCTCGCTCCAGAGCCGCCACGCTTCCAGCGCGTGCTCGGCGGCGTCCGCGCTGAAGTCGCGCCTCGCCACAGCCACGAACGTTTCCTCGGACGGAGGAGTCGGCGTCCAGTACGCCCATTTGGCCAGATCGCTGACGAATGACGGCCACCAGCCGAAGTGATGCGACTCCATCAGTCCGTTCAAGCCCCAATCGCGGTGACCTTGCAGCAGCCCCGCGTGCCGTCTCGCCCACTGGTACGGAATCGGCTCGTAGGGGATAACGCCGATGTCCCACGTCGTTCCGCCCGTGTTCGCCATCGTGTACAGCGTTATGCCCCTCTCATGGGCGGCTTTCGCCTCGCTGGCGAAGTAGCGCCCGGGGCCTTCGAACGATGCCGTATAATCGACGCACGTATGGACGACGCCGTCCCGTTCGAATTTCTCGAACATCTCAAACGTAGCCATCAGCGAAATATCGGTCGGGAGCGAACGAATGAGGCGCAGCCTCTCTTCCTCGCGGACATAACCCCAATTGTACGTCCAGAATACAATATCGAGCTCGGGATTATGCTTTCGCGTCACCTTCTTGATCATGTCCAGCCACTGCGGATAGTCGGTGCACGGCCACCAGCCCGGAGACGGCTTCGTTCGCTTCTTGTCCGCCGGCCATTCCAGCCGCAGCATGCCCGTCGTGTTCGGGTCCTTGCTAGGAAATTCGCAAGATTCGCCGACGAACACAATGCCCTTGAACCGCGAATATTTCTCCATAATATGACCGTACGTGCTCTCATAATAGGCTTCCGCATCCGGATCCTCCGGGTGTTTTTTGCTCTGCAAATAGCTGTACATATACACGTCGAGTCCGTGCAGCGCAGCACGGTCGATCACATGATTGAAATCGAGGTAGCCGAACGGCGTTTCGTCGATGCCTTTGACGAATACGAGGATGGCGTCGATGCCGGCGTGCGCCATCGCATTCAGGTGCGCGTCGGGATAAACGTCGAGCCCCCAGCCGGAATGGATCATGCGCGGCGAGAAGACCGGCTCCCGTACCGTATTTTGACGCGTTACGAACGGAGCCTCGCGCAAATTCATCAGGTCCTCGAGGAAAAAGCTGCCTTGCCCGGCGCCTCTTTCGTCGAACCCGCATACGACGATCGCGTCCTCGCCTGCGGCGATCCGGTAGCTGCGCGGCTTGCTCAGGGAGTCAGCGTATTCGGGCAGCTCTTCCTTGACGCCCAGCACGATGACCTGCTTTCCGCTTCGCGCCAGCTCCCCGATGTCCGCCGTCCGGCGCAGCAGCACCGAACAGTTCATGCTCTCGAGCAAATAATCCTGCAGATCTTTGGCGACATGAACCAGATGGGGACCGGCGCTCTCGCTGATCGCGATAAACCAGTCTTCGCCTATCACGCAATCGTCCGGCTCGGGCCGAAGCGCCGGATCGCGCCGGTTCGGCTTATGTACAACGTCCAGCCGGTTTCGGAATTCGTAGTTACGCTCTCCCATACAAACCTCCCGCTTTCGCTTCACGGTTTCAACATCATATTTACTATATCATATATAATAAATAGGAGGAACAACGAAAATAACCCGGCAAACGGGATTTTCCGCCGCCGGGCTTTTCGAAGAACTCGTTTACGAGCCGAATCTTCCGTCCTCTTCTCTTTAGGCTGACACTGTCGTCATTACTTGCCGGGCAGCTTCTGCGGCTTGCTGCCGAACCATTTGATGTACAAGCTGTCGTAAGTGCCGTTTCCGGCTACCTGCTCGATGGCGCTGTTCACTTTGCCGATATGCACATTTCGCTTCTTGGCGGCGATCGCATAAGTTTCCTTGTTCAGCACGTCTCCGACGATTTTCACCTTGTCCTTGCCTTCATTCTGCACGTAGTTGTGAGCTCCGCGCTCGTCGAAAATGATGCAGTCCACTTCCCCAGCGTTCAAAGCGGCGAACGCCCCGTTAATCGTCGGGTAGCCGCGAAGCTCCTTCAGCTTCGGCAGCTTGCCGGCATACGTGTATCCGGTCGTGTCCAGCTCCGTTCCTACAGTCTTGCCGGACAAATCTTCCTTACTCTTGATGTCGGTATTATGGACGGCGGTCGCCATAACGAGTCCGGTTTGAAAATAAGGGTCCGAAAACGCCAACTCGTCCTTCCGCGCCTTGTTCACTGTCATCCCGGCGATGACCAGATCAACCTTATCCGCCTTCAAAGCTGAAACAAGCTCTTTGGATTCCATCGGCACGAGTTCGTAGCGGATTCCGCCTTTCTGGGCGATCGCATCCCACAGCTCCACTTCAAACCCTTTATTCGTTCCGTTCTCCGTATACGTAAACGGGCGAAAATCGCTCGCCATGCCAACCTTCAGTGTCTTGCCCTGGCCGCAGCCGACTATAGTCGCGAGCACCGTCAGCGTAAGCAGCAGCGCTGGCAGCCGCAGCCTCCGCCCTCCTCCGTCGTTCATCCCATCCGCCTCCTTCGTTAGCAGCACATTCGAGGTAGAGGTAGCTTTTGTAGGTTGCCGGGTTCTTATGCAAAAACAAACAGCCGGCCAATGCTCCTGATCGAACAGGAACTCTGGCCGGCTGCGCCGGACTTACGCCGCCGTCACCGGGTTCGGTTGATCGGCCAGCTTCAGTTTCCGATGGCTTGCGGTGAAGAACACATAGGTCAGTGCTGCGAACAGGACGGCGATAACCGCCAGCACCCCGGCGCTGGTCCACATGGCGCCGAAATCTCCGCTCGAGATGACGTCCTTGAAGCCCGATACCGAGTATGTCATCGGCATCCATGGCGTTACCTTTTGCAGCCACGACGGAATCAGTTCCAGCGGGAACGTTCCGGCCGAGCTCGTCAATTGGAAAATGAGCACGACGATCGCAATGAAGCGGCCCGGGTTTTGCAGCACCGTGACAAGAAATTGAATCAGCATCATGAACGTAACGCTGGTCAGCACCGAGAACAGCACGAACAGCGGAACACTCTTCACTTCGAGGTCAAGCCCGTACAGCAGCACCGCATCGGCGACGAGCGCCTGAACGACCCCGACCAGCGATAGCGTCAGCGCCTTGCTCCAGAACCAGCTCCATCCGCTGGTCGGACGCTCTGCGGGCTCCCGTACCGAATAAACGATCGTCAGCAGCAAAGCGCCGACATAAAGGCCAAGCGACAAGAAATAAGGAGCAAAGCCCGTGCCGTAATTCGGCACTTCATTGACCCGCTGCACGTCAAGCTCGATCGGTCCGGTAAACATATCGTACGTTGAATCCGACGCTTTCAGCCCCGATGTTTTCGTCGATGCGTCGCTCAGCTTGCCCGACAGCTCGTGCGAGCCGTCATCCAGCTGCAGCAGTCCTGCGGCAACCTGCTTCGCTCCGTCTTCGAGCTGCGCCGTTCCGTCGACGAAAGGTGCCACGCTTCCTTTCAGCTTGCCGAGTCCCTGATTCAGATCGGCGGCTCCGCTGCTAAGCTGCTTCGCTCCGGCCGCCAGCTCCGCTCCGCCTGCCTTTGCTTCGGCCAGCTTGCCGCCGAACTGGGTCATGCCGGCGTTGAATTGCTCCGCTCCTGCGGTAAGCTTCTGGCCCCCGGCCGCCACTTGCTGCGCTCCGGCCTCGGCTTCCTTCACTTTGCCGCCGAACGTGCTCAAGCCGTCTTTCAGCTGCGCCGTGCCGCCGTGCAGCTGCTTTGCGCCTTCGCTAAGCTGCTGCTGCGCCTTGTTCGCCTCGGCCGCGCCCGCTGCCAGCTGCTTGCTCGAAGCGAGCAGCTTCTGGAAGCTCGCATCCTGCGCCAGCTGCGCATTCGCTGCGGCGAGCTGCTCCAGCCCTTGCGACAGCTGCGCCGCGCCTTGCTCCAGCTTGGCTGCGCCGGCGGCCGACTGGCCGAGCCCGTCCGCGATCCGGCCCGCCGCTTGCTCCGCTTGCCCGGAGCTGACCGCGAGCTTGTCGCTGCCGTCCGCGAGCTGCGCGAGCCCGCCGCCCAGGCTGCTTGCGCCCGCTCCCAGCGAAGCGGCTCCGCTGCCGAGCTCGGACGCTCCGGCGCCAAGCTCCTGCTGCGCCGCGCTCAGCTTCGCCAAGCCGTCGGCCAGATTGGCTGCACCGGCGTTCAGACCGGCTGCGCCTTGATTCAGCTGACCGCCGCCGGCAGCCAGCTGGCTAACGCCTTCCTGCAGCGAGAGCGAGCCGCTCGCCAGCTTTTGCAGGTTCTGCTCGATCTGCTGCGCTCCGTCCTTCGCTTTGGACGTGCCGTCCGCAAGCTGGCCCGCTCCGTCGCTCGCCTTGCCGAGTCCGTCCGCAAGCTGCTCCATTTGCCCGAATACCGTTCTCGCATAAGCTTCCGTTACTTCCTTGTTCAACATCGCCTTCATTTTCTCTACGGCTGTATTGCCGATTTGCGAAGCCAGAAAGTTATAGCTTTCGTTCGGAAGGAACGTCAGCTTCGCCGGCGCCGGATGATCGGTCGTCAGCGTCGTCGTTTTCTCCGAGAAGTCTTCCGGAATCTCGATCGCCATGTAATACGTATTGTTTTTGAGGCCTTCGGTAGCCTCCTCCTGACTGACGAAGCGCCAATCGAACTGCTTGTTCTCTTTAAGCTGCTGCTCGAAGTCGCTGCCGATCTTAAGCGTCTTGCCGCTAAACTCGGCGCCTTTGTCCCGATTCACGATCGCTACCGGCAGATCGTCCAGACGGCCGTACGGGTCCCAGAACGCGCCGAGAAACATCGCCGCATACAGCACCGGCACCATAATGACCGCGATGACCGGGATCAGCACCTTATGATTGCGGCCGATGGCGGCCAGCTCTTTGCCAAACTGCCTGATTCCTTTAAACATACATGTTTCACTCCTCTAAACTTAATGACCACTATGGTCATTTGGTCAATTTTCGGAGAAAAAAACGGCTTCCGGTCAAACCGGAGCCAACCCTCCCTGCAAATAAAAGCGCAGCAGCTCGGCGACTTGCCCTTTCTCCAGCGGCTCGTGCGTCTTCTTCCAATCGGCGGCCAGCGCCATATACAGCTTGAGCATGACGAACGCCGTCATTTCCGGATCGCAGCGCTTGATCTCGCCTTTATCCATCGCCCGCTGCACTTGCTGCTGAATATAACCGACAACCGCCTTCTCGATCTGCTGAATGCCTTCCTGCGCCATCTGCGTGCCGATCTCTTTCACTTCCTGAGCCAGCTTGATGGCGAGCTCGTGCTCCTCGCGGAAATCGAGCAGCCGGTCGAGCGCTTGATGCAGATTATCGAAAAAGTTGCGACTCGGGTCAACGACCTCTTCGGCAACGAGCTTCATCTCGTGGATGAGCTTTGCCATAATGTCCTGGAACAGCTCTTCCTTATTGGCAAAAAACGTATAGATCGTTCCTTTGCCCACTCCCGCGATTTTGGCCACCTGATCCATCGTGGTCGCTTTGTAGCCGAACAAGGCGAACGACTTCGCTGCTGCCTCCACGATCATCTTGCGCCGATCAACCGTCATTCCATCACCTCCGACGGACTGACCAAAATTCATTTTCGGTCATTTAGTCGAAATTTATTGTACCACCGTCTTTTTCATTTTGCAATAGCGATTTGCACCAGAAGAATCGATGCCTAGGGGCGGCTCCAGCGTCGCTGCGCTGTCGTCCAACCCGTTTCTCGTATCGAGCCTGCTGGATCTCCCCGGCGAATGAAAGCTCACCTCCCGGCTCTGCCTTTTCTTCCATAGTAGAAGAAAGCGCTTCAAAAAACAGTGCAAAATAGTGCGCAAAATTTGTACTGGAAGCACGCAAAAGGACCGTCACTTGACGGTCCTTCTGTTAGCGCATTCCTCTTATTCTTTAACCTCGTTACCCTTTCGCTGCGAACTGCCGTCCGAACCAGTCTGCCGCCGCCTGAACCTCCGAGCCTGTCAACTGATGGCCGCGGTGCTCCCAATGAACATCCACTTTCGCTCCCGCCCCTTGCAGCAGACCGGACAGTTCTTCCGTTTCCTGCGGTGAACAGATCGGATCGTTCGTTCCCGCGCCGATAAATACGGGCGTTCCCGTCAGCTCCGGCAGCGGGATGCCACGAAGGGGCACCATCGGATGATGCAGGATCGCTCCTTTCAGCGCACCTTTATAATGGAAAAGCAGGCTGCCCGCGATGTTCGCACCGTTCGAATAACCGATAGCCACTACATGATTGCGATCGAACCCATACCTCGCCGCAGCTTCGGCTATAAAGTCGTACAGCTCCTTCGTCCGGAAGACGAGATCCGCTTCATCGAAAACCCCTTCAGCAAGTCTGCGGAAAAAACGCGGCATACCGCGCTCCAGCACGTTTCCGCGAACGCTGAGTACAGATGAGCCCGGCGATACGGCCTGGGCAAGCGGCAGCAGATCGCGCTCCGTTCCTCCCGTCCCATGCAGCAGCAGCAAAGTCGGCGCGCCCCGGTCGGCTCCTTGCTCGAACAGGTGAATCATGGCGTATCTCCCTCCAATACTCTTACTTCGATCGGCGGTAAGCCCCGTACCACTTCGGCACGGCGTTCCTCCAGCCAGCTCGGCAGCATCAGCTTCTGTCCGAGCGCCTCGAACGGCTCGTCGTTATCGAAGCCCGGCGTATCCGAAGCGATCTCGAACAGGATGCCGCCTTCCTCGCGAAAATAAACGGCGTTGAAGTATTGCCGATCGATAACCGGAGTCACGCGGTAGCCGCTGCCCAGCACATGTTCCCGCCAAGCCCGGTGATCCGCCTCGTCCTTAGCCCGCCAGGCAATGTGATGAACTGTGCCGGCTCCGCCGATCCCCCAGCCCATCGCGGTCCGATTCAGATCGATCACGTTGCCGATATCGCCCGTCGACCGGAAGCGCACGAGCTCGCCTTCCTCGGCTACCCGCTCAAGTCCCATGACATGCTCCAGCAAATGTCCCGTTTTGTCGGGGGCTATGCTGTTCAGCACCGCACCGCCAAACCCTTTGATCGCTTTGTCAACGGGCACGCCGCCGAAGGACCATTTGCTCATCGCCCCCGGCTCCCGTTCGACCAGCTCGATACCGAGACCGTCCCAATCGGCGAACCGGATGTACGTCTCGCCGAACCGCTCAACTAACGCAAACGAAATGTTCAGCTTGTGCAGCCGCTCTTGCCAAAAGTCGAACGAGCCTGTCGGCACGGCATATACCGTATAACCGACCTGCCCTCCGCCGATCCGGCCGCGGCGCGAGCCGGCCCACGGGAAAAACGTGATGGCCGTGCCCGGACTGCCCATCTCGTTGCCGAAGTACAAATGATACACTTCCGGGGCATCGAAATTAATCGTCTTCTTCACCAGCCTCAGGCCAAGAACCCCCGCGTAAAAATCGACGTTCCTCTGGGCGTCCGATACAAACGCCGTAATATGATGAATGCCCGCTGTTCTCATGGTAATTGTCATTATAATCATCCTCCTATTTGCAATTGCGAAATCTTAATTTTGTTTATCTTTAATTTAAGATAAATA
Source organism: Paenibacillus ginsengarvi (assembly GCF_003626695.1). Lineage (GTDB taxonomy): Bacteria > Bacillota > Bacilli > Paenibacillales > NBRC-103111 > Paenibacillus_AB > Paenibacillus_AB ginsengarvi. The sequence continues at coordinate 15,177 of NZ_RBAH01000023.1, forward strand.
TACACCATTCTCTCCATCATTGCAAGACCCAAAAAAGGCGATTGCTTTGCACGCCCAAATTTGTTGTAACTTAATTGCGCCTATTTCGTCTATATAGAAGAGAACGATTTTTCCGAGAAGAGGATGATTCCATGAACCCGAAGCAACTCATCCTGATCAGCACGATGGCGCTAGTCATTTCGCTCGGCTCCATGATGCAAGACGACAAAACATACGCCGCCCATTCGAATCCATGCCCGCTTGGCAAGACGTCCAATATGACCGCACAGGACGAATTCCATATGATGCTCGGCGTTACCTCTGACGAAGAAGTGCATGATGCGCTATATAACGGACAAAGTCTGGCCGATATCGCCGCCTCGAATCATAAAGAGGTACAACCCGTCATCGAGCTGCAGATCGCTCAGCTAACGGAGCAGCTTGAAATGCGCTACAAGAGCGGCAGCCTCACGCAGCGGCAGTACGAGGCGCTTCAATCGGAACTGCGCGAGTTGGTTACGAATAGTGTGCACGGGAACCCGAGCTGACATTCCGGAAGCTGGTTGAAAAACAAAAGGCCGATCCTTGATAAACAGGGATCGGCTTTTTTGCGCCCGCCAGGCCTTATTTTACTGATTTGGCTTAAACGTTCCGGTGAGCAGGGGGAGCATTCTCGTATTTCGCTCCATCGGCGACGTGCATTGCCGGCAAGTAGGTTCAGACTCCAGCGTGAAGTCCTCCCTCATCCAGCCGTTACAATCGTCTTTCGTACATTGCCATATGGCGGTCAACTGCTCGGGAATTTCCTCAATCGGCCGTTTCCTCGAAAACATAATAAGCCCCTCCTCTGTGCCCACAGTTTGCCCCAAAACGTCAAAAATTAGTTCGGCTTCCGATTTTCTCTTCCATAACCCGAAATCGTTAATGCTGCGAAATTTTCATGTCATTCATCTTCAGCAGCTTAAAAAAACGCACATATTGGAAGAGGCTTGCGAGTAACTTAGTAGCAGTTCCACCCCACGGGTGAATACAATACGGCAGAGCGTCTGAAAGCGGACTTATCCAGCCAGGAGGAGGTGCGATTTTGGCCAAATACTTGATCGTAAACGCCGACGATTTCGGTTTTTCCAGACGCGTCAACGATGGCATCTGGCATGCCCATACGGCCGGCGCCATTACAAGCGCAACGCTTATGGCGAATATGCCCGGCTTCGATCACGCCGTCTGGCTCGCTCAGCGCACGCCGTCTCTTGGAGTCGGCTTGCACATCAATCTAACCTACGGCAAGCCGCTTTCGCCAAAAGAAGATATCCCATCCCTTGTCGGCCTCGAAGGCTATTTCTCGGATAGACGAGTCGGCTGGAACCCCGAGGAGGCCGAGCTGGAGATAGAGCGGCAGCTTGACAAGCTTCTTGCCGCCAGAATGACTCCCACTCATCTGGACACCCATCATCATATTCATATTGAAGTTCCATCCATTTATGCCATCCTAAAAAAAATTGCGCTCCGTCGCCGTATTCCGATGCGCCGTCATCCTTGGGCGGAAACCGGCGGCGATGCTCCGCTCCAAACGGAACGGCTCATCATGGACACTTTCGACGACGGGAACGGAACGGCTCGATTGCTTCGATATTTGGAAGATTTGCCGGAAGGCACGACCGAGATCATGTGCCATCCGGGCTATGGCGAAGACAAAGGAACCGCTGCCTCACAAGGATCGGCTGCCCGCGCCGCCGAATTGCAGACTTTTACCGACCCGGCCGTTCGCGAAGCGATTCGTCAACTCGATATACGTCTGATCCATTACGGGCAGCTTGCGGACGTACCTGCTTCGCCAGTACCCGACGTGCCTGCAATTGCCGAGACTGCTCCCGAACAAGTCGAGATTTTCCTGCCGCAGTCCGGCACGACCGCCGTACCTCTCTCCGTCCCGGCAGCTGGCAGGCGAAGACGTAAAAGCTCGTACAGCCGCGGCCGCGGCAAACGACGCATGCGGATCAAACGACGAAAACGAAAGCCGGCCCGCGTTCACCGGGGGAACCGTCGAAAGAGATAGTAGGCTGCTGGCGCGCCCTCTTTCTTCCCCCGGCACCGGCCGGTTTTCCGCGATAGGCACCTGCTGGAATGCATGTTGAGCCCATATTTGTATACGATTACATAATACGAATTCAAACTCAGGGGGAGCGACCATGAACAAAACGGGGTATGTTTCATTACTGCTGTTGCTGCTCGCCGCCGCATGCGGCAAAAGCGCCGGGCAGCCGCAGTCCGCGGACGTTGCGGGCACAGAAACAGACAAACCTTCGACACCGAAAGCAGTCTCCGAGCAGCCGGTCACCTTGACCGTTGCCATTCCCGCGGCCAATTTTTCCGAAGAGGAGTTCAACAAACTGCTGGCCGAGCCGGTCCGCAAAAAGTATCCGTACATCACGCTCAAATTCGTCGATACGTCGGCCAAAGGGCAAACCATCCAGGAACTCGTCGCCAGCAAACAAATTCCCGATTTTTACGGAGGCCAGCAGGCGAACTTCGCCCCTCTTGTCGACCTCGATATTAAAAACGATATAAACGGCCTGATTAAGAGCAACGGCTTCGATCTTAGCGTCATCCAGCCCGAGCTGCTGGACGGGATCAAGGAGCAGATCGGCCTCGCTTATTTGCCCGGTCTTCCGATCTTCCAGTCGACATGGGCGCTTGCCTACAACAAATCGCTGTTCGACCGTTTCGGGGTACCTTACCCGAAGGACGGCATGACGTGGGATCAGATTGCGGATATCGCGCAGATCATGAGCCGCACCGAGCAGGGCGTCTCCTACTGGGGAATCAGTATGGACCGGACGTATTCGGATACGTATAAGCAGATCAGTTTGCCCTTTGCCGATTTCACAAAAAATGTGTCCACGTTCCAAGCTCCGGGCTGGAAGCAGCAGTTCGAATTCGCACTCAACCTGTTCCGCAAAAACGGCTCTCCGCCGTTACTGTCCGGCACCGATTGGGATAAGGCGTGGAACGAAGGCCGGGTCGCCATGCGAACCGCTTCCACCAGCACGTTCCAGCGGCTGCTTGGCAGCAAGGACATGGTGTGGGACGTCGTGTCGTACCCGCAATCGCCGCTTGCACCCGGCATCGGCATGGAAATGAACGCTCACTGGTGGATGATCACCCGCCAAAGCCCGAATCAGGACGCAGCCTTCAAGGCGCTGTCCGTCGCCTTGTCGAGCGAGGTGCAGACTGCGCTTTCGAGAGGACTTCGCCTTCCCGTTGTGAAGGATACAAGCATTCAGAGCCAGGCCGGGGCCGATGTCGCAGGGACGCAAGGGCGAAACGTCGTAGCTTACACGAAGCTCAAAAACCCGAAGCCGATTTTGTACGGGACGATCGTCTCGCAATTCGTCAAAATTCAGGCCGATCAAGTAAACGCCATGTTTTATCAGGGAAAAGATACGAATACGGCGCTTCGCGAGGCAGACGAATTGATGAATAAGGCGATCCAGGAAAGCTTGCGGAACAAGCCGTAACCGCTACTTTTTCGCTGACGGGCGGCATACCTTGATACTAAGGGCGCTTCTAGACAAGACCTCCCGCTATGGCAAACTTCTAATTCGCTAGCTGACACCGGCCCTAATCCGAACCCGGACGTGATGGCAAGTGGCTCCTTCCTCTTCTACCCGGCATCAACGCAAGCCGAATTTTCTCGTTTTGCTCGTCGACGAGCAGCGATATCCGCCCGTTTACGAAAATCCGGAAATCGCCGAGTGGCGGAAGCGGCATCTCGTAACCCAGCAATTTTTACGAACTAACGGCGTGGAATTCCACCGCCATTATATCGGCAGCGCAGCATGCTGCCCTAGCCGGGCTACCCTGCTAACAGGCCAATATCCGTCCCTCCACGGTGTCAGTCAGACGAACGGGATCGCCAAGGAATCGTCCGACCCGGATATGTACTGGCTCGGCAGCAACACGGTACCGACAATGGGCAACTATTTTCGCGCCGCCGGTTACGAAACGTATTACAAAGGGAAATGGCATCTGTCCGATCAGGATATTATCGTGCCCGGCACGCATAACAGCGTTCCCAGCTATAACGAGCTGACGGGCTGGCCGGACGACAGACAGAGGCTGTACGCTTGCGCCGACCGGCTGGACGGCTTTGGCTTCAGCGGCTGGATCGGGCCGGAGCCGCACGGCAAAAACCCGCGCAATTCCGCTTCTTCGGCTGCCTACGGCGCGAGCGGCCGCGACGAGTTTTACGCGGAGGAAGCGGCACGCCTCATCGAGGCGCTCGACCGGCGGCGGGAGCGGCATGGCGAAGCCGCTCCGTGGCTGCTCGTCGCTTCTTTCGTTAATCCGCACGACATTGTGCTATACGGCGATCTGACGGCGTTTATGCCGGTGTTTCGCTTCGAGGTAGACCCCGATATGCCGGAGATCCCCCCGCCGCCGACCATGCACGAGTCGCTGGCCTCGAAGCCGCGGTGCCAGACGAGCTACCGGGACGTCTATCCGCAAGCGCTGCAGCCGATCACCGACCAGCCGTTTTACCGCAAGCTGTATTACCAGCTGCAAAAAAAGGCCGATCGGCAAATGGGCAAGGTGCTGGAAGCACTCGCCCGATCCTCCTTCTATGACGATACGATCGTTATTTTCACGTCCGATCACGGGGATCTGCTTGGCTCGCACTGACGCCTCTACCAGAAATGGTACTGCGCTTACGAGGAAATGCTGCACGTTCCTTTCGTGATCTACAACAGGCGCCTCTTCCCCGAGCGAACAAGCGTCGACGCGCTGACCAGCCATCTGGACGTGCTGCCGACCATGCTTGGGCTGGCGAATGCAGAAACGGATCTGCTCCGGGACCGGCTGCAAAGCCGTTTCAGCGAAGCCCGTCCGTTTGTCGGCCGCAACCTCGCTCCCTCTCTTACCGCTGCGGAAGGACCGGCCATTGCCGAGGAACCGATCTATTTCATGACAGACGACGACGTCACGCGGGGGCCGAACCAAAAAAGCCCGCTCGGCAAGCCGTATGCGTCCGTCGTTCAGCCGAATCATATCGAGACCGTCCTCCTGAACGTACAGCCGAATCAGGGGCAACCGAAGCAGCTATGGAAGCTTTCCCGTTACTTCGACAACGTACGCTTTTGGAGCGAGCCGGGTGTTCGGGACGTCACCTTTTATCCAAGCGAGAACGGTCAGGCCGGCGCAGCTCCCGGTTGGGTTCCTTTTGTCAAAACAAAGCCGCTCCCCGACGAGTACGAACTGTACAACGTGACCTCCGACCCGCTCGAGACACGCAATTTAGCCTATTCCCCTGCGCCGGAGCTATCCGCCATCCGCCAGCGAATGATGCTCGCCTTAGAGGAGCAGCGCCGAAGCAAACGATTGTATCCGTCCCAGCCATCCGGCTGAAAGCTTCTACAGCACAAAAAAGCGCCGGTACCCGCAGGTATCGGCGCTCTTCTAATCCGCATGCTCTTACTTCGGCTGCGCTCTCAAGGCATCGTTGGCTATAACAATTCTGCCAAAGCCGCTGCCTTTCTTTTTGTCGAAACTCGGCGGTATAAGGATCATGTTCTTACCCCTTCCAGCTTGGAAAGCCATGTATTTTTATATATTAATTATACCTTATATTTGCGGTATAGAATAGACTTTAATTGGTGAATTTTGACACAAAAAACCGTCTCTTCCCCGGCAGGACCTTCGCGGGTATAGTCAGGCTCGGCAAACTTGGCATACAAGCCGCACAAATACGCATTGTCCGATAAGGCGACGAGTCTCAGCACCTGCACATCCGGATGTTTCTCGATGATTTGCCCGACCATATACCGCAGCCCTTTCAGAAACAGGCGCGTGCCCCGGTACGCCCGATCCATGATAGCTGTATCAGCCAAGGCGACGTCCTTATCCTCGAACTGCTTCTCCGGCGTACCGTGGTAATAGCCGAGTAGCCCGATCATCCGATGCTCGTCGTCGGCAATATACAGCATATGGCCCTGCGTCATATAAGTACACAGAAGAGAGACCATGTCCAGCGTGTAGTAAGAGGAATGCAGCTCATGCTTGTTCTCGATCGCAAACAGGCTCGCTTTCGCAAAATCTTCGTCGCTCTCGCAGCGTCCGCAATAAGTCGTCATCCTTTTCAACTCTCCTTCCTGCTAAATCTCGTAGGTTACACCGCGGCGTCGTGCCTGCGCTGCCTTTCTTCCAGCAGCAGAAGCTTCAGCTCCCTCACCTCGCTGCGCAGCAGTGCGATTTCCGACGTATCCGCCTTCACCTCGCTCACTTCCTTCTCGATATCGGCCACATCTTCCTGAATATTCGCCGCGTTATTGACAATCTCGCCTACAACCAGGTTCAGCATAACGAACACGGCAATAAAGATAAACGTTACGAAATAAAGCAGCGACAGCGGAGAGACTTCGGCAATCGGCCGGTAGATGTTAGCCCAGTCGTCGAACGTTGCAATCTGAAATAGCGTAATAAGCGATTTGCCCAAGTCTCCGAAGTAGTCCGGCGATATTCCCGCAAAATAAGTGGTGCCGATGACTGCATAGATGAAAAAGACGATAATCATCAGTAGAGCGATGCTGCCGATCGTAGGTATGGCCATAAACAGCGAGGTAATGATTCGGCGCAGCGACGGAATCGAGGAGACCGTCTTGAGCACCCGCAGCACCCGCAAAATCCGCAGCACGCTTACGAACGAAGAGCTCATAAACAGAAGGCTTGCTGCCACGACGATAAAATCGAATACATTCCAGCCGTCTTTAAAATAAGACGTGCGATAAACCGTCAGCTTCAAAATCACTTCCACCGTAAAAACGGCCAAAAACAGCAGATCCAGACCGCGAAGCAGAGATCCGTAAGCGGCGTCCGCCTCCGGATAGCTCTGAAACCCGATAACGATAGCGTTGAGGAAAACGACCGTCAAAATAAAGTTCGTAAATGCTTTACCGCGGACGAACGCCGCAAATCGACTTGGGCTTGTGCTCATACTAGGAAAAAACCTCTCTCCTTTTTTCGACATTATCGAACCATATTGTACCATTCCGCTCTTTAAATGTCTTCGAAAATCTATCAAAATTCAGTGAAATGCAAACAAGAGCCTGGCGCTGTCAGGCAGCGGCCAAGCTCTTCCGGCTTCGCGACTTGTATGTGAATATCTTCGGCTGTGGATATGTTTATAAAACTCCCCATGTTATGCACAGTAAGGGATGATAGCTTGTGAGCATTGTGCATAACCCTGTGGATATTGGTTATAAACCGCTCCTCTCAGCTCAAGATGAATCTTCCCTGTTTAACGTTCTGTACCGCCAAAAGGCCTGGCTGGGCCATAAGACCTACAGAAGCTCTTTCCGAAGCTGCTCCGGAGATTTTGGCGACAAATAGGAGAACGGAATGTCGAACACCGATTTCGCGCCGACAAAGCCTTCCTTCGCAAACCGGTTGATCGCCCTCGCATAAGCGACAAGCACGCTTCCCGTGAACTCGGGATTGCTGTCCAGCTTAAGCCCGAATTCGATAATTTGCTTGCTCTCTTTGCCCGTTTTTCCGCTGCGGAGCACAAGTCCCCCGTGCGGCATGGCGGCATGCTCCCGCTGCAACTGCTCCGCGCTGATGAATTCCACTGTAGTCTCGTAATCGGCAAAATAGTCCGGCATCGTCACAATCTCGTTTTCGATGCGGGCCAAATCTTCCCCTTCACCCGCTACGACAAAACATTGCCGCAGATGCTTGTCTCTGGCGGACAAGGCAGGATCTTCCCCATTTCTTACCTGGTTAACCGCTTTCTCATGCGGAATCGTATACTGTACCGCGTTTTGGACGCCCCGGATTCGGCGGATGGCATCCGAATGACCTTGGCTGACGCCTTTACCCCAGAATGTGTATTCCTTGCCCTCCGGCAACACCACTTCGGCGAGCAGCCGGTTCAAGGAGAACAGCCCCGGGTCCCATCCGGTCGAGATGACGCTGGCATGCCCGCTTTTCGCCGCGGCGGCATGTACGGAATCGTAATATTCGTTGATTTTGGCGTGACGGTCGAAGCTGTCTACCGTATGGAACATCGAAGCGATAGACGGGCCCTGCTCCGGCAAGTCGGTTGCGGAACCGCCGCATAAGATCATGACATCGATTTTTCCTATGAAGCTATCGATCTCCGATATATGCACCATCGGGACGGCCGAGGACAGGCTGTCCGGCTGGCGTCTCGTGAATACCGCCACCAGTTCCATATCCGCATTTTGCCGAATCGACGATTCGACGCCGCGTCCCAAATTTCCGTAACCGACTATACCGACTTTGATCTTGTCCAATGTAATTACCCCGTTTCGTCAAATAGTGTTGCGTGCGGCCGAAATGTTAGGTCCCGCCTTCCGCAAATGCCGTGCTCGCAGCCAGGCTGCGAGCACGACCGTTTCCCTGCCTCACCGAGTGAGCCCGGGCTACGGCTTGACAACGGAGAGCAGAAACTCGTGACTCTCCGAAATAACCGTAACCTCCGAAGCGAATTCCGCATCCCTCACATGAAGCGATTCCCCGACCTCCATTCCGCCAATGTCCAGTTCCACCTCGGTCGGCAGATGCTTCGGCAGTGCTTCCACCTCGATAAAAGCACGCTGGATTTGCACCACTCCGCCTTGCTTCGTGCCGATCGGCGTACCGCTGAACTTGACCGGAATTTTGGTGCGCACGACTTCATTGCTCTGCACCAGTTGAAAGTCGACATGCAGCAGCTCCCGCGTAACCGAATGACGCTGGATATCCTCCAGCAGAACGGTAAACGGCTGCTTTCCTGCAACCTCCAGCTCGATAAAGCCCGAGGCGCCTTGCCTCAGCCATTTCTGAAACTCGGACGTCGACAGATGAATCATCGTATTGTCCGCACGCTTGCCGAAGACAACGGCGGGCAATCTTCCTTCCTTGCGCAGCCGGCGAAGCCCGGCAGGTTGTAGTCGTACGCGGGGTTCCGCTTGGAAATGCGTTGTAGTCATGCTATGCTCGCTCCTCTTTATTCGATGTTTGGTGCGCGTTAGGCGCATTCGAACGTGCTACCCCTCTCGGGGCTATAAAGAGAAACATAGCATCACCACCTCCACATCCGTTAAGGAATACATATAATGTAATATTCCCATAAAATATGAATCAAGGCACTCCACTCCGCGAGAGTAGAATGCCTATGGGACGCCCTAACCATATCATAGAAACCTCGTTTTGTCGAACCGGTGAGTTCGGCCGCACGCCGCTCGGCTGCGGGAATCTTTGTCGTTTGAAGATAACATACCGTGTAAGCTATAATAGATAGGTCTTACATAATCTTTTTTCTCGGAGGTTTCATCATCATGGAACGCAGCATTTGGAAGAAATGGGGCCGTCACGTCGTCAGCGGCATGCTCGGCACCGCGATTTTACTTGGAAACGTTCTGCCGGCAAGAGCGAGCGATGCACCCGTCACGACTCCGGCCATCAGCCCTTGGTCCGTCGCAACCCTGCATGAAGGCGAGAAGTACGGTATATTCCCGCTCGAATGGTACTATGACGGTACGTTTCAACAGCCTATTACCGCCGGCAAATTCCTGACGCTGACGGAAGCGACCGCAGCGAAGCTGGACAAGCTCGGCTTGAACAAGAAAGAGAAACCGACAGCGCCTGCCGCCGAAACGACTCTGACGAGGGAAGCGGTTCTGAAGTCTCTGTACGGTATACTGACCCAATTCGAGCTGCCGTCCTCCTTCGAAATCGATGCGGCTGCTCCCGTAGCGTACTTGCAGAGCAAAGGAATCGTTCAGGGCACCGCAAGCGGTTTGGAGCTGGATAAGCCGTGCACGGTCGAACAAGCGGCCGTTCTAGCCAGCAGGCTAGTTCAGTACGCCTATGAAACTGCGGACGGCGGAGCGAAGGGTCTGATGTGGAAAGTGACGGAGGGCGGCAACACGCTGTACCTGCTCGGCTCGATCCATCTCGGGATCCCGGAGATGTACCCGCTGCACCGAAGCGTGACGGATGCCTTCGAGGCGTCGGACGACTTATGGGTCGAGGCGAATTTGCTGACGGACGATCAGGAAGCGCTCGCCTATTTCGCGAAGTTAACGATGTATTCGGACGGAACGACACTGAAGGATCACCTGTCGGCGGACACGTACGAGAAGCTGCAGAAGGTAATGACCAAGCTGGGTATGCCTGCGCAGTCGTTCGACGCGCTCAAGCCGTGGGTCGTCTCCAACAGTTTGTCGCTGACTACCTTAATGGAAAAGCCGGAAGATCTAGCCCAGGCGACCAATGCAGGCGTTGACCTGTTTCTCACGCAGATCGCTATGATGAGCGGCAAACCGGTTCGGGAGCTGGAGGGCATGAAGCTTCAGGGCGATATTTTGAGCGGCACTCCGGAGGAGCAGCAAGCCCGCGAGCTGGACACGATGCTGGACTCCATGCTGAATCCGGACGCTGCCGCCGCCGACAATGCCGTCCAGTTCAAAAACTGGCAGCTGCTGTGGGCCAAAGGCGATCTCGCCGGCTTCGCGAAATCCTATTCCGCTTCGCTGCAGCAGGAGCAAAATAACGGTCTGACGCAGCGCCTGCTCGGAGAACGGGATCAGAACATGGCAATCAAGCTGACCGAGCTGCTGGAGGCGCAGGGCTCCTCGACTCATTTCATCGTCGTCGGCGCGGCTCATCTTGCGATAAAAGATATGGTTATCGACAAGCTGAAGCAAAAAGGGTACGATGTGCAGTTCGTCGAATAGCTGCTAACCTGCAAAGAGCCAAACGGCCAAACGGCAAGCCTTCCTTACGGAGGGCTTGTCTTTTTTGCTGCCCATTCATTCAGAATGTATATAGCGGCTTTTGTTTTCTGCATGTTTTTTCGAAACCGCCCCCTCTATAGTTAGGAGTAATCGAGAGACAGCATGAGAAGAAAGCGAGGGGATTCAGATTTTGCATGTATCATTGGGTTCATCCGAATATTTGGGCGAACCCGTTTTATGCCGGTTGGGACAGGCAGTAGCGGCAGGGCGGAATCGCTCGGGAGCGCTGGAGCTGTATTTCGCCTCTAACGGCAATCCGGCTACGTTTTATGTCCTCGACTTGATCGAGGGCCGCATCCGTTTTTCGTTCGACCTTCCCGGTTCGGATGCGGTATGGGCAATGGCCATAGGCATGGACGGCTGCGTATATTTCTCGGGCACGAGCGATGGCGTTGTATACCGCTACTGTCCCGAATCGAAGCAGGTCGATCCAGTCGCTGCGGCGGCGGAGGACCCGTTCTTCTGGGATATGCGGCCAGGCCCGGATGGGACGATCGTGAGCGCGACCTATCCCCGCAGCAAACTGTTCGAGTACGATCCTGCAACCGGCCGCTTCACCGATTTGGGCCGCATGTCGGAGGAAGACCAGTATGCGCGCGGCGTCGCCGTCACGGCAGAAGGCATCTATGCGGGTATCGGAAGCACGATTCGCCTGATCCGGCTTGACCGACGTACGGGCGAGAAGGACGAGCTTCCGCTTGACGGCTTTTCCGGAGAAAAAGGGTTCATCGACCGCGTCTGGGCGATAAACGATACATTGTTCGTTTCGGTTGATCAGCAGCAAATCGTCGTCTACGACGAACCGGGGCGCCAAATCACCGCCCGTTTGCCGGGTGCCGGATGTATCGTCCAAGCGCCAGACGGCGAGGACAGCTTTTACTACGTATCCGAATCGAAGCTGCGCCTGTACGACAAGACAACAAACCGCATCGTGACATTATGCGATATGCCGGGTATGAACAGCTCGGCGAAAATGAAGCTGATGCAGTGGATGACATTTTCCGATGCGGAATGGGCCGGAATTGAGGCGCGGCTCCTTTCCGGATGTGCGGAGGCCGAATCGCGCTTTGGCAATCCTGCCGGCAAACCCGTTCTAGTGCTCGTAAGCTGCTACGCCGACATCTGGTATTACAACCCGCAAACGAATGAGCTGCTTCACGGCGTGCTGGATATCCCTCCGAAGCCGTTGTCGATTCAAGCGATGGATACGGACGAGGATGGACTGCTGTATATCGGCGGTTATCACCGCGGCTTGTGCGTATACAGTCCGGCAGAGCGGAGCGCCATCGCGCAAGTTCCGGCTTTTCCGCAAATCGAAGGGATCGGCTTTCTCAACAAGAACGTCTACTTCGGCACGTACACGAAAGCAAATGTATACGTTTACGACAAGTCGAAGCCGCTTACGATGATGCCGGACGACCGAATGAAGGAGGCCAATCCGCGGCTTGCGTTTCCGATCGGACACCGGCAGGACAGGCCGTTCACGTTGACATCGGGGAACAATCGGCTGTACATCGGCACGATCCCGGATTATGGTTTGAATTCCGGAGCGTTAACCGTGTATAACGAGCCAGAGCGGGAATGGGCCGTTTATCCAGACGTAGCGCCGAACCTTAGTATCGTAGGGCTGGCCAGCAAGGACGATCTGCTGTACGTAGGAACGTCCATATGGGGCGGATTGGGACGGGATCCGGTCGAAGACGTGGCCCACCTATTCATCTGGGACACGGTGAAGCGCGAGGTTGTGAAACGTTTTGTTCCGGACATCCCAGCGTTAGATCTACCCCCGCGTATGATCGGCGAGCTGTCGGTAGGGCCGGACGGGCATATATGGGGAGCGGTGGACGGAACTTTATTCGTAATGGAGCCGGTCAGCGGCAAAGTGTTAAGAAGCGTGCGGGTCAGCGAAAGCAAGTATTACGGCAAATTCCGCCCCGTTTATCTCCGCTGGGGCGAGGACGGCCTGTTGTATACGGCATTGGCGAGAAAGCTTGTCATCGTGGATCCTAGCACGCTCGAGTACAAAATTGTCGATCACGGGCCACTATCGCTCATGACGCTCGGACGCGACGGCTATATTTATTACGCCAAAAGCTCGCGGCTTTACCGCATGGCGGTTGCTCCTGCGGCAGGCTCCGTAGACTGTGACATGACTTCCGTTATAGGCTAACTAAGCCGCGCGGCGTACGTTTTCCGATACTGGGACGGACTCATCGCGAAATGCTTGGAGAACACTCGGCTCATATAGAAGCCGTTATCGTATCCGCATAACCGGGCAATATGATCGATCGTATAGTCGGTTTCCAGCAGGTACCGTTTCGCCGTTTCCATTCTTACCGCGAGCAAATATTTGGAAGGATTCGTGCCAAAGAGGTTTTGAAATCGGTTGTTAAATTGAACCGGATGCAGATGAACCATTTCAGCTACGTCCTTGATTAAGATTTTGTCGGACAAATGTTGATCGATCCATAGCTTCGCCTGCTTGATTAGCGGATCGTCCATAACCAGACTGTACTTGGACAACATCTCGGCTTCCATGCTCAGGAGCAGCCATATATCGTTGACGAAATGGTTTTTCCAGCGAATGCTCTCGGCGTCGTCTCTGGCGCTCAAACGGGTCAGATGCCTGAGATTGTTGAAAAACCGGTCCTTCTCGTGCGGGGTAAATTTGAACGCGAACAAATCGCGCAGAGTGGCGCGCGTCCGCTCGATCGCTTCCTCCCCGTCCGCATTTAAGTAAAATTTGAAGTAATGGAACGATAGCGGCTTCTCCATGACGCGGTGGAAATCGGTGTTCGGCGGGCATATGACCACATCGCCTGCGGTCGCTTTTCCCTCCGTAGACTCGATGCGGTAACGGAAGTCGCCCTTCTCGACCGCAAACATGACCCAACTCGGGTAACGGGAGGAACGCAGGTCGAAGCGGGCTTTCTCTTTCCAGTAAAATTGCTGATACAAGTATAGTGAATAGTTCATAGCGGTTCCCCCCGTTCGTTGTAGGTAAGCTTATCATACTTTTCAAGAAGCAGCGGGTCAATAATCTTACATGGTGTGGATACACCAATAAAGTTTCAATAGAACATGGAGATGACAAGGTATGAAATCTTACAAGGTCAAACTATTCGGTTTGCTCGCCGCATCCGCGTTATTGTTAACGGCTTGCGGAGGAACAGGAAGCAAAGATAACGTTCAAGCCCCAGCACAATCCGGGGATCAACCGGCACCTGCGAACAAGGCGCCAGAACCGGTTACGCTCAATTTCTTCTACAACGGATTCTCCGAGTCGCTGACGAACGAAGTGAAACGAATGATCGAAACGAAATTTCCGCACGTCACGATCAACATGATTTTACATGGAACCGGAAAGACGATTAACGACGTACTGCTAGCCGGAACCGAAGTCGATCTCGCCGCCTTCACGATGGGGCAGCTGTTCAACGTGCTGGATTTGCAGCTCGCCTCGGACTTGACGGATTTGATCAAGAAGCATCAATTCGATCTCGGACGGCTGTCGGATGGCGTTCTGGATACGGTCAGAGGCTACTCCGAAAAAGGAGATATCCCGGTTATGCCGTACGAGCTCAACAACAGCGTGCTGCTGTACAACAAAACCATTTTCAACAAATTCGGGCTGCCGTACCCGACCGACGGCATGACCTGGGACGGCGTCTATGATATCGTAAAGAAGACATCCAGAGAAGACAACGGCGTCGTGTACCGGGGATTTGCCTATACGGGAGCGAACCCGGTTTACAAAAATCAGCTGGGGCTCCCCTTCGTCGACCCGCAGACGAACAAAGCGGCGCTTAATACGGATTCGTGGAAAAAATGGCTGCAAACGATGACCGGCTTCTACGCGCTCGACAACAACAAGCTGCAGACGAGCACCGCAGACAACTTATTTTTTAAGGACATGGTCATGGCGCTAAGAACCGGGCCGAATCCGCTCGATCTGCTGCCGCCGGCCATCAAGAACGGGCTGGACTGGGATGCGGTGTCGATGCCGACCTTCTCGGCAGCCGAAAGCTCCGGCTCGCAGATGAACGCGCCATTCTACATCATCCCGCCGCAGAGCAAGAAAAAGGACGCCGCTTTCGAGGTGATCGCTTATTTGATGTCGGACGAGGTACAAAGCTGGGGCGCGAAGCAGGGCCGGGTGCCGATCGTGAAAAGCAGAGCGGTGTCGGACCGTTTCGGCGAAGATTTACCGTTCCTGAAAGGCACCAACTATTCAAAAGCGGTATTCGCCGAAAAGATCGCCAAACCGATTCGGGTAACCAAATACGACGGCATCGCCCGAACGGAGCTGACGAACACACTCGCTAAAGTCGCAACGAACGGCACGGACCCGAACACCGCGCTGCGGGAAGCGGAGGAGCTGGCGAACAAGGCGATTCAGGAAGCCAAACGGTAACTCGAACAAGTCTGGAGGAGTGAAGCTGTGGAAACTTCTAAAGAACTTCTTATGAAATACGACCCCAACATGCGCCCGAATGAAGCGACGGGTGACGGATTGCGCTGGTATTGCCCTTTGGAGCAGCCATTCGAGGTGTCGGGCCTCGCTTGGTTCCGGGAGGAACAGAAATATCGCAGATTGCCGACTTTGCCGCCCGGAGTCGTTCCGAAGGCTGTCGATCATTTGGCCAATCACCCCGCCGGCGGTCAAATCCGCTTCTTATCGGACTCCGCCTCGCTGTCCGTGCGGGTAAAGCTGAAAGACAAAGCCAATATGGTGCATATGCCGGCAACGGGACAATGCGGCGTCGACTGCTATGTTGGCGCCCCGGATACGGTCGTTCCTTTGCAGTACGTCAATACGACCAAGTACGATGTCACACTCAAGGAATACGAATGCGCCTTGTTTACGAACTGGAAGCCCGTCAAACGTTATATCGTACTGAACCTGCCGCTGTATCAAGGGGTGGAGGAAATCGAGGTCGGTTTGGACGAGGGTGCGGCCGTAGTCGCTCCCCCTTCCTACGCGTCTGCTAAAAGAGTGGTCATTTACGGGACATCGATCACTCAGGGCGGCTGCGCCTCGCGGCCCGGTATGGTATATACCAACATTTTGAGCCGCCGTATTCCTTTGGAGTTTATCAATCTGGGGTTCTCGGGAAGCGGAAAGGGCGAACCCGAAGTCGCCGAAGTGATCGCGAAGATCAGCGACCCGGCGTGTCTCGTCGTCGATTACGAAGGCAACTGCGTTAGCACCGAGCTATTCCGCCAAACGCTGCCGGAATTTATCCGCATCTACCGGGCCGCTCATCCGCTGACGCCGATCCTGATCGTATCGCGCATCCGGTACGCGCGCGAGGAGCTGACGCCTCACCTGTACGAGATGCGCATGGAACGCAAACGGTTCGAGCAGACGCTCGTGGGCGAGCTGCGGGAGCAAGGCGACTTGAACATTTACTTCTTCGACGCCTCCAAGTCACTGGGCGGCGAAGACTTCTTCGAATGCACCGTAGACGGCTCGCATCCGACCGATCTCGGCTTTCTGCGAATGGCCGATGCGATCGAGCCGGTGCTGAAGACTTTGCTTTTGTGAGGGATTGGTTGCTAGCTAAGAGGACACTGACCGCCTTGGTCGGTGTCTTTTTGCGTGGTTCGAAGGAAACAAACCTTCCTGGCCGTATTAAAGGAATACGACTTGTAACAAAGAATTTCCTTTTATAATTTTCAAGCATTGACGGAGGCCATGTTATGTTACCTTCCGATATCCAGAGGATCACCCGAATCCTCCCGTTCTTATCCTCCATCCCGGATAAAGATTGGCCGCAAGTCGAAATAAGAACCGTCACCCCCAGCACCCCCCATTCCATACGAGAGGGGCATATACGCCATGTTCGTTCTGAGAGGCTCCGTACGCATTCTCAAAGTCAGTAGGCAGGGACGAGAAGTCACCCTTTACCGCGTACAGGACGGACAAAGCTGCGTACTGATGATGGCCAGTATTTTAGGAGAGTCTGCCTATGAAGCTTCGGCATCCATCGAGGCGGAAACTGAAATTATGCTCATTCCCATACCGTTGTTCAAGAGCTGGCTCGATGTATACCAGCCGTTAAAACGGTATATTTTCCAGCAGATCACTCAAAGAATTACATCCGTAACGGAGTTACTTGAGAACATTGCGTTTAAGCCCATATCGTATAGAATCGCGGACTTTCTCATCAAGCAATCCGCTTCGAACGGTACGGTCATCAAAATCACACACGAACAATTGGCAATCGAACTGGGAACGGCCCGGGAAGTCATCAGCCGCGCCCTGAAAGACTTCTCCAGAAAGAATATAGTTGTTTCCGGCAGGGGCCAGCTACAGATCGTAGACCGGAATCTTCTTCTTCAAGCCATGAACGACAACTCCCTGTGACTTTGTTACGGAAGCTCTCGCCAAACGCCGCTATGATGAACAGGAACACATTCCTAATAGAGGTGAACTTGTATGATGAATGGTAATCACAAACGTTCCTTTGGTATGAAAACCGCCAGAGGCAAGGAGGATGCGAACGTATGAATTACTACGACAGCTCCAACCTGAAGAGGCTCCCCGAGCTGATCCAACTTGCTCCGCAAGCTTCCAAGCTATTTTTGGCATTTGAACACGAAGTTTACCATGACATGCACGCCCTTCCCCTAAAAACCAAAGAACTCATCGCATTGGCCGTTGCCCACGTTACTGGCTGTCCGTATTGCATCGATACGCACAGCAAAAAGTTCAAGGACCTCGGCGGCACGCGGGAAGAAGCGTTCGAGGCCGTACTGGTTGCAACCTCTACCCGTGCCGGCGCCGTATTAAGCCACGCGACTCATTTTTTACCGGCGTTTGACGAGGATAATCCGATTGAGGCGAAGGATATGGCGGGTAAGGGTCCGGAATGTTTTTGTTAGTTTGTTATTAGGGTGGATAGAAACAAAGACCTTGAATCTTTGCGATTCTTGGTCTTTGTTTTTGTTTTTGAAGGAATCGAACCCCGCCCGAAGATAACGCCACATAAACCTCTACTTATGTAGTTACAGTAGATGCCACTCGACTATTTCCCTGTAACGAATGAATTGATTTTCACCAATCAAATTGTATAATTGTTATAACAATTGAATACAATGACGAGGAGGAATCTTGGATGAACAGGATGATGGATATGGAACGAAAAGTGACGAAATTCGGCAACAGTTTAGGTATTACCATGACCGATGCACTTAAACAAATAGGCCTTGATCAGGGAGATACCGTACAGATCGATGTAAACCAAACGACGGGTGAAATCATTATCAAAAAATCTACAAAAGTTTCCTTACCAAGTGGGATTAGCGAAGATTTCATGGATACATTGACTAGTGTCATTGATGAGTACGATCAGACGCTGAAGGGTCTTAAAGATCGATGAGCAAAACACGATACTTGTCCGTAGAAGAAGTGATCGCCATTAACGTCGCTGTGATTCGTCGTTACAGTCCAGGTGAACACATTGGTGTAAAAGAGGCTGGGTTGCTTGAATCGGCCATCCTTCGTCCGCAATCTTCGGCTTTTGGCCAAGACGCTTACCCAACGATTTTCGAGAAAGCAACCGCATTATTTGAGTCATTGGGGCAGAACCATCCATTTCAGAACGCCAACAAGCGTACAGCATTTACAGCTCTTGTCATATTTCTTCGTTACAATCATTTTCTCTTCAAGATGGACACCAAGTCGGCTGAAGATATGACAGTTGATATGGTCAATCATAAATATGAATTTAAAGAATTAGCAGCTATCATTCACAAATATTGTGTCATGATTGAATAACGCAGAAATGTAAAAAAGCGACCTTTTTCAGGTCGCTAATAAGCTTCAATGGAGGCGAGCCGTGGCGCAGCAAATCCACAAACCATCGCCGCGTGTAACCTACGGTGCCACAGAAGTGAAAGAAATCCATCTCATACACTGGAAAGATGTTTAGCAAGCGACATAGCCGCGACATAGCCGGAGCTCCAGGCCCACTGCAGGTTATAGCCGCCACAATCTCCATCTACATCCATCACTTCGCCAGCCAAATAGAGCCCCGGTACTAGCTTGGATTCAAGCGTTCCTTCTTTAAGCTCCACCGTATCGATGCCGCCGGCTGTCGTTTGCGCATTCGTGAAGCTGTTCGTATCAGTCACTTTAAATTCCCAATGCTTCAATATTCGATAAAATTTTTTCTTCGTCTTCCACGATAGATCTTGGCAAAGGAGATGTGGCTGCTGATCTATTTCTGCCTCCTTCAGGAGTACAGGAACTAGCTTCTTGTTTAAGATACCGATAAAGGAGTCCGCAACGGTCCGGTGTCCGAAGATCCCCCAGTGCATATCCAGAAATTCGACAACCTCCTCCTCCGTGCGGCCCGGCATCAAATCAACCGACAATGTTACAGCTTCTCCGCTTCCGAGATGATAGGCAGCCTTCCGACTTAGCTGGAGAATCGGCGGACCGGAGATGCCGTAGTCCGTAAAAAGAATTTCACCATATTCACTTCGGATGACTTCACCTCTGACGATGATATGGCCCAGTCCCTCGAATTTGATGCCGGACAATTCCTTCAAATACGGATAGTCCAGCTTCAGCTGCACAATCCCCGGCACAGGGCTGATCAGGGTGTGTCCCAGACGCTCTGCAAGAACATAACCAGAACCGTCCGTCCCCGTTTTCGGAGCGGTAAGGCCACCCGTGCATAGAAATAGGTATTCGCTGGTATAAACCACCTGCTCCTCTGATTCTGTCCGGCATTTAATCGTAAAGCGCGGATGGTTCGGTGAAAAGATAACATCCACCACTTTGTTTTTGAAGTATACCGGAACATTCCGATCCTCTAACGCAAGCTGAAAAATATCCAGCACCGATGCAGCCTGCAGCGACATCGGATACATCCGGCCATCCTCCAAACTGATCAGTGGAAGCCCGAGCGTAGAGAAGAGATCGATAGTTTGACGGACGCCAAATTGTTGCAGCACAGGCAGCGGGAATCCAGTTTGATTACTATGATATTTACGCGATAGAGCGACCGCTTCATCCGTCCCCATTGCCGTCGATTCGTTCGTAATGTTGCAGCGTCCATTGCCCGTCGTTAATACCTTTTTTCCAATCCGGTCGTTGCCTTCAATGATTGCAGCATCAATACCCAAGTCCCGTGCAGTAACCGCAGCCATTAGACCGGCACCGCCTGCACCGATAATGATCAGCTGGTGATGCTTAGAAGTTTGGTTCTTATTCATTTGATCGATGCACCCTTTTGTTCAAGATTCACTTGTTTTTCCCTTCTGAGATTTGTTTAGCAAGCGCCATCGCAGCCACATAGCCAGAGCTCCAGGCCCATTGCAAGTTATAGCCGCCAAAATCCCCGTCAACGTCCATCACCTCGCCGGCCAAATAAAGCCCAGGCACTAGCTTGGATTCCAGCGTTCCTTCGATTAGCTCCGTTGTATCGATGCCGCCGGCTGTCGTTTGCGCATTCGCAAAGCCATTGGTATCGGTCACTTTAAATTCCCAATGCTTCAAGATTCGATAAAATTTCTTCTTAATCTTCCACGATAAATCCTGACAAAGCAGGTGCGGCTGCTGGTCGATCCCTGCCTCCTTCAGCAATACAGGAACCAGCTTCTTGTGTAGGATACCGATAAAGGAATCCACAATCGTCCGGTGTCCGAAGATCCCCCAGTGCATATCCAGAAATTCAACTAATTGTTCGTCCGTGCGGCCCGGCATCAAATCAACCGTTACGGTCACAGAATCACCTTTCGCAAGATGATACGCAGCCTTCCGGCTTAACTGGAGAATAGGCGGACCGGATAAGCCGTATTCCGCGAAATGAATTTCACCAGATTCGCTGCGAATGACTTCCCCGTTGACGGCGATATGGGCCTTGCCCTGCAATTTGATGCCGGACAGCGCCTTCAAATGCGGATACTGTACCTTCAATTGCACAATGGCCGGTACAGGGTCGAGCAAAGTATGCCCCAAACGCTCAGCAAGCTTATAACCAGAACCGTCTGTTCCCGTATTCGGAGCAGTAAGGCCACCGGCACATAGAAACAAGTATTCGCTGGTGTAAACCACCTGCTCCTCTGTTTCCGTCTGGCATACTATTGTAAACCGCGGATGATCCGTTGAGACGATAACATCCACCACTTTGTTACCCAAGTATACTGGAACATCTCGATCCTCCAGCGCCAGCTGAAAAATATCCAGTACCGATGCAGCCTGCAGTGCCATCGGATACATCATGCCTTCCTTCAATCTTGTGAGCGGAAGCCCGAGCGCGAAGAAGAAATCTATGGTTTGACGGATGCCAAATTGCTGCAGTACCGGTAGCGGAAATCCAGCCTGAGTGCTGTGAAACTTGTGCGATAAGGCGACCGCTTCATCCATACCCGTTGCAGTAGATTCATTTGTAATATTACAGCGACCATCGCCTGTCATTAATATTTTCTTTCCAATTCGGTCGTTCCTCTCTAGAATCGCGGTGTCGATGCCGAGATCCTTCGCAGTTACGGCGGCCATGAGTCCTGCAGCGCCTGCACCGATAATAAACAACTTGTGATGCATGGAAGTTTGATCCTCATTCATGATTGGTCGATGCGTCCTTTGTCCAATGGATTTATTATAGGAAGTGTGAGTTATTTTTGAAAAGCACCGAGGCGCTATATGACATTATAGCACAGGTGTAACCATCGCTTGCTATCGAGCCAAATGTAGCAAAAAATCGAAGCGTATTCCATAAGCTACTGGGTCTGTCCAATTGCCTGCCGAAGCATTAACCGATGAGGACACAGCCTTAGCGGTAGATTTCGATGCCATGATCGCTCCGCTTCATGCTCGGTTCGCGTGGACTGAACCCTGTCCTACACGGAGCTCTCCCAAAAAAAGAACCACTGACTGATTAACTCAGTCTAGCGGTTCTTTTTCTTGTATGGAGGCGAAGCGTGGCTTGGCAAATCCACAATCCGCCGTAAGGTATTAAATATCTTTCTTTAAACTACTGCAACATTAAATCTTACTTGTTCTTTTAATTTTAAAACCATCTAAATAGATGTATGCAAATTTGTAATTCCCATCTTCCTTCTCGCTTATCACCCCAATTTTCTTTAAAATATCAAGCAAATCTTTTGTATCCCACTCTGTACTTCGATAAACAGCATCAAACTCTGAATAAGAAAAAGTATCTGTAAATCGTTCAAATAACTCGAATGCACCCTTTAGCTTAACATATTCTTGTTTTAATGCATCGCATCTTTCTATGGATGCCTCTTTGAGGCCGATATTTAAGGACGCACTCCTGAGCAATCTATCTCTAGGTGGCAATTTATTACTAGAATGTTCATAAGTTAGTTCTTGGTCTTGTGCACCTTTGAGTAGCATGAACAGGCTTCGAGGGAAAGTGTTGCTCTCGGCGTCTGTTAAACGCTCATAAATCCAATTGACAACATATTGAGATCTTGTACCGTCTCTTCTTATCCCCCATAATATTTGAAGAGACTCTTTTAAAGAATCTATGTCCATATAATCGATGTCATGTGGTATTGATTTATATTTAATGACTATTTGCTTAAATTCATCAGAACCTAGCGAGATTTTCAGTGCCAATTTAAGAAAATCTTGCTGATTCCATTCTAATTTGATAGTTTTTCCCTTGAAATGGCTTTTATTGGTAAATCCAAGACTCTCCCATATGTCTTGTCTAATAAAGACTTTAAATTTGATATTCTTTATATGCCTACCATCTATAATTTGAATTAGTTTAAATAGCCCTTCAACTGCTTCTTTCCCATAAACTTTTCTTTCTAAATCCTCATCTAACTTATCGTAATGAATCCAGATTTTCTCGTTTCTTTTTTGTAGTATGAGGTCTAATTCATTGATAAAGTCTTGAACTAGTTGTAAATGCATGGGATTTGCTATTATCTCATTAATAATATTTGTGTACTCAAATTTCCAGCCCATCGTGTCTTTCTGTGCGGGTTTCAATAATGTCTTCAGATTCGAAAATTTACCATTTCTCAAATTATTTAATTGATTGTTTTTTTGTAGTACTACTAGTAAATAAGCCATCCAAATATTTTCCCAAGATGCTTTCCCTAAATTAACCATTTTCGCCCATTCATCAAACTCATTTATTGGACGAATAGAGAAGTCACCATGCCCGGAGATAGAGACTGTATTATCTAGATCAATTCTCGTCATTGATTTTACTTTATCTAGGTGCTTCAACATCATTGAGTACAGTTTAGTTTTACCAGTCCCCTTCTTCCCCGTTATAACAGATACATCTTCATCTAAAAACTTATCAAGATATACCGTTTTTTGAAAGAAAGTAGGATCTTCATCAATCTCTCCAAAACCCAAGTTTTCGTAAGGTAAAGATTTAACTATTCTCCATCTATCAGTACCAGCTAAAATTGAAACCAATCCACTATCCTTTATCTCCTCATCAATTAAGTTTGCTATAGGAGAATAGATATGATAAATCGTTGGCACTGGGTAATAATCAGCAACAGCAAGTTCTGAACTATAAAAGACTTTTAAAGGTTCACTAAGACTTAATTCATCTTCAGTAAAATCACTTAATTCTTCTTCATCAAAAATAGTATTCTTTATTTGACCCCACAATTCATCAACTTTCTTCTTACCTGATTTATCATCATGAATGCGTGAAAATACTATATTATAATTTTTATAACCCACTTCTTTCATGGCACTTAGAAGTACTTTGGTACCATTAACATTTTCTGTATTTGGATAAACAAAAAATATTACTTTATCAGATAAATTTAATACAGAGAGTGCACCCCAGCCATTTATTCCAGTTCTCGAATCAATTAGAATGATATCAGGCTTAACTTGATTGTTTAAGTCTTCAATAAATTCTTCCCAATAGTTCGCATTACTATTTACGATGCTTTCTGCACGAAAACTATCAACTTTACTTAAATAATCAACATTTATATTACCAGCAGGCACAAAAAATAACCTTCCTGAGATGTCCTTAAAAGATACTTCTGAGAAAATATCAGTTATAGATACTTCATTTTCCATCCCATCTACTTTTGTAAGCCGTTCAAAGAGATAATCTATCACGCCAAATTTTGGTGCCTGAAACACTTTTGGGTCAAAAACATTAGACATTCCAGGAGCTTCAATATCCATATCGATAATTACCACTTTCTTACCTCGTGAAGCTAGTATGTAAGCCACATGGATAAGTGCCGCCGTTCTACCAACACCGCCTTTATATGAATAAAAGCTAATTATTTTAGGATTACCTACATCAAATTGTACATCGTTTAATTGATTTATCTTTTGCTCATTCTTTAAAGATGAGGATAGTTCACCCCAAGACCTTAATTTATCACTTTTATCATCCGTCTTATCATCCGTTACTGGCTTTTGTATACCAGATTGATATGCCTCATCTACTGTCAGTAACTCAATATAACCTTCATAATAAGGATAAACAAACTGGATTTTTTCTATTAATTTTTTGTGCTTATCTTCATACGACATATTTTCAAAGATATTGCTAACAATCAAAACATTAATAAGATTTAAGCTATTCACGCTTAATTCTACCCATTCAATCTCATTGTTCCTAATGAAAGACTCTTTTAATATATTCAACATATCCTTAATAGATTGTTCCATTACGCTTCACCTCACATTGTTTTTAAGTTTTTGATTAACCATGCTCTAATAGCAGTATAGGCTTTTAACCAATCTTCATACTGTTGATTTGTAATATTTCCGCTATGATATCGCAGATCTATATATTCAATTCCATTAGGACGTTGTAAAACATTTAAAAAAGCTATGATGTTAGTATCTACTCTGTTGAACAAGGGTGTTATTAATTGGATCCCTTGAAACAGTCTATGTGAAGGATTTTGAATTATGTTTCTTCCACTACGCGGAATGTTACGTGTTGCAATCCACTCGGTAATTCTGTTTCTTTGATTAATACCATAATACTTTACTATGATACTTTTGATTAAACATTCAATAATTACGCCTCCCAAATGCATTGCGGCAATTCTACGCATTTGTTTAATTTGTGATAAGTCGATAGATCTCTCATGGTAAGCTCTATCAAACTTCTCAATGTCAACTGGCAAAGATTTTCACCACCTATTAATATTTATTTTATAATTCAATACTCTAGCTTTATTTCCCTTCAATGTTTATCAACTAATAGCCAAAAGAGCTCAACCATTAATCTGGTTGAACTCTTTTGTGGATTTACAATATGGAGGCGAGGGGTCTCGCTTCCCGCAAAGTACAGAAAAAAACAGCCTCCCTCTGATGTCAGGGGGAGGCTTTAAAAGACTCGAATAGCCAGAACAAATCACAGTATTATTTATTGTGCCCGCCAATCATCCCCGCCCTGCGCTGGGCTTGCCCGGCAGGACTCACCGATGAAGCCCGCATGATCGAGGCGTTGCCGAAACGGCTTTTGATCTCGTCGGTAGCCCGCTCGAGCGCCATTTTCTTTTCCCGGTCCGGAAATACGGTCATCTGGTACGTTTCGTCCGCCGTCAGCTCGCTCAACGTTACGCCAACTTTCCGGACCGGCTGCTCGTTCCAATGCTTGGCGAATATTTCGCAAACGACCTCGTACACTTCTTCCGTCAGGTTCGTGTTATGCTGCATCTTCATTTGCCGGTGAAAGCCTGTCGGCTGATCGAAGTCCGCCCCCTGGCAGCCCGCCGAAACAACTTGCCCCATCAGCCCTTTCGAGCGGACCCGCTGGCATACAAGCTCCGACAACTCCAGCAGCACCACCTTTATATCGTCGAGCTTTCGGTAGTCGAACGGCAGCGTCATCATATGGCCGATCGCTTTTTGTTGCGTCTCGAACGTAAAAGGCGATACGGGAGCCTGGTCATGGCCATTCGCAATTCGCCAGAGCACCTCGGCGTTTATGTCGCTGTTCCGGCCGAACTTCCGGCCGAGACGAGCCTTAAACTGCTCGAGCGGAATGCGCGCCAGCTCGCCGATCGTCGTAATGCCCATCTGGTTGAAATGCTGGGTCATGCGAGAGCCGACCATAAACATTTTGTTAATCGGAAGCTGCCACAGGGTATCGGCCAACTCTTCTTTTTTGAGCTCGTAAATGCCGGACTCATTCTTCTTCGCAAAGTTGTCGCAGGCCATTTTTGCAAGTATTTTATTTTCGCCGATCCCGACCCGGGTGCGGACTCTCGTCTCATTCCACACCTGGCTTTGAATAGCCCTTGCAATTTCTGTTGGATCGCCGTAAAGGGCCGTTGAGGCCGAAACGTCCACGAACTGTTCATCTATACTAAAAGGTTCTACCAGATCAGAAAAACGCTCGTATATCTCCGTAATCTGCAGGGAAACGTCGATGTACAACTGCATTCGCGGTTTGATAATCTCCAACTGCGGGCATTTGGCAAGCGATTCGCGGATTGTCTCAGCCGTCGTCACGCCGAACGACTTGGCAATCGGGCACGCGGCGAGTATGATACCCGATCTGCGCTCGGGATCACCGGCCACGACGACCGGTTTCCCTTCTAACTCGGGCCGATGCGCCTTTTCGACGCTGGCATAGAACGATTGGCAGTCCGCCAAAAACACAACCCTTGGTCTGCGGAAAGCACCATTCTTCATGCCCTTCACCCGCCATAGGTAGCCGAATCCGTATCCAGGTTTCCGAGGTAATAGTGCATGAGCAACTCGATCTCACCCTCGAAAGTTCCCCACCGCAGAGTAAGCGAACGGCGCACGCCGCCGACAACGAACCAACTGGTGAAGGAAACCGCATCCCGCCGTTCCTCGACAAGCTCTACCCCGCTCGCCCGAAGCACCCTGGTTAATTTGGCGATATCTCCGTTGATTCGGCGAACAAGCCGCTCGAGCATTGCCGCATATGGGCTGGGGTATTCATAAGTATTACGGCTCATGAAGTTCAGGTTGTCGCATTCCAAATTAGCCCGGACAACAGGCAGGACCATGAGGTTACGGATCAATTGAAGGGTGCCCTGTGATATGCCGGTGTGATAAGCAACGTTTGGTGTGGACATTTCTCCTCCTCCAAATAGGAACATTTGTTCCTATTTTATGCGAACATAGTGTGGAATGCAACAAAAAAAGGGCAACGAGGATATCCCTCCTGCCCTGTAATCCGAAAAAGTATTTGTAATACGTGTTGATACGTGTTATAATATATTTAGGAGGTGAGGGGATGAGGAGTTATTCTTCAAGAGAGGTTATCCAAATACTGAAAGCGAACGGATGGTACTTGGTTCACACCGTCGGCGACCACTTTCAGTACAAGCACCCAACCATAAAAGGAAAGGTGACGATAACCCACCCGGTAAAAGATGTCGCAATACATATCCTAAAGGATACCGAGAAGAAGACGGGGCTGAAATTCTAAGCCCCTTTCCCTTCCTCCCCTCACAAGAGTTTGAACGAAAGGACTGATCGAATGAAAAAGGAATATGCAAAGGAATACTCATTTGTGGCTGTGTTAGACTTCACAGGAAATCAGATCGCAGTATTCTTCCCTGACTTGGATGAGGCTCTGTCTCAGGCAGACTCAGTTGAAGAAGCTCTCCGCAGGGCAAATGAAGTGCTTAAGCTTACAATTGAAAGCCGCATTATGGATGAGGAGGATATTCCAGCAGCGACACCGCTGGATAAAGTGGAACTTCGGGAGGGGCAGCGTACAATCGTGGCGACTTGCACACTGAACGAGAAAATCAAGTACGACAAAAAGACGCTTACGATCCCGCACGATCTAAACGTCGCAGCTGAAGCAGCCGGGTTAAATTTCTCACAAGTCCTGCAAAACGCTTTGCGGGATAAATTGGCCGAAGTTGAATAAAACAAGGGAAGCCGTCTCCCCACCACAGAGACAACGGCTTCCCTAACCACCGACCCGATCGGGCGGCACCTGTATTATAGCAGGCTGTCCTCCAGATCGGCAATACAAGGAGGAAACTGCTTGAACTATAAAAATATTTTTCGTAAGCATATGGAGCCGATGTTGATGCGGCTTATTTATGTTGATCTTGTGGACGGTATCTTGAAAGACGCAGAAATAACGAATAGGCGGAAGCTCCAAGATGCCTGTGGCCGTCAGTTTGAAGGTGGACCGCGAGCCTATTACTGCCCCGAGTGCAGACGCGAGCGTATGCTAAAAGCAAACAGAGAGAGTAAAGCGAGAACTCGCAAGGGTACAACACGCAAATTAGGCAGCATCGATGCTTGTGAACGATGCGGCAAAGATTACAAAATTGCTAGTGCACTTCAACGGTTTTGCCCAGAATGCCGGCCCATCCACAGTGCTGAGCATGACCGCGAAACATGGATCCAGTTTTACCACAAAAACAAGGATCGCATAAACCCTGCACGAAATGATCGGCGACGAATCGAACCTACCCGCGAATGCGTCGTGTGCGATACCGTATTTGAGCATAAAGGAACAACGTCGCTGACATGTTCCCATGATTGCAGCCGGGCTTACATCAACAAAAATTGGAATGAGGTTTATGGGCCAAGATACCGCGAAAAGAAGAACGCGAGGAAAAAAGAGGATTAATCCATAATCCCCCGTCAAGCCACTACGGCCAGATGGGGTTTCATCTTCCCAAACGGGAACAGTTTTTAGCACCGGGGCCGTTCCACTACAACCACTTTTTATTTTAGCTATTTTTAATCTTATCGTTGATTTAGAACAAAATAAAACCGCCCAATTGAAAGAAAGGGCGGATACTTTAAGTATCAGTTCAAACATCTAAATTAC
This sequence comes from Paenibacillus ginsengarvi, assembly GCF_003626695.1. Taxonomy (GTDB): domain Bacteria; phylum Bacillota; class Bacilli; order Paenibacillales; family NBRC-103111; genus Paenibacillus_AB; species Paenibacillus_AB ginsengarvi. The sequence continues at coordinate 43,729 of NZ_RBAH01000023.1, forward strand.
ATGCCAATAAACATATTTCTGCTGAAAGAAGCCCAGTTCTCTCCTCTAAACCCAGTCATGCCTTCTAAGTTAACAAAACAAGGGAGTACAGTATACATTACACCAGACATTGCATTTACCCTAAATACCATGACGTATCTCATCATGGAATTGTCAGCAGGTGTTATCATTGCCATATCGGGGCGTATCGCGTTCTCTGCTGTTAGTGCATCCTTCATTCCTACGCTCGCGATACCAACAGGACCCATATTACTTCTAATCCAATAATTCGAAACATTTGTTGCTGACGCTAAATCAGTTCTCTTATCATATGTCAATAAAATTTGATTCGAAGCAACCTGTCTTGCCTCCAAAAGAATTGGATGAGGAATCATCTGCCGCTCTGTATGAAAACTTAACATTTTTTACCTCCACATTTAGATGAATTAGTCAATTGACCAATCTCATTTTATGAAGGGTTACTTATTTCAGTTCCATCCCGCAAGCAGTGACAGGCATTTTATGTTGCTGTTCAGCCTTATGTGACAGGTTAGGATCGACATGTGTACGTGCAGCCGTTGATAAAAGCGAAGGTGAAGATCTGGAACTGGACAAAAAAAGGACTCTTGCGGAGTCCTGTATTTGGGAGTTTGTGGTAGCCCCCTCTGGCCTCTAACGGCCGGAGGGGGTTTATGGGAAAGGGGGAATTGCAGGGTACACTTTAAACTATGCAACAGATGATACTAATGAGTGCGCTGATTAATAAAGAAATCCTCTAGAAACGATGACCAGAAGGATGAAGAGAACGAGGATGACTGCAGTGCTGGTAAACAGACCACCACAGCTAAAACCACCAACGCCACCTACTCCGCCAATACCGCTCATGTTTATTCACCACCCATTCCTTTTTAACTACATCCACATTGTATGAGCGAGAATTTATTTGGTTTGGACTGGTGCACGATGCGTATGATTTAGGTGAAATGGAACTCCCCTTACCGCACGATCTAAAGAATGCAAAAAATCCCCGTCAGCCATTCCAGCCAGACGGGGGACATTTTTACTTAGCCTCTCAAAAGAAAAACGGTGTCCCAAAGAAGAATGGGGATTCTCCTATCGCAAGCAAGTCGAAGAGGGCGAGTGAGGTGATCGGGCTGAAAAATGGGGTGAACGCTTTTGTGCTTGCTTTTTTTGAACTGGAATGGAGATAAATTTTATCACGATCAATCTTATGCAAAATGCCTTCCCGGACTTGTCCTTGACGCGTTAAAACGTAAACTTTCTTGCCGACAAGTGTCTTAAGCTTGTTTGTATTGGGCCGCATGTTTATTCACCTCCCTTTTTTTCTTAATTTCTAGCTTATGACTAAAGCTAAATCCCGTTCGGGCAGAATGGCTCATTCTCAACTAGGTTAGCGTTGAAATTTTAAATAGGATAACGGTACCTGAGTTTTAAACATAAAGAAGAGCAGGCTGCTTATAGCACCTCGTCAGCAACCTGCCCGGGGTATTATCTATTAATTTCTGATTTTGTAGACTGTGGTTTATGTAGAAACCCAGTCTTGCAGGTGACGGGGTAATGTCCGGTACAACTCTATTAATATGCAGCAGGCAACAAATTGGAGTGGGCTGATTAGGAAAAAGACCAGGGAATAATCCCTGATCCTTTCGTCGATCGCGAACGGTGACGTAATTAGGGTCTTGTTAATTAAAAAAATCCTCTCGAAATGATTACCAGAAGAATGAAGAGAACGAGGATGATTGCTGTAGTAGTCCCAAAACCACCGCAGCTAAAACCACCAATTCCGCCAACACCACTCATGTTTTTCACCACCCATTTTCCTTTTTAACTACATCCACATCGTATGAGCGAGAATTTATTCGGTTTGGACTGGTACACACGCTGCGTATGATTTTAGGTATTTGTTGAGGTTATAATGATACTCCCCCTTAAGCACGATCTAAAAGAATGCAAATCCCCGTCAGCCACTACGGCCAAACGGGGATCATTGTAATCCTGAAAGGATATGGATCGCATTATCATTATATGCAGTAAGTTCAATTAGGTGTTTGTCTCTATAAAAGAATAAATCCAGAATAATACCCAAAAGTGTGGAAATAATTATGTTGTTTATGACGAAACATTAGGGGGGCAGCTACTTTGAAGAATAAACTAAAAATTCAGCCGAGACAACCTCAGAAATGTAGAGGATGCGTATGGGGGAGCTGGGATGGGATGATTCAGTATTGTCCAAAGTTATCTTGTGTGAGGCGATAATAAGGCGAGCATTCATCATTTTGACTAGGGATAAAAGTTGCAAATCAAAGATAACAATGGGTGTAATTTACTAATTTTATAAAATGAGTTATTATACCTATGACGATAATAGCAAACCTATCGAAAGATTGGGACGCAAAGCCACGAGCCTAAGGGAGACTATGGTAGTCGGGTTGCCGAATGGAATTTTATTTCTCCTTTCGGGCCATAAGAAAGGGGACTTTCTATTTTATGGCTAAAATTCTGCTTGTTGATCATACTTCTGGCATGAGAAAATATGTTCGAGAAATCTTGGAAGGATCTGTTTCGAACCACATTTATATTGAAGCTAGTAACGGGTTAGAGGCTATAAACCAGTATTTGAATCATTCTCCCGATCTCGTTATTATGGAAATAATTTTACCTTATTTAGATGGAATAGAAGCTCTAAAGAAGATATTAGATTTCCACTCCGAAGCTAAGGTCATAATTATTTCTGCATTTTTTACCTCAATTATCGAAAAGGAAGTATTAGAGCTAGGAGCTAGATTCTATCTCAGAAAACCGTTTCAGAACGCAAACATCATCAAATGCGTGCAAATGTTAATTTATGATACACAGTTGAAAGATTTGTCTCACGGGTGAATAGTACGACCAATACTTTCCGGTCAAAATCCACGGGACACACTGCTACAATAAGCATAGGTGATCTAAATGTTTGTTGCTCCTATGCTATTAGAAACGACACAATCCGCGTTTAACAGCCCGGACCATATATTTGAGCCGAAGATCGACGGTCATCGGCTTATTTTGTCACGCCTAGATGGAGGCCCTACGCGGCTATACACGCGCCACAATAACGAATGCACCCGGCAGTACCCGGAGCTTTATGACATCGCGCAGGAGGATATTGTTCTGGACGGCGAGGTCGCTTGCGTGGATCGGGATACCGGCCTAATCGACTTTGAAACAGTAATGGAGCGATTCGTGGCGAGGAAGGCTGATAAGGTACTGCGGCTGTCGGCGGTCCAACCGGCGAATTATATGGTGTTCGATATCCTGCAATACAAGGGCGAAGACTTGCGTGGATGGCCACTCATGCGGCGCAAGGAGCTGCTGGCTGGGCTTGACTTTGGCAATCCCCGGATTAGCATTGTCCCCTACATAGAGCGTGAGGGAGAGCGGTTATTTCAGGAGATCGTTTCTCGCCAGATGGAGGGTGTCGTCGCAAAACGGAAAGAGTCTGTCTATGCGACCGGACAGAGAAGTGCGAGCTGGCAGAAAATCATAAACTGGACGTATGTCGATGTTGTATTGACCGGCTGGCGGAAGGATGAGTTTGGCTGGATCGTTGGTATACAGGAGGGCGAGGGGATCAGGCCCGTCGGGGTTATCGAACTGGGCGTAACGGGACAGCAGCGGAAGGCGTTTTATGGCGCTATCCGGCCATACGTGATCGGAGAAGATCGGCATAACGTGTACGTGCAGCCGCTTATTCGAGCGAAGGTAAAGATCCGGAACTGGACGAAAAAAGGACTCTTAAGGAGCCCTGTGTTTGTGGAGTTCATTTTATAACGAACCAGGTATTAGATCACCTGGGTGCTTTTGCATTTTGGGAAGTTTTCACAACCTAAAAAATAACCCATACTGCTTTTACGGCGAACCATAGGCGCCCCACATTTAGGACATCTCTTTTCCTCTTTTTGCGGCAATTGCTCGGGAACAGTAGATTGTGCAGCTTGCGTATTATTTTGGGGATTCTGTTTCAGGATCAAGTCAATTAGCTGTTCACGTCCAATTAGTTTGACATTGAGTGAATTCGCCAGTTCTCTTGCAGCGTCAGTGTATTTTGAGTTTGTAACAACCCACGCTTCCCCCGCTTTATAATACCCCATCGAGGAATGTGTCTCTTGAACTGCTTTTATACCCACGTTCTTACTGTAACGCTTAGCCTGCACAACTATCTTTTTACCATCTTTTGAAATAACCAAATCGGCTCCGAAGTCCCCAGCGGCTTGAGTCACTTTTACATCGTAGCCATGTGATTTGAAAAGGTGGCCTAGGTAATGTTCAAATTCGCGGCCTTCCATCTTATCGATATCCGCGATTCCCGATTTTTTCAGGCGTTCTGTGTAAGCGACATTTCTCATGATGATTACAGAGATTACGATGCCAAGGAGTGCGCCGCAAGCGACAAATGATATCTTTATAGAGTCAGTTACCTTATAAGTAAGCAAACCCACTCCGAGCATCCCAAATCCCAATAGTCCCTCTAATAAGCTCGCCTCTTTTTTACGTCTTCTACGTCTTGCCATCATCCTACACTCCCGTTCCATATTTTCCTGTCATTAGTATAATCGGCATGGTAGCTGGGAATGTTTAGGTTTTATAAATCTTTTTATAAATTAATCTGAGTCCTTTTATCTATTTACCCCCTTTATTTTCCACTGATACTTAGGCATTGACAAAAAAATATCCAACTTCGCGACTAAATTGTTATAATGTGTATACAATATTATGGAAAAATTGGGGGGCGATCTAAATGAATAAAAAAGGAGTTTTATCCAGGGTTCTTGAAAGAATACCTCTACCTGATGCTATCGATATCATTTATGACAGAATTCCCGGTTGGACTCCGGCAAAGAAGCCGAGAAGAAAAGCAGATGTAAAAGACCAGTTTCTATCGTTGGATACGATAATACCAGATGAAGAAATTGAAGATTTTGTTCAGATGGCAGTTATGAAGAGAAGTGTAGGATTGCCCGTATATACCTATAAAATAAGTAACCTTGATTTTTTAAATGATGTTACTGATGAAAAACTTTCTGAGATATACAATTTTGTTGATCAGCCGTTTAATCCAAACTTTTACACTGTCTCGTGCAATCTAGATGTAAATGATGAAACAAAGTTAACTTTAAACATAAGAATAAAGGAATATACTAGCTCTTGGAAAACATTAGTTAACAATGCTGAGAGCTTGTCAGCAGTCTTTACGAGCAATGTAAAGCTAGATAAAGCGAAAAAGGTAGTATCTGTTTATTCCGGTAATCACCAAGTTCAAGATGTAATTGTTAGATATCTTTCAACAGTACTAAAATGGCCACTTAATTCTTACAGGGTCAAAGAATTCACCAATCAAACATTTCAGTTAGGTAATGCTAGTTTTAAAACTGCAGTTCTGTTAGATCTTATTTATAATCGTCTTCAAAACAAAGGTGTTTCGTCTACATTCAAGGAATTAAAATTTTTTATTGGCGGAAAACGCAAAAAAGACGGAGTACGTGATGTCGCCATCGGTGGGAAAGATCTTTTATATTCACAGTTAGCTTGCGAATATATAACGCTCGGTAGTGATATTATTTCATTTAAAGTCGATGTGGAATTCGCCGGGCAGGAGTTCTCCACGATCTTCCAATTGAAAGGACCCAATAACGATATTTTAAAATTAGTAATTGTAGACACAGACGATGACACCTTAAAAAAAAGTGTTATGGATATAATTCAAGCGGAGTACATCGACATGTGTAACACTGGAATAATGAATATGCCTGAAACTATGAAACTATTAGAATCAATTTTCAATAAATTTCAACAAAAAGATAAACTTCTCACAGAAGTTATTGAGGAAGAATCAATCAATTCTATAGGAATTATTGTTAGTTTGCTAGACAAATTAAGTGATCAAGACGAGGAAGTTATACTGTTGGTTAAAAAATTCGCAAATTGTCATCGAACTATTCTTGACACAATTGGTTATGATGAAAAAAATGATGAGCTTCAAAAATTGTTTGATTTTGTAGGTATTGAATCAGAGAGTATTGACGAAGATAGTTTTAATCCTAACGATTTACAGAATTCTGATCAAGAGATAGAATAAAAATATTATGGCAATGGAGGTGTGGATGGTCGGTGATTTCATGGAAAGAAGACTGCACTTTATTCAAATTTGAAGGCGGCGATTTTCTGGATAAAATTGCCGATCATCATACCAGCACATTTGAGAAAATATCATATAAAAAAATTAATGAAAGTACACTAGAGATAGCGTATTCTTGGATCGACCCTGTTAGAATGAAAGACAAATTAATTGCTCGCGAACAACGAGATGTGAACTTTTGGGTTTTTATAGATGTAGGAGTTTTGTGTTGTTTTTCCAATTCTGAAAGTTCGATAACTTACGCAATAAGCAAATTATCACATATTTATGATTTGGAACTAAATAAAATAAATACATATCAATATTGGAAAGATATCTTCTTAAACAAACATAAAATTCTTTTTGCCGAATTAATTGGGATACATATTAAGAAATACTCAACTGCAGCTGATCACCGTGATATTTCAAAAATTTCTGTAAACAGTATTTCATTGTCAGAAATCGAAGGTTTTATCCGCTCTGATTTATTGACTAGCCTGACTTTCCAATTCAAGTTACAAACTTTTTATTTGGATGCTACATCAGTTTTGTCCTTTCCCGATACATCCAAAGAAAAAATGATTTTTGAAGTAATTGAAAAAATCGTGAAGGATATCTAAAAATAATGGGCAAATGGACTCCATTCTTGATTTTATTAATACCTGTCATCATTTTACTATTTACCGACTTTGACAGGAATTTTAGTAGCGAGCAATATGATGCTCTTAAGGACCAAGTCGAGTTAATAAGTTGGATTTTTGCCGGCATTGTCTCTATCGCCGGTTTTTTTGGGCTTTTTATTAGTTTTACTTTTGAGAATAAATTACTGACAGCTTCTAAAGAATTAAAGCAGTACTATCGTCCTTATGCGTTAAATACTAATGATTTAAGATTATTTTTGAGTAACTACCAGCAACTAACGGCTGGCGATAAACTATTGAAAAACATATTCGGAATATTTCTTTTTGTATCGTGTAGTTCCATACTTGTTTGGGGAACAGCTGTCGGATTTTATACAAAATATAAGGTATCCTTTAAACTAGATTTTTCTATCGAATCTCTTTTGGTTTTTGGAATCTATCTACTTTTTTTCCTACTTGGTGGAATATTGATATATGTCACAATCGCTATTAATTTTATTAGACATCAAAGGGACCCGCTTGAAAAAGGTTATATGCCTGATATTAAATCTATATGCGACATAAACTACTTGTCTAATAAAGCCGAAGTCGATATAGATGAGTTACTTTTTAAATTATCCCCTTCTTTAGAATTCTATAAAAATCCACCGGACGATAAGCCAAAATATGAAGCTTATTTTCACCTACCAATTAAAATGGACAATTTTAGATTTACAATGAAATTAATATCGAATACAGAAGGAAAAGAAATAACCCTAAGATGTTTCGGTGTATTTAATAAAATGGATATTATTGGGGAAAAAGTCACGCCGATTCTTGATAATAATTTAAGTGAACGATACTATAATGCTTTAAAGAATAATACAGTTTCTGGAGAAATGAAATTATATAATCTTGATAACAAAGTTATATCAAGATACAGCTTAATAAGATCTAACGAAACATCACAAAGTTATAAATTTATACTGGACAAAGTCATTCGTTATCCAGAAAAAATTGATATTGATAAGGGGCTTTTGTTAAAATCACTCAATAATCAAGTCGAATATCGAATAGAGTGTGATGAAATAGTATAGTTGACATTTTCCCGCCAGCCAAACTGGCGGGTTTATTATTTATAATTCCATAATTCTACAACAACATGCTATTTACGATAATCAAGTTATTGGCAACTTCAAGCTCGGATCGGGTAAGCTTCCCTATGAACGCTTTTTCTACAAAATGATAGTCGCCGAGCACTCCTCCTTTATATGCCTTCTCGAGTGATCCGGCAAGTGCTGCCCATCCCGTGGTAGTCAGTATCAGTTCGTTCATAACGTCATCCCCCATTTCTTCTTGTTCGGCAGCCTGCCGTAGCGACCATCCGCAGTTATCGCCGTATCCCTCGTCCATGTCGACGCTGATCCCATTCACCGTAATGTCATTTTGGTACTGGTAAATGTGGATTCCGTCCGCCTTACGGCCCCGACTCCATGCGTAGGTTTGCCAAAAACGGGAACATGCCTCGGCAGCTCTTACCGCTTCGACAACAGCATATGAGCCATATACGCCCGTTGAATAGCCCGGCGTCGCCAAGCTGCACCCGTGGATATAATCGATCACCTTGTCCATCTGCGCAGCCGTGGCGTCGAAGTCCACGGCGAAGTATATCGTGCTGCCCTCCGGCTGGCCGACAGCAGCGGCCACGGCGAGCGCCGCCTTGCCATCCGCAATCCCCGCAGCATATCCGCCGAGTGCCCGGTCCGCGGTCGTCTCATACACGCTGACGATCTCGAGTCCGGCCTCGCTGATCAGCTCCGCCTCCTCCCGCGTCAGCCGCTTCCATCCGGATGGGACCAGATACCGGCAGACGAATGCATGTCCATCCGCTCGAAAGGCTGCTGCGGTCGTTTCGGTGAGCGACGTGGCGCAGTCAAATCCCTTTACCATCGTTGCCCGCCCCCCTCTCAGCCTTACGCTGCAGCGCGCGGTTTACCTTCGCCTCCATCTCGCTGCCGACCCATTCGATTACTTTTTCGAGTAGCGCGATCGGCAGCCATTGCGCCCAGCCTGCGCGTACGGCATTGGCCGTCATACTTTTTAGCGTATGGTACAGCAGGCCGAATGCGAAGATGCCGAAAAATATCCCCGGAAGTCCAGTTACCATATCCAGCATGTGACCACCAGCTGGAAGCATCACCATAAAAAACGTACGGAATATGCCGTCAATCCCATATTTGGATGCGTAAGTCTTGTCCTTTTTCGCTGCGCTCGATCCGCTCATCCAGTCCATCACTATGAAAAAGCTAAGCGCAGCCATCGTATAAAGAACCGGTATTCCTGCACCGTACAAAAACTCAAAAACCGGGAGCAATATGCCCCCGGCCACAGCCGAAACTACTTTCCCTGTCTGTTCCATCCCATTCCCCGTTTCTGCCCCTGTGGGCATAAAAATCCCCCGATCGGCTCGGGGCGTGGTTTATGCTGTACCATTTATAACGTCGGTGACAACCGTTTTCAGGTTGTACAGGTTAGGCACCTGCTCCAGCGTATACGCGCCCGCCATTACGAGCGATACCCATACTTTGACCAATCCGCTATCTTTCGCAAATACCACTTCGCTTCAACCCCTTTTATTGTGTTGGCATGCTCATAAGCATTGTCAGCTCGGCAACGGCTTGTTTCAGGTCTGCTACTTCCTCGCTGAGCGGCGGACGAAATTCCGGCTCGGGGTTCCCCTCCGGATCGCGATACTGGAACTCCAGCGCAGGCTCATCGCCGCTCAAATCGACGCGATAGCTGCTGGCCTCGGCAAAGTCTTGCGTATACTGGCCGTATTCGAGTTGGATCATGCCGACTGTATCCGGCACGCGCTCCGCGAGCGATACATACGCGGCAAAGTCCTGCTCGACCGTTGTTTCGACGACGCTACCGGACCGCTCGCCGGTATCGACAACCACGTCACCCGTAGCTCTGTCATAATAGATTCTGCGTCCGATTTGCATACCTTCGATCTCTCCTTTCTTACTTGCCCCACACATACCAGCCAACTTGAATACCTGCGTTTACGGGGAGTTGGAACCCGTTATTATTTACGTAGCCTTCTCCACCACCATGACCCAGTCTATAACCCGCGCCAACAGCGGTCACTCCGAAGATTGCACAGTCTGGCTGCGGATTTTGCGTGAACGCAAACGTCCTGTTATCGAACCATATTGTATAAGAGTTTATGTTTTGTATCAGAATTAGATCTATTCCTGCGGGGAAGTTTAGACCGCCTACGGTGGCCTTATAAATAGATACAGTATTCATGCCATTTGTGTAATAAAAAATAGCTGATGTTGTATTTACAGACCCGGACGCATAAGGCCTACCAACAACGATTGTGCTGATCTTATCCGCCAATTGTGTAAATGTATCGCTGCCGCTCGCAGGTACGCCTTTGCCAGTAATCGCGGCAGCGATTGCGGATTTACCGTTACTGGCAGACGTAAAAAGCTCGTTGATCGCGGAGACGATGTTACTTTTGTTGCTTGTAATAAGCGATGAGAGTGTTCCGACCTCTCCGGATAAATCTCTACCACGTACCACGTCGGCATCCAACCCACTGCCAGTACCATCGACAGTTTTGACCTTTGCCAGCACATCCGCTGCCGTGTAGTACGCGGCTGGCAATGCCGCCGCCGCCAAATCGTACGCCGCTTTAACCGCGCTCGGCGTCGAAGCTCTGTCTGCTGCGGTGCTGGACGTACTGGTACTTAATATGGTGTGTCCGTATTGCACTGTCGATGCTACTACTCCTGCGTGATTGTTGAGGTTGGATTGCACCCCTGCGGCCGCCGCACTAGCGTTATTGGCCGCGCCCTGTGCCGCAGCTACTGCATTGCTGAGCGCATCTGTCTCAGCCTTGCGCGCTACATCGTCATTGGCGAAAGGAGCAGCGGCTTTAATGCGGCCGTTTGGATCGCGCAGCGCCAACGTGTTTGCCGTGGCAGCAGACGCTGCTGGCAAATTGGCAAGGGGCACTTTGGCACTGTTGTCCAGAGGCGCGACGCCGCTTGCAGCTCCTTTTTCCGTCGTTGGTATATAGACGGACGAAGGTACGACTACTGTAACATTCGCAGCGTTACCGACCGTCGTGTTGATCTCGAACACCCGCGAGAACGGACCGGCTGAGATTGCCGGGAAAGTATCACCTTGTGCCCCGGCATTGGCGTAAGCATATAAAATTTCGCCGTCCTGCGGGTCTTGTGCAAACAGCCCTATCTCGCAGGTGTAGGTCGATGCCGACAAACCCGTATTTTCGAACACGCCACGTATTTGAGACGTCGTGCCGCTCCGCGTATTAGAGTTGATTGAAAAGTAGGAAATGGGGTTAAGTAAGGCCGAAAAATTTTTCGGATCTTGTCCGACTGCCAATTGCCCGCTGCCGATTTGCATACGTGTAAATTGCAACGTTACTCCTGTTTGAGCTTTCGCATAAAGCGTCAGTCCTCTATTGGTTATGATCGCTTGTCCGTAGACTGCCATAGGATCACCCCTTTGAATAGAAAGTTTCTGTCAAGTTGGATTAACGGTCGTAATGCTCTGAATGTCATACCCACCTATGACTGCGGCTATATAATCGGACCTCTCTATCGAGGTCGATCCAGTAATGGTAACCCCAACCCCCATTGGCTTCGGGACGATCAGGCCAGCCGTAACAAGCTCTGTTAAAACTGGGCCGAACGATCCGCTAACGATGACATCCATCGTCATATTTTGGTTATCGATGATTTGCAAAGGGATGTCTGGGAAAAGGGTATCCCAGATTTGATAAATTTGCGGAATCGTCCCATTCCAACTGTTTTGAGCGATTTTGGCCTTGAGTATGCTCCGGTAGTCCTCATCGTCGAGCCTAGATGATCCGGTCGATAATTGGAATCCAAGTGCTCGTGATCGCCCGACCTGTTCCCCGATGATGTCAAGCTGTACACCAGCAGCGTTGTCCAAATCAAATGCGAATGATATGTCTTCGCTGGCCGCCTTGCAATCATCCAAAAGCGTAAGACTCCGCTCCAGCCAAGCCATAAAGTTTACTTGCACACGATGCTGGGAGGTTACGAGGTCCAGGTATTCCGTGTACGCTGGGGAAAGGCTGTCCGAGAAATCAGTCAGTTGCATCAGGCCAAGCGTGTCCAAGATGTCGCCGCCCCAGTACCCGTACCAGGTCTTATTCGCGGGATCCGGACTCCATGTCCCCTCGACCTCACTCGAAAAATCGACTACCGGGACCCTGAAATGTTGCAAATAATCGGTACATCGATCCAGTAGCCTGCCGATCAACCGTTTATGAGTGGTCGATAGATACGTCGATTTCATGCCGTATATTAATGACCGCATAAAATTGGTGATCATATGAGGGTCTCTTTGATCATGGTAGGGCGCCTTATCTTTTTCGAAGGCAGTCGGAAAAGAGTTGTAGGTATCTCCCCACAATTTATCAACCGCGGTAACAAAATCGATAAAGATCGTATAAGCACGCCTATTCGACGGGTCTGTGTCAAGCACCCTAGCCACGTCGCTTATGGTCCTGTACTGAAACCCTCCCCATGTAGGTTGGGTATCCCATCCGAACGTGTTCGGCTCGTGATCCTTGTGGTCATCCCGGTAATCCCACCAAAATATAGGCGCGAAAAAACCCTTAGTGCCTGTGCTCTCTTCGTAGGCAGTCTGAGAATCCCTCAAAAACTGCAAATTTGTGTCTACTGGCACATTTTTATTTGCGTAGATTCCTCGCTGATATATCCAAGGGGCCTGATATCCGGTGTAGACCGCTCCCCGCAAGTCAGACAACGCATAATTGATATAATGCATGTCAAACGGCAGGATATAGGGCACATACGGCATAGGCACTCTCGGCGGCACTGGCCGGATATACTCTAGCCCAATCTGTAGTGCTGCCTGCTTGGAGTACCCGAAAGAGATTGCTGAGTAGTATTCTTTGTTCATGAGCACTTTCGTGCCTACATACTCTACGCTTATCTCGGTTACAACATCGACAGCATCAAGCAGCATGGATTGATAGTCCCCCGCAGCGAAGGCAGTTCCTCCGGTAAACATGGACTCGGTCAAATTCACGGTAACATACTCCCCGCTGGTTCCGGGCAGCTCACATGTCCATCTCACCCCGTCAGCATCGTTAATAAGAAAATTAACGGCGCTATCTGTTTTGTACCGAATGGAGAAGGGGAGCTTTCTGCTCCAAATGGAGAACATAAACTGTGACCAACCATACCAGCCCCCTTCGTCTCCTCTCGTGAGCTTGATATCTGTCACGCGAATGGTCTTGGTGTCTATCTCATCCAATACATCCGTGAATTCGACGGAGCTATTCGCGCTTGCAATAGCTCCGCCGTTGCTTGTCTGATCATAATGTGATCCCCAAAAGATGCCATCTGCCTTGTAAAAATCATCTTTATGAAACTGGATCGAGTCCGTGTTTGTGATCCCTCTGCCTGGAGTCCAAAACTCGGTGACCCAACGCTTATCCGGATCATACCCGGCGTCCTCATCAATGGATAAGCGAACCTTTTGAATTTTATCGCTCCCCAGCTTTAACTCGATCCATTGATCCTCATTTAGATCGATCCGAGTCCCCACCCAAGTACCGAACAAAGCTTCGTCATCGCCGGCGGACTCCGCGTAATTGATGATGATTAATCCGCCACTATTGATATAGGTTTCTGATGGCGTTCTGACGGAGTACCGGGTCACTCCATCCTTCAAGACCTCTTCTCCGACCTTGCCCGGCTTGACGTAAAACCAAGCATTGGAGACGCCGGATACCACTTGGACAGATACCTTCGTCGACTCCACAGCCCTCAGCCATTTTTCATCGCCCTCGATGTCGTACCACATCTGAAACACGTCCAGAGCCCATGCCAAAGCATCCACAGCGCACGCAATCTCGCCCGGGTCCAATGGCCGCCATACCGGGAACGCTTCGCATTTTTCGCCCACATTTACAACCCTGCCGGTTTCGGACGAATAGACCACCAAAGCATCGCCGGTATAGTTTGTTTTGAGGTAGATGGTGGCCTCGCTGTTACCATAATTAACATCTGTGTGATCAATCTCGTACTCTGTCCCCACAACAGGCGCCGCCGGCGACCAGGTATATTCGAGCGTTGCGTCCGTAGCGCGCACCGAGTATATTCGGAATACTTTCTCGTAAGTAACAGTCGCCACACCGTTAACAAAAGTCGCTACGCCATCGACAGCGTACTCCCTAGATATAAACGGAGCAGTTACGTTTACCAACCAGTGGGGGACCCAACTCCCATCCGGCTCGCTCGGAATAACCGGGGTTGGATAGTAGTAGTTTAATAAGGCGTCCATTAGAAACCTCGCCTTATTGAGCCATTTTGCCTCTTTGGATGCCATATAGTTTCGTAGCAGCCCTCTAATGACCAGCAGCTGCGCTTCGGATGTCCCGGTAGTTGGTGGGGTATACGATGTTATCGGGCTATCTATAACAAAAGAGCCGCCGACAAGCCCGAGAGTGTTGATGGCCATATTGCCTACATCTTTTGTGTTGTACTCCAAATAGGCGTAGTAATCATCCGCCCATTTTTTAAATGTCGATTTCGCCTTGAACATATAACCAGCTCCTACGAAACATTGACAACGATGTTCGCCACGTTGCCGCGTGTCACTTCGTTGTATGCAATAGCGATATCAATCGTGCCCAGGGGTTGACCATGCCGTGCCGCGGTGACGCCGGTAATCGAAAAAGTCGGCTTATTGGGTACGCTGTTGGCCGACAGAGCTGCCCCCCAAAGACTCGAGAGAGTGAGGCTGTCGCCTATCGTCAGGCTATTAATGAAAGCGACGATTGCGCTTTTGATGTCGGTTGTCGTCTGCGTCGTGTAGCCGGAAAGCTGCTTCAGATTGATCGTTACATCAATATCAACGTAGGCCGGCCGGGAGAAGCGGATCACCGCGGCAACCCCGTACAGGTCCGTGATCTGCACGGGTACATTCCCGTTTGTATAGCAACCCAGTCCTTTTTTGTTGTAAATGGCCTGGGCGATGGCATCGTCGCTCCCGCCCTCAACGACTGCAGATATAGAGTGAGGCGGCAATCCATTTGCATCGGTCACATTCTTGTCGTTTTCGTAGACCACGGACCGCTGAACACCGCTAACGGCTGCAATCGCTCCTTTGACACCCTCCAGCACCGTCTGACTGGACTGCGCGGTAGAAATCGCTTGCCTTGACCGCAGCTGCGCGTCGGTCTCCGCGTATGCCCCCGTTACTGCCGTCCCAGGATTGGTCACCGCCGTCCAGCCAAATGTCGGAGTAGTGATTTTGTTAATCTCGCCAACATTTGCTGTTATCGGCCCCGGCGACTTACACGTAGCGAGCGCCGTCGCTTGCCCGCTGCTGCCGATCGATATTGGGGTCGTCAATGTCCACTCGTAGCCGTTAATATCCGCGACCACGCCGCCCGTAATAATCGTGCCCACCGATCCCGTCAGCGTTACGTAGCATGTCGAGTAGGCGGCGGGCAGGCGCTTAATGCCGTTAATTTTGACAATGATGTCCAAGGCGCTCCCAATGGCGGTAGACGGGCCGCGCGCGTTATAAACGGCCTGACTCGTTAAAAATGAGTCGTATACGATGTTTGCCACGACGGATATCCATTGATAATCCTGGCTGTCGCTCTCGAGATAGATGTCTTGCCCGAAGATCGATCGGGCATCGGAGAGTAACTGATCTCGCACATCGGTATACGATGGGATGTGCAGGCCGCTGGCGTCTATATATGGAGCAAAATACATCAGATAATCACCTCTTGTGGAATCACCTTCTCTTGCAGCGATAAAGCTCCGTAAACCGTGTCGACCTCGCATGCAAACTGATAAGCCCTGTTTTTGTACGAGCTTTGCAAATTTTTAATACGGATCACGCCTGTTGTTTGCAACATAACGTCCTGAACCAACAGGTCAGCTGCCCGCACGCTATCCGGCACTCCTGGCTGTCCGAGAATGCGCTGAAAGAGAGGCAAACCCTTTTCCGTGTCCTCCCACCACTCCCCTTGCAATAACAGCAGATTGGTCCGGATCGCCTGAGCGACGGCGTCGATGTCCGACACAAAATTTTGCTCGCGGCGCCCAAAAGTATAATCGCCATTGGTCAATTTCCGGTACCGCATGCGACGCCATCCTCCTTCATGGATTAATCACTTGCCCATTGATGCGTACAGTCGGAGCGTTGATATCGATCGCCACCGGGCCTAAGCTAATGGATACACTCCCGTCCTCGCTACGCAATTGAGCCGCCGTTGTCGAGTAATTCGCAACGACTCTCGGCTGACTCCATGCTCCCATGATCGCTAATCCGTCGGACAAGTCATGCCGGCGCCGCTCGATCTGGTTTTGCACTCCGCCGCTGGAAAACCATGCGTCAATGCACATATCCGCAAATACGACGAGGCACTCATCACCCGGACGTACCGGCATGGTCAGCACAAATCCGCCGGCGCGCGGCAGAACAACAGGAACATCGAGCAGCAGGGGGATGTCCACCCAATGCTGCTGCAGCTCGCCGTCGATGATGCGCTCACGGATCGCGACCTGAACACTCGCCGTTTGTGATAAAGGATTAAAGTCATGAATAATGCCCGGGACAGCCACGCGCATGCCCGATGCGAAGCTGTTCAGCATCCGCTGGTACATCTCATCCGACGTGCTTGAGTCGGCCAGACGCTGACTAATCGGTATCGCCACTGGCGCCCCTCCTCAATATGGGTTTTGTCCGGCAGAGGTCATCATGCTTGGTATAATGCCGGCTTGTGTCACGGCCTCGCACTCGCAGTACCAGTTGTCGCCGCGCGTATCGCCACTGTACGTTACCTTGATGACTCGGTATATGCCCGATTCGTCCAACGCGCGGAAGGGCTGCCCGGTCTGCACCGCCTGCGCTCGAATCAGGCTGTTGTCGATACGTACGAGAGTGTTAATCTTGATGCGCGGATTGATCAGACATTTAAACGTCAGGCCCTGATCGTTTTGCGCCGGGTTACCGATGAGCCCCGATTCCGGCGACAGTTCCGTGATCTCGCCTTCCGGCAGGTCGGTCATTCGGACGATGTTAACTTTCCCGTCCTCGACGTAAAATGACGCTTCCTGCGACTGCGCGAGCTGCCGAAGGTAATCTTTTGCCAAACCAAATATGACCTTTCCTCGGGACAACTCCTGTGAGGTAAACCCCTCCGAGATGCTGCCGAGTTGGGCCGGTATTTTAGCCTGATTGACGACATTATCGACGATCTGCCGGGCCGATTGGCCTTTAAGGACGGAAAAACCGACAAAACCCTGATTCAAAAAACGGTCCCCGTCCATACTGAACAACGTAAGACGGTAAGTGACGCCATCCTCTTTATCTCGGACCGCGAGGACGACATCGCCGTCAAAGATAAGTCCGTACTGATCGCCCTCATAGCCGGCTTCCACAACGATCCGGTTGCCCTCCTGTATAATCGAGTTTTCGGTGTCGGGCGCCAGATTGTACAGGACGATCTCCGAAAAATTTGGCTGCTGAAGGATTGTCTTCTGGATCTGGAATGTGCAGCGCAGCTGTGATACATCCAGTGCAACCCCGTCAGGCCTGCTGACGATGATCCGATATCGCCGTCCATAGAGGACATCGCCCCTCTGTTGCGAGCCTTCGACAACTCCGTAGTTGGTTGTGGGTATATTTACATTCGCATATTGCGCATTCCATGCAGCGGTTGTCGTGTCTAACCCCGGAGTCGTTACCGTAGGCGGTAAACTTGTTGCCTCTACGGATTTACCCGCATACTTAAGCCAAATGTTATATCGCCTTTGATAATCGCTGTCTGGTATAGCCGGACCGACATACTGGAGCGAAAATTGCCGGAAATCCTGATTCGCGGACCGCCAAACCTTTTTGATGACGAATACGGCGACCGCCATCGAAAATCCGTCATTTCCTAGCACCAGCTGCTGCTTTCCCTCCAGTGTCGCCGGGACATCGACGCGAAACTTTTGCGCAGCGTATGCAAAAGCGTCAGCGTGCCATCTTGGCCATACTTGGCCGTACCCCATTGCGTTGCCGTTGTCGCCCAGAATATTGCGGCCGCTCGTTTCCGCATCGATTGTTGCCATCGCGATCCTGATATCTGCCCCTTGACTACGTGCCTCTGTAGTCGCCAGCGCTTGCCAATTGCTAGACATTACTCCATCACCTCACTGTATCGGTCCAGACGAGGACGAAGTCCGTCCCAAGGTTATCTATCGTCGGGATACCCTCGACAGTGACACTCACGGGCACAACGGCCGCGCTGCCGATGCCAAGATACGTGTACTGTCCGAGGATATCCGCTGCGGGATACTTCCCCGTCACAAGCGGCACAGCATCGATCAGTAGCTGTTTGGATCGGGTATCCGTGACCGATATGAACCAATATTGCCCCTGGCCGTTCCATGTAAAGGTAAATCCCAACGTGATATTTCTGTCATCTACCGGCAGAGTACACATGAAGATTTGATTTTTGCCAGGTATGATTGGAATTATTTTGGTTGCCAATGATGTCGCCCCTCCTAACGTCCAAACATTTCCTTCAGTATGGTTTGATTTGGCGTTGTAGGCTCAGGCGATCCGCGCTGTGATGTGTCCGTAACGATCGGCCGCGCACTTATCTTTACAGTTGTTACTTGAGCAACGATAAGTTCTCGGAAAGTGACAGTGCATTGGAGTCCGTTTAGCGTCTTGTAATCGTCCGGAGCGGTAAGGACCTCCACCAGCATGTTTGGATATAACCCTAGCCTGGTATGCACCTGTATAGGCACCCGTAGGCGCTGCAACTCCTTAAGTACGTTAAAAGCCTGTACTGATCGGGAGTACGTCCCCCCAAACTGTCCAGGCACCATGCTCGTATTCACATTGCTCATCGCCACGTCCATAGAGAGCTCGCGCGGCTGCAAAAAGGCGTGATCAGATACGGCCGCGCCGGTTTGTACCGGGTGCTCCGTAATCGTCAGACGGCTGGTGTGGTCCATCCGGATGTAGGCATCAAAAAACCATCCACCAATATTGGTTTTTGTATAAACCAGTTGGCTGATATCAGGATCATTGAGATCGAGAATCGGGTCCATTTACTGGATCACCCCACTCCTATTCCGACTGTTATACAGTGCGTTGAATTTACTATCTACCGCCTCCGCAGTGGCTTTTGGATCAGTCCCGTAAAAGTGATTGGTCTGATTGAGTTCAACGTTCTGTGTTGTCGTGTTTTGCGTTGTTGGGTTTACGTAAGATGGAGTACCGAACAGCCTTCCTGCGGTGATTTTACCGTAATCTGCGAAAGTTGTATCACCAGTGAAGTACCCCGTAAACATGCTTTTAAATGCAGTGCCTAACTTTCCCCAGACACTCTTTCCCTGGTTCTTTGGCTCAAGCCTTTCCGCCGCATCTTTCCCTTCTGCCTGAAGCTTCTCTCCCAAAGTTCCTCCAAACATGGCCGATATGTGGTCAATGTATCCTGAAATCGCCTCCAGTAAGTCAGATATCACTCGTAAGGAGACGATGATCACATCTTGAAGGAAGGTGCCGATCCCCCCTAAAATAGTTCTTACAGACTCCAGTTCCAATGCGTTCTTAATAAACCCTGTCATATTTTTGTCCAATTCGGAGACCGACGTTATAACGTCGGTTACGCTTTTTCGCAAGCCCTCAATGACGCCTTTGTCTTCCATTTTGTCGTAGAGTTCATTTAGCCAACGTTTCGTACCACTGAACGCCTCTGATAATATGTCGCCAACATTAGACATTGTTTCCTTATAGTTATCAATAGCCCCTTTGTCGACTAAATCCTTATAGAACTGCTTTACGCCCTCTTTTGCTTTATCGATCCCTACCGATAGTCCTTCCATTGCTCCCTTGAAGCGCTCCTTGATCGATTCGGTTATACCTTCACCGTTGAGCATTTGGAAGAAATCAATGAGTTTTTGCCACACTGGGCCGAGTGCGGCATCTTTACCATCGATGTACCCATAAAAATCATCAAGCAACAGCAGCACTCCAATAAGTGCTGCTACGAAAATCCCTATTGGTCCGGTCGAAAGAATGACAGCAAGCCCAGCCACAGCCGCTCCAATGATCTTTACGTTATCCGGTATCGCTTTCCCCAATTGAGCAAATAGCCGGATCACGTCTTTGATTGTGCGAAATGCCGCAACCCCCATCCGACTGAACCAAC
Source organism: Paenibacillus ginsengarvi (assembly GCF_003626695.1). GTDB lineage: Bacteria > Bacillota > Bacilli > Paenibacillales > NBRC-103111 > Paenibacillus_AB > Paenibacillus_AB ginsengarvi. The sequence goes on from NZ_RBAH01000023.1 coordinate 63,770, forward strand.
TCATAACCTGAGCAATGACCTTTGTCCATGATGGCATTTCTTTAAAAATTACGTCGTTCATCTCAGATAAGGTCGCCTTAATGCTTCGGATCGGAGTCTCCATGTACTTGATGAAATAGTATCCGATCCATTGTAGGGCATAAGTGGCGCCGAGTTTCATCCGCGCAAACTCGAACTGGACCGATCGGATGAGCTTCATCTGCTCTCCAAACTCTTCAGGCACTTGCAAGCTTTGAGCCTCCCGGTTGAGCTGCTGGAAGTTGCGCATCAGTTCCGGGCTCAGATACAGATCGTCGAGTGTAGCACCAAGCGCCTTAAGCGAATTATTAAACGCTGCCGCGTTATCCTTCGATGTCCACATTTGCCGAGCAAGCTTTTCGTTTTCCAAATCTGCTTTTGCTAACTCGCCGATAAACTTTGCGATGCCAACATTCGCAGCGACAACAAAACTAGCAATGGCCGCCGCAGCTGAAGCGAAATGTTTAATAGTCCTCCCTGCGAACCCAGCAATAGTTTTCCCTGTATCCCCGATAGCTTTGGTTGCATTCTGGTATGAGGACTTATCCACCGCGAACCCTAGAGATACGAGGTAGCTTTTAATTGTCTCAATCATGCCGAGGGATCTCCCCTTTCAAAACAAAAAAACCACCCGTTTCGGTGGCCCTGAGACGATCTATTCTTTTTGTTTATTATTCATCATACCGTGGTTTTCCGACTTTCGGCGCTTATCTTTTTTCATTACCTCAGCAATAACTGCCCAAATTATAAGGACCACAATCAAGGCTTTTGCTCCGGGGATAAAAGCCAGAGCAAATGTCATCCCGATGACTCCGCCAAGAATTTGTGGAAAAAGAATGATAAGTAATAGGATCGCTCCAGCGCCAGCCAAATACTTCATATCAATCCCCCCCAACAACTTTATACCACATTTTGGGATAGGTTGCATTCAGTTCTTTCTTCGGGAAGCTTCGAACGCTCTCTCTTCATTTTCCCTTCTTACTTGCAGGATCTCGTGTGCATCGAGCAGATCATCAAGATCAAATACGCCTTCGACCAAATCCCGATGCAACCAAAACCCTGCAACAACCGGCGCGTAGACAAAAGCGTTGACGTTGACTAGCTCTGCAGGGATGTACCCTTCAGCCCCCCGAGGAACGATGCCAAGGGGCTTCCTTGAAAAAAACCTTTGAGGTTAAAGATCAGTGTATGGGCAGTCAGTGCAAGGACAGTGATCGTGTCGTCCTCCAGATCCATGACCCCGAACGCACCTTGTTTATTCAGCACCTGCGCCGGTCCGGCCGGAAGCAACTCTTCGCATACCTGCAAACATTTTTCCTGCACATAAGAAAAGTCCTTTTCGGACAACTCGCCGAGCCCTGACAGCATGCTGGATATATTAACGGTTTTAAGGAAGCTGGCAGCGCTGGCTTCATCCGTAAGTTTGGTCAAATCGACTCCGCCAAAAAGCGGAGCCAGCAATCCTGTTACCTTGAATAGCATAAACGATCCAGTCATAGCGTCGAATTTTTTGACTCGGAATTTGCGACCGTTTATTTCGACATCCTGATGTTTAATTTTGGGCTGCATCGCGCAATCCTCCTTCGATTCTTTGATTACACCACATTCTGCTGTATGTCGGCAGCCATGAGGGTCCAAGTGACTTGTTGCCCTTGAGCCTGATACTGCCGATCAGGTAGCTTTTGAAAGCTCACGCCCGTGAGGGCGATGTGATCCTGCATACGGGGTGCCCGGATGAGGATGCTGGTACTGGCCCATTGGCTCGTAGGAGCTGTCTCGAGGTAGTTATACAGCCGGATGAGCCATTGGTTGAGATCGGATGTTTGCTGCGCAGCGATGGATGTGTTCCCGTTTCTTCCCGGGATCTTACTTACCATAACCGAACCATCAGCAGATACATCATGAGCGGTACGATCTGTGGTCATGGCTATTGAAATGCTGCCGATACCCGTACCGCTTGCAACGAACTGCCCTACGGCCGGATTGCTGATGGTCATGGTTACATCTTCGAAGCTGTAAGTTGTGTAACTCAAACTAATCCCTCCTTATCGGTTGACGACCACGCCAATAACAACGTGCTCGATCGCTCCGGCCATTTTGATTGGCACATAAATAGGCGGCGACTTGCGCGCGTCTCGGTCCGTTTGAGATTGCGAGGCAATGGTCTCTGCAAGCACCAGGTACCCGGTTGAGAGAGCATCGCCTGTCCTCAAGTTCAGGATCGGCGGTGCGTTCCAAATCCCTGGAGCAATAACGCCACGGTTACGGGCATTTTCGCAAGGTGCCGTGATCGCGCTGACCAGCAGGCTGACGCCGTCTTCCGTTTGCGGTATTTTTGGTCCTTGACGCAGTGCATTGATGACTGCCGTCTGGATCTCATTTGTCAAGATGTCCAGATTGAGCACCTCGTCGAAGCTAACACCATCCGCCATCGTCCCCTGCACAAGGAGGTTATACGTGGCACCGTATGTGGTGTAGACATTACCGGCGTAACCCAAAATCGTATTGACCTGCGTCGTCGTCAAGTCTTCCGGTTGTACCCCGGACAGCGTTTTGTATGCCATCGTAAACGCCGAATTGGCTAAGCCTGTATTGGCTCCCATCGCGTAGCCCATTGCCGCAGCTGCGGCGTTCGTTGTTGAGCTGAAGATACCGAATGTGCGATGCCGCTTGGCTCCCTGCAGCGTCTGCATAACGTTACCAGCCGTCCCAGCTGTCACGTCCGTATCTTTGGTGTCGTAGAAATATGTCGCCAATGGGGTCGCCGTCTCAATGTACGCTGCGTTTGCCACAATATCGGTTTTTACAGCCCCGCACACATAGGAAGGGAACCAATCTCCGTTTTTGACTCGGCACGCCGCGAGCGCCTGAGCAGACGTTTCGGAGCCCGTTGCATCCCATCGGCCGATCGCCACCCGGCGAGGGCGCGAAGATTGGCTGAAATACATTTGTGCAGCCAGATACTCTGGCTCTGTACCGGCCCATCCGTCGGAAGTCATGTCATCCGTGCTGTTGTACAATTTGAGTCTTACCGTCGGCGTAATGACCGTGGATTTGCCTACGATAAGGCCGATGTTAAACCCGCTATTTGCGACCGACTGCGGTGCCACGGTCACCGTTACATTGACGATATCATTAAGCGATTGCGTCACCTAGTTCACCTACCCTTTGATAATGTTGACATCCGCGCTCTGCAAATAAGGCACGTCCGCCTGGCGCGTAACTTGCTCGTTAAAGCGAGCGTAAAAGGAAGTCCGCTCCCACCATTGTCCACCAAACAGCTCCGGCGATCGCGTCGGCATGCCGAGGTCCGTAATCAACGCCATATTGGCCCCTGCAAGCTGCTCCGTCATCCACGGAGACAACAGGCCGATGCGGATAACGTCGGCATCATCAAAGCTGCTCGGGCCGTAACAAATCCAGTTGACCCGCAGCACCCGGGTATAGCTGACTGACCGGCGGGCATTGTCCGGATCGATTTCGTTATACACGACATTGATCTGCCGCGTATAGAGGTCATCGAGGTACTCGACCATCAAAAACGCGACGTCCTCCTCTCGCTTCCACGCCGGCGCACCTTTCGCTGGCCAGTTGATACGGACCCGCTTTTGATTTTGCGGGGCTGCTGGGTCGAGGTTAAGCAGCCGCAGCGTTGAGTGCTGAAAGAAGTCTTCGATTTGTTTAATAGGTAATACAATATCGGCCACGCTCAATCACCTGCCATTCGTTCGCCAAATGCCTTGTAATAGCCAAAATCTATCCACGGCAGCACGGCCTTAACCCGGTACCGTTCACCACGCCACTCGATTTCGTCTGACACCCCCGGGCTCTCCTCCCCGTCAGCGCGCGTCACATAAATCGGCTGCGGGGAATAGGAGCATATCATACCGGATACTCGATCGCCTTCAGGGATTTGCTCCAGATCGTCGGCATTCGCAACCGTCACCGTGCCCTGGAGCGTCAACTGCTTTTCGGGGTCAAGGACGAATCGACCGTTTGCCCATGCCCCTGTTGTCCGGTAAACCTTAAACCCTTTGGGCTGCGCAAAATTGCGGCTCAGTACGACGCGACCCACGTTAATCATCGGCTACCATCCTTATCTACCACGTATGTTATGGACTTGCGCATCTCGGCCGTGTCGATGAGCGGTTTGTCCGATCCCTTGTTTTCGACTGTCAATGGACTGTTTGGCGCCCACCCGTTGGACGGATCAGTAAACCATCCCCGGGCGATGTTCTGGCCAAGCATGCCGGCTTTTTCGAGCTCCCCGGATGCATCGTGACCGTCGAGCGCGGTCGATACCGCCTTTTGCAGTTGCTTGGCAATCGCATCGCGGTTTTTCTCGATGGCCGGCTCCAGCACCGGCCGCGGCGGCGAATGCCAGAGGGGGGAGCCGTGCGACTGGATGTAGAGTTGATAGGCCTGGCTGTACGTCCGCTCGCCGCTCTCGATTGCCGGATTCATTTCCTCGCGCATTTCCTTCTGCCGGACGCCATGCGTATGGATGTACAACAACTCCGCATTGGTGATGTCGCCGCCTTCGCCGTCCTTCGGCCGTTCGTTGCCGCTGCCGTCAGGTATGCCGACATACACCTGCATTTTGGCGATGTCCCGTAGGCTCCGCTGGATATCCGCCGTTTTATCCACGCCCGCTGTCACCGCGACAAATCCTTTAATCATCCGTCGCACCCCCTAATACACGTACATGCCGCCTTTACCGACAAGCTTGCCTATTGTGGCGAGCTGCTGGCCGTAGATCGTCAGCTTCCACGCCGCCCAGCCTTCGAGGTCTTGAGTGATCGTGTTGTAATCCATGCTGACCGATACGTCGCCGACCGACTCGGACGTATTCAATCCCTTGGCTTGCCCGGCCGCGATCACCGCCGCAGCGCCGCCTTCCGGGTCCGCTACGGATTGCGCATGCAGAGCGCAAAAGTGAGCGATGAATAAGCACATGGCAACTTTCCAGTACGAATGCCATCGAGCTTCCTTGATGCTGGTACTAGCGAAATCGAGGTACATCTGCATTACGATCACCGGTACCGCGTAAACGCCGTTCCCATCCGGACCAAATTGTGGGTACACAGCGTAAAGGTCTGTTAGCACAAACGGAGGGTTTGTCCCGGAACGTATGTTACTAGCGTCGGCGATCAAGCCGGCTGCATCGCTACCGGGATAAGGCCCGTAGCTCACGACTCGCCACCGGCGCCGCCATCACCTTCGGGGTCGCCAGCATTCCCCGGATCCCCTGCGCCACCTTCAGGAGCTTCCGAGTTGTCTTCTTTTGTTTTCCCGTTTTTCTCCGGTTTTTGTTTTCCGCCCGCCTTCTCCGCCTTGGACTCGTCCTTTTTGTTTTCGATCTCCGTCACAGTCCCATCTTTAGACGCGAGAATAAACATACCGGATTTTTTTACCCAATCCGGCACATCCGCAAAGACTCCGACTCTTGCCACTACAGACGGCTCGGCGCCAGTCGGGTGATCAAACTGCAAGGTTGCTTTCGAATAAATACGCATATTGTTTTCTCCCTTCTTTAGTGGCAAAGAGACCGGAAACAGGAGCCGGTCTCTTTGGTTGATCTATTAAATGCCGTCAAGGTAGCGGATACAGGTGTTATAAAGCACCTTGACCTGACCCAATTGAGCCGCAAAAGCCGTCAAATATGCCAACTCCGTCACGGAAGGCTGCGTCATAACGCGGCTCAACGGAACAGGCAGGTCGAAATTGATTCGATTTTCACGGTTCACATAGGCGACCATACGATCAGTCGGGCCGGTCCCGGCCCCCACGCACCAGCGAGACGGAGCGATGACCAAATCGACGCCCTGATTCCGACCAATATTGTTCTTGAGCAAATACTCCAAGATGGAGCTATTGCCGGCCGAGCTGACGACCCGCGTTACCAGGTCGCCATACTGGATAGGGGGAATCAAGATGTGATTCGCCATGCCGGTCAGGTCATACTCCGATGCCGCCCAGGTCGCATTGATGATGGTATTGACATCTTTCAGGATTTCGTCCGGCGTTTTGTCCTTCCAATTCCGGCTCGTGCCGGCGGCATTGTTTGGCGCGAGGGAAGACGTAACATCCGGATTATTCACCAATCCATATACTGCGGCCGATGGAAAGCCCTTGTATACGACGTTGTCGATCGACTTGTTGTAATTCGCACGAATACCGTCGTCCAAGATGTCATCCAAGCTGCGGCCGATATTCTGGAGCTTTTGTTGATCGACAAATGGCACCTTGAGGATGTTCGCAAAGCTGAACACCTTGTACACATCTTTGTTCATGTTCGCCTGCATGATTGGGATATCGTTGGTCGTGCCACCGATAATGCCGCTCTCATTGCCACCAGTCGTGGCATAATCGACGAACATGTTAGACGTAAAATCAACCCAGCCGCCGCCAGTCTTGGCGACGATGTCGCGCTGCCATGTGACCGATTGGAGAGGTTCCAGCAGTCGGGGATCGCGTTTTTCAAGTTCCCCGACCAAGAATGCCATGCCCGAACCGATCGCGGCATCATTCGTGATAGATGCTTGCAAGCCTGGTACAGTAAATACTTTTGTCATCGATGATTACGCCCCTCTCAATTAAGGCTGATTGCGCGTCAGCAGCGTGATTTCGGCTACCTTGTTCGCGTCAATCTTACCTGTTTTCCATTTCGCGTTCGTCAGTTTGATGGTGTTCGTGCTGTCGGCAGCAGCTTCGAAACCGCCGACAACCCCATCCGGAATGGAACCGTTCGCCGTCACACGGACGTAAACGTCCCCGCCAGCCGTCGGCGTGCCGACGGTGCAGACGACCGTTACCGACCCGCGTTCGATCACATCGCAGGGTTCGTTCGGCTTATACGCCGATCCTGTCGCTTGAGACAGATAACTCGTCGATTGCTTGACTTCGCGGGCAGCTACGCCGGCAAACGCCGCGGCAGTACCGCTCGCACCGAATTTCGAATATGTGTTATCGCTGTTGAGGATCACCGGATCGCCGAACGCAATGTCTGCCGAATTCGATTTGACCAGACGATTGACAATAACAGCATCCTGACTGCGGGAAACATTGCCCGCGTAGCCAAGGTTAAAGCTTGTACCAATAGTTGCTCCTGGCATCAAATATCACCCTTTCGTCGGCTTAAGCCTGTTTTTTGTAATGCGGATTGTATTTCTCGGCGATTTGCCGGCCGAGGTCAGAATGATCAACCGCCTGCGTTTTATCCGCCTGCTTGTCGGCCGCCTGAGTCTTCTTGCGGCTCTTGTTCATTTCCGCGTAGGTATTCTTCGCCGGCGGGCGGCCCTTCAAGCTGGCGAGAGCTGCGTCGGCGGCCTTTTTGCGTTCCGCTGGGTCGGCAATAGCGGCGATGATCGGTTTGATCGCGCGAAGCGCTGCAACCTTGTAGGCCGAGTCCAAGCTCGACTTCGGACGCTCATCCGGATCGGATACCGGACCCGGTTCCGAGTCGTCGATCATTTCGTCAGCTGGAATCGTAACCGATGCCTCCGGGTCAACTTCGTCGCCCTCCAGCCTATTAATTTCAGCTTCGATCGAATCGAGCGGGTCGGCTTCCTTCTTCGCGCCAGCGACCATCGCTGTAACCAGTTCGGTGAGTTTGTTCACCTGCTCGGATAGCGCTTGGATCGCCGGATCTGTATCGGCCGCCGGTGTATCCTTCTTCTCAGCCTCCGGCGGAAATTCATCCGCCGCACCCTTCCGTTCTTCCGCAAGGGTTTCGACAGCATCCATAATTTCCTCCGGTTCAGCGTCGGCGGCGAATTGTTTCAATCCAACTGCGGCCAGCATATCCGTAAACCTCGATTTCTTGCGCGGCAATGCAATTTTGGGCATTTTACTTGCTCCCTTCTCCTCTTTGGGTTTTGAATCTTTTATTGCAACGCGATCGCCAGCTCTGCCAGCGGCCACGACAGCAACGTGATTTCCGCGAATATCCTTTTGACAGTACGTCCCATCGCCATTGTCGACATAATTGCACGTATAGCCCGCCGATACTTCGCGTTTGCCGGACTGAACCTCGTCAATTAAACGTTTATCGTAGATCACAAGGTCCGCGACCAGCAGGTCGTTGTCTTCCCCCTTGCCCTGGCGCACGTTTTGAACGGTTCCCTTCGCGATACGCGAAGCATTTTCCGATGTCACGGCATCATAAGGGTGATCATCACTGACCGGCTTGCCCTCAAACGAAGCGATCGCAGCAGGATGGAGGACTTCGTCCGGGCTGCGATACACGCGGACGACATCGTCGCCCCCCGCCCCTATCTCGCTTGCCAAGTAGTCATACCACCCAGTTCGGGCGATCGGTACGTTCAGCGCAATGAGAAAGCCCTCCGGTGTGAATGTGAGATTCTTCGAAAACTGCGACCCGTAGTATTGGCGGGCATCCATGATCATGTTTGGCATTGTTCGTTTCACCCCCCTTCGCGCAAAATAAAAAGCCCAACCATCAGCCTATTTAGGCGATTGGTAGGCTTTTAATGTCGTGCTTCCATGTCCCGTCCATTGCGTTGCCTTCCGGAGTGCATCCATGTCAATTTCTTGACTCGGTCCCTCTGCCACAAGGAAATCAGGGTTTAGAGCTTTTTTAAGAGAAACAATTTCCTCAACGGTACTCCCTTCATAGCTCAACTCGATATCCCCAATTCGCTCAGTAAATTTGAGCACGCTTTTCACATCCTCTCCGGGTATAAAAAAGAAGCCCGCATACACTGTGGCCTCTGCTCGGGGTTATTTTTTACTGTCCTGAACCTGTTGTTCGTTCTCGACCTCATCCTCATTGACGACTTCCGTATACTCGTCAAGCATACTCGACACATTAATCACCTCACGCTATTCTCTCAAACTGCCTCCGCGTCATGCGCCGAAGCGACCCGCCGTGATACACGAGCGCAGGCCATTGGATCAAATCCAAATCGATGACCGGCTCCGGATAGCAGCGGCAATTGAAAATACACCCGGCATGGTAGTTTCCATAGGTTCGATCGGCACCTTCCAGCTTTTCGGGACTTGGAGGCGCAGCCCACTTGATCAGCACGCCGTCCATGAGCTTGTGCGAGTCCCTGACGCGCGAATCTTTGCTCGTACGCCATATATACCAGTCCAGCCCAAGCAACTCGCTGCGGGCTTGCGTAAGGGCCGTCTGCGTCTTGCTCGTTTCAGTCCGAGCGATCAGGCCGGCCTTCGCTTTGGTCACGTCGGGAAAAAATGCTTTGATCTGCTCGGCGATCACGGAAGCTCGCAAGCCGGCCAGAGTCCCCTGGAGGACGTGTGCATTAACCTGCTCCGAGATACTGAGTGGCAAAGTCCGGATGATTTCTGCATTGCTGCGGATTTGCGCCAGGACAATCGAACCCATTGGGCCTTTCATTTGCGTTTGCAGCAGCTCGTACAATTGCCTGCCGCGGCTGTTCTTCCGGGCCGCTTGCCGCCATGTTCGCCCGGCATCGGAAAACAGATGAGTGACCATTCTCTCCGCTGCGGCCTCGGATAGACGAAGGAATGCTTTGCTGCCCGCGTATCGCTTAATCGCCCAAACGATGTCGAAGGGATCGTCTAATCCAACGAGTAAGCCCTTTAAATCCTCCATCGTTCGTATGACGGATCGGCGATAGGCCTGTTCGATCCTGCGGCGCGGCGCCCATAAATCGGCCATAGTTATAAGCATCCTCCTCGTGCGGCATGAGGTCGCCCGGGTTCACGTCGTCGTCGGCTTTCTCGATGTCTTCGTCGGTGATATTGCTATACATGCCGGTCGATTCGCCGAGCTGCTTCAGCTCCTTTAGGGCCGTTTTCCGGCCGATCAACCCAGCATTGTACACCTCGACAATCGAGGTCGTCTTTTTCTCGGAGAGCTCCGCGACTTCCTTATCGCTCGGCGTCCGCACCGGGTTAAACACGTAATCGAAGTCGTCAGGGACACCGCCGAGCTCCGAGACAAACATGATCGGCAGCAACTTGTCCAAAATCGGAGCGAGTTCCGACTCCTGCGCCTGCTGAATGATCTCGTAGTAGTTTTCCATATCCGACTCGCCCGTCGCATTCATGCCCGCCGGAGAGCGCCCAAACAGCTTCGTAACTGGAATTTGGCACGCCCCGGAAACGTCCATCATAAAACTCTCGTAAATCTCGTTGAGCCCTGAGAACGTATATTGATGCGTCTGAAACTCGTCGTCTTTGTTCATCACGTACAGGCCTAAATTTGACATTAGCCAGTTTTGCGCCTGGAGGACGTTGTACAGATCGGATTGTACTTTCTCGTCAGCGATGGCCAGGTCTTCACCGAGGCCGCCCATCTTCAAAACTCGCAAGTTCGCCAGAAAGATCAACGAAGCAATGTTATAGCTGGTATTGTCGCGCTTTTTCAACTCGTCATAGACGATCTCGACTTCGGACGCTCCCCAATGTACCTCCGCGAGCTTTTCCCAGTAAGGGAGTTCGCGGCCGGTGAAACGGATCACCCGTGAATGATGGACCTGCCATACCCCGTCATCTGTCGTGACCTGATACGACTTCGGGAAACCAAAATCAGGATCATTGATATCGTCCACTAGCTCCGCGTTTGGGGAAATGCCACTCCATCGGTCAAATATCAATAACCCCTTGAATGTCCCGGGCATTACCATGTCCAGATCAAGGGGCCGATCGAGTATATCCTCATGGCCTTCGATAATGATGACCCCGCCGGCGCCGCCGTACAGCCTTCCCCACTTCAAGCCTTCCAAGATGCGCGATTTCAGCTTTCGCGTTCGCCATAACCGATCTACCTTACGGATATCGTCGGGCGGCAACTGCGTCTGCAGGTTGATCCAGTTCCGAGTCATGTCCTCCGGGATGGTATCGATGATACGGCGAATGATCCAGTTCGACCGGTACAGCGAATTCATGAGTTGGTACTGCTGCGTCAGCCTGGTCAAAGGATATGACGTGCCCTCAAGCAAATTCGCCGTTCCCGCACCCAAGCGGGCCATGACATTCTGAAATGCATCCATTGTCAAGCCTCGAGGCAATTTGGGGCTTGGTTGGCTTTGGCCCTTTGGCGGCGGCTGCCGCGCATCGGCTGTTTGCCTGTTACGTCCCTTTTTACTCAAGCGGCGTACCTCCTTTCGTTTTCATTAACCTACCAATCGGCGCGGATTGACAATCGTCTTCACAAAGTAGCGCCCCGCATCCATGCAGTGGTCGTCTTTCTTTACCGGCTGCTCTACCCCACGAAGCGCGGCCTTTCCATCCCAGATGTACCCATTGATTTCCTTTTGAAAATTGGGACAGCGGGTCTTGTGTACCCTGAATCTGCGTTTCGCGATCATGGTGGCCGTCATCTGTATGCCGCTTGCAACATCGTTGTCGGCATCTTTGATTCGGAATCCGCGGCGGCGCATAGTGATTTTGAGAGCTGCTGCGGAAGGATCGACTATTACGTACAGAGGCTGCTCATCCTCATCGCTCCCCACAAACTTCACCAGGTCATCGACGTATTCAGAATTTTCCTTCTGCTTGCCTTCCTTGCGTCCGTCATAGTAGTACTCATCCAATACCCATACCGTTACGCCGTCATCCCAGCAATCCAAAAACACCGTGGCGTTCTGCGTACCATAGTCGACGGCAATGTACCGGCGGGCAAGTCGCTTGAAGCCCGGGGGGAGGTCTCCGTCCGTGAACGTATTTTCCTCGGTCCACATATCGTAGATCGCTCCCTGAGCCAGAACCCAAAGACCGAGAATCATCCGTTTGTACCAGAGCCCTGTGTAAGCTGCCTTGATATTGATCTTGTACAGCTCATCTAGCGAAAGATTGTCGTCTAACTCGAAATGCCAAACCTTGTATCCTTTTTCGTCCGCCTTATCGATAAAATTGACCTTGATGTGATGAAACGGCGAATCCGGGTTTGTAGTCCAGATTGCGCGAGCCCCGGAGAGCGACATCCGGTTCAGCGCCTGAGTGACGACTGATTCTGGATAAAGCGTAACCTCGTCAGCATACCACCCTCCGACAGTCATACCGCGAATGCGGCCTTCCGCCCGGTCGTCGTGAGCCCCGACGCAATAGCATATTTTCTGAATAAACTTCCGCTTTGACTTTTTCGGGTAATCCGGATTCGGAAAAGTCAAGTTCAGGCGGGCGCCGCCCTTAGCGCTCTTAACGTACTTGGCCCGTTTCAAACCGAGTATCCGTTCGATATCCTCGATAACGTTCCGGTATAACGTATCGCTCGTGCTACCGGTCATAAGGAATACACGATGCTTGGAATCTTTAACAAAGTTTATCCATGCAATGATCGATGCGATCGTCTTGCCTGACCGGACCGATCCCTCAAGGATATTTATAAAAGCGTTGGCGTTGCAGATGACATCGAGCTGCTTGAAACTGAAGGGGGTGAATTCGAACATTACGAATCCCTCCTCGACTGCAACAGCTTCATGCTATCTTCGATCGCTTTAGTCAGAGAATCAAGGCTGTCTCCTTCCGTCTCGTCGTCCGTATCGTTTCCACGATTCAGGAGTTCGATTTCAGCTCGCAACTTTTCGATTCGTGCAGCCTTTTCTTCGTCCACCAATCGATTCTTCAATTCGATCGCTTTCAGCTTCTGGCCCTGCACTCGCGTCAGCGCATCCTCGATCCGAAGGATATCCTCCAGCACTCGGAAAGTCGTCGTTTCGATCCTTGCGACAACCATCTTTTCGACCTCGGTAACCACTGTTGTTTGTTTGTTCGTCTTGGGATCAGTAACCGGCTTTGCTTCCTTCACGGTTCGAAGCTCGCGGAGAATGTTACGCTGCTTTTCGGTTAATCCCGATTTCAATTGCTGGATGCGCTTGAGCATCCGGCGTTCCCGAAGGGCCAGCAGCGCGATCGTCTCATCCGCCTGTGAAACCGGGTCGGTGTCGATGGCTTCGAGCAACTCCTGCTCGTCCTCGTCCAGCGCATCCAGCCAGATCGTTTCAAACTCTCCGGTGCGAACCGCCTTTTTGTTCCCGGGCGGGCCGCCGTGGCCGCCTTTGTTTCCGACTGCTCGTTTGTTCCCCGGCGGAGCGCCGCCCTTATTGCCGACTGCGTTTTTGTTCCCCTTCGGCGCACCGATCTTTTTCCGTTGTACAACATCCGTTTCGGGTTGTTGTACAACGTTTTCAGCATCCTGTTGTACAACATTCCATTTGTCACGCTGCTTCCAGACGGCGACCTTCTTTTCGTTGACTTCGAGCAGTTCGGCAATACGGCGGTTTGTGATCTTGCCTTGGTGCTCGTGCCATATTTCCTTGGCTTTGTCCCTGTTTGGATCTCGTGCCACTACATGCCACCACCTCCAAAAAAAATAAAATAAACCGATATATTCTTTACACAATATATTTTGAGGAGATGCTACTGTGGACCCTTTATTACTCTTGAAAATTGTGAGTTCTATTTTTTATGCTTGTCCTTTAATCTTTATATTTCTTATTTTTCTTGATTTTTTCGCATTAAACAAACTTAAGAAGAAGTGCTTCTCAGCCTTTCATAGACGGTCGCTAAAGCGTAACGAAAAGAAGCAACTGCAAAAAGACACATATTATCTTTTTGAAGCATTGAACTCCCTCTCCCCCGAGCAGCTAAGACGTTTGAAAATGATAATTCGAAGAGAACCAGAAGACACTTTTTCTCCAACAACATTTAATATCATCATAGCCGTTACTACCATCTTTGCTGCATTCCTTACACTGCTTCTAACACATTACTCACTTTCAAGCGATACTTTCTTTAAAGATTATTTTTTTAACGCTACTATGGATATTTTTTCGCGACTTCCTATAATAACTATTGTCATATTCAGTTATAGCGCTCGCTTAATATTCAGTTCTCTAATTGATACAAGGAAACGACAACTTACAAAACATTTTTTAAGTGCGATAGACGAAAGCGAGTCCTTTCTCCCTCTCAATAATCGTCTTTCTGGAGGTTGATATCCAATTCGATCAGCTTACGCAGATCGTCAACCGTAGTTATTTCGATCCGGTTTTCCTGAAAATCTTTCACCCAGCGGGCAATCGCCGCTTTGATGATCCGGCGATACTGCTCCTTGCTCTCCATAATGCCCTGCATGACTTCGAGTTCGTGCTGCAGTAACAAGTCTTCGCTGTTTTGCTCCGTCATATTGTGGCTCCCTCGGCTTTCCTGTAAAATGGAAAACGAGATAGCGGCTTTCGGAAATCCACGCGCGTGGTCTCCGCTATCTCAGCCGGGGGATACCCTGGGTCAAGGGGAGGACGTTCGAGCGTCCTCTTTTATTAATTTGTGGCAAACCATTGCTGATTGATCTGCTCCGCGATCCGATGCATCATCAGCGGCGGTACGCTCATTCCGCACACATACGAAACGTCTGTATCCATAAAATCGTAATCCGCCGGGAACGTCTGGATGCGGATAGAATCCAAATCGCTTATACGGCACGGTTCATCCGAGCGAAGAAACCAAGACGAGCTGGCCAACGTGTTCGAAACTTTTTGGTCTTTCAGAATAATCGTGTTGAAATCGCTCGCTCTGCCCTTTTCCCGCTCCGTAATATCGCCCATGCTCAGATCGCATGGCCGCTTCCGCATCCATCTCCGATACGTTTCCCTTTCCGGATTAAGCGGCTTGCCTTCGCCGGATCGAACCTCGCCATAACACACTAGCGGCTCGTTAATATCGAGTTTCAGAGGTAAAAACTCTTCATCCGACCGTGCGGCTACAAAGAAAAGACGTTCCCGTTTTTGAGGAACGCCCATCGTGGCCGAATTGAGTAAGAACAGCTGCGGCTTATACCCGATCTCGCGGAGCCGAGATAGGACCATACTGACGAAGCCTCGTGCCTTCCCGATAATCATTCCCTTGACGTTTTCGGCCACTATAACCCGCGGTCGAAGCTTTTCGGCAACATCCAAGAAGTCAAAAAACAGATCGTCAAGCCGCTGTACGGCCTGCCCCTCACGGAAAGCAAACTCCCCACCCCACTTGTCCTCCCGGTCTCCTGCCATCGAGAAAACGCTGCATGGTGGTGAGCCGTCCAGGATATCCAAATTGAACAATTCGTCCGGCAGCTCCGCATCCGGCAACCGTTTGAAATCCTGAATCGGCATGAGGAACGAGAAGCGCGGGTTATGGTTCTGCCGGTAGATTTGCATCATTTGCGGATCGATCTCCACATTTCCGAGAACTTGATACCCAGCCAGCTTGTACCCCATCGTCGAACCTCCGCCGCACGAAAAGCAACTGAAGACGGTTCGGCCATTCTTACGAACAGCAGCCAAGTCGGTAAGCTTCCAATCCCATGACGGTTTCATATGGAATCATCCTTGTTAAATGGAAATCCGCATCGCGGACACTTGCACTCGAAACGCGACTCATCAAAATCCCCTGTGTCCAGCTCACGGTTTTGAAAATCTCCGATTTGATCTGCTGGCGGCTCTGCAAAGTCCTCGAGCAGCCTGTCGATTTCCTCCGAGTTGAATCCGGATAGATCGAGATCCGCGCCGCTATCTTGCAGCTCCTCCAGCAGCTTCGCTAGCGCTTCATCATCCCAACGGCCGTCCACCTTATTCAGCGCCAGATTAAGCAGCCGCTCCTGCTGGTCGTCCAGATCGACGACCGAAACCTCGAGCTCCGTTCGCCCAAGCTCGTGAACCAATATCTTGTAGCGCTGATGGCCGCCGACCATGTTCCCAGTGCGCTCGTTCCACACGATCGGCTGGACATAGCCGAAGCTTTCGATGCTCCGGCGCAGCTTTTCGTATTCTGGATCATCCGACTGAAGGTCAACTCGAGGGTTATACGCCGCTGCGTTTATCCGATCGATCGGCAAGGTTTTTATGATCATGGGGCAGTCCTCCTTATGCTGAGTCGGTTTTTGGACAAAAGAAAAAGCACCGGTTAGGGTGCTCATCAGTCTCGATATATAGTCCTTGTGCCATCTTTCCCAATTATATTTTCAATTCCGGTACATTCCACAAAACTATCCTTGTTATCATCTGGTACCAGACGATCGGATAAAAACTCAATAAATTCCCTTGGATTATGTGTTCTTTTCCCCCTACTTGCCTCATAATCTTTTTCATATTTTTTTAAAGATCTCAAAAATTTGATCGTAAATTTAATACGGTCAAACATAAATTTGTGCTCTAGCACTCGAATCGCACCATCTACTCCTAATACTTTTACAAGCATATGCCAAATAGAGAAATAAATCATATGCATTTCTAGTTCAATTTTATCCCGTTTGTCTAGTATCTTTATTTTCTTGTTGATAGAATAGAAGTCCTCGAGAAATGTATAGAATAAAATTAACTCTGAACGATACTCTAGTGATCCCTCACCGTCGAATGTATATTTTGCCCGAAATACTTTAGTATAAGCTTGCCGTAAACCTGGTGAAGCAAATTTTAAATTTTCACTGATGTGCTTTAAAAATTTATTCTTGTACTCTTTCTCACTGAACCCTTCATTCAGGTCATGGGCCTTTCGAAACATAGTAGACATATCGAAGTATGCATATACATCGATAATAATTGGAGCAATTAGCTGAAAATAAGTGTCGCGATAATTTTTAATAGCTTCGCGACGAATTGTTAATCGATGTGAAAAATACTGAGCTACACAAGCCCCTATAAAAGCGCCTACTAATGTTGCAAATGACGTAATAAATGCGGGCCGAACAGAATCGGGCAACGAATCCAAAAATCCCATGTCTTCACCTCGATTTCAGATTTCGACATCCTGCAGGGATTTCCTCCCATATGCAGAATACTTCTTTTGGAGGTGCCCCATGATCGAAAAATATTCGCTCGCCAATGAGCCCGGGAAGACAATGTTCGTTTTCCCGGCGCTGGCCGGCAAGGTGTATGGCCATATCGTTAAAAACCGGACAGCGAAAGATCCTGCTAAGCTCGTGTTTGAAACGCCCAAGTACGATAACGTTGAAGCGTTGAAAGCCGACTACCCGGAGGCGGAGGAATAATGCTCGCTTCCGGTTTTGTCTTAAGCTCCGACCATCATTTTCGAGTTGCCATGCATAACGGCCTGCCTGTTGAGGTATGGCTGCACGGCGAGCTGCTTGACTACGGCGGACCGATCGAGGCGATCAATGAGCATTTTGCCACGATCCAGGGCTCCAAATACCCGCGTTCGTCCTGCGTGTTCAAAATCCGATAAACAAAAAAGTTCCCGTTTTGGGAACCTCTCTCTTTATATGTACTTAGTTACAAAGGCGGTGTTTTAAAACCTCGCCGCTGCTGTTTTAATGATTGATGATTAGAATATCGCTTTCGCTCATTCTCTTTAAAAGCCTAGCACTTAGTTACTAGATACGTAATAAGGGCATTATACTGATTTGGCCGATTTGAGGTCAATCGCCCCAAAGCCTCATTTTAATAATACCGCCCCCGGGGAGGCGGCTGAAGATGTGGGGCATGTATTTCTTACTTGGCACAATACAAGAATACCATGCCCCGGTGCAAATGCTCTGCGTTTTTTCTTCGATTTTTCCGCGATTTTCCTTTAATTTCTCTTCACGTTTTCCGGGCTTTATTCTTGGCCGGGGGCGTACACCTCGAGCCGCAGCGCGAATGCGAGCTTATAAACGGCGCTGGATTTGATCTTGTAATACCTGCCTTCACGGATGTCCATGTCCATCATGACCTGATAGTCGAATACCTCATCCTCCAGGTACCGCCGCTCAATAATCTCGCGTTCGATTCGACCGAGGCGGGACACGGCCCGAATCACCTGTTCATACCGCTGATGCTCTGACTCTTCCATGTCTACGTTATGGACCGCGGTATCCTCGGTCGCCTTACTGATCGCATTCGTATTTCCATGAAAGCGAGGAGTCCACGAAGTTGTCGTTTGGATCTCTCGCCGGATAAACCCGACCTGCTTGTATATACGTGCTGACTCCAATCGTTCCTCAACGGCCGTCCGGGTCGCCTCTCTGTCTATTTCAAACGGAAATTGCATCTGTGCCATGCTGCCCCACACCTCCGGATGTGATATACTTGGTGATGTGATGTGGAACGAAGTGTTCGACACCCCCGCGGCCCGGCCAGGTGCGGGGGTTATTTTTATTTTACAGCCTATTTTGCAGGTTGTTTCTGCGAATTTTCATTCGGCAAGCTTTCCGACCATGATTCCGGCGATGTCTCGGCTACCCGAACGATAATGCCATGTACATTCCGCGCAACCCAAAGCATTTCCTGCTTCCAGACGGCCTCATTCATTGGCTTCACGTTCCTTTCCACGATCGAGCAGATTTACTGCTGCACCCTGCGGTTTATTGATTAATGTTAAAGGCGACAGCAGTTTGACGGTCATCTCGAATACTTGCCGCTGCTCCTCCGTGAGTGCCGCGGGGTAGAATACCGTCTTTGCAATAAAACAGCACTGGTTGATCTTTCATGGCTGCTCTCCTCATCAGATGAACTTTCTACTTTCCAGATCAATTTCACCCGTATCCTGATTCCAGTCAGCGACGGGCTTCGGCCTATTCCGTTACTTTGCACGCTCGTACTTCACATCATGGAAAAACTCGCTCAAGAGATAGGCGCATCCGGCTTCCTTGTGCTCGTGTTTCGGCTCCCATGATCCCATAATTGCTTTTACATGACGGAGAGCCTTTTGGGTTTCCACACCTTCCTTCGGATTCCATTCGGCGTTTTTGAGCCCATAGTAAAACCAATCTGATACGACTTTATTCCATTTGCTTCTTTCACTACGGAACTCTTGGGGTATCTCGTTGTAAGGGGGTAGCAGTTTTTTCATATCTCCCCCGAATGCCAAGTTTAGGTCTGTTACTTCCTGAACAGCGATTTTCATATGATTTGGCTCCTTTCTTTGATTTGATTTTGCAGCGATGCTGCCATCGATCCGACCGAACCACCCAGGCCGATAAGGGGGTTATAGGGCTGTTACTCTTTTACCCCTGTATCTGTTCCATGAGGATTCTCCTTTACCACAATATACCTGTATACCTCACCTTTGACGTTCGCTAGAATCAATCAGGAGGTGCTTATCTTGCACGGAATCATGGTTCATCAATACTTAGATTATTGCAAACGTCACCCCGAGGAGCGGAACAAATCCGGCGATATTTACGATCGCTTTTACTTGTTTTTGACTGATCTTCTTGGGATGGACGCACGGGAGGCTCAGGAAGAAACAGCATACTGGATGAATCAGGTTTGCGATTTAATGGATTAGGGGGCAAATCCTCTTCTCCTTTAGCCCCTATTGGGCCTTAATGGTGGCAACTGCAAACCGCGATTGCGTTTCGTTGATCGTGCCAAAACTCGAAGCGTATACGCGCCTGACGCTGTTCTTCGGATGTTTTCGTTTCATCACGGACTATCCTCACCTGCTCCAGCATTTTGTCGTGCATTTCATGCCATTTGCATTGTGGCCTATCCTTCATGGGGTCTGCTCCAATCCGGCGAGACGCTTCATGATCAACCATTCATCAAGTGGAGGTGTAAACGGATTTTCTGTTTCTGCACGATGAGTAAAAGCAGGATGGCAGCTTGCCTTATATCGAATCGACAATTTGTAATCCATAACCATGCGTACTACTTCTTCCGGCGTCTCTTTAACGTACAAGGGGGGATAACTGTATTCATCGTTTACCCTGGAGATGGCCGTTCCTTCCATATCATCAAAAGCTCCAAATCCAACGCCCGTTACATGTTCCACAATCAGCCAATGCGGCTTTCCCGTCTTGAGCAAGGTCAATTTGATCATTTCGTTTGCTCCTCCCTCACCCAATTCCAAAGACCCTGCTGACCCTTCGCTGGAATCGGATCCGGCAGCTGTTTCACGTCGTTCAGTTCCCAAACAAAACGGCCAGAAGTGTAATCTCCAAAAATGAACTCTTTATCCGTTGTTTCAAAATGCGTTCGCCGCCTCTCGGCTTCAAGAAGAACAAGCCCGCCTAATGTATCGTGCTTTATCATGAAGCACTCTGAAAGATTCGCGGTAGCCACGACAACCCCGGTCGGCAGGTTGCCCGCCGTATAGCCATGTGCGGCCAGCGTCGACCTGATTGGCTCCCGCTCGCACGCTTCCCGGTCCACCTTTTTGCCGGCGTGGATCGCGATCGGCCCGCGGTATTTCGTCGGCCAGCTGCGCGTTTCGAACTGCTTGTCCCCTATGGCAATCAGCGTTGCCCACGGCTGGATTATCGTTATAGCTTTCATGATTACCACCCGTCCCCTTCATGTTTCGGTTGATCGTACGCTTGGAAGCCGTCGTAATCTCCCTTGAATTAATAAACACTGCAACATTCAGTCCGTTTTATCGTATTAATCTATAAACTTGAGGAAGGTGATCAAAATGGCCATAATATTTACTGGTGTACTATTCATCTCGTTACTCCTTCTGGTCCTTCACATCCTAGTTTGCGTTTGGGCATACCGAGACTGCATCAGTAGGGGTAGAAGTAGCGAGTACGCTATCGTCGTGCTAGTTGCTCTTTTGTTTTTCCCAGTTGCCGGGTTAATTGTTTATTTATTAATTCGCAATAATTAGGGGGAAGCATTCCCCCCATCCACGCACCTCTTTCGCGGCTAAGTTCTTTTCAGCTTATTTCACCCCCGGAAACTCGTCCCATATCCGCCCATCCAATAAGCGGCCGGCAGCTTTCTTGCCAATCCGGCGAACCGTCGCGCCGTCAGCGAATTGATGGTGGGGCCCGTCCCCTTCAACTTCGCTGACTGAAACAAATTCTCCCCACTGTTTAAATAGGAACGGCACACCTGCAGCCTGACACTGATCCCGGAGGCTGCGCGCCCAATCAGGATGCATCGGGCGGGCGCCCGATCCGCTCTCGCCGCCGACTACACACCACTGGATGTGCTCGTTTGTCGGTTCCGCATTCGGGTACCCGTGGATGTTGTCCGGATCATAGTAGCTCGGGCTCCATCCGGGAGTGAGCAACCATTCCCCGAGGTTTACCGGTCCCAGCAGTGGCTCACATGAGAGGAACCGGACCGCCGCCGGCGTCTGGAGCAGCAGCGGGATGCGCCTGTCCGCCTCTTGTTGGTTTTCGACCGTTGTCCCAATCCAGACATTTTTCCAGCCGCTCCATAACGGACTCGTCATCCGGCTTATGTTTTGTGGCCGCTTGGTGAGCAGTAGCCAGTCGAGATTTGGCGTGCTTGCGATTAAACCAAAGAGATCATGACGCCATTTATCAGGCACCTGATTGTCGAACACGTCCGCAAGGCTCGCGCAGAAGACGCGCTGCCGCCGGGCGTTCTCCTCGTAAAATCGATCATGCTTGGCATTCCATTTAATCGGCTGCCGCCACGTACCGCAGGATATCGTCGATGATCGCCGCATGCTGCGGGTTGTAGCCCCGGAAATTCGGCGATATGTCTTTGAACATGCCCGTCACCTCATAGCTGCAATTTCGGCTGCACCGTAGCCGTTCGGCGTTCGGCCAACTCGACATAGTCTGGATTCATCTCGATCACTGTGCATTCACGCCCGTTTTCGAGCGCGACCTTTAACGGTGTTCCGCTCCCGCCGAATGGATCAAGAACGTGCCAGCCTACAGGATGCTATATCCTATATTGGATGTATCTGTATTTACAATTAATTATAGGATTTTTTAATAGATATCGACTTTATTCGAGATTATTTAGTTAAATTATACCATGTTATAAAATGGTATTGTTGTATAATGATCCCTAGTGGAGTCGTTGGCCAACAGATATCTACGTAATCAATATCAAGGAGGAACATAAAGTGAGATTTCCGAATAAACGGTCTCTAATGGTTTCCTTAATGATGCTAGTTCTCCTATTCAGTTTCAGCACTTCTGCATTTGCTGATGGTTACGTTACAAAGTTCGTGGTACCATCGAGCCACCTTACTACTACTCCAAGTAACCCTTATTGGCTAGAGGATAGCTACGAAGAAGTCTTCAGTTGGATGCAACCCTCCTCTACATCACTTTTCGTGCTCAGAATTTATCATCCAAATGGTGTATTTGATACTGGATTAATTGCATCTAATACAGCACCAGGGTCATATTCTGGGTGGTATCACTTCCAAAATTCGATTTGGGGGTCTTTACCTAGGGATACAACTATGTGGGCTACTATAGGTACATATGAATGGGTACCAGGAACTGGTTTTGTACTTAATGGTACCGATTCTGTCTACTTCGCTATTGCGAGTCCTCCTGAATCTTAATCTTTATAGCTTCGGCGTGTATGCCGCCGAAGCTTTTTACCCCTTCTATCATTGGTTACTCTCCTCCTATCGAACCACCGCTTAACTGTTCCAGCCAGTCCATTACCTCAAAGCTGCAATTTCGGCTGCACCGTAGCCGTCCGTCGTTCGGCCAGCTCGCAGCTCGCTATTAGCTAATCGACCGAGCGGAATCATTGTGCCCGTATGCACCCCGACATAAGCGTCAAAGTTCGTGCATTTGTAGCAGCGCCCGTTGCCGTATTCCCGCCCGTAATGGCCGCATTGCTCGTATAAATAACCCGACTGCTGCAGAAAGGGCATTTTGTCGGGACAGGGTATTCACTTGTCATCCCCTCGTTAATGCACTAGCGTTGGCTGCTCCTCGGCTCCCGGAGCAACCCACACGGCCTGATAGCCCATCCTGAACGTGACTCCCTGCCGGCTGCAAAGGATCGCCGCGCCGATCTCCTCGATCCATCGTTTTGCCGACGGCGGCGGGACGAGATTGCCGATATACTCCCGCGCCTTCTTGTCCGACTTGACGCCGACCAACTCGAACGGCCGCCGATCCGGCATATACCGTGGCATGCCCTGGAGCATGGCAAGCTCGAAGGTTGTGAGCGCCCGGTGACGGGTACCGTCCAGCGAAATAATGATCCAGACACCGCGTTCGTAATCGTCCGGAATGCGCGGATCAGCGACGGCGGACGTTCCGGAATGGACATCACCGCCGGTCACCGTTGGTGCTGACGCATCCCATTCCATGACCCCATACGTCCCGTTACGCGGTGAGCAGTTGACGCGCGGATCAGCGATGCTGCAAGCCGACTGCATAACCCGCTCCGTCGCCCGGACGGTCTTCGCGGGATCATCCCAACTCTGTACCCCGTAGCAGTCCGGATAAAGCTCCGTTTTCACCCGCGGATCGTTGATGGAAAGCGCGCCGGTCTGGATGTCCGTCTGACCGATGATCGTGCTCGCCGGTGTTTCCCAGTCGCTGACCTTGTAAGTTCCCGGGTACTTTCCGGCCCACTTATTCACGCGCGGGTCGTTGATCGCAACGCCGCCGCTGCCCAGCCGGGCGCCAGTGATCGTCGGCGCAGGCTCGTCGAAGCGGGAAATGCGATACGCGTTCCCCTGCTTGTTTTCGTTGTGCTGAATGCGCGGGTCCGATATAAGCGTCGCCCCATTGCTCGGGTGAGCCCCGCTCGTCACGCAAGGCGCTGGCTCGTCGTGCCGGTAGATGCGGTAAATGTTGTTGTATCTCGCATCAGAGTATCCCGCGCGCGGGTCGGATATGGCCGTAGCGCTGTTGCTGCGCCCCGGTCCGGCCGCCCCGGTGATCGCCCGGCTGGGCTTTTCCCAATCCTCTACGCCATATGCGCCGTTCCGCGGCTCGTGCTGTACCCGCAGGTTTTGCCAATCAAGTTCCTCCAATGCCCGCCAATCCTTCCCGGCCGGGATCGTCGCCAGCCGGAGGGCAACCAGCCACGAAAGCATCGGTTCGCGGTGATGCCGCCCGCCAGCGGCCGTGTCGCCGGGCATCGGCAGCGGGCTGATCACGTCGCCGATCGTCTTTAAGGGTAGCTTTGCCGGCTCAAAGATTTCCGCCGGGCATTTATCGGGATGTCTGGCGATGAGGATGTATCGCTTCCGCCGCGCGCCGAGCCCGCCGATCTCTCCCGCGCAAAAGACCGCTTCCCGAATCAGATAACCCGCATCGATCATCATCTTTTTAAGCTTTTCGAGTACATCCTTGCCGCGTGTCTGGATTCCCGGTACGTTTTCCATGAGCATGACCGGAATCGGATCGTGCTCGAAAGCCTTCAGCGTCAACTCTGTTTCCCGGAGCGCGAGCTGATTCAACGCCTGGTACTTCTTCGATTTCGACTTTTTCCCGCCGAGCAGTCCCGTAAAGCCCTTGCACGGAGCGCTGCGGAAGCTGATATCCGGCGTTTTGTAGTCACATGCCCGCCAGATGTCATCCGGCTCCAGCTCGCGCCAATCGTCCGGCGGCTCATGGCCGTGCCAGTCAATAAACTGCTGCCGGGAAAAGAAATCGAATTGATAGCACGGCGAGCCGGTGAAAGCCTCGAAATTTCGGCAGGCGTCCGGATCGACATCCATGCCGCAGACAACCTCGACCTCACCGACGACCCCGAAAGCTTCGGGGCGGGCCGCCTTAGCTCCGATGGCGCCGCCCCCAATCCCGCAGAACGGGAAGATTGCTGTTAATTTTTTGTTCATCCCGCCTGCTCCCGTCCTGCCAACGTTGCAAGATGTCGTGCATTGTGATGTGCGAAGTAGCGTTTGACGAATCCGAACACGTCATCTTGCTCGGGATGCAGGTCCTCCATTTCGGAATGAATGAAGCCGACGAAAATTTGTACGAGTTGGAACAACTCAGACGCTGCTCGCTCCCTGTTCATTGCGGACAATTCAATTTCGGTTGCAAACCGGTCGATTCCCGCGTTAAGGTCGATGCGCTGCCGGATTGGGTGATCTCCCGGGAGGATCGGGAGCCGGAGGAAAACAAATCCGCGGTTCCGCTCTCGTTCGTCCTCAAGTACCCGTACTCGACTGCGCAGGTTTTCGGCCACATCGTTTGCAATCCTTGCCTCCGTCTGGAGCCGCTTATTCTCGGCCTCCAGGAGCATAATTTGCGTGGCAGCCTGCTCGGCATCATAATGCATTGCCTCGGACTCGCGACGATCTTCGTAATCCTTCTGGAGCGAGCGATTCGCCACTTCCAGTTCAGTGCCGAGCGTTTCACAGGTTTCTGTCAGCTCCGTGACGATCCCTTTCAAGTGGGCGATCTCCGTGTCCATCTGCCGGTTCCGACCGACTACGGTATCGATGTAACTCTCGGCAACCTCGTTATCCTGCGCACGTCCACCCTTTTCCTGTTCGGCAACCTCTTGCCAATGAGCTGCGGCAGCTTTAAAGTTCGTGAGCTCCTGTTCATCAATCTTGATTTTTTCCCGGAGCCTTCCGATCTCTGCGTCCTTCTCCGCAATCAAGCCCAGTTCCGCCTCAGTTATTATTTGGGCCGTCGCTTCTTCGCTCGCGTGTCCCTCCTGCTGCAACTCTGCAGGGCTCGCGTCAGCAGCTGGGGCTGGCTTCAACGCCGCTAGCGCTTCATCCTCCGCTGCCTTTTCTTTCAGGCCCCATTCCGTGAGCTTCGCGTAAAAGGGGTTGGTATTGACTCCAAGCAATTTCATGATTTTGGTCCGCGTCTCGCCAGCAGCTCGGCGGGTAAGGTACTCCTCGCGGGTAAGGGCGTCCAGTTTCATTTGCGACATCGCCTCTTCCTCCTTGTTGCGATCGATGAGCCCCCACTCCCGGAGCTGCTTGACCAGCTTGTTCTCTTCGTTGTTAAAATGCGACAGCGTAATGTCCTTGCGGTTTTTGCCTGTGATCCGCAGCTGCAGGTAAGAGTCCCTGTTCAGGGTCGGCTCCCACGGCTTTACCTGCGGGCCAGCCTTTTGAGCAAGGCGCTGTTCCAACTCCACCAGTTCTTCCGGGCTCATTCGCCCTGGTACCACTGGCCCGTTTGCTTTATTCCGAGCCTCGACCTCTTTATCCACCATCGGGACCCGCCCGCCGCTAACGCTCAGGATTTCAATTCCCATGTGTTCCCCTCCTGATGTTAACGCCCCTGCCGTTGACTCGGCGGGGGCGCTGTCATGTCTTATCTATGCAGTTAATGGTTTTTATGCGTCCGTCCAATCGGGCGCCTTATAAGGCGATTATGAAGGTCGTTAAATAGTGCCGTTTCCGATCATATTTTGAACAAGCGATTTGTACTTGTTCCATGTCGTAGAGAGCTGACTGGACGTGATGCCAAGCGAAGAAGCGATTTCCTTCCACGTTTCACCAGCCTTCTTACGAGCGAACAAAGCGGCGTAATCATGGTCCAGCCCATCGAACTGCGGCCTGTGTGTCAGGATATAATCTTCGACGTCCACCGGTGTAGCGCCCGCAGGCTGCTCCCCAGCAGATCCGGCATCGCCTTCCGTGCCGCCATCGGTTCCAGTCGTAGAGGTGCCATCTGTTTCGCCCAAAACATCGCGTCCCCAGTCACTCAGTTCGTCATTGTCGTCATCTGCATCCCCGTCCGAATGCGGGTCCCAATCCAATTCGCCCTCATCAGAGGGGGGTGCTCCGTCTTGAATGCCCTGGAGGACGCCGCCGGCGTTAATCAAATCCTCGATCGCATAGCAGCCTTCTGAATGTTCCAGACCGAGCTCGTTTTTCACGTCGTCGCCGAGGACGACCCCGGCGTCTTCGCCGTTGATATATTTTTTCGGCGTCCGCCCGGTCCCGCTGACGATCGGGAAGACATATTCGACCGTATCGCCGTCACCTTCTCCGTCACCGCCGCCCAAATTACTCCTTGCTATAACGATCTCCTTGCCGGCATACTCGTCCGCGGGCTCGGCTGTCTCAGGAGCCACAGGCGTCGCTCCAGCCTGCTCCGCCGGGCTGGTAGCAGGTGCCTGATCATTCGCCGGTTTAGCGTCGCCGAAGTCCAACTGCCTGCCAACGGATTCGACCACCCCGAATTGATCGGTCGTAATCTTCCGGCGCTCGGGACGCTCGTCTTCGTCGTCAAGGTCCATTTGCGATTGCGGATCATCGAACGATACGATCAGCTCTTTGTCCAGCGACTGCAGGTATCGTTGGTTGAAGACCATCGCGTCCTTATTGCTCATCGAAAGCTTAATCGTCGTCTTGGTCTTGTTGCTCGTAACGCCTTCGAGGGTAGTCGTAAATAGTTTTTTCATGAGGGTTCAGCTCCTTGATGTCGTTTTTTGATGATAAGCCCAGCAGAGCGCGATCGCGTCCGCAGGGTCATAAAGTCTTGTTTTGACTTCTCCGGCTTTGCCTTTCTTACCGTCCACTTTGTACAGGACAGGAATAGCGATCTGATCGAACTCCAGACCGAAACGCATCGCCATATCCAGCGCGACCGTCTCTTTGTCCGCATTTCCCCTGCCGGTCTGCATTTTAAGCTCCGACGGCCGGATCGTCTCAATCCTAATTCCCAGGTGCAGCGCAGCCAGTGTAACTACGGAGTAGGCACCGACTAAGGCAAGTACAGTTGTGGCATTTTCGAAATGCACCGGTCGCTCCAAAACAAGGATATCCGGTCGGTGCGACCGTATAAGGTTGCAAGCATCCCGGTATATCGTGTCGAGCACTTCTGGCATTTTGATTTTTGTAAAATCTCTGGACGCAAATTCAAGTAGCCTACCGTTCCGCATTGTTGCCCAGCCTGCGTAATTGGTGCCGTGATCGATACCGAGTAGCTTCAAGCTTTCCGCCTCCTTGGCCGGATCGGTACCGGCCACGGCCGCCGCAGCGTGTACACCTCGCCGACCACTTGGCCGCGGTGCTTAATCACGAGCTGGTTCCGTATCTGAAAAATCGGATCAAGCCGCTTTTTTATGCCCATTGCTTGCGGTTCCTCTCTTTCGCGGACCCGGATTTCGCCTTCGGCTGCTGTTGCTGCTCGTGGTGCGACCTGTCCAGATTCGCGAATTTATTGAAATTTTTAAGGAACGCCAGCTCGATTGTACCGACCGGACCGTTCCTCTGCTTGGCAATGATGATTTCGATGATGTTCTTCTTCTCCGACTCTTTGTCGTAGTAGTCGTCCCGGTACAGAAACGCAACGATATCCGCGTCCTGCTCGATCGAGCCGGATTCCCGAAGGTCGGACATCATCGGCCGTTTATCCTGCCGCTGCTCGACACCACGACTGAGCTGCGAAAGTGCAATGACGGGAACGTCCAGTTCTCGGGCGATCTGCTTGAGCGTCCGGGAGATATGCGAAACCTCCTCTTGCCTGTTTGACCCCCGCCCCTTTATAAGCTGCAAGTAGTCGATCACGATCAGGCCCAAACCCCGCTCCTTTTTGAGCTGTCTGCACTTGGCGCGAATGTCGTTTACAGTGATAACCGCCGAATCGTCGATGTAGATCGGCGCACCTGTGATCGTGCCGATCGCCATCGTGACCTTTTCCCAATCCTCCGGCAGCAGGTTGCCGGTCCGCATCCGGGAAGCGTCAATGTTTCCTTCAGCTGCGACCATACGACCAAATAGCTGCACAGCGCCCATTTCTAGGCTGAAGACTGCGACGCTTTCGCCGACCTTGACCCCGACGTTTTGCGCGACATTCAGCGCGAACGCCGTCTTCCCGACTGACGGCCGGGCCGCCACTATAATCAGGTCGGACCTTTGCAGTCCAGATGTTGCCTTGTCGAAGTCTTCAAAGCCGGACCGGAGCCCCGTAATGCCGCCGGCATCTTTTGTCATCGATGCCTTTTCCAAGTTTTCGAAGAATTCATGCGCAACGTCATTGAGAACGCGGAACGGCTTTTTCGTCGACTTCGCCTGCTCGGAAAGCTTGTCGGCCTTGTTTTGCATGGATGCTATGAGTTTGCCAGGATCATCCGTCCGCCATGCCTCAGCCTCAAGCCTTTGCAGCTCCTTAATCGCCTGTCTGTGCGAATCCTTTTCTTTTACGATGGCAGCATAATAGCTGATATTGGCCGCCGTCGGAACAGAGTTGGCTACTTGGCTTAAGAAACTGACCCCGCCTACCCCTTCAAGTTGTTGGCGCTCTTGCAGCTGCTCCGTCAGTGTGACCAGATCGA
This sequence comes from Paenibacillus ginsengarvi, assembly GCF_003626695.1. Taxonomy (GTDB): domain Bacteria; phylum Bacillota; class Bacilli; order Paenibacillales; family NBRC-103111; genus Paenibacillus_AB; species Paenibacillus_AB ginsengarvi. Next base: position 92,656 of record NZ_RBAH01000023.1, read on the forward strand.
TCGGGTCGCCTGCGTCGTAAAGCTCAAGCATGGCCGCAAAAATGTGCCGATGCTTGGCGACATAAAACTCATCGCCTCGGAGCAAATCGGCCGCAGTGTCCATAGCGACCGGATCAAGTAGCACCGCACCCAAAACGGCCCATTCGGCTTCGATATTGTGCGGAGGTATTCGTTCTTCTGGCGGTGCCGGCAGCGGCGGCATGTCATCCTCCATTGCCCAGCAACCTCGCTTTCATCTCCAAAAACTTGGGCGTAGGCGGAACTGGCGTCACCGCATACATTTCCTCAAGCATGGCCCTCGTCTCTTCTACGTTCGGGATGTACGGGCCTTCCGCAGCTTGCACCGGGCGTTCAGCCAGCACGCCGGGATGCGGCGGGAACCGGTTCTCCGGGTTGCGAATGTGCTGGTACAAGTTCCCTTCAGCCAGATCAAACGGAACGTCTTCCAGCGTCTGACGCCAGAACTCGACTTTAAAGTCGTCGTAAACGAAATTGCTATAAGCGTTCTGGATCAGCATAAAAATTTTCCTGATCTCGCTCTCTTTCACGCTCTTCGGCCTCCCTGATTTTCTGAGCTGCAAGTTCGTTTTGAAGTTGCTGCCGATTAGGCTTTCCGTCTGCATTCCCATTTCCAGCAGGAACGATAGCTTTGATCTCGCGTTGGGTCCCGCCACGACTTTTGTACCCTTGCAGGATGCCGTTGATATAGGCGAGCGACCGTTTGTTTTGCCTTACCGCTTCACGCATCGCATCGAGCAACCACTCACCGCCAAAAGTGTCAAATTGGTCATTTAAGTCCTCGACCTCCAAATCGGTGATCTTACCGTCCCTCGCAAGATGCTGTTCATAGATTCGATAGATTCGCGAAAATGAAAAATCCGTTTTGGTTGTGGATGATGAATGCTCTGTATCTTGATTAGTATTAAGTACCTCAGTATCTTCTTTATTGTTTTTAATAATGTCTTTAATAATGTCTTTAGGCGCCCCGGAAGCCGCGCCAGACAAGGGCTCATCGGGTGTCGTGTTTCCCTTTTCGGGAAACTCTTGTTTCCCTTTTTGGGAAGTTTCTGTTTCCCTTTTCGGGAAACTCCCCTCTTCGTCACTTCCCGTTTCGGGAAGATTTTCTTCCCTTTTCGGGAAGTTTTCTTTCCCGTTTTGGGAAACTTTTCGACTGAGATTTAAGGCGAGAAGCTCGTTAAATTCACCTTCATCCCACGCTTTGACCAGGCTGACATACCAGCTTTCGTAATCCTTGTTGATCTCGAAAGTCTTACTTTCACGGTCCCAAATTAAGACTCGAGAGCGCTCCAGATATTCAAGTTCAGTCTTTACTTTCGTTTCTGAAACCCCACAAAGTTGAAATTGTCTCATCCGTGGGATGTATGCATAGCGCTTCTGGCAGCCGTAGGAGAGGCGCCATACGAGAAACAAAATATCCTTTTGCCGTTTGGAAAAGTCCCGGCGGATGACTTCGTCCCATATCTCGTTGGCTATGCGTACAAACCCGTGCTCTAGTTGTGGATTCGCCATCCGCCGAGTCCCCCTATCTGACTGGAATGACCTTGACCGTGCTGGAAACCCGATGCGTCAGATGCAGCGATTGCGGCAGCCGCTTTGTTACGAGCCAGTTATGCGTTCTCAGTCCGGCTGCAGCTATCATCGTTTTTTCGCGCCTTGTGGGGCGCTTCCCATGCTTCATATCGCACGCTCCCGCTTCGTTTTTTCCTGCCACTCTTTCAGAAACCCGCAACTGCGAGCCGGAACCTCATAATGCCGGCGGCCGTGGACGAATGAAACGAATCGATCGGTCGCCTGCTCGTAATACATGCCGTTGAGCGGGGGCGGTAACGGCGCCGGCTTCCGCGAAGGAACGTCCGGCTCGATGCTGGCGAATAGATCAAGCTGTTCCACCTTCATTTTTTGCCCGCCTTCCTTGTATCCTCACATAGCACGAACGGCCGCTCTGTCCGGATTGGTTTATAGTGCGGGTATGATTTTTCAAGGTACTGAACGATGCCCTCCTTGCGCTCACCTGGCGAAGGAAGGTCCCAAATCGCTCTCGCGATCAGGACCTTCTGAGGGATTGTATCGATCATCGATCTGCCACCCGAACGACCGCCCCAGTGACCTCTTGGATCTCGCGGCGGAAGCGCTCGGCATCGCTGTTACCGTCCGATAGATGGAGCAGCCAAACCTCCCGGAGCGAACGCATGTCATTCGCCTGTAGGAACTGTTTGACGTGCTCCAAACTGAAATGGGAGGTCAGCAAGCGTCGCTTCTGCGAAGGGTGCAGTTCGCCCGCCTCCACCCGCCTGTTTACGATATCTAGCGCGTAATTACACTCGACCATCAGGTGTGTGATACCGCCGAACCGGTATCTGCAATAATACGTATCCGTCAAAAATACCAGCTTGTCGCCCGTCGGAATCGTAAGGAGGAACCCCAGCGGCTCCTCCACATCGTGCTCAACATCGAAGGGCAAAATCGTCCATGTGCCCACGGTAAACTGCCTGCGAGACTCGATTGTCCGCAGCCGGTGACCGGCAAGCCCGATTGCGGCCGCCGTCCCGGCACTGGTGTAAACCGGGACGCCCACGTGCATGATGTCTTTGGCCGCTTTGCTATGATCGCCGTGTTCGTGGCTGATCAAGCAGCCGGCCAGCTGCGTTACCTTAAAATCAAGCGCCCGCTGAATTTCTCGGTAAGGTAGGCCCGCCTCGATCAATAGCGTCGTAAATCCGTCCGATACCCGGTAAGCGTTGCCGGCGCTGCTGCTGGCGATTGGATGGATCTCGATCATTAGAAATTGAGCTCCATCTCGTCAATGCTTGGCTTTTCGGTGTCCTCGCGGGCTTTATCTGGCGCTTGGTTGCCCTGTTTAGTACCCACCTTTGTTTCTTGTGTTCCCGAGGTATCCTGCGAAACATGCTCCGCCGCCGGTGTTACATCGATCCTTTCACGATTCGCATTTTCAGCGATTTCCTCTTCCAGCTCAGCCTCAGCGATAACATCATCCTGATGGTGGAAATGCTTCAAAATCAGGCTTCCGTCGTCTGACGTGTTCATGTAAGCTTTACAGGTCCGATTAATGACCGTCCGTTTCGCCATTTCCCCAGGAAACTCTTGGTGCGTACTGCCCTCTTTATCTGGGTTTTGCTTCGATTTCTTCCAACTCGCTTGAATTTCATCCCACGTCATGATTTCGGTGAACATCCGGCCGTCTGCCCATGAAATGGTACAGTATGCACCAATAATGCTTTTGTTATTGATGTTGCTGAATTTAGTTTTATGAGTCAGATTTTCCACACGACCATTCCGGATCTCGTAGTCCACATCATCCCCTTCAAAGATCAATCGGGGATCGATATCCTGCGCACCAGTAACTCGCTTGGTAACTGCCATTGTGCCGAAATAGGAGCGCATGAACGTGAGCGTTTTGCCGTAAACGATGAAATAGCCTTGCTTTTTAACAGGGTTGAGCCCTTGAACGGCCATGTCCAAAAGTGCATTAGCGACGCTATCCTTCGTACAGACTTCCAAGGCTGGCTTTTGATTCCGATCCATGACAGTCTGGATGGTCAGCCATGCGCTTTTCAAGGCATTTTCAGGGCTGTAGTTCGCCGGAAAGTGAATCTCGCCGCGTTCCTGGAACGCATGAATCTTACTGGCCACCAGATCAACGATGCTTTTCTTCGGCGCTGCTGCTACAACTGCATTTTGGGTCATTCTTCTTCCTCCTTGTCTTCGTAAACAAAGCGAACCTTCTTGCCGCGGTGTTCTTTCAGAAAAGATTCCAACAGACTGGCGAAATCAGAAGGTCCCAGTAAATCGCGTTCCAAAATCGCATCTTCCGGACATTCACACAGCGGACCGGCGGACATCCATTCTTGCCCATCGATGAACAGCGTCTCTGTTCGGGCGCCCGCATAACGGTCTTGGCCGGTCACAACCTTGACTTCGACAATGCCGCTATCCCCGTTCATGCGATCACCTCGTTATCCACGACGAGCAGATCGTCTTCACCTGTACCGGCAGCCTCAACGCGCAATTGCTTATTCTGTTTGGTCCAGTGCTTCTTTGCCTCTTGAATTCCGCCGTGCATGGCAATGAGGCTTTCCTGTGCTTCTTGTGGCAGGTTGTCAAATGCCGGAGGAACGATCAGACGAATGACCTGGGCATCCGTCTCGGCCAGCTGCGTCACAGCTTCGGCGTTATCCACGAAAATCGGAGCCGAAACGCCGTAGTGCTGGCTAAGCGTATTGATAATGTCGATCCCGATGTTTATCCGAGCCGCGTTATTAAGGCCCTTGTCGTACGGGACGCCGTTGTATAGCGTCTCGCAGCAATCTTTCAAGCCGCCATTGATCTGGTCCTCGAACAGCCGGAACCGAGCGAACCTGAATTTGCTGTCAATCCGTGTTTGAAGCAGATTGACTTTGGTCCGGACAAACTCCTCGGTCAAAAAGAGTTCATGCTGCAGCTGCTCGTACTCGGCGGAAAGCTTGGATTCCTGCTGCTCCAGCTCCGTTATCCGCCCCTGCTGCTTGCGGACTTGGTTGAACTTGGCCTTGTCCGCCTCGAGCGTGCTGATCTCTCGCTGAAGCTCCAATATTGCCTGCTCAACCCCTGCTGTCGCCTGTTGGCTGCTGGCGCGCAGATCGGCGATCTCGGCCCGAACGCGCTCCGCTTCTTTCTGGAGACGAACGTAGTCCGGATCGATGGCGGGGTCTTGGATGCCGGCGCGCAGCCGCTCCAGTTCAGCGTCGGCAGCGGTCACCTGCGTTTCCAACGGCAACAGATCGGCCTTGGCTGCTTCGATAAGCATGCGATGACGGTCATTCTCTGCCGCCAACTGTATGGCTTCCGCTTTCTTCGCCTGTCCGTTACGCTGGATCGCCTCCAATTGCTCCGCTTTAGACCGATTGAACGCGGCGAGAGCCTTGTCGTGGGCCTCTTTACGGCGATCTTCCGGAAGCAGTTGACCACATGCGGGGCAATTGTCGACTGCATCGTGGGCATGGAAATACTCCATAGCTTTGATCTGCGTAAACTCTTCCCGGAGTCGCGCCATACTCTTTTCCAGCTCCTCAATGGTCTGGAAGTTGTATCGAATACGGTTATCGCTGTCATCGATCGTACGGCGCAGCCGATCAATGTCCTGATGAAGTTGAGCGGTTATCCCTCGCTGCTGGGCGACGGCATCCAAAGCAGCCGTTTGCAAGCGGTTCTTGATCGCCAGGACCTCGGCCTCAATCTCCCGCAGCCGCAGCTCTTTTGCTGCAACCTCGCCGCCGTCCTTGATCCGAGCCAAAGCCGAGTTTTTTTCAGCGATCCGCCCTCGGAGGGCTTCGATATCCTCCTGTAGCAGTTCTTCGCTCAGCTCTGCGACGTCCGGCATGCCCCGCTGAGCTTCGCTGACGCGGACCGGAATGTCCTTGATCTCCTGATTGATTCGCTTCATTTTCTCGGCAAGCGAAGCTTTATGCTTGTCGATATCCCGTTCCCGCAGGGCAGTTTCCAGTGGAGCTAACTCCGGTTTGCTATGGATAACCTCCGCGTCCGTCACTCCACCGCAGACCTCCAGCAGCAGCTTACGGCGGGCCTTCCAGTCGAAATGCTTCTCGTCGTTGAAATAGCCCGGATTAGTCAGGAGTTTGAAAAGCTCCTCCGGGATGAGTGCGGCGACTTCAGCGTCATATTCCCGTTTGCCAACCGGAACGTCATCTACGAAATAAGCTGTTTCGTGCCCCTCGAACGTTTCCCGCAGCGCGCCGCGCTTCTTGGTCCATTTCTCTGAGAAGACCCGTCGGAAGATCCGGCGCCGGCCGTCGACGATCAGCACGCCTTCGACCTCGTGCTCCAACCTGTGCTTCCGGACCCGGCCGGCTAAGTCAAGTTCTTTAATTTCGAAATTGGCGTTGTTCGCGCTGTCCTTGCCGAACAGCTTCCACGTAAACCCGTCAAACAAAGTCGTCTTACAAGTGGCGTTATCGCCATAAATATCGAGGCTTCCGCCGTTCGCTGCAAGGACGAACTCGCGGAGCCCCTTGAAATTGCGGAACGTCAGGCGCTCCAAAACGATTTTTTTCATACGGCCACCCTGAGCAGATCGGCTACCGCGCGATAAGCTTTAAGCTGAACATGAAGTCGTTCCAGCCGGGAAGCGGCGTTTTTCAAGTTCATCTCGGCATCGGCAAACTCGTCACGCTCGTTTTTAGTGAATGAGCGCACTTGTGCCGCTCGAGTTTCAGCGTTTTTCCCATCAATAAAGCCGATTTTATCGAGTAGAAGTGAATCCTCCTTCCATTGCAGCAGTTCCTTTGCTGTCACCAGCCGGGCATGTGCCTGCAGAACGTTATCCTCGGCCGCCCCGATTTCGGTCGGCAGCGCGATTAATCTTTCGACAAGCTGTGCTTTGGTAAGTGTGGTCATAGGTGCCTCCTTGTCGCCCCCATGAATCCGTGCTATCATGGGGGCATCCATATGTTTTGAAGTGACCCGCTGGCAGGCGGGTTATTTCCGTTTATCAGACCGTAAGCCGGTTACATCGCGGCCGCCTCCCCTAATTCGATTGATGCGTCAGCCGCATCGTCCGGAGCCCGAGAGCCATGCGCGCATGCTTGGAGTCGTCAAGGACTCTCTCTCGTCTGGCCCCCGACGACAGGGCTGATGCCTGTCGTTATGTTCAGCCCGAAGGCCGATTGTCAAAGAGCAGTGCGGTAACCCGCGAGCAGTATCATCACGACACGGCTTTCGTCCGCTCCCGCTGCGGACTCATCAGGCGGTTATATGATGCCGGCTGCCTGGGCGATCGCCCTTGCTGCTTCTCGGCTGACGAGCTTACCGTTGAAATAAATCAGGTCTTCCGTGCTCCCTGTGAAAATGCATGCCGGTTGGTACTTCTTGAGCATGATGCGCTCGCCGTCTACATAGATTTCCAGAGCATCCTTCTCGACGATCCCGAGCGTCCTCCGCAACTCCATCGGAATAACTACCCGTCCCAGCTCGTCGACCTTACGCACGATTCCAGTGGCCTTCATATCCACATATCCCCCTTGCCCAAAGTTCGCCATTGCGATATACTGGGCCTAATTAGATTGCCTTGCTTTTCGAGCAGCCGCCCCGCCAGGCGGCTTCTTTCATTTTCCGTTTCTTCGAAAACCAGCAATTCAGCCTCAAGTTGCATGATCTCGCCATCCAGCCAATCCATTGCCGCAGGCAGTACTGCCGCATTAAACCAACCCGGCCGGTAAGTCATCGCTGCCCGTATCGACTCCAACTCGCTCAATCTTCGCGCGGCCTCGCACACCTCAGATAATTCTTGCAACATCATGGTAACCGCCTCCCTATAAAACTAAATGGCCATGCTCCGTTAGGATGAAGACTTCCATCAGAAGCCCCAGTTCCTTGCGGGTTTTGTACCGGTACTCCCATTCCCGCCGAACCAACCGTAGCCCCTCGACCGTGAGCGAGAGCCCGCCGTCGTCGAGAACAAGCAGCCCTTTTTCGATCAAGTCGCGTTTGCGGCGCTGAATTTCGGCTTCGTAATCATATTCCAGCTGCAGCGCGGCATCCCCCAAGATCATCACCGCCTTCCACGAAAGTTCCGTTCGCTACCGCCTCCACCGCTTTTAGCGCGGATGCGAGCTGGTCCGGATGCCTGTCGACTTCCCAAAATTTCTGGACTGCGGTGATTGCCCCCGCTTCACTGATCCGCTTGCAGATCGACACATCCACACCGCAGCCGCTTTGCGCCCAAACGCTGACTATGTAGGGCGCTTTACGATCAATGGCTGTTGTGAGATTCAACAACTTTGCTATTCCGTTCATGACCTTCTCCCTTCCATCAGCGCCTCGATCCGGGCGCAAATTTCGTACTGCCATCCCGTATCGCCAACGTATGATGCTTGGAGCGACAGTTCGTACAAATCTTCCAGCCGCTCCACCAACCGGGCATTCGCCCTCATACAATGCTGCAAGTCCTGCTGATCCCGCTCCGGCAGCTGCCCGTAGCCGCCGAGTTTGTTTGCTGAGACGTGTATTTCGTACAATCTTCGATGTATGGGGTGGATTTTCATTTGGACCATCCCCTCTGTCTTATTGAGCCGCTTTACTAACATTATCCTGACTATCAGCCTTCCTTTGGGCGGCACGTATTTGCAGAGCAATACTTTCCAATAATTCATAACTTAGTTGACTTGATCTCAGAATTGCCTTCATCACCTCCCTCCTTTCCGACTTACGCATTACGTAAGTTCGGACTAAAAAAAATTTCCCCTGCATGTTCAGGCGGTATTTCCAGTACTGAAACCAGCTTTCGCATCGCTTCGGCAGATGGCTGAATCTCCCCTCGTAGCACCTGTGATAGTGTATTCCTGTTGACCCCAGTAAGGGAAGAAAGCTGAATGGTAGTGGAGATTCCTTTTTCGACCATCATCTTCTTGAGCGCCTTAGTATCTGTTCTGTAAATGATCTGCATCGTTTCCCCTCCTTCAACTTACGTATTGCGTAAGTCGATATTAGCATCACGAATGCCAGTTCGTCAATACACATTGCGTAAGTTTTTTTATTGGATGCACAAATTTTATTGCATATTGCGTAAGTCGGTGTTATTATAGCCTCATAGAAAGGTGGTTAAATAATGTCAACATTAAACGATCGAATTAAACAACGGAGAATGGCAATGAATTTAACCTTATTAGACGTCGCTACGCATCTTGGAGTCAAAGAAGCAACGGCTCAACGATATGAAAGCGGTGATATAAAAAATATAAAGCATGAAACGATAGTAAGTTTATCAGAACTATTCAAATGCTCACCAGCATACCTTATGGGCTGGACAGATGATGTGGAAGCTCCTTCAACTAAACCACAAGTTCAAACAGTTCTCTCGGATGATATTTTGAAATTGATTAAGAAGTTCAACGCTCTCGATGAAAAGGGGAAGCATACTGTAAAAACCGTTTTGGAAATGGAATATTTCCGAGTATCTAAACCAAATCCACCGCTTGAGGTCATTGCAGCTCATAATGATGATCATTCGAAAGAGCAGCTTGAACTTATGAAACAAGATTTGGAGGACCTCTAAGACGGGAGATGGCGCGATGGCACCTTACGATTTATTGATTGAACAAGCGTTAGGTTACGGACTGGTTGTTAAAGAAAAGACTTTCTTGTCCAACGCAAAAGGACTGATAAAAGGGAGTAAAATTGGTATCAGTAAAGAAATGAGCACAGTCGAGAAAGCATGTACTCTTGCTGAAGAAATAGCCCATTATCTTCTTTCTGTTGGGAATATCCTAGATCAGACAGACATACGAAACAGAAAACAGGAGCTAATTGCGAGACAATGGGCCTACCAGTGTATGATTCCACTGGATCGAATTGTACAAGCTTATAAAAAACGAATTACAGGAAGATATGATTTAGCTGAATTTTTAGGAGTAACGGAAGAGTTTTTGCAAAATGCTATCGATCGGTACACTAGCAAGTATGGTATTTATGTAAATGTGGACGAGCAGTATACGATTCGATTCGACCCGCTTGGCGTAGTAGAAATGTTTCCATAAAATCCATGAAATCTTGCGCTTCCCAGCCGCAAGGCTGTTTATCATACCCTAAAATGCGAACATATATTCTTGTTGAGGTGATGATCAGAATGAAAGTGGCTATCTACATCAGAGTTGCAACCATTGAACAGACTGCCGAAGGCCAGAGAAATTTACTTATGGAACATGCAAGAACACTCGGATGGGAAGTTAAAAAAGTTTACGAAGATATCGCTTCCGCCCGCGATATGTTTTCTCGCCGAGCTTTGCAAAACTTGATCTTGGATACTGAATCAGCTTCCAGAGACTTCGATGCTGTGTTAGTCCACGGTGTTGATCGACTTACACGTGATTCAAGAGACCTCTTTTCGCTATTGGAAACATTCAGGAACAGTGCTATGAAATTAATAACGCCAAGGGGTGAAATCAAATGCGAGCTGCCATTTATACTCGGGTAAGCACTGCCATGCAGGCGGAAGAAGGCTTTAGTTTGGAAGCGCAAGAGGAAATACTCTTACAAACCATTGAGCGTAAAGGTCTTCAGTTATATCGTGTTTATACCGACCCTGGGGTGAGCGGTAAAACATTTAAACGTAAGGGCGTACAGGAAATGATTAAAGACATGAAAGCGAAGCGATTCGAAGCATTACTCATTCATAAACTTGATCGGTTGAGTAGGAACATGGGGGACATTATCGCCTTTATCGATATGGTTAATAAACTCGATATCCGCTTAATCATTGCTGCACAAGGGCAAGATGAGATAGATACCAAGTCTCCAATGGGAAAAGCTTTCCTTCAAATAAACGGCATTTTCGCAGAATTATATATTAACAATTTACGGGAAGAAACGTTAAAGGGGTTAGAAAAGAAAGCCAAGAACGGGGGCAGACATATGTCACGGCCACCTCTCGGCTATATGTTTGAAGAGGTGGGTACAAAATGACAGATGAACTGCTGGTCGACGAAACTCGAAAGCTAATTATTGTCGACGAAGAAGCTCAGCTAGTTCGTGAGGTTTTCGACCTATACACCGAATCGTTTTGGGGTGTCACGAAAATCGCGAAGCATATGAATACGAAGTCAACAACAAAGGAAGGCGGGAAATGGGACAACAAATCAGTAAGAAATGTTCTGACAAACCCAACTTATGCCGGTTATAATCACTTTAAGCCTGCAGACTGGCCAGAGGAACAACGAATTATTAAACCAGGGAAGCATCAAGCCATAATAAGTAAAGAGCAGTTTGAAAAGGCCAAATCTTTTAGAAAACGTCGGGCCGAAGGTCACATGTCCCGCCGGTCATTCGATTACCCATACAGCGGAGTAATAAAGTGTGGGCTTTGCGGAGCAACATATACAGGGAATACCGCAGTCCACAGCGGGAAGAAGTATCAGAGTTACCGCTGTCTGAATCAATATGCTAAAGGTACCTGCACAAGCCCGAGTATCTCTGAAAGTATACTTACCGCCTTGATATGGCAACATATCGAAGTAGTTGAAGATGGGTTCCAAAAGCCAAAGCCCAAAACAACACGGCTTAAAATAAATCTGGAAAAGGAATTGGCCATCAGCCAAAAACGCCGCCGAAACTGGATGATGGCGTTAGGGGACGGTAAACTTTCCGGAGACGATTATGCCTCATTGATGGATGAAGAAGATGCTCGCATCAATAAGCTGCGGAAGGAAGCAGAACCAGAACCTGAACAGCAGATTCCATTTGAAGAAGTACGAAAAGCATTTAATGGCTTAAAAGAAAATTGGAATGATCTCGACTCCGAAACACAAAAGCAAGTTATTCAATCCCTCTTCCGGAAAATCACTATAAAAAAATCAGACGATTGGCATATCGTCGATATGCTGACCGTCTGATTCTTTCCTTAAACTTTCTGTACTTAAGTGGAGGCGAGGGGATTTGAACCCCTGTCCGAAGATAACGCCACATCAGCTTCTACGGGTGTAGTGACAGCTTTGATGTCACCCTAGAGACTCCCCGTCACCGGATTCCCTTTGGGTCAGCCTGATTATCTTCTTCAGCTAGCCGCAGGCGGAGACTAGACAGCGTATCCCACTAAGGTTGAGCCCCTATCCCGGCACATGGGCGATGCAGGGTAGAAGCCGCGTCACAGGTTATTAAGCTGCGAAAGCGAGTTTTGGTTGTTGTTTGCCAGTTAAATTGGCGTTCGCGTTGTTGAAGTGGACGCAGCCCCACTACCCGCTACTCATGCTCGAACTATCCCCGTCGAATCCAAGAACGCCCCCGTGATCGGAAGTGCCCTCAAGTGAGGAACTTCGCTAAAACGGCTTTGCGGAGCCGAAACCGACGGCGGTTGTTGTATCGCCGTATTCCTAGTATACCACATTCTCGAGCTATCGCGATCGCTTGTTGATGGAAGCTTTAACGTTCCTTGGCACTGCTGCCTTGGATGACGCTTCCGCATCCGCTAACAGCTTAGCGCGCAACTTTCTGCTTCTCGCGCAGAGCACGCTGAATGTCCCGCTGGGCGTCCCGCTTCGCATCGCTTTCGCGCTTGTCGTACTGTTTCTTGCCTCGCGCTAACCCGATCAGCAGCTTCGCGTACCCGTTGCGAATGTACACTTTAAGTGGTGCAATCGTGTACCCCTGCTGCTTCGTCTGTCCAAGCAGCTTGTGAATCTGCTCTTTCTTCAGCAGCAGCTTTCTAGCTCGGGTCGGATCGCCCGGATTGCTCCGGTTTCCCTGCTCGAACGGACTGATGTGCATGTTGTTGACGAATGCCTCACCATTGCGAATCGTGCAGAACGCGTCAGAGATGTTAGCCCGGCCGCCGCGCAGCGATTTGATTTCGGTTCCGGTCAAGACAAGTCCCGCTTCAAACGTATCCTCGATAAAATAATCATGGGACGCTTTTTTATTTTGCGCCAGCAGTTTGCCGTCGCTTTTTTTACTCATGACCGGTTCCCTCCTCTTCGCCTACAACTTAGGCCGAACGAACCGTACGATTTGCGCTCCGACATCCTTTTAGAACAAGATGCCGGGCGCATCGTACGTCCGCCGTTCTTTACATCGCTAGGAGATCATTGTATCAACTTCCCCGAGCAAAATCAATTGGGGCTATCCCGCTATAGTCATTTTTTCCCGCGCTTCTTCGCTCCCGCCAACGCGCCGCCCTTCACGCCGCCACGGCTCTTGCGCGGAGCGCCGCCGCCGAAGCCGCTGCCTCCCGGACCGGGCGGCGTCCGCTTGCCGCCCTTCGGGCCGGCGCCGCTGCGCCCTTTCCCGCCTCGGCCGCCGGCCGCTGCGCGCCCCGGGCGCACGTTCGTCCACTCGCCGTCATCGGCTCGCGGACGTCCGCCTTCTGCCTCGCTCGCTCCGCCGCCACTTCGGTCGCTCCCGGCAGCCGGCGCTTTACCGCCTCGTTCGCCGCGCTTACCGCCGCCGCTGCCGCCGCGGCTAAAGCCCCACATGTCGACGCCGCCACGGCCGCGACCGCGTTCGCCGCCTCCGGCTCCGCCTTCGTCGTCACGCTTCCCGCCGCGTCTGCCACGATTGCCGTCGACTAAATTCACCTTCTGCTCGCGCCGCTGCGAACCCACCATTTCAAAGTCGATATTGTGCTCGTCTAGGTTGACCCGGGCCACGCGCACCTTCACATCGTCGCCGATGCGGTAAATGTTCGACGTCCGCTCGCCGATGAGCGCATGCTGCATCTCGTGGTAGTGGTAGTAGTCGTCATGCAGGTCGCTAAGCCTGATCAGCCCTTCGACCGTATTTTGCAGCTCGACGAAAATGCCGAAGTTGGTCACACTGCTGATGATACCCTCGAATTCCTCGCCGACTTTATCCAGCATATATTCAGCCTTCTTCAGCGCTTCGGTATCGCGTTCCGCGTCGACGGCAAGCCGTTCCCGCTCCGACGACTGCTTGGCGATATCTTCCATCCGGCTGCTCAAATATTCGTGCCGCTGCTCCGACAACGTGCCGTTTTCCAGCACCTCGCGGATAATCCGGTGAATGATGAGGTCCGGGTAACGCCGGATCGGCGACGTAAAGTGCGAATAAAACTCCGCGGCAAGCCCGAAGTGCCCGAGGCTGTTTGCATCGTAGCGTGCCTGCTTCATCGAACGGAGCATGACCGTGCTGATAATCGTCTCTTCCTTCGTGCCGCGGATTTCCTCGAGCAGCGTTTGCAGCGCGCGGGGATGAATCGTATTGCCCTTGCCCCGCACCACATAACCGAAATTCGTAATGAACTCCATAAAATGCTGCAGCTTGTCGCCGTCCGGATTTTCGTGAATCCGGTACAGAAACGGCACTTTCATCCAGTGAAAATGTTCCGCGACCGTCTCGTTCGCAGCCAGCATGAACTCCTCGATAATTTGCTCCGCAACCGAGCGCTCCCGCTTGACGATATCGGTCGGTTTCCCGTTTTCGTCGACCAATATTTTCGATTCTTGAAAATCGAAGTCGATTGCGCCGCGTTTCATCCGCTTGTTACGCAGCTTCATCGCCAGCTCTTCCATCAGCTTGAAGAAGCCGACAAGCTCCTTGTACCGCTCGGTTACTTCTTCGTCTTCGCCCTGCAAAATTTTGCGGACGTTCGTATATGTCATCCGCTCCGTCGTGCGAATGACGCTCGTGAACACATCATGGCGTACGACGTTGCAATTGCCGTCAAACTCCATCTCGCAAGACATCGTCAGCCGGTCTACGCGCGGATTTAAGCTGCATATCCCATTGGACAAACGATGCGGCAGCATCGGAATAACCCGGTCTACCAGATAGACGCTGTTTCCGCGGTTATACGCTTCCCGGTCGAGCGCCGAATTTTCACGCACATAGTAGCTGACGTCCGCGATATGGACACCTAGCAAATAATTGCCGTTCGGCAGCAGCTCCACATTAACCGCATCGTCCAAATCTTTGGCGTCTTCTCCGTCGATTGTAACGATCAGCTTATCGCGCAAATCCCGGCGTCCCTGCAGCTCCCGTTCGTCAATCGTATCCGGTACCTGCTCCGCTTCGGCCGTCACCTCGTCCGGAAACGCCTCAGGCAGCTGGTACTTGCGGATGATCGAGACGATATCCACGCCCGGGTCATCCTTATGGCCCAGAATCTCCACGACGCGGCCTTGGGCCGCAGCCCGCCCTTGTGGGTACTGTACGATGTCGACAACGACCTTCTGACCGGTCACGGCGCCGAGAAACGATTCCTTCGGTACAAAAATGTCTTTCGTAATTCGTTTGTCGTCGGGCAGCACGAACGCATACGTCTCGAAGCTTTGGAACGTGCCGACGATTTGCGTAATCGCCCGGGTTACGACCCGAACGACTTCGCCCTCAAGCCGGCCTCCCGCCGCTCCCTTCGCCGTCACACGAGCCAGCACGATATCTCCGTTCATCGCCCCGTTCATGTCGTTCGCGTGGATATACACATCCGGGTGATCCTTGTCGTCAGGCAGCAGGAAGCCGAAGCCCTTTGCATGAGCTTGCAGTTTACCTTTCAGCAAATTCATCCGCTCCGGAACGCCGTAACGCTCCGTGCGTGTGCGTATCACTTCCCCCGCTTCCTCGAGCTGATTCAGCATTTTCAGAAACTGCTTGAACGATTCGGCATCTCCAATGTCAAAATGCTTCTCCAGCTCCTGGTACGTCATCGGCTTATACGCCTTCTCGCGCATAAACTCGAGCAGTCCATCTTTCGTTATCATACAACATCCCCTTGTTTCATCGATTAATAAATTCCCGCTGCTATGTAGTATTGACGTTTTTGGCACGCTCCAAGCCTCAAAAAACGTCGGTACAAAGAAAAGCTTCCGATCGAAGCATTTCGATAAAGTGTACTCGTGTTACAGCCGAAGCGTTACAAGGTATTTAACCGACTTCGTTTCGCTTGACGCTTCAGTACTTTAAACTTCTCTTTATCAACTAAAAAAGCAGCAGGAGCTTTAGCACCTGCTGCATCGGTTCGATCATTACGCTTTAACTACGTATGCTGCGATTAGGGATAACAAGAAAAACGCAACCGCGAAACCAACCGTTACCCGCGAAAGAAGCAACTCTAGACCGCGTGCCTTCGTCTTGCCGAACAGGTGTTCCGCACCCCCGGAGATCGCGCCGGACAACCCCGCGCTTTTCCCTTTTTGCAGCAGCACCACTGCAATAAGTCCGATCGATGCTATGACCAGCAAAATTTTCAAGAAGATTTCCATCTGATCCACCTCCTATTCATATTCCCTATGTATCTACGTGTACGATCGTTGATCCACATATCCAGTAGGAATCATGCAAAGCAAAATTTATTGTACCATATAGGACGTCCAATTACAAGGTTGCGTCCAATTGGCAGCAGGGAAATCGCATAAGGAGCAGTGTAAGCATGGACACGGCCACTGCGGGAACATTCGATCTTCCACTCGCTCTTACAATCGGATTCCTTGATGGAAATTTTAGAAGTTGGAATCCGATTATAAAGGCGACCGCTTTGCTGCTCCAGATGCGAATGTTCCACTCCGCTCCTCCAATCTCCTGCATTCGGCATAATAATTAGGAGTACCAATCTTTAGTTCCGTTAGCAGTAAATACCGTAAACTACAAAAAAAGCCGCCCCTAGAAGGGCGACTTCGCTCCCATATTCAAGCCTGGCTTTCCCAGCGGGACGAGCCCGCGTTTCTCGATCTCCTGTTGCCGATGAACGCATAGATCGCTTTACGCGCGCAGAACAGCGCGACGAGCAAAAATACGATCGACCACACGATAGCCGGTATGCCCGTCGAACGGCTCAAACCGGTTGCATCGCCCGCTTGCCCCGGTGTCATAACCGACATCATAAGCAGATTGATCGGGCCCCATACCGATTCCTCGAGACAGATAAAAGCGACGAGCAAATAATAAAATTTGCGAATCGAAGGATACGGTAGAAACATCGCGATCCCGTTCACGATAATAAAGCCGATCAGCCACAAAACGCCGAACGAGTTGTTGACGAAAAAAGCGAGGGATACAACCGCCAGCAGCGACATGGCGACGAAGCCGACGCGCAGCTTGCCTTTGGCATACATGACGAACAGAAAAGCCGCGAACAGCGAAGCAGTGATGTAGCCGGACAAGCCGAGCGGAATCGTCTTCCAGCCGCTTTCGATGTAGGAGTACGTTACGCCGCTGTGGTTTGAGTACAGCTGAATATACAGCACTTTGCCGGACAGCAGCATCGTCACGACGGCATGACCAAGCTCGTGCACCATCGTGTCGACATTGCGGAAAAAAGAAGAGAAGGGAAGCCAGTTCGTCAAAATGGCACACCCGACTACAAATAAAATCGTAACGATCCATCGACTCACCGGAATCCGCTCCTCTTCCGTGATTATCTGAAGTTTTTCAAGTTGTAGAACGATTGACGGCCTAAATATTTAGCAGTCGAGCCGAGCTGGTCTTCGATGCGAAGCAATTGGTTGTACTTCGCAACGCGGTCCGTACGCGACGGAGCGCCCGTCTTGATTTGACCGGCATTCGTAGCAACGGCGATATCGGCGATCGTGCTGTCTTCGCTTTCGCCCGAACGGTGCGAAATAACGGCCGTGTAGCCTGCGCGCTGAGCCATTTCGATTGCGTCGAACGTTTCCGTCAAGGAACCGATTTGGTTCACCTTTACAAGGATCGAATTACCGATGTTTTGCTCAATACCTTGGGACAAACGAGTCGTGTTCGTCACGAACAAGTCGTCGCCGACGAGCTGAACTTTGCCGCCGAGCTTCTCGGTGAGCAGCTTCCAGCCGGCCCAGTCGTCTTCCGCACAGCCGTCTTCGATCGTGATGATCGGATATTTGTCCACCCAGGAAGCGAGGAAGTTTACGAACTCTTCCGACGTGTACGACTTGCCTTCGCCTTCCAGGTGATACTTGCCGTCTTTGTAAAACTCGGTCGAAGCGACGTCCATACCGAGGAACACGTCTACGCCCGGCTTGTAGCCTGCGCGCTCGATCGCGGAGATGATCGTTTGGATCGCCTCTTCGTTGGAGCTAAGGTTCGGCGCGAAGCCGCCTTCGTCGCCTACTGCGGTGTTAAGGCCTTTGTCTTTCAATACGGCTTTGAGGTTATGGAAAATTTCCGTACCCCAGCGGAGTGCTTCTTTGAACGAAGACGCGCCAACCGGAAGCACCATGAATTCTTGCACGTCGACGTTGTTGTCCGCATGAGCGCCGCCGTTGATGATGTTCATCATCGGAACCGGAAGCTGCTTGGCGTTAAAGCCGCCGAGGTATACGTACAAAGGCACGTTCAGAGCGTCGGCCGCTGCGCGCGCTACTGCCATCGAAACGGCGAGAATCGCGTTGGCTCCGAGCTTCGCTTTGTTCGGCGTACCGTCCAGAGCGATCATTTTATTGTCGATGGCGACTTGATCCAAAGCATCAAGGCCGATAATTTCCGGTGCGATAATCGAATTGACGTTCTCAACCGCTTTGATAACGCCTTTGCCAAGGTAGCGGCCTTTGTCGCCATCGCGAAGCTCTACAGCTTCGTAAGCGCCGGTCGAAGCGCCGGATGGAACGATTGCATGGCCTTTAGCGCCGGACTCGAGGAATACTTCAACCTCTACGGTTGGATTGCCGCGGGAATCGAGCACTTCGCGTGCATAAACGTCGGAAATGATAGTCATCGTTCGTGAACACTCCTTCATCGTTATAGATAAAATATGTGCTGTGCAAGCGGGGCAGAAGCAGTTGAAACCGTCCCGGTTGCGGAAATTCCGCGACCGGGAACCGGTTCACTTCCGGGAAGCGAGCAGCGTCGTCCCTGTCATCTCGCCCGGCTTCGCCAGCTGCAGCAAATCAAGAATCGTAGGCGCGATATCCGCCAAAATGCCATCGTTTCTTAGTGTAACAGATTTGTCCGTCACAATGAAAGGCACCGGATTCGTCGTATGGGCGGTAAATGGACGACCGTTCTCGTCGAACACCATATCGGCGTTGCCGTGATCGGCCGTAATGAGGACGACTCCGCCCTTGGCGAGTACCGCCTCCACCACTTTGCCCATGCATTCGTCCGTCGCTTCGACCGCCTTGATCGTAGGCTCCAGCATGCCGGAGTGGCCCACCATGTCGGGATTGGCGAAATTAAGGATGATAGCGTCGTGCTTCTCCGCCTCGATTTCCTTCACGGCCGCCTCTGCCACTTCGTAGGCGCTCATTTCCGGCTTCAAATCGTAGGTCGCGACTTTCGGCGAAGCGATCAGGACGCGCGTTTCGCCCGGCAGCTCGACATCGCGGCCGCCGCTGAAAAAGAATGTCACATGCGGATACTTTTCCGTTTCGGCGATGCGAAGCTGCTTCATGTTGTTCTGCACAAGCACCTCGCCGAGCGTATTATCGAGATTCTTCGGTTTATACGCAACGAAGCCGCCTACGGTTTCACTAAACAGCGTCAAACAAACAAAATGCAAGCCGTGCGGGCATTTCGGCCCCCGGTCGAAGCCGCGGAAGTCTTCATTCGTGAATACTTGCGAGAGCTGAATCGCCCGGTCCGGACGGAAGTTGAAGAAAACAACCGAATCGTCCGACTCGACGAGTCCAACCGGCTTGTCCGCTTCGTCCACGATAACCGTAGGCATGACGAATTCGTCGTATACCGACTTCTCGTACGATTCCGTAACCGCCTGGATCGGGTCCGTATACGACGGCCCATCCCCGTACACCATCGCGCGGTAAGACTTCTCCGTACGTTCCCAGCGCTTGTCGCGGTCCATGGCGTAGTACCGGCCCTGCACCGTTGCGATCCGGCCTACGCCGATTTCGCGGATATGCGCCTGCAGCCGCTCGATGTACCCTTTGGCGCTGTCCGGCGCGACGTCGCGGCCGTCCAGGAACGCATGAATGAACACTTCGCTGAGGCCTTCCTTTTTCGCCAGATCAAGCAGAGCCAGCAGGTGATCGATATGGCTGTGCACGCCGCCGTCGGAAAGAAGCCCGTACAGATGCAGCTTCTTCCCGTTTTCCTTGGCGTGACGAACGGCGCCGAGCAGCGTCTCGTTATCGTAAAAGTCTCCGTCGCGAATCGACTTCGTAATGCGCGTCAAGTCCTGATATACGACGCGCCCCGCTCCGATGTTCAGATGACCGACCTCGGAGTTGCCCATCTGTCCTTCCGGAAGCCCGACCGCTTCGCCGCAAGCGACTAGCGTCGTGTTCGGGTACGTTGCCATGTAGCGGTCATAGTTCGGCTTGTTCGCCTGGGCGACGGCATTGCCCGCCGTCTCCCCGCGAAGGCCGAAGCCGTCCATAATGATAAGCGCAACCGGTTTAGGTCTGGACATTCAGCGCGCCCCCTCGACCAACGAGATGTAGGACGCCGGCTCCAGGCTGGCACCGCCCACAAGCGCGCCGTCGATGTCCGGGTGCTGCATGAACTCGCGGATGTTGTTCGGCTTGACGCTGCCGCCGTATTGAATGCGGACTTTGCCCGCCACATCCGAATTAAACTGAGCGGCGATGCGCTCGCGAATATAACCGATCACTTCGCCCGCATCTTCAGCCGTAGACGTTTTTCCCGTACCGATCGCCCAGATCGGCTCGTAGGCAACAACGACCTGCGCCGCTTGCGCTTCGGTCAAGCCTTGCAAAGCTGCTTCCGTTTGTACGCGGCATACGTCCTTCGTCTTGCCCGCTTCACGCTCTTCGAGCGATTCACCAACGCAGACGATCGGCAGCAAGCCGTGCTTGAACGCGGCAAGAACCTTTTTATTTACGATCTCATCCGTCTCGGCGAAATAAGCGCGGCGCTCGGAGTGGCCGATAATCACATAATCGACGCCAATCTCCTTCAGCATAAGGCCGCTGATTTCTCCGGTGAACGCGCCGCTGTCTTCAAAATGGACGTTTTGCGCGCCGATTTTGAGCGAGGTGCCTTGAACCGCTTCGGTCAAAGCGGGCAAATTCGTGTACGGCGCGCAAATGACGCTCTCAACGCCGGCGACTTCCGCTTTGCCTTTTACGTCCTCGATGAATGCGACCGCTTCTTTTACCGTTTTGAACATTTTCCAGTTGCCTGCGATAATGGGAGTTCTCATCGTGTACGGATCCGCTCCTTTCAGCTTGTACATTCCTTATTTATCGTTCAAAGCAACTACGCCCGGAAGCGCCTTGCCTTCCATAAACTCGAGCGAAGCCCCGCCGCCCGTGGAAATATGATCCATTTTATCGGCCAGATGGAACTTCTCGGCCGCCGCCGCGGAATCCCCGCCGCCAATGACCGTATAACCGCTTGTGGAGGCGCACGCTTCGGCGACCGCCTTCGTTCCGTTCAAGTAAGGGTTCAGTTCGAACACGCCCATCGGTCCGTTCCAGACGACCAGCTTCGACTTCGCGATGACGTCCGCATACAGCGCGCGCGTTTTCGGCCCGATATCGAAGCCTTCCCAGTCGGCCGGAATTTCCGAGATCGGCACAACCTTCGTATTCGCATCGTTGCTGAAGTCGTCGCCGACGACGATGTCGACCGGCAGCATCAGGTTGCAGCCTTTTTCTTTTGCTTTCTTCAGAAACTGGAGCGTCAGATCAAGCTTCTCGTTGTCTACGAGCGATTTGCCGATTTCGTAGCCTTGCGCCTTCAGGAACGTGTACGACAAGCCGCCCCCGATCAGCAGGTTATCGGCGATATTCAGCAGATGGTCGATGACGCCGATTTTGTCCTTCACCTTGGAGCCGCCTACGATCGCCGTAAACGGACGCTCCGGATTGTTCAGCGCTTTGCCGAGCACTTCCAGCTCCTTCTCCATAAGAAGGCCCGATACGGCCGGCAAATGGTGCGCGATGCCTTCCGTGGAAGCATGGGCGCGATGAGCGGCGCCGAAAGCGTCGTTCACGTAAACGTCCGCGAGCGAGGCGAACTGCCCTGCCAGCTCCGGATCGTTCTTCTCTTCGCCCGCATAGAAGCGAACGTTTTCAAGCAGCAACACGTCGCCGGCCTTCAGAGCGTCAGCCTGCGCTTTGACTGCATCGCCGATCGCTTCGTCCGCCTTCGTTACCGGCTTGCCGAGCAGCTCCGACAGACGGGCCGCAACCGGAGTCAGTCTCATTTCTTCGACGACTTGTCCCTTCGGACGGCCGAGATGGCTTGCCAAAATAACCTTTGCGCCTTTCTCGATCAAATAACGGATCGTCGGCAGCGTTTCGCGAATGCGCGTATCGTCCGTAATGGCGCCGTTTTCGAGCGGTACGTTGAAGTCGACGCGAACGAACACTTTTTTGCCGGATACATCGATGTCCCGGACGCTTTTTTTGTTCATGCTTAGTTCCTCCTTAAAACGGGTGCTAGGATTGGCATTCCGATCGGGATTCCAGAGCCTTACAGAGCGTCCTTCGGGCGTTATTGCAGCCTGAAAAACGCAGGGAAAGAGGAGAATCGCTTCTCCCCTTCCCGTCCTGCTATTCGATTACAGACCTTTGCTGGCGATGAAAGCGGCGAGGTCTACAACGCGGTTGGAGTAGCCCCACTCGTTGTCGTACCACGAAACGACTTTCACGAGGTTGTCGCCTACGACCATCGTCGACAGCGCGTCAATCGTGGAGGAAGCCGGGTCGCCGTTGAAATCGCTCGATACGAGCGGCTCTTCGGTGTAGTTCAGGATGCCTTTGAGCGCGCCGCTTTCCGCTGCTTCTTTCAAAGCTGCGTTCACTTCGTCAACCGTTACGTTCACTTTCAATTCGGCAACGAGGTCGGTTACAGATACGTTCGGAGTCGGCACGCGGAACGACATGCCGTTCAATTTGCCCTTCAGCTCAGGCAATACGAGCGATACGGCTTTCGCAGCACCAGTCGTCGAAGGAATGATGTTCTCGGCAGCTGCGCGCGCACGACGCAAGTCTTTGTGCGGCAGGTCGAGCACTTGCTGGTCGTTCGTGTACGAGTGGATCGTGCTCATCATGCCTTTGACGATACCGAACTTTTCGTGCAGCACTTTCGCAAAAGGAGCGAGACAGTTCGTCGTACAGGAAGCGTTGGAGATGATCGTATGTTTGGAAGCATCGTATTGGTCGTCGTTAACGCCCATAACGATCGTGATGTCTTCGTTCGTAGCCGGTGCGGAAATGATAACTTTTTTCGCGCCGCCTTTCAGATGCGCTTCCGCTTTTTCCTTAGCCGTGAAAATACCGGTCGATTCAACGACGATTTCAACGCCTACGGATGCCCAAGGCAGGTTGCCCGGATCGCGCTCTGCGAATACTTTGATTTGTTTGCCGTTAACATACAGCGCGCCTTCGCCCGCTTCAACGGTTGCGTTCAAACGGCCATGCGTCGTATCGTATTTGAGCAGGTGCGCCAGCGTGCTAACGTCCGTCAAATCGTTGATCGCTACGATTTCTACTTCAGGGTTGTTAAGAGCTGCACGGAATACGTTGCGTCCAATACGTCCAAATCCGTTAATACCTACTTTTACCATAGTAATTCCTCCTTGAGCTTATGAAATCGTTTATGTCAAGACAAGCCCGGGAGCCCGTCAAGATAACTGTTTCCTGATCGCGCCTTACACGTAACGCATCAGTTCGGTAGCGGCCGCTTCGTCGGTGACGAGCACGTCCTCATGGCCGAACTTCATCACGGCGGCAATCGCTTCGGCTTTGCTTTTTCCTCCGGCTACGGCGATCACAACCTCCGTCTTCTGGATGTCCTCGAGCCTAAGTCCAACTGTAGGCATCTTATGCACAACCTGGCCTGCGCGGTCAAAATAGTACCCGAACGCTTCCGCCAGCGCGCCCTGCTCCAACAGCTCTTCGATCGTCTGCTTGTCGACCTTCCGCCGCTTCGCCATAACCATCGCGTCGCCGATGCCGTGCACGACGATTCTAGCGCTCCGAATCACTTCTACCACTTCCAGTATGTTCGGATCTTGCATGAGAGATACATAGGCTTCCTCGCCCAGATGATCGGGCACGTGCAGCAGCCGGTATTCGCCGCCCGTTTTTTTGGCCATGATCGAGGCGATCGAGTTCGCTTGCAGCTCTACGCTTTCGCCCAAGCCACCGCGCGCCGGCACGAACATATTGCCCTTCATATGAGCCGTCGGCGTCATATAGTTGGCCACTTCCGCCAGCGTGGACCCGCCCGCAAGAGCGATGACGTCGTCCTTGGAAGCGAATCTGCGCAGCTCCGAGGCTCCGACGCGGCCAAGCTCCTTCTTCGTCAGCTCCGACTGATCGCTGTCTCCCGGTACGATGACGACCCGCTTCAGCGAGAACCTGTCGCGCAGCGTGTCCTCCAAATACGAGAGTCCGAGCATTTCCTTCACGATCGGCTCCATGTCCTCCAGCAGCTTGCGTCCGGATTCGCTGAGCTTCATTCCCGACGATTCGGTCACGAGCAGCCCTTGCTCCTTCAGAAAGTCGACCTCGGCTCGCAGCACCCGTTCGGTCAGCTCCAGATGAGCGGCGAGCGCACGCCGGCCAACCGTCCCCGTTGAGGAAATATGGTGCAGAATCGTATACCGCTTCTTCAGCACGTCGGTCAAATCCGGCAAAAGCCGCTTTTGAATATCTAATATTTGCCTCATCGACTACGGACACACTCCCGCAACCAGTTACTGCGGATGGTTATCGGGACATTTCAAGTCCCGCATATACATTTTATGTCCCGCAAGCTCATTTTTATTATATGCATCTTTTTCTGAAAATGCAAGGCGACTGGAGCGGCTTTTTGGCGCTTATACAAAATTTAACACCATTAACGGCAATCGAGCCGTTTTGCCGGAAGCAAAAACTCATTTCAACAAAAAGCTTGCAATTCCCCCTATGCTTGTATATAATAAATTTTGCGTCTGAAATTAGATGCAGCTAAGCTTCACACATGCGCTCGTGGTCCAATGGATATGACGTAGGCCTCCGGAGCCTGAGATCAAGGTTCGATTCCTTGCGAGCGCGCTTAAATATGAACGAACCAAACGTCCCTTTCGGACGTTTTTTGTATTTTATAGACGATTCGGGGACATACAGGATAATGGAAGCAAGAAACGAACCAAATTGCTCCGGAATTTGATTTGACCTTTCTTGACCTTTGATTCGATTTGCGCTATGATAGGGATAGTTTCCCACCCTAAACTATACGCTAGGCCGATATTTCCGCCGCCCGAATATGGCGCGGAATATACGCATGAGCCAAAAGGAGGCTAATGTCCCATGAGTTTTATTCCAATGGTAGTCGAACAGGACGCACGCGGCGAACGCGGGTACGATATTTATTCCCGTCTTCTGAAGGATCGGATCATCTTCCTAGGAACGCCGGTTAACGATGCGGTTGCCAATGCCATCATCGCGCAAATGCTGTTCCTGGCCGCGCAAGACCCGGACAAAGACATCAGCCTGTACATCAACAGCCCCGGCGGTTCGATTACGGCCGGTATGGCCATATACGATACGATGCAGTTCATTAAGCCGGACGTCTCCACAATCTGCGTCGGCATGGCCGCTTCGATGGGAGCCTTCCTGCTCGCTGCCGGTGCGAAAGGCAAACGTTACGCGCTGCCGAACAGTGAAGTGATGATTCACCAGCCGCTCGGAGGAGCCGAAGGACAGGCAAGCGATATCGAGATTCGCGCCAAACGGATCATCAAGCTTCGTGAGAAGCTGAACGGCATTTTGGCCGAGCGCAGCGGACAGCCGCTGGA
This sequence comes from Paenibacillus ginsengarvi, assembly GCF_003626695.1. GTDB lineage: Bacteria > Bacillota > Bacilli > Paenibacillales > NBRC-103111 > Paenibacillus_AB > Paenibacillus_AB ginsengarvi. The sequence goes on from NZ_RBAH01000023.1 coordinate 117,836, forward strand.
GCGCGTCGACAAAGACACCGACCGCGATTACTTCATGAGTGCGGAAGAAGCGGTGGCATACGGCTTGGTCGACAAAGTCGTATCCAAAATTTAATCGCCTAAACAACAAAACCGACCCGAGGCCATTTGACCTTGGATCGGTTTTTGGTTTGCCCTCTCCCGATTAATCGAGCGGGTAGAAAATCAGGTTCATCGGGAATGCCGAGCCGGCAGGCGGCGTAAATTCGATATCGAGCGAAGGCTCCGTGCCGGTCGTGCGCGCCAAAATCTGCACCGATTCGAATGCCGTAATGACGCCGGACGGCGGCGCCAGCACGAATTCGCCGTTAATTTTGAACGGACCCTTGAACGGGCCGCCGCGGGCTTGCAGCAATATCGCCATTTTGCGCGGCTTGTCCGAATGGATTTTGTATACGACGCCGTAGTTGCCGTCGTCCGTCACTTCCATTTTCGTAGTCGGATCGTAGCCTGTCTGCCAAGTATCGTATTCGTTATCGCCGAAAATGAGGCGCGTTGTCCGCTCAAACGAGCTTGCATCGATATCCCAGCGCTTTTCCGTAATCGGGAACGTCCCGCGAATATGCTGGTCTCTCGGAAGCTGCTTATACAGCAGCGGATATGTGGAGATCGGCGTTTCGATGCTCGCATCCATCGCCATGAAGGCGAACTCGACCGGGCCGTCCGTCTCGACGTCGTAAATGACGTTTACGCCTTGTCCGGGCAAAAAGTCCGGCATCTGCACATACAAGCGCGACTGGCCCGGCGGAACGATCAGATCGTCGTCGCGCTTGTCGCCGAGAAGAAACTCGACGGAAGCCTCGTGACCGATCAGATTCGCGTAGATCGACGGGTACACCTCGCCTTTATTCGTCGTTTTGACGGTAACCGGCTTCGAGCCTTTATTCGTTGCCATAATAACGAACTGTACCTTTTCCTTCATGCCGTTAATATGGTCCGCGTACAGCCGCGCTTTCCCGTTAACCGTATCGGTGTACAATATGCCTTTTTCCTCGAACGTTTCCGGACTGTCGCTGACGAGCAGCTTGCGCGAGCGATCCTCGGTCACTTTCTTGTCGAAAGCCGGCAAGTCGTTGAAATATGCATACACTTCCGTCCAGTTCGTTTTGATCAGCGATTGCAGCGGGTACGTATGCAGCTTGAAATCCATCGGAGAATCGTACATGACGTCTTTCGTCACTTCGATGTAACGGGAATACACATCGCTGACGAGTCCTCCGCCGTCCTTCACCTTCAGCTTGACCAAATATTTGCCGGGGTAAAAGAACGCCTCCTCCTTGCCCTCCCATTCGTAGACAAGGCCTTCGGCGTCGGGATCGTAGCTGAGGTCGATATACTGGACCGGCTCGCCGATTTTGTAGACCGGCTTCCCAAACGTAAAGCGGGCCACCGGACGCGAGTTTCCTTTCTCGTCGACGCGTGACGGCGGTTTTTTCACGTATGTAATTTCGAGCCTTTTCTGCTCGGCGTTAAACGTATACTTGGCTCCCAAAAAATCGAACAGCCAGCTTTCCTTCACCATCAGCTTGTCGTTAAACATGCGGGCGACGGAGTCGAACACCAGATAAACGCCGTTAATGTACACGGCCTTGTTCTCCGCATCGACCTCGATTTTGGCTCGTGGAGTACCGATTTCGGTCCGCTTTGTCTTTGCATTAAACTTCACATCGATGCCCATCTGGTCGCCGAGAAACTTAATCGGCACGTACCGGGTATTTCCGTCCTTGAGCACCCCCGGCGTTTCCAATTCCATCTTTTTGCCGTCGATGTACGCGACCGGCTCATCCAGCTTCAGCCATATTTCCATCGTGCTTGTCGAAACGGATGTGCCTGCACCCGAAGCGGAAGTGACGGAACCGACGATGAGCGCGAAAAATAGCGCGAAAACGGCCCATTTCTTGGGTCCTCTACTGCTCACTGCTCTCTCCACTCTTTCTATATGTATCGTTGGGCTTGCCTAACATTAGACGCAAATTTCGGCAAAAGGTTGCATCATATAGACCTGCGTTTACGGCGCAGTTGTATTCCGGAAACAGAGCTTTCGGAAAACGCAAAAAGCTTCCTCGTGAAAGGAAGCTTTCGGTATGGACGAGCGTTTATCGCAGGCGATAAGCCGCTCTTATTGATTCTCCAATTCCTCTTTGCCTACCAAGGCGACTAAAGCGGTTACAGCCTGCTCTGCGTCCGAACCTTCTGCACTAATGTGAACTTCGGTGCCGGAGCTAATCGCAAGGCTCATAATGCCCATAATGCTTTTGGCATTCACTTTTTTATCGTCCTTCTCGACGAAAATCTCCGAGGAAAATTTGTTCGCTTCCTGCACGAACAATGCCGCGGGTCTTGCATGCAAGCCCGTTCTGAGTCTAACGACTGCTGGCCGTCTGGTCATCAAACGATACCCCCTACATCATATGGTCAACGTTCTGATCAAATCGATTATTTACATATTATATCATTTCTCGCCCGTCAATTAAAGAAGACGAGGCGTCAAATTCCGAACATTCAAGAATTCCTCATTTTTTCGGCCAGATCGTCAAGCTTTCTCAGCCGATGGTTGACGCCAGACTTGCTGACGCCGCCTTTCAGCAGCTCCCCCACTTCCTTCAGGTTCATGTCGGGGTGCAAAAGCCGGATTTCGGCGACCTCCCGCAGCTTCTCCGGCAGTTGATCGAGTCCTACTTCCTTTTGCAAATAACGAATGTTATCGATTTGCCGGACTGCGGCGCCGATCGTCTTGTTCAGGTTGGCCGTTTCGCAATTAACGATCCGATTGACGGAATTGCGCATATCTTTCATGATACGCACATCCTCAAAGCGGAGCAGCGCCTGATGCGCCCCGATGAGGTTCAAAAACTGGATGATCTTCTCGCCTTCCTTCATGTACAGCACATAACCTTTTTTGCGTTCGATACAGCGCGCATTCAGCTGAAAGCGGTTGGCTAACCCGCACAACGCGTGACAATGCTCCTCATACATCGAGGCAATCTCCAGGTGGTAGGACGACCCTTCCGGGTTGTTGACCGACCCTCCTGCCATGAAGGCACCCCGCAAATAAGCCCGCCTGCAGCAATTGCTTTTTACGATCCGCTTATCGATCCCAGGCGTAAACTGAAACCCTTCGGAGACGATATGCAGGCTTTGCAGCACTTCCTGCACCTTGTTCGGAACCCGCACGATGTAGACGTTGTTTTTCTTCAGTCTCATCTTTTTGCGAACGAGCAGCTCCGTATGCAGATCGTAGTTTTTTTTGATCAGCATGTAAATGCGCCGGGCGATGGCCGCGTTTTCGGTAGAAATGTCGAGGACGATGCGCTGATTCGTCAGCTGTACGGCTCCGTTCATTCGAATGAGCGCGGCCAGCTCCGCTTGTTCGCAGCATTCTTCGCCTTCTACCATCGTCAGCTCTTTTTTCGTTTGCGCCGCAAAAGACATGCCCGTCACCTCAACTTTCGCCCCATCCAGCTGTCCACAAGCTCGTAAATACGCTCGCTCAGCCTTTCCGCATCGTGGCGCAAGTAAGTACGGTATAACACGAGCCGATCCGCGATAACTTTGTAACCTAGCCGGTTTACTTCGTCCATGTCCAAGTGTACCGCTTTCGCGCCCTTTTCCGCATATTTACTTAACACCTGCGGCGGGATTTCTCCGTTATTCACTATGATGTAATCAAACATGTGGTGGCCGATATGATCGTGTATCGCCCGCAGATGATCGCTGACGGAAAAATCATCGGTTTCGCCTGGCTGCGTCATCACATTGCAGACGAACAGCTTCACCGCTTCCGACCGGGCGATCGTTTCGGCCAGCTTCGGCACGAGCAGGTTCGGCATAATGCTCGTATACAAGCTTCCCGGGCCGATCAGGATCGCGTCGGCGTCGCGAACCGCTTCCACCGCCTCCTCCAGCGGGCTGACGTCGGACGGATCGATGAATACCCGCTTGATTTTGCCTCCCGCTTTCGGAATATTCGATTCGCCGACAATGACTCTGCCGTCCTCCATCTCCGCCTTCAGCACGATTTGCTGGTCGCTTGCGGGCAGCACCCTGCCCCTTACGGCGAGTACGCGGCTCAGCGCCTTGACCCCGTCCACGAAATCGCCCGTAATGTCCTTCATCGCGGCGAGAATCAAGTTGCCGAGACTGTGGCCGGCAAGCCCCGTACCGCTGGAGAAGCGGTGCTGAAGCATCTGCGACAGAAGAGGCTCCACGTCGGCAAGCGCGATCAGCACATTGCGAATATCGCCGGGAGGCGGGATCTGCAGCTCGCTCCGCAGCACGCCGGAGCTCCCCCCGTCGTCCGCGACCGTTACGATCGCCGTAATGTCGAGCGGCTTCTCCTTGAGCCCCCGCAGCATGACGGATAGCCCCGTTCCCCCGCCGATTACGACGATACGGGGCTGGTGATGCTCCTGCTGGTCCACGCTCATCGGCTCACCTCGGGACGGCGATCGCGATCGGCGTCCCGGTGGCTGACGCGCACAGTTTCCGTTTCGCTGTTACCGAGCATTTTGCCCAAATATTCCGCAATGGCGACCGACCGATGCTTGCCGCCCGTACAGCCGATGCCGACGACGACCTGGCTTTTGCCTTCCTTGGCGTACTTCGGGATGAGGAATTGCAGCATATCGATCAGCTTGGTCAAAAACTCCTGCGTCTCGTTCCACTTCATCACATAATCGTATACGTCCGGATCTTGCCCCGTATTCGGTCTGAGGTGCTCCACATAATGCGGATTCGGCAAAAAACGAACGTCGAAGATAAGATCGGCATCGATCGGCACTCCGTATTTGAAGCCGAACGAGATCACATTAACGGAAATGCTGCCTTTGCCGATGCTCGTAAACCGGGAAACGATACGTTCCTTCAGCTCAGCCGGCTTCAGACTGCTCGTATCGATAACCTGCGACGCCATCCCCTTCAGCTCTTCCAGCAGCTTGCGCTCAAGCTGAATTCCCTCGAGCGGCAGCCCCTCCGGAGCGAGCGGATGCCGGCGGCGGCTCTCCTTGTAGCGCTGCACGAGCGTTTGGTCGGTGGCGTCCAGAAACAAAATTTCGTACGTTATCGTATAGTTTTCCTTTATTGTACGGAGCGATTCAGATAAGGACGTAAAAAATTCGCGCCCGCGCAAATCGATCACTAGCGCCACCTTGCCGATACGCCCTTTCGACTGATCGATCAGCTCCGCAAACTTCGGAATGAGAACGGGCGGCAAATTGTCGACGCAGAAAAAGCCAAGGTCCTCGAGGCTTTGGACCGCGATCGTTTTTCCCGCTCCCGACATGCCTGTAATAATAACCAGCTTCGCTACATTCGGGCTGTCCTCCATGCGCGTTCCCTCCCATCGCCTAAAGACACGCCGGCCCTAACGAAAACTTGAACGGCTTTCGTAGTTCATTGTATGAGCGTTACTTCAAATTTAATCCGGCGGCGCCGACAATTCCAGCGTCATTGCCAAGCTTGGCCGGCACGATGTCGACCCCTTGCGTGAATACGTCCGGGACGTTTTGGGCGTACACTTTGCGAATTTCGTTAAATAGAATATCCCCGGCGCGCGATACGCCGCCACCGATGACGAACCGCTGCGGGTTGAGCACAACGGCCACGGCCGCCATCGCCTTGCCCAAATAATAAGCGGCGCGTTTAACGATCCGGACCGCTACCTCGTCTCCGTCCTTCGCGGCATCGAATACGTCTTTGGCCGAGATCGATTCGTTCAGCGACAGGGACGTCGCCTCGCCGCGCTGCACCGCATCCTTGGCCATACGCACGATGCCGGTCGCGGACGAAACCGTTTCCACGCACCCTAACTGGCCGCAGCCGCACTGAATCGCTTCGAGATCCGGGACGACTTTAATATGACCGAGCTCCCCGGCCATTCCGCGAAAGCCTTGATAAATCCGCCCGTCGATAATGATGCCGCCGCCGACGCCCGTACCAAGCGTAAACGCCACAATATGTTGAAGTCCCGCCCCGGCGCCGCTCCAAGCTTCTCCGAGCGCGGCCACGTTGGCATCGTTGTCGATCGCAACCGGCAGTTGCAGACGCGTTTCGAGCTCTTGTTTAACGGCGACATTTTCCCAGCGCAGATTCGGAGCGAACAGGACGGTTCCCGTTGCGATGTCAAGGAATCCCGCGATTCCGGCTCCGACACCTGCTACCTGCTCCCACTGGTAAGCGGAGTCGGACACGATTTGTTTCACATACTGCGCGATGCGGTCCAGCACCGCTGCCGGTCCGTCTTCAACCCCTGTCGGACCTTCATAGGTTTGCAGCAGACTGCCTTGCTCGTCGCAAATGCCCACCTTCACACTGGTGCCGCCCAAATCAACGCCGATATAAATCTTCTCCGACATTCCCGTATGTCACCTCAACCGAAATTTGTATTGTTCTGTACCCACTATAAGCTAGGCTTGCCGCCCAGGTCAAGTAAAGCGGGGGATTTACAAAAGCTGCCGGAAACCGCCTGCAGGGCGGCCCGAAGCACCTACCTCTGCCGACCGCAGCAAAACGAAAAGGAGAACACGAGGTCCTCCTTCAGCTCGTTTTATTCTTTACAGCGAGACGCTCCAGTCGTGAACCGAATGCCCCTCCAAGAACTTCTCGCAATCGAGAGCCGCCATACAACCGCTGCCTGCAGCCGTAATCGCCTGACGGTATTTATGATCCTGCACGTCGCCGCAAGCGAATACGCCCGGTACGTTCGTTTCGGAAGTTCCCGGATTTACGACCAGATAGCCGAGCTCGTCGGTGTTCAGCTGGCCCTTCAAAAATCCGGTGTTCGGCGTATGACCGATCGCGACGAAAATGCCGTCGGTTTCAAGCACTTCTTCAATACCGGTATCGCTGTCCTTCACCTTGAGCCCGGTGACGCCTTTTTCCCCGGCGATGACGCCGAGCGGGGTTTTGTTCAGGCTCCATACGACTTTCGGATTTTCCTTCGCGCGATCCTGCATGATTTTGGACGCCCGCAGCTCGCTGCGGCGATGCACAATCCGCACCTCCGAGCCGAAACGGGTCAGGAAGTTCGCTTCCTCCATCGCGGAATCGCCGCCGCCGACAACGATAATTTTTTTGTTGCGGAAGAAAAATCCGTCGCAAGTGGCGCAAGTGCTGACGCCGCGGCCGATATTGTCCTTCTCGTTCTCGATCCCGAGCAGCTTGGCGGAAGCCCCGGTGGAGATAATGAGCGTTTCGGCGACAAGCTCTTCGCCGCCTTCGATCTTCAGCTTAAACGGCCGCTTGGACATATCGACTTCATTAACCCAGCCCGTGCGGAACTGAGCGCCGAACTTCTCGGCCTGCTTGCGCATGTTGTCCATCAGCTCGGGCCCCATAATACCTTCGGGGAAGCCTGGGAAATTTTCAACTTCCGTCGTTGTCGTAAGCTGTCCGCCCGGTTCCGGTCCTTCGATGACGAGCGGGTTCAAGTTCGCGCGAGCCAAATAAATCGCGGCGGTCAGCCCTGCCGGGCCTGTGCCGATGACAATCGTCTTGTACATAGTCTCTCTCCTCCTCCAGGATGCCAATATAAGGATGTTAAGGATGTCGGCGGTTTCGATTATAGCGGCTCCGAGGTAGCCAGCTTCGGGAAAATCGCATCCATCTTTTCTTTCAATCCGCAAGTGCGGTCGATATATTTCACATGCTTGCTCACCGTCGTGATCGAGATGCCGTAACGCAGCGAAACTTCGTGATACGAAATTTCCCGGCGATGCATTTTGGCAGTTAAATATTCAAGCGCGGCGGCCCAGCCTTCCAGCTTTCCGATCTTCGGAACGTCCGGGTACACGCGGCTGAGAAATTCCACCCATAGTGTCTCCAAATCGTGCTGCTGAATCATATCGTACCGCTTATCCATTTTGCGGAGCGCGGTTTCCATGACCTGCTGCCATTCCTCTTTCCATACGGGCAGATTCGGCGACCAAGGCGAAGCGGCCAGCGGCGTTTCCCTGCCGTCCAGATTGACGAATATGGGCTCCTTCGCCCGCATGTTGCGCAAGACGAAAATGGCGACCTTTTTCAAATATTCGTCTTCCTCCGGGTCCAGCAAAAAGGCGCGCAGCGCGTCTTCCACTTCGCTGTCGGCAATAATGCCGAATGCCTGGATCACCTGAAGCTTCGTCTCCACGTCGCCGTGTCGAAGCGCCCAGAAAAAGGACGAACGAACGAGCGGGTCCCGCTTCATATGATCGGGTATGCCGCCTGCCGCCGTTTCCAGCACGCGGAACTGCTCCTCGAACGGCAGATGGTAATGATAACCGAGCGTTCTGGGGCTCCCGCCGCGTATCTCCTTCATCTGCTCCATATAATAACGGGGAATATCCGTGCCGGGATCGAGCTTCTCCACCGTATGCCACAGCTTCTCCGCTTCGGCGTATTTACCGATGTTGCAGGCCGCTACAGCGGTATAGTGGTAAAGACACGGGTCGAGCCCCGACTCGCCGGTTTTCAGCAAACGCCGAAACAGACGATATGCGGTCTCATGCTCGGACAAGATCCCCATCGTCGTAGCCAGCTTGAATACATGATCGTAATGGATCGGGTACGTCTTGCGTAAGCTTTCCAGCAGCTCGGCAAGCTGTTCCTTGTTCCCGCCGTGCTGGTAAAAAATCGCCAAATTGCACAGCGCGTGTATGTTGCCCGGTTCAAGCTCGAGCACCTCGCCGATCGTAACCATCGCTTTGTCGAACAAGCCCATATAATAGTAGGCCAGTGCGAGGTTGTTGCGCGCCGCCAAAAAATCCGGCGATTTCTTGACAAGCTTCTCCAATATTCGCACCGCTTCCGAAAACTTGCCTTCCTCCAGCAGCGTGCGCGCCTTGTCGTGCTCAAACATGCCTTCTCGGCTCTTGATCGAGGTCAGCTTCGTCGGGCGATCCAGCTCATAGCCGAGCAGCTCCATCATTTCTTCCGCTTCTTCGAGATAGTGGCCGTTCGGGTCGTGTTCCAAATAGTAAACGAGCGCTTCTTCCGCAGCTTCGTAGCTTTCCATATTGGCGTAGTTGTTCGCCATATAAAAATAGCACTCAGTCATGGACGGATCGATTTGCTCGACGATATGCTGCAATATGCGGTTCGACTCTTCGTATCTGCCCGTTTCCGACAACACGCCCGCCAAATTGCAATGATTGACCGGATTATCCGGTTCAAACTCGGCAGCCCGGCGAAAATATTTCAGCGCCTTATCGTAACGGTTTCGGTCGAGCGAATGAACGGCCCTCTCGAAAAAGAACGTGGCATCCATCTGGACGTTGATGACATTGCGCTTGTTCGTCCCTGCCACATGCTTTTTCCTTGCCATACTTCAGGCACCTCCGGAAACTGATCTTATTTCAAAGTATAACACACATCGATCAGATTACCTACTGCTTTGCTTGCAGCCGCGATCGGTGTATCAGCCGCCGGAGGCCCCGTCAGATAGCCGTCTTATACGCCGCCGTATTTGAAGAGCGTGCTGATCGATCCGCCGTCGTTAATGATTCGAATCGCGTCGGAGAACAGGTGCGCAAGCGACAATACTTTAAAGCGGCTCGGATGTCCTTCCGGCAGCGCGATCGAGTCGGTAATGATGACCTCCTGGATGTTCGGATGATCGAGACGCTGCAGCGCCGGACCGGAAAATACCGGATGCGTGGCGCAGACGAAGGCGTCGGCCGCTCCCCGTTCCTTGAGCCCTTCGACGACCTTGACGATCGTCCCGCCGGTATCGATCATATCTTCGATAATGATCGGCGTGCGGCCTTCGACGTCGCCGATGACGTGGGTAATGGTCGCTTCGTTGTGGGCAAGACGCTTTTTGATCATAATGGCGAACGGCGCATTGAGAATGTTCGCCAAATTTTCCGCCGTCGTGGCACGTCCGGCATCCGGAGATACGACAACGGGATTCGGAATTTTTTTGTTGCGGATATAATCGCTGATCAGATCGAGTGCGGTCAGATGATCGACCGGTATATTAAAGAAAGCCTGAATGGCCGGTGCATGCAGATCGACGGTAAGAACGCGATGCGCGCCCGCGGTCGTAAGGACATCGGCGACGAGTTTGGCAGAGATCGGCTCGCGCGGTGCGGATTTGCGTTCTTGTCTGGAGTAACCATAGTACGGGATAACGAGGTTGATCGTTCTGGCCGAAGCGCGTTTGGCCGCATCGATCATGACGAGCAGCTCTACGAAATGATCGTTGATCGGATGCGAGAACGTCTGAACCAGAAAAACGTCGCAGTTTCGGATCGATTCCTCGTATACGCAGTACACTTCCCCGCTTTTAAAGCGCGAAAGCTTGATTTGTCCGAGCGGTATACCAAGCTCGACGCAAATGCGCTCCGCCAGCTTCGGATTGGACGATCCGGAAAACACTTTACAATTATCCTTGTACATGGTTACCTCCTAAAATGGTTAAAACCTTTCGACACGGTTCATCAAAACTTAACTTGACGAGTAGACACCGTTTGCCAAGATGTCCAATCTTATTATACTCCGTCGACATCTTTTTTCAAAAGGATTCAGCTACGCAATTCATCAATTCGTCACAAAGTAATTGGAAGATTTTTTCCTGTATGAGCGGCTTGCAGCCAATACTGGATAATGCTCGGTAAAACAAGAGCTCGGAGTTTCACTGTAAACGGCGAAAAACGCCGACGCTCGTCTACCGAGACATCGGCGAATGCTCGCCTTCAATGCCATCAATCGCTGATGGCGTATTCGCTCTTCTGCTTAAGATGCCGGCGCCCAAGCTCCGCCAGCAGATCGTCCAGCGGTAGCTTTTGCTCGCGCAGCAGCACCAGCAGATGGAAGATCAGATCGCTAGCTTCATAGCGCAGCTCCTCATGGCTGCGATTTTTCGCCGCGATGATCACCTCGGCCGCTTCCTCGCCGACCTTCTTCAATATTTTGTCGACGCCTTTTTCGAACAAATACGTGGTATACGCCCCCTCTGGACGTTCCGCATCGCGCCGGGCGATAATTTCCTCCAGCTTGTCCAGGATGTCGTACCGGTTCCCGGTTGGCTGCTCTTCCGCGCCTGTTACGCTGTTATGGAAGCAGCTGTAAGCGCCCGTATGGCAAGCGGGCCCGGCCTGCTCCACCTTGACGAGCAGCGTGTCGCCGTCGCAATCGTACGAAAGCGAGCGCACCTTCTGAATATGGCCGCTCGTTGCGCCTTTATGCCACAGCTCCGAGCGGGACCGGCTCCAGAACCAGGTCTCGCCCGATTCCAGCGTTTGCCGCAGCGATTCGGCGTTCATGTAGGCCAGCATGAGCACTTCTTTGCTGATCGCGTCTTGAACGATCGCCGGCACAAGTCCTTGCCCGTCCCATTTGATCGCTTCCGCCAATTGTTCGAACGTTTGTTCGCTCATCGGATTTCCACCCCTTTATCCCGCAGATCGCTTTTAACTTCCTCGATCGTCATTTCTTTATAGTGAAAAATGGTCGCCGCCAGGCCCGCGTCCGCTTTTCCTTGCGTAAACACATCGTAAAAATGCTCCTTGCGTCCCGCTCCGCCCGAAGCGATGACCGGAATGCCCACGCTTTCGGATACGGCGCGGGTCAGCCGCACATCGAAGCCGTCCTTCGTCCCGTCGGCGTCCATGCTCGTCAGCAATATTTCGCCCGCGCCGAGCGCCTCGACCCGCTGCACCCATTCGAGCGCTTTGATGCCGGTCCCATTTCGCCCGCCGTGCGTGAATACTTCCCATTCGTCCCATGCCTCGTTATATTTGGCGTCGACCGCCACGACGATGCACTGGGAACCGAACTTCGCCGCTCCGTCCGCAACGAGCTGCGGATTTTTCACGGCGGCGGTGTTAATGCCGATTTTGTCCGCCCCCGCCCGAAGCAGCCGTTTCATATCGTCGACGCTGGATATGCCGCCGCCGACCGTGAACGGGATCGTAATTTCACCGGCCGTTTTTTTGACGACCTCGATCATCGTCGCCCGCCCTTCAACCGAAGCGGATATGTCCAGAAACACGAGCTCGTCGGCGCCTTCCTGGTCATAGGCGGCTGCCAATTCGACAGGATCGCCGGCATCCCGCAGATTGACGAAATTGACGCCTTTCACGACACGGCCGTCCTTGACGTCGAGACACGGGATAATTCGTTTCGCCAGCATGGAATCCCTCCTCTCAAGATAACCCCGAAACATATAATAATGAACCTAGAAACCGCTTCTACGAGCGGCAAAAGGCGATCACGTCGCGATACGGAAGCTGCCCGCCGAAAATATCGAGCGCGCTGCCGATCGTAATGTCCAGTCTGCCGTCCGTAATGCGGCGGAACCGCTCCAGATCGTCCAGAGACCTGGCGCCGCCGGCGTACGTCGTCGGAATCGTCGTCCATTCCGCCAGCCCCGCCGCGAGCCGCTCCTGTACGCCTTCGCGCTTGCCTTCCACGTCTACGGCATGAATGAGGAACTCGTCGCAGTACGCTTCGAGACGCCGTATCCCCTCAGCGTTCACTTCAAAATCGCTGAACGTGCGCCACTGATTCGTCACGACGTAATATTTGCCATCCCGCTCCTTGCAGCTTAAGTCGATGACGAGCCGCTCTTTGCCGACTGCCTTCACAATCGCGTCCAGATGGTCCATGTTCAGTTTGCCATCTTGAAAAATGTAAGAAGTTACGATGACGTGGGAAGCACCGAGCGCGATGTAACGCTCTGCGTTGTCTGCGCGGATGCCGCCGCCGATCTGCATCCCTCCGGGATAGGCCCCGAGCGCTTGCTCCGCCGCCTCCTCGTTGCCGCCGCCGAGCATAATAATATGCCCCCCGGTCAAGCCGTCTTCGCGGTACATGGCCGCGTAGTGGTCGGGCGTTTGACTGGATACGAAGTTTTCGACGACACGGCTTGCGTCCGGCTGCAGCGTTTCCCCTACAATCTGCTTCACTTTGCCTTGATGCAGGTCGATGCACGGTCTGAATTTCATGGGGCGTTCCCTGCTTTTACCGACGATTTCGGAGCCGCTCCGCACAGCTTCAGGAATTGGCCGAGCAATAACATGCCGAGCTCGCCGCTTTTCTCCGGGTGAAACTGCATCCCGAACACGTTGCCGCGGCCTACGATCGCCGTAACCGCCTGATAATAATCGGTCGTCGCGAGCAGATCGGCCGTAGCCTCCGGAATCGCATGGTACGAGTGAACGAAGTACACATGCCCTTCCGCGAGTCCTTCGAACAGCGGCGAGGACTGGCGAAACGACAGCTTGTTCCAGCCCATATGCGGTACCTTGTACGGGCCGCGGAAACGGACCACCTTGCCCGGCAGCAGGCCGAGCCCTTCGTGGCGTCCGTGCTCCTCGCTCTCCGAGAACAACAGCTGCATGCCGAGGCATATGCCGAGCAGCGGCTTGCCGCTCTCCGCATAGCGCAGCACGGCGCTCTGCAAGCCGGTTTCGCGAAGATTGTCCATCGCATCGCCGAAAGCGCCGACGCCCGGCAATATGGCGCCGTCCGCAGCCATAATCTCATCCGGATCGGAGGTCAGAACGGCCTCGTAACCGAGCCGCTCCACCGCTTTGCTGACGCTGTGCAAATTGCCCATGCCGTAATCGATGATGGCAATCACGACTTAGAGCACTCCTTTCGTGGAAGGAACGCCCTTCACGCGCGGATCGATCGTAGTCGCCTCGTCGAGCGCCCGTCCGAGCGCTTTAAAGATCGCCTCCACCATATGGTGCGTGTTGCGGCCGTAATGAACGATAACATGCAGCGTAATGCGCGCCTCCAAAGCGAATTTCCACAAAAACTCGTGCACGAGCTCGGTCGTAAAGCTGCCTACCTGCGCCGACGGAAACTCGGCCCGGAATTCGAGATGCGGCCTGTTGCTAATATCGATCGCAACCTGAGCGAGCGCTTCGTCCATCGGCACGAACACGTTCGCGTAGCGCTTAATGCCTCGCTTGTCGCCGAGCGCTTCGCGCAGCGCATGACCGAGACAAATGCCCATATCCTCCGTCGTATGATGATCGTCGATCTCGATATCTCCTTCAGCATCGACGTGCAGATCGAACTGACCGTGCTTCGTAAACAGATCGAGCATATGATTCATGAAATGGACGTCCGAGGCGATCTGCGATACGCCCGTACCGTCTACGTTCAGCGACAGCTTGATGTTCGTTTCGTTCGTTTTCCGTTCAATCGAGGCCGTACGCGGCTCGTGGTTCTTCGTTTCGCTCATGGGCGCTTCCCTTCCTTTACCAATCGGATCTCAACCGCTCTTGCGTGGGCTTCCAGCCCTTCGTGCTTCGCCAGCGTCATGATGTCTTCCCCGTCCCGCAGCAGCGCTTCCTTGCTGTAATGGATGACGCTCGATTTCTTGACGAAATCGTCGACATTCAGCGGCGAAGAGAATCGTGCCGTGCCGTTCGTCGGCAAAATATGGTTCGGTCCGGCGAAATAATCGCCAACCGGCTCGGTGCTGTACGGTCCTACGAAAATCGCTCCGGCGTTCTCGATGCGGCCAAGCCAGCCGAACGGCTCGTAGACAAGCAGCTCCAAATGTTCCGGAGCTAGCCGGTTCGACGTGGCGACCGCCTCGGCTTCGTTGTCCGCCAGCAGGATGGCGCCGCGCTCGCGAATGGACTGCTCTGCTATCGCCTTGCGCGGCAGCGTCTCGAGCTGCCTCGCCACCTCGGTTTGCACCGCCGCCGCCAGCGTCTTCGACGTCGTCACCAGAATGGATGACGCCATCTCGTCATGCTCCGCCTGCGACAGCAAATCGGCGGCGATATAGGCCGGATCGGCGCTGTCGTCCGCAAGCACGAGAATTTCGCTCGGTCCGGCAATGCTGTCGATATCAACCACACCGTAGACGTACCGTTTCGCCAGCGCCACATAAATATTACCGGGGCCGACAATCTTGTCAACCGGCGCGATCGTATCCGTTCCATAGGCGAGCGCGGCGACCGCCTGCGCTCCGCCAACCCGGTACATCTCGTGAATGCCTGCTTCCGCAGCGGCTACGAGAATGTAAGGATCGATCCCTTCCTTGCCCCCTGTGGAAGCTGGGGTAACCATCACAATTTCCGGTACGCCGGCCACCTGCGCCGGAATCGCGTTCATAAGCACAGACGACGGGTATGCTGCCTTGCCTCCCGGAACATACAGTCCGACCCGGCGCAGCGGCCGGAACAACTGCCCGATGATCGTGCCGTCCGGCTGAACGTCCATCCATGTACTGCGCTTCTGCTTCTCGTGGAAGCTGCGGATATTGGCGGCCGCGCGGCGCAGCGCTTCGATAAACTTCGGCTCCACCCGGTCGTAGGCCGCCTGGATTTCCTCCTCCGTCACGCGAAGCTGTGAAGCGTTCAGCTTCACTTTATCGAACTGCTCGGTGTAACGCAGCACCGCGGCATCGCCTTCCGCCCGCACATTGTCCAGGATGCGCTCCACGGTCCGGTTCTGCTCCGGCGTTCCGTATTCCACTTCGCGGTTGAGCCCAAACTCGCTTGCTTTCATAATCCGAATCACTGCAATAGCACCTCCGTTCATCGTCCGCCGGCCGCGGACTGGGTAATGGCATCCTGCAGCCGGTCGCATAATAGTTGCACGGCGCCGTTTTTCATCCGATAGCTGACCCGGTTGGCGATCAGCCGGCTTGTAATGTCGGCGATCTTCTCGAGCTCAACCAGCCCGTTCTCGCGGATCGTGTTGCCCGTCTCAACCAGATCGACGATCCGGTCGGCGAGGCCGATCAGCGGGGCCAGTTCGACGTTGCCGTTCAGCTTAATCACTTCGACCTGCTGGCCTTTCTCGCGAAAATATTGCGAAGCGACATTCGGAAACTTGCTCGCCACGCGAGGATTGGCGGAAGGCATCCAGTCCGGCAGTCCGATGACGGAAAAGCGGCAGCGGGCGATGCCAAGATCGAGCAGCTCGTACACGTTCCGATTTTCCTCCATCATGACGTCCTTGCCGGCAATGCCGATATCGGCAACGCCATATTCCACATAAGTCGGCACATCGGCCGGCTTCGCCACGATAAATTCCATGCCCATCTCCGGCACGGGAATAATAAATTTGCGCGAATCGTCCAGATCTTCCGGCAGCGGCAAACCCGCTCCCTGGAACAACCGGTGAATGTGTTTGACGATTCGCCCTTTTGGAATGGCTACCTTCAGCAGATCCTGCATCCCGATCTTCCTTTCTAATCCTTCATCGAAGCCTAGACTCCACTTTGCGGGGAAAGCTTAAGCGAACTCGATCACTTCGTTGTATTCCGCCGCATTCGGCACAAGCCGCGCAAGCCGCTCACTTCCGCCGGCCGATGCTGCAGCCGAATCACCGGTAATCCGCAATGTTTCCACTATAACGTTGCCGCGCGAGCGAAGCTCCTGCGCATGAGCCAGCGCTTCCTTGACCCTGTCCGGCGCGTAGGCGACAAGCGCCCGGTATGGAGCGTCCTGCCCCTCGACATTCGCGACCTCGAGCATCCGGTTCGTCTTGAGCGCAAAGCCGGTAGCCGGAGCCGGCCGGTCGAACTGGGCCAGCAAGTTATCGTACCGGCCGCCGCTGCATACCGGAAAGCCGAGATCGGCCGCATAGCCTTCGAACGTCATGCCGGTGTAATACGTAAAATCGCCGACCATCGTCAAATCGATCAGCACATGCTCGCTGACGCCGTAAGCTTTCAGCACATCCCATACTTCGCATAAATGCTGGAGCGCTTCTTGCGCCGTACGGTCCTTCGACAGGCTCCTTGCCTGATCGCATATTTCCTGTCCGCCGCGCAGCCGCAAAATGCCTTCCAGCTTCTCGCGGACCGAATCCGCAAGACCGAGCCGGCGAAGCAAATCGCGATAACCGACATGATCCCGCTGCAGCAGCCGATCTTTTAAAGCCCCCTGTTCGCCGGGACAATCCGCGAGCGCTTCATGGAACAATCCGTTCAGGAAGCCGACATGGCCGATGGCGATTTTGAACTCGCGGATGCCCGCCGCCTTCAAAGACGCAATCGCAAGCGCCACGACCTCCGCATCGGCATCAGCCGATGGATCGCCGACCAGCTCTACGCCGGTTTGGAAAAATTCCGCCTCGCGGCCCGCTTCGTCCTCGAATGCGCGGAACACGTTCGAATGATACGAAAGCCTCAGCGGAAACGGACGATCTTTTAACAGCGAAGCGACCACGCGTGCAATCGGCGCCGTCACGTCCGAACGCAGTACGACCGTCGTCCCTTTTTTGTCCAGCAGCTTGAAAAGCTTCCGGTCCGAGGTCGAGCTGGCGACACCTACCGTGTCGTAATATTCGAGCGTCGGCGTAATGATTTGCCGGTATCCCCATTTTTGCATACATTCGAGCACGTTCGATTCGATACGTCGCAGCTTGGCGACCGTTTCCGGCAAATAATCTTTGACGCCGGTCGGCTTCTCAAACACTTTCGGTTTCGACATGTGACACCCCGTTCTCGGCAGAGAGCGGCACGGTTTTTTGCTTCTACGCATTAAAGCGACACCATGCTACCATACTACCAAAATAAAGAATTTATCTTGTTAGTTTATCACGACGCCTGTTTGTCGTCAATTCATTTTCAGTCCCGTTTTCATAGCAGCATTTGGCATATCCGGACCCGAACGCTTCAAACGAAAAAGCCTCCTGCCAGAGGAGGCCGCCCTGCTATAACGTTCGTTTACTCTCCGGCGGGACGAATGACGCGAAGCGGATTGCCCGCCACGAAGCTTCCCGGCTCCACATCGCGATGCACGACCGAGCCCGCGCCGACGATGGCGTTATCGCCGATCGTGACCCCCGGCAATATGGTCGAATTCGCGCCGATCATCACATTGGAGCCGATATGCACATCGCCCAGCCGGTATTCGCGAATTAAGTACTCATGTGCCAATATGGTCGTATTGTAGCCGATAATGGAGTTGTCGCCGACATGAATCTTCTCGGGAAAAAACACATCGACCATCACCATCAGCGCAAAGGCGGAATGCTTGCCCACCTTCATGCCGAGCACATGGCGGTACACCCAATTTTTAACCGGCAGCGACGGACAGTAACGGGTAAATTGAATAAACACAAAGTTCCACACCGATTTCCACCGGCTGACCGTCTTGTACATTTGCCAGAGCGCGTTCGGTCCATCGACCGGGTAACGTTCCGTTCGTCTCAATGCCCGATCCCTCGCTCCTCGTATTTCGCGGAGTATCCGCCGCTCCGTCATAACCGGCCGGGGTGTCCCGGCCTCAGCCGACGATCTTCAACAGCTCCCTCATGTCCCGGATCATGTAATCCGGACCGAACGACATCAGATGCTCCTCACCCTTGAGCGACCAGCTTACGCCGACTGTTTTCACGCCCGCTTTTTGGCCGGCCAAAATATCATACTTGCTGTCGCCAACCATGATCGTTTCCGCCGGGTCGGCCTGCAGCAGCTCGACCGCCTTGAGCACGGAATCCGGTTCGGGCTTGCCCCTAGCCACATCGTCGACTGTGACAACAGTATCCATATATGCGTCGAGCCCGCACAGCTTCAGCCCCATCATGGTTGTCATACGCACTTTATTCGTGACGACGCCCAGCCGCACTCCTCTTTGCTTCAGCTCAGCCAGCACTTCCCGGACATAAGGGAACTCGCGAACGAGCTCGTCATGCTTTTCCACGTTATATGTCCGGTACCGGGCCGCCAGCTCGTCCACATCGTCCTTCCCTGTGAAAAAACGCAACTGCTCTTGAAGCGCGAAGCCCATATGCGGGATAATATGTTCCCGGGTGTACGGCTCTGCCGTCTGCCCTTCCAGCGTATGCAGAAACGACTGAATAATAAGTTCATTCGTATCCACAATCGTACCGTCCAGATCGAAAAGCGCAGTCGTGATAGCCAATAGTTCCAATCTCCTTACCCGTAATCGAATTCGGCGGCGTTTTTTAGGTGATTTCGCCTTCGGCAGCCGGTTTGGCCGGTATTTTGGTCGATACGATCGGGTCCGAGTACTTCTCCGCGGACCATCCTTTTTTGCGGCGCAAAACGATCAATACAGTCGCGGCGATGATAATCAGCACAGCAAGCAGCTGCGAGATCCGGACATTGCCGTAATCCATCGATCCGGCCTCGAAAACAAGCGTCATCGGCGACCAGAGTGCGTTCACGAGGGAAGCCAGCCAGCCCGGCGCATCAAAAGCGAGACTGTCCGTACGCAGCCCTTCAATGAAGAACCGTCCGACCGAGTACCATATAAAATAAGCGAAGAACAGCTCTCCCGCGCGCAGAAACGGACGTCGGCGCAGCCAGAACAGCAGCAGCAGCCCGACCAGATTCCATATCGATTCGTACAAAAACGTAGGGTGGTAATACTGCCCTTGGATGTACATCTGATCGACGATCCAGTTCGGTAAATGCAGCGAATTGCGCAAAAACTCCTCGGTTACCGGCCCTCCGTGCGCCTCCTGGTTGACGAAGTTGCCCCAGCGGCCGATCATTTGACCGGCAATGAGCGACGGTGCACATATATCGACTATTCGCCAGAAGTTGTAGCCTTTTCTGCGGAAATAAATATACCCGGCTATGATCGCTCCGATCAAAGCCCCATAAATCGCGATGCCGCCGTGCCAGATTTGGAATATTTCCAGCAAATTATTTTTGTATGCGTCCCATTTAAACGCCACATAGTAGATCCGGGCGCCGATAATGGCCGACGGTACGCCGATCAGCAGCAGGTCCATGAAGAAGTCCGGCGATATTTTGAAACGCTTCCCTTCCATTACCGCAAGCCATAGTCCTACCAGAGCCGCCGAACCTAAAATGATGCCATACCAGCGGACCGTAATCGGCCCGAGTGCAAATGCGATCGGATCGAGCAAATAAGCCATACGCCATCTCCCTTAACCAAACAGTTTCGAACCGCCCGTCATTCCGGATCGTCCAAATCTCCGGATATCGATTCGGTCAGCTTGTTCGTAAATTGCAGCGCCGCGTTGTATCCCATCCGCTTCAGCCTGTAATTCATGCCGGCCACCTCGATAATGACCGCCAAATTTCGTCCGGGTCGAACCGGGATCGTAACGAGCGGCAGGTCGGTATCGATAATGCGGGTCAGCTCTTCGTCCAATCCGAGACGGTCGTATTCCTTATCCTGCTGCCATGTTTCGAGACGGATGACGAGCGATATTTTTTTGTTCGTCCGAATCGCTCCCGCGCCGAACAGCGTCATCACATTGATAATGCCGACTCCGCGAATTTCCAGCAAATACTTGATCAACTCGGGCGCGTTGCCCACGAGCACATGATCGGCCGTTTGGTGAATCTCGACCGCATCGTCGGCAATGAGCCGATGTCCCCGCTTGACCAGCTCCAGAGCGGTTTCGCTTTTGCCGATGCCGCTGCTGCCGGTAATCAGCATCCCGATCCCATATACCTCCACCAGCACCCCGTGTATCGTCGTCGTCGGAGCCAGCTTGTTCTCCAAATAATCGGTAATCCGGCTCACCAGCGTCGTCGTCGCCAGCGGACTGCGCAGCACCGGCAGCCCCCGTTCGGACGCTTCCCGAATGAGCTCTTGAGGCACATTCAGACCGCGAGTTACGATCATGCAGGGCGTTTCCTCTTCCTTGCACAGCTTCGTCAGCCGGTCGCGCCGCTCCTCGGCGGATAACGTTTCGAAGAAGGTCAGCTCCGTCCGCCCGAGAATTTGTACCCGTTCCCAGGGATGATAAGCGAAATATCCCGCCATTTCCAAGCCCGGCCGATACATGTCCGCCACTTTGATGAGCCGTCCGAGCCCTTCCTCTCCGGTCACGACCTCGAGGTGAAAATTGTGGACGAGGTCGGATACTTTCGTCTTTTTCCCCATGCCTGAAGTCTCCTTTATGTTCCAATGTTCTCATCGTAATGGAAATACGGTGCGAAAGCAACCTTTCATCCGGTTGGTACAGAGACCGACTACGGCTGCGGCTTTTCTATAGAAACGAAAAAAGCCGGCGATAGCCGCCGGCCTTTCCGCGCTGTATTCTTACAGCAAGATGTTTTCTTCTGTTTCTTTATCGAAAATGTGAATTTTGTTCATGTCCATAGCGAGCTTAATGCTCATGCCTTCTTTGAAGCCGGAACGGCCGTCGACACGGGCAACGATCGCTTGCGTGCCCAGTCCGCTCAAGTGGAGCTGAACTTCGTGACCGAGGTTTTCCGATACTTCGATCTGTGCAGTCACGTGGCTTTCTGGGGAGCCCTCCATAAAGATCGGCTCGTCGTGAAGATCTTCCGGACGGATACCGAACACGACTTCTTTGTTGATGTAGCCTTTGTCGCGAAGAAGCTGCGCTTTGCCTTCAGGCAGAACAACATCCACCCCTTGCGATTTGAAACGCACTTTACCGCCGGATTCGGAAAGCGAACCGTGAATAAAGTTCATGGAAGGCGATCCAATAAAGCCGGCAACATACATGTTAAGCGGGAAGTTGTAGATCTCTTCCGGAGAAGCCGCTTGCTGGATAACGCCTTGGTGCATAACGACGATACGGTCGCCCATCGTCATAGCTTCCGTTTGGTCATGTGTTACGTATACAACGGTCGTTTCCAGACGTTTAGCCAGCTTGCTGATTTCGGCGCGCATCTGTACGCGGAGTTTGGCGTCCAAGTTGGAAAGAGGTTCGTCCATCAGGAACACTTGCGGATCGCGGACGATCGCGCGGCCCAAGGCAACCCGCTGGCGCTGACCGCCGGAAAGAGCTTTCGGCTTGCGGTCGAGCAGTACTTCGATATCGAGAATTTTGGCCGCTTCGCGCACGCGTGCGTCGATTTCGGCTTTTTTGAATTTGCGGAGTTTCAGACCGAACGCCATGTTTTGATAAACGTTCATGTGCGGATACAAGGCATAGGATTGGAATACCATCGCAATGTCGCGGTCTTTCGGAGCTACGTCATTTACAAGGCGGTCGCCGATGTAAAGCTCTCCGGAAGTAATTTCTTCAAGTCCCGCGATCATACGGAGCGTCGTCGATTTGCCGCAACCGGATGCGCCTACGAGTACGAGGAACTCTTTGTCCTTGATCTCGAGGTTGAAATCTTTAACCGTAGATTCTGCAGCTCCTGGATACTTCTTCACGATGTGGTTCAAACGCAAGCCTGCCATGGAACATTCCCCCTATTGTTCGTGATTCGCATATCTATATATTAACCTACGTCTAGTTCCTAGACTATGCACATTGCTTACAAAAATATTAGGTTCTTTTCGTTACTTTGTACAAAAGCAGGGCAACATGCACAAGAAGCGCATGATGGAATGTCCGGACATCGAGTCCTGTCTCTTGCTTAAACTTGTCCAGCCGGTACAGCAGCGTATTGCGGTGAATGAACAGCTTTTTGGCCGTCTCGCTCACACTGCAATCGAGCGTTATAAACTGCTCGAGTGTCGTGATCATCTCGGCTTCCTTCAGCAAATCTACGCGCTTTAGCACCCGCTCCAGAAACTGCTGGCGCTGCTCCTCGCCGATCGGCTGCAGCAGCTTCTCCAATTGAAGCCGCCAAGGCATATGGATGTTGTCCGCCACGTGATACGTACGCCCGAGACTCATCGTCTCCCTCAGTCGATAGATCGAAGCCAGCAGCGACTTGGCGGGCAACATCGGATAATCGACAGCCACATGGCACTCGCCGACCCACTCCGTAGCGAGCATCTCATGAAGCGCTTGTCCGAGCGAAGCCAGCATCTCCTCCATCGTTTCCTCGTCGCCGTCGCCGCTCTCGTGCAGCAGCGATTCCGGTCCCAGCACGAGCCACTCTTTATCCAGCAGCGGGATGAGCGCGATTTCTCCGTCAAAAAAAGACTCCAGCAGCTTCTTCAAGTCCTGGTAGGCCGCCTTCCGCTGATCGGAATAATCTCCATAAACAAGCAGCGGTATTTTCGATGCATACAGCGGAAAGCTGCGAGTTATCGTTTCGGGAAGCTCCGTATCTGTAATGCCCTGCTCGAGCTGATCGGCGACCCATGCCCGGATAACGCCGGCCTTCCTCTCGTCCTCCGAGTGAGCGGACGTCATAGTGTGTTTGTTGTTCATTCGCTGCGCTTCCAGCATCAGCTCGACGAGCTGCTTCTCCGATATAGTCAGGGCCGCTTCTTCCACAGAAGCTGTCTGAAGATGCCCTCCGTCCTTATATAAAAGAAAATGGTTGCGCCCTTCGATCGTACGGCTTTTATCCGCCGACTTGGCATCATCCGCATTCCGGTTCCATTTCGCCACAGGCAACCGCTCGAGTCGGAATTCGGTACCGAGAATGTGCTCCAGCTGCTGTATGATCCGATCCCACTGCACCATGATGAAACTCCCCCTGCCCTAACGCGAGTTGGCTTTCCCTCTTCCCTTTCATGATACACATTTTCAAAGAGGAAGAAAACTATACGCCCCCCCCTGTTCGCGGAGGAACGTTCCTCCAAAGCATGTTTTGCGTCAGAAATGAAAAAAATACGCAAGACAACCAATATCCAAGCGGAAGGAAGGGGCATCCATATTATTCCCTTACGGTAAAAATTCCATTGAAGTGTTTTGGGAGGGAATGCACCCTCCGGCCTTGCTCGCCTATCGCTCGGAAGCGGACGCTTCGGCTGACGCGCTTATTCGGCAAGCGCTGCTTCAGCCTGCCGGCGGCACAAGGCTGCATGAACTGGCTGTGGGACGGAAACAAGCTGTCATTCTTATCAGCGACGGTACCCGTCTTTGCCCCAGCTTTTTATTTTTGCCGGCCCTGCTCGAGGAGCTGAACAAAGGCGGTATTCCAGACGAACGAATCTGCATTGTAGTAGCTCTCGGCTTGCACCGAAAGCATACCGAAGCAGAGCTTCGCCGGCTCGTCGGTGAAACGATATATCGCCGCGTAAAGGTGCTCAACCATTCGGCGTGTCCCGAAGACTGTGTGTTTGTAGGGATAACCAGGCAAGGTACTCCGATCGAAATCAATCGACATGTAATCGAAGCCGATCTTCGTATCGCAACCGGCAATATTGAGCCGCATCGGCTTGTCGGAGTATCGGGAGGGGTAAAGGCACTTCTGCCCGGCACGGCCTCCGAGCGCTGTATCGAGGCAAATCACGCCCTATCCCAACGCTACAAAGCGAAGCTTGGCGATCCGGACAATCCGATTCATGATGATATGGCAGAGGCGCTGCAGACCGTACCGATCCATTTTTTGTTTAATGTGATTGTGAATCATCGTCAGGAACTGCTTGGAGCTTATGCCGGTGAATGGGCTGACGCACACCGAAACGGGGTAGAAGCCGCCCGCAATCGTTTCTTTATCGAGCAAACAAACTCCTATGAGCTTGTGGTCGCTTCCGCGGGCGGTTATCCGAAAGATTCGTCCCTATACCAATCCATCAAAACGCTGCAAAATGCATCCGCCTTTACAAAGCCTGGAGGTTCCATCCTTTTGCTTGCAAGATGCGAAGAGCATTTCGGCAACGGTATTTTGCAGCATTGGGTGGAAACGATACAGGACCGCAAGACGATCGTGAGCAAGCTTCAGCGTCAATTTGTGCTGGGAGCCCATAAAATCGCCTATATCGACGATATTTTATCCAAACATACCGTTTATTTGTATTCGGATATGCCCGAGCCAATCGTCGAATTGACGGGGTTCATCCCTGTACGGGATATTAAAGAAGTTCTGCAAAAGTTCCCGCCAACTAGCAGGGACATAGCATTCATACCTTATGGAGGGTTGACGTTCCCTTCGCCTAGCCGCTAAATTGTATATAGACAAAATCAGTAGGTACAATTAAAGAGAAAAAAAGAAGGTGAAGGAAGGAGCGGAATGTATGGCCATTGTGGAGGTTACCGTTATTCCCATAGGCACGGAAACGACAAGTCTTAGCCGCTACGTAGCAGAGATGCAGGTAATACTCGAAGAGGCCGGAGAATCCATTCACTTTCAATTGACGCCGATGAGTACCGTGATTGAAGGGGAGCTAGCGGTCCTACTGGACATTGTCCGCCGTCTGCACGAATCTCCGTTTGCTCAGGGAGCTAGCCGGGTATGCACGAATTTGAAAATCGACGACCGCCGAGATCGTCCGGCTTCGATGGAGCAGAAGATGAACGCCGTCGCCGAACGTTTGCGTGAGCTTCGGGGTTAAACTAAAAGACGCTTCCGGGTTCTGCCGATTATGCAGAGCTTGGAAGCGTCTTTTGCAACTAAAAACCTCGCCGCTATACGCGACGAGGTTAGATGAGCCATGTAGGACTCGAACCTACGACACCCTGATTAAAAGTCAGGTGCTCTACCAACTGAGCTAATGGCTCACATTAGAATATTTCCTAAAGTGACGCCTGATCGTTCGATCAAGAAGAAGTGGTGGAGGCTGATGGATTCGAACCACCGAACTCGTAAGAGAACAGATTTACAGTCTGCTGCGTTTGGCCACTTCGCTAAGCCTCCATGTTTGTTCCGCAATAAGATAGCGGACATTCAAGGTGGCTCGGGACGGAATCGAACCGCCGACACGAGGATTTTCAGTCCTCTGCTCTACCATCTGAGCTACCGAGCCATATGTAGTTGTATTAATTGAAGGTTTTCATCCTTGCAAGAAGTAAATGGCGGAGCTGACGGGATTCGAACCCGCGGTCTCCTGCGTGACAGGCAGGCATGTTAGGCCTCTACACCACAGCTCCATATGTTCTTCTTATCTTTCCTCGATGGCAAGTCTATCATACGAGGAAATTGATGGTGGAGGCTGACGGGATCGAACCGCCGACCCTCTGCTTGTAAGGCAGATGCTCTCCCAGCTGAGCTAAGCCTCCATATAATGATGGTAGCGGCGGAGGGAGTCGAACCCACGACCTCACGGGTATGAACCGTACGCTCTAGCCAGCTGAGCTACACCGCCATCATAAAAGTAGTTACAGGTACTAAACGGAGAGAGAGGGATTCGAACCCTCGCGGCTGTTACACCCTAACGCTTTAGCAAAGCGCCCCCTTCGGCCTCTTGGGTACCTCTCCATGTTATTCCCTGAAAACTGGATGCGAAACGAGCGATTGAAGCAGAATCGAGTGCCTCGGGGGTATCCGAGGCTCTTTGGATAAGCCCTCGACCGATTAGTATTCGTCAGCTGCACGCATTGCTGCGCTTCCACCCCG
>NZ_RBAH01000024.1 GCF_003626695.1 Paenibacillus ginsengarvi
GAAGGTATGGATAACACGCCTACCTTTTTACAATAGGAGATTTTTTTTATTTGGGCCATGAAAACACATCATAATTTAACAGATATAGTAAATACAAGAGATTGTATTTTTCATGTTAACTTCTTTGTAACGCTAGTGACTCACTCACAATTATTCGTCTATATGCTAAAGGTAACAAATCTTTCACTTCAACTTTAACAGGATTTCCTTTCTCATCGTTCAAGATTACCTTAATATCAGGGCAATATTTAAGGAGCATTTGCCGACAGTTCCCACATGGAGGGACTAAAGTGCAAACTCCCCCATGCCTGAAGTCAGGGCTTCCTCAGGTCATCGAGACTCGTAACTTCGTCTCTCCTTGAAGGCACCGTCCGAGCCTGGATATTGGTATGGTTACGATATCATAGGTGTTTAATTTTTAATCAAGGGAACTGGATGTATAATCGGATTTATTCAGCAAGACTTGCCCTAAAATGACCAACCTTGTTCCATCAGGCTCTGACAAGACTTTTTTCCTACACTTACAATCTTTAGTGCAAGTCGACCATCGCAATACCGACGGGAACCGTCAACGAGTCGTTCACCTTCACCGGGTTCTGCACTGTATCGTCGGAGAAGCAGTCGGAGAAAAAATAATCGGTTCCCGTTCTGACGATCCAGACGAACGTATTCGTGGTGGTAGCATTATCGTTCATGCTATAAAAGACACACCCTTTGAACAGGGTCTTTGGTTTCAGCGCACCTTCCTCCTGGATGCGAATAACGTAGTCGGAAACGTCTATGTCTTTCTGGAACCGACAGTTGACAAACTCGGTTAGTATATTCCGGTTCTCTGCCGCTCGATTGATCCAGATAAATTGACTGCCGGTTAATTCAAATTCCACCGCATCGAACTGTATGCGTCCGGTCGTTACCAGGTTCATCCTTCCAGCCACATGGCAATGATGAAACCGGATCTCGTTGCTTGAGATGTCTTTGCCAAGCCTATGCTCCCCAGTGGGAAAACGACACCTGTCAAACAACGCCTTCTTGAACTTTTGAAAGCCTGGTATATTGACAAGCGTGTCTGCCACGGTTACCCGAGACACCCCGCCATGAATCCTCAAATAGATTGGCTCCGACGGGTCGGGGCACGCGCAGCGATCAACGCTCAGATTGAATTGCGTCTCGCCAAATACCACGATATCGCCGGCAGCAAAAGTGCTTGAGTCGAACATCGAACGTTCCGTCACCAACGAATGGTCGAACACGCAGTCGCGAATCGTTACGGATGCGTTTGAGGTTAATTTATTGCTGCATATGATGCCTTTGCAGGATATCCCCGATTCGCTCGTCAGTTGAACGAAGCACTGGTTCAACCGAACCGTATCATTTGCACTCGATAAGTTGACATTGATTCCGTTCTGCGATCCGAATACTGCGCAATTGCTGCATGTAACGGCAACGCTGTCGTCAGTAAAGTTATTGGATATGACGATTCCGTTAAGATTATCGAGCACGATGCAAGAATCGAGTACAAATACCGCCGGAGTCGTGAGCTTAAGACGCGAACTGCCGGTGTTTACGACAAATCCTCTATCCGTATTGTTCTCGGCTACGCATTGAGCGTACGTAACAGTCTCCGAATTTTCCGCCCAGAATCCGGCGTTAAATTCACCACCGCCATACTGTCTGGATGAATCGTGCCCGTAACGGGCGTAGCATTGGGAGTAAGAGACGTTGACGCAGCCGCCCTCCAAAACGAACCCGATACGGGTATAGTCTTCGGCCTTACAGCGATCAAATCTGACGTCCTGGCAGTTTCGCGCATAGATCCCATCGCCGGAACCTCCCCGTGCATGGAGAAGGATGCAAGTCTCCACACCAACAGAATGGCAATTCTCGATGCGAAGATTGGACATGAAGCTATTGCGAAAAATACATCCACGCAAGATGATATTGGTGCTGTCCCGGATGTAACAGGCTATCGCCCCGGTAAAGGCGTCGTAGTTTCCTTTCCACGCTTCCGGGTCCGCGCTTACGTTCCCGTCGAACGTCAGTCCTTCCAGTGTAAGTCCATCCTTTCCTGTCATCCGGATGAAGTTGTACTTACTGGATTCGGGAGAGTTGTTTTGGAGGATGGCGCCGCAGTCTGAATACCAGGGAACGTTAATGAACAAACCATAAGCCATGTAGACCCCCGCCGGAAAATAAAGCCTTTTGGACAAAGCAGCCGCGGTGTTGTCCGCATTTTGAATAGCAGCCGTATCATCGGTCGAGCCGTCTCCTTTGGTGTCGAACCAGGTTACGTTGAGATAGTCCGTTTCAATCACGCGCTTGTAGCGCCTTCCGGAAGTGGTAACAAGCACGGTTCCCGTATTATCCAGCGAAGTCGTATCGGTGTTGTCATACTTGAAATATCCTTCCTGGCCGGGATCAACAATGAAATACAAGTCCGACGCGGATTTACCGCCGGTGTTAATGGATCGCAATTGCTCGACTGTGATCGATACGCAAGCCCCATTCCCTTTGGAACCGTTATTTAAATTGCCGTATACGGATCCCGTAACTGTGGTTTCCTGACCGAGCGCGATACCCGGTCCAAGCAGACTGGTGGCAGCCGTTGCCACCCCCGCCATGCCGATGGAGGTCAGCAATGCCCTTCGGCTGAATCGTTCGCGATTTTCCTCTTGCTTTTTTTCCAATGTTATCCCTCCATTTCCCGGCCACTGCGCAAGTAGCCATCACTCTCGTACTGGAGAACGCAATGTGTGCCGCTGACATGTTGCGCCCGGCGAACATCAGGTTATCGACATTTGCGCTAACGAGCAAACGCAGCGGGATCCCGTACATGTAAGGCGTGTACGGCTGTGAGCAAGGCTTCTCCTCTTTGGCGTCTATGCCTGACGGAGGAGGCGTATCCATCGACCAGCCGCCGTAAGCGATTACATCTTCAAAATCGACTACCTGTTCCAAATCGTTCTGGGTGAGCACTTGTTTCCCGATAAACCGCCGCGATTCCCGTTTGCCTGGTAAAAGCGCGATGGCCGCGAAAACGAAAATCGTCTTCGGTGAACGTGCGCGCCCATGCCGGCTTGACAAACGGCATCGGCCTGCCCTCGTCCCGTGCAGTGAACAGAAGAGAGGAACCAAGCCGGTAAGAATCGCTCAGCGCGGTTGCAGCGGATTCTCCGGCCGCCTCCCGTCCGGTCGTAAACGACGCGCCTGCCTCGTAGCCAAGCCTTCCGTCACCCGTACAGTCGGCAAATAGATCCGCTGTAATTTCAAAGAAATCTTCTGTGCTTTCCCGATTGGCGTATACCGCTGCGATGTGGTTTCCTTCTTTTCGGACACCGACAACCGACGTATTCAGCATGACCGTCAGTAACGGTTCGTTTAAACACGTTTCGTACAAAATCAGATCGAACATCGAAACGCTTCGCTGCGTATTGCGCATTCCAGCATTATTTCCTCGATAATCCCGCTCTCCCTCGCCTCTGTTTCGAGTTCTTTCCCGCGTGGTGAGGAGCCGGATACGTTCATGCGAATTTCCGACGAAGCATTCCGCCCAATACAGGCCAGTCTTGACACAAAATCACGTTCACTCCGTTGCGCGCCGCTGCCAGCGCGGCTGCTACTCCGGTAAGCCCCCCTCCTGCAACAAACAATTGTGTGTTCAGCACAGTTCTGTTTCGGTCTTTTTGATCCAACTACATGGTTTCCTCCGGTAATCATGTATAATTTGTGTTTCTAATTTCATAGTAGAGCAGCCGTTTTCCTTTTAAAATGTACTTTATTAATTGGAACGTATACACAATTTAATCGGGTGCGCAAAAAAATCCGCCTGCCTCAAAACTGGAGCAAGCGGATTGTGTGTACAGCAAAAACTAGAACAGCATTGGAAAGAGCACGAGCATCATGACAAGCGACAAGAAGCCGATAATTACAGCCCCGGCGCCCAACGGACGGCTTCCTCTCACATAAGCAATCGAGCCGAGCACAATCGCTGCTGCGCTTAACGGAACCGGGTACAAGACCAACGAAGCAAGTACCAGCCCAAGTGCAACCTATCCAATGGTACCCCCATTTTCCAGGCCGTCTTCATCCGCAGCGTCTTTTCGTTCGTCAACATATCCTTGTACGGGCAGAGCAACCTCTGTTGCAAATTCACTGTCTTCCCATGAAGCCGCCGTATATTCGCGGTAGCCCTCGTCTGTTAACTTTATAATGATCTACTTTGAAACGGTTCTCCTCATTTTCTCTGTAAACCTTGCCGTTTTGGTTCACCGCACCGAGGGAGCTTAATTCTTTCCCCTTATTTTACCACAAGTGTACCAAGATCCGACGGGTGCATATTCATACCATCGGGAATGTTACCAAGTTCTAGACACTGTGCAATGACACGAACTTGGTAACATACAGCAAAAAAGCCGCAGCATTGCGGCTTTAAATGAAATAATGTTTTTGACTTCCGACATTATTACAGTGCCGTCTTCTGAGGTGATACACACTTGATGCCTAAACCTGAGAAGAAAATGTACAGACCATCGTCAATGACGATGGTCTCCCGGGTGCTGTTGCACAAAGGTTCACGGCTGAACCCGTACGACGATCGCTTGCTCGAAATCATATCTCAAACGGCTTCCCCCCGCGACTAGCAGGGGGAATGTGCCCGATAGGAATACGAATCATACGAATCATCTGTCCAGCTCCTGAATCGCCTTCGTCAGCTTCTCGTCCGCCTCCCGTAGCGCCGTATTGATGTCTTTCCCGGTCGTCACCACTTCCTGGAACGCTTTCGATACGAGTACGGCAGGGTTCGTCTCGGTCGGGAATTTGTACTTGAACGGTTGAATAACGGCCAGCTTCGGCTTTGTCATCGCGACGACGTTTTTGGACTGATATTCGGCGGAGTCTTGGCCGAACGCCTGCTGCACTTTGTCATCCTTCAATACAGACACCCTCGCGTATCGGGACAGATCGTTCTGGACTTCGTTCGACAGTAGCGTTTCGATGACTTGGAACGCCGCCTCTTTATTCGGGCTCGCATTCGTGATCGAGAAAACAAGCGAATCGACCCGCTGCCCGGTTCCCGGCGCTTTCGGATTGACCGGATAGGTGACGACGTCCCAGTTGAAGTTTTTCACCGTTTTCAAGCTTTGCAGTGTGGCTGAATGTCCGGCAAGCATCCCCACCTCCCCTTTCAGAAACGATTGCGTCGCCTGCGTCGGAGGGTCGCTAGGCAGCAAATTCGTCGCGCCGGGAATTTTGTACAGGCCGGACCACAGCTCGAACAGTTGCTTCCACCCTTCCGTCTGTAAAGCGCCCTTCTTGCCGGCGAAATCGATAAACGGCAGGCCGGCCTGGTACGCGCCGCGGTACAGTTCCCCCGGGTACAATCCCCAGTATTGCACGCCTCCTTCGGTTCTCGTCATTTTCGCGGCGATCGTGCGCGCGTCATCCCAGGTCATGCCGTCTCTCGGGTACGGGACGCCCATTTTGTCGAACAAATCTTTGTTGTAAAACAAGGCGAACGAATTGTTGTAGATCGGAAGCCCGATCAAATAGTTCAGTCCGCTGGCCGTCTTGATCGACTCGAGAAATTCCGGACGAATCCGGTTCAAATCGAACTTTGCGCTTTTGATCACATCGTCCATATTCAGCTCGACCTTCATATCGAGCAATTGGGTCAAAGCGAGCGGATAGTCGACGCTGATGTCGGGGATTTCTTTGGTTGTAATCATATTGGCCAAAGATACTTTGGACGAATCGACCCATTGCGCCGTAATGTGCGGATACTTTTTCTTGACCGGCTCGACGATAAAACGTTTGAACTCGTCCTCGGTAAGGTGGCGTTGGGCGATTTTGACCGTTACCGGCTTCGGGCTCTCATTCTTCGCCGGCTCCGTCTTCGCCTCCTGTGCGGATTCTTTGTTTCCGCCGCAAGCTCCGAGCAGAAACGATAAGGATAATGCTGCCGCTGTCGTATAAATCGCAGATTGTCTCA
The DNA here is from genome assembly GCF_003626695.1 of Paenibacillus ginsengarvi. GTDB lineage: Bacteria > Bacillota > Bacilli > Paenibacillales > NBRC-103111 > Paenibacillus_AB > Paenibacillus_AB ginsengarvi. The sequence goes on from NZ_RBAH01000024.1 coordinate 5,987, forward strand.
ATAGGGTCACCTCATAAACTGAATGTGGGATTTGTGGAAATCGATTACTGATTGAGCTTGTAAATGGCGACGTCGTCAATGTAAACTTGTTCGCCGGGGGCGAAATTCCAAAGCGTAATAACGGCCTGGGCGTATTGCACCGTCTTCCCCCCATAGCTCGGCTTCACTTCAAAGATGTGAAGAGCGGTCGTCCATTGCCCGCTCGAATATTTCACAGCAACCCGGTTCGATTGCGTCGCCGCTAAGGTTGCCCCACCGGAAGCTTTTAGATTGAACATCCATTGCAACGAACCTTTTGTTTGTGTCCCTCCGGGAGTGTAATAATGGAAGACGGCTCCGTATTTGCCTGGCCCGAGCGGTACGTTTTGCAGAACGGGCCCTCCTGGATTGACCCCACTGGCGAGCAGGCTATAGCCGCCGTTCCGGGATGCGGCGTTCGTCCGCTGAATAACACCGGAAGCCGTGTTTTCCACCCAGAAATACCATGGCGGAGCGGTCGTCGCCCCCGACTCAAACGACGGATTTTGCGCCAAATTCGTCACACCTCGCGCTTGCGCGAGCAGAAGCGCGGCCATATCGGCAACGCCGGGCACTGGGCTTCCGGTCGCCAGTTGCTCCAGCCGCAGCCTGACAGCACCGCCCGGAGGTTCCGCCAGCACCCAATCGCTCAAAGCGTTGAACGCCCCGCTCGTCATGCCGGACCAGATGCCGTCCCACTCCGGCGGCTTATGGGGCTGCATCAGCACCGGATCGCTCTCGAACTGCCAGAGCAGATCTTTTTGCTTCTGAGCCCATTCCACCTTCTCCATCGCCTTGTCCAGCAGCTCCAGCGCTTGCGTCTCGTCGGCCGGCGCGGCTATCGCCGATTCGCGCGGATAACCGAGTGCTGCCGCCTCGTAATAGTCGAACGAACGAAGCAGCAGTTGGGCTCGCTTTACCTGTTGAGCCGTTCCCGCCTGGGCGACAGCTAATTCCAGCCTACTACGGCTGTCGGCGATTTCCTGCTCCGTCACCAAGTTCATGTAATCCGAATCGAGGAACGGCAAATATTCGTACCTGCCGCGCACCCCGGGGACGGATGCTTTCCATGCCTGGAACCAGTTCGACGGAAGCACGCGCGTAGTCCAGAACTGCTCCCAATGATCGAAATATTGCTTCAAATAGGGTGCGGCCGCGGCGCCAACGGCATGCGTATACCAGTCGTCCAGCAACACGTCGACGTTCTGATTCGGATTCCACTGGAGTTTCGCCGCTAACCACGCTTTCGGCCCTTCTCCGAAGTTCGGATACAACTCCGCAGCATGTCCGACCACATGATGACTGTTCCCCGCTGCATAGTTGTCCTTCATCAAATGCGGATAGACGCGAGGCAGCGCATACGGCGTTCCGTACAAATAATCGTACCAGCCGATTTTGTCCGCCTTCGCCGCCCATGTAGCCATCGCAGTCGATCCACTCGCGGATAAGTCCGGATCAGCCCACGCCATCCGGTCGTCGGTGATGTACGGAATGACATGCGAATTCAGCGCAAAAGAAGGCGGGTCGTAGACGCTGCTGTAAGCGAGCAAGCCGAAATATTTGTCCGGTTTCGTTTGCAGCACGCCTGCCGCCACCTGATTTACCCACCCATAATAAATGTCTGACATGTCAAGCTTGCCAATCGAATTCAGTTTGTTCGGATAACTCGGGTGAGCCGGATTCGCTTCGCAAAAATTTTTGCTGTCATTGATACCGAGCGAATAGTACATCTTATCCGGGTTCGCATCGAAATATTGATTGATCCTATAAACCGCCGCCGTGACCGTTGCGGGATTGGAGAAGCAGGGCTGCCAGTCGAACGGATGCGTAGGCACTTTGCCTCCCGGGTAATATTCGGGATGGTCCGCGAATTTCTTCGGATCGAACAGCACGTTCATGTTGTGATGAAACGCGATGGTTTCGTGCATGCGGTTGAAGCGCGCCCACTTTTCCCGCTCCGGGGTCCACAATCCGAAAAATTGACGCGAAATTGCGGCAGGCTCCTCGCGGATCGCTGTTCGCGGAACAGTGACTTGCGTCCGCGCCGGCACGTCTTCTCCGTCGGGACCGGGAAGTAGCCAACGGACGCCGACATAACGCTCGAGAAAATCGTATACGCCGAATTCTGTTCCTGTCGGCGTCGGACCGACAATCGCAACGGTATGACCGTAAGGGCGAATCACGAAGCCGTCCCCGTTCATCCCCGATAGCTCGGTGCTGGCATTCGGATCCCCGCCCGTACCAATGTAGCCGACGAAGATGCGGACGTAGCCGTGTTGCGATGCGCTCAGGTCGGCTTCGGTCATAACCGGCAGCCTCGCTCCCGTCGACTTGTAAACATAGTCGGTCAGCGTCCCCGCCGCGGCGACCGTACCCGAATCGGCACCGGTCGCGATGAGGACGACCGCCTTCGCCTCGCCGTTTTTCACGATGTCGAGCGGTACGCCCGACGAAGCCTCACCATTGCTGGCGGCATAAACGAGCATACCCGCTCCGAGCATTATGACCAAACAAACCGCAATCGTGTGTTTGACCTTGCGTCTCATTGCAATCCTCCTTAGCAATAGATAAATGAGCGTTTACAATTCTTTTATTAAAGTAATGAAACCGGTTCCAAAAAGAATTATATTAAACGTTTACAATTTTGACAATACCATTTTTTGAAAATATTGATTTTACTTGTATTTGAATAGGTAATTTTAATATAATACATTTATCGTAAACGTTTCCTATTTGATCCCTGTATCACATGCTTGAGCCAGTTATATGCTGCTTGCGACGCTAGACGTTTTATATTCATTTGTATGTTATACTTATTCCGACGACGATAGGTAAAGGGAGTCGATTCTCCATGACGACAATTAAAGATATTGCCAAAGCCGCCGGGGTTACGATCGCCACCGTGTCCAGGGCGTTGAACAACGAGCCGGGCGTCAACGAGCTGACGAGAAGCAAAATTGTCGCGCTCGCCAACGAACTGAACTATATCCCAAATTTTGCCGCCAAGCGGTTGGTCAATAAAAGATCGAATTGTATCGGCATCATCTGGCACGGGGCGCGAGGATTGTTCTTCAGTCATTGGTGCAACAGCTTGCAGAAGCGGGCCGACCAGCGCGGGTTCAGCACGATGATTTCGCTGGCGCATCCGGATAAAGCGATCCGGCAGTTCAGCGAACATTTCATCGATCGGCTTATATTCTGGAGCAGCCCGGGATTGCCGCTTAGTCTGAGCTTTCTCCAGCAAAAGGAGAAGTTTGCAGGCTCCATGCTGGTAATGGGAGGCAATGTCCTGGAGAACGCACACCGGATCGGCATCGATCGCAAAGGCGCCATATTCAAGGCAGTACAGCATTTGGCCGAGTTCGGTCACCGGAGCATCGCATTTATTGGCCAAGACGAGGAAAAACTGTCCGGATTCATGCACGGTTTGCTGGAGTTTCAGCTGTCGTATCACCCGGATTTTATCATCCATTATCCGAGGCCTTCTTCGCTGCCGGAAGCGAAATTGCTGGCGCTCATCGGCAAAAAACCGCAAGAGAGACCGACCGCCTTCGTCTTGGACAGCCACGGTGTGCTGTTCGAGTTCAACAAAATTGTGAGAAAGCAGCAAGTCCGCATCCCGGAACAGTTTTCCGTCGTTGTGTACGACAGCATTCCGGAGATGGAGCAAGTTTTCGACATCCCGCTCACTACCGTCGGCCCGAACATTGAGCAACTGACCGAAGCGGCGCTGGACATTTTGACCGGCGACCAGCCTGATGCCTTCCAAGGCCGGTGGGTGGATATGAATGTGGAATCGGAGTTGACCGTCCGTGAATCGGTATTGCGGCCGGAGAATAGGAGTTGACAGGCAGAGGTCGATAATACGTTCTTCTAGATTATGCGATTCGCCACCTGGTTTCGCCAGCAAAAAACCGGCCGTCAGCCGCACGCTCCAGCCGATCGAAACCTCGTGGCCGTGGAGCGGCATACTGGCTTCCTGTTGCGGTACATACGTCTCCACCTGCACCCTTACGCCCTGCATTCTTTGCTTCCTTCAGCAGTTCGATCGCCTGGGTCACCGCAGCTTCGTCCCCAGGAACACCACCGTGCGGGAATGGGAAACATTTCTTCTGTCGGTTGATAAGAACCTTATCCCATAAATGACAAGAACTTTATCCCATTCCCGTCACGAGAACAAATAAAAAAAATGACGCTCGCTGTACGCGACGTCATTTAATTAGAAAATTTATTATGTAATCGAACTTCTGAGGATATACGCTTATTCAGAAAGTGTTATATCGACCCCGAAAAGAGCCTCCCAACAAGTGTAGAACTCAAGCCCAAAACGAACTCCCGGATACTCTCTTAAAAATCGCTCTTGAATACTTTCATACCAGCTTTTAATTATGCTGGACAATACGTCATTCATTATTGCCATCGGCATCGTATCCGTAGCAATGGCGGATGAGCAAAATAAATGTAAAGACAGCTTCTCCTCCTATGACGGGAGACCAAAAATCGAGAAGGTAGTTTTCAACAGTTGTATAGTCCTTCATCGAAAAAAATCTTTGTTACCTCAGATTCCAAGTAGTCCTGATCCTTCCCTCCCCGTTTTCGGGTACGCGGAATCATATTACCGGTACGTTGGTATCACTCGCCCGCATCGCGACAATCTTCATTTGGAGATTCCTTGTTTTGTACATTTTCATGCAGTACCCCGAACAAAAAGCCGTCGAGTTTCATCAACGGCTCTTGCAACTATTTTATTTTTTATCGATCAGCTTCTTGTCGATCTCCTCGGCAAGTGACGATAAAGAGGCCATTACCTCCGCCTCCGTCGTAGCCGTAAGCAAGCTCTGATCAGACACTTTGATGCTATTTAAAAGCGTGTTCCGATAAGAAAGCGGCATGACAGCATAGTTTAATTCTTCGATCAACACATCCATGCCTTTGAATGTAAGCTGTCCGGATTTGGGCACCGCCGATTTGACGGTCAACATATCCTGCTGCCCCCAATCTTTTTGGAACTGGCTGTCGGGATTCAGGATGACGTCCTTCATAAATTTCCATGCAAGCTCTTTCTGCTTGGAGCCTTCGGCAATGGTCAGCAGGTTGTAATAAACAGCATTGGCCTTTGCTCCCTTCTCCAAAAAGGGCAATGGAGCAAAACCGAATTTTCCTGCTGTTTGTGAAGTAGCTTCCAAAGGATAAAACATATTTGCCGCCCCAATGCCCATGCCAATATTAAACGCACGCAATTCGTTAAATACCGGAGCAGTTGTGGAGGAAACGGCTTTGCTCGCTTTGCTCGTATTCATATGGAACAGCAGCTTGGTTATGGCCGATACAACCGGTTTGCTATTCAAATAACCGCTAAACCGGTTACCGTCGGTCGCTATAATGCTTTGCCCGCTGCTCCGCGCAAGCGACTCTACCAAATGCAGGTCCAACGGAACGACGCTCCCGAATATTTCTTTCCCCTCGACCCGGTTGGCCGCCTGCAGCTTGATCGACTGATTAAAAAACTGATCCCAAGTCCACTCCTTGTCGGGATATGGCATTCCGGCTTTGTCAAACCATTCCTTGTTGTAAAATACGGCAAGCGGCAACGGGTTCAACGGAATGCCGATCAGCTTTCCTTTTACGGTCGACATTTCTACGAGTTTCTCGTACAGGTCGTCGGTAGTCATTTTATCCGACTTAAACATAGGCACCAGATCGGCAAATGTATTTTGCTCGATTTGTATCGTATCGTGGTTGGCGTAAATGAGATCAATCGGTTTATTGTCTTTGGCCCTTTCCAGCAAGGCCGTTCTATATCCTTTTGGCGTGGCTAACTTTTCAACGTGTACTTTGACCCCCGGATTCGCGTCTTCAAACAGCTTGGCGCTTTTCTCGAACGAGCTGATCCGGTTCTTAGTATTTGAATCCATCGTAACGAGGGTGATTTCTTTGGCGCCCGGAACAGTTGAGGTCGGTTTGTCCGTCCATGCGGTGCACCCGGCAGCTAAGCTCGAGGCAAAGACAAGAGCGCTGGTCACAATAAGTTTTTTCACAAGTCTTCACACTCCATTAAGATATCGGTCAATACCAATTCGTCTCCTTCAACCATTCATCAATCGCAGCAGCCGCTCCCGACATTTTTATTTGCACTTCCGCTTCCGGGCCGAGAGAAGCAAGCTGTTTCAGCCTATTTACCGTAGCGAACAATTTGGTTTTTGGGTTGCGGTAAATGACCGGCTTGACGGCATAATTCAATTCGTCTATGAATACCTTCCATGCCGGCTCGTCGTTCAGCTTGAGCTTGTGAATGGAAGATCGGGAGAAAAGCAATTCTTGTTTCGACCAATCTACTTGGAACTCGCTTTCCGGGTTAAGGACAATATCCTTGATGAATTTCCAGGCCAGTTGTTGCTGCCTGGAAGCGGTAGCGATGGATAAAGCAGCATGAATCGAGACCGCATTGGCCCGAACCCCGCCCGCCAGCCGGGGCAGCGGAGCAACTCCGATCGTTTCTTTCAGCTCCGGGTTACGGGTAAGAAAAGGATAGCTTCCGATTCTCCCGACGCCCATTCCCACATGGCCGGAGGAAATTTCTCTAAAGATTGCACCTGTCCCATTGGGCACTTTTTTTACGACATCTTGGTTGCCCATCTCCTTCAGCAAAAAGGCGAACGCTTCGACGACAGGCCGGCTATCCAAATATCCGGTTAAATGGTTATTGTCAGGTGACAGCATGCTGCCGCCATTGCTTTGTGCAAAGGATTCAAATACATCCAGAATGATCGGAACTGCGCTGCCGTAAATCTCCTTCCCCCGGACGTTGTTGGCCTCTTTCAAATGTGCCGACATGGCGAAAAATTGTTCCCATGTCCAATCCTCCGTCGGCTCGTGCAGATTTGCCCTGATGAACCAATCCCTGTTGTAGAATACGACAAGCGGTTGAGGAGACATCGGGATCCCTGTTAATTGTCCGTTGTCTGTCATCAGATCGGTTAGCGGTTTGTATATGTCGTCGGGAGTTATTCCATCTTCCTTATAAAATTGAAGCAGATCGACAAACAAGCCCTGCCTGCTGAACTCGGTATCATAAGGCCATAAGACGAGATCTATAGCATGGGAGCCGCTTACTCGTTCCGAAAATTTGGCCCTGCCGAAATCGAGTAAAGGCATTGTGACGATTCTAACCTCTATCCCGGGATTGGCGGATTCGAAAGCTTGTGCATATTCGATTAACGTGGATTTCCTATACCTGGTCGAGCCGTCGTCATGGTCGGGTACAAGGATCGTCAAAGACCGTTCTTTCGGACTTGGCTGTTCCGGGGTTATTATGGCTCCTGATGAGTCACACGCATCATCCATATACTGTTCCATCAAGAACTGCTTCCATTCCGCTTCGAACTGGCTCGCTGTGCGCTCAAAGATGGGTTCGAGGTTGCTCAAGTCTCGAAGCAGACGGCGGAGGGCATCCCAGCCATATCGGGTAACGATAAAATCAATCAGGGTGTAGCCCATTTCGCGACCTCTAATCTGTGCAAACTTATCCGCCTCCACGGCCCGCAAATATTTAATAGAAGGGAGTTCGCGTTGTCGGTAAATGGGAGCTATCCAACTTTGTACTTGCTTGCGGGACCATTCTTGCGCGAGATACTCTCCTACCCCATGCAGTAGAAACGTCGGTATTTGCGGGTTCAATTGCTTGGCTAACGCTCTACTATACAGAGCCAAAGAACGCCGGACGATGCCCTGATAATCAAAGTGCGGTCCCGGATTCAAAGGGGAAACGATCTTCACTACGTTCAACTGACTGGTGGTTCCGATAAAGGTTTTTGTAGCGGAATTGTTTCCCGGGAACATCGACTCTGGATCGGGATAAATCTCATACGCAATTTTGGTATGCGGGGTGAAATTTAAAGCTGATGTAATGCGCCGGAAGTTTTGCCGCAAAATGGCCATAAAATCGTCGGTCACCTTCTGGAATTCCGGATCGCTTTGCCCGGTTTCGAGCATATTGACCATGTTAATGTATTGCTTGGGATTGAAGGGCGCTGCGATGTGCCAGTTTTCCAAGTCATTTTTCATTTTTCCCAAGCAGCGGTACATCCTGTTTTTGATCGTGCTCTCATGCAATTTCAACAGCTTGGCGATGTCGCGGAAGGAGTAGTCTGCAACATAACGCAAGGTGAGAATTTCTTGGTCGATCTGATCCAGTTTATGGAGGGAAGTACCAAGATCAATTTTGAAATCCACCTCCTTCGTGAAGTCGGTCGTTATAAAACGCGAAAAGCTAGTCTCCTGACCTTCGAGCAACTCTTTGGTGTGATACGCCCTCCTTGCTTCGTTCATCATGGTGTTGGAGGCAATGGAATACAGCCATGTGTACAAACTCGACTTGTTCTGAAACGAGTTCAGCGACTGATGTGCCTTGAGAAACACCTGTTGCGTCAAATCCTCCGCTTCATCGCTCCCCGCTTTGTAGGCGATATACCGCTTGATGCGATCATAATGCTCCATTAACAGATCATTATCGTGCCAATTCACGGATCCGTGCACCTCCCAGTTATGTTAGACACTTCAGGATTGGAAAAAGACCAAGTTTTCATCTGTTAATTGAATTTTCTACGCAAAAATCTATCTAATAGTGCAGAGACATAACCTATTACGAATGTTACGACTGTCAGTATTGGCACATATGTTGAATACTTAATTGGTAAGCCAAGCTTTACAAACATATCAGAAAGCCAAAATAAACTAATCCATGTATAAGCCACAAATATTATGAGGGGAATCTGATGCATTAAACGGAATGGACTCGACTTCTTATCCGACTTCACATACCCTCCCCCTTTTCTCAGATCCGGCTGCAATGAATCCCAATAATTAGACGTTATTGACATATGGACCCTATCTGCTGGTTGTTTACATAGAATTTCATCTAATAATCTAATACCAAGTTCATTTTCCCCACCCCTTCGGCATATATTTTACCATAATCAGGATAAATTGGAGCCGCAACCAGTTTCCCGCACTCCGCGTTCCATCTAACTGATTTTACTAGTTCATAAGTTCCTCGTTACTCATGGATTTGGGATTGTTTGATCGGCTCCAGACCGCATTTACTTGCGGTACTGGTTGATCTTTTGTATTTACGGTTTTCACATTGGCAAGAGGAAATAAATACACCCCGGCAAGAGCGCCGATGTTGATAGCTTGAGCGATACTGCGGAGCGGTTGATAATTGCTATTTAGGAGTACACAAACAGGCAGAGCAAGCAATGTCCCTTAAGGAGTTGCTTGGATCTGCCTGCTGTGCGTCCGCCTGATTCGGCTTTGCTTAAAGCTGCGCAACCGCCGGACGTTCGCCGATGAAGTAGACTCCTGATGCCTCATACACGTCGCCCGGCTGCGTCGTATGATGGTCGTATACTTTCGGATACAGCTTCTGGATGTTGACGTTGCGATGCTCCAAAAAGATCAGAGAGTCCGCGGAACTTCTTCCGGCTTGCCCGTAGCGAAACGTCGAGGCGATATCGCGGACAGTCATCGCAATCATCGTCTCGTGCTCGCCGTGAGCGCCTTCCGGCTCATGCACATATGCGTAACTGAGCGAGCGGTCATGGTCGAGCAAGTAGGTGCGGCTGCCGTCGGTTGCCGTTGCATCGTATCGATGGCCGAGTCCTGTCATCAGCTTGTCGGCGAACGTCCCGACAATCGGGAACATCATTCCGTAGCCCGCGGCAACCGATACCGGCCGCAGCCAACGGACGGTTGAACGAACCGATACGCCACTGCTTTCTATGGAGGTCGTGCAATCGATTTCTGCCAACGGAGCCGAAGGATCGTCGGGGTGAATGCCTAGCATGCGCTGCTCGATGCGCAAGCTGGAGACAGGACGGAAATCGTCGTCTGCCGTCCATCCCGACTGTTCGATCTCGTCCATATAAAGCCGTTGCGAGACGGCAAATACAGTGCCAGTCCGATTATGCTCCGGCAGCCATTGATGCTTGAATTCGCTTCCTGCTGGTGAAACGCAAATGGCGTACTCCTTGTTGCTCCACTGCTGAAGCACGTCAAACAGCTTGTTTGCGGCATATCGCGGCTCGCCCGTGGCGGCATCGGATGCAGTTACAAGCTCGGAGACTGCGCCGTGACGGAATAAGATAAAGTCGTCGTTGGTGTTTTTGCCGAAGCTGTAATGCGCGCAGCGATTGCCTTTAAACGGGACAAGCACCTCGGCAAAGCTGTCTCCAGTCACCTTGGCGTACAACGTTTCCGGGGTTTCGTTGTGCTCCCTTAACAAGCGGACAAAATCCACTTGTTCAGCTGCGTCGGAAATTGCTTGGTTTTGATCAGATGGATTGGATGGATGCATGAGTACGGCGCTCCTTTACCAAACATGGAAATAGGGATAATCTATTTCGATTATAACGTCCGCAACCGCTGTGGGGTGTTCGTCGTCGAGGACGACGAGCTTGCCGATCTGGTGACATCTGCGCGTCGCAACGGATGCGACATTCGATTTACTTTTTACTGTCGGCCTCTATCGTTTTGTTCACTGTTTCCTCCGCGGTCCGGAGTGCCGTATTCGTATCCTGCACGCCCGTAACGACCGAGATAAAGGCATTGAACAGCTGGCCTCCCGCCGTCGCATTATATTTGGATACTTGCATAGGAGGAGCGTTCTTTTCCGCCAGGAGTGCCTTTGCGTTTTTACCTTTATAGAGCGTGGAATCTTGACCGTAAATCTGCCGTATATCTTTGCTTTTCAACAAGCTGACAAATTGGCCGTTTTTCGATTTTTCCAACTGAAATTCTTCAGAAGCCAAGTAAGCGATGACTTCATAGGCTTGCTCCTTAAATTTGCTAGTTTGCGAAACAAACATATAGAATGGATACACTTGAGGGTTGACTCCGGGATTTTTCGCATCCGTTGGGAAAGTCGCGAGATCCCAGTTCATGCCTGCCAATTCCTTTTCCGTATACGTGGCGCTTACCGGCAGCCACATGGCGACGGTCCGATCCTTAAGGAACATATTGCCTTGATTCGCGATTTGGAGTTTCGCCTTATCCCATTCCATACCCGGCAGTTGGTAAAACCGTGTCAGATTGTCCAGGAAGCTTTTCCAGCCGTCTGTTGTCAATACCGCTTTATTTTTGACCGGATCGATCATATTCAACGACTGCGGATTGCGCAACGCCAAGTGGGAAGCGGAAATTAGCGCGCCGTAATATTGCGTCCCGCCGTCTTTAACCGTAAGCTTCCTCGCCATCTCGTACATCGTATCCCACGTCATCCCGTCTTTCGGATAGGCAACGCCGAACTTATTAAAAATATCTTTATTGTAGTATACAGCGGAAGGCGAATCGAAAATGGGCAAACCGTATATATGGCCGTTGCCGATTTGCATTAACATTTCGATGCTGGTCGGTTCGTATTTGCTCAGATCGGTCTTGTACTTCGTAATATATGGCGTAATATCGCTCTGCAGCCCAAGTCTCAGCATATAAGCATCCATGGAGCCAATCGAGATTCCCATAACGTCCAATTGATCCCCAGTTGTAACCAGGTCGTCGATTTGTTTGGCATCTTTATAAGGTATGAACTTGACGGTGACGTGAGGAAACTTTTTCTGAATCTGTCCCCCATAATCTTTCATAAACGTTTCTTCCACACCGAAAGGCCAATAAAAGGCCAGCGTTACTGGCTCTTTTTTTTCCGACGGCTTGGTCACGGGTTGCGCAGCCGTTCCTCCATCGCTGTTTTGCTGTCCGCAGGCAATGGCGCTGCTCAAGGCTGCGAGCACCATTGCGCTTTTTAACATTTTACCGATGATCATGGCGATTCCCCCTATTATCTGATTCCCGATTCAACAATCGGCGCTCCATACAAGCAGCACATTATTCACTCCTATAGCGGGTGCGGATGAGAAATGAACATTGACATAAACAGTATCAGCTTCGACATAAGCGATACCGGCCGTTCCCGCATCTGCGGAAGCGGGAGTGATCTGGTAGCCCGACGGAACCGCCGAAAGGCCGTGTGGAATTGGATACACCGGTGTCAGACCATCCCCGCTGAAAACCGCTTTGCCAGTCTTCACTTCATGAAGAAGTCCGTATGATTTGAACACGGGGGTGCTGTACACGGAAACAAATTCCCAAAGTACCGTTCCGTCGGCGACGATACCGCTGCTGTGACTCGGTGATACCGTCCCAGAAACACCGCTTTTGACGGCCCGAAACACTTTCGAATTAGCATTCGTGTAAACACCGGCCGAGTAGGATTGGCTGGCAGCCCACACCGTGCTCGGCGTGAACGTTCCCGCGGACGTGCATACCCAGCCGATCGTAGCATTGGCGCCTGACGGGACGGTGTTCTGCACATAATCTCCAACGCTCCAAGTACCGGTTGTTGGTGCCGTTGACTGCGCAAGCCGCTTCGGATTAATTCCCATATTGTCGTATTGATAGCAGTCGACAGCGCTTGGAGACATAATAATCGCACGATTCGAACGGTTACCGTAGAAAACGCAGTCCGATGCTGTCCCTTGGGCATAAGCCATACTGTTCCCGGTCATGACGCAGCGATTGTTCGTTACTTTAACTTGATAGGCATAGCTAATATTAATAAAGTAAGTTGTATGGCCTACATCGTCCCGCAGCTGGTTGTTGGTGATTTCGATGTCGCTAATGCGGCTCGTTGCGCTTCCGACGAGGTTGATGCCCATTTTGTAGGCATTGCCTTGGCTGTTGTTAGAGAGTATATTGCCGTCTATCACCAATTTGGTGACGCCGGGATATACATATACGCCGAAACCGCCGTTGTCCTTAATGATGTTATTGGCGAGAACAATGTCTCCGGTTGGCAGATTGCTAAAATAAGTAATCGAAATCCCATTCCCCATCGTCGAGCTTGTAGGAACTCCGCCGTCGCCGTTCCCTGTGCATATATTGGAGGAAGCCACCACCTGTTTGCCTGAAATCGACAGCCCGGAGTACTTATTATTGGCGAACAGATTACCGGTAATGGTCAGATTGACGGTAGCTCCTTCAAAGCCGGCAGAGCCGCAATATTTGGCCGTTGAATCGAAAATGCCGCTGTTATACGTGTCGCCCATATAATTGAAGCCGTTTTCCAGACAGTATTCCGCGAAGCAATTCGTAATCCGTATTCCGCTGGTTACTTTGTAAAACCCGTCATGTGCGAAGCTCGCCGGAGTCGCATTGACCAAATTGCCCAACAAGTGGGAACCGTACAATTGTTCAGCTACACAGTCTGTACAGCCGGTAAACCCGACCCCTTTCGCCCGAGGCGACTGATAGCGGAACGTGCCGCTTCCGTCCCATTCTCCCGTAAATCGAATACCGCGAACCGAGCAGTTGGATACGCCCATAAAGCTGAAAACGGTGAACACATCGCGTCCCGACGAATTGAGGTCATTGATCGAATCGATATACGACTTCGTCATTCCGGTCATATGAATCGTCGGCAATCCGACCCCTTCGATATGGATGTGATTCGAAGTAATGAGCGTTCGCTTGGGCGCTTGAATGGTAGGACTGACAGCGGGGAACGCATAGGTTCCTTCCGGTATGAGCAGACGGCCTCCCCCTTGCAGCGAGAGAGCGTCGACTGCAGCCTGAAAAGCAGCCGAATCATCCGTAACCCCATCTCCAACGGCACCGAAATCTTTCACACTCACTTGCTCTTGCAGCTTGTCCCGGACAGTCCGCTCCGGCTGAGTTCCGTCATACTTGTACGTTACGCATTCCGAGCCGATCCCACCCGGACAACTCCCATCGCCATAGACGGATTTCGTGACCGAAAGGCCACTTGCAGCCGATACTGGACCGCCGCTCCATAGCTTACTAGCCATCATTGCCATCCCGCCAGCGCCTATGGCCGCCAGCATCTCCCTGCGGCTTACAGGTTTACCCGTCTCCCCTTTTTGTTTTTCGGCATGCAAAACAGGCTTGCTCTCCTCATGATCCATTCGCGATTCCCCTTGCTCATCCGGCAGCCCTTCACGGTATGAACCGCATCTGATTACCGGAGATAGTGTTTGGTAAGCGCTTCCGAATACAAAGATAACATAGCCTTTTTTTATTCTCACATCGGTGCTTGGCGTTAAACTCGCCTTAACTATCTCTAATTGCGTTCTTGGCAAACCTTCTTGAATTGCTCGGGGCTCATGCCCACCATCTTCTTAAAATTGCGTGAGAAATGAGTGGGCTGTTTGAATCCAACCTCATAGCAGGCATCCGTTACCGACATTTTGTAGTCGACCAGAAACAGCAGCTTCGCCTGATTGATTCTGCGTTTATTCAAATGTTCAAAGACCGTTGTACCGGTCAATTCCTTGAACAGCTTCACCATGTAGTACTTGCTTAAATGAACATAGGCGGACAGCTCGTCCAGGGTCAGGTCGTTTGCATAATGGAGCTCGATATAGTTCAGCAGCTTACGGACGACCTGCTCCTTTTCTACTGGAATCGCGGTTCTTTGCCGCATCATTTCTTCGCTATGCTCGTAAATCAGGAGCAGCAGATCGAGAAACGATGCCCGCAACCGGTTGTATTCGATAGCGCCATTGCGGTTGAAGTAGCGGTTCATTTGCGAAAAGATCATTTCCACTTCTTTTTTAGATTCCTCCGACAACCGGCATCGGTAATGCAGCAAATCCCGGAAAGGTTTTAGCACGTCAACGAGGCCGGGCTGGTTTAAATGCGGCTTCAATACCGTTTCGTCAAAACGAACCATTGTGCGGATGCATGTAATGTCCTTTTCCATCATAGGTCCATGCGAGCTAATCCCGTTCATAACGATCATATCGCCAGCCGTCAAATCGATGATCGTTTCCCCTAGCAAGTAACGGCATTCACCGGTATGGACATATAATATCTCATATTCGGAATGTGCATGGAAAAAAGCAGACATAAAGCTTTTATTGCGATAACTAAATACATCGATCAACGGGTAAGTTTGACTCATGTCGCGTTCCGCCTTTAGTTTATTCCGTAAGAACATAGCCTCCAGGTCATTTCCTCTGATTCCAGAATTCCCCACGTTCCATACCTGCCGGAATAGTTCAATCCTACTCCAGTGTAACAGGAATCCCATGCAAGCATCCCTTTGACCGTTCTAATAAAACCATCTGGCCGTTTGGCCAAGTTGTCCAGGGAAGGCATGGTTGAACAGACTCTCCAACGTGCCGCTATTTGTAGTCAACGCTGAGAGGTATCGAGAGAGCCCTTCTCTCTTACAAGCTCTGTTCGGTCACTCCCGTTACCGGATCGAAGGTCAGCATCTTGGTCCCGATCTTATCGATGAAGAAGCGATCATGGCTTACCGTAATGACCGCACCGGGAAAATGGATCAGAGCTTGCTCCATTACCTGTATGCTCGTGAGGTCCAGATGGTTGGTCGGCTCATCCAAGATAATAACGGCCGCACCCGAGAGAAGACACTTAGCCAGAGCCACCCGAGCCTTCTGCCCGCCGGACAGATTGCCGATCGCCTTGCTTAGATCCGCCTCCGAGAATTGCAGCATAGCTAGGAATTTGTTCACCTTTTTGCGCGGAGCGTCTAATCCCAATCCATACGTATTCACCGCGTGGCTGACGGTATCCTTAGGATCAAGTTCCTCCCACATCCGGTTGAAGTAGGCATAGTTCACGCCTTTCTCCCAGACAACCTCCCCGGAAACCGGCTTCTCCTGCCCGGAAAGCGCCTTAATGAGTGTGGACTTCCCGCTTCCGTTCGGTCCCACGATGACCAAACGATCTTCCTTCTGAATATCGAAGCTTACGTTCTCGAAGATCTGCCTGCCCTCGTAGGTCTGCCCGATCTTCTTCACTTCGCATAGCTTGTCGGGAAAGCGCAACCTCTCGTAGATGTCGGTAATCAGCACGTTAACGGGATGCGGCTCTACCCGCTTCTTGTTATCCGCCAGCTTCCGCGAGAGACGGTCTTTCGAACCGGACTTCCGGCTCGCACGATCGTCGATCGCCTCGGATTCCATGAGCAGCAGCTCTTCCTCCCACTCGAACTGGCGGTCCAGCTCCTTCTTGCGCATCTTCTTCTTACGGACGTAATCGGTGTAATTGCCTTCGTATTCCTGAAAATGATAGTTCTCGATCTCGATCGTGCGCGTGACGACCTTGTCGATAAATTGCCGGTCATGCGACACCAGAATCATGGCTCCCTTGAATCGGTACAACCACTGCTCCAGCCATGCGATCCCTTCCATATCCAAGTAATTCGTCGGCTCGTCGAGCAGAACGACATCGGGCAGCTCGATTAGCATCTTCGCGAGCGCCGCGCGGTTACGCCATCCTCCGGACAACTCATCGATTGGCTGGTTGCGGGATCTGTCGTTAAACCCTAGCTTCGTAAGCACCGTATTAATCTCGACGGAAACGTTCCAGCCATCGAGATGATCCATTTGTTCGAATAACTCCGCTTGCCTTGCTAGCAGCGCATTCATCTCGCTATCGTCTGTAACCATACCCAGCTTATCTCCTACCTTTTGCAGCTCTCGTTCGATTAGGGCAACCTTCTCGAAGCACGCTTCCAGTTCTTGCTGAACGGACAGGCCTCCGCTGAGTTCCGAGAATTGCGAGAAATATCCGATTCGCACTTGAGGGTCTATCTCTACTCTGCCGGACGTCGGCTCTTCCTTGCCCATGATGAGCTTAAATACCGTCGACTTACCGGCGCCGTTCCGTCCGATTAGGCCGATACGTTCCCCTTGCATAACTCGAAAATAAATGTCGCGAAAGATCATAGACTCTTCGTACTTCTTCGTGACGTTCTCCAACCGTATTACGCTCATGGCTATCACCCTTCTGATTTCAACACTCTAGAGTGATTATACCACCCTAGCCTTAAGGATACTTCATGCTCTAGAGAGATCCCATAAATATGAGCTTGCATATTAACACCAATATTCAAATCCTGCCCCCGCAACCAACTTACAATTTTGTCTCGACACATATATGAGAATGCCTTTAAATCACTGATGTGGCTTAAAGGCATTTTTGCGTTATCTTATATATTTATGGTTATTGTATATGCCCTGCGAGGAAACGAGCAAGTTGCTCTTATTTGTGATACGGTTCACTTATCACCAAAAAGGCGAAATCGCATGGCGCCGCAGCACGTAGGTTTCGCCTGAATTGGGGCATCTTCTGCCTATTGAACGCAACTGCATCTTATTCTGAATCTCGTCAAAACCTCTGATTATCACTTATGCATGACCTCACCAGTACGAGCGAAACCATACAGGAGTGCCTATACCGTCACCATATTCGGCGGATCTGACACCGACCCCTAGGATCACAACAGACCGGAAGTTAGTATAGCATCGATCCTAGGAGTGCCGATGGAGGTGTTAATTATGACTAAATCATTTTGATTTCGAGCAGCTCATACTGAAGATTGCCCATCGGCGCGTTTACGTTAATTATATCCCCTACCTTTTTGCCCAAAAGACCCTTTCCGAGTGGGCTTTCGTAAGATATTTTGTTCTCCGCTACATTCGCTTCAGCCGGACCGACAATGCGGTATTCAATCTTCTCGGCAAATTCAATATCATTCAAGATCACATAAGAACCTACGCCGACTTCATTCAAGTTCACACTGTCCGCACTCACGACTCGTGCCCGCTTTATCATCCGCTCCAGGACCAAAATCCGGGTTTCCATGTGCGATTGATCATCCTTGGCAGAGTGGTACTCACTATTTTCTTTAAGATCGCCATAACTAATCGCCACTTTCAATCGCTCCGCCAATTCCTTACGCTTGACCGTCTTGAGCTCGTTGAGTTCTTCCTCTATCTGCTCCAAGCCCTCTTGCGTCAATATTACTTCATCTTTTTTCATAGTTTCAGCCCTCATTCCCTGTAGTCTATACCATATTACCTTACTTGGAGTGCAATAGCTAAAATAGTTATTGGATATTAGGATGGCAGAAAATTGACTTTTCACTATGCTTCGGATATCACAAGGGTTTCGCTTGGCAGACTAGCCCCTTCCATGCCCGCCACTCCATGTAGAATCAAGTCTTTTTTTACACCCAAAAGGGTATAAAAGCCGTCTCTTCGTAAAACTCTCTGTTGCGCAGTGGCCGTTCTCCCATACTGGAGGCATAACAGCGCCAAACTGTTCCCATTGCTCACGCTCCATTCATTAGCGTAACAAATTTCTTAATTTAACCTTTGAACTACTCGTTCAAGAATAACTTCGTAATTCGTAGGTTTTCCATATCCATTATTTACTTGTCGAACGAAATCAGATCGATCTCTCGCGAATAACCGTCACATCCCACCAAACGATACGTCGAGCCCCCCTCCCCGGCCTTTACTTCATCGAGCCGTTTGCAGGTTACTGCCGTGATCGCCATGCTGCCGAACCGATCCCGCGACCGATCTTGAATGTAATGGATGTTTTTGGAGGCACTATCATAAATCAATGAAACAATAAGCGGATCACCCTCAATCGTATGCGACGTCAGACGGATCCAGTCTTCCGTATCCTCATGCACACTTCGCACGAAAGCTTCGATCTTCTTCTTGTCCGGGCGTCGTTTCATCAGATCGCCGTTGCGTTCCGCCATCTCGTACGTATACGGATCGGGCAGAACAGGTAATGGCGCCGAGCTGACCGAGATCGCTCCCTCCCGCTCGTCATACGACACCTTCCCGCCAAATTGCTCCGTCAGATACCGGATCGGTACATAAGCATGACCGCTATAATTCAGAATCACATATTCCTCCGGAAGCTTCTTCTGCTCCCCGTTCAGCCACAACTTGACCGGAAACAAGTCGACTTCGATCTTGCCAGTCGCATAGGCGAACGGCGACAGCGCCAGAAGCAATCCGAACAGCACGCCGATCGCAAATTTCTTCATCGTCACCACGCCTCCCACGTTTTTCCGTTTATACGCGGAAGGAGGCTTTTTGTTGCGTCAGTGGCGTTCCTAGAGATTCGGACCCTCGACGAACTGTAGATAAGCAAAACGGTCCCTCAACTCCATACCAAGTTATTATTCAAAATTTTACGCTTCCGAATCCATGAGACCGATGAATTCCCGGATCGGCTGTCGTCTATATAAACGAAGGCATTAAATGAACACAAACTAATTTGACGAAGAGGTGTTTTGAAAATGGCATTAACGTCCGCATTCACGAGCTTCAACCTGCCTGTAAAAAACGTAGAACAATCGAAAGCGTTCTTCACCGGACTCGGATTTGAGCTCAACCCGCAATTCCCCGATAACGAGAATTCGGTAGCCTTCGTGATCGGCGACAACCTGCAGGTCATGCTGATTAATCAAACATTCTTTAATACGCTCACGGAGAAGGAATCCGTCGATACGAGCAAGTATGCGCAGATGACGATCGCATTGGCCTTCGAGAGCCGGGAAAAGGTCGATGAAATCGTGAATACCGCGGTCTCCTTGGGCGGGAAATTGCACGCTGAACCTGAAGATCATGGGTCCATGTATCATTGGGGCTTTGTGGACTTGGACGGCCATCTGTGGGCCATTAACTCCATGAACATGGATGCGGCACAAGGTTAAGGCTAACGGAGAGCACGCTCGTACTAGGGTTCATAAAGAAAGACGCCGGGCATCTTCCCCAGCGTCTTCTTCGCGATGATTAGTTTTGTTCGGTATAGGCTTTGAAATTGTCCAGGATCGCTTGCCAGCCTGCTTGCTGGAATTCGACAGGATTGGAGCTTTCCGCGTCGAACGTTTCAATGACCTTCGTCTCATTCCCTTGATCGACGAATGCAATATCCACTCTTCTTCCGTCTTCCATGGTGTAGCCGATCGCCTCATGCCGATTCACGACATCGTAGACGCCGCCAAAATCAAAGCCCATGCTGCCATCCTTCGCTTCCATCCGTGTCAGAAACTTGCCGCCGACCCGCAGATCGTTTTCGGCTCTCGGCGCATGCCAGTCCTCGGACGCTTGATTCCACTTTGTGATGTGATCCGGCTCGGTCCAACAGCGCCATACCTTCTCAACAGGGGCTTGGATAACGGCTTGCACGGTTACTTTCGTCGGTTGACTCGTTTCCATTTTAAATAGACACCTCTCTCATGATATTCGTCATTTGGTTATTCTCAATAATATAGACGTAAGCCAATGACGAAATTCATTGGTCCATTCGCTCAGGCAGCCCAAATCGCGAAAATAATGGCGTATGAATGAAGTTTTGAACGTGCAGGATTTGATTTTCTTTGGTTTCGATGACGTGGATGCCCCAGGGTACCAGGCCAGAGCCCTCTTTGCCCGGCATATACTGGGCCAACGCCGGATAACCGCCATTCACCGTAATGGGCACCAATCGCGAACCTTCGCAATGCCAGCGAGTAAGCGAATAGAAGGCGGACAAATCTTCCTTGCCGCGGATCCACATCTCGAAGGGCGGCATCGACATGCAGCCTTCCTCGTGGAACAACGCGACGAGCGCAGCAATATCGAATTGCTCGAAGGCCTCCACATACCGGGACAGCAGCTGCTGCTCCGGTTGAACGTCCATGCTGCTGAGCTCATCCGAGCGAAGCTGCGCCCGGTCCATCGTCTCTCGGGCTCTTTGCAAGGCGCTGTTCACCGCTGCCGGCGACATCGCCAACGTTTCCGCGATCTGCTTGGAGGACCATTCAAATACATCCTTCAAAATGAGTACCGCGCGCTGCCGCGGAGGCAAGGTCTGCAGGAGAGCGATGAAGCACAGCCGAAGGGTATCTCTGCGGACGAGCCGATCCTCCGGATTGCCCCCAAAGTCGGGAGACGGCCAGATCCAGGCAGAGTCCGGCAGCGTGTCGCGCGGCTCGACGATGGCAACGGCCGGGTCGAACAGGTCAACGGGAAGCGCGC
This sequence comes from Paenibacillus ginsengarvi, assembly GCF_003626695.1. Classification (GTDB taxonomy): domain Bacteria; phylum Bacillota; class Bacilli; order Paenibacillales; family NBRC-103111; genus Paenibacillus_AB; species Paenibacillus_AB ginsengarvi. The sequence continues at coordinate 26,875 of NZ_RBAH01000024.1, forward strand.
GGCGTTTAGATTGTCTCAGCTTGTCCAAGCACAGGTTGGAGGCAATCCGATAGACCCAAGTTTTGAACGAGGAATCCTGTCTGAACGTGCTCCAGCTCTGCCAGACCCGAATACTCGTCTCCTGAACGGCATCGTCCGCATCGTCCATGGAGCCTAACATTCGGTAACAGAACGAGGTTAAGCCCGGCTTCATACTTGCAAATAATGGTTCGTCAAATGCGGTCTCGTTCATCGTGGCCTCCCTTAACGATCTCCCCGAAGGGCGGTACCTTTATTATATGCAATGAAGCGGACAGCCTCAATCCGAAAAAATAGGCAGGATTATGGGTTCATTTATCATGGGCCTCCAAGGACTTGGACGGCCATATGTGGGCGATCAACTTCATGAACAATACTGCGTCGGAAGGCCAGGGATAACGAAGAGCATCAACGATAAAATATAAATCCAAAGACGGTGAGCACATATGCCCGGCAATTTCATCGTTCTCGCACAACAATCGTTTCGAGTGGTCTCCACTTTCTCGCTTAAAAATACTTCGGTCACCCATTCGCAAGCATGCCGAGAATTTGCAGGATTTCAAGATTGCACGGATACCGGATTGCATGGGTAGCAATTCTCGTCATTCCCACCTCGATTTCCTTCTGTTTTTTTATAAGTTCCCTTTCTCTCGCAGTAAAAAAGAAATTCGGATTTAATCCGAATTGAGACACCATTTCGAAAAAACGCGCCTTCCTTGGTTTTCGCTACCCTTTGTTTATCGATTGGGCAGGACAATTGCAACTTTCCAATGTTTGGAAACGTATATAGGGGGGGGGGGGGGCTGCAGACCGAAGAAATGCGAAGTGATCCTAATGAAATATAAAACAGGGGCTTTGATTATTATTTTGCTGCTCATCGTAGCAGTTGGAATCATGTACCAAAATAATAAGACAAAAACGCCATACGTTAAGCAGTTTCCGTTTTCTGTAAAAATCGAATCAGTGGATTCGATCGGCATAAACGAAGAATTGTCCGTGGTAGCAGTGATTAGAAATACAACTGACCAAACTCACATGATTCAACATGGCATTACAGTATTTAAATTTTTGGTGTTTGACATTAATGGAAAGCTACTAAATACTTCTAAACGACCATCTGTTATGAAAGATACTACCGTGGAAGCCAGCGGTACCATAGAAGAGAAGTTCAGTTACATCTTTAAGGAACCCGGAATTTACTATGTAGAAGCAATCGCTGATATTTCCGTTTCAAATGGAGAACCGTATCAATTAACAACGGATAAAAAGAAAGTTACAATAAAATGAAATAAGGCGCACTGGACCTACTTTTATGACTCGAAGGCTGCATCGTGTAGAGAGACCGCAACACCGGGCAGGTGGACATCGGTCCAATCGTGTAAACACCTAAACACCGCAACAAACCACAACCCCCATGCCGTTGTTATCGGACGGCCGGAGGTTGTGGTTTCGTTTTGACGGCTTTATTTGCGCGCCGCCAACGTTTCTTCTATTTTTTGTTCGTCGCCTCTCTCGGCGATGCGAGGAAGGTTAAAATCCGCTGGCCCGCAGCGCGTCAAACCGGACCCAAATGTTCTGCGAATCCGGGTTTTTCTCCCCTGTCGCCCGTATTTCAATCGTATGCGCACCAAGCGGCAAAACGCCCGTATCGAACACGACGTACTGGATTTGTGCAGTGCCTCGCCTCATAAAATCATACGTCGTCCGGTAAATGCCATCCACATAAATGTCGCCCAAACCGCCGTTGGGCGCCAACGTTCCGAGCACCTTTGCCCGCGTCCCATAAAACGGCACCCGCGCGGTCGCGCCTTTCGCCGTGCCGATCCATTCGCTGCCGCCGTACAGGCTGGCGCTCGTCGTCGTCGTTCCGGAGCCGGAATACATCACGAACGGACTCGTATTGTCGATCGCCGCCAAGTTGCGCGGGATGATTGCAATCCGCTCCGACGCCGCGGACACGTTGCCGGCGCCGTCGATCACGTATGCCACGTACAGGCCGGAGGCGAAATCGGTCGTGTCCAGCGCGGCCGCGATTCCCGCCGCAGCCGTCGCCCGCGCGCCGTACACCGCCCCGCCAACCGTGACGACGGACGCCGCTTCAATCGCCGTCCGCGTCGCCGCCGTACCGGCCGGGACAAGATGCAGCACCCCGTCGCGCGACATCGTCGCCGACACCGGGTCGCCGATCGCCGCCGCCCCGTACGTCACGCCGGACAAAACCGGCACCGGCGACCGTTGCAGCGTCACGTCGACGGACGTTGTCTGTCCGTTCTCCACGACGAATACGTCAGACAAACCGTCCACGTAATCCAGCTTCGTCGCGGCAAGCTGCCAGCTTCCGCCCGGCGCGTTCGCGATCGTGTAGCGGCCGTCTCCATCCGTTGTCGCCGCTGCGACTTCCGCTTGCCCGACAAGCCGCACGACCGCTCCGGTCAACGGAGCGCCCTCCTCGTCGTACACAGTCCCCGTTACAGTGCCGATCGACTCGTATCCGTTGACCAGAAGCGCGTCGAACCGAATCCAGTTGTTCAGCGAGTTTGCCCCGATTTCTCCCTTGGACACGATGTTCACCGTATGTGCGCCAAGCGGCAAAAGCCCTGTGTCGAATACAACCGCCTGGTATTGCGCGGTGCCGCGCTTGACGAAGTCGTAAGTCGTCCGGTAAGCGCCGTCCACGTAAATGTCCGCCAAGCCGCCGTTCGAAGCCCTTGTGGCGAGCACTTGCCCCCGCGTCCCGTAAAACGGCACCCGCGCGGTCGCGCCTTTCGCAGTGCCGATCCATTCGCTGCCGCCGTACAGGAGGCTGGCGCTCGTCGTCGTCGTCCCGGAGCCGGAATACATCACGAACGGACTCGTATTGTCGATCGCCGACAGGCTGCGCGGGATGATTGCAATCCGTTCTGACGCCGCGGACACGTTGCCAGCGCCGTCGATCGCGTATGCCACGTACAGGCCGGAGGCGAAATCGGTCGTGTCCAGCGCGACCGCGATTCCCGCCGCAGCCGTCGCCCGCGCGCCGTACACCGCCCCGCCGACCGTGACGACGGACGCCGCTTCGATCGCCGCCTGCGTCGCCGCCGTTCCGGCCGGGACGAGGTGCAACACCCCGCCACGCGACATCGTCGCCGACACCGGGTCACCGATCGCCGCCGCCCCGTACGTCACACCGGACAAAATCGGCACCGGCGACCGTTGCAGCGTCACGTCGACGGACGTTGTCTGCCTCGTTGTCACTTCGAATACGTTAGACAGCCCGTCAAAATAATCCAGCTTCGTCACCGCAAGCTGCCAGCTCCCGTTCGGCACTTCTGCAATCGCGAAGCGGCCGTCTTCGTCCGTCGTCGCAGCGACTTCCGCTTGCCCGACGAACCGCAAGACCGCTCCGGCCAAAGGAGCGCCGCCTGCACCGTATACGGTCCCTGTTACAGTGCCGATCGGCTCGAATTCGCGGGCATCCCGGTAAGCCGTCACCGTGTAGACGGCGGAACTGCCGTCCGAAGCGGAAACGGCGAGCGACAGCGGATTGGCGCCGGGCTGGAGGGCGAGCGGGATCGTCGCCCCGCTGCCGTACGTTTGCCCGCCAACCGTGATGACGGCGTCGGGCCGGTACGTCTGTGCCGTGACCGTCAGCGCGGACACGTCCTCGCCTACCAGCACGGCGTAGTCGTGCGTCTCCGGCGCAAACGGTGGGCTCAGCGTGCCCGGGCCGACCGCAAGCCCACTCAGCGCGGCGGCGGATGCGATCCGCTGCTCCGCGGCCGCGTGCCGGTACCCCGTCGCCTGCACGACGATCCAGGCCGCGCCTTCTCCGGCCGGCAGCGCATCCGCAGCGAAGGCGATGCTGCCCGGCGAGACGGTATATTGGCCGCTCGCCAGCGGGACGCTGGCAACCGTCACGCCGGATATCTCGCTCCGCCATGCGGCGGAATCGGCGAACGTCATGGCGAACGCCTGCCCGGGATAGATCGGCCCGGCCGCCGCCTGTAAAGCCGGAGCGTCGGGCAGCGACTCCTTGATTTCCAACTGGATCAGCCCGAATTTGTAGTTGCTGGAGCTTGCATTTTTCCCGTCGCCCACCAGTGCGATCCGGTGCGTGCCCGCCGTTAACGGCATCGTCCCGATCGTCTCGAACGCGGTGCTCGCTCCGCCGATGCTGCTGTAGAAGTCGTAGGTCATGAGTTCCGTGCCGTCGACGCTAACCTTGTACTTCCCGTAGCTGCCCGCCTTGAACGGTTTGATCCCGATGGCGTACGCGGCGTCCTCCGCCACCTCGAAGTCGAACGAAATGCCTTGTCCGGCCGCATTCGCCTCAAGCTGCACCGTATTCGAATCGGTAACGTACAGCGTCGGCACCGTCTGCTCCGCGATGTTCAGATCGACGATATTGTACGTTTGCAGCGACCGGGACTGCGACGACATGACAACGCTTGCCGTCTTCGTCACTCCGTTCAACGTCACCTCGACGCTAACCGTAGCGGTTCCGTCACCGACCGCCGTGACGTTTCCGCTTGCGTCGACCACCAGGACGTCAGGATCGCTGCTCGTAAAAACCGTTTCTCCCGCGGACAACACCGCGGGACTGCCGTCCCGGTTCACCCCGTACACGGCCAGCGAAACCGTCTCGCCTTTCGGCAAATCCCGCTGCGGCGCTTCCACCGTGACGGCTGGCAGCGGATTGCGGTCCAGCGCTTCCACGTTGGCGATTTTGAACGTATGCGCGCCGGTCCAGCTTTTCGCCGGATAAAACATCATCTGCGACGTCCCGTCCGCTTTCAGCTCGAATCCGGGATCGTATTCGGCCAGGACGATCGCCGTTTGTCCCGCTACACTGCGGATGTCCCCGATTTTGTAACCGTTTGTTGTGCCATCCGGATGCGTCACGATGACATACTTCCCTTTCAGCGTGGCGGCTTCCGCCGGATCGATCGGCGTATTCGTCACGATCGCGTCGTACGGTTCGCCGTTTGCTTTGCGTTTCGTGCCGGTAATCGTCCCGGTGATAGAGCCTTGCGCGCTGATCTCCTTGCTTCCCTTCTTCAGTTCGGTCCCGCCGACGAGGTACATGTTCTGTACGACGCCGTCCTCCACCCGGATAAAGCCCATCTCACCGCGCATCGTAATATCTCCGACAACAAGCGGCTGATCCGGGTGCTCCGGCAAGCTGAGCAAGTAGTCCGTGATATCGCCGTACGTCACCTTAACCGCCACTGCGCCTTCCGGCGCCTGGCTTGGCTCCAGCCGTTTGATCGAATCGATCTTCGACCCGGCAGCGCCCGTATACGGCTCCAACGCCGTCACGAACGTGCTGTTCAAGTTGGCTCCATCCCGTCTCAACACCAGCTTCGGCATGTCGTATTGGACCGCTTCGTCGTTCGTGTCCTTGCTTTTCCCGGACAGCCGTGTGGAGCGGATGGAAGGAGAGCGGGCCAAGTAAAGCTCGTTGCTTCCTTCCTCCAACAAACCGGTAATTTTCAGGCTTGCTTTGTCCGCGCCATTGTCGGATGTCTTCAGCGTCACTTCGTACTTGTCGCCCGACAGTTCGGCCTTCTGCACATCGTTCACATAAATGTAGGCGGGATAGTTCCCTGCCGCCGTGCCGCTCTCGTTGAATGTTTCGGCCTCGTGCACTTCCGTCCCCGGCGGCAGCAAATATGGGCCATACGACTCGAGCGGCAAATCCGTCTCGAATTCGGCATCGCGGTTCGCGTCGCCCTGCAGCGTGTACTCATGGCGGCTGCCACCCTTCACGCGGAACAGATCGAGCACGTAGCCTTCGCCGCCATTCCCGCCAGCGAACGGAACGAACCACGGCTCCCGGCTGTACGTTTCCGTCTCCGCGTAAGCGTTTTCTTCGCTTGCCCGCATCGCCTGGAACGTGCCGACGGAAGCGAAGGCCTCAATCGCCCCGCCGTCTTTGCCCGCGCCGGCCGTGGTCATGTTTTTACCGTTGACGACGACGGTGTTGTGACCAAGCGTGGACAGCGTGAAATAGCGGTATTTCGTATACGTGTACCCGAGATCGGGCAGCAATTCCTGGCCCTGCGCGTACAAATTCAAGTTCAACGGATCGTAGTGTGTATGCCCGGACTTCGGCGTAAACTCCAGGTAAAGCTGTGTCCGGTCCGCGCCCGTTCCGCCGGACAGGCGGCCGATGCCGGCATTGGGCAGCAGCATAGAGCCGACGTCCGACCGCGGCGCCTTCGCTTTGTCCGACGCCCACGAATCCTGGACAGGTAGCAGTTGGCCGTTCGGGAAGGAAAGCAGGTTCGGGATTTCCTTCGCCTTGCCGATGATCGGAAAATCGTTATACATATCCAAATTGTCGAAATGCAGTCCCGAACGCGGTGAAACGTACCCGGTCGGGTCGCTGTACCCTTGCAACTGCCCGATTGCCAAATTCAGACCGTCGGTCGACTGCACGTGGTAAGAGGGCGCCACTTCGTACCAGAAGCCGTCGGACATATACCGCCTGTCGACGTATTCCCGCATCCATTCCACCACGTTATGAATGTAGTCAGACTGCCCAATCGCCTTGCCGGCGTCGATCAGGCCGAGCCATTGGGTATAGTCCATATTGCCGAGCGTCGTCGGATAGCTGAGCGCATAATCGACGGACGGCATCACTACTTGCTCGACCAGCTTCTTCTCGACGTCTTCCCCGACTTCCTGGCTCAGCACTTGCAGGGCGTCCGTCTTCTTCACTTCCATGTAGGCTTGCAGGAGCGGGCGCAGATTGTTCAGGTCGGATACCGACCAGCGGCTCCACATGCCGCCCCAATAGTTGAACGGCGGGCCGGAGGTGATGTTGATCGGATAGTTGTACCAGTTATAATCGGTCGTCGGCACGTAGCCTTCGTACACTTGCGCGAACCGGTACAGCAGTCTTGCCGCTCCGAGCGGATCGGTTTTGGCGATCGCTTGCGTCTGGTTGAGTGTATACGCTTTTTGCAAATACCACAGATGCGCGGACAAGAAGTACCGTTTGCCTCCCGCGTCTTGGTAGTACGGGTATTCCAGCGTTTCCCCTTTCCGGTTGACGGCGGTCACCGTGCCGGATTCCGGATACTGCGCGTTCGGATACGCCGTGCCGGTTTTAGGCGCAACCATGCTTTTGCCGTCGGCGGACAGCGTATACAACCCGTCCGGATTCAGCTCCGGCATTTCCGGCAAGCCGGCGAAGCGGAAGCCGACCCGATCCGGGATCAATTCGAGTATGTTCGCGACGGCCGCCGAGGCGGGGGCCGGCGTTACCGCCGCGACATCACCGGCAGGCGGCGCCTGCTCCGCCGCCGCAATACCCGCCGCGATCATGCCGTTCCGGTCGAACGTCAGTACGGCGAACCGACAATCGGCCGGATCGTCTTCGCAGGCCAGTATTTGCAACTGGTACATGCCGTCGCGAAGCGGCCCGGGATGCGAGAAGGTCAGCACGCTGCGGCTTCCTTCCCAAGCGGTCTGAACGTCGTCGAGCGTCGTCACGTTGCCGAGCGGATCTATCCATTTCAGCTCAAAGACAGTATCAATCGGTTCCAGACCGGTACCATCAAAGGACAACCGCTTCGTCGCAAAACCGGTATAGTCGAGCTCCGGTTCGAGTTGCGTCCAAGCAACGCCCTGCGTCGTTCGTTCGAAAAAGACGGAGCCGAGCCGCCCTTCGTCCACGACATTGGCCGGCACCTTTACAGCCCCCGACGTATCCCAGAAGCTCGACGTGCGGATCGGTACCCAGGAGGAGAGCGGCTTTGTATTCAGATGATGCAAGTGGATGATATTCATCCGCCATTCTGCGCCCGGCGAGACGACGGCGGACCCGAAGGCGGATAACGGAATGGCCGCTTCGACCGTAAAGACACCGCCCGCCAACGACGTTTTATGGGAGAAGGCGCCGATTTTCACCCTTTGCGGGTCTACACCGTCGGGCGTCTGGTTCCAGCCCGTCGTGAACGTCCTTCCCGAAGGAGTGACCGGGATGGCCGCCGCATAATGCAGCCCGCCTGCCGTCTGCGGACTGATCACGATCTCGATCCGTTCCAGTACGTCCTTTTCTTCCTCGTCAAACGTTCCTCCTATGTAGAGATTCGTCTCGTCGAAGGCCGCCTTGTAGGCGATGCCGCCAGTCGCCGGCTCGTTGTAATAAGCCGTGCGGAAATCGTCCAGCGGCGCGGCGCCGCTCCATGCCGCCTCATCCAATTTTCCATCGATGACGGGAGCGGCGGTCCATGCGGGAATTACATTCCATTTATTCGTATACACCTCGATCGGAGCTTCACCTTCCTCAGCAATCGTTTGTCCGGCGGCCGATGTCCGATTTCCCGGGCCCAGCAAACCGTACGGCACAATCATCATCAACGCCACGGTCCAGACCATCCATCTGCGCAATTGCCATTCCTCCTCGAATACGTTTATCTTCGAGCGTCTGCGGCTAGCCAACATCAGATGACGGCGACTTCCTCCGCTCTGCCGGTTTCGTGGGAGCGATAGGCGGCATCGACGACGGCGGAGACGGTTTGGGCATACGTTCCCGTTATCGACAGCTCCGAGCCGTGCCCGATGGCGTTCAGCAAATCGTCCCACTGCGGGGCGAACGGTTCGCCCATTGCGCCCGTGTCGACAAGCTCGTAGCCGTTTGCTCCGCTGATCCAAAGCCCTTTTCTCGCCGCGATTTTCAGCGCTCCGTCCGTAAATAGCAGCTCCGTCTCATTGGCCGGCGGCACGCCGCGATAGCCGAAGAGCGAGACGGATGCCGTCGCTCCATGCGAAGTGCGCATAAGCAAGCTGGCGCTTCCTTCGACATTGCCCCGTTCGCCGTAATGCGTCAGCTCCGCTTTTACGCTCGTTATTTGACAATCCGTCAACCACTGGATTTTATCGATCGAATGACTGCCGATATTGATGACGATCCCTCCGCCGGAAGTTTCCTTATCCAGAAACCAGGCCGGACGCTTCTCGTCGTAATAATACCCGTAGCGCCGATCGATGATCGTCACAAGCCGCCCCAGCTTGCCGGACTGAATCAGTTGCTTCGCTTTCACATTTTCCGCAAAATAATGCTGCATATGTCCCACGGCCAGCACGATGCCACAGCGGGCAGCCGCCGCGTTGATGTCCGCGCATTCGCGCGCATTCATCGCCATCGGCTTCTCCAGCAGCACGTGGCACCCTTGCTCCGCGCACCAAATCGCCGCTTCTTTGTGCAAAACATGCGGCAGCGTAATGACGACAATGTCGGGCTTCTCCGCCCGCACCATCGCCTTGTAGTCCGTGTAAGGCCTGATCGCGTAAGCTTCGGCCGCCAAGCGAGCCCGCTCCCCGGCAATATCGGCGACGCCGACAAGCTCGGTTCGTTCGCTTGCCGCAAGCGTCCGCAAATGAAGGCCCGCGATCGTCCCCGCTCCGACAACAACTGCGCGTAAAGTATGCATCTCTCCATCTCCTCTATAAGCCGGGGAACAAGTTTCGACTTGTTCCCCGGACTGCTGTATCTGCTACTTCTGCAAAATAAAACTTCTTCTTTATTTTCTCGCGTTTTCCTCGATGATTTTGGTCGCTTCCTCTTCAATTGTGCGGAACGCGGTGTTCATGTCCGTCTGGCCCTTGACGATGTCTTCGATCTGCTTCGAATACAGGGCTGCAATAGCCGCATCACTGACCGTCATTTCCGGGAAAGCCGCAAATTTATTATAATTGACCGCATTCCAGTTTTTCCCTGCCGGTTTCGCTTCGGTTGCGAATACGCGCTTGATCGCATCCGTCTGCTTCGGCACGAGATAACCAATCTTGGCGAGGTCGCCGAGAACTTCATCCGAGACCATATACTTGATCACATCAATCGCCGCTTCCCGATTCCGGGTCTGGTTCGTCAATCCCCAAAGCGTCGAGTTCATCGGACTGCCGGTTTTCGGCGCTTCCTTAAAGCTCGGCAACGCTACCATATCCCAATTGACTGTTTCCTCCTGCAGCGCCTTGTCGATAATGCCGATATTGGCATTGAACAAAAGCATCGCCGTGTCGCCTGCGGTCAGATTTTTCGCCCCGCCGCTGAACGCCTTGTTGTTCGACCTCAGCGCATCATTCAGCACAGAGTTGCCGTAAATAATCTGGAAGTATGAGCGCCAGCGCTCATCGGTATTGATCGTCGGCTTTTGCGTCTTCGTGTTAACCAACGGGATCGCCAACTGATTCGTTGCCGTCATTATGCCGGTATTTCCGGCGAATCCGTAGTATTGTTTGCCGCCCTCGTTGCGGGTCATCTTGGCTGCCAGCTGCATCGCATCGTCCCAGCTCATCCCGTCCTTCGGATACGCAACGCCGAATTGGTCAAACAACGTTTTGTTGAAAAAAAGTACGTGGTTGATGGCGCTTCCACCCGGGATGCCATACATGCCGCCGCCAGAAATGCTGCGGACGTAATTGACCAGTTGCTGTTCGAAATCCTTCGTCTCAACGCCGGCCTGCTTGAGCAGCGGCTCCATATTGTACTGCAGCTTGTTAGCGACTACGTCGTTCTCGTAGACGGTCGCGGCGCGGCCGATAATATCGATCGGCGTCCCGTTGGTTAGCAGATCGGTAATCGCCGATCCTTTCGTAGCCTGGTTATAGCGGTTAATCTTGTAGTCCGGAAACTTCTTGGCCAGCCGTTCGAGAAATTCCGGCGTAATCGTCGCATCGGGCGTCACGAGATTGATCTCGACCGGACCGCTCGGCTTCGCCGGCGCAACCGGCTCCGTCCCCCCGGGCGTCGCTTCTCCCGCTCCCGATTTACTTCCGTCCCCCCCGCCGCAAGCGCTCAGCATGGCCGCCGTTCCCATACCGATCATGCCCAGCTTCAACCACCTATTCATGTTTTTCATGGGTCAACCCCCTAATTTGAAATTCTCGTTGTAAACTTCCGCCCTGCCTTCCGCTCCCGCTACGGATCTGACAGGAATAAAACACCAGAGCCATCGGTTGTTTCTGCTCCGGAGCCTGACTGGTTGCTTCGCCCGTTTTGTTACCGCTTTCATTTTGCCGCCGGCGCAAGCCGGCAGCGAGGCTGCCGCCAGTACGGCAGCAAGCAGCCATCGTCGATCCCTCCACAAGTTCAGTCGCCCGCTTCGTTCGCGCCCGCCCGCGTTTCGCCGGACAACGCGCCGCGAATCCGGTCGCACAATTCGTTTTCGTCAATCATATCGGCCAAATAAGCTTTCAATTGTTGAAATATTTTGGGCAAAGACATAACCGGGATGCCCAAATCGCTATGGGTGCGGTAGGAAAACATCATCTCGCGAAACAACGCGTAACGCTCCGGGCGGTTGATGCCGACAGACGTCGAGGCGGCCGGCGAATAAGTGGGCAGTTGCGTGCTCGGAATACTGAGCGTATGCTCGAAAATGTAATTCTGCGCACCGGTCGAAACGAAATAATCGGCCAGCAGCCGTGCCTCTTCCTTATGTGCGGACTTGGCGCTTATGCCGACGCCGAGAACGATAACAAGCGTCCGCGGCTCGTAAATGAACGGAACCGGCGCCACATCGTACTCCAGATTCGCATGTTTCCACAAGTTCAGCCCCATGTAGGTGTTCAAAATCATCGACAGCTTGCCTTCCTCGAACATTTGCATAATATCGCCGTTGCTCTCGGACAGAAACAGCGGGAACGCCTTCCGGTTATGAATGATCCGTTTGTACACCTTCATGCTCTCCAGCAGCCGGGTGCCGCGCAAATCGTTCAACTGTCCTGCGTTCCATTCGAACCGTTCACCGCTTTGCAGCAAAAAAAGCGGCCATCTATTCATATCCTGCGCGTGAAAGCTGAATCCGTATCTGCCTTTGCCGTCCGACAATTTCTCCGCGCATTCGAGCAAGTTGTCCCATGTCCAGCTTCCGTCCGGCTCCATCAGCCCGCATTCGCGGAAATGCTCCTTGTTGTAGCAAAGCACGATCGGCGAGAACACGACCGGCCGCATGTACAAGCTTCCCTCATAGGCAAACTGCCCGGCAAGCCCCGGATACACGTCCTCGCGCCCGGTAATCGGCTCCAGCTTCTTGGCGGCTCCGTCCTCGACCATACGCTGAAACTGATAATTGTCCGCCAGCACCAAATCCGCGTGCTCGTTATTTCCTTGCCTGTCAATCTCATAGTTCTCCACCGATATCCACGGAAATTGCCGATGGAAATTGTCCAGCAGCCCGGAAAGCTCGAGATTGCGCTGCGCAACGACGTTGTGGGCCAGCACCAGCTTCACCGGAGGACGTCCAGCCGCCACCCGGTTCCCGATTCTCGGCACCTTCTCGATCCAGCCTTCGCGGACGAGCGTTTCCAACGCGGTGCGCACCGCGTTGTTGCTCATGCGGAATCGTTCCATCAGCGTACGCTCCGTCGGCAAATATTCGCCCGGTGCATAGCGGCCTTCGATCATTTCGTTGCGCAGTGTGCCGGCAATTTGCTCCAGTTGCAGGTTAAATTGTTCCTTGGTCGGTCGTATTCCCATCGTTCAACGCTCCAATGTCAGTCATCTTCAACTACCGCTTAGTTTATCATGAACTTATACTTCCCGCCTCCCCGTCTGCATAAGTAACCCCTGAAACCGCTTATTGACTCTCAAAAATATGATAATATGGGAGTCAAAGAATGAAAAAAGCAATAATCAAGAATGATTTCATTATATATGGCCGCAAAAACCAATGTCAATCCTTATTTATCAAAGTCAGAATGATTAAATTTATATATTATAAGAGTCAAATGACTGTATTGGAAAAGCCCGTATTATACTCTGTGGAGGTTTGCTTGCTTTACTTATAAATGCCGAAAGAACGTTCCTGCATGCTTGCGGTCAGGAACGTTCTTTCTATTAAAATAAACCTTTACTAACAGAACAACGTTGCTCTGTTAGGACCATTTGAGATCGTGCCAAAAGCCGTTTAATTAATGAAATAGTGTCCCTGTTCGATGCCTGGGATCAGTGTGGGTCCCTCGATTCGATGCAATCGGTTGATCAGACCGCTTTGGCTTTATCGGAATGGTGGCTCTTGCGACACCTTCTCCATAAGAGCAGCTACCCTCATTTATTCCTCAAGCCGCAAACGTACGACTTCCCTTCTAGTCTCATCTGTATACGCTTCAAACTTCCGACCCTTCTTTGGTGGCAGCAAAGGGATAATACCACATGCCGTACGCAGGACAATTCTTTTTATAGCCGGTAAAACTCGTATCAATCTCGTCCGATTGCCTCATCCTACCCAGTAGCGTATTCCGATTGTTTTTTAATATGCCGATCTTTCGGTTTTGGATCTCCCGTCGACGTTTATACAAATGGAGGATGGTTCATCTGTCTATAGTCGGTTATAGTGGACCCAGCGGCAAACGCCCGGAATCGAAAGCGCCATCATGGCCGAGCCGGTGGTAGGGCTGAATACCGCGAGAACAGGTTCAAAGAGGAGGCAACAGCTTTATGGTAAACAAAAAAAGGGGGATTACGGCTATGTCCGCCGTATCCACCGTGCTAGCCGCGACAGTCGCATTGGCGGGCTGCAGCTCCAACAAAACAGAAGAAGGCGGCACAGGAACCGGAGGCGCCGTTACGACGCCTAATTCGAACGCGACCGCGGAAGGTTATACGCTTCCGATCGTCAAGGACGGGACAGTGACTTTAAATATCGCCGCCCGCGACTTCCCTTCCCCTTATAGCTATACGAAAGGTTTTCCGGTCTGGCAGGAAATCGAGAAACGAACAGGCGTTAAAATCAACTGGATCGTCACGCCGAACGATCAATACGACAATGTAATGAACGTCAAGCTGGCCGCCGGCAAAGATTTGCCCGACATCATTACGCTGCCGACCGCCGACCCGGTGAAAACGGCCGACGACGGCCTCATTATTCCATTGGACGAACTGATCCGGAAATATGCGCCAAACATCAGCAAATTTTTGAAGGACAATCCGGAAATCGACAAGAAAATGCGTTCTCCCGATGGCAAGCTGTACTCGATCTCCTCGGTTACGTCCGGCGTCGCTTACACCGATCCATACGGCATCCTGATCCGCCAGGACTGGCTGGATAAACTCGGCTTGAAGGAGCCTAAAACGCTCGACGACTGGTATACCGTTCTAAAGGCGTTTAAGGAAAAAGACCCGAACGGCAACGGCAAAGCCGACGAAATTCCGTTCGAGCCCGATCTGAAGCTGAGAGGGCTGACCATCTTCGGCAGCGCGAAAGGCTTGCACCTGTTCTACAGCTCCGGGTATTATCCGGACAAAAGCGGCAAGGTGCAGTTCGAATGGCTCAAGCCGGAAGCGAAAGAGCTGATCGTTTGGCTGAACAAGCTGTATTCGGAAGGGTTGATCGACGCCGAATTTATGACCAAGACGGCGGACGCGGCCCGCGCCAATATTACGCGGAGCGAGGCGGGCGCCACGAACCGGTTCCTAAATGGCAAGGCGAGCTTCGAGTCGGCGATGAGGAAGGCAGGGGACCAAACGGCCGTATTCAACATGGCCTACCCGCCGGCGGCTTCCGCCTCCGAAAACGGTTTTTACGAAAAATACGGCCCGATCAGCGGCTGGTTCGCGATTACGAAGGACGCCAAAAATCCAGAAGTGGCGATCAAGTTTTTGGACTATATCTACGCGAGTGAAGAAGGAAACCGACTCGTTACGTTCGGCATCGAAGGCAAAAGCTATACGATGGTGAACGGCCAGCCGAAATTTACGGAGTTTGCCTACAAAAACCCGGACGGGCTGGATATCAACACGGCGCTTCGTTCGATCGGCGCTACGCCGACGATGCCGTGGATTCGTGCAACCGACGGACCGCTCGGGCAGCAGCCGAAGGAAATTATGGCGCTCGATCCGAGATCGGCGGAACAGGCTTTGAAAGTCGGCCCGTATTTGATCGAAGCTAACCCGTATTCGCTGCCGTCGGTGGAAGAATCCGAAACGCTCGCCCGCTACCAGTCGGAAATTACGACGTACGTCGACTCGACCCTGGCCAAATTCGTCACCGGCGTGGAGCCGATCGATTGGGACAAATTCACGAAACAGGTGAAGGCGCTCGGCATCGACAAAGTGCTGGAAGTGAAGCAAAAACAATACGACCGGTACAAGAAATGACCGGCCTAACTTAAAAAGGAGGCGAAGGCCGTGCGGGCGGAAGCGAACGTGTCGGAACCTGCGGCTCTTCCCTCCCGCGGGAAGAGCTGGTCGCAGCGATTGCGCAAGACGATCAAGCGCGACAAATATTTGTATTTGCTTATTTTGCCCGTCGTGGCGTATTATGTCGTCTTTCATTATGTGCCGATGTACGGGATTATTATCGCTTTCAAAAAGTTTCAGCCGCTTAAAGGCATTTTGGGCAGCGCGTGGGTCGGCTTCCGCTATTTCGAGGATTTTTTTTCGGCCCCTTATTTTTGGCGGCTGATCAAAAATACGCTGCTGCTCAGCTTTTATTCGCTTATCTGGGGCTTCCCGGCTCCCATACTGTTCGCCCTGCTGCTCAACGAGGTTCGGCACAAGGTGTTCAAGAAGCTGGTGCAGACGGTCAGCTACCTGCCCCACTTCATCTCCATCGTCGTTATTGCCGGTATGGTCGTCAGCTTCACCGGGCTGCGCGAGGGCATCATTAATCACGCGCTCGTGCTGCTCGGCTTCCAGCCGATCAACTTCATGGCCGAGCCGGGGTGGTTTCGCACTATTTTCGTCGGCTCCGGCATTTGGCAGGGCTTCGGCTGGGGTTCGATCATCTATTTGGCCGCAATCGCCGGCATTGATCCACAGTTGTACGAGGCGGCGGAAATGGACGGGGCGGGCCGCTGGAAGCGCATGTGGCATATTACGCTTCCGTCCCTAATCCCGACGATCGTCATCATGTTCATCATGCAGATGGGCTCGCTGATGGATATCGGGGTGGAGAAGGTGCTACTGCTGTCCAACCCGCTAACCTACGACACGTCGGACGTTATCTCCACCTTCGTGTACAGGCGAGGGGTATTGAGCCAGGATTACAGCTTTGCGACGGCGGTCGGGCTGTTCAACAACGTCATCAACTTGATCTTGCTCGTGAGCGTCAATGCCTTGTCGCGCCGACTCTCGCAATCTTCGCTGTGGTAGGAGGGCTGTAGCCATGAAATCGACTGGAACATGGGGAGACCGGCTGTCGTACGGACTGATCTGCATCGTCCTGACGTTTGCCCTCCTAATCACGCTTTACCCGTTCGTCTATGTACTTAGTATGTCGATCAGCGATCCGATTCAGGTGATGAACAACACGGTATGGCTGTTCCCGAAAGGATTTTCCCTCGATACTTATAAAAAGGTGTTTGCAGACGGCGAAATTTGGGTAGCCTACGGCAATACGCTGTTTTATACGGTCGCGGGCACCGCGATCAATGTGGTGATGACCTTTCTGGCCGCCTACCCGTTGTCTCGCCGCTCGTTTTCCGGGCGGAAGCCGCTTATGATCGGCATTGTCGTGACGATGTTTTTCAGCGGCGGTCTGATTCCGAGCTTTATTCTGATCAACAATCTCGGGCTGTACGATACGCGGTGGGCGCTGCTGCTGCCCGGTGCGGTCGCTGCGTTCAACATCATCATCGCGCGCACGTTTTTCCAGAGTATTCCAGAAAGCCTATTCGAATCGGCGAAAATCGACGGAGCCAACGACATTGGCATTTTGTTCCGCATCGTGCTGCCGCTGTCCAAGGCGATCTTGGCCGTGCTGACGCTGTTTTACGCGGTCGGCCACTGGAACAACTATTTCAACGCGATGCTGTATTTGACCAATGTGAAGCTGCAGCCGGTTTCGCTGTATTTGATGAAAATCCTTATCCAAAACCAAGACCCGACGATGCAGGACATGCGGGAGGCGCTCGACCGGATGCTGTTCTCGATGCAGCTGAAATATACGATGATCGTCATCACGACGCTGCCGATCGTCTGCATCTACCCTTTTTTGCAAAAATATTTCGTTCGCGGCGTCATGATCGGATCGTTGAAGGAATAGTCACAAGCATAGGATTGCGGCGAAACGCAATAACCCTCTTTTCCGGCTTATTAACGCGGAAGGAGGGTTGTTTGCTTTAAGTTATGAACAGTTAAACCGGTTCAGGAGCGGCCGGGTTCGTCGCCTTCCTGAATGAGGACGCGGCGGTATTCGCCGGGCGTAACGCCGCATATTTTTTTGAACATGCGAATGAATGAGTTGACGTTTTGGTAGCCGATCCGCTCAGAAATTTCGTTGATGCGGACGTCTTTGCCGCCGAGCATTTCCTTGGCCCTGCGAATCCGCAGGTCGTGTACATAGTCGGTAAACGTCATCCCCGTCTTTTCCTTCAGGTACGTCGACAAATAGCTGCGTGACCGCTGCAGCTGCTCGGCGACCGTTTCCAGCGACAAATCTTCGTTGTAGTGCTTTTCGATATAGTCGAGCACAAATTCCTTGACCGGATCGTGTCGGTCTCTTTTTTCACGAATGAGTCGGCAAGTTTCCTCGATGCTTGACGTCAGTACCCGTTCCAGATCAGCGACCGTTTGTGCCTCCTGGATGTGTGAATACGGAGATTGGCTTTCCATCAGCTCTCCGACGTCTAACTGATGCGCCAGCAGCGCCTTGATCAGCTGGGAAGCGACTTCTTTGCTGAACAGAGTAAACTGGTGCGCGTTCATGCCCTTCTGCTCCATCTGCCCGAGCAGGCGGCGCACAACGGCGCTTGCGCCTTCCGCTTCGCCCGCATGCAGCTGCGCGGCGAGCTCTCGCTCCGGGCCAGAAGGCAGGAACAGGAACGGGTCTTCCTCGTACGGCGTTTGTTCCGTGACGATTTCCATATCCTCGGTCAGCTTACGCTGCAGCAGCATGCGACGGCAATCCTCGTACCCCCCGGCCAGCTCAGACGCCTGCAGCAGCTTCGGATGAAAAGCGACGGTTAGTTGACAGTACGCCTTGTCGCGGTCGAAAACGAGCTTTAGTTTGGCCAGCACGTCGAACAGCTTGTTCGGCTGCTCTTCGCCGAAGACGAGCGTCAAAATTTGGTTTTTTTCCGCCTGCACGGTGACGGCGTCGGCGAATTGGTCGGCAATGTTCAGGCTGATAAACTCCTGGATGAAGTAGCTCGCCTTTTCCTGCGTCTCCTCAGTCATTTCGCGGTATTGGCTGGTGAACGCCATCTGAAACACAAGCAAATAAAACGGCTTGTCGGTGTCGCTCAAATCGCGGATGCTGTTAAGCGGATACAGCGACTTGGCCCCACGCAGATAGCCATACTGCTTCAGCAAACTCGTTTTGGCCGTCAAATCCGAGCTCATCTCGCGGTTCGACTTCGCCATATTCGCCATCGTTTCGTGAATCCAGTTCCATTCGACGATGCCGCTTTGGATAGCCGGAGGACGGCCGGACTGCTTCATCCCTTCGATCATCCGCTGAATCGGGTTGTTGAACCGGTAGCTCAAAATGACGGATACGATCAGACCCATCAGCACCGCCGCCGCCATAATCGACAGCAGGATGGCATTGAGCCTCGACGCTTGGGACACGATATAAGCGTCGGGAACCCGATTGACATAGGTGAAACCGGAATAAGCGCCTTTTTTGTAAAAGTAGTATTGGCCGTCTTTCAACGTGAAGCCTTCGCCGCCCGGCAGCATCGCTGCGCTTACGTCAAACGCATCCCCCTGCGAAAACAGCTGGGAACCAGACTCATCCATAATGGCGAAGCTATCGTTGATCGAGAAATGAAACCGCTCGAACAGTTGGGCGCTGTCGATCAACGCGATCAGCAGAAACGGATTGTTGTCGGACACGCGTTTCGATACAACCGGAAACATTCGCCCCAGATCGTTTTCCAATCCGGTGTTTTCGACTCGGTGAAAGGAATCGGCTGGAAGGACGCGGAAGGCGTATTTTTCCTTCGCCTGCTTGACCCAAAACGACTGGCTGTAGGCGGCGGAGGCGAAATTGGTTATGAACAGGTCGCTAACGTTGCTCGTGCCGTTTTTTTCGATCGCGTACGGTTGGTTGGGCATATAGACGATCAGGTTGTTCAAATAGAGGAACGAGTTATTCGTCATGTTCTGAATTTGCCTGAGCACGGACGCGACGGCCCCGTAGTCATAAGGGGCGTTCGGCTTGGCCATCGCGTTCAACACTTCGTTGAACGTCATTTGCAGTAAATCGTTTTGGATCAGGCTGAAATGCTTTTCGTAGCCGTCCACCGTTTTGTCCAGGCCGAGCGTATTGTAACGGATAATTTCCTGCCGGATATTCGTTTTGAAGAAGGTCAAGGACAGCAGGTGAAACGAAACGAACAGCACGATCATGGCAAGGAAGGAGGTCAGCAGCTTGGCGAACAAGGAGTTCCATTTCCACTTTAGAAATCGATTAATTCTCATGAAATGACCCCCTTTCGTCTCTTATGTCGCTTCTCTTAGTTTACTATATATTTATTATGATCGGTATCCCCGCAAAATACAAAAAGCCACCTTCGCGAGATGGCTTTTTCTGAAATGACGAGACCCCTTCCAGGTCAAACGGTCGACGAGCTCCTCGATTAAAGTAGCATTAGTAGTTTTGTAACTATACCCCCGTCTACAGGTTATAAAAATACTGGCTCCGTCAACGGTCGAGGATTCTTAAGCATACATGTTCTTGAGACAAGAAACATCAACCATCCTACCTTTTGCCTCCCTCATACGATCCGGACATCAATCCTAACCATATAGCGGAACAAAACAAAACGTCGGCAGCCGTGGAGAACTTGGCTGCCGACGTTTGTTGAACTGATGTTGCCCCCGATCGAGACGAAGCCACCTGAGGGGTCACTGCAAATCGTTGAGCAGCCGTTTCAAATAAGCCAGATCGGCTTGCGCGAACCATTCGCGATCGCCTTGACGAGGCGCTTCGATACAGATCGGCCCCTCGTATCCGGCTTGCTTCAGCAGCTTCAAATAATGACGGTGGTTAATTTCTCCGTCGGCCAGCCCGATCGCGCTGCGACTGCCGTCGCCCAGTCCGATCGAATTTTTCAGATGAACATAGTAAAGACGATCGCCAAGCAGGTCGATGCTCTCTTTCAAGTCCGGCACCTTTTTGAAATACACGGCATTGCCGAAATCCAGATTGGCGCCGACTACCGGCTTATCGATCATATCGATCAACTTTTTCGTTGGCGCAGGCAAATCGTGAATATAGTTCATATGGGTTTCGAAGGCGAAGCGGAATCCAAGCTCGGCAGCCAAGTCGCCCAGAACCTTAAAGCCTTCCGCCGCATACTGCCATTGTTCGTCGGTCGCAGCCGCCGAACCGTGCTTATCGTATTCGCGGCCGCCGAACGTTTTGTCGACTAAAAATCCGGCCATCGTGTTGTTGACCGTCAGCTTGAACCGCTCGGAGGCCAGGCGATAGAAATGGACGGTTTGGGCGATTTCCTTTTCTCTCGCCTGCGCGTCGGAAACGGTCAAGTTAGGTCCCGGCGAGCCGAAAATAACCTGTTTTAAGCCGGAACGGGACACCGCAGCGGCGATCTGGTCCAAATAAGCTTCTGGTTCTTCATTGATACCATTGCGCACTCTGCGGAATTCGATGCCGTCGTATCCCCACTCCACCGCTTTTTGGCACATTTCGTCAATCGTTTGACCTTGCTCGCAATAGTTCACATGCATAATGATCGGTAACGTCATTGATTCTATTTCCTTTCTGCAAATGGTGTAACGAGCCGCCTGGATATCGGTCACGAGGGACATGTCCAATCTGGTAATTCCAGTCTCCACCTAGTATAGTGCCCTACTGCAGTTATGACAAGTATATACGTAACATCGCATCTTATGAGATGAACAATGGCTTTTTGTTATGGCTAAATTAGGTTTGAAGACACGCTCTAATCCACCTCAAAATTGTTTAACAACGCCAATGCCTCTTCATGATCAGGCTCGAGTTCTAATAAATTCCGCAAATATCTCAGAGCATCCTCGTCCAAATCTAATTCGAAACAACAAATAACGAGACAATAAAATACGGTCGATATGATCTCACCTTCTTCTTGATGTATTGAAATTTCTAAAAAACGTTTGGAGTCCTCGTACATTGCCATCTCAAACAGCAGCAATCCAGCATCGAGCGCCAAATCATAGCGCTGCTCCATTACATAGTACGATGACCACATAAGCTGTATGCCTCGCAATATATCCTGCTTTTCTTCGTCGCTTGCATCCGGCAACAGACTAGAGATCCGCTTCGTACTTTGAATGAAAAATTCCGCATCATATCCGCCCAAACGCCAAAAACTCAAGATTTGTTGGAGTCCCATGTTATCTAGATTGCGATCTACCCATATCTTCAAACTGAAAAACTCATCCGGTCCAAAGCGTTTAATGCATCGACGATAAGCTAATCTTGTATTGAAATAGTTCATCGGTTTATCCAAATTAAGAATACAGCCCACGTTTAAATTTTTATAATTATGTGGGGGAAATAACGCCATGGCTCCTTTTCGTTCAAAAACATGCTGAATCGCATGGTAGTTTGCCGTTAATGAAAAACTTCCGTGGAGGATCAACTCTGGCGGTTCTGCGAATTTCCAGGTATCAAGCAAATGATCTCCCTTGTCTGCCGTTATTAATAGGAATCCCGCCGACGGAGACAGCCGATTCAAACGCTCCAAACAAGTGATTCCAGCGAGAGGAAACAAAATATGCGAATCTTCTAGTTGTTCCTGATAAATTGCAATGACATCACGGTAAGGATAGGTTTTTTGTTCGTACTCGGGTGCCCGCCGATACTCATAATGCAAAGATATTTGTTCTAACAATTCTGATGGTTTAAGTGAATCATGATGTTCGGGATATTCGACAAAAACATCAGCTTCATAAATTCGACCGTCACTTATATAAAGCAACTCTTGTGGAATGCTATCAAAAAAGTAGTTGGCAACAAGGATTAACGGTTGTTTTAAATCTCCTTCACCAATCGTTGCGCCTGATACAACAAGGTTCAGAACCGTATCATGAACAGCATCAAATCGCGCAAAATCGAGTAATCCCTCGGCAATAAAAGATTGCAGAGCAGGATGCTCCCTCCAAGCTAGAACATTGTTTATCGCCAAATCCGTCATAATATAACGGAACGAAGGTAATGTAGTCCCAGCATAGTCTCTTAACTGGCACAACTCACTTAACACATGGAAAGCAAGACGTCCCGCTCCTGCACCAAGCTCCACAATCATAACAGGTTCCGAACTATATTCCTTATTCGCTCGATCTTGAAGAAACCCAAATATCATTTCAGCATAGGAAGTAGCGATCATCGGATTACTCGTTATATATTGAGGAACTTGATCATTGTTCCAAGCCTTCGTTCCTTCTTTTTCATAATACTTCCGCTGAATATTCCATATAGGCGCTTCACTAAAGCGGTAGCGTTGTTTTTTTATAAGTGTCATTACAGCTTATCCTGCTCTCTGAAAGTTATAAGATACCTCAATTGTTATACTGCGTTTATTTTGAAATTTCCGGTGAATGGAATTGTGTACATTCCGAGAAGGCCCTTTTTATTTTAACACATATTGGAAGTATCCTGCCCGTTCGCGCAAAGACGGCAGCCGACATTTTGGCCGGCTGCCGTCGTGCATTAAACGAGGTGATCGTACGGTTTTATTTCCCTTTGATAAAATTCGTATAATTGATGAATAGAAGAACTTGAGAAGATAGGACCGGCTCTTTCAATTTTCTCACGTTTCCAATCGAACCAACGCATTTCCTTTAACTTATCAATTTCTTTGTCTGTAAAGCGTTTCTTTATCTCTTTAGCAGGGTTGCCGCCTACTATCGTATATGGTGGGACATCTTTTACTACAACTGATCCTGCTGCAACTACGGCACCTTCACCTATTCTCACACCAGGCATAATCATTGCATTCATGCCAATCCAGACATCACTTTCAATGATTGTATCCCCTTTTGGTTCGTAAGAGGTTTCAATGTGCTCTACAAACGGATACACCGTAACCCATTCAGGATGATGATTGTGATTTCCACCCATTAAAATAATTACACCACTTGCAATGCATACGTATTTTCCTATAATTAACTTATCTAAAAGCCACCCATAGTCTTCAATGGGGTTAAATAACTTTCTTGATTTTTCATCTCCCCAGAGGTATCTAACACACCCATCTTCAAAATCATGATTATCATAATAACCAGAGTAGTATGAGTATTCCCCTACTTCAATCATTGGGTTGGTGACAATGTCCTTTAAATACTTAATTTCAGACCAGTGGTTGAATCGATGTTGTTTCATTCTTTTCCCTCGCTTCTAAGTAATTTGAAACATTTTTTACTTAGAAGCTTCATGCAGTAGCAACATTCTTAAACCGTTTCAAACGACGAACCATCGTCCTCATCCGTTTCCTATTTGATGAGGACATTGTAACAAACGAATCATTTTTTCGTCAATTTATAAAACAAAGCGGTCCCTCCCTATTTTCCACTAGGGAAAGACCGTTTTGTTTTATGGCAAACCAATCAATACCAGATCCCGACTGCTCCTGCAACTTCCCAATTGCCGTCCGACCTGCCGACAAGCGAAATCGAATCCCCCCGATTCGCCGATTGCACGTCCGGCCCCCCTCCTGCCGGCTTAAATATCGCCGCCCCCGGTTGCGGCACAAGCTTGATCGCATGGGCGTCCTCTACGGCGAATTTGTAAGTATAGCCTCTTTTTGCGGGAGGAAGCGTCAGAGCCATATCGCCCGAAGCCCCCGCGTTCGTTATCGTATGACCGATCCAGCTCGTATTGACCGGACCCGACGCCGTAACGTTTCTAACAGGCGACGGAGCGGTTGCAGCATGCACGTCCTCGGTCATCGGATCGATATGGTACAAGCTTTGCGCACCGCCTATAACGCGGCAGTTGTCGAAAATGACGTTTCGAATCGCTTCGTTACCGTTGCGCTTAACGGCGAAACCGCGAACGATAAGCGGAGCGGCCCGATCGTCGATCGACGAGCAGCCGATAAACTCGACATTGCCGATTGCCGCCCTCGGCTGCTGCGGAACCGTCGAGACGATGAAGGAGGCGCCGTAGCCGTATGGATCTTCAGGCGCATTCACGGTATTGCAGTTGATCGCTTTGCAGCGGACGAACGTCGTCTTTACGCTTTCCGACGAATTGGACAATACCGAATAGCCGCCGTACTGCTCGTTTTCGGCCATACAATCGATGAACTTCACATCCCCCTTTACTGCCCTTACGCCGTCGCCTCCGTAATTTACGGAAGAACCGAACGAGTTTCCCCGCGTGCGGCAGTTTTCGAACGTAATGTCAACCCTTTCGTTCGACGCCGTCAACTTCTGCAGGGAGACGAGGAAGCCGCGCCCAACATTGCCGTCCGCCATGCAGCCGACGAAACGGACTTTTTTCAATACGTCAACGCCGGTGTTGTTGTTCGGCTCGATGTCGACACCGCTCTTTGGCGCGGTGCCGGTCGTGTTCGTAAACCTGCAGCCATCCGCCAAAAAGCCGTCTACCGAAATGATGGATAGTCCTTGTCTACGATTGTTGTCCGCTGTGCAATCACGCAGCACGACATTTTTGCAGTAAGACTTGGTAGCCTCATAGTTGCCGACGTAGAAGCCGTCGCCGCCGCTGTCGTTTGCGCTCAGCCGCTCGATTGTCACGTTCTCCGAGCCGCTAATATCGAAAATGTGCGCCTGCTCGCCAGTTAAATAGGCGGCTTTATTCATTTTCAGAACCGCCCCGTTGCCGAGAATGAGGACGTTTTTCACGTTTTTGATGCGAATCAGGCGCTCGTAAGGCGCTTTCAGATTAAGCGTATCGATCGCTTGCACGACCGTACCCGGCTCGAATTCGATCACGATATCGCCTGGCACGAAAAGCTGGCCGGTCAAGTAGAAGCCGTTCGCCTGTTTCGGAATCCACAGCTTTCTCCCGGCTGCCGCATTCAGCGCGTTTTGCAGTGCAGCGGTCTCAACCGTCGCGCCGTCGCCTTTAGCTCCGAACCAGGAGGCGGATACGGTGCCTGTCATTACGCGTTTGAATCGTTTGCCGCCGGCGGTTACTACAACCGTCCCTGTATTATCCGGCGTGGACGTATCTGTCGGATCGTACAAGAAGCAGCCTTCTTTGCCCGAATCGGTGACGAAGTAGGCGTCTTCCGGACGGGTATCCGCACCGCCGCGCAGCTCCGAGAGTGTCGTTTTGACGCAAAAATCGATGTTCTCCAGGTCCTTCCAATGAAACTTGCCGTCAACTTTATCTTCTTTGCCGTATACGTTCTCCGTTACGCTGGCTTGTCCGTATGCGACCCCGGCTCCCGCATTCAACATCCCACCGGTCGCCAGCGTAGCGCCTGCCGCGCCGAGCGTTGCTAGCAGTTTCCTTCTGCTGATCGTTTCCATCAAGACATTCCTCCTCGTTATTCACTATCATTCGGTTCAAACCGGCGTAATCGTCAAAGCTCCCGCATCGGTCACTCCGATTTTGTAAGCGGTTCCATTGGGCGAATCAATCTTCACTTCCGTTGCCGTCAATCCGCCTGCCGTTCCGATCGGGGCCCATGTCCCGGGCGTGCCGTCCGCCGTGCAAACCCAGCCGGTCGGGGCATACGCGGCCGGCTGCACGTTCCATAAGACGGTGCCGCGCTTCCAAGCTCCCGCTGTCGGTATGGCGGTTGCCCACCCGACCACAGCCCCTTTCGTCTGCACTTCCGGGGTTGTCCATTTGGCCAAATTAGAGCCCCCGGAAACGGAAACGCCTGCGCCGGTAAATACATTGTCGGACGTGATGCGCAAATCCGAACCGGCTGCGGCGGCATCCACTAAAATGCATCTGACTCCACATTCGGTTACGTTGCCGTCGAACAGCGAATCGGTAACGACGTTTCCGAAAAAATAGCCGCCTCCGGTCACGTTCGTCATTTGATTGCCCGAGATCAGATGGCGGCTTGTCCCGATCGAGCCGGCAAATCGGACCGCACCGTCCGATGATGTTATGTTTTTAATTTGATTGCCGGAAAAACGGATCGCCTGACAGCTTTGAAACGTAACGGCAACGGTACGCGCGGCGTCGAATACGTTGTCTGCAATGACCGGAGCTGCAGCGTTAGCGATGTTCCAGCCAGCGGCGCCGGTCGAATAATCGCGGTTTCTGCTTATTACAAGCCCCTTCAGCACATTAGAGCTTGTAATCATGCGCCCGGTTCCATAAAATTCGTTGTCCCGGATCGTTACATGTTCAGCGCTGCCCGCTGTCGTGCTGCACCGAAACAAATAGCTCGATTTCCCTTTGTTCCCAGCAATCGTAATGCGGCGGTTCGGGTAGGCAGCGTTTGGATTGTACGAATTGACGAAATAGATTTCGCTGTAAAATTCGTTCCCCTCGATCCATACGTCCTCGACCAAATCCGATCCGGTGGACGACGAATTCGGCTCCAGATCGATTGCCGCCACATACGGATACGGGTCGCTGATCACGTTGCAGGCGATCCGCACTTTACGGCCGGATACGACCGCAACCGCGCACCGCCGCCGATTGCTGAGCACGTTCTCGCGGACTTGCACGTTTTCGCAGGGCGCCGCGTAGTCGGAGCCGATATATACGCAATCCCCGTAAGGCGCATGCAGCCAATTGTTATGCACATAAACATTTTTGGAGTATGAGACGTAGACGAGATGGGACCATTCGCCCGCCGTGCCCGTTGAGTACCCACCGTTCAAGTAAAGTCCGGATACGGCAAGGCCGCCGCCTTGATACCCTACGATGAGAAACATCCGTTTGGCCAACTGGCCGTTAGGCCCGTCCATGCGGATTTCCGGCATGCCGACGCCGAATATGGAGTTCGTCAGCTCGACTGGGGCGGACAGCTTGTAGTAGGCTGACGGAGCAGGGACCAGAATAGGCTTGCCCGTAGCCGCCGCCGCTTGGAACCCCGCCGTATCGTCGGCCGTTCCGTCCCCTACTGCCCCGTAATCGAGAACGTTCGCCCAGCCGGGATCGGCCGGACTTAGCAAGGTCCCTCCGCTGTAAACGCTGGAAACGACGCTCTGTCCCGGCGCAGCGGCGGCGGCCGGAGTAAGCAGATGCATGAACGCTCCGCCCGCCGCAACCGTCATGCTTGCCGTGCCTATCGCAGCCAGCAATTTGCGCCTGGTTAAGGCCGTTCCCGTTTCCGATTCGTTCGCCGCTTGTTCCAGCCGAGCCTCTTCATTGCCATTTTCCATCCGTTTCATTCCGTCTTCCAGCTTCCGTACTTCCGTCATTTTCATCCCTCCGATTGGAATAGGTATTGAAAATCCGCGGGTCTAAGACGTGCTGTATAAGGCATCACGACGGCGGTTTGCCATTCGCGTTGCTTCGGAATATGAGGGGGACGAGCAGGCTAGCCTTTGAGGCCGGTGGAAGCGATCCCTTGTACGAAGTGACGCTGCGCAAAAAGGAACACGATCATGACCGGCAGCACCGTAATGACCGAACCGGCCATGATGAGTGGCACTTTGTTTTCCACTTCGTTTTTCAAAAACAGCAGCCCGAGCGGCAGCGTGTATAGCTTCTTGTCCTGCAAATAAATGAGCGGCTCCAGCGTCCCGTTCCACGAGCTGATGAACGTAAACACCGCGAGTGCCGACAATGCAGGCGTCGTCAGCGGCAAATAAATGTTGTAAAAAATTTTCCACGGATTCGCTCCGTCGACCCACGCGGCTTCATACAGTTCTCTCGGCAACGTTTTGAAAAACTGATGTAGGAGGAAAATGCCGAACGCCGTGCCGAGAAAGCTGCGCAGAATAAGCGGATAATACGAGTTGAGCATGTCCATTTCTTTCCATATAAAGTAAGTAGGGATCATCGTCACCTGAGACGGCAGCATCATCGTACCGAGCATCGCGATAAAAATCAGATTTCGGCTGCGAAACTCGAAGAAGGCGAGCCCGTACGCCACGATGGCGCACGACGCCACCGTTCCGACCAGATCCAGCACCGTTACGAATAAACTGTTCAAAGAATAACGGACGAAGTTGACCTCGATCCAAACCTTGCCGTAGTTGGCCCATTGGATCGGGTCCGGGTACAGCTTCGGCGGAAGTGTCAACTCATCGCCCGGCTTCATGAGCGAGGTCGAGAGCATCTGGTAAAACGGAACGAGCATGAACAGCGCCCCGGCGGTCAAAACGATATAGGCGGCCCACTGCAGCCCGCGCGAAGGTTTAGTCATAGTGGACCCACCTCTTCTCCATCTTTTTCTGGAACAGCGTCACAAGCAAAATGATCGCGAACAAGCCCCATGACCATGCGGAAGCCGTACCCATCTTGGCATTCAGAAACGCATCCCGGTATATCAAAATGTTCGGCACCATATTGCGGTCATGAACGGCATTGATGTCGCCAAGCATAACAAGGAACACATCGAACGCATGGAACGCCGAGATCGTTGAAAGAATCATGACCATGTACACCATCGGCGAAACGATCGGTATCGTGATTTTGGTGAAAAAAGTCCAGCCGTTCGTTCCGTCGATCCGGGCCGCCTCAATCGTATCCTTCGATATGCTTTGCATGCCCGCAAGCAGCAGCACCATCGAATAGCCGGCTCCTTTCCAAACGTTGACGATGGCGATCGAGCCGATGACAAGCCACCATTTCTCGCTCGTGACCCACTTGACACCGTCCATACCCATCGATGTTATAACCCAGTTCAGGATGCCGAATTCGCTGTTGTAAATCCACAGCCAAATGAGACCGCCCGCGACCCAAGGCGTGATGACAGGCAAAAAATAAACCATGCGGAACAGCGATTTGAAGCGAATTTGCTGGTTCAATAAGTATGCAAGCAACAGTGCTACTATTGTCTGAATGGGCACGAACAGCAGCGCGAAATAAAACACGTTGCGGAGCGACAGCCAAAAGACGTTGTTTTGAAACATTTGAATCCAGTTTTTCAGCCCGACCCAGGCGGGTGGATTAAACAAATCCCATTTCGTAAAAGTCAAATAAAACGAAAATACGAACGGGAACATGAAAAATACGACCAGTTGAATAACGAACGGGAGGGTGAAGCAAAAGCCCCACCAGCCTTGTTTGCGCATGAAAACACCTCGTCGGGGCCGATAGCGATATCCGGCCCTAGCTTTACATGATGGGAGCCTTACTTATCGTCGTCCAATATGGCCTGCACCTTCGGCTGGATTTCTTTCGCGCCGTCGGCGGCCGTCTTCTTGCCGTCGAGTATGTCGTTCAAAATCGGGGTTGCCGCCGCGCGCCATTCGTTCCAGGTCGGATTTTCGTCCAGCGTGCCGGCTGCTTCCTCGATTCCTTTCGTGAACGCTTTCTTGTTAAGCGGCTTTGTCGTCTGTTTTTCCACAGCTTCGAGCGTCGTTTTCTTTACTGGTAAGCTGGCGCCGCTTTCGGCAACGAATGTCTGCGCCTCGTCGCTCAAGTAATATTTCAGAAACGTCCATGCTGCTTCTTTCGCATCCGGCTTCGCCTTCGAGTAAATGAGCCATTGGTTGACGACGATCGGGACGAACCGTTTGCCGTTCAAGCCGATCGGCATTTTGACGACGTCCCAATCCAAATCCGGCTTGTTTTTGACGAGGCTGACCTGTGACGACGATTGGACAAACGTCATTGCCGACTTGCCTTCCTCGAAATATTTCACGTTTGTTTGCTGTTCGCGCGTCGGGCTAATCTTGTCTTTGTTGATCGTATCCGCCCATTTCTGCAGCCCGTCGATCGTCTTCGGGTCGCCAAACATCGACTTGCCGGCCGCTGGATCGATCGCCGATCCACCGCTCGACTTGATCCATGGAATCCAGCCCAGCGCGATGCTCGCTGCCGTATTGAAGCCGAATTGGTCCGGCTTTCCGTCGCCGTTCGTATCTTTGGTCAGCTTTTTGGCCGCATCCAATAAATCTTGATACGTCCAGTTGTCCGTCGGAAACGGAACATTGCTATCCTGGAACAGCTTCTTGTTGTAGGCGAGCGCGCTGGCGTTAACCCCATGCGGAATGCCATAAATTTTCCCGTCGGCGCCCTTTGCCGACGTCAGCGCATCAATGTAATCCGCTGTCTTCAAGTCACGTTTGATGTAAGGCTCGAGATTTTCCGCCACGCCCCGTTTGCCGTAGCCGAGGATGACCGCATTTTCTTGGAACCAAATATCGGGCGGGTTGTTACCGGCAATGTTGGTGACGATTTTTTTCGTAAAATCGGCCCACGGCGATTCGTCGATCTGCAGCTTAATATGCGGATATTTCGCCTGGAAGCCCTCGATAATTTTTTTGTTCGTAATGTCGTATGCACCCGGCAAACCGATTTTAAGCGTCACTTCCTTCGGCGGCTGGTTACTTGGCGCCGCGCCGCTTCCACCCGAACTGTTCTCTGTTTGGCTGGCCCCTCCGCTCGAGCAAGCCGATAGCGTAAGCGCTGTCATCATGGATAACAAAACCGTTTTATTTGCTTTCATTCCTCGCAACCTCCCATTTTGGATTGATTTTTTGTAGAACACGATTTCGTTATTAATTTTAATGATTTTTATCCATTTTTAGTTACACGTGTTCCTTAAGTTTGGAGTAACTTAGTTCCAGCACCGAACCTTGCAAATGCTAAAATTGGATCTACTAAAGCACTAAGAACCATGATGTTACACGTGTTCGTAATGGATTCAAAACAGCAATCAAGGATAAACCACCGCCGGATTCGAAGGCCCCGTAAAGGAATTACAGCATCCTTTCCGGGCTTCTCCTCGCTTTGCGGGGCCGTCCTTTACTTTTTTGCTTTTGTATGGAGCGGACTGACCGATTTTCGAATATGCAGTTCGCAGCCGATATCAACATCCGCCCATTTGCTCTCGCCTCTGCCATCCCGCCCGGTCAATATGTCCAAAGCCGCCAAAGCCAGTTTCGGAATCGATGGCCCGACCGTCGTAAGCGGCACTTCCATCCTCTCCATTTCCGGGATGTCGTCGTATACGACAAGCGAATAGTCGCCGGGGATACGGAGCTTTCGTTTACGAAACAGCTCAAGCAGCTCGAACGCATACGTCTGGCTGTCGACGATAAAGGCGGTTGGCCGGTCTTCGCCGTCCAGCAGCGACTGCATTTTCGATTCCGTAACCGATTCTCCCGGCTCAATCTGGATGAAATAATGATCGTGGTAATCAAGTCGCAGCTCCAGCAAGCCTTGCGTAAAACCGGTCAGCTTGTCAGAACGGTTGCCGATGAACGTCAGTTTGCGGTGTCCTTGACCGGCCAAGTAACGGACCGCCTCATAGACAGCCGACTTTCGGTCGATCCCTATGCAGTGCGTTCGCTCCATCCTTCCCCCACCCATGAGCAGCATATTACCATGAAACAGCTCCCGCTGTTTGATGAATTCCACGGATGGAAGCCAGTCCGGCGGGCACCAAAACAAAATTTCGTCGACGAAATGTTCGTTAAAAATGCGAAGCGCTTCAGGCGGCTCTGCGAGCGACATAATAACATCTATCCCCCGCGCTGCCGCTTCCTTCTGAATTTGCATTCCCAGATGGTAAAAAAATAGCCCTTCGATTTTCGGCCAAATAAGCCCGATCGAATTCGTCTTGCGGTCCACTAGTCTTTTGGCCGCCAAATTCGGCACATAGTTCATACGGCTTGCGATAGCTACGATTTTTTTACGGATGTCCTCGCTGACTCCTGGCGCTCCGTTTAACGCTTTCGAGACCGTCGGATGACTGACTCCCGCTTCTCTTGCTATATCTTTGATCGTTACTTTCATCGGGACGGGCTCTTCCTTTCCCAGCTTTTGGATAGCAGCTTCCTCCATCCATTATATTACACGTGTTCGTAAATGTTAAGTTAATTTTCCCGCCCACGTCCCGATCAAGTGTTGCAATCAAAGGAACGAACCTAATCCCCGGCCCGCAAATGCGCATCCGGAATTCGTTCTCATGTCGTCAAGCCTACGGATTAAAGTTTGACCAAATCATCGATCATCACGGCATTGTCGGTTTGCATCGAAATATTGCCCGCTAATCGTTCCGTGTTTTCCGGTGCACTCCCTTCACGTATGGTTGTAACGCCTCCATTGTAAAGCAATATTTTCGCTTTTTCTGCCCAGATGCTTGCTCTTTTATATGTTTTATATGCATTTTTTGCTCTTCTCGGTAGCTCGCTTGGAGCCGATCAATGAAATTGCAATCAAACAGGAAGCCCTTGTGGAGTACATGAAAATTGTAAAGCAGTATATTGGATCGGTACGGTCCGAAGGATGCACAACTGAAACCAGAGAAGATCTCTTCGAACGAAATTAAGTTGTACCTGGCTGTAGCCTCTGTTATAACCGAAGAGCATATGGATTCGCAAATTCGCTCAGATGATGATGTGATGATTGCGTAATCGACGACCTTGCTGGTGATTGAGGGAACGCAATCGTACAAGAAGTAAAGTCACTACAGCTGGGTTTAGGTAAGCTCGTTCTACTCCGCTGACAAAGGCTGTAAAGCTGCCTTCGGGCTTGGCAAAGCCCCTCGTCCCGCTTACGAGGGGCCTTGTTTGAAAAGTTACTTGGACGCGGCTTCCGCCTCCTGAATTTGTTTGTTGACTCTTTCCGCCGCTTCGCGCAGAGCGGTATTCACGTCTTTGCCGCCAAACACGATATCCTTCATAACCGTGTTGAACTCCCCGATGCCGTTGCCATTGTATTTGTTTACCGAGCCTGCCGGGGCGTATTGATCCGGTTGGAACGCTTTCACATTTTTCCCGGTGTACACCGGATTGTTTTGACCGAACGATTGCCGCAGCGCTTTGTTGCTCGAGGTGGTAAGGAATCTGCCCTCCTTCAATCGTGCGGACTGGTATTCCTCGGTCGTCAAGTAAGCGATCGCCTCGAATGCCTGATCCTTAGGCTGGCTCATCGAAGTCACGCAGAAGTAGGTCGGGTACGGCTGCGGTCCCACACCGGGCTTATCTTTGAGTACGGGGAACGATGCCAAATTCCAGTTCATATTGCCGAGCTCCTGAGGGGAATGCAGAGCGGTCAAAGCAATGAACATCGCTACCGTCCTGTCTTTGAAAAACCGGTTTCGCTCGTATGGCTCGGAAATTTGATTCGACTTGATGTCTGCAAAGCCTGGAAGTTTGTAGAACCGGAGCAAATTGTCGGCGAAGCTATTCCATCGCGGGTCGGTGTCAAATGTGGATTTCTTCGTGTCGCTTAGGACGAGCGGAATCGAGTACTGGTTCATCATCGCCAAATGGCCGTGCGACGATCCCAGGCCGGAGTAGGTGACTCCTGATTCCGTGCGGGTAAGCGTCTTGCTCAAATCATACAATTCGTCCCAGGTCATGCCGTCCTTCGGATATGAGACGCCGAATTTATCGAATATATCCTTGTTGTAGTAAATCGTCGATTTGTTGTATGTAATTCAACAAAGACGATCGGTTTCGTATTCATCGTTTACGTTAGTTGAAAATCAAAGGAAAAGTAAACGTAACGAAAGCTGCCCAAAGTCCGTAAACCGGCAAATACTTCGTAACGGCATCTTGGATGGTCGAAGGACCGGTTTTGTTTTGCAGAAAACGCATATAAGCGAGCATGATCCAAATGAGATTAGCCAAAATAAGGATGTTTATGCCTAAGACGGCAATTCTGTTTGGCGTAATCCCATAAGAAGAAAGCCTGAACACGATAGCCGATAAAGCTATGCCGTCAATGATGAGAGCAAGAACGAGGAGGGCAAAATTGATATAATCCGAAATGCTCTTTTTCTCGACTAAGCCGCTTTCGGTAATCGAGAATATGATGACAGCCAATACGCTGAGAAGTATTCCGTTGAAGGATAAGAGGAAATCGCGGTCCAAGAACGGATTTTTCCCGACCCCTAATACCGTAATAAGATACGCCAACAATGTGACCAACACGAGAGGACTGAAAATTTTGGCGATATATGGCGCTATACTCTTAGCAAGTTTAAGGTTCTTCGATACCAGGTAGGTTGCCACGATCGCGAGAGCGGCAGCACCGAATGAAACGACATTTTTAAAATAAAACTCAGATATATCCATGCCGATGAATTTAAATAACTGCATCGTTAAAACCGTTAGCAGCATTCCGCTGATGGCCATGCTGGCATAGAGGATGCAAAATTCCCCGTTCAGTTTAAGATAGGCTAATCTTGCGTTGCCCTTGCCATATTCATTTCCTGTAAATGCAAGTCCCGATAATACCCATAAGAAGATGGGGAGGTGTATATACGTCAAAATAATACTGTCGTTTTGCTCCATCGGCAGCAAATTCATGTAAACTCCGGAGATTAGGAATAAGGAAGCAAGGGTGTAAAAAATCTTTTTAGAAGGAGTATTATTGAAAACAAAATAGGCGGTAATAAAGGGAAGTACGCCATAAACAAGGTTGATCGGAGCTATTTCTTCCTGTTCAGTAAAATACAAAAGGATTCTGGTACATAACCCAGCCAAAATGGCTAAAATGCCCATGAACAAGAAATCCTTTTGAAACAAATTAGCTTTCTCTGTATTCGCTTTCTCCTTAAAATGCAATCTTTCATACCAAACGGCAAGAATCTTCGAATCAGGGTGTTGTTCCCAGGCGTAAGAGAACGACTTTTTAAAGGCTTCGGGTTCCTTTCTAAACATTCTCTCCAGCTCGTGGGGATTGGCGATATTTTCAATAATCGAATTGTTCATGGCTGGTTGTACCTCCTCTAACCGATTGACAAGAATGCAGGGATACCTTTAAAAAAAGCGTTGTTCCTTGTTCATAAAAAGCCCCTCACCTCTCGTTTAATTAATTCGACATTAGCATACGAATTATCGTATTGCAATAAATATTTGCCTTTTTCAAATACATTATTGTTGTTTTGTTTGATACATTGCCTTTTACGATTTTATTTGAATAATGCCTCCGAGAATACCCGTCAGAACCATGAGCAGGATGGGGTTCACCTTCCATTTTCTCAAAACAAACAAAGAGCCTGCAAATACAGCTACGGCAATCCAATCCACATAAGCAACCACGCTTATTGTAGATGTCCCAATAAACGTCAATAGCAATAGCGTTGCGGCAGCTGAAATAATAAGCCCTAGCGAAGCCGACCTCAAACCATTCAATGCCTCTAACACGTAGATCGATTTATTGTGTCTTCGGAAAAAGCGATACAGCAAAATAGAAATGCCGACACCTGATATTATGCAGCCGAATGTTGCGATTATGGCACCGGGAATCCCTGCAATCTGTAAGCCAATAAAAGTAGAGGCGTTTACCGCTAACGGGCCGGGCGTCATTTGCGAAATGGTAATGATATCGGTAAAAATCCGTTGCGATACCCAAGCGTATTTTTCAACTGCCAACTCCTGAATGAGCGGGATGATTGCATATCCTCCGCCGATACTGAACAAACCGATCTGAAAAAAGACAATCAGCAGACGCCATAGTTCTCCCATTATTTCTGCCGCCTTTCGTTCCACCACACTCGCACAATGCATAAAAAACAGCACACTGCGAGAATAATTGCCACATTGATTTTAAATACAAAACATGCCAAAAATGCCATCGGAATCATTAAAGTAAGAAGTAAAGAACGTTCCTTGATCATCATACTGCACATATCAACAACGAAATCAACGATAAGGGCTGCCACGCCTGCCTGCATTCCTTTCAATACCGCGGAGATCAACGAATTCGATGCAAATGCAGTATAGAACATGGAGATAAACACCAGTATGACGAGCGATGGAGTGACAGCGGCCATACAACTGATTACAGCCCCCATCCTCCCCGCTACCCGAAACCCTATGAGCGTTGATAAGTTGATTGCAATTGCTCCTGGTGCAGACTGTGCGATTGCAGCCATATCGACCAACTCATCTTCGCCGAATAGTTTTTTTTGGGATACAAAATACTTCCGAATCATCGGAACGACAATATATCCACCGCCGAATGTAAATGTGCTTATAAACAAGTTTATGCTCAGAAGCCAGAGCCATAGTTTGGTTCTTTGGCTAACCATCTGATCGCCTCCTCGTCACACATTATGAAGGTTGTTGATCAATCAGTAAAATGATATTATTTTGTGATAATGATTAGTAATATTCATGGTACGGAGGCTATTTATGACGACACTTCGGCATTATGAAATATTGAGGGCAGTAGCAGAAACGAGGAATTTTACAAGGGCTGCGGAAAAGCTATTTATCACGCAATCGGCAGTTTCTCATGCAATACGAGAACTGGAGGCAAGGGCTGGAACGGCATTATTCGACCGTCTATCCAAAAGCGTACAGCTTACTGAAAGTGGTCGGCTATTGCTGGAGGAAGTTCTGCCGATCTTATCTTCGTGCGAAGCTTTGGATGCTCGTATCAACTGTTTGGAAAAACGAGCCCCCTTGCACATTGTTTCCAGTATTACAATTGCAGCGTTCTGGTTGCCTAACGTATTGCAAGCCTTTCAAAAAGATTGGCCCCATATACCGATCCATGTTGATGTGGTCAGCGCAGCAAATGCGATTGAAATATTGCGGGAAGGCAAAGCCGACATCGCTTTGATTGAAGGTGCGGCAATACAAGGGCCTTTTATATGTACCCCATTTGATTCCTATCCATTATATATTGTGTGCGCTCCCGACTATCCCATCAAGCAGAGGGAATTGACTCTACAAGAATTTTGCTCAGAAAAACTATTGCTGCGCGAAAGGGGCAGCGCGATCCGCGATACGTTAGACAGCGTTCTTTATTTGTCAGGATATACCGCGCAACCTGCGTGGACTAGCGTAAATTCCCTGGCGCTGATAGAAGCTGCCAAGGCCGGGCTCGGCATAACGATTTTGCCGGATGTTCTTGTAAGTGAGCCGCTAACGCAGGGGAAGTTAATTTCGCTGTCTGTTCAAGACCTTATATTGAAAAATGAATTGATTGCAGTCCGCCATCGAGATAAATATCTGACAGCTCCGTTGAAAACCCTTCTTATGCTCATACAAAAATACTGCGTAAAAACGTAAGTCGGATTGGTAAACTTAATTTTCCCAGATCGCCCATCGATGACGTGCTCGTACAACCAACCGTACTCCGTCCACGAAAGCAGCAAGTCCCTGAAGGTATATTCAAAGTTCGTAATCACCGAAACACAACCCATACGTTTGCACTTGGTGACAGCGACGCTGGTACTACCCCAAGTAACATATTTAAGCGAGATGCCCCAACCAATACCAGGGCCATCTCGCTTTTTTCGATTACCTACATTCACTTTACAGAAAGGACATTAACTCCGACCAAGGATTGGAAACGTATATAAGGGGGGCTGCTATGAATCAGTAAATAAATCAAAATCTTGACTTTAGAACTTTGAACTGGATTCATTTATGGCGATGGAAGCGAATGCATTTTTCGGTACTTCGAAGGATTCATTTTGAAATATTTCGTAAACATTCGGCTGAAATACAGACCGTTCTCATAACCGCACAGCCGTGCGATCCTGTCGATTGAATAATTCGTCTGCACAAGCAGCGATTTGGCCTTCTCCATCCGGATCGAGTACAAATATTTGGAAGGCGGCATCGCGTACACCGCCTGGAACCGGCGCGTAAACTGCACCGGGTGTATCCCTATATATTCCACGATATCTTTCATTTGGACATCGCGAAATGCATGCCGCTCGATCATATTTTTCGCTTCTTTCATCAACGGATCATTAACGACGTTGCCGAATCGGGTAAGCGCTTCCGCCTCCATGCAGAAGAGCAGCCACATATCGTAGACATAATGCGCCGCCCATCTACGGCTTTCTTCACGGCTCATCCGGCTCGCCCGGAGCAAATGCCGGAAGTCGTTGAACAGCCGGTCCCGCTCGGACGTAGTGAATTTAAAGGAAAACAGCAAGCGCAATTGCTCCGACAGCTGTTCTTCGCCGCTCTTGTCCTCTCCGGCGTAATAAAACTTGATATAGAAAAAAGAAAGCGGCGTAATCATTTCGCGGTGAAAATCGATATAAGGTGGGCAAAGGACGATGTCTCCCGCCCCGGCCTCGCCCGACAGTTCGCTGATCCCGTACCGGAAACGGCCCGCTTCGACGGCGATCATGGTCCAGCACCGCTCATGCTCGACCTGCTGCATGAATGCGGGTTTTTCTTTCCAATAGCTGTTGCTAATCAAACGAATCGGATGGATGAGCATCGCCGAATTCTCCGTTTCAAATGCTGAGCTTTCATCCATGGTACACCAGTTTCGTCCTCCTATTCAATAGCCGCAATCGGATCACAGCATCTTCCAGTCGCCGGCACCCGTTCCGACCTGAACGGCGATGTAGGAAGCCGATCCGTCGGCGCTTCCTATGATCTCCCCCAAATACTGGGCGTTAAACGCGGGAGTACCGGAGAAAGACCGCCTCGGAATGACTTTCGTCGCCATTGTATCCATGTTCCTGTCCAAACAGTACACGATCGGCGATTCGCCCGGCGTCACTCCCGAATAGGTGACACCGGACCCGCTCCATGTATTTCCGATCGACGTAAACTCGGACAATATTTTACCGCTCGAGCCGGTATTAATATTGACGCATTGCAATGTAATTCCCGAGCAGCTATTGCCGTCGATCATCAGCTTGCCGGCATCTCCTCCCGCCGAAACATCCGCATACAGCAGCCGCGATCCGTTCCGCACCGTATTGCCCCTTATGACGAGCTTGGCAAAAGATTCGGTACGGACCGCGTTCAGCGTATCGAATAATTGATTGTCTCGAATGACGATTCCCCTGCTTCCCGAGCTTCCGCGAAACCGGACGCCCCCGTAGTTTTTGGAGGCATCTCCTGTGTTCAGGCAATAGAAACGGTTATCCGCAATCGTGACGTCTTGCACGTCGAACGCCCCCCAGGCCGGAGAAAAATTAACCATCTGCCTGGCGTCCGAGCCGGCGGTTGCCGATCGCACATCGTACACATTGTTGCCGCTAATATCGAAGTTTTGGGGATTTCTGGCCGTAGAGCCGTAGTTCCTTAGACTAATGATGCTGCTTCCCGTCGTATTGAATATTTCATTGCCGCATATTCCGATATCCCGCAAAGATTCGCTGCTGAAATTATCGTCATTGATCGCCTCGATCGGATTATTGGCGCAGCCTTCTATGACATTACCGCGTACTAAGCACTGGCTCGTTATAATAATGCCTTTGTTGTTCAGCAACCGCTTGCTGGCGTTGTCATCGAATGCGCCGCTCCCGAACGTCTGGCCGCATGTAATCTGGTTATCGGCAACGATTGAATAAAATCGTCCTTGCATCGAGATCCAAGGGCCCCCGATCTGATCGATGCCGTTAGCCGAGAAGCCGCCGACGCGTATTCCGTCAGGAAGCATGCCACCAGGCTGCACAGCTTGCGTCATAATATCGTTGCCGATTATCGCAAACTTCCCGAAATCGCCCCATATGGCGGTCGGGGAATAGCTGCCGCTTCGGCGCTTATTGCCCGTGTTGCGAATGACATTATCCGTAACGAGGCATTGTTCGCAGGCGCGGACGAAGATGCCGATCACCCCGGCTTGTTCGCACGTATTGCCGCGAACGACGATTTGCTTGTTCCGTTCGGACTCGTTAATAGCGATAACGGGTATCTGTTCCGTTGCAGCTGTGTAGTCCCGCGGCCATTCGCGGATCTGCAGCTGCGCCCTGTCCCCTTCGTACCTGTCGGACGTATAGATGTCGCTCCATCCGTCCCGCCAGCTCGTATTCCCCTCGAACAGAAGCGAGGTGAACCCGGCGCCACCGAAACCGTTAATCGTATTATTAGCGGTATAATTGTTTCGTATGGTCACATTTCCGAACTGGATGAACATAGCACCACTAAGGTAAGCGTTCTCGAAAGAGCAATGTTCGACTATTACGGTCCGGGTCCGGTAGGCGCCTCCAGACGGACATACTTCGAGTATGCCGTTGGTTCTTCTCGGAACTGTACCTCTGCCGAAGTTATTTTTTGTCGCCGGATACGTTTGGCCGTCCCGGTTGCCGTCAAAGGCGACGCCACGAATGCTGAACCGTTTTCCTCCCTGCACTCGGAGGATCGCCTTATGAGTGCCGTAGTTCGAATCGGTATTGACGATCGAGCCTGCGGCGAGCCGGAACCGGCAATCTCCCGATATATCCAGCTCACCCTCCTGCCCGAGATCGGCGACGCTTTCACCGCTGAAAACGTATATTCCGTATGCGGTCAGCACGGATAGAGGGTACGTGAGAGCGGCTTGCATGGCGGCCGTATTACCAGTCGCATATGCATCGTGCTGCTCCCGCAATCCGACCGATGCCAGATCGACTGCGCCTCCGCCGCTCAATACGGCCACATTGCCGTTCGCTAGGAGATGATCGATATAGGAATTCCCGTTGAGCGCCCCTTCCGGACCGAGCGTATTCCCCCGCAGTGCATCGTAGTCGGAACGGGTGACGATCCGATACATCGCCCCGCCCCTGGGAGAATCCGTCACCGCGTTAGCGATCGCGTAATAAGACGTGGTCCGCACGCTGATACCGGCTTGCAGGGAAGCCATTTTCATGCTTTCGACCGATTCGAAAAGCATTCCGCTCGCCGAGCGGTTCCAATCGCCCGTATTCCCGTAGGTAGCTGCGGTGACCGTAGCGTTGCTCGGAACGAATGGGACGGCTACAGCCATTCCAGCCGCGAGCACCGCACCCGAACCGCCTAATGCATAGGACAAAAACGTTCGACGCGACAGCGGATCCCGGCTCTCCTTACCAACCTTCTGATCTTCATCGTTCATCGGTTGCTCGCTCATCCGCTCTCGTTCCTCCTCGATTTTTTGTAGATCGTCTGACGATAACCCAACTTTCCTAAGCCTACTTCTTCATTTCCGCTTCAATATATTTATTAATCTGCTCCTCCGCTTCGCGAAGCGCCGTGTTGATATCTTTCTTGCCCTGATATACCGGCACTACCGCGGCATTGGTAAAAATCGTCTTCGCCTGTCCGTCGTACGCCGTCGCAGGTACCGGTTTGGCAATCGCATCTTGAAAAAAGGCCGCCAAGTTTTTGCCTTCCATCCCTTTCAAATCTTTCGCGTACTCTTTCTTGACGCTCTCCTGATTGATGATCGGAATGCGTCCTAGACGCGCCATAATCGTCTGCACCTCGTCGGACATCAGGTAAGCGATTACCTGGAAAGCGGTATCCTTATGCGGGGTGGACGGCGGAATGACATAGAACGGCGCATTCATCTGAGAGCTAGTCGCGCTCATCCCGCTGAATTTAGGCAGCGATACGAAATCGACGTTCAGCCCGGCCGCCATCGCCTCCTGCAGATCGGTAATATAGTTCGGTCCGGTGCGCATGGCCACGGTCTGGTGTTTCAAGAAATTGGCTTTCTCGTCGCCGGCCTGAGCGTTGCCTTCGATTTTGTAGAATGAAGTCATAACGTCTAGCCAACGTTTCCAGGAGTCGGTGTTGATCGCAGCTTTGTTCGTCTTCGGATCGACGAAGCCTTGCGCCAATTGATCCTTGTACACGACGTTAAGCGCATTATATTGAAAGCCCATGTATTGGACCCCGCCGTCTTTTCTCGTAACCTTCTTGGCGACGTCCAGCATCTCTTCCCAAGTCATACCGTCCTTCGGATACGGTACCCCGAATTTATCGAAAATGTTTTTGTTGTAGAAGATCGCGTTGTTATTCAGCTCAAACGGCATCAGCAAAAATTCGCCTTTGTCGGAATAGGATTTGACCGTATCCACGGCACCGGGAACGAGACGCCCCAGGTCGAAACGATGCTTCTGGATGAGCGGCGTCAAATCTCCAAGCAAGCGCAGCGTTTTCATATCCCCTAAACCTCCGAGCGAATAGGAGATCAGATCGGGCGTTTGTCCGCCGTTCAGCACGTCGAATATCGTTGTCCCTTTGCCGTCCTTTATCGTTTTCAGTGTAACGTGCGGGAATTTCTTATGGACGAGCGACTCGATCGTTTCCGCCAAAACGATCGAATTACCCTGGGTAAAATAGGTAAGCGTAACCGGG
Organism: Paenibacillus ginsengarvi; assembly: GCF_003626695.1. Lineage (GTDB taxonomy): Bacteria > Bacillota > Bacilli > Paenibacillales > NBRC-103111 > Paenibacillus_AB > Paenibacillus_AB ginsengarvi. Next base: position 68,870 of record NZ_RBAH01000024.1, read on the forward strand.
GCCGGTGGAGCCCCGGAGTCGGCCTCTTTGCTTTTTTCTACGGACTTGCCGGAATCCCCACATGCCGAAGTCATGACAGCTGCGACCGTAAACACAGCGAACAAACCGTAAACCTTGCGACCCCTTTGTTTCATACTTGATCCATCCTCTCTTTTCTCATGTAAGGAAGCTGAAGATTAACGCAGACGCACTCCTTGTTTCGCTAGCGATTGCTGTACATGACCTAACTGAAGTTGACGGGGATTGACATTGTCCTGCACGCACAGCGCCGCTGCGGTGCCCGCCGCCTGTCCGATCGCTATCGCGATCGGCTGTACCCGAATAGCCGAATGCGCTTCATGCGTAGCCGATATCGGACGGCCGCCGATAAGCAAATTCTCGATTTTCAACGGGATTAACGAACGTAGCGGTATATCGTACCACTCGCCGGGCTTCAAGCTTTGGATGACGGTTCCGCTGCCTGTCGGATTGTGGATGTCGACAGGGTATGCACCCCGAGCAATGACATCGTCGAACTTGCATGCCGATAGAAGCTCTTCAGCGGTCAACACATGCTCTCCGATAACCCGGCGGGATTCGCGTATGCCAATCTGCGGGGCGGTCGTTTGCAGGTAAGCGTTCTCAAACCCTGCGACATCTCGTTTCAAAAAGGCTACCAATTGCTGAACTTGCCGTCTTCCTTCGATTTCAGCCTCGGTTAACTGCCACGGATCGGTAGCGTCCTTCAGAATGACCCGGGTCGTATTGAAATGGATGACGTCGGGTTGATTCGCATAAAACCATAACACGTCTTCGCGCGGGCAGTTCACTTCCCCCCGGTCTTTCGCTTCCAGAAATAGACGCGTAATTTCATTTTTGTCCGGCATGCGCTGAATATCGACGTCGGCCATTCGGAAATTGAGCGTCATCGGCTGGCAGTTGCTGTCCACTTCCCGGCCCTTCTCGACGACCGCACCGGCCAACGCCGCCAAGTCCGCATCGCCTGTAGTGTCGACGTACATCCGCGCCTTCATTTCGACGAGTCCCTGCTTGTTGGCCAATTGAATCGATTGGATCGTCATCCCGTCCTCGTCCATCTTCACGCCCGCCAAAAACGTATGGTACAGCAAAGTAACGCCCGCTTCGAGACATAGTTGCTCGGCGACGACTTTAAGCGCCTCCGGATCGAATGCATTTCTCGCTTTCGGATGCCCGTACATGCCAAGCTCGCTCATACCGTCGATCAGCTCCTGCAGCACGCCGAAAATGATTTGCTCCCCTCCGTTCCCCGCCCGATAGGACATCCAAGGGTTGACCATCATCGCCGTTCCTGCTCCTCCGAGGAAACCGTAACGTTCGATCAGCAGCGTTCTGGCCCCTTCACGGGCGGAAGCGACCGCCGCAGCGATCCCGCTTGGCCCGCCCCCTGCAACGATTACATCGAAAGTGGTAAGAGTACTTCCCATTTGTTCCATCTCCGATCTGATGAATATGCATTTATTTAACAATCCCTTTACAGTATAAAGGCAACATTCCGGATAAAACGATACAGGAATTTAATGATTTATGCATTTTATTTCACAGCTCCAATGGTGTCACGCAAACACGCGATACTTGTTTCCGTATTAATAAATGCCGAATGAAAGCTGGAGCCTCTGGAGTTGCCGCTATCTTGAGAAAATAAGTTTTAATGTTCCGTGCAGGGAGGGCTTCCCAGTTCACTGCATCCTCGTTCCTACCATGCTGCTCCCCTTGCTCCTGAACATAAAAAAGCCGTCGAAATAATCGACGACTTGCTGACGATTCAACTATCGTGCTCCGAGAGAGTTCAATGGTTCATCTAAATATCATGTTGCCTGTACCAACAATGTTGAATTAATAATCCCAGTGTGTACGCGCTTTCACCACAATTTTCGTAAAACTCTCCCTTCTTTTACAATACATTCTCAGGAAAATAATTGATAGGAAGGGTCATTAGACCGAGAGGGTCCAGCCAATCTTTGCGCGCGTACATCAAATAATCCGCCGGGTGCTTCGTTCAGGCTTGGTATCGCGTAGATGCGCCCGTCCACCGTTACTTTGAAAACTTCCAATTACACCTCCCTGGAACTTTTAGAATCCGAGTACCCAGAGGCAAATACTTGACTCAATAAACTAATAAATTCTTATGCAACCGGTGCAACCTATCAGTGTGTTGAAATCTGAACATATCTACCGAATCATTCATGAATATCCCGCGTGCCTATCCTGCAAGTTTTTGAAGGGATATTTGATTCTCCAGTGAGGATATGAGGTTAAAGGGAGTTTCGCCGACAGCTTATGAGGCGGAGACTTCTCCAATATTTGGCTCAACATTAAAACAGGCCGCTCCGGACATTTCCGAAGCGGCCTGTTTGAACGCTTATCTCACTTTACAATTCCTCTGTCGGGTGTTTCCTAACGCTGGTTCATGCAAACATTGTACCCCAGTTCAGCAAAGTCCAGATCGCCAGTCACCTTATAATAGTAATCAAACCAATGGTAGCAATCCATCGCGTGCGTTTTTTGCGGAACCGATACGACAGAAATGCCCGTTACGATAACGACAGCCAGAGCCACCTTCATCGCCTTTGTGGTCAAAAACCGTTTCATTATATCCATTCCTTTCATTTTTCGCGTCTAGATTGTCCACAGCCGACAATCGCTTCTATTATAATCAACGCGAAATAGGCCATCAATACAATTACCTCTATTTAATCCCATATAACCATTAAAATGGTACTTTAGAAATAAATTTTAATCTTGGGATGTATCGAACCTCCATTCATTTCCTTGCTACGATGGCGGTAGCAAAATGATAAAGAAATGATAAAGCTAACGTCAAAAAACTACGACCGACCAATTTACCGGCAGCCTCGCTACTATCCTATTACGTTTGAGCCGGATATCAGGTTATCCGGCGGTGACGCGGACCTTTCGGGTCGCCTGCACACCGCCGTATTCGGCGGTAATAACGGTTTCGCCGGTCGTAAGCGGCACGATCGTTCCGTCCTCCAGCACGTTCAGAACGGAACGGTCTTCGACCGTATATAACGGCCGCAGCACCGACTGGGTCAGCCCGTCGGTACGCACCGCAACCGGGTTCAGGCGGCAAGCCGGACCGGCCATGCTTACTTCCTCGCAGCCGCACAGCTTCAACATATCGACAGGGGCCGGCTCGCTGCCGAACAAATGAAGCAAGGGTGAAGCCAGCCGTGCGGCCCAATCATGCTCCACATGCTCCGCCTCGGCATCCAAATAATACGCCAGCTCACTGTCCGGCGCATAACCGATCGCTAGGAGGTGCTCGGCAACGCCGCGGACGTGCTTTTCCATCACCAACGTGCCTTCGCGGCCGCCGAGATCGATCCAGATCCGGGACAGCGACTGCTGCTCCCGGAACAGGTGCACAAGCGGCACCTCGGCCGAGCTGCCGGGGTCCACGCAATAAAAATAAGGAGACACGATGGCGAGCTTGCCGAAAACGTCCGGCCGGCGGAAGCCGATATGGTACGTCACCTGCCCGCCCCGCGACGATCCCATCAGCGCCGTATGCTCCGGGCCCGGCTTGGTGCGAAACACCGCATCGATGTACGGCTTCACTTCATCAATCAGAAACGACTCGTACAACAAGCCCTTCGGCTGCACGGTTACTTTATCCTCGCGATACTCCACGCCCGCCAGATCGTGGGTAAATTCATCCGATCGCTCGGTCCCCCGGTTGGCGACGCCGACCACGATGATCTCTTCCATCAGGCTGAGCGAGACGAGACGGTCGACCGTTTCGTGCACATTCCATGAATAACCGTTGAAGGCCGGATGAAAAACATTTTGACCATCATGCATATACAGCACCGGGTAATGCATGGCCATATGGTGCCGGTAGCTTGGGGGCAAATAAACGAACAGTTCTCTTGAGTTGTCCAAGCTGGCGGAATAAAAGTTTTCGATTCGTAAAAGACTCGATCCGTTTGTCATCTTGTTCACCCCAATAAGCGTTCCGACGCCGTATCTATCCAATCTTCCACTTCATAATGCAGCACCTGGCGGCCGTCCGCCGTGAACGTCCGGTACGGAACTTCCCGGCCCCGGGCATCGACCTCGTGCCGGCCCAATCCGCGGGAAATGCGGAACACGAAGGAAACGTCTCTGGGTACCTCGAACGTGCCACCGTACCAGCCCTCGCGAAGAAGGGGCAGCTCGATGCCCGCGTACAGTTTGTCCGCAGGCGGCGTGCCCTCCGGTACCTTCACGTACATCTCGACCGGAACCGTAGCGGGCACATGCGGGACAACGGCAAGCTCGTGACAAGCTGTCACCGCAGAGCCGTTATACGTAATCTTCGTGCTACCGGTCCGCTTGGGCAGCAGTTTGCCGTCCCCGCTTGCCTCGACGATCCCGGGATCGGCCGCTTCATAATGCGCATTCAGGTCCGTGACCATAAACCCGCTGTCGTAATGGACGACCGGGTTCAGCGCACACCTCGGCCCTTCCAGCCCGATCACGGCGGGGCCGTGCAGCTTCGCGCGGACCGGCGTGCCGATCTTGCCGAAAAAGTACAGCAGCGGAGCATGGACGCGGGCGGCCCAGTCCGTCTGGGAATGCCCCGAGCCGATGGCCACATGGAACATAAGATCGACTCCCGGCTTGAAGCCCGCCCGGATGAGAACATCGGCAACATGCCGCACATGTTTTTCCATTACGGTATAGCCTTCGGAATCGCCCACATCCATCCAGATTTTCAAATCCTGCTTCTCCGTATAGACCCGGCTTATCCAACGTTCCTCCATCGTCGCCGGATCGACGCTTACGAAGAACGGACATAATGCGCCGATCATGCCGAACGTATCCGGATGACGGAACCCGATATTGTACGAGACCAGCCCGCCGGCGGACGATCCCATCAGAGCGGTATGCTCCTTGTCCGGCAAAGTACGGTATTCCCTGTCAATAAAAGGCTTCACTTCGCGCAGAAGAAACATCTCGTACAGCTCGCCCTGGTTCGTCATCCCGAACACGTCGCGCCCGTCCGGGCTTGCGTGCATATATTCGGCGATGCGCGCATCCTCGACATGGGCGACCGCAACCACGATAATTTCGCGCATGCGTCCTTCCGCAACGAGCCGGTCCACCGTAAGATGAACGTCCCACGACTCGCCTTTCCGGTCTTTGTGGAAGACGTGCTGGCCGTCGTGCATATACAAAACCGGATAACGCGCATCCGGATCGCTTTTATAACTCGGGGGCAAATAGACGAACAATTCGCGATTGTTGTTTAAAATGGCGGAATGAAACGATTCGAATGCGATCAACCGCGATGATGAGTTCACTTGATGCCTTCCTCCTATCCTTATCTTACGAAATAACGGGCAAATAAAGGAACTTCTCCGGACTGCTGTGATCCGCATCGTGAATGTTGCGGTCCATCATATCCACAATCCGCTTGTAATCGCTCAGATCGAACGTTACCTTGGCGATCCGCTCCGCCAGCATTTCCGGACAATCGCTTGTACATATAGCGACGATCCGGTCGTGAGTCCGCGCTACCTCGCCTGCCAAAAATTCGTTGACTACGATTCCCGGACTGTCGGGGTACTTGGCCAAAAAAGCGTTCAGCCCTTCGGCCCCCTCATACACATGAATCCGCTCGCCGTCCATTCCCGACAGCCGTTTGATTTGCCCGACAAGCAGCGAATCGTTATACGCATCCAGCACGAGGAAATGCGGCTCTTCGCCAAGCCTCTCCCGCGCGGACCGGAAGCCGGCCGCGAAGTCGGGAAGCACTTTATGGAAGATCGTATCTTCGATATGGCTGTCGATCGCAAAGACGGGAATGCCGAATCCGAAGTAACGGGAGATGGTCGCAAATCGCTCCTGGTCGACGTTCATCAGAAACACCCCGTCCAGATTCCGCTCCCGGATCATGTCATAGGACGAAGTGTCCCCTTCGATCTGCATGAAGATCGTATGGTAGCCGAGCTGGCCGCACAGCCGTTCGATACGGTACAACGTTTTGACGTACTTCAGCTCGGACCAGCAGTGGGGCTGCAAATCTTTGAACAATAATATTCCGATCAGCCCGGTTTTCTGCAGCTTCAGCGAACGGGCGCTCCGGTTCGTCACATACTGAAGCTGCTGGGCGATTTTCAATACTTTAACCCGTGTCTCGTCGGAGATCGATTGGGTTTTGACGTCGTTCAGAATATAGGAGACGGTGGCAATCGACACGTTGGCCGCCTTTGCAATATCTTTGATTGTCGCTTTTTTCATCTCAAATCTGCCGCCTTTGCTTAAACGTTTCAGTCGATTTAATCACACGCCATCCGATTTGTCAATCGCTCCCGGCCACTGCGATCAGTACGTGCCAGCCGAATGGAGGCAAGGTGACGTTCGCTTCCTTCTCCACCATCTGAACTACGCCGTTCCCCCATACCGGAACGGGCGAAACGTGCGGATCGACGTCGAATACGAGATGAGCCGGAGCAGCGTCATGATTGAAGCAAACGTACACGTGCCCGCTGGCATGAGTTCTCCGCACGACCAATTGGCGGGCCCGGGCATACAGCCATTCGAACGAGCCTTCCTGCAGGGCGGAGTGCGACTTGCGCAGCGAGACGAGGCGGCGGTAAAAGTCGAGAAGCTGCGCATGTTGCCGCTGCGGGTCCCACACCATCGGCCTCCGGCAGTCCGGGTCGGCTCCTCCCTGCATTCCCGTCTCGTCGCCGTAATAGATGCACGGCGTTCCCGGCAACACAAACTGAAACAGCGCGGCCTGCATCCCTTTCCGCTCGTCCCCGGCGACCGTAAGCAGCCTCGGCGTATCGTGGCTTCCGACGATATTAAATGCCGCCTCGTTCACTTGCTGCGGGTAACTGGCGAGCAGCCGGTTGATTTGATAGGAAAACGTCTCGGCATCGATCTCGCCTTTGGCAAAAAACTGCAGTACCGCCTCCGTCGCCGGATAATTCATCACCGCATCGAACTGGTCGCCTCTCAGCCACGGCATCGCATCGTGCCAAATTTCCCCCAGGATATACAAATCCGGCTTCAGCGATTTCAACGTCCTGCGGAACTGCCGCCAAAACCCGTGGTCGACCTCGTTCGCCACGTCCAGTCTCCATCCGTCGATATCGCATTCCTTGACCCAATACTGCGCCACGTCCAGCAAATAATCGCGCACTTGCGGATGGGCCGTATTCAGCTTCGGCATATGCGATTCGAAGGCGAAGCAGCGATACGACGGCCGCGGCTCCCTCGTCAGCGGATAGTCGTCGATATGGAACCAGTCCCGGTAAGCCGATGCCTCCCCCTTCTCCAGCACGTCTTGAAAAGGCGCAAACCAAAAGCCGCTATGGTTGAACACCGCATCAAGAATGACGCGAATACCGCGATCGTGAAACGCCTGTACCAGCCGTTTCAGCAGCTTGGCGTCCCCGAAATGAGGGTCTATCCGGAGATAGTCCGACGTATCGTACTTGTGGTTCGTACGCGCCTCGAACAGCGGAGTAAAATAGACCGCATTGACGCCGAGCGACTGGATATAGTCGATCCGGTCTAGCACCCCCTGCAAATCTCCGCCGTAATAATCGTGCGGTCCCGGATCGTCCTGTTCCCAAGGCCGGACGCCTGCCGGATCGTTCGCCGGATCGCCGTTAGCAAACCGTTCGGGGAATATTTGATAAAAAACGGCCCGCTTGACCCACTCCGGCGGCTTCAACACCTCGCTCGGCCACAGAAACGGAAAGTCGAAGCAGGACAGCGGATCTTGCGGCTTCCGCTCCGTGAACCCCTGCTCCGTATACCACAGCTTCCTTGTACCGGACACCAGTTCGAATGCGTAGCGGAGCCTGCCGTGCGGAGGCGTTAGCTCGGCTTGCCAATAATCGAACAGCTCGTCGCTGGCGATCTTGTGCAGATGTTTCTCCTTAGCGGTGCGATCCCAATCGTATTTGTCTCCGTATAAAGCTTTGACAGTCCGCAGATCGCCTTTTTTGGCGCGCAGCCGAATGTGGACCGTCCGGTCGTCGTAGGCGTAACAATAACTGTCCGTCGACCTGTGATAGATCGCTTCGACGTGCATGGCGCACTCCCCCATCCTCCAATATCGGCTTCGTCAGCCTTTGTCGGCGCCGGCCGCGAGCCCGCCGATCAAATATTTCTGAAAATACATGTACAGCAGCGTAATCGGCAATGCGACAAGCACGGCCCCGGCGGCAAATACGGTAAAACTGGAATTCGTCTCGTTGGCGACCATATTGTATAGCCCTTGGGCCAGCGTCATTTTCTCCGACGACCTCAAGACGATTTGCGGCAAAATAAAATCCATGAACGGCGTAATAAAGCTGTTGAGCGCCACAAACGTCACGGACGGCAGCGACAATGGAACAATAATTTTGAAAAAAGTGTCCGTATGGGTAGCGCCATCCAGAAAAGCCGCTTCCTCCAGGCTTCGCGGGATCGTATCGAAATGTCCCTTCATCACCCACGTTCCCATCGAGACGGCCCCTCCGGCGTAAATGAGCACGATGCCCAGATGCGTATCGAGCATTTTCGTTTGCAGCAGCAGCACGAAAATCGCCATGATCGACAAGAAGCCCGGGAACATTTGCAAGACGAGCAAGGTCATGAGTCCTTGCTTCCTGCCCTTGAAGCGGAAACGGGAGAAGGCGTAAGCCGTTATCGCGACCAAGGCCGTCGATAAAACGGCGTTGCACACCGCGATCTTGATCGTATTGCTGTACCACAGCACGAAATCGGTATCGCCGATCAGCTCGGCATAATGGCCGAACGTCGGATTCGCCGGGAACATGCTGCTGACCAGAAGTCCGGTGCCGGGATTCAGCGACGTCCCGATCACCCATACGATCGGATATACGATCGCCGCGAGCAGCAGTACGAACACCGCGTAGATGCCGATTACGATCAGTTTCTCCCGGAACTTCGCCGAATTTGCGCGTATTCCGTCTCGTCCATTCTTTTTCAGCTTCGACATTCAGACCAAATCCTCTTCTCGGGTAGACTTCATCCGTCTGTAATTCCATAACGAGAAAGCCGCGATAAACACAAACATAATAATGGAGACGGCCGAGGCCATATTGAACTGGCTCTGGTTCAGCGTCATCTTGTAAATCCACGAAATCAATAGATCGGTGCTCCCCGCATAATAATAACCGGGATGGTCCGGACCACCGTCCGTCAGCAAGTAAATCAGGTTGAAGTTGTTGAAATTAAACGCGAACTGCATAATGAGAATCGGCGCGGTGGCCGCCAGCACAAGCGGAAGTGTAATGCCGACGAACTTTTGCCGTCCCGACGCCCCGTCCACTTCGGCCGCTTCGTACAAATCGCGGGGCAGCGTCGTGAGGACGCCCGACATCAGAGCCATCAGAAACGGAGTCGAAAACCACAGGTTGACCAGCACGATCGTCACTTTCGCCATCAAAGGGTCGGAAAGCCAAGGAACGGCGGGGATGCCCAGCTTCATCAGCATATCGTTTACCGGACCGAACGATCCGTTGAGTAATATTCGGAACACGAGAATCGAGATAAATTGCGGTACCGCCCAAGGCAAAATGAACATGGTTCTCCAAAACCGCTTGAACCGGATGCCCGGGTGATTCACCATCAGCGCCAGCAGCAGCCCGCCGAAAAAGACCGATACGGTCGAAGCCGCCGCCCATGCGATGTTCCAGACGGATATGCCGAGAAAGGTCGAGCGCCAAGCATCCTGCGTGAACAGATCGGCGAACGTCCGCAGCCCTACCCAGTCCACAAGCGCCCGGTCGGGAATATGAGCGGGAGCGGAATAGTTCGTAAAAGCGATCAGCACGTTAAACGTCAGCGGAATGACGGTGACGAACAGCGCGAAGCCGCAGGCGGGCAGTAAGAGCAAATAAGGCAGATGCCGGAACTTCGCCGTTCGGAACGAATCGATAAGACCGGGAATGCGCCGTCCTTCGTCGCGAAGCTCCCCGTTCTTGCGGGCGTCATAAATATTCAGCGCATAAAAGCCGACGAACAGCAAGACGATGACAAGCGTGATGAGACCGTTGATCAGCAGGAAGATGGAATGGTCGCCTTGAACGATTTTGCCTCCGACGATGCGGGTAGGCGCTTTCCCCAGCGTAATCAGTCCGGCAATTCCTTTGAAAGCGATCGGATAATAAGTCCAGAACAGCAGCTGCGCCGACATCATGAACAGCAGGCCTTTGCCGTATTGCCTGTTGTACAGCTGACCGAGACCGATCAGCAGCGCGGATAATAAGCCAGCCTTCGTCCGGTACCGCCCGGCTTCTTGTGTCAAGTTCATACGTTAAACCGCCTTACTTCGTCGTCTTGATTGCCGTTTTGATTTGCTCGACCGCGTTGTTCAGGGCGGTGCGCGGGTCCTGATTGGAGTTCCAGAGCGAGGAGAGCGCAGCGCCCGCCGGCACCCATACGTTGCCCATTTCCGGAATCGACGGCATCGGGGCGGAGTATTTCGCCTGCTCCAGGAAAGCCGAAGCATTCGCGTCCTGTATAAGGATCGGATCCTCCATCATATCTTTTCTCGGCGGCAATTGCTTGGTCATCTCGAACCGTTTCGTCAAGTTCGGCTTGCTCGTCGCATAGCTCGCAAACAGTTTGGCCGCCTCCGGGTATTTTGTATACGAATTGACATACAATCCGCGAATCCCCGAGAAACTGATCGGGTGCTGGCCGTTCGGCAGCAGCGGCAACGGAGCGACGCCGTATTCGAAGTTGACCTGGGTCAGGCTTGATTGCAGCCACGGTCCATTAATAACCGCCGCCGTTTTCCCTTCCTGGAAAAAGCCCGTAATGATATTGTCGTTGATGTCGTTCGTATTTAACGGCAATATCTGCTTAAGCGATTGGATATAGGATGCGCCTTCGATCGCTTTTGCATGGTTCAGCCCGATATCGCCCGCATCGGTTCCTTTGCTTCCGAACACGTAACCGCCGTAACCGGCCAGGAACGAGTAAGACTGATACAATTGGCCGACATTCCACATAAAGGCGTATTTTTTGTTTTTCGGGTCGTTGTACCCGGCGGCGAACTTTACGATATCCTCGTACGTTTTCGGTGGGGTCGGCAACAGGCTTTTGTTGTAATACAGCGCGTACGTATCGATGGCCGTCGGAAATCCGTACAAAGTCCCTTTGTTGCTCACCCCGTCGATGGCCGACTCCATATACTCGCTCCTCGCCGACTCATCGAATACGTCGTTTTGCAAAACAAGCCCGGCCAGCACGGCATTGCCCAATTGATCGTGCGGAGCGGCGAATACGTCAGCCCCGAGGCCGGCCGGACCGTCCGTCGTCAGCTTTTTCACCGAGTCGATCGCGGGTACGGGCTCCACCTTTACCTTGACCCCGTATGCTTTCTCGAACTGCTCTGCGATCGCTTTCAAATAGTCCAGCTCCGGGCCTTTCGATTCCCATACGAGCAGCTGCGCTCCCGCCTCCGGTTTCAATCTCTCCCGTTTGACGGTTTCGTCCGCAGGTCGGCTTTGTTCTTGCTCCGCCGGCGGGCTGGCCTTGCCGCCACAGGCGGCCAAAAGCGCAAGGCTGGAAATAACGGTTAACGAGGTGAAAAGATGAAATCGTTTGAACAACATACGTTCCCCCTTGTTTATCACACTTAATCGTTTAAGTAATGTTGATACTGAAACGTTTAAGTATTAATTTGCCCTTATCTTATCGCGCCCTATCAAGAAAGTCAATAGAAAATAAAGGGGAGGTGCGTCAGCTAGCTTTGCTTGCGGACAGTACGGTCCCGCTTCGCTGAACCCACCATTTCTCTGCAAAGCGTCGCCGCGTTGTTCCATTTTAATCCCGATTATTTATCCAGGTTGTTCAAAAGAGAAAAAGGGTTGTCCTTTCATCAGTATTTATTGCTGCAACGGGTTCGGGCAAGCAAGCGACTGTTACGAGATCATCCGCTTATGCCGTTGACGGATATTGCATACGCCGTCGGCTTTTCTTCATCCTCGCATTTTTGCCAAACATTCAAAAATATGAACCTGCTGACACCGAGCGAGTACCGGCGGCAAGCAACGGACGAAGTCGACGATTTCATTACACAGTCAACTCGATTCCATATCGTTGATACGCCGCCTACAAGCCACTGTGTTCGCAAGGGTTTACATAAATATTATTATGTAAACAAATATTGGTGATACGGCAAATGAAACAGGTTCTTGTCCTGAACCGAGGACAAGAACCTGCCGCTTCCCCACGCGAAGCTTAAACGGGATCGAAATACGTATTGTCGTTTACGACCGTGCCGGTCCCCGAATCGACAATGCCGGTCGAGCTTTGCAACCTCGTCCCGAAGATCAGTTGGTTCCCATGAATCCGATTGTAGCTGTCAACGGCCGCGTTTACTTTGATCGCATTGTCCGACCCGTAGCGGACTTCATACTTCGAGGTCGCATCCGGAACGGTTGTCCAGGCCGTAGTTACGACAGCAACTTTCGTGGTGCCGTTATACGAGGCAACGTTTCGTTTCTGTCCGATCCCCTTTCCAGCGACGATAAAGATCAGCATTCCGTTATATTCGCCCGATACCGCGGACGCCGTCGACGCCAGCGTAATTGAATTCACACTACCCGACGTTGCGGTACCCGCGTCCTTCAGCCGGTTGCGGACGATGTTGCCCTGTATGCTGTTGAAGCTGGAAGCCGTCGTAAGCGATATATCCGTCGCTCCGGTAGTGCCGCTTTCGTCAATGCAGTTGCCTAAGACCTGACAATGGGTAACCGTCGCCATACGCACGCTGGTTGATTTCACATTCGTGAACAGGTTGTTGACCACCTGCACGCCCGAGGACGTTTTCACATCCATGGCGACTCCGTTCGGGTTGCGTATCAAGTTGCCTTCCACCAAATGATTTTTAATAATCGACATGTAAACGGCCCCCTGATACGTGTACTGCACGTCAACAACATTGTTCTTGAAGGTAACGTTATTGACGTTCCAAACCGAGTTAAACGCGCCCATTTCCGTGCCGACAAACCGGTTCGAATCGACGACGATATTTTCGATCGTCCCGACTCTCCCGTTCAAGCTCAGGCCGTAATTGGCGTTGTTTTGGAACAGGCAGTTCACGATCGTCACTTTTCGGCAAATTCCGCCTGTGTCGGGCTCGATGTCCATTCCGCATTGGGGCAGCGTGCCTCTCGTATTCTCGAACGTGCAGCTGTCGAAGAGCACGTCCTCGCCGTAGGTCACGCTAACGCCCTGCCGGCGGTTGTTGTCGCAGCGTACGTTGACGAAAGCGACGTCCCTGCTGCCCGTTTTTGCGCGGTCCTGCCCGACCACCGCCCCGTCGCCCCAGCAATTTGCCAGGTATAGATTGCGAATCCGCACGTGCGTGGAGCCGCCGATACCGATGGCGTACCCGTGTTCGCCGGTCGTCCCTGTATGCTCGTCCCGCTCACCGATAATTTTCCCGCCGCCCTCGACGGTTATATTTTGCTTGCCGAAAATGTTGATGACATAATACCGTCCGGCGGACGTCGGTTTTGCTTTCAACACCGCTTGCGGGCTTATAACGATCGTCGTATTATCCTTCGCCTCGATGCCGGCGGACAAATCCCCGAGGCCCGATGCGTCCGCTTTGATCAGGTAGACGCCTTGCGGAATGTAGGCCGTGACGTTCCCGCCGCCGATCGCATTGTTGATCGCTTGCGTATCGTCGGTCACCCCGTCGCCCTTCGCCCCGAACCATTTTACGTTGACCGTTCCGGCGTCGTGCACCCGTTTGAACCGTTTGCCGCCGGTAGTCACGACTATCGTACCGGTATTGTCCGAACTGGTGACGTCTGTCTCGTCGTATAGGAACATACCTTCTTGGCCCGCATCCACCACAAAGTAAGCGTCCTCCGGACGGGAATCGGCGCCGCTCCTAAGCTCTGCAAGCGTAACCTTGACGCAAAAATCGATGGAATCCAGGTCCTTCCAATGAAACTTGTCGTCACCCTTGCCATCTTTGACTTTACCGTATACGCTTTCCGTCACGTCCGATTTCCCTAAAGCAACCGGCGCACCCGCGTTTACTACTCCACTTGCCGCCAATACCGCTCCGGCTGCTCCAATCGAAGCCAACAGTTTTCTTCTGCTGATCGTTAAATCGTTCATTCCTTTCCCTCCCCATAGTTTCGTAATCGCTTACAAATCGGTAAAGGATTAATTTCTTGTTTGTCCCCTTGTATTCACGGCTTCGGAGAGCTATCTATTGGTTTTTGGCCGCGATATCCCGATTGGCCGCTTCTCCCGCATCGCGAAGCGCGCTGTTGATATCGGTCTCGTCGTTGATCACCTTGGTCATCGCGGTATTCAAATAAGGCTGAACCAGCGAATCGTATTTCGAAGGCGCATACGGCGGAGCGAATTTGCTTTTGAATACGCCTTTCGTGTTTTTCCCCTGAAGCGATTTGATATTGTTGCCATACAGCTCTTTCAGCGCCTGGTCGTTAAGCGAGGTAAACCTGCCGTTGTTCGTAATTAATTTTTGCGTTTCCGCCCCGGTCAGCAGCTCGATCGCCTGAAACGCTTCTTCCTTATGCTTGCTCAAAGCCGAAAGCATCAGGAAGTGGCCGGATGAGGCACCCGCCACATTCGGTAAATCCGGGTAGCTCGGAAACTGGACGAGGTCCCAATTGAACTGCTGCGGCGTATTGTTTAACGCCTCCAGCGAGGCGATCCGCACATCGTAGCCGGGAGACATCGCAACCGTTTGGTCCTTGAGGAAATGGTTGACCGTGCCGCCCTTGCTGCCGGGAATGTCGTTGAACTTTTTGACCATCGCGAACAGTCTTTTCCAGCCGTCCGTTTCCACGTTCGCTTTGCCGGTCGTCTGGCTCACGTAAGGAAGCGTAAGCTGCGTGCTCATGTCCAGCAGCCCCGGAAGATGCAGACCCCTGTACTGGACGCCGTCCACTACGCGCGAAAATTTTCGGGCTACTTCGTACACATCGTCCCAGGTCATCCCATCCGTCGGGTAAGGGACGCCGAACGTATCGAACAAATCTTTGTTGTAGAACAGAGCAAAGAAATTAAGCGAGAACGGAATCCCGTACAGCTTGCCCTTACCGCTGTACACCCTCGACGTTTCCATCGCCGCCGGATCGAATTTGCCGAGATCCATGTTGTGCATCTTAACCCGCTCTGTCAAATCATCGGGCGTTCCCAAATCCCGGTGAAGCGTAATTCTCGGGTAGGTCGTAAAAATGAAATCCGGAAAATCCCCCGCCGCGATCAAGTCCTGAATTCCTTTATCACCCCCCGAGTTTCTGCGCATCTCGACCGTAATGTTCGGATATTTGGCGTGAATCGGCGCGGCGATCATGTTTTTGAACTCGTCGTCCGTAATCGTTGCGCCATCCTGAAGCATGATCAGCTTGACCGGCTCCGCTTGCTTTGGAGGCGTCGTCGCCTCGTTATTCGGAGTGGATGACGCCTCTTTCCCGGCAGTGCCGCCGCAAGCTGCCAAAGACAAACCTATCATTGAGGCCGCAACCAAACTCCCCGTCGTTTTTTTGAACATGAGTACATCCCCCTGTTGGATTTTAATAATCATACCGTTTCGCCAAGTCCGGTCGCGACCGGGCTAAGCGGCGTGTCCCAGGACGGTGGGCCGCCGATTCCGGCGGACAGCAGCTCTCGCATATGCAGGCGACGCGCTTCCAACCGCTCCATAAACACCACCGCATCGCGAGGCTTGGTCTGCAGATTCGAAAATTGTTCCATTCCTACAGCAATGCTTGCTTTCTCCCCCTTTCTTCCTTCTTTGAGGTTCTACCTGGTAATCGATGTCTTTGTTCCCCGGTACGCCAAGTATAGAAGATGCGGATAGGTCTCGTATATGGCGTATCATGACGGGCTCATGTGAATTGATAATTGATTTGGGAGCGCTTTTTCGTGTGATTTAATAACATGTTTGAGGTATAAGTGTTATAATGGTAGATATGGTAACCACAGGGCGGTGGCGTGAAGATGGATATAATGACAGATACCAGGATTTCGCTCAAGAACGGGGGATGGATCGTGGCGGAGGCGATAGCTGACTCCACCTTCCGGATTCGGATGAATGAAACGGGGCATTTCCCAGAATCTCCTTTGATTCGATACCAAATTGTAAACGCTAACACCAAAATGGAAGACGAACGCCGTTTTATGGAGGACGGCAACGTCACGGTCGTTCGGGCCGGAAGAGCCACGCTTCAAATCGACGGGAATGATGGGCAGCTTCGTCTGTACGGTCCTGACGGGAAAGAGCGATTGTGCACCTGCTGTTCGCCTTGGTCCGGCTCGGCATCGGGTTTCGGAGCGCGCTTTTCGCTGCAAGCCGACGAATCGTTGTACGGGCTCGGCAACGTCGTTCCCGAACGGCTGGATCGACGAGGCCTGAGCGTAACGATGTGGGCGCAGCAGGATCTGTGGGCGAGCGCGCCAATTCCTTATCTGATGAGCTCTAGAGGATGGGCCGTCATGGTGAATACGACGTGGCGGCACACGTTCGACATCGGTGCAGCGACCGATGACATTCTAAGCATAGAAGGGCCGTCGGGCGAACTGGATCTGTTTCTTTTCGTCGGAGCCGGATACGCCGAACTGCTCGAAGCGTATACAGACGTTGCGGGAAAGCCGCAACTGCTCCCGATCTGGATGTATGGTCTGAATTTCTGTCCGCGAGTACAGTCGAACGCTCGGGATGTGCTCGATGACGCCATCAAGTTTCGCCGCTCCGGTACGCCCTGCGACCTGATCGGATTGAGTGTGGATTGGATGGAGACGGAGAGCGATTATTCAACCGCCAAGGATTGGCATCCGGAGCGGTTCCCGATTAGTACGAACGACCTTCTCCGTCAAGTCTCGTTTATCGGCATCCTACAAAAGCAGGGTTTCAAGCTTAGTCTGACTCTGGGCTGCGATTACGATCTAACCCTGTTTGAAGAACGGATGAGCGAGGGAAAGGTGGACGGGGAGCGCATCGATTCGGATGAGGGTTGGTACGATCATTTGCGCAAGTTTGTCGATGACGGCATCTCCGGCTTCGTACTTTTCACGAATAACCCGATGTTTAGCCATCCCGACCGGATATGGGGCAATGGTATGACGAGCGCGGAGCTTCACCATTTGTATCCGGTTCTGCTCGGCAAACAGATGCATATCGGCTTCCGCCAGCAGACGAATACCCGGCCGGCCATTCATATGGAGAAAGGCTATTTGGGCATGCAGCAGTTTGTCGCAAGTACCACGGGTACGTTTTATAACGCCAGACATGCGATCACGGCCGTATTGAATTACGGGCTATCCGGACACGTTAACACGTCGACGAATATGCACCTGATTACCCGCGAAGGCATTCATGCCGATTTTTTGCTTGCCTGGTCGCGGATCCACAGCCAAGATCATTTTCATCATCCGGATTTTCTGGAGCAGCCGCTGCACGAGCTATTCCAGAGGTATGCCCGGCTGCGCTATCGTCTCCTTCCCTACTTGTATGCCACTGCGCATGTCGCCGCCAAAACCGGCATGCCGATTACCCGTGCCATGCCTCTGCTGTTCCCCGATGACCGGAATTGCCGGGAGTTGAGCACGCAATACATGCTGGGGGATTTCCTGCTCGTTGCCGTGTATACCGATCAAGTATACTTGCCTGGAGGGAACTGGATCGATTACTGGACAGGAAAGCGTTACAACGGTTCGCAATGGATCAACTATACCGTTCCTGCAGGGGCAGGTGGCCCTCTATTCGTTAGATCCGGGGCGATCGTTCCGATGTGGCCGCCATTAGACTATATCGGCCAATTGCGTATAGAGACGTTAACACTCGATATTTATCCCGACCATCTCGGCGAGTTTATATTATACGAGGATGACGGAATCACCTTCGACTATTTGGAGGGACGTTTCGCCCGAACCAAAATGTCCTGTAAATCCGATCGTGAAATGACGACCGTGTACATAACGCGTCGCGAGGGAGATTATTCCGGTATAGTTCGCAACCGCAGCTACGAGCTGATCGTCCATACGGACGTCAAGCCGGCGGCTGTCCGGGTGAGCGGTCTGCGTCGACCGGATCGGACGAGGAGAATCAAGACGGATCCGTTCCTCAGCTGGCGATACGACCGAGTGACGGGTACGGTGAGACTGCATGTGGAAGAGCCGGGGCCAGGAGAGCCGGATCTATACGTTGAAATCGTGCATACGGCGAAACGCACTCCCACCGCCGGAAATCGCTCCTCCTCTGAGGCGGTCGATGTCCGCCTCGGAGGAGGAGGGAAAGATGGAACGGATGAAGCGTTCGTCTACGCCTTAGATATGGGCGAAATGCACACGGCGGAATCAGCTCTCTCGGCATGGTGGCAGGAGAAAATGAAGACCGGATCGTCTGATGCGATCTGGCCGCTGCATGTCATGAGTGCCTGCCTCCTGATCGTACAGCATACTGAGCGGCGGGGATGGACCGTCGAGGATGTATTCGGCGGAACGGCGGATATGACAACTATACTATCGCGGCTCCAAACGACCGAGCAAGGTTATGAATTGTTGCAGCAGCTCGTTGGACGGCTCGTTCGGCTCACCAAGGAGCGCCGTGCTGTGGCAAAGCATTCGGTCGTCCGCGAAATGATCGCCATCGTTGAGCGCGAGCCGGACAAAGATTTGTCCTTGAATACGATGGCCGAGCGTTTCGCCCTGCACCCGTTTCACTTGAGCCGCCTATTCAAGAAAGAAACAGGAGCCTCCTATTCCGATTACGTCATGACGATTCGAATGAGGCGGGCCAAGAAACTGCTGGGCGTTGGTCATAAAGTATACGAGACCGCTTCCCGCTGCGGCTTCAAAGATGCCGGAAATTTCTCCAAAGCGTTCAGCAAATACTGGGGCCTCCCTCCGGCATGTTACAAAGCGAAGCGCGAGTAACGCACGGAGAATAAACAGCATCATGAAGAACAGCCTTTGGAGTCATTCCGAAGGCTCTTTTGCATGCACGAAAGGTGCACAGGGTTAACTTTCCGCCTTGTTTGTCCCATTGTGCACTTTCGTAAGGCGGACTACTATCGTCCTGAAACGATCACAAGTGAAGGAGCGTTCGACAGGACGACAAAAGCTACAGTTCACGTTCCGGCACCCATCCAGTTGGAAGGCATAGTGCTTTATAACAACAAATCGTTGTCGGACAAATCCGGCGTCCCCTACCCTTCCGACGTGAAGACGCAGCCGATGAATAGGACAAGAAAGAGTAGTTGTCCGACATTACAGGCTCAACGATTCAACGAGCACTCAGTCTTTCCCGGTTCATACACGCCAAGTTCATTGGACAGTACCCTAAACCGTCCAAAAATCAAGCAGGCCCGTGAATACCTTCACGGACCCTTTCAAATTTATTAAGTGATTCCCATTCATTCATAAAGTTGCACAATGAATTCATCTTCATTATTTTTTTTCGTAAATTCCAAAGTAAAATGACCTGCTTTATATGTGATGTACACCGTATCTTCTTCAATCGTTTCATCTGTGGGTTTTCCGAGCATGTTCATAATTTCTTGATGACTTAATTTTGTAGAGGTCATGATGGAAGCTACAGTTTTTTTGTTTTCCATTTTTTCCATTCCATCGTAAAAATACAAACATCCATTGTATAAAACATATTTGCCGCCGTTATAGTATTGCTCTTCTTCGGGCGGTCCCAATACGTCTTTAATGTCTTTAATTGGAGTCCCCAGGCCATATTTAATGCCTGTTAGTTTTCCTGAAGCCGCACTAGTAATAGTATCTTTATTCAACACTAAACTTCCATTAATCTTCTTTCTTGCAAGGTTGTAGTCCCAATCTTCGCCACTTTCTATATCATACAAACTTTCCAGAAAAGATTGTTTCAATGGGCCTTCTGAGATTTGAATGCTTTCTATTATAGGTTCCCGGTTCCTATAAGTCATATAAAAAGCAAGTGAATACTTATTATCGATAATATATACCTCTCTTACAAGAAATCCCAAAGACGAATTCTCGGGATATCCTTTAATCTTGAACCCTTTGTAATTATTAATAATATCTTCAAAAGAGTTGCCCACTCCAATACCCTTTTTAGTCTTAAATTCTACATCTTTAGATTGGATTACATTAATTTTTTCATCTGAAAACATAAAAAATACTTTAGGATATTCGTAAACAGTTACGCCATTTTTAACAGTTTTATTTTGGGGGACGCCTAACTTGTTCACTAAGGTTTCCTTTGAATCCCCTGTCTTAATACCGTACACTATAAAATCATCGCTTGATATATCTGTATTTTTTACAGGATTTGTCGCAGCTTGAATACCTTCCGATGTTAGATCGTTAATACTTTCTTTATTGCTAGTACAACCCATAATGGTTAAAAAGCTAAAAAACATAATTGCCAGACACAGCATTTTCCAATAATTCACTCTCACAAAGCCCCTTTTCTTTTTCTATGTTGTGGAAATTATCGCTAAAGATTATATCATAATAATTCGCATTGGAGCATGATGCATATCAATGGTTATATTCATCATCGGACTGGTGAATTAATCCAAGTCAGCCGATGTTGTCTCCGTTAACTCAATAGGCTGCCGATATTACTGGCGGCCTGTGAATGAAGCTATCGTTTCCGTTGGCGTAATGCCCGTTGATCCGTGCTTTCCAAAAAACTGTCTGTGCCGTCAAGTTTTGTAGAAAGTCGATGCACTTGAAAAGGAGCCGCAGCTCCTCCTTACTCTACATGCTCATCTATCCGTAGCGCGCGAGCACAGATCCTGAAGATGGCGGGTAACGATCTGCTCAACGGTCTCCGGTGTGTAGTGCTCCGGGCGAAGCAAGGCGAGGATCGTCAAGCCTTCGACAACCGCGGCCAATCTTAAGGTTTCGAACGGAATGTCCACCGAAGATGGGAGAAGCTCAGCATTAGATAGAATTTCGATGGCTGCTTTCGTCAGGTAATGGAGTCCGTCCGTGAGCTCGTCTTTTTTAGCTTGTACAGCCGAACTCGTGAGGGAACGGATGGCGAAGATCCACCAGACGCCGGCGGCAGTTCGTTTTTCCGCATCCATAGGGAGCAGCTGTAACAGAATTTCCTTCGCGGCCTTCATCGGAATACGGCTTATCTCCAACCCCTCTGCCCGGGTAGCTCCTCTTGTCAAATAATAATCCACAATAAATAGCAGCAGTTCGTCCTGCGTTGAAAAATAATGCCGCAAGGCGCCGGGCGACAACCCTGCCGCAGCGGCGACGGCGCGGATTGATGCATGCTCGACCCCTTTTTCTTCAATAATATGCCATGCCGATTCGGCGATCAGCTTTCTTTTTTGTTCGTGGTCCACGATTTTCGGCAACGGTAACCGCTCCCTTGTCTTATTTAATACACTGTGTTAAATTAAATAATACAGTGTGTTATTTAGATTTGTTTCAGTTATATCGCATCGCGATAATCACGTCAATAGTACCAAACTTTGTCGTGATTGACGGGAGGGGATTTTGTGCAGGGCCAATTCAATGGATTTCGTTTTCATTCCACCTGTTATATTTGCAAAAGAACTTTTGAAGTCTTTGAGGGAACTCAAGCTTATGACCAAGTGAAACGAAATTTCAAAGGAATGCATTGTTGCGAAGATTGCAAACACAGGATCGAGCTTGAAGCCCGATTGCAATTCGGGAGACGACTGTTGACCGGCAAAGATTAGTTTCAAGACAGAGCGGGCCTTCCGCTTTGTTTGTGCTTTTCAAACTTCTTAGTGTGTTTAGTCTAAAAGAGTTTTTGATGCAATACTCGAGTAAACGTCTACGAGTAGCAGACGACGTTTCTTTAGGAAGATCAACGGAAAGAACCCTCCGCGTCTTGGTCTGGCGCGAGGGTTGTTTGTGTAAAGCCTCCTCGTCGATTCTTCTTATTCAAGCGAAGGAGGCGGCGCTGTCGATTGGCGGACGGTCGAGTCCTTTTAGCAAGTTCAGCACGCTCTGCAATTTCAGAAACACCCTTTTCAAAAAAATGACATACGAAAAAACGAAGGCGGAATAACCGTCAGGGAGATCCCCTGCCGGTTGGTGTTTTAAATCATTGCTTGCATTAATCTAAGAAAAAGGTAATATTTGGGTTAAAGGAACTATGCTTTAATTAACCTATATTAGGAGCTGATACTGTATCGAATAATTGAAAGTTATAGTACGTCGGGCTGACAAAACCGTTGGTAACAATAAACTTGGATAATATACATGTCAGAGGTGAATCGGATTGAAGCTGCGAGTAGTATGGCTATTCATTATGATGAGTGTTGTAGCTACAGCGAGTGTACAGGCAGAGGGCAAGGAATGGCCGGATTTGAAAGGACACTGGTCCGAGCAACTGATTAAAGAATGGATTAACAAGGGCTGGATAGACGGTTACGATGACGGCACGTTCAAACCGGACGTCGGTGTTACCCGGGCGGAGATGGTCACCCTGATCAACCATGTCCTTGAATTTACGAGCATGGCGCAGATTTCCTTTACGGACGTATCGGAAAAGGATTGGTACGCCAAAGAAATCGCCAAAGCAGTGAGAGCGAATTATGTATCCGGGTTTAGTGACAATAGCTTTCATCCTTACCAGTTTGTCACCCGGGAAGAATTTGCGGTTATGATCAGCCGCATTGCCGGACCTCCAATGGCAGAGCACAAGAATCATTTCCTCACAGACATGAGCGAAGTTTCGGTGGGGGCCGTCAGCGCGATACAAACCGTGATGGACATGAATGTAATGAGCGGATATGAGGACAATGCGTTTCGGCCGCACCAGTTGATTACCCGGGCGGAGGCCGTGAATGTCCTGAATCGTTTTTTGTCGATGCAGGTGACCGGAACTTATAAAGAAATAAACGGCAAGGATATTGTAAGCGGAAATTTTTCGATTCGCACAGTCTCACCTGGCACTTACATTAATGTACAGATTTCAAACGGGCGCTTTAAAACCTATCTGCCTGAGGGTGAGTACGAAGTGAACTATATGTACAACTACACCAGCAAAATAGCTGCATTCCCGCGAACCCGATTTCACATCGTTTCCGGAAGGCCAAACCATTTGGCATTTCAGGGGAAAGCCCCCAATGTGAGAGGAACACTGCTGGATGCGAATGGGAAGCCAATGGCCAATGTAATCCTTACAGGCAGTTTTTATGATGGGAACAGCAGCGGTGGCAATGTTGATTTTGAGACAGATGACAAAGGTTATTTCAATAAACACCTGGGACCGGGGCAATACTCGTTTCATGGCATCCGTTCCAAACTGGACAATCGTTATATATTTGTGCCTTATTTTGTTTCCTACAAAATTGATGAGAACGAAAAGGTAAGCCTGCCTACCTTGAATAACGGCGATTTAGAACTTCGGGTTCAAACGAGCAACGTCAAAGGAACTGTGAAACGAAAAGAAGCGGATGGTAGCGTGATTCCCATAACCGGTATTATTACAATCGTGTCTGTGTCCAGAAATGCCTGGTACACCGTCAGCATAGAAAACGGCTCTTTTGACTGCTACCTTCCGGCCGGCGAGTATACGGTTTACGGAATTAAGCGTAACGGTTCAATCAAAGATCTTCCATTATGGTCAAAATTCACGATTGACGGTGAGGCCGATTCCGATCACCCTTATAGGCTCGAGCTGGTCTCGGAAGGCGCTATAAAATAGCGGTTTGCCCGCAGTTTGACCGCCGTGATAAAATCGACTCGAACGTTAATAAACGAGTGGTGGGGTTGTATGACGGAAACGGCGGAAGAACGTGTGATCAAAGGGCGAAGCCGGTACAAGCTGCAGCGGGAATTTTCGATCGACCGGCTGTACACATTCCATTATTACGAGCTGTCCAAAAGCTTCTACAGCACCGGGGAAAAGCACGACTTCTGGGAAATGCTGTATGTCGACAAAGGGGCGATGGAGCTGTTTTTGGACGGCTGCCGCGTTGAGCTGACCCAAGGGGACATGATCTTCTACGAGCCGAACGCCTTTCACTCCGGAGGAGCCAGGACGGCGACCAATGTGATGATCGTAACGTTCGATGCATTCGCTCCGTGCATGACCCAGTTGGCCAATCGGCTGTTTCGTCTGGAGAAAGACGAATTGTACATCCTGACGGAGCTGCTGAAAGAGGGATTCGAAGCGTTCGATCCACCGATCGACACGTTGTTTTACCCGCAGCTGGGCAAAAACAAGCAAGCTCCTTTCGGCAGCGAACACATGATTATCGCATACCTGGAGCTGTTCGTGATCAAGATGCTGCGCCGCGTCAATGCCGTCACTCAAGTGGGGACGCTCAAGACGTTGATGGCGGCAGGCGAAAATCAGAAAGGCAAGCTGATCGAAGACATCGTCGGCTACATGAAACGGAACATGGCTGCGAATTTGACGCTCGACGAGGTCAGCGAGCAGTTCTTCATCAGCAAAACCAAATTGAAGGTGATCTTCAAGCAGGCGATGGGAATCGGCATCATGCACTACTTCAATTTGTTGAAAATCGAGGAAGCGAAGGAGGCCATTCGCGAGGAAACGTACAATTATACGGAAATCGCGGAAAAGCTCGGCTACAGCAGCGTCCATTATTTCTCGAAATGCTTTAAGCGGGCGACCGGCATGACGCCGACGGAGTATGCGAAAACCGTCCATTCCAATATTCGCCGCAAGCAGTCTTCGGGTTCGCGGCAGTTTTCGGAGGCGCGATGACCGAATGGAAGAGGACCGTCAGGGCTACTTCCCCTGACGGTCCTTTCTCTTTTCCGCGGCCGGACAACTTTCCTTCGGGCGTTTCCTAATTACCGATCAACGTATCGGCTTGTTGTTCAAACTTCAATTTCAGATTCGTCGGAATGCTTTGCGAGTTAGCCTGACCCAGATGCTGCAAGAAATTGTTCATCTGGTGCTTGGATTGCTCCAAGCTATTGTGCAGCTGCATATACAACGATTGTTCGATCGTTCCAGCTCCATGGGCTTGCTCCAACAGCTTCTGCAGCGAAGTAAACGAAACGAGCGCGCTGAAGCTGATGCGCTTCTCGGCCACATTGCCGGCAACATCCGTCACCGTCGCCACAGCGGAATGGCTCCCGGGGGTGGCTTCCCAAGCGACGCTGCCTCCTTCATGGGAAGTACCGTCGATGGTTAGTGTAACCTGGGCAACGCCGGACAGTTCGTCGGCCGTTAAGGACTCGCTCAAGTATGGCTGGCCTGCTTCCAGGTTTAGTCCTTCCTCAAGCGCACTGCCGTTTAGCAGCAGATTCAGGCTCGGCGCAGTCTGATCGACATGGAGCATGGCCGTTTGTTCCTCCTCCGTGTTCCCCAGCACGTCTACCGAACGATAAGTCAGACCATACACGCCGTCCGTCACAACGATTGGCGAAGTGTATACGACGAATCCGTTCGTTAACGGCCGGGTGCCGCCATACACTTGATCGACTACAGACAGCTTGTACTGGGTGGCGGCAACAGGGAAATCGCCGCTATTGGCTGCGAGCGTGACGGTGACGGTCTCGACATGCCAACCGTTGTCTCCCTGCCGTCCCGCGGTATCCATCGTCGTAATCGGCCCCGCGGTAGGCACATTGACTCCATTTCTGTAGATGCCCATATCCCACACATTTCCTCTAAGAACCCCGTCATAATCTGCGGAAATGTCAATCGTCCGCCCGTCCAGCAAGGTGAATCCCGTGATCGTATGACCGGTGCCGATGGCCGGGCTGCCTTCCTTCAAATGCCAGTTTCTTTCAACCGGGTTGGCCAAGTACGGGTTGTCATATACGCCGTTGGGCTCAGATTGCGCAGGCAATTTTGCATTGTTATAGTACAGGTTGTAATCATGCACAAGATTGATCGGCTGCTTCGTACCGGCAGAAATTACCGCATTATCCGTTGTATTCATGATGATATTATTCATAAACACCGGATTGATGTTATCCGGGTCCCAATCCCAGCCGACATTGGGCGCGGTGTTGCGAGGGTTGTATAAATAGATGCCGTTTCTTGTGCCCATCACGATATTGTTGTACACGGCGCTGTCCTTGCTGCCCGCGAATGCGATACCGTTGTTGATCGTAGGAATTCCGTTCAGGCTTTCGGCCACAACGATATTGTTGTACGCAACCATGTTCCAAGCCTCGAATCCGTTCACGCTAGAGTCGCGGGTCGAGATGTGGTCGGTTGCGCCCCCCAAATAGATCGCGCCCGTCGACATATTCACGAAGCGGTTATGGAGGTAGTTGTTATAGACCTGAATGTCCGACGAGCCGCCCTTTGCCAGCAACCCGACACGTCCGACCTCATAAATCTCGTTGTTACGGATTGTGCTGGACGAGACATTGACGAAATCGATGCCTTCGTGATCCATATCGTAGATGATGTTTCCTTCAACCAAATAATCGGAAACGAGATAGCCTTTGACCCCTTCCTCAAAAGCATTATGAATTTTGTTGCCGATGATCTGCACGTGATGCGAACCTTCCCGCACCTGGATGAAAATATCGGACGTATCGGTCCCGCGCTGATTTTGCGTCATTTCAAAATCTTGAATCGTAATATAAGGGGTACCGATCAGGGCGACCTTCTTTGACGGCAAATCGTGGAAACGGATCACCGCTTTATGTTTGTTACGTGCTTTGAACACGATTCGTTCGTTCTCTCTGCCGCCTTGCATAAAAATGGCCGGGCTCGTCTCGATATAGACGCCATCCTCAAAAATAACGGTATTCCCGCGCTGCGCCAGTTGCGCCGCTCTCGCCATCGTCCGCCACGGCTTATCTTCCGTCCCGGGATTCATATCGGACCCGGTCGGGGAGACATAGTAGGTGGCGCCGGTTTCGGTGCTCGTGCCCAGATCGCCCGACCCTGCGGGAGCGTCGATCTTGGCTACGCTGATATCGTCAATCTGGATGTCCGCCCGGTAAACTGCCGCCGCAATTGCCCCATTTTTCAGTTGCTCGTCCGAACCGCTCAATTCCAGCTTGCCGTTGACGTACACTTGAATCTCCGTGCCGTTTACGACGAAACGAATATCGATCCATTCGCCGACCGGTGGATACCAGTTCGTTTTCTCCTGCAGCGGAGTGACGGTGCCGGCAACCTTTTTCTTCAGTCCGATATACCCTCTGTCCGGGCTCCCCTGAATCTCCAGCAAATAGTAATTGTTAATATTCGTATACCGGGTGTACAACGTTAACCAGCCTGTCGAATAATGGAACTGGTCAAACTTCACTCTTGTATCCATCTGATAGCTTACCCAGTCCATGGAACCGGCATAAGAACGGGAGATTCCGCTTCCGGAAGAAGCGTTCGGGTCGGTAAACACTTTGTTGCCGCCCGGGGTTTCCTCGACAATCCGCATCGTTCCGCTCTGCTGCGTCCAGGCTCCGTCGCCGTTTTCATAGTTTTCCGTGAACATAACCTCTTGCACCTTAGGCAAAGCGTATGCGTATATCCCCATATTCACCTTCTCCGTTCGGATCATTCCGTCGTAATCCAAATAGACGTCCATCAACTCACCGTAATACCCGGTTACGTTCAAATTCGTTCCCTTGCCTATGGCCGGGCTGTCCGACTGTAGATGCCAGTCGCTTAACCGGTCTGCAAATAGCGGGTCGCCGGAAGCGGCATTCGGCTCGGCCGGTACATTTGCGCAGTTGTGATACAGGTTATAGTCGTGCGAGTAGCCGACCGGCGTTGTGACCAAGTTGACGGCACCGGCCGTGCAACCCGAGAAAATATTATTGTAAACCTTCGACGAAGTCGGGACCGGCGCCCAACCGGCCGTCGATCCGCCGCCTTTCGCGAAACGAACCCCGTATGTGGCGTCGACGACTACGTTATGGTAGAAACCGCTGTCCGTGCTTCCGGTGAACGATACGGCCGCATTGATCAATCCCGGCTGCTTAGCAACAATGATGTTGTTCCAGGCAGCCGCGTTGTACGTTTCGTACCCGTTCGGATCATACGCCACCGAAGCGGGGTAACTTCCGCCCAGCGTGATGGCGGTTTGCATCGATTTCTCGACGGCGACAATACGATTGTTGTAGATTTGCGCGCTGCGCGTGCCTGCCGGCACCAGTATGGCCGTGCTAACCTCGCGAATTTCATTGCCTGCGATGATCGGCCGGTCGATGTTGGCCAACACAACCGCAAAGTTGGCAAAATCGTACATTTCGTTGCCGACAACCTCGATATGACTGCCTCTTAACGCTTGAACGGCTTTGCCGCCGGCGCCGTGGATCGAGTTCCCGCTGATGACGCAGCCTAAGCAGTTGTTGATGCTGATGAAAATGTCCCCGCTTGATGTCCCGCTCACGGCTTGCGTGATCTCAAAATCGGCGATCGAGATATATTGCTTATTGGTCAAATCAAACTTGGATGTCGTATTCAGATTGGAAAACAGCAGCTTCGCGTTCTGTTTGTTTCTCGCCTTGATCATGATAGGCGCACCGTCTGCACCGTTGTTGCCGAACCTGATGGTCTGGCTGATGTTGTACACGCCGTCTTCGAAGATGGCTGTATCACCGGCCTGAAGCGATGTCGCCGCCTTTACGATCGTTTTCCAAGGCGCTGCCTCCGTGCCCGGATTGGAGTCATTTCCCGCAGGAGAGACGTAATACGTATTGCCTGCGGCATAGGCAGTATGTGTACGGCTGATCGGAACGTTCGAAAACAAGCTTGAAACCCATACAAGCAAGGATAAGATGCTAATCGTCTTGGTCCGAAATGTCTTCATGAACAGAGCCTCCTTGATTATGAATTGGCATTTCGTTTCCATCATGCGGATCGGCAATCAGCGGCCGCGTTTTACTTCTGTGATCGTCTTCTCCGCCGCTTCCGCCGCTTCGCGCAGCGCCGTGTTCAGATCTTTTCTGCCGAGCATCACATCCAGCGGGACTGTATTCAAAATGTTCTCCACCTTCAGGTGATATCTGGAAAATTTGGCCATCGGCGCGTATTGGTTGTAGAAGACCGCGCTCCAGTTTTTATCCTTGAAATCGGACTCTTTGCCGTATGCCTTCTTCACTTCCTCGTCGTTGATAACCGGCATTATACCCCGCCTGGAATAATCGAGCTGATTGTCCCGGGACACCAAATAATCGATGGCCTTTATCGCCGCTTCTTTGTTTTTGGAGATGGAGGTCACCGCCATCGCGAACGGCGTCGCCGCCGAGCCGACCTTCGGCTTCTCCTTTAAGACCGGCAGCGAGACGAGGTCCCACTGCACCTTCCCGATATCGTTCGGCACCGTAAACGGGAACTGCGAATTGTACACGAACATCCCAATTTCTTGCGTGTCGGTAAATTCTCTCCAGGTCGGAAGCCGGTTCAGTCCGCTCACCCGGCTCTTGTAGCCTTCGTCCGAGCCGGGATCGGCGAAAAACAGTTGAATGAGCGACCGCCATACGTCGTTCTGAAAGGTCGGCTTGTCGGTTGCCGGATCGAGATAAGGCTGTGAGAGCTGGTTGCCGCGCAAAATATGGGCAGGTGAAGAAGCGAAACCGAGCATTTGCTTCCCTTCGTCTTTCCGTGTCAGCTTGCGTGAGATATCCATCGCCTCGTCCCACGTCATGCCGTTTTTCGGGTAAGCGACTCCAAATTTGTCGAAGAGCGATTGATTGTAATACATCACCTGGACCATATTCGTTACTGGAAGCGCATACATTTTTCCGTCGCCCGACGCCCGGATGCCGTCAATAAGCGTCGGCTCGAACTTGTTCAGGTCGACTCCCTGCTTCTTGATCAGATCGGTCATGTCATACTGCAGCTCCGAGTCCATCAGCAAGCCGAAAATGTAAGGGGCGGAGGCGAACAAAATGTCGATCGTCTGGTTTTGCGCCAGCAGTTCGGGCAGCGTCTGTCCCGCTTTCTGCTGAATATATTTGATCGTGTATTTCGGAAACTTCTTGCGCAGCGCATTGCCGAACAAGCTGTTGAACGCGTCCTCCGGATCGCCGTTGTTCGAATGAAAGACGAGTTCGGCCGGCTCGTCCGTACGGACTTCGGGAACGTTCGGTTTGCCTCCCTGATCTGCTTGCTGTCCGTTATTCGCGCTGCAGGCCGTAAGCCCTACGGCAACGACCAGCGGCAGTGCGGCCAGGCGGATTCGCCGGCACGCAGCGGAATGCTGTCCTCCTGTACTTCGAGCCACTCTTGATAAATGACATTTCAATGCAGCCACCCCTTTTGATTCATACGAGTCGCGACCTCAGCTATAGCATAAAGGAGAACCGCTTCGTTTTCTTTGTCAGATACGTCAGTATCTGTGCAAGATCGGTCGAAGCTCGTCCGGCTGCATCGGCTGGCGCGGTCCAGTTTTATGATTTTCAGGGTAGAGTAATGAAGAAAATGGAACATACATACAGCAAAAACAAAAACGGCTTCCCCGCAGCCGGAAAAGCCGATCATTGGAATGCAAATTTCGCCTGTATCTTCAGAATAAGGAGTAGGGGTTCGAAGCTATGGCGGAAAACTCCATGAGGGACGACGTCTCATCGCTTTGAGTGAGCATCTCCATGGCAAGCCCATGATAGATCGTGGCATCAGCTTCTCTGTTCATAAGCAGCAGAACCGCGACCATCTTGGCATGAAGCCGCTCGTTAAGCGGCATGAGCTGCGACCATTTTTTCATCGGGTTCAGGGCGATATCATAGCGATGCTGCCGGACATAGGTATTCACTACAGCTTCCAGCAGCTCCACGTAGCTCAGTTCGAGTTCAGCCTG
Organism: Paenibacillus ginsengarvi; assembly: GCF_003626695.1. GTDB lineage: Bacteria > Bacillota > Bacilli > Paenibacillales > NBRC-103111 > Paenibacillus_AB > Paenibacillus_AB ginsengarvi. The sequence goes on from NZ_RBAH01000024.1 coordinate 99,598, forward strand.
ACGCGAAGCCGCCCATACATAGCCGCTGCCTGTCAAATACCCGTCCCCGTATAGCCGGATTGCTCGCAAAGCGTGAGCAAGCGATAACGTTTGCTTGTAAAGGAGATATTCTTCCTCATAAGCGGCAACATCATTAAAAGCAACGGTCCATTCAAGACGGTAACTTCCGCCCCCCGTTTTCGTCTGATTGATGATATCCTGCAGACCGCAAATTTCGAGATCTTTCCGAAGCTGGTAGATCGTCGAATAAAGTGTAGCTTGCGCCTGCTCCACATCGCGGCCGTTCCAGATCTCATCCAGAATTTGTGCTTTGCTGACCGGCTTCCCATCATGATGATGCAAATACGCCAGCAGCTCGCTCCCCTTTGAATTGCGGAACCGGACTTGCTCGCCCTTCTCCGTCGTCACAACAAAAATGCCGAAGCTTTGGACAGATATCCCCGGCTCTATATCTCCTCCATCGGCTTTATAGGGTACGATCCGCTTCACGCAGCGTTCCAGCGTCCTGGCCAGATCCTCCTTAGTAATCGGTTTGAGCAAGTAATCCATCGCTTCTACATCAAAGGCTTCGCGGGCGAATTCCTCATAGGCCGTCAGAAAAGCAATCTGGATATCCGGTCGGAAGGTTCTCAGTCGTCGCGCCAACTCCAACCCATGAATGCCCGGAATTTCCATATCGAGCAGCACCAGATCAATTCGCTCTTCCGCCACCAGCACATATTCCAAAAAACTTTTGGCACTGTCAAACAGTCCGTGAACCTGGACTTCGTTCACCTCTTGCAGCAGCTTGCCAATTCGATTGAGAGCAGGCTGCTCATCGTCAACGGCAACGACTCCGATCATGCTAACTTTTCACCACCTTCGGATTTAATGGCACGGGGAACGGACAGGGTGACCTTGGTGCCGTATCCGGCCCAGCTTTCGATTGCGAGTCCTTGGCCATACAGCCGGAGCAAGCGCTGATGAATATTTTTCAGTCCGACCCCACCGCTTTCTTCTCCTTCTTTCGTGAGGATGGACTGCGCCGCAGCCGGCATTCCTTCGCCGTCGTCTTCGACGGAAATGACGATTTCTTCCCCCTGCATGCGAACCGTTACCGTCACGGTCCCGCCATTTTCCTTTTTGGTGACACCGTGTCTTACGGCATTCTCCACTAGCGGCTGCAGTGTTAATGGAGGCAGCCGACAACAGGCCTCTTCATCTACCTCATAGCGAACGCACAGCCGCTTTCCGAATCGGGCACGCTCAATATACAAGTAAGCTTCCGCCAGCTCCAGCTCTTTCCGAAGAGAAACCTCTCTATCTTTGTTTTTGAAATCAAAGCTGCCTCGCAAATACCGGCTCAAGTGCAGCAGCAAATCATGCGCGCTTTGCGGTTCGTCCAATGACAAAGAGAGAATTGTATTCAGTGTGTTATACAGAAAATGAGGCTTGATCTGCGCCTGAAGGAATGCCGTCTCCGAACGGACGACCTCTTCCGCCGAGCGCTTCGTCTCCAGCAAAGAACGTGTTCTCGCTCTAAGCTCATGAGGATGAAAAGGCTTCCTCAGGAAATCGTTCGCCCCTGCCTCGAAGCCGCAAATCAAATCCTCCATCTCGCTTCGCACCGTCGTGAGCAGAACCGGAAGCTCGGTGAGTGCATACTTTTGACGGATATGGCGGCACGTTTCGTAGCCCGAAAGCCCGGGCATCATCACATCCAAGATGACCAATCCGATCCGCCAGCCGTCGCTGTCCAGGAGACGTAAGGCTTCCTGACCGCCGGGGGCCGTCAAGATCGGGTAAGGCTCGCCCGCCAATGCCGCCGCCAACACCTTCAAATTAACGGGATCATCATCGACGGCTAAAATGGCTTGTCCGTGCTTGTCTTGGCCGTCTATGTCAGAGACTTCATCGGCTACCGGCCGAGCGGAAGCGAGATGAGACACCGACCATCTGTCTGCAACCAGCTGGAATTCGGAAGTCTTGATGTCCCTCCCCTCGCAGACGGGAAGGGTAAAGGAAAACACGGAGCCTTTGCCGGCCTCGGAAATGACCGAGATTCGACCTCCATGCAGCTCGACTAATTGTTTCGCGATGCCGAGTCCGAGCCCTACTCCCCCGTATGGCTGGGCAACGGAAGTTTTGGCTTGCTCATACGCTTGAAAGATCGTCTCCAACCGGTCGGCCGGAATCCCGATGCCCGTATCGGCAACGCTGATCTGCAGCATGCCGCCGACCGTATTGGCGCGGACCGTGACTTCCCCCTCAGACGTAAATTTGATGGCATTGCCGATCAGATTGTACATGATCTGGAGCAGCCGGCTTTCATCGGCAAACGCTAAAGGTAACTCACCCGGCCACTCCAAACGAAGTGTGACATCCTTTCCCCCAATATAGTGTCGGAACACTTCCTGCTGTGCCGACACGATGGCACGGATATCGATCGGACTCTGCTGCAATCGAATGCCGCCATTCTTCAATAAGGATAAGTCTAGGATATCGTTGATCAAATTAGACAGCCTGCGGCTCACCGAAATGATGAGCGCAAGTTTCTCCCGCTCAGATTCGCCCAGAGAACCGGCCTTTCCGTCGAACAAAGCCATAGATAAATTCATGATTCCGTGGACCGGCGTCTTCAGTTCATGTGAGGTGTTGGCCAGAAATTCGTCCTTCATACGGTCCATCGCCATCAATTCATCCGTCATGCTTTCAATCGTACGATAGGCGTTTGTGAACCGCCTGGCCAGTTCCAGCGCTTCAATAATAACCAGAAGAAGAAAACCGTAGGTTCCTAGCTGTACATCGGTTCCAATCAACATGTCATTGCTGTATAAAATATCATGAACGGCCGTGGCGACGAAAAGGAGCCACCCGAACAGCTGTAGCAACGCTCCTTTGCGGCCGCGCCACAAAGCGAGCGTGAAGCCATAGAGGATGTAAGCAAAGCCGAATAGCGAGACCAACTGAAAATAACCGATCGTACGCGTGAACCATTCGGTAGGAAGCAGCACGACCGTCCCGACAAAACCGCACCCGACCCATGCGAGCACTTTGATCACAATTCCACCATATTCCTTCGGGTACAATTCGCGAACGAACAGCATGGCGATTGCGACTCCGCCGTAAAAAGTCAAATACTCGGTAGCGATAACAAAGCGGATGTCCACAAGCGGAATGATATGGACCAAATAAATGTCGCCTACCACCAATTGACGGACAGCTCCAAGTAAACAACAAATGGCGAAGAATAAAGACGATCTTTCTGCCCGGCGCAGCAAAAATATAGCAATTTGATACAAACCGAGCATCGCGCACCCGCCGAATACCGCCATGTCGACAATCGTGCTGCGCTCCTTCATAGCCATCATCTCACGTTCATCGCCCAGCGTCAGGCTAAACCAGATGCCTCCCTGCGGGTAGAGATGATTAGCCACTTGAATGAGCAGGTCAAACTCACCAGCCGGCGGATCAAAAGCGACTGTTTGCGGCAAATAGGCAAACTGCATGTCAGAGGGATCCGCTGCAACCGTTCCAGATACTGCAAGAACCCGATCGTTGATCAGCACCTTATACGCAGGAGCAATTGCCGGAATTTGGAGCCCGAGCGAGCCTGTATGTCCGTTCGTCAACACCTTCAAGCGGTACGTCGCAAAACCGTGTCCCGGTAATCCGTTTTTCGTCCAAACACCTGGGACTTTCGCAAACCTATCGGGAGTAACGGCTTGTTCGTTCCTTTCGAAACGGTCTGCATTCGTGAGCAGCTGCTCCCACTGGAATGACCAACTTCCGTTCAGTCGTATGGGTCCATCTTGTTCCAAACTCCACTGCCGCAAGTCCAGCACACCGTCCTGAGCACGAGGCTGGACCTTAGAGGAAGTCGGCCCGTTCGCCGGCCATCCCAAGACGGTCAGCAAAACGAGCACAATCATCCCAAGCACAGCAAATCTGCCCCTCTTGCTATGAACCATTTTCACCCTATCACCTTAGTCCCGGATTCGACACTGTCTTTTGACAAAACAATCCCTTTGCACTCGATTCGACAACGCACGGCAATTTCCTCCCTCCGGAACAGCCGATTAACAACCTCTCTCTTCAGTTGCTGAACCTTACTGATCTTTTGATCGATTACTCCATTTCCAGTACGCTTTATTCGACAAAATACTTAATAGACGTTCAAAACCTTACATGAAACGCTTTCTTTTCAGTTTACACAGTAGTTCTTTGCGCTAGAATGATGTAACGGTAATGCAGAATCCCTTGCAGGAATCGCTACAATGGCTAAGGAGACGGATTGGGATGTTATGGAAGAGCATATTCACTATGGTTAGGTCGTCCCCGTTTTTCATATTTCTTATTATGTTAGGTGCCGTCATCGACCTTATGTTCCGTTACCTCTCCTCCCTCAGCTATAAATACTTGATTGATCTTGCCATTCTCCCACGTGACGGTAAGGCTTTGGCAATCATTATCGTCGCTTTGCTGATCCTTGGATTTACTAACGTTCTGACCGGTATATCCACCGATTATGCCAAAGCCCGGTTAGGATCAAACTTTCTATTCGAATATCGGATACGGCTATACCGGCATATGCAAATGCAATCGCAGCGTTTCTACGAGAAATTCGGGGTAGGAGACCTGCTTGCCCGATATACCGACGACATTCCTGCCATTCAATCAGCCTTACTCTATATCATGACCGGAGGGCTCCTTTCCATCACCAGCGTTATTGTTGGGCTTGCGATTCTCTTTTCGATGGAATGGAAGCTAACGCTGGTAACCCTAGCCGGTTCCGCTCTCTTGTTTGCACCCTATCGCATGCTCAAGTCGCGTTCTCTGGCTATGGGGGAAGCTTATTACAAGCAACTGGATCATTTTAATGGTTCGGTTGACGAACATATTAAGGCATATCGCGTCATTCGGGCGTTCGATTTGCGCAGCGCCATGTTGAACAAGGTCGAAACAAATCTTCGTACCATGCTCTCGATCGGCGTTCAGCGGAATTTCGTCAACTCAAATCTAAACCGGCTGCCAATGCTCGTCATCTCGCTTCTAACCGCAGTGATACTCGCTTACGGCGGTTACTTGACCTTCAACGGAAGTCTTACCATCGGCGAGTTCATCGCCTATAACTCTATCTTTTTCACAGTTGGCACGTCCTTGTTCGGTGTTACTTCTATTCTGCCTTTTATTTTATCGGCTCGTACGAGCCTAGATCGCTTGCAGCAAGTGTTGGACTGGGAACCTAACGTAATCGAGCAAGGCGGGCAGGAACTCTCTCACCTCCGTTCGGACATAGTGTTCCGTGACGTCAACTTCGCCTATAGTTCTGGTGAACCGGTGCTACGGAACCTGAATCTGACCATTCCGGTCAGGGGCTTTACTTCTATCGTCGGTCCCAGCGGGGCCGGGAAAAGCACAGTGCTGCAACTGATGCTAAGGTTCTCCGATCCTCAAACCGGAATCGTGCTCTACGACGGTCAAGATATTAAGAATGTTCAATATGCCTCCCTGCTAAGGCAGGTAGGGGTTGTTTTCCAAGATTCTGTCTTGTTCCATGCTTCTATTCGGGATAACATTCGCATCGGTAACCCCGAAGCGACCCAAGAACAAATCGAGGAGGCGGCGCGAGCGGCCGAAATTCATGATACGATCATTGGATTTAGAGAGGGATATGACACCCTCGTCAGTCATTACGGGGACAGTCTGTCCGGTGGACAACGGCAGCGGATCGCCCTGGCTCGGGCACTCGTGCGAAAACCGCGCATTCTATTCCTGGACGAGGCCACTTCAGCCCTGGATCCCGATACCGAGCGATCCGTAAATGAGACGATCCGTACATTAGGGCTGCGCATGTCAATCGTATCGGTCACACACCGATTGGCTTATGCCGCCTTATCCGACCGAATCGTCGTGCTTAGCCAAGGGAGCGTGGCCGAAACCGGGACCCATGAGGAGCTGCTGGAACTGGGTGGCGAATACCGTCAAATGTGGGATAAGCAGCAAGGGTTCATGCTTGCCCACGGCAGCGGTAACGCCTGTGTCCGGTCAGATCGTTTACGCAAGCTTCCTTTCTTTAGCAGTATCGATTCCGAAGCCTTGGATGAGATCTCCCGACTATTCGTCATGGAGAAGTTTGAAGCCGGCGCAATGGTCGTCGAGCAAGGGGAACAGGGGGACAAGTTTTACTTGATTGCAAGAGGCAAAGTCGATGTTCTTTTCTCAGCAGGCTTAGGCGAACGCCGAAAAGTAGCATCGTTGGAAGACGGGGATCATTTCGGTGAAATCGCACTCATGCAGCATATTCCAAGGACGGCTACCATCGTTACCGTTACGGCTTGTTGGCTCTTATCTTTGTCCTACGACCACTTTCATCCGCTTGTGATGCGTTATCCCGCCATCCGGGAAGAACTGGAAGCAACGTTAAGATCGCGAATGCAAAGGAGAGAAGATTGATGCTGCAATGGATGTCCGCTAGCACGGAGCAAATGAAGGAAGAGGGGATCCTATTCATTTGCCGGCATGCAGAGTCCCTGGGGCTCCCGTATCAGTGGAGTACGACTGTGAACTTGCTGTATACCTCCCTCTACGACTCCGGTTTCATGCTTGCTCTGGATGAGCAAAGGCAGGTCAGAGGGGTAATAGCGTATACGTATGGGACCGCAAAAGACAAAAGTGCGGATCAGACCCGGATTGAAGTCGTCCTTCTCTACCTTGAGGCTCCATATGGTACAGGAATAAGATTTGTAGAAGCAATGAAAGCCCTAATTGAACGGGAGCAAGAATTACCCGAGCCGATTTGCGAGATCGATTTTTTTTGCACGCCGACGGATATACGTCGAAGGCTTTTCGGCAAAATCGCTTCACTCCGTAATACGAAGTTGCATTCCTGTGGAATGCTCGATTCTTACTTCACGACTATCGAGCGAATTCGGCTATATATCGATCGGGTCAATAGACCCAAACCTTTGAAGCTGTGAGCGTGCGTCTACGCATATTATTTCTTATCAGCGCATAAAGAAGGACCAGCATTGCTGCTGGCCTCCCTTCTATCCGCTTTCTGGCAACCAATTTTACGACCGGTCGATGGATCCGTCGTCGCGTCTAGGAAGTACTTCCCACAGAGCTGGCACATTGCACCCGGATTGGCCCATTTCCGATCACCTCCTTCGATTGAAATTGTTTTTAATATATAATCTTTTTAAGGAAAAAACAAGTATTATATGAAAATATTTCTATAAATAATATAAAGAGGTGTTCTGGGTTGATTCGATTCGAAGTTTGCACGACTACTTTTCACTGGAGCCAATTCACGGAATTTTATATCCGGCATCGAACAAACATTATCCCCTACTACCGGGTTAGCCTAACGTTGAAGGATGTAAGGGACTACATGCAACAGGGCCGGGCCGCCCTTATACGGAATGAAGCCGATTTGGTTGTCGGGATTGGCTGCTTCGTTCTTGGTCTGCAGGAGGACGATTTCAAGGACAAAGCCATTGCGGTACTGGGCAATAGCTGCTTCATCGAGGAATATCGGAATAACAGAACGTTCCTTCGCGGCTTGCAGAAATTAGCGGTGGAAATCGAAGATGCCAATCCTCATGTGAGGGAAGTCAGAATTCCGACATCCGCGGATAACGACTATACGAACCGCCTCTACCGAAAGCTCACGAATAAAATGCATACGTATGATTCCAACTATGGAAAGGTGAATGTATACTCGATGCCCTTCGAGGAGTATAAAGACTTCTGCTCTCGGTTTCGCTGAGTATTCATAAAATAAGAAATAAAGAAAAGATGCAGATCAAATCAAAATAAACTAAACAAAAAAAGCACAGAACCAAAATTCTGCACCGCTTATAATAAGGTTATGTTCTCGTCACCCGACAATTTCAAGGCTGTCAAGCTCCTATATGCCTAAAAGTCTACCGATCGTCCGCGGCAGCCCTTTGGTGTAGAAGTTATGGAGCTATGGTGCCCCGATACAATTTATTTTGTCTTTCTTTACCTTAAATTAAAAAGCCCTTTCCAGTCTCCAAATTTATTGGTAAAGATGAATGTTCGTGAGTTATAAGCCAGGAGTCATTTACTTTTCTTAAACCAAATGTGAAACGATTTGTCATTTGACGAAGTTTTTCTCCTAATTCTATATCGTGTGCAGCAAAGGTAACGGCACTATGAACAAATGCAAGATTCAAGTTTTCTTCTACTACTAAGTCATTGAAATCAACATGAAGTGAAACACCATCCGCCCTTAATCCGTTAAACCACTTTTCAACATTTGCCTTCCAGGGAGAGATCCCCACACTCTCCCAGTTACCCCAGCAATCATAAATATGTATTTCGGGTGCATAGGCCGATAAGAATCTTTCAACATTTTTTTCGTAAACGGAAGACTTGTAATTTTCAAGCACGTCTTGAACTTTTAAAAAATTGTCCATCATCAAGCTCCTTTCGATATAAGTATTTATATATTTTCTGCAGCCAAACATTTTTCCCTTCTTCAACTAAACCGATGGCTTAATGGAACCACCTGATTATCATCCGCAGCGGCCCCATGACTTGTTTTAGGCGCTATTGTCCCCCGTTACTTGCCGGCGTGATCAGCCTTCTTCTGTAGATGGCCAGCGCCAGACCGAGAATCGCCATTTCCGCCACGAAATGGCTGAAGCCATAGCTGACGAAAGGAAGCGGGATGCCGATCAGCGGTACGATTCCAAACGACATAAGAAGGTTATAGGCGATCTGGAAGCCGATAGTGGCAGCAATACCGAGCATGAGCGTTTTCCCGTATTCGTCCCGTATTTGCAGCGCGGATCGGACGAGCCATCCGGCAAAGGCGGCAAAGCTGATCGCGAGGCCGATGCCCGCCAGCCAGCCGAAGCTGTAGATCAGGTAGACGTAGATGATGTCGTTTTGGATACCGGGGAGATATCGTGCGGGAGCGGCGAACCCGTTCCCGTACCAGCCGGCGCTTTGGATCGCTTTTTCGATTTGAATGTTTATGTAGCTGGTCCCGAGTGGATCTTGATGCGGATTCCAAAAAGCGGCCAATCGATCCTTTACCGACTGACTCTGTTGAAACCGCAAGGCAGCTATACCGGCAAAGGGCAGCAAAATCAGCAGTGCCGCTTTCGCCCAATTACGGATCATTGTACCGGTCATGGCGAACAAGGCGATCGCATACAAAACGATGCAAGGAAACCGTGACAAGCTGGCCAAAAACAGGATGGGAACGAGTACGACAACCGTTATCGTAAAAATTCGAAAAAACGGTTTTTGCTTCCTCTCCGTCAATATTCCCGCTGCTGCTGCAATCCATAAATATGTACCGATCCAAGGCCAATCGATGGCGAAAGGGCCGATTCGGAAATACGAGGGAGAACCGTTTACGGTATTGCCTGCCAAATGGCATAACAGGATGCCGCCCAATGCCGCTAAATAAAACGGCCACGCATAATGTCGCAATCGGTTAGGTTTGCAAAAGAAATCCCTTTAGGAGACGGCTTTTCCAAGTCATTTCATCTCCATGCAGTCGAATATTTGTGAGCGCATTCAAAAGAATCAACTTAATACCTTCCAGTTCATGCCGCATTACTGCCTGTTAGGTGAACGTAGGCTGCCGTTCATGCCGGCAGCCTAGTTCTGGTTGCTTATTGTGAACGAATTCAACGTGATTATCCACCCTGTCCAAACTGAAAAAGTGTCGGACTTGTGACTATTTAACGGGTCGATTCGCCCACTTGCGGTAGCGAGTTGTCCTAGCCACAAACGTGCTTCCTTTCATCACGATGTCGTCACTCAATGTCCACGTGTGGCTCTTTTTATTTGCCCTCCGAATACCGACAAAATTATAAGGAGAGGTGGCGTACAGCCTATATCCCCTAGCCCGGCTTCTTTGTAAAAAGTTTGTATCCTCACCGAGCGTCCGATCGGCAAAACGAACGCGGTTGTGTAGCCGCCTTTTGAACAGAAGCGTCCCTCCCGCCACATCCTTCACGTATTTATTTCTCTGAGAGGGAGTTGTGATGGCAAGCAGGCGCTTCCCTTCAAAATATTTCAAATGAGCTCCTTTCCCGACAATATCGGCACCTGTTCGGCGCAGAGCCCCTACCTGTTCCACAAGGTAATTAGGTGCGTAGTAATCATCGTCGTCAAACTTAGCGATGATCGAATATTTCGCCTTGCCGATTCCATAATTCAGGCAGCGACCCAAAGTAAACTTTTCCGGAGCTTTGTAGACCGATATATTGGGATAAGATGAAACCCTCCGGCGATATTCCGACAAATCCATGCTATCCTTGTTCAAGACGACGATAAGCTCCTTGAGTTTATATCGCTGCCTTCTGTAATTGTTAAGTAGCATGGCGAAGAACGACGGGCGGTTTGTACAAGTGATGACCGAGACCCCAAGAGTCCGGTTGCCATTCAGCCTCATTACTAGCTCCCTCCTACGATCGAACGACGTATTTCATATAATGATCGCCATGCGCTATGATTCTCGTTTGCGGGTGTGCAAGAAACTGTGTATCGCTCTTTTTCCAAGTGTGGCTGTCCGGCCGCTTTCGCCGCAAGGCGCAAAAATTGTATCGGTCCCCTGCGTACAGCTTAAACCCTTTTCTTCGGCAGGCTCTACAGAACCGAACGTCCTCCCCAAGCGAGCGGTTGGAGAACTTCACTCGCTTCCATACCTTCTTCTTGTAGACCAAGGTGCCCCCGGCAAGGATAGAGACGAATCGGTTCTGTGCGTCGAACCGTTGAATGAGCAGACGCTTGCTGCTTAAGTGAATGAAATAAGCCCGTTTCCCTACGACATCAGCCCCCGATTTTTGGAAGGCTTGCATCATATCGAGCAGGTAATTAGGTGCGTAGTACTCGTCGTCATCAAGCTTGGCGATATAGGAATGTTTAGCATGAGCCGAGGCAAAGTTCAGACAAGCTCCCAATGTAAAGCGGGCAGAAAGCCGATAAACGCGGACCTGCTTGAGCTTCGCCGCCATTTGCTTGTAACGGCTAAGATCAGCCCGATCACTGTTCACGACAATGATCCATTCCTTATTACCCCATCTTTGCCTCTTGTAATTCTCGAACATAGTCCGCAAGAAGCTCGGTTTGTTCGTACAGGTCACTACGCTAATCCCCGGTATACGGGCTTGGGTCCGTTTCAGACCGATGGGCATGCGAGGCCCTCCTTTTTATTCGCAACATAAGGGAGCATTACCCGCGTAGCCGGATCACTTGAAAAGCTTCGGCGAATTCCTCGTAAATCTGATTACCGCGGAATTTCGCTTTATGCAGGAGGCTGTCGGGATGAACCGGGTGACGCAATGACCCGATCTGGGTTTTATAGGCCTCCAACGTTTTCATTTTTAGATTCATTGCTTCTTCCGTAAGAGGAATATAGAGATTCGGCTGAAACGCAAGCTCTCCATCGGTTTCATAAACCAAGACGGTGCCGTTCCAGAAATATGGTCGCGATACTGCCATTGCGGCCTGATGAAGAGCTTCGTGGTCTTGATGTTTCGTGATGGACGGAATATACAGGATAGTTGGACGAAATTCCTCTACATGGTGTTCGAGTTTTGCGACCAGTTCCACCCGGGGGATACGGTCTAGTCTGCTGTCGTAAAGCTGTTTGCCAGTATGATCCGGGTAGAGGATATGATAATCCGTAACTCCGAGTAGGCACATGGCTTCCTTTAACTCATTAATTCGTTTCATTCCGCTATAGGTCCCGTAGCCGTTTTCTTCCTTCCGATACCGCTTGGAGTCGCTTAAGGCGAAGGAAGCTATGACGATTCGAACCGGGCTGCCATGGCGGATATATTTCTGAATGACGCCGGCGCAACCGAGCGTCTCATCGTCCGCGTGGGGGGCCAAGAACATTGCACGTTGCTCCGAATAGTGTAGAGCACCCAATTGAATCACACCTTCGTCATATTGTATGGATTTACCTGCCTTAACCTATGAGAAGATCGAATGCACCTCCTGTGCTTCGACCCATTCCTAGCGAAAATTGGTCGCATGTCAGGCGCTTAAACGACGCATAGAGAGTATATTGGGAAGAAAATTGAAGTTGGTGATGAAATCACAGTGAAACCTATCGTTCGTATTCTACTAACCGGGGCAGGGTCTCCGGCCGCTTCCGGCGTAATTCGATCTCTCCGATCAGACCCGGTTATGGACGTTGTTATTGTAGGCATGGATTGTAACACGGAAGCCGTTGGATTTCATATGACGAACAAGCACGTCATCGGTCCCCGGGCGACGGAGGAATCATTCATACCGTTCGTCCTGAGTCTATGCGCCAAGGAGAAAATAGGGCTGATTCTTTCTCTAGTCACGGATGAATTAATCAAGCTGTCGGAGTCAGAAGATGACCTGCTGCGAATTGGGACTCGATTGTTGATTTCCTCTGCGGATTCGCTTCGAAAAGTCATTAACAAAGGGCGTTTGTATCAGGCGCTACAAAACATGGGGATAGCCGTACCTGAATTCAGGATGGTCAACACTCCTGAAGGTCTGATCCATGCCTTGCATGAACTCGGCTACCCGGCACAGCCGGTATGTTTCAAGCCGGTCGTATCTGACGGCAGCAGAGGATTTCATATCGTAGACAACGGAGCAGACAGGTTCCGCATGCTGTTCCAGGAGAAGCCTAGCTCCGCTCACATCAGCGAAGAAGAACTGATGCGAATTCTCCAAGGACATTCCGAAATCCCGGACACCTTAGCGATGGAATACTTGCCGCATGAGGAGTATAGCGTCGATCTTATGGTCAAGGACGGTAAGGTCGTCGTGGCGGTTCCAAGGCTGCGGGAGGCCACGGTAGGGGGGATTACGACTAAGAGCTTGATTGCGAAGGAGCAGGATATTATCGATTACGCAGTTGCTGTCGTCGAGCTTATGCAACTGAACGGCAACATCGGCGTGCAAGTTCGCCGAGACCGGCAGCGAAAGCCGAAAATCGTAGAAATTAACCCAAGAATACAAGGGACGATCGTACATTGCACAGCGGCCGGGATCAACCTTCCAGCGCTTGCGGTAAAACAAGCGCTTGGTATCCCGGCAAGCAAAGATGAGCTGGAGATCAAGTGGGGAACTCGGATGACGCGTTATTGGGAGGAGGTTTTCTACGATGTACATGGATCTTCATATGCATTCTAACTACTCGGACGGCAAGAATACACCTGAAGAAATGATAGAAGCCGCAATCGGCATCGGCTATGAAACGATGGCCATCACAGATCATGTTTGGAGATCTAGCTCCTGGGTACCGGCATACACCGCGCATCTTCATTCGCTGAAGATGAAGTATCGAAATCAAATCCAGCTTTATTCGGGTATCGAAGCGAAAGTTGTCTCGCTGGATGGCGATATTGATGCCGATCCCTCCTTTGACGCACTGGTAGATCTCGTTCTCGGGTCCATTCATCGCATTCCGAAGCCGGACGGCTATTACTCCAGCGCGGACGTGGACCGAATGCCGCAAAGAGTGATTGTCGAGAACTGGCTCGAGGCCTTCTACCGGATGCTCGAAAATCCGCGTGTGGATATTATCGCCCATCCGCTGTCAGAGCTAAAGAAGTTCGGGGTACGGGAAGAAGAACTTCCTATGACGGAAATAACGGATCGGATTGCAGACTCTGGCAAAATTCTGGAATTGAACGTTCGTTACAATACCCCTGACCAATCCGTCATTCGGTTATCAGCGCATAAGGGAACCGCATTCCTGATCTCTTCCGACAGCCATACCGTTCAGGATTTGATCGTAAACAGTAGGCTGGTCAAGGAATTCACGGGAAAAGGGTTTCGGTTAATCGATATCCACCGGTATGTAAGGGAGAAGAAAACCATTTCTTGAACATATCTCATTAAGAAGCTCTCCTGCCATCCAATCCTGTAGATCACAAATGCTGCTTCCCGGAGTAGACAAAGCACTGATGGTGATAGATTTGATATACAGGAGGATCAAACAGTTTTCTTAAAACATAGTAAGGCAGCCTTACCGAACCGGTGGACTGCCTTCTAGTCTCAAAATGCAGATAAATGGCGCTCAGTTAGTATGGATGATTTACTCGGCAGCCATTGCAATTGGTTTTGTTTCTTGAACTATGCCATGCGGATGATTCGGAGGGGCATAAATAGGTCCTTGACCTTCTTCAATACGCAGGAATTGATCGAGTGTTGGATGAATTTCTAATCCGATATCTTCACCAACATTAATACTCATTAAAGTAACTTGTTTCATCTCTAACCATTTCCTGCGTTTGCCGATTCAAGGTTAGCCCGTTGAGCGAGTACGTTGCGAATGATCCCCCACTCGGTCACGCTACTTAAGCCTATGCTGCTTGATTTTGGTACGGCTTAAGGGACTTGGTCATTTCAAAAAAATTCCGTCCCAATGGCCTGTCCCATAGAACCGGTTTGATCCCCACCATTGTGTAGATTTTAGGTATTTGTTTAAAGCTGTGAAATTCAACGCCCTACTCCCGGTCAGCATCTTCCCTTCCCTTCCCTTCCCTTCCCGTCGTGACTTAGCTTAAAAGATAGTGTGATCAACATCGTGTACTTATCGAATCATCAAAGATCAACGACTCTTCAAAGAACGGAACAGGTGCCCATTTCCTCTGGATATTCACCCGCATACCTTACAACATGGAGGGGATGACATGAAGTTTCGGGTAAAATCGTATGTCTCCAGTAAATGGGATAAAACAGCGGCCCTAATTAAGGACAAAGATGTACGTTCCTACGTTCCAGAAACACATCGAATGAATAGTGAATCACTACGCAAAATGTTAAATCGATTTTCTATGGTGTATATCAAGCCCGTGTCGGGAAGCTTCGGAAAAGGTGTAATGAGAGTGGAACATATGGGGGGACAAAGTCCTCGATTTAGCTATCAGCTTGAGTTTAAGAAAAGAACATTCAACTCGTTCGATTCGCTGTACCATTCCATTTTGGAACATAAAAGAAAAGGCCCTTACCTTGTGCAACGAGGGATCAAATTGTTAACTCATAACAAGCGCCGATTCGATGTTCGTGTCATGGTTCAGCGAAATGAGGAGGGGAAATGGGAAACGACGGGGATAATCGGACGAGTCGCACATCCTGAGAAAATTGTCACGAACTATCATAGCGGGGGAACACCCATGAAACTTCGTCCTTTGCTAAAGACTCATCTCGGTTCGCCAAAATCGGGAGAGTACGAACGGGTCTTGGCCAAGTTAGGAGTACGGGCGGCATCAGTACTCAGTAAGGAGTATCCGAGCATCCAGATGATCGGCGCTGATATTGGTATTGATTCAGACTTTAACCCCTGGATTATCGAAATAAACACGAAGCCGGATCCATACATTTTTAAACATTTGAAAGACCGGAGCGTATATCGCAAGGTGCTTCGGTACTATCGGGCGGTTCGAAAACCGCATCGGGTCTAGTTTTAACAAGCAACAGGAGAAAACGTATCGTTGTCAAAAAGATCGTATAAATTGGAAGGTGGCTTCATTGAAAATTGTCATAGTCGCCCCCGAAGAAATTCCCGTTCCGCCGATTCGAGGCGGTTCTGTTGAAATAACGATTATGGGGATTGCCAGAAAGCTGGTTCATCAGCATTCAGTTACCATCGTAAGTCGTTCACATCGGCGTTACCCCAAACATTCCATTCATGATGGGATTCATATTTATCGAGTTCCTTCGGGCGATTCGCTGACTTATTTGAGCCATGTTAAACGGTTTTTACAAGGGCGAAAGTTCGATATTTTGCAAATTGAAAACCGACCGAAGTTCGTAGGGCCGCTAAGAACAATGTTCCCGAACGCAAACATTGTTTTGTTTCTTCATTCTTTAACCTTTGTCTCGCCACCGTATTCGAGTAGGACAAAAGCAGGCGAAGGTCTGAGTAAAGCGAACTTGATTATCGTTAATAGTTCTTCGCTCCAAAATCGGATTATTCAAAAGTTCCCTAACGTAAAAGATAAAGTGAGGAAAACTTGGCTCGGCGTGGATACATCTCGATTTACACCGGCTTATAAGAACAGTTCGAACGGTGCAACCCTTTTATTTGCAGGCAGGCTCATTCCCCGCAAAGGAGTCCCCGTATTGCTCGAGGCGGCCAAACTTGTGCAAAAAAGGATATCCCGCCCTGTAAAAGTTATCATCGCAGGCGGATCCTCGAAAAGAGCGTATACCAAACGATTGAAGTCTCTCGCCCATAGCCTTCATGTCCAGACACGTTTTCTAGGGACCATCCCTCATCATCGGATTCACCGAATTTACAAACAAGCGGACGTGTTCGTTTGCCCTTCACAAAAACACGAAGCTTTCGGACTTGTAAACGTGGAAGCAATGGCATCCGGACTTCCTGTCGTTGCTTCCGATAATGGAGGAATACGTGAAATCATCGAAAACGGTCAAACCGGTTTTTTAGTTAAGGATTACCATAAGGCCGAAGCTTTTGTGGATGCGATCGTCCGTATACTAACCAACAAAGAACTTCACGATAAAATGAAAATAGCTGCTCGTTCCGCTGCTGTGAAAAAATTTGGTTGGGCTGCTACAGCCAACCGATTGAACGAAATATATACATCCATAAAAGAAAAATAATTATTATTTGGACGGTGAGTGAACACAAAATTGCGAAAACCGCATCTCGGTAGATCAACAAAGAGGGTTCTTTTTCGTTCTCAGTAACCCGGTACGCTAGTAAAATACAACAGCAGCCTACTGGAATAGGCTGCTGATTTTGATTTTTTTATTTTATCTTATGCGTCCTTATAGAGTCGAAACCATAGGTGAATCTTTGACACCATTTTCGTATCGTTTCAAGTTAATCTACTTAACTGGTCCTGACGAGCCGATCTCCACGAATTAGGTGAAGAACCTTCTTTGTTATACAAAGTGGAGCTTTTCACAGGGCTTCATCCTTAGGCTCTCGCCACCAGATGCTTGCTTGGTCCCTACCTCGGTTGGACTCCGTTAGTCAAGGCTAGGCGACTAATATGCCGACCCACTGCTATTCACAATTGCTCAATTTCGGGTCTGCGCCGGGTCAAAGCGCGGCAGACGGCATCCGGGTCCGTGGAAGAAAACAAAATGCGCCGGCCGTTTTCCAAGTTCACCTGAACCGCTACGCCCCCGTCGCCGGCAACATTGTACAGTTTGCTTCCCGGCTTCAGGCGGATTCCCCAGCCGCCCCAGTCTTGCCAGCGATAGGCTGCCTTTTGACAGCTGACGATTTGTTCGAGCATCACCCGTTCCTTCAGCAAGCCGAATCCGACGGTGAGCGAACGGGTATCCACGCGGACACGCAGCACGGTAAAAGGCCACAGTATGGCAAACAGGACCGCCAATATGGCGGAGCCTGTGATCACACTCCCCCACACGGACAGTGTATCCTCCCTAACAAAGAAGAGCGGCAGAACGGCAGCGGCAAACACTACCGCTCCAAGAGCAATGATAAGCATTCTGGCGCGCCTCGACATGTGTACGGTTTGCTCAAACATTCGCTCTCCCCCTACGGTTTATCGCTATAACGGATTATGCTCTTATCCAAGCATGCGTCACGAGCCGGCTTACGGTTTCTCCGGGGAGAACGGCTTCCAGCGAAACGGCTTGCATCGGCGCAGATACGGTGTACTCAAGGGTCTTTAAGCCGTCGAGCACGATCATTGTATCGAGCGCGGTTTCGCCGCTATCCCAGTTCAACTGCAGCGGGACCGTCCCGTTTCCTCGGACCGTTATCGTTACCCGCACGGTCTGTCCGGGGCGGTACTGTCTTTTGTCCGTATTCAGCGCCAAAAGTACGGGACCCGCCACGTCGAAACTTTGCGTCGAGGCGGATAACAGGATCGGTTCGGCTTGCTCCGGAGCGGCGAATAAGGTGTATACCATCGTATGATGCCCAGCTTTGCCGGTGTTCAGCGGCAGTTCCAGTTCGAATGTCGATCGGCCAGCGGCCGGACCCAGTTCATGCTGTACAGTTGTGAGCTTTTCATTATCCGGATCCATGAGCGTAAGCTCCATGCGGCACGGTATCGAATGCGAACGCTCCAGTTCGCCGCAGATGACGATCCGATCCGTGTGCAGGTACTCGGTACGATCCGTCAAAAACTCCAGGAAGCGGGCTTTATATCCCCGTACATCGAACGGGAACGTTAATTCCGCCGTCTTATCCCCCGCGGACACATTCCAAAGGGCGACATACGTCCCTTGCTTCATATGAGCCGGAAGCGGGAACTCGAACGTTGCCGGCTCGGCGATCGCGAACCGCCGCTTACTCGGCGGTATGATCACGGCGCGATTTTCACCCTGCAGCAGACTGACGTCCGCATCGACGGCTTCGGCGCCCGAAAAAAAGCTCTTTCCTTCCTCTGTCCACGTAAGCTTCACCGCCACGGCTTCACCCGGGGCATAAACCTGCTTTTCCGCGGACAAGCCTGCCAATTGATCCCGCCTCGGCACGTAATACGCATCCAGGAACAACGACCGTCCGGTTTCCAAATATACGCCGAAAAATAGTTTGTTCGAACCGGCGTCGACCGGAATTTCATGGACAACCTCGAGCGTGTCGGTCAAAGTGCGCACGCTTGAAACCAAGGTCACGTCCCCGAGCTGCGCCCGGGTATAGACCGGATAAGCTCCGCCCGACCGGTTCGAGACAGTCAGTTTCAGTACGGCCGTATCGCCCGGAGTATACAGCTTTTTATCTAGATCGGCAACGACTCCGATCTCCGCTCCCCGAATGGAAGCGTTCAGCTTATGCCGGGTCTCCCCTTTTAAGCCGATGTATACTTCCTGGTGCTCGGCCGTCAGCGCGTCATCCGGCATCACAAACGTAAAAAGGACATCCTTTTCCTCGCCGGGAGCGAGCCATTCCGTATTGTTCTGCTCGACAAACCCTGGAATCGAGAACCGGACGGTAGCTCCGCCCTCGCGTTTGCCGTTATTGCGCACGCGGCACGTTACCGTGTGCTGCTGCCCGGCTACAAGCTCCAATTCATCCGGTATATTGACCATCTCAAACGATACGAGCTGCAGCGTCGGACGCATCATATGGTTCAGCTTGATCGTCCGGTCCGGCTCTACGGACGCCTGCGCCATCCAGCCATCCTCCCGGTCGGAAGCGTAATCGACCGACTTGATATAAACGCGGTGCTCATTGTTCGATTGTAACAGCCGGTATCGGCCCTCGACGTCCGTCAACGTATTGGCGAACCCTTCATCCACATACACGAGCGCTCCAGGGATCGGAAGCATGCTTACGGAATCGAGCACTTGACCTTCGATGGAGCCGCTTATCGCTTTCAAGTATAGCGTAAAATCTACCGTTTTGCCGGGAGTGACGGCCGCGGAGACCGATGGGTAGTGGCCTTGCTCGGAAATAAAGCCGACCAGTTCCACGTACAGCCTGCGGTTCCCTTCAGGAATGCGCAGCTGAAACTGACCGAGCTGATCCGTGACCGTGCTGATTTCCCCTTCATCCACGTATACGAGCGCCCCGGCGAGCGGCTTTTCGCTGACATGATCCAATACTTTTCCCCGCCATACGCCGTAAACAGGCTTCAAGAATCCTTCGAAGGAGACCGTTCTTCCGCCTGCTGCGGGGAGCGAAACGACTTGATCCTCGTTCGGAGAACGGTAACCGTCCAAAGACGCGTAAACGGAGGCGCCGCGATCCGTCGGGAAGTCCTCGATAAGGAACCGACCGTCCGCCCCGGAGACGATACTGCGCCGATACCCCGTCAGCCAAATCCGGGCTCCGTCCAGCGCGTTGCCGCTAACGGCGTCCCGCAAAACCCCCTCCACCTTTGCATATGCCGGCGCCAAATACAGCCTATATTGAGCCTGCTGTCCGTGAACCAGGGATGTGGTCATGACGTACCCCGCCTTATCGTAAGCGCGGAAGTTCGGGGCGCGCACATGAAGGTCTTTCTCGCCAGCCGGAACGTCTCCCAGAACAAACTGTCCGGAATCCGTTGTAGTCGCCAAAGAGCCGGCTCCTTCGAACCAAACCTCTGCACCCTCGATCGCCGTTCCGTCCGCGGCATTTACGAGCGTACCCGTAACCGAAGCGAAGGCGGGCCGTACATGAAGCGATATCCGTTCGGTCGGATAGGCGGTTATCGGAAGCTGCAGCGAATCTCCTCTGGAACGAAGCGTCTCGAACCGTTTTCCATGGATGGACAGCATTTGACTGCCGAACGGAACGTTTGCCAGACGGAACTGTCCTTCGGCATCGGTATCGGCGCCTTGCGGCGGACGGATTTCCCATACTCTGCCGAACGCCTCCCCGTTAGCCCACGGCTGGTCGTTCATACCGCCCGCATCGATGACATGGACAAGGGTGTCCTCCCCTTCCCGAAACACCCGAATCAGGTTGATCGCCGCCCTACCTTTGCTCGGAGAAAAACGCAAATGCAGGATGCCCTCCTGTCCAACATCTACAGTCGCCGGACGCATGCGCAGCAGCGCATCACCGGTAGTTCCGGCGACGTCTACCTCCGAGAGCAACGGTACGCCGTTCGCGAGCACATCGAATACGTTCGCGCCGACTCGCTCAGGCTCCTGCAGCTCGGCAAAGCTGAGCTCCACGTCATACCGTCCCGGCTCGAGACGGATTTTGAAGCCGAATCGTCCTCTTCGCTGCGTGAGCAGCATGTTCTGTTCTTCATCCGAGGCGCCACGAACCTTTTTTCCCTCTGGCGCCGATACAACGTCTCCATCCTCGTAACCGAAGCCGGGAGATGCCAGAAACAGATTGGAATCCGCTTCGTCATGGCCGCAGCGGATCGCATACAGCGGGACGTCACGTTCCGGATTTGCTTGAACGGGCCAGATGCGGATATGATTGATCAGCGCATATCCTTTTTTGGCGAGCAGGAAAAGCCGCATGCCCGCAGCCCCCGACTTCACCCGATACGTACGCTGAAGCAGCCGGTTAGGCCCGGCTAAAGAGAAAACGTCGACAGCCGGGTCGAATACTTCGCCGTTCAGCATAACGTCGAATAGACGTTCCCCTGCCGCCTTCGCTTCGTGCTCGCAAAAAGAAAGTTCGACCGCATAGTCCCCCGGTGGCAGCGGAAATACGTATTGCACGGTACGGCCGTACCGCACATGGGTCGCGAGCAAACGATTATCGTCTTCTATCGCGGTAGCTTCGTCTAACCGGTAAAGCGAGCTATCCGCTCCTCCCCAGCCCGGCGACGACTTCCAGCCGCCCAGTGCAGGGCTGTCCTTCCAATCGGGACTTTGCATTTCGCCTTCGACGTATCTACATTCCGACAGTATTTTGCCTGCAGCGTCTGTAAGCCGAATGTTACGGAGGATGTTTCCTTGACCGCCAAGGAGCTGAACGCCAACGCTGCCTTCCGCAAGCGGCTTGGTGTCGATAGCTTCGCACATCGTCACACCCCCGGCTTCCAGACGAAGCGCCGATCCTATGGAGACGAAGCGAACATTCACCCACTTATCCAGCGCCTCTAGACGTGCTGGAGCTTCGGCCAACACCGTGGTCCGTCCGTTTTCCCATCGTTCGATCCGAACCGATTCGCCGCCGAAGTCCGTCATCGTACAGCTTCCGGCAAAAAGATCCGGCTGCCCGGCGGAGTCAAGCTCGAGCTTCAGCCACTTTCTCCCGTCAAACAAAACCCATTGCCCCGAAATCCGGTCGTTTCCGGCCGAAAACCGTCTGCGGGCAGTAAAACCGGAAGTCCGGTCTTTGTTTTTGAGCCATTTGCCGCTCATGGTTCCATCCGGAAGCAGCTGGCCCTCAAATGTCTCCGCCACACTGCCGTATTGACGGGTGAAAGAGACACTCTCCCCGTCAACGGTGCCGCCAATGATAGGATACTGTTCCGTTTCCCTATCTTGAACGAGAACGGCGCGATAATAGGTTAGCGGGTCGCAGCGCCGCAGCACAAGAGCGATCCCGCCTGGACGAAACGCCTTCATATCCGCCGATACGGCAGCATCCGTCCATATGCCTTCCGAGCTGGCAAGCTCCGGTCCGTGAATCAATCCGACCAGCGGGTCGCCATGCCAGCGTGAACGGGAAAGCGAGACAGCTCCATAGGCATAATCCGCTTCACCCCAGAAAACGCGCAAGCCGGGTACCGGTTCGCCGCCCGCCGCATTTGCAACCGATCCGGTTACCACAGACTTAGCCGGGCCGATATAGAGCGCAGGCGCATTGCCGGGGAATAAACGCGCAGGCATTCGAGTTAGCGCCGTACTTGCTCCGCCGGCAGCGTATCCCGTTTTGGCGGCATGAATCGCTTCCCCGGATACCGCGTCGAACATATATGGCGTAGGAAGCGTCAAACGGACATGTCCATTCGCATCCGAGCGGATATGCGGGTTCTCATCGCCGGCCCGCCAAACGATCGCTCCTTCCACCGGCATTCCGGTAACGGCGTCCAGAAGCAGGACATCGAGCTCCGACACGGTCGGAGCGACATGAGCGCCAAGCTTCCAGCGGTCTCCGGCCTTGACCTGAACCGATAAGAACGCCCCGTTATCCGAGCCGGTTTTGATTGCGTCCCCGGCGGCGTACAGGTTGTACGTATCCGCGATCAACGAAGCATACTCAAAGCTGCCGTCTCCGCCAAGCCGAGTTTCGGTGGGCGCTACGACTTCCCAACTGGATTGCTGCCGAACGCCGGGATGGTCTTCCACGGTCCAGTCGGCCATCCCCCGGGTGAACGATTCCGCGAACAGCGTTTCGCCATCCAGCTTGTCGAGACGGATCTCGCGAAGCAGCAGGTCGTTCCTCCAGCAGTAAATTCCGGCTTTTCCGCTAGCAAACGCACCGTCCCGCACGCGGAAAACTTCGCGGCCGTGAACATATACCGCCAATTGATCGCCGATCGCCTCAATACGGATATCCGTCCACATGTCGTATCCGTAACTGACATAGTCCTCCGCAAGCGTTATCGCCTCGCCGTTCTCAATACGCTCCAATCGTCTAACAGGTCCGCCGTATTCACGGTTCCCCATCCAGAAGAAGCGGTAGTAGTTTTGCGCATCCCGGTAACGGAAAACGGCTCCCCAGGCGTTCTGCGAACGGCTGGATGCTTGAAATGTAAACCGATAATCGCTCCAATCCGTTTCTCCGACGAGAGCTTGCGTAGCCCAAAAAGGCGGCTGGTTATCCGCGTATATTGAGCCCGATTGGCGCAAAGCGCCTCGGGCCAGCTTGCGGTCTCCCCAGCCGATAACGACGCCTTCGACCGACCCGCCGGGAGCCAGTAGACTCGCTTTCCCGCCGATATACCCGCGTTCTTCGCCGGTTAGGATCAAGTCGATCCGGGCCGTTTGGCCGGGATAAGCATCGATCCGTACGAAACGGTCCAGCGACGCCCCTTTGAAGGAAACGGTTCTCTGACCGACAGGTACCTCGAGCCTCCAAGCTCCGTCTTCACCCGTTATCGCTTCAGGAACCGGATTGCCTGTGTCCGCATAAACCCGGATATCCTTCAAGCCGGTGTTTTGGGCGTCTTTGATGCTTCCTTCGATAACCGCCGTTCGCCGAAGCATGGAAACGTCTCCGAGCTTGACGGTCAGGCTTGGATGAATGTCCGCCTGAATGTTCCGCACTTCCGCAAACTGCTCGGCACTGAGGCGCAAATTGCACGACCCGACAGGAAGATTGAGCGCAAACGTTCCGTCCGCTTCCGACCGCGTCTCTTCCCCGCTTCCGGCTTTGATCAGACAGCCCGGAACCGGCTGGCCCGTAAACGCTTCCGTCACGCGTCCGACAAGCTGTCCACGCGTATGAACCAGTTGGATATGCCCTAGGCCCGTCGTTCTGCCCGGATAAATGTCGGCATCCATGCTCCCCCTCGCATAACCGTCCGCTTTTATCGTCAAGCTGGCCCGGCCCGTCTCAACCTCCAATTCGAAGCTCCCGTCGTCACCTGTGAGGATCTTGTTTTCATTCGAGGCAGTTACGTCCGCGCCCTGCAAAGGATTACCGTCCTGTTGAAGCACGACCCCGCTTATTTTCCCCTTTGCGGGGACCATATGAAGATCGATCCCTTCCAGCACTTTTCCTTCCAGGATGATGACCGCTGCGCGGGAGCTCGCATAACCCGGAGCTTCTGAGGCGAGATAGTGTCTTCCAGGCGCAAGGGTAAAGCGGAAGCGTCCATCCGCATCCGTCTCCGTCTTGGCGGCGCTGCCCGCCGTCACTTTCGCGCCTGCAATCGGCACGCGCCTCACACTGTCATAAATGATGCCCGTAACTTCGCCCGTCGTCCTGCTCAAAAACACGTCCTTAACGTCAAAAGTACGGCCGGCGGGCACGTAGGCGTTTAAAGCCGCTTCCACGTAGCCTTCCGCTTGAACCGTAAGCTGCACGACTCCCGCCGGGACTTCCAGCGAGAACGATCCTTCCTCCGAAACGATAACCGGCTGCCGGTTCCGCATAACAATCTTAGCTCCGGTCACGATTTCTCCCGTACTCGAGCTTTTGACGACGCCTTCGATCCGGCCGTCCGTCGGAGACAGAAATACCGGCGTAATTTGCGTCGTTCGTCCCGCATAAACTTGTACGGCTACGTTCTGTTCTCCGACATACCCGGGCGCTTTGACGACCAATCTGCTTTCCCCGCGGGGATGAACCGTTTCGAAGAAGCCTTGACCGCTGATCGGCAAAGGCTCTTTTCCGCTCACGGATACGGTCGCGTCCAAAATGGGCTCGTTCGACATCATGTCCATTACCAGCCCCTTTACCCCCCCCTGAACCGGAGTCAAATACACGTTTTCCACCGTTGCCGTACGTTCCGGCGCCGCCACGGTATAAACCCGGACTTCTTTGTAGCCGGGAGCGGCCGCACTGATCCAGTGGCCGCCCGCATCGGCGGTAAAATCGAATCCTCCCGTTTCCGCGTCCGCCGCCACTTCGTTGCCTCCGTCCAAGCGGACTTTGGCGCCCGATACAGGCTGGCCGCTTACCGCATCCAACACGCGCCCGGCCATTTTCCCTACCAACAACGGCACGAAATATTGTTCGTGGTATCCTATTTTTTGCCCTTGCGTTTCAATCAGACAGGACACTTTGAAATTTCCGTAACGAACCGACATCGGAAGGACGAAACGGAACTGCTTTTCGCCGGGAATACTCGGCCGCAGCTCCTCGCCGAACCGTTCGTCGAATATCGTCGCTCCGCCCGGATCGCTCACGGACACGGTGATGTCCGCGGCAAACACGGCACCCGTTGCGTTCGCGTACCGGACCCGAATATCGATCGCTTCCCCAGGGCGGTATACTTTTTTATCCGTCGTCAGCTCGGTTTGCGCTTGCGGGACATACACGTTGATCCCTTTGTTCGTGGAACCGAGCGACTTCCCGTTTTCATCGCTAAGAAATGCCCAGAAGCGGTAACCGCCTTTCTCCAAATCCGCGTAGGAAAAAGGAAGCTCCCGATCTTTGCCGGAATCGATCGTCAGCGTTTGCGTTTGCGGCTGCCGCGTATTCAAGCGGGTGGAAACGGTGAGCGTCCGCGGAAAAGGGGAACGGTTCCATATTAGAAGCCGCACTCTCGCGGTATCGCCTTCGAGCATATGCTCCTGGTCGGAAACGGCGCTGAACGAGATCGCCTCGGCTTTATAGCCGACCCCTTCGAGCGTATCATCGAAGTTGTTAACGAGTATCGTCGCCACATCGTATAGGTGGTCCACGATCTCTCCGGCGTCGTCGAGCAGAGTCGCGTCCAGACTCCAATATCCTAGCGTATCCATATCGCTCGTCTCCAGAGCTACTTCCCGCGTTTCGCCGGCAGCGATCGCGGCATCCAGCTCGTACCTGCTTGCAAATACGCGTTTCTCCGGATCGACGGCATGCAGCTTCACCTTTGCCGCATCCCGGGTCGACCGGTTAGAGATCGCGAACCGGAGCCGGAACGGCTTATTGTCCGGATCGTTTTCCGATACTTCCTGTCCGGCAAGTCTGGCCCAGGAAAACGTATCGCGCATTAACAGGCGTTCGTCCTTGGTTAGTTGATTAAAGCCGATTCCCCAATCGGCATAGGCGGATGTAACGATTACCCTGCCTTCGCCGTACCTGTAGGTTAGCATGGCGGGCTGGCCGTTGATCCGGCGCCTCAGAAGCACCTGGGCATCCTCCGGCCACGCCGTGAAAAAGCCGTCCACCGCCACATCCATCCCGTCGCCCTCCTGACCGGCAAACACCGGATGCGGAGCTGTGATGATGACCGAATGCGCGTGGCAGGATTGGTCCTCGGCCCAACCATATCCTTCTATTCCTCCGGGAAGCGCACTGAAATCGTAGCCGTGCTGCTGCGACATGCAAATGCATGTTCCGCCCAGCCTAATATATTCGCTCAGACGATCCTTGAACGTTCCCGATTTGTCCAGCCCGTACAATCCGCCGGTCGGGATGATCAGCACTTTTTGGTACGTCAAAAGATCGCGCGGGTTAAAATCGGCCGTTATGAGGCGCACGGGCTCGTGCAGCTTGACCATCAGCTCGAAGGCGGTTCCAGCGAACCCGGCTGCCAGCATGGCGTAGCGGGCGGCCCCGGCAAGCTCGGGAATTTGTTCGATCAGCTGCTTGTCACCCAGAGCATGAATGATATCCATATACACTTTATCGCGATCGGGGTCGAGCACTTCTCCGGAAGTCGCTTTTTTCCACGCGGCGAGTATGGCCCGTTTTACCAATTCGCCGGTCACTTCCGCGCCAAATCCGCGGTCATGCAGCCGTTCGGCCAATTTCTGCATCAATTCCGCGTTCAAGTACTTATTCAGCAAACGGGTAACGTGCGGGGTATTTAAGCTCGGCAGCCGGGGGACATGCGAGGCCGAGTCGTTGGATTCATCCGGGTTGTCGCTGCCCGGCCCGGTGACCCAAACGTACAAATAGACGCCAAGCGAAACCGCGGCCAGAGCCTGAATGGCGGCAACTACGGTAGCTCCGACGGCGACCATGCTCCATACCGCCGCGACGATGAGGACAGCGACCGCGAATACCGGGGTAAAGCCCATGGATTCGGCATGTCCCATAGTGACATGCATGGAAGGCGGCAGCACTCCCGTTTCCTGCAATCTGTCCACAAATCCCTGGACATCTCCCGCTTCGGCCAATTCTTTCAGCCGTGCGTCGCTTAGCGCTTGAGTCAGCTTGATCTCGATCCGGTCCCAAGCGATCGCCGCATCCGTTAGGCCCGCTTCCTGCACAAACGCCTTCGGGTCGCGGCCGAATGCGGCCGCCGCTTCGGGATCGGCAAAAACGCGTTCCATCAGTTCGCGGATCGTTTTGGCCCTTTCCGATGTTTCCCCTTCCCCTCCTTCTTCCAAAAACAATTCCAACCGTCCCGGCTGCTCCGCCCGGACTTGAATGCTTTCCGGCACTCCGTATATGCGGGATTTCCGCTCATTTTCGCTCATTCGCCATTTCCCCCCAGTGGGTCCATATTTTCAACCGTGCAAGGCGCGGCCATGAGACGGGTCCGTACCGTTCTCAGCCGCATTTCGAGCTGCCTTAACCGGATCCTGCTCCGCCAGCATTCGTACTTTCAATTCATACCGAAGCAACACGTCGTCGGCGATTTCCTTCCAATGGTTCCGCACGGCTTCGCGGGCCATAGGGTTCAAGTAAAATTGCGCGCACGCCTCGCACGGATGGACGTTTTTATCTGGATAAGGCACACGGGGGTCTTTTTGACGGGCAAACCACAGCACGGCATCCGGTCCGTCCAGCCAAATCCACCGTTTCAAAAAATCGTCGAGCCCGCGTTTCACTAGATCGGAGATCGAATGCTCAGCAAGCTTGCCTAACTTCATCTCGGGAATATGCTCCATCGTAAGCCCGCAGCAGCTGGCCAAATGCTCGTCAGGCGTAACGACCATGTTGTGGAGCACGTTGTCGCAGCCGCCGAGCAGCGGGATGCGCTCCGGTTTTCGGTAGATCGTTTCCGTGTGCTCCAGCTCCCGTTCCTTGTGAAAAGGCATCCAAATATTGCGCATGAGCTGCAGGCGGTGTCCGTTCGGGTGTGTTTCGCGAAATGCCTTTAGCCTAGGATGCGCGTATGCGTCATGAATCGTAAAGGCGGAATTTTCAAACCCTTCCACCACGATCAAGGAAGTTAGCCCCATCTCGGCGCCGGCGATCGCTCCGTTTACGACCCGTTCGAAGGGAACGTATTCTTGATGGTCGTCTCCCGTACTGATGTTTAATTCGCCGAGCCCAGACTCCTTAAGCGAACCGAGCCTTCTGCGGGCCGCATCCAAACTGTGGGCCCAATAGCCGTTAGTTACGACACGCGTCAATTTGCCGCGACCCGTCGCATGTGCGACTGCGGTATCCAGATCTTTCCCGAGCAGAAAACATTCGCCGCCGGAAAATACGACCAGCTTCAGCGTCGGGACCGTATCGCACGCCTCTCCGATATAGTTCAGGATCCGTTCCAGCGGGATACGTCCTTGGACTTGCGGCGAGCATTCAAAGCAACATTCTTTACAAGCTGCCGTGCATTTGTAAGTGGCAAGTACAGTGAGAATGCTGGGCTGCATTTCCGTTCCTCCTGATCTATAATTAAGTCGAATTATAACTTCTTTTGTTGGCAATTAATTCCTCCATTATTGGATAAAAATGGTGCTAAATCCCCAGTACTCCGATTCTTACGAACCGGTCTCTCAAAAGCGAAATAGAGCCTCCGGCACAAACGCCGGAGACTCTCTGAGGGATTGCCCCCACACCCTATTTCATTTTCCGTTTATTTTTTAAAAGTCTCGACACCCTCTTGATTCCTTCTGTCCCCAAAAAGCTGCTGACCCAGGCGATCCATATGCTTGAAACGAGAAATTTAACCATGTAAAATATTCCTGATCCGATTATAATATCCAAAATGATGAATTTCCGGATTGTGGAACCTTCTATAATGAAAACGACCAATTGTCTGTTTTTATCCACCGGACATCACACCTTAGTCTTTTAATAAAAGAGATTATGATGAGACCACTTGGTCATATTCTGATGCTGCAGAGAAGCGGCTCGGAACGCTATACGCCACCCGGGGCATGTGAATATACATGAGCACGACATGCGGCTATAATTCTTCCGCCTTTCAGCTAGGAATCGAACATCGTCCAAAAGCAAAAGCCGCTGCCGAATAAAACCGCGAATTCGATGGCCATGCGGACCGCCTCTTCGACCCCGACCGACCAGATCGCTGCGCTCAGGAGCGGAACGATCGTTATGATCGTAAACGAAAATGGTTCATTCTCTTATTATTACGGTAATTATAGATAAGGCTGTAAAAAATCACTCCAAGGATCACGAGATTACTGGCCCATGATTTCATCCTTTAGGTGGCCGTTTGTAACCATGAAGTATATGCGTATGAATAGACTGTTGGAAAGGAGGCTGGCCCTATGCAAATATCTTCTTTCTTGTTTCCTAAAGAAAAGGTTGCTTTTATCACCACTTCCATGTCCATGCGTGAAGCAATGGAGCATTTGGAATGTCACCAGTACTCGGCGATCCCCATTATTGATTCTGATGGGAAATATGTCGGCACCCTATCGGAAGGTGATCTGTTATGGAAGCTGAAAAATACCCCCGGCCTTCTTTTCGACAATATGAATCAATTCTCAGTAACCGAAATTAAAAAACGCATCCGAACCGAATGCGTTTCGATAAATGCGGAAATGGAGGACATGTTGGCTCTTGCCGCAGATCAAAACTTCGTACCTGTCGTTAACGACGATCTTATATTTATTGGAATTATTCGCCGTAAAGATATTATTGAATATTACACCAGAAATATAACCGATTGATGTCTTCATAGTTATCGGCTAAGCCGAGTGCAGCGTACCTTATAATCTCCAGTTTTTCTATTCCGCTATATTCATTTTTTTTGCCTAACAGAAAACTCCCCTTTAAGCAGCAGGATTAATTATTTCACCTGTTTACTTAAAAGGGAGCATGTCATTCTGGGGCTGCTCCTTATTGTGTCATTATGCTGTCTAGATGATAGGAGACGATCCGCATAATCTCAGCGGGCGTCGCTTTCGGCGAACGGGAAACGCCATGAACGACGAGCCCGTCAACAAGAGCATGAAGCCGCATCGCTTCCAGTTCGGCGTCCACGCCCGACTTGACCAGCTTGAGCGCAAGGAGTGAGTCCACGATAGAACGGAAAAACCCGTAAAGCGCATCGTGCACTTCTTCGCAAAGCGAACGAAGCTCCGGGTGGGCAGGCGTGCTGCCGACGAAGGCCAGCCACACTTCACATTCCGCCAGGCGCTCTGGGTCAAGCGGGATCATTTCCCCGATGAGGGACTCTATGTCCACACGCGGATCCCCGCTCCTCCTCGAGCTGACAATTCTTTTCCTGACCCTTTCGGTAACCAGCCGCATTGAGAAAGAGAGCAGCTCCGACTGCGTCGCGAAATAGTGCCTCAGCGAGCCGAGCGACATCCCGGCTTCCTCCGCAACGCTGCGCACGGATACCCCTTCCATCCCTTCCCGGCGAATGACGCGCCAAGCCGCCTCCGCAAGCTGTTCCCGACGATGATCTCGATTTACTATTTTCGGCATACGCCTAGTGTAGCATGGATTGCTTTTATAATACAATTGTGCGAAAATAAATCTCGATCATTTTAGTAGTACGTCTGTATTATAAAAATGGAGGAGAAGCGTCTTTATGATTACCGCTTTTATTATCGGCTGCGAGATCGGATTCTGGGCACTCGTCCTCGCCGGGCTTATCTGCCGTTACGTGCTTCGTCTAAAGCCGCTGGGAGCGGCGTTGCTGCTGTGTGCTCCGGTTGTCGATTTGATTCTGATCGTCGCCACGGTGATCGATCTGCGCAATGGAGCGACCGCCACGGCGATTCATGGTCTTTCGGCGATTTATATCGGCGTCTCCATCGCTTACGGGCACAGAATGATCCAATGGGCGGACGTGCGATTCGCCTACCGTTATGCGGGAGGAAGCCCTCCGGTTCCCAAGCCGAAGCATGGGATCGAGCATGCCCGTTACGAGCGCCGCATGTGGTTTCTGCACCTTCTCGCTTGGGCGATTGGATGTCTAGTGCTTCTGGCCATGATTCTGTTCGTCAACGACACCGATCGAACGAATGCTTTGTACGGCACGCTTCGGCTATGGTCGCTTATCGTCGGCATCGACTTTCTCTACAGCTTCAGCTTCTCCTTATGGCCGCGGAAATCCAAAAGATAATCCGAAAAGCAGAAAATCCTTCCCCTAGTGCATCAGCGATAAGAAGCTTACTATAGCAAAGCGACTTATCTCTCTCTCCTATCGGGCAAACTCACTGATTCATTGCTTGTCCGTCAATAAAGGATAATATTGAAATCACCAACTATTTCGAAGGATACGACAATTCAATCTCCAACTAAGACTAGGCTGCCGATCAATGTCGGCAGCCTAGCTCTGTCTTTGGCTTCTTCCATTGAAAGCGCAGTGAGAACATATTCATTAAATAAAACTCTAGTTATTCCCTTTATGAATGATGATTACATTATCGAAGGGATCTCTAATTCTAAAAAGAAACGGATCCTTTAATATATCATTCTCTGTCACAATGTTATCATCGTCATCAAACGGCTGAATGCCAAGACTGCGAATATAATCGTAGGCTTCCTTCATGTCTGGCGCGTTAAAATAAAACAAAGCATTATTACTCGGGCTAGGCCTATCTCGGCGCATGCTGTCCAGCAGCAAGGTGATACCATTGCCCATCTTAATACCGTATACGGTCCGATCCTCAGGAGTACCTTGGTATTGTTTGTCCAAACCGAGCAGCTGGCTATACCACTCAACCGCTTTAGGCATATCTGATACATGAATAAAGATAGCTTTTAGTTGATTTAACAGAGGGTTGTTCACCGTTTTAATATCACTCACCATTCATCACTCCATATCAGGTATTGTCATAACTGAAATAAAATTGGCATATGTTGGGTCATTAGTCAATGTTTTTTTATAATACTCGTTCTAATTATCCTGCCCGTCGTATTATGAGGTCATCAGATTTTTTCTGGTGGACCTCATTTTAGTGTGGTCGTAAGAGTGTTTTTTCTTCCGGAAAGTTTACTGCTACTCGAAATCCAATTTTGTTTCTAATATATCGCCTACTGTAAACCGAAATGAAAAAACCGCGCTGTACATAAGACAAACTGAAAATGACATATAAATGTATATAAATGAAGCTGCGAGGGAGAGATTATTTGATGTTTAAACCACATCCCAATAATACCGCAATTGTAATTACAGACCCGCAAAATGACTTTATGAGTCCTGGGGGAAGAGGCTATCATCTGACTAAAGGAACTATTGAACGAAACAATACTATACAAAACCTTGAACTATTAATGGGAACTGCCATGAATAAGGGATACCAACTTTTCATATCGCCCCATTATTTATACCCTCATGATTATGGCTGGCAATTTACAGGAAATGAACAAAATATGCTATTAGGTCTTAGATTGTATCAAGTGGCAAATGCGTACACACCACCGTCATGGGGAGCTGATTTTGTTCAGTCTTTCAAACCTTATATTTTTGATAGAAGAACCGTCATAGCAACTCCTCACAAGGTTGCCAGCCCACAAACAAATGACTTGGAATATCAGTTGCGACAACATAGAAAAGAGAAGATAATTATTGCAGGGGTGCTTTCCAACGTTTGTGTAGAGTCCCATATGAGGTATCTAATCGAAACTGGTTTTGAAACAGCTATTGTATACGATGCCACGGCAACAATTAGTGAAGAGGATTTTCAAGCTGCCGTTACGAATTACAAAGCATTTGCCAGTGCTACATGGACAACACAGGAAGCTATTTCACAATTATAAAACCTTGCCTGCTTTGCAGCATCCCCAACGTTTATCCCAAGTACAACCCTGAACAGTTCCCCAAGTTGATTGCTTTTTAGAAAACGTGGCATAATTCGTCGAACCTCCTCTAATCTGTTCGGAGGGATTAATCGCATACGAACAGTGACGAACAGGAGAGCACTTTTTTCAAAGTGTCCCTTCTACGCGTCACCGTGCTCGCTGCGGCTGGAAAAGCAAAGAAGCCTCCCGACCCTCTTTCAATCGCGTAGGCTTCTTTGTCCTCTGCCACTTGCTTTGCGATCAAGCGATACTGCAGCTGCAGCTTCAGCGAAATTATGGAGCCTATCATGCTCCGATAGGATGTATCGTGTCTTTCTTACCTTAAATTAAAAAGGCCCTTTCCAGTCTCCAAATTTATTGGTAAAGATGAATGTTCGTGAGTTATAAGCCAGGAGTCATTTACTTTTCTTAAACCAAATGTGAAACGGTTTGTCATTTGACGAAGTTTTTCTCCTGATTCTATATCGTGTGCAGCAAAGGTAACGGCACTATGAACAAATGCAAGATTCAAGTTTTCTTCTACTACTAAGTCATTGAAATCAACATGAAGTGAAACACCATCCGCCCTTAATCCGTTAAACCACTTTTCAACATTTGCCTTCCAGGGAGAGATCCCCACACTCTCCCAGTTACCCCAGCAATCATAAATATGTATTTCGGGTGCATAGGCCGATAAGAATCTTTCAACATTTTTTTCGTAAACGGAAGACTTGTAATTTTCAAGCATGAACTTTTAAAAAATTGTCCATCATCAAGCTCCTTTCGATATAAGTATTTATATATTTTCTGCAACCTAACATTTTTCCTTTCTTCAACTAAACCGGTGGCTTAATGGGACCACCTGATTATCATCCGCAGTGGCCCCATGACTTGTTTTAGGCGCTATTGTCCCCCGTTACTTGCCGGCGTGATCAGCCTTCTTCTGTAGATGGCCAGCGCCAGACCGAGAAACGCCATCTCCGCCACGAAATGGCTGAACCCGTAGCTGACGAAAGGAAGCGGGATACCGATCAGCGGCACGAATCCGAACGACATGAGAAGGTTATATGCGATCTGGAAGCCGATTGTGGCGGCAATTCCGAACATGAGAGTCTTCCCGTACTCGTCCCGGATTTGCAGCGCGGATCGGACGAGCCATCCGGCAAAGGCGGCAAAGCCGATTGCGAGGCCGATGCCCGCCAGCCAGCCGAAGCTGTAGATCAGGTAGACATAGATGATGTCGTTTTGGATACCGGGGAGATATCGTGCAGGAGCGGCAAACCCATTCCCGTACCAGCCGGCGCTTTGGATCGCTTTTTCGATTTGAAAGTTCATGTAGCTGGTCCCGAGCGGATCTTGCTGCGGATTCCAAAAAGCGGCGAACCGATCCCTTACCGACTGGCTCTGTTGAAACCGCAAGGCAACTAAACCGACTAAGGGCAGCAAAATCAGCAGTGCCGCTTTCGCCCAATTACGGATCAATGTACCGGTCATGGCGAACAAGGCAATAGCGTACAAAACGATGCAAGGAAACCTTGACAAGCTGGCCAAAAACAGGATGGGAATGAGCACGACAACCGTTAGCGTAAAAATTCGAAAAAACGGTTTTTGCTTCCTGTCCGTCAATATTCCTGCTGCTGCTGCAATCCATAAATATGTACCGATCCAAGCCCAATCGATGACGAACGGACCGATTCGGAAATACGAGGGAGAACCGTTTATGGTACTGCCTGCCAGATGGCATAACAGGATGCCACCCAATGCCGCAAAATAAAACGGCCATGCATAATGTCGTAATCGGTTAGGTTTGCAAAAGTATAAAAAGCCGGCAATAAGAAGGCCGATGACGACGGATATCGCTTTATTCCATACGAGCAGATAGTCCCATTGCGGAGATGTGGCGCTTAAACTTCCTTCCGCGGCGAACATTGCGACGATTCCGACAATGGAAAACGCGATCATACCGCACAAAATGACCCAGTTCGTTCTCGGCCGATGAATGCGGTGAAGCTCTTTGCCGAGCTGCACGGGGTCTCCCATTTGCTCGATCGCATAACGAATGGCTTCCTCCCGATCGACCCCAGTCTCTTCGCGTTCGGCCGCCAATTGCTCCAGATGGCTCTCGAGCTCGCGCCGTATGTCGCGATGCACCTCGCGAGCCTTGATCCTGGCGCATACGTCGTCCAAAAATAGACGTACTCGTTCATGATCACGTATCATGCGTTTCCCTCCCCGAGTACGAGATCGATGGCGCCGCGAAACTTCGTCCATTCCGCCTTTTTGCGTTCGGACTGCGTCCGTCCGGCGCGCGTGATCCGGTAATATTTCCGCTTCCGGCCGTTCGCTTCGGTCCAGTACGATTCGACCCAGCCTTCCGCTTCCATCGTGTGCAATATCGGATACAACGTGCCTTCCTTCAAGGCGAAGACCCCGGCGGATTTGCGTTCAAGCTCTTTAATCAGCTCATAGCCGTACAGATCGTGACGTTCTAACAGCGACAATATCATCGTGCCGGTGCTCCCTTTCAGCAGCTCTTTATTCAAAGAGGGATCATCTCCTTTATACCAAGATATTCGATGCATTTGTATACTAGGTAATATACATTAATTTCCATCCAAAGTCCAGCTGTCAGCAGAGTAATAAAGTATTAGACTGACCCTAGAAATTGAAACAGCGACAGTCTAGGACGAGAAAATAAAGTCCTTGACTGTCGCTGTTTCATTGAACGATCGTACCTGTTGGCTTAATGATAGATGCCTTGTATCTCCAAGCCTTTTTAATACTCGCAAATCGCCATCAAGATTAGCAGCCTTTGCGCAAATTGACTTACTTTCTACTTTCTTGCTCTAATAATCATAAAGCTTTGATCTTCATTAACTTCTTGTAAAGAATAACCGCCATAGATCGAAAAGTCATGGAATCCAACCTTTTCAAGCATCATGAGGAATTCATACTTATAAAACCATCGCATTTTAGTTGTGCTATATTGTGTATCAATTAAGACGCCATCTCTTACAATTTCATATCGTTCTAGCTTAGTTTGAATCTGTTCAAGGAAATTAATATTTGATTTTGAGCTTACTACGATTTCCGAACCGTCGCTTCTCGTTCCCCTGAGACCAGGCGCCCACTCATCATCTTTATTGTTGAACAAATGTTTTGGTATAAATAGAGGAATTAAGGTTTGCCCATCATACTCAAGATGCGCATATATACTCTTTAAAGCCTCCATAGCGTCCTCTCTCTCTGTTAAGAGCATAAATGAAGCTGCTGGTATATAAATCGTCATATACTTTTTAGGTAAATTAAGTTGTTGCATGTATTGATCATACAGAACTGGATCCTGTCCATTTATCTTTGCCTTAGCTCTGCATATTTCTAACATGTCTTTAGAACAATCTACCCCATCAACTTCAATACCTGCCGCCAAATAAGACAACAATAACCTCCCAGTACCACATCCAAGCTCTAGTGCTGCTCCTGGAACTTCCATTATCATCAAACGTGTTTCCAGAAAATCGCATGTCATATGTTTCGGCAAGGATACCTTCATAGGATTCAATAGTATGAAACGACATTTGGTTGTTCCCTCCAGGATTGAAATAGCTTCAATATACCGAACCTTCCTTACCGATGCAGCTTTAATTACCCAGGTTTTATGGCCAATGTTACTCTGCGAAGTTTGAGTTACTTACTCTTTCAGTACTCATATCAAAAGAATCTCGTTGTCCATCCCATTCCAACGTTACCTTCAGAATGTCATCTTCTGTAGGTAATAGGATATTATCATCAAACTCATCAAATATGATTATTCCTTCGGAATAGTTATATCCTGTAAAAGTTCCTTTATTGCGATTCGCTTCGTTCCCATAAGTAAAGTCTACTTTGCCCACATTTTCGATATCGGAACCTTTATAAGTTAGTATTATCCTGCTGTAAACCTTATTTTTTCCATTTCCGAAATCCCAAACCGTATCTTCTAATGCAGCAGACCAGAGACTGCCTTCACCCTGGTATTTTAAAATATAATCATATTTTATTTCCACTTCATTATTAAAGCTAGCTCCCGATGCAAGCAACCATTTGCCGTTTACCTTTTCTATTTTTACGGTCATTTTGTACGGATAATCATATTCAGTCGTATTAAATTCAACGACAGCAGCATTACCCCCTTGGCTGATGATTTTAGCGGTATCAATGAAATACTTTGTTGCCGACCCATGGCCCCCATTATGCGTGTCTACGTAAAGCTGATCTGTGTATTCTTTATAAAGGGGACGGGCTCCTTCTCGAGGCGTTAGATAATTATAAAACCATTCAGCGACATCTTTTGTAAATACATCTTCCACTATTTTTTTCAAATCCGCGATGGATTTGACGTTACTGGTGTTAATATGCGTTGTCCAACTTTCCCCAGTTACAAGAGCATAATCTTCATCACCGGGTATTGTTTTCGATTCATCGACTTTGAACCATCCGCTCCCGTTAAACATTCCATAGATATCGGCCGCTTTGGGGATGAGCGTATTAAGAATATCTTTTACATCAATTTTTGTGAGACTTACATTTGCATGAAAACTGGTTTTAATCGTATTTACGTATTTCGACATGGATGTATATTCTGCTGTTAATTCCACATTGTGCGGATTATATTGTACATCCCCCGGAGTGATTAAGGTGAACACTCTGTCTCCCAGTTCTCCAATTTTCGAGATATGACCGACCTCCATAGCCGTTTGACCGTTTTGACTCCAATCCTCATTGGTCCATATGCCGATCGAAAAAACAGTTCCCCCGTATTCTTTGTTTGCTTTGTTTATAAAAGTAATCTGTTCGAATTTTGAAGCTTCGTCAAAGGCTTCCACCACATCATATTTCCCCTCCCAGCTCTTAGGAAGGTCGAGGGTGAAGTTGTTTTTCTTGTTTTCATAAACGATGCTTGGAGTCGCACTACTGATATGGCCATTTACATTACCCACATGGAGATTAACCGTCGAATACGTTCTAAAATCCCCTAAGCCCTCTGAAACGAACGTTTGTGCGTCTACCCCAAAATCATCTCCATGAATCGCAACCTCGCCGACTTTTTCACTGTTATCATTGTAAAAAGTAAGGGTGGCCTCAACGGAATTTTTTGTACTCCCTACACCTTCGATTTGCAATTGACCGGTAACTTTGGTGTTGCTGCCGTTTTTAGTTAGGATTAAATTGCCAACGTATATCCCTTTGTAATCCGGATCCGATAAGTCAAGCGTTCGATTATTGACGAAAATCTTTTGCTGCTCCTGATCATAGTCGATCGTTGCACCCAATTGCTCGGCTACAAATCGAATCGGTACGTACGCATGACCGTCAACATTAAGTACTTTATAATCATCGTTCAAGGAAATATGATTTCCGTTTATTTCGAAATAGGCAGGAAATAATGCCGCCTGGAAAGAATCTGACGCGAATGCAACAGATGAACATGCAATGGCTAAACCACAGCATAAGCCCAGTACAAATTTTTTCATTAACGCACCTCTTTTTGTTTATATCATTAGACGACAGTGTTTAGAATTAGTTGCAATGAATGTTAATGGTTTCCTTATTCCGGCCTGATTACGAAGCTGCCATTTAGCTTAATGAAAACGGCAGCCGATCTTCTGGCCGGCTGCCGGTGTGTCTATTTTTAACTATCGTCTCCGCCTGCAGTCCGTGAAAAGGAGCCCGGCGGAGGCTTAGAACCGAAACGGTCGGTCTGCTCGCGGCCGGGCCTGGATAGCGGACTGTTAAATGACTGCCCCTGTACCGTCAATCCAATTCGCGCCATTCCACCATATAGGTTTATTTAATGTAGTATCATAGTAGGAAAAGCCTTGCATAAGATTGGCAGTTGGCCTCATTGCAGTAGTTCCCAATATATTCGAACGAGTGAGATCCATTTTCCTCGTATGGCTTAACTGTCCTACAAGCTTCCTAGCCTCCTCCCATCCGTCCAAATTCAGGCTAAACTCACAGTTCGTGATTTGAGCGGCTCCGTTTGAGGCGTTCGTGGTAATGCATCTTTCTCCAACAATGCCGACTCTATTTTTTGCTAAATCACCAGTGAATTTACAATTAATCAGGTTATTCGTACCGGCCATATACAGATAAATGCAAAAGTTTTTTACCGGAGTATTCGGATAAGCAGTCAAAGGATTGAAGCTGCCTTTCACATCAAAATCAAAATTAGAAACATTGTATAATCGAAGCAGGTTTTCCGATGCTTGATTGACAATGACATTCATATAACCCTCATCCAAATGGTCTGCCATAACGCCATATCTGCAAGTATCAATTTCAAGCGAGTCGAATTTCAGCTTATATACAGGTTGAGCATTTCCCGCTATCCCAATATGCACTGCATAGGATTCGACAGTTCCCTTGATATAAACCCGATTCAAGTGAACGTTCGTGCATCCTGTAAGGACAAGCAATCTTTTTGGAGCAGCCACATCATTTTCAATATGAACAGTTCCAATTTCGATGTTTTTTATATTTGCGCCTGCTCCGTATTTTGTCGTAATACCCAAAGCGCTCATAGAGCTTGAGAGGACATACAGATAGTTTACATATACATCTGAAACTTGTTCTCCCCAGTTCGGCTCTATGTCAAACCCACCGGGCATTGTAATATGGCCGACTCCTAGCGACTTTACGACATTAAACGTAATATTTTTCCCTTCGCATACGGATACTGTGTTTCGGCCAAGCGCAATGGGGGTTACCCCGTCCCTATCAACCGACATCCCTTCGACAATATCGAAATCCAGATTGTACGTGTTCGCTCCATTGATGTAGATGACGTCTCCGGACGGATTTTTCCCAACTATTTTGCCGAACCTGGCATATCTGCAATTATACAAATACAAGCAATGTCTATACTCTTGTAAAAATTCAGTATTGTAAACCCCGCCAACGAAACAGTTGTTGTTGAAGTGATTGCCGTCAAAATGGAGTTCTTCGATGACAAAATTAGAGCAGTTATTAAACTGCAGCGTTCTTGTCTGAGGGTTCGTTGCCGGCAATTGATCGGGTCTTTTTAAGATCCCCCTGAATACTAGTCTGAAATCCGTTTTCCCTTCTACAACGATATTATCTACAAGATAGGTTTTCCCCAAATCCGTCATTAACGTCAGATGGTTGTTGCAAGCATATGCCAAAGCATCCCTGAATGCTTGCGAGTCATCGGTTACACCGTCGCCGACAGCTCCAAACTCCTTTACGTTAACATGGCCGTATTCCTCGATGACCTCTTCCACGATCCGGCGAATACCACTAGCGTTCCCATTACTGCTCATTGTCGGGTTTCCATAAACGTCATTTACGACGCCGTTTCCTTGACTCGCCAAGCCGACACCTTGTCCGAGCAAAACTCCCGCAACCGCGGCAGTTCCCGCAGCGCTTAGTAACTTTCTCCTGCTTATCTTCGTATTGTCATTGTCCCATTCCATTTCAACAGCTCCTTTATAAGTTGTAGCTTTTGAGCAAAACCCCGTCTATGGTTGCGCTTTCAAAATTCATTTTAAAGGAGACCGCCCGCATCGTTCTATTGGTGATTGGGACTTCCTTCTCGGCGATGAAGTCAATTCAGAAAATACGCCGAAGAAAAAAGACCTCTGCGCCGGCACGCAGAGATCATCGATTCTCTTCCCTGTACTTACCCGGGGGGCAACCTACCTCCCGCACGAACAGCTTGTTGAAAAAGGCCGGATCGCCATAGCCGACCATTTCGGCAACGACGTTGACTTTTTCGTCTGTATCCGTCAGCAGGAGCTTCGCTTTCTCCATTCGAATTCGATGAACGTATTCGATTACGCTCGCCCCCGTATACTGATTGAACAGCCGGTTCAACTGTCGGACGCCGATATGGAACATCGCGGATAAATGGGATAACGTAATTTTCTGGTTATAATGCCGTTCGACATACCCGCATATGCGACGTATCAGTAATTCTCTTGGCGAGCGACTATCGGTTTTATTTTTGCGATCCTTATAATAACGCGACAGCAAGATGAACAATTCGGTCATTCTCAGCTGAATCATCGCCTGATAGCCCGGTTGCCGATGGTACAATTCCTGAAGAAGCTCCTCCAAAAAGCCCCTCGTCTTGTCTGCCGCCTCGCCCCGCAAATTCAGTTTGTGATGAAATCGGGAATGCCCGTTCAAAAAAGGCTGGACGTAAAAAAAGTCGAGCGAATCAGAAATGCGCAGATCGCTCAGCAGCGAGTGCGGAATAAAGTTCGGTTCGAACAGGCAATTAACGATTTCGATTTGCTGATCTTCCTCGAGCGCATAACCGTGCCTCTCGCCCGGATTGATTATAAATACGTCCCCCTCCTGAATTTCGTAAAAAATATCTTGAAACAAATGCGTCGCCCGACCTTCGGCAACGAAGATCAACTCGACAAATTCATGAGCATGAATATCCGGCATATCCCGTCTGTCGTGGAGGTTTCGCTGAATCCAAAACGGAAAATCGCGCGGATGCGAATACAGTTTCATCGATTTGATTCTCATACAGACCCCCGTTTCACCGTACTTATCCCTTCCCTGTCGTTTGTACCTACAGCAAAAATGTTTGGGTGATACTTCCATTTTACCAAAAGACAGTTTCTTTTTGTTATTTCTTAAAAGAAAAACAGGGCTGTCCCTTAGGTCACTGATATGCTCCCCATTAAGTAGACAGGTGAAATAATTAAACCTGTTGCTTAAAGGGGAGTTTTCAGTTGGGCAAAATAAACGAATTTAGCGGAATAGAGAAGCTGGAGATTTTAAGGGAACTTGAG